>NZ_CP118259.1:1468750-2937500 GCF_013337045.2 Agrobacterium vitis
TTCATAGACCTTGGCCGGACCGGTGAATTTCAGGATGCTTTCATCGACACCAGCAGTTTTGACGATGCAGCCATCCAAGGCGATATTGCCCTTCAACACGGCCAGGCCGCCATCCTTGGAGAATGGCTTTTCAACCGAGCGAATCACGCCATTTTCGCGGTCCATGTCCAGCTCATCCCAGCGAGACGACTGCGAAAACGCCACCTGCGTCGGTACACCGCCGGGAGCCGCGCGGAAGAACTCGCGCACACTCTCGGAAGTGGTGCGGGTAATGTCCCAGCGGTCGATGGCATCGCCCAGTGTTGGCGCGTGCACGGTCGGGCAATCGCGGTTGATCAAGCCACCGCGATCCAGCTCGCCAAGAATGCGCATGATGCCGCCAGCGCGGTGTACGTCTTCCATATGCACGTCCTGCTTGGCCGGGGCCACCTTGGACAGGCACGGCACGCGGCGCGACAGCTGGTCAATGTCGTCAAGATTGAAATCAATCTCACCCTCATAGGCGGCAGCCAGAATATGCAACACAGTGTTGGTGGAGCCACCCATGGCAATGTCCAGCGCCATGGCGTTTTCAAACGCCTGCTTGGAGGCGATGTTACGCGGCAGCACGTTTTCATCGTCCTGCTCATAGTAGCGGCGGGTAATGTCAACGATCAGATGACCCGCCTCGACAAACAACCGCTTGCGGTCCGAATGCGTCGCAAGCGTCGAACCATTGCCGGGCAAGGACAGGCCGAGTGCTTCGGTCAGACAGTTCATGGAATTGGCGGTGAACATGCCAGAGCAGGACCCGCATGTCGGACAGGCCGAGCGCTCGATGGTGGCGACGTCCTCATCGGAAATCTTGTCGTCCGCAGCGGCAACCATGGCATCCACCAGATCAAGCGCCACCTTCTTGCCATGCATAACGACTTTGCCCGCTTCCATCGGTCCACCGGAAACGAACACGGTCGGGATGTTGAGGCGCAACGAGGCCATCAGCATGCCGGGGGTGATCTTGTCACAGTTGGAAATGCAGACCATGGCATCGGCGCAATGGGCATTGACCATATATTCAACGCTATCGGCGATGATTTCGCGTGATGGCAGCGAATAGAGCATGCCATCATGGCCCATGGCGATGCCGTCATCGACAGCGATGGTGTTGAATTCCTTGGCAACGCCGCCAGCCGCTTCGATTTCGCGGGCGACCAGTTGGCCGAGATCCTTGAGATGCACATGGCCAGGCACGAATTGCGTGAAGGAGTTGACGACGGCAATGATCGGCTTGCCGAAATCGCCATCCTTCATGCCGGTGGCGCGCCAAAGGCCGCGTGCGCCTGCCATGTTGCGGCCATGGGTCGTGGTTCTTGAGCGATAGGCTGGCATGGATGTCACCTCGATACTATTTTATTGCGCCGGAAACGCGCCGAATTTTCCAATTTATCTACGGCAGTCGGGCCTTTGTGTCACTATCAGCATGGTCGAAAACGGTACGCTCGCGGCTGGGGGAAAGAACGACATGGTCGCGGCGCACAACAATGTGAAGTCAACAACCAATCAAATCGGTCTGTCATCGTAACTTTTTCGATCTATTTGCCGTATTGAATCGTAGACCAATCATAATCGACAGGGAGCAAGATGAACATGGCCGCGTTTCGCCCACCGCATATTCCGGCATCCGAGATTACACCGCAGAGCATCTACCTGTCACGCCGCAGCCTGATCGGTGGTGCGGCGGGAACCTTGGCGCTGGCGGCGGCTGGTGATGTGCTGGCCGCGCCCCTTACCGCCAAGCCGTCTGATTACAAGGTGGATGACAAGCTGACGCCGAAAAAAGACGTCACCACCTATAATAATTTCTACGAATTCGGCACGGATAAGTCCGATCCCGCCGCCAATTCCGGTAAATTCAAGCCAACCCCCTGGACGGTGGAGGTTGGCGGCCTGGTTTCCAAGCCGCAGAAGATCGCCATTGAGGACATCATGAAGTCCTTCACCATGGAAGAGCGGATCTACCGGATGCGCTGCGTCGAGGCTTGGTCCATGGTCATTCCCTGGGATGGGTTTCCGCTGTCGGCTTTGCTTGACCGGGTTGAGCCACTGGCCAGCGCCAAGTATGTCGCCTTTGAAACCGTGGTGCGGCCGGAAGAAATGCCGGGCCAGAGCGGCTTTTTCCAATCGATCAACTGGCCCTATGTCGATGGCCTGCGACTGGATGAAGCGCGTCATCCACTGACCATCCTTGCCACCGGTCTTTACGGCGAAACGCTGCCAAACCAGAATGGCGCGCCTTTGCGGCTGGTCGTGCCGTGGAAATACGGCTTCAAGGGTATCAAATCCATCGTCAAGATCACGCTCACAGAAAAGCAGCCGCCCTGCACCTGGAACATTTTGGCCGCCAATGAATATGGCTTCTATGCCAATGTGAACCCCAAGGTCGATCACCCCCGCTGGAGCCAGGCGACAGAGCGGCGCATCGGTGAAGGTGGCGGCCTGTTTGGCGGCTCCCGCAAGGATACCCTGCCCTTCAACGGTTATGGTGAACAGGTTGCCAGCCTTTACGCTGGCATGGACCTGACCAAGAATTTCTGATCATGGCCTCTTTCAGTCTCTCCGCACGGCAAAAATCGCTCTCCATCTGGGCGCTGTATGCGTTTGGCCTCATGCCCGGCCTTTACGCCTTCTATCTCGGCATTTTCGGCGATCTCGGTGCCGATCCGGTGCGCGAATTCGAGCATCGCCTCGGGCTCTGGGCCTTGCGGTTCCTCTGTCTGGGGCTGGCGATAACGCCGCTGCGCGATCTGGCAAAATACAATTTCATCGCCTATCGCCGGGCGCTGGGCCTTTTGGTGTTCTACTATGTGCTGGCCCATTTTGCCGTCTATCTGACGCTGGATAGAGGGCTGATTCTCTCGTCCATTCTCGGGGACATCCTGAAGCGGCCCTATATCATGCTGGGTATGCTGGGGCTCATCCTGCTTATTCCGCTGGCCCTGACCTCCAATCGCTGGTCTATCCGCAAGTTTGGCAGTCGTTGGAACACGCTGCATAAGGCGAGCTATATCATTCTTGCCGCTGGGCTTTTGCATTTCGTCCTGTCGCGCAAGTCCTTCACGCTGGAGCCCGCAATCTATACCGGCATCGTTATCCTGTTGCTTGGTTACCGGCTGGTGCGTCCAAGACTGATGGCGGCGAAGCGGAAAAAGGCGGCGCTGGCCAAGGCGGCACCCCGAACCGCTTAAGGTTTAGGCTCAGGCAAGCCAGACTTCCTAGGGTTTCCCGAGAAGACAAACGGAAACGTGAATGTCTGGAGTCTGGTGGGTTTACTTTGAACCTGCCTGACTCTTGCATCGGTTTTCGGCCATGCAGGGAGACCAGAATACCGTGTTGAATGTTGCCGACCCCCTCCAAGAGGCGAAACGCCTTTATGACAGTGGCCAGTATCAGGCGGCATTGGAGGCGGTCTCCGGCCTGGTTGCCAGCCAGCCTGGCCCCGATGCGCCCGGCCTGCTTGGGGACATCCTGCTGAAACTGGGTTCGGTGGAGGGGGCGGTCGAAGCTTTCGAATTTGCCGCAAGCCGCATGCCTGAACCGGAAGGATCGCGGCTGCGCGCCCATGCGGCATTTCTGGCGATAGATACAGAGACGACTTATCCGCCTGAGCGCATGAACGCTCTGCTTTCCACCTTGGTCGCCAGCGACCGACCGGAGCATTGGCAAAAGGCCGGTGAAATTCTCTCGGCAGACAGCCGCAATCCGCTGACGTTGACCGTGTTGCAGAAACTGCGTCACCTTAGACCGCACGACGATAACGTGCTGATGCTGCTGCTGCGGGTGGCGCGGGAGCAATGCCATTATCCGGTTCTGTTGGAAGAAGAGCCGCTGCTACGGGAAAAATTGGCACGTGGCGAGATGGCGTGCCTCACCCAGGAGCCACCCCATGCCAGCCTGATGTGGGAAGACGATGAACGGCTGAACCGTCTGGCCTCGATGATCAGCGGCTTCCCGCCCGTCACTCCGGCCATGCAGGCCTTGCGGCATCGTCAGCCGCATGTCTGGGGCGAAAAGATCCGCATTGGCTATCTGAGTTGCGATTATTGGGACGATCACGCCACCATGCGGCTGCTGCGCTCGGTGCTGACGGCTCATGATGCCTCGCGTTTCGATGTCACGCTGTTTTGCTACACGCCCGACCAGTTTCTGGCCTATGACAATGGCGGGCGTCAGCAATGGGGCCGGATCGTTTCGATCACCGATATGAGTGATGACCAGGCTGCGGCCAGGGTTCGGGCGCATAATATCGATATTCTTGTCGATCTGAAGGGCCATACGCGCGGCAGTCGCTCCGCCCTGATGAACAGGCCGCTGGCACCGGTGCATGTTCAATGGCTCGGCTTTCCCGGCACGTGTATCGAGATCGATTGCGATTACGCGATTGGCGACCGGTTCGTGTTGCCCGACAGTTCAAAGCCTTACTACCATGAGAAATTCTGCCGCCTGCCGGAATGCTACCAGCCGAACGACCCAATCTATCGTCCGCTGCCCGATGCCCCCAGCCGCATGGCGCTTGGCTTGCCGGCTGACCGCGTGGTGATCGGCGCCTTCAACAGCCAACGCAAGAACTCGCTGCTTACCATGCGGCTTTGGTCCGAGGTGCTCAAGGCCAATCCCAAGGCATTGCTCTGGCTGATGATTGACGGCAATGGTGCGCGTCAGGCAACCGCTGCCCATTTCAAGACGCTGGGCGTCAAGCAATCGCAATTGCTGTTTGCGCCGAAAATGGCCTATGCGGCGCATCTGGCCCGGGCGCAGGCGGCGGATTTCGCCATCGACACGTTCCCCTGCAATGGTCACACGACGACATCCGACATGCTGTGGGCCGGGTTGCCTGTGCTAACCATGCAAGGCCGTAATTTTGCGTCCCGCGTGTCGGAAAGCCTGCTGAACGCTATCGGCTTGCCGCAACTGGTGGCAAAGGACGAACGGGATTTTGTGGCGATGGCAACCGCGCTCATCAACGACCCGGAAAAGCTGCGCGCCCTGAAACACCATTTGGTCGACCAACGTTTCAAGACGCCGTTGTTTGATGCAACGCGCTTTTGCCGCCATCTGGAGACGGCGTATGACATGATGGCGGAACGCGCCAAAGCGGGATTGCCACCAGACCATTTCGATGTTCCCCAGACAAAAGAAAGCCACATGTCATGACGGTTCTGGTGGATGAGATGGGTTCGCAAGTCTCGGATCTCGACCTGCGGATTCTTGCGGCCAGAACTCTGGAATCGGCAGGCAACATCCTTGAAGCCGCACAAGCCTTCGCCGATCTCGCAGAGAGTGCCGCATCGTTTGATCCCTCCACTCAGGCCGGCTTTCTTGGCCATGCGGCGCGTCTCTATCTGGCTTCCATGCAGCAGGAGACGGCCGTCGCTCTTGCCTTGAACAGCCTGGCACTTGGCCCGGCGACGGTGGACGCTGCCTATGTGGTGTTGAAATCCGGAACTGTTCCACTGTCCCACGCGGCAAAAGACGCCTTGATCGCCACGCTGGGGACAAGCACTGATATTGATGATCTGGTGCTTGCCGCCCTGTCTGTCGGCAATGACATCCATCATCCGCTCTGCCTGCCGATTTATAAAAGGCTGCGGCAATTGCGTCCGGACCTGCCGAAAGTGCGCATGGCGCTGGTGCAGATTGCCCGGATGCAATGCAATTACGACATCCTGACAGCAGAGGAGGCTCTGCTGCATCGCGATATTGCGGCTGGCAGAGTCGATTTTCTCGCCATGGAATCACCCCATGCCAATCTGATGTGGCTGGCGGATGAGCGCCTGAACAGACACGCCCGCTATTATACGACGATGACCCAGGTGATGACAGCGGCCTCACAGACGACACGGCGCAGTCTGCCGCATGTCTGGGGCAAAAAGCTGCGGATAGGCTATCTTTCCGGCGATTTCTGGGACAATCACGCCACGATGCGTTTGCTGCGCAGCGTGCTGACCAGCCATGATGCCAGCCGTTTCGAGATCTTCCTATTTTGCCATACGCCTCGCAACCTCGTCGATATCGACACGGGCAGCCGTCAGCTATGGGGCGCGATCACCTCGATTGCCGATCAGACCGACGATGAGGCAGAAGCGACAATCCGTGCCATGAAGATCGACATCATGGTCGATCTGAAAGGCCATACACGCGACAGCCGCTCCGGGCTGATGAACAGGCCTCTTGCACCGGTTCATGTCGCGTGGCTCGGCTTTCCCGGCAGTTGTTGCGATGTCGATTGCGATTACGTCATTGGCGATCATGTCGTACTACCTGATAGTGCCAAGCCTCATTATCATGAGAAATTCTGCCGACTGCCGGAGAGCTATCAGCCGAACGATCCGGTTCATCGCCCCTTGCCGCCCGCCTCGTCCCGCATGGCGCTCGGCCTGCCCGCGGACAGAGTGGTGATCGGTGCCTTCAATAGCCAGTCGAAAAACACGCCGGAAACCTTGCGGCTCTGGGCGCGCATCCTCAAGGCCAATCCAAAGGCTCTGCTCTGGATGATGGTCGATGGCCATAGCGCTCGCCAATCCACCGCCGCCTTCTTCAAATCGCTTGGTGTCAAGCAGTCGCAACTGCTGTTTGCCCCGAAAATGTTGTATGAAAACCATATCGCCCGCGCCCAGGCTGCTGATTTTGCCATCGATAGTTTTCCCTATAACGGCCACACGACCACCTCGGATATGCTGTGGGCGGGCCTGCCTGTCATAACCAAGCGGGGAACGAATTTCGCGTCTCGCGTCTCGGAAAGCCTGTTGAAAGCCATCGGTCTCGATGAGCTGGTGGCGCGAGACGAAGACGATTTCGTCGAGCTTGCCACGGCATTGATCAATGATCCCGCCAGGATTGCTCGATTGAAGGCGCATATCGCCGAACAACGGTTCATAGCGCCCTTGTTCGATGCGACGCGGTTTTGCCGCCATCTGGAGGCGGCTTATGACACCATGGCAAACTGCGCCAAGGCAGGCCTTGCACCGGCTCATTTCGATGTCGTAGCCCTGCCGCGTGATGGTGCCAGTTTTCAGCGCGCCTCGTAGAGGAAACCGGAGAAATCGGCCAGTCTCGCCTGCCCCGTCAGATCGAAGGCGAACAGGCCGGTAAAGGCGCCGGTGAAGGAGGCGTCGAAGCCGCGTCCGCCCTCATCGGAAATGACGCCTGCGTCGAGGATTGGGCCGACCGATTGCCATGCCCCCTCTGAACCATCAAGGCTTGCGACCGCTGGACGCCAGAGGAATTGCAGATCGTTATCCGTGACCTCCATCGCCAGATCAATGTCGCCATCCGGCAGAGCCAATCCGGCTTCGATAGGAAAGACCAGCTTGCCGCCCGGATAGTCACCGGGGCAGGACAGGATGGTCAGCGCCCGGCCCAGCGTCTCGTGCCAGGTCACAGTCAGGGCGTAAAACTTGTAGCGGTTATAGTAATGGGTCAGGCCCGCCGCCTGTTGATAGGTTTGCGCCGCAAACGTGATACGGGTCTGCGCCCGGAAGCTATGGTGTTGCTGACGACGGGCGACAAGCGCTTGCTCGAACCAACTGCCAATGCTTTGCCGACCATAAAGCCGCAGAAAGCTGGGCCGCGCCGAGAGGCTGAAAATCCGCTCCGGCTCTGGCGTCCGCAACCATTGAAAATCCATCGGCAGGCCGGATGGATCGAAACGGTACTCTGTAATCGCGGGCTTTTCCAAACGCTCTGCCGGTAAAGGCGGCTTCACGTAGACCGCAGGCACCTGACCGCCCTGCTCCAGATAGAGCCAATCATCCTTCCAGACGCATTTTTGCAAGGATGTTTCACGCCCCAGCGTGCAACGGCGATAGGGTGCCAGCGGACGTCCGCATAAATGGGTGTGATAGGCCTGTCCGTCGGGCGTTTCCACATATTGCCCGTGGCCAGCCTTTTGCAACTCTGCCTTGGAATCGTCTTTGGAGGTGATCAGATGCCGGTCAGGGTGGGTCTCATAAGGGCCTTCAATGTTACGCGACCGCGCCATGGTGACCGCATGGTCATAGCCTGTGCCACCTTCGGCAACCGTCAGGTAGTACCAGCCATTGCGTTTGAACAGATGCGGCCCCTCGACCAGTCCAAGCTCGGTTCCGGGATAGATATTGCGCACCGGGCCTGTCAGCGTTTTTGCCACCGAGTCCCATTCCTGCAACAGGATGCCGTCAAAGGCCGGATGCGGGCCGATGGTGTTAAAAGCCTCAACTCGATGGTTCCATTGCATGTTGACGAACCATTTGCGGCCATCGTCATCGTGAAACAGCGAGGGGTCAAAGCCTGACGCATTGACATAAACAGGATCAGACCATTCGCCCTCGATACTTGGCGAGGTCACGATGTAATTGGGGGCATCCTTGAAGCTACCGTCGAGGCGCTTTACATCGGTATAGACCAGCCAGAACAGCCCATCGGCATAGGAGAGGCACGGCGCCCAGATGCCGCAGCTATCGGGATTGCCGCGCATGTCCAGCTGGCTTTGGCGTTCCAGCGGGCGGCGGATCAATGTCCAGTTGACCAGATCGCGGGAATGGTGGATCTGCACGCCCGGATACCATTCGAAGGTCGAGGTGGCGATATAATAATCCTCCCCCACCCGGCAGATGGACGGGTCCGGGTTGAAGCCCGGCAGGATTGGGTTGATGATCATGTTTTCTCCTCCACGAGAAACCCTCCTCGCCGTTGCCAGCAAGGAGGATTGGTCCGATCAATCGCGTTCAGCGGATTTCGCCCAGAGATTGATTCGGCTTCCTTGGCATAGACGTTGATCTCGGCCAGTTCCGCCTCGGTAAAATCAGGCGTGTCCAGTGCCTTGACGCAATCGTCGATTTGCGAAACCCGGCTGGCGCCGATCAGGGCAGAGGTCACGCGACCACCGCGCAGCACCCAGGCAATCGCCATCTGCGCCAGCGTCTGGCCGCGCTTTTCGGCAATGGTGTTCAGCTTGCGGATATTGTCGATGATTTCAGGGCGGATGAACTCGCGCTTCAAAAAGTGGTTCTGCGCTGCGCGGCTATCCTCAGGAATACCCTGAAGATATTTGGTGGTCAGCATGCCTTGCGCCAGCGGCGAAAACACGATGGAGCCCATGCCGACATCCTCAAGCGTATCGAGCAATTCGTCCTCTTCCACCCAGCGATTGAGCATGGAATAGCTCGGCTGGTGGATCAGCAGCGGCGTGCCGAGGCCCTTCATAATCTTGACCGCTTCGCGGGTTCGCTGTGAATTATAGGAGGAAATCCCGACATAGAGCGCCCGGCCCGAACGGACGATATGATCAAGCGCGCCGCAGGTTTCTTCCAGCGGTGTGTCAGGGTCGAAACGGTGGGAATAGAAGATATCCACATAGTCCAGACCCATGCGCTTCAGGCTCTGGTCGCAGGATGAGATCAGATATTTGCGGCTACCCCATTCGCCGTAAGGGCCGGGCCACATATTATATCCGGCCTTGGACGAGACGATCAGCTCGTCACGAAGCCCATGAAAATCCGTCTTGAGGATTTCGCCAAAGGCCAGTTCGGCAGCGCCCGGCAGAGGGCCGTAATTGTTGGCAAGATCGAAATGGGTGATGCCAAGATCAAAGGCGCGGCGGCACATATCTCGCTTCAACTGATGCGGCGTGTCATCGCCAAAATTATGCCAGAGACCAAGCGAGATCGCCGGCAATTTAAGCCCGCTCTTGCCGCAACGATTATAGGTCATCCGCTCATAGCGGTTTTCAGCCGGTTGCCAGGTCATGATATGCTCCTTGAAATGGGCGACGGCATTACGCCGCCGCCCTTGTCTGTTCAGCCTTACCGAAGCAAGGCCCTTGCCTCTTCTACGCCAAGAGCCGCCGGTTGGGTACAGGTGGTGGAGAGCGAGACGAATTCGCCCGTCTCACCCGATTTCAGAATGGCCGTCATCACATCGACCCCATGCAAAACCCGGTCCAGCGAGCAACGCGCATCGCGGCCCTCAATGATCGCCAAGGCCATGTCGGCAAGCCCCGCCGTGCGGTAATTGGCGCGCGGTCCCTGCGCACTTTCCTGGTTGTTGATGCCGAACGGATGGTCCCAGTCCTCCAGCGGCTTGACCTCCTTATTACGGCCCGTGGCTTCCACCGCGCCACCGAAGAAATTTGGGTCCGGCACGAACAACGAACCTTCCGTACCGTAAAGCTCCATATTGGCATGGCGATGGCACCAGACGTCCCAACTGGCTGATAGGGTGATGGTCGCGCCATTGACGAATTCCAGCAGGGCATGGATGTTGGTTGGTGTCTTGACCGGGATCACCTCACCATTGCGCGGCTCGCTGGTAATGGTGCGGGTCTCGTTGGCCATCGAGGTTAAGGCCCCAACCCGCTTCACCGGGCCGATCAGGTTGATCAGGTTGGCAATGTAATAAGGCCCGAGATCAAGGATCGGACCGCCGCCCGGCAGGAAGAAGAAATCCGGGTTCGGGTGCCACATTTCCATGCCTGGGCCCATCACATGGCAGGTGCCCGATGTGACACGGCCAATACCACCTTCATCGATATGCTTGCGTGCCAACTGATGCGCGCCACCCAGAAAAGTATCCGGGGCGCAACCGACCGAGAGACCCTTTTCCTTTGCGATCCGCCGCAGGCTCTCACCTTCCTCCGGGCTGAGCACCAGCGGCTTTTCCGAATAGACATGTTTGCCCGCTTCGAGGATCTGTTTGGAGACAGCATAATGCACCGCCGGAATGGTGAGGTTGACCACCACATCCACATCCGGATTGGCCAGTAGCTCTTCCACCGTCTGGGCCTTGACGCCGAATTCCTCGGCGCGCAGCTCTGCGGCATTCATGTTGATATCGGCGCAGGCCACCACTGTGATGCCCTTGAACAGCGGGGCAAGGGTGAAATAGGCCGAGGAAATATTGCCGCATCCGATGATGCCGACATTAAGTTCACGTGTCATCTTAGGTTGTCCTGACAAGTATATGATTCAAAAGGAATTGAAGGAAGCAATAGATCGGGTAATCAACCTGTCGATATCATTCGGATTGTCATGCTCGACCACATAATATTGGACATTGTAGCGTTCCAGAGCGGCCACCAGTCCCTTCCAGTCGACCGTGCCATGACCAACATCGGCCCAGCCGTCCTCGTCCTTGTTTTCACCTGCGGGCGCGATATCCTTGACATGCACGGCGGTGATCCGCTTGCCGTAGCTCTCGATCCAGGACACGGGATCGGCATGGCCACGCACCACCCAGGCGAGATCGGCTTCCCAGGTCAGGCTTGGGCCACCGGCAAAAATCTGTTCCTGTGGTGTCGAGCCGTCTGGAAGCGCTGCGAATTCAAAATCATGATTGTGCCAGCCAAACAGCAGCCCGGCATCGACGAATGGCTTGCCTGCCTTTTCCAGCCTTTGGCCAAAAGCAAACCAACCCGCCGCATCGCTAGGGCGTTGGTCCGGCAAAAGGTGAGGGCAATAAACGGCCTTGATGCCCAACGTCTTGGCGATGGACAGTGCCTTGGCCGGATCGCTTTCCAGCAGGTCGATGCCGAAATGGCCGGTCGGCATGGTCAGGTCATTGGCGTCGAGATCGTCGCGCAGCGCCTTCAGCACCGCGTCATCGGCGCTGGCATACATGGCGCCATAGCCCTCAACATGGGTATAGCCTGCCGCCTTCAACTTCGGAAGGATGGCGGAAAACGGTTGGAAATTGCGGGCGCTATAAAGCTGAAAGCCGAGATCGGTCATGGTCATTTCCTCCTGAATGAATGCGCCGCGCCTCCCATGACGCGGGCTGTCGATATGTGTCGGATGACTGGTTTGTGTGGGACTATTGGGTAGCCTGGCAGGAATAGAGATCGTAAAGGGTGAAATCAGGTACTTCGCCCGGCGGCAGCGGCGTGGCTGGCGTGAAGGTCACACGGCGGCTTTCAGCGGCGGTCAGGTCAAAGGCATTGTCGCTATAGCTCCCGTCAAGGCGGCTTTCGATCATCACGAACAGCGCAAGACCAGAGGCCGTAACCGTTAGCTCTACCGAACCATCAGCCTGTGGTGCGGCCTCAAAGCCAAGCCCTGATGGCTCCAGTTCCAGAGATTTATAGGTGCCACCAGGCATGAAATGGCCCTCGCCTTTCATGCCGTTTGATGCCTTGAAATCCCACATTATCAGTCCATTACTGGGGATAGCTGATAGTTCGATGGAGGTTAAAATCTCTGCCCGGTCTGGCGAACATGATCCGCTTGCCGTCGTGAGTGGCCGGCGTTCACCAGACACTGTCAGCGCAAACACGGTCAGATCGATATCCACACTGTCAGCCGTGTCATTGACCATGGAGAACTGCACCCGCTTGCCCGTTTCATCCGGGATGGCGGCGACGGTCACCGGCTGGAAGAAGCGCTTGACCATATAATGCATGGCCTTCCACCGCCCGCCGTAATCCAGGCTCGCCCAAGAAGCGACAGGCCAGGTATCGTTGAGCTGCCAATAGAGCGTACCCATGCAATGGGGCTTCAGCGAGCGCCAATAGTCCACCGCCGTCTTGATTGCCAGGCCCTGCTGGATCTGGCTAAGATAGACGAAATTAGCGAAATCCTTCGGGAAGCGAAAATAGCGGAACATCGTGCCTGCGATCCGCTCATTGCCACCGGCATTCTTCTGGTGCAGCTCAATGACCGGCGAGGCGATATTCATGTCCTTTGCCTCGGCAAAGCTTTCGATGACAGGCAGCGACGTATAGGACTGAAAGCCGAACTCCGAGCAGAAACGCGGCTTGACGCTGCGGTAATTGTCGAAGCTCTTGTTCTCGTGCCAGACCGACCAGTAATGCATGTCGCCGGAGCCATCGGCATGCCAGGCATCGCCATAGTCGAGATAGCCGGAGGCCGGGCTGGATGGCCACCAGATGGCTTGCGGAAAGGTCTTTTTGACCCCCTGCTCGATCACCCGGTTCAGCCGGTCATAGGCAACCAGATAACGGTCGCGATTGTCACGGCTTTCGTTGAACCAGGTCAGCGCCCCCATCAATTCGTTGTCGCCGCACCAAAGCGCAATGGAGGGATGCGATTGCAGGCGGCGAACCTGATAATCGACCTCGGCTGCAACATTATCGAGGAAATCATCGGTGCAGGGATAGAGATTGCAGGCAAACATGAAGTCCTGCCAGACCAGCAGACCGAGCCGGTCACACAGATCATAGAACCAGTCGGCCTCGTAAAAGCCGCCGCCCCAGACGCGGATCATGTTCATATGGGCGGCCACCGCCGAGACCAGCAGGCCCTTGGTTTTTTCCGGCGACGAACGCGAGAACAGCGCGTCGGCGGGAATCCAGTTGGCGCCCCGGCAGAAGATCTCCCGCCCATTGACCTTGAACGCAAACCGGCTGCCCGCCTCATCGGCATCGGTGATAAGTTCGATGACCCGCAGGCCGATCAGCTTTTCAACTGTGTCGCCAGGCACGTCTACGCTAAGGGCATAAAGCGCTTGCTCGCCACTGCCCGCAGGCCACCATAGTTTCGGCTGTTCCACCTCGAACACATGGGTAATGACCGTTTCCCCGGCATTGACGCCGCAGTCCAGCCGCAGCCGTTCTTCCTCCAGCTGGAAATGCACCGGCACGACCGATGGGGTCTTGGCAAAAATCGTTGCCTTCACCGTCAGTTCCACACGGCCATCGGCGTGATGCAACTGGCTGGTTTCCACATGCTCGATCCGCGCCGGGTCCAGCTTGCGTATGGCGATGGAGCCATAGACGCCCAGCGGCGCGATGGCGATATTCCAGTCCCAGCCGAAATGGCATTGGGGCTTGCGCAGCATGTTGCCATGCGGGATCGGCGAATTGCCGGGATGGTAAGGCACGTAAAAAGGCTGGCGCGCCTGCCGCTCGGCTCCTGCCTTGATGCTGGAATGGATAACAATACGAATAGTGTTTTCGCCCGGCTGCAAGGCGGCGCTGACATCCGGGCGGTAGCGCCGGAAGCAATTGTCGGCCGACAGTACTGGGATGTCATTGATGAACACCATGGCAACCGTATCGAGATTGTCGATATCCAGATACCAGTCCGCATCGGCCACATCGAGATGGAAACTGCGGACCAGCACCCAGTCATTTTCGGCCACCCATTGCACCTGTTCCTCATTCCTTGCGAAATAAGGATCGGCAATCATGCCTGCCGCATGCAGAGCGCTATGCACGTCGCCGGGCAAGGTGATGGTGCAGGCATGCTCACCATTTACGGTGGAAAGCTGCCAGGGGCCAGCAAGGTCGTGGATATCGGTCATGGTCACCTCGATAACTGCGGAGCGGATGATACCGCTCCTCTGGATAGGGGTGTCAGAGACGCATTTCCGTCTCGGCGTCGAACAACGAGGCGACGGACATGTCGAAGGCGAGTTTGACCTCGCTGCCGGGCCGGTAGCGGCGCGTCCCGGCAATGCGCACCGATAGCACCTGTCCCGCCAGCTTCAGCCAGAGGAGGTTATCGGCGCCCATTGGCTCCTCAATATCAACGAGGGCCGGATGCGCCTCCTCGCCCGGACCGATATCGCCGTCCACAGCGATGTGTTCGGGACGCGCGCCCAGCACGACCTTTCGTCCGGGCAGGAGCGTGGTATCGGCCTGATAGCCGGTCAGGCCGAAATCGACGCCACCGGAATGAAACACAACAGCGCCATTCTTTTCCCGCAATTCCCCCTTGAAGAAATTCATCGACGGTGAGCCGATAAAGCCAGCCACGAACAGGTTTTTCGGCCTGTTATAGATGGTCATCGGATCGTCAAGCTGCTGGATGACGCCGCTTTTCATGATGGCAATCCGGTCGGCCAGCGTCAGCGCCTCGATCTGGTCATGGGTGACGTAGATCATCGTGTTTTTAAGCGATTGATGCAGCCGCTTGATCTCGACACGGAGTTCGGCCCGCAGCTTGGCATCGAGATTGGACAGCGGTTCATCGAACAGAAACACATCGACATCACGCACCAAAGCCCGGCCGATGGCCACGCGCTGGCGCTGGCCACCGGAAAGCTCGGCTGGCTTGCGTTTTAACAGCGGACCGATTTGCAGGATCTCGGCGGCGCGCGCCACCCGCTTGTCGATTTCGGTCTTCGGCATTTTCGCCACCTGCAAGCCGAAGGACAGGTTTTTCTCCACGGTCATCTGCGGATACAGCGCATAGGACTGGAACACCATGCCGATGCCGCGATCCTTAGGCTCTTCCCAGGTGACGTTCTTGTCCTTGATGAAGATCTGCCCTTCCGAGACATCGAGAAGCCCGGCAATGCAGTTGAGCAGCGTGGACTTGCCGCAGCCCGAAGAGCCGAGCAGCACCAGAAACTCGCCATCGGCAATGTCGAGATTGAGATCCTTCAGCACCGTGACGGCGCCAAAATTAAGTGAGAGATCGCGTATGGAAACACTTGTGTTCATCGGCATTATCCCTTCACGGCGCCCGCGGCGATGCCACGCACGAACAGGCGTCCGGAGACAAAATAGATAATCAGCGGCACAGCGCCGGTTAAAATCGTTGCGGCCATGTTGACGTTGTATTCCTTCACGCCCTGAACCGAATTGACGATATTGTTGAGCTGCACCGTCATCGGGTAATATTCCGGGCGGGTGAAGACGACGCCAAACAGGAAGTCGTTCCAGATGCCGGTGACCTGAAGGATCATCGCCACCACGAAGATCGGCAGCGACATCGGCAGCATGATCCGCAGATAGATCTGCCAGAACCCTGCCCCATCGATCCGGGCCGCCTTGAACAACTCCTCCGGCAGCGAGGCGAAATAGTTGCGAAACAGCAGCGTCAGGATCGGCATGCCGAAAATCGTATGGACGATGATCAGGCCTGTGAGGCTGCCATAGATGCCAATTTCGCGCAGCACGATGACGATTGGATAGATCATCACCTGATAGGGAATGAACGCGCCGATCACCAGAATGGAGAAGAACAGTTCCGCCCCCTTGAAGCGCCAATTGGCCAGCGCATAACCGCTGACGGAGGCAATGGCGATCGACACCACGGTCGAAGGCACCATGATGCGCACCGAATTCCAGAAACCGCGCGACAGGCCGTCACAATTCAGTCCGGTACAGGCCTGGCTCCAGGCTTTCACCCAGGGCTCGAAGGTGATTTCCATCGGCGGCGAGAAGATATTGCCCATCCGAATTTCCGGCATGCCCTTCAGCGAGGTAACGACCATCACGTAAAGCGGCAGCAGGTAATAGGCGGCGGCCACGAACAGGATGCCGTAGAGCATGATATTGCGGCGCGACAGGATGGGCTTCGGTTTGCGGCCCGTAGGCCCTTCGCCAAGGCGTGATGCCACAGGACGCACGGTTGAAGCTGGCGTGTTGAGAGCGGAATGATCAGCCACGTTTGCGCCCTCCAAATTCCAGATAGGCCCAGGGAATGATGATGATGGCGACAGTCACCAGCATCATCGTCGAAGCGGCAAAGCCCTGCCCCAGGTTTTGCGCCTGGAACATATAGTCATAAACATATTTGGCAGGCACTTCCGAGGCGATGCCGGGGCCGCCACTGGTTTGCGCCACCACCAGGTCATAGACCTTGACGATACCGCTGGTGATAATGACAAGCGTGGTGATGAACACCGGTCGCATCATTGGAATGATGATCAGCAGATAGGTTTTCCAGGTCGGAATGCCATCGACCCGCGAGGCCTTCCAGATGTCTTCATCAATGCCGCGCAGGCCAGCCAGCATCAGGCACATCACCAGGCCGGTTCCCTGCCACAGGCCTGCGATCAGAATGCCATAGATCACCAGTTGCGGATTATAGAGCGGATCGAAAGTGAAGCTGGGAAAGCCCATGCTGCGCACCACCGACTGCACGCCAAATTCCGGGTTCAGCACCCATTGCCAGACAAGACCAGTGACAATGAAGGACAGCGCGAAAGGGTAGAGAAAGATGGTTCGAAACAGGTTTTCGAACCGGATTTTCTGATCCATCAGCGCTGCCAGCAGAAAGCCGATCACCAGACTGAAAATCAGCGAGAAAAAGCCGTAGACGGCCAGATTCTGGATCGAGATCAGCCAGCGCGCCGAAGACCACAGCCGGTCATACTGATCGAGGCCGACGAAATTCAGCCGGGGCAGAAGCTTGGAATTGGTAAAGGAATAGACCACGGTCCAGACGCTGCCGCCAAGAAAGATAACCACAGCAACCAGAATCATGGGAATAGAGGCAATCTTGGCGTTCAGATTGCGAAACAATCGAACCGGTCTTTTAGTTTGGCCAGTGGCCATCATCGAAATACCCTCCTCTGGTCACAGCCATCCACTCCAAAGCCGGAAAATTCAGCCGGAGGGTATTGGAACCGGAAGCCATGGCGAAGAGTGAACGCCATGGCTTCGCGCCAGAAATGCATAAAATCCAGGCGATGGAGCATTTCACCGTTTGTATGAAACGCTGAAATACCGGAGCATGAAGGCTCAATCCGCGTCGCTGATGATATCAGCCAAGCGCTTCTGTGCGGCGTCAGGTGTCATCGATGGATTGGCAAAGAATTCGGAAAACAAGTCCTCCTTCTGCTTTTGCGTATCGGCTGACAAAAGCTGGTCGGTACTAGCCAGGACATTGCCCTTGGCAAGAATTTCCAACCCCTTCTTCATGCAGTCATTGGCCGTTCCCAGATCGACATCGCCGCGAATTGGCAGCGAGCCTTTCTTCAGGTTGAAGGCCACCTGGGTTTTCGGATCGACGATGGTCGATGCCAGGACTTCCTGCGCCTTGGACTTGTCCTTGTCCTTCAGCAGCGGGAAATAGAAGGCATCGCCGCCCGCCGTCAGGTAACCGTTGAGGCCGAGACCCGGCAGGCAGCTATAATCCTTGCCCGCCACCTGTCCGGCCAGCTGGAATTCACCCTGCGCCCAATCTCCCATGATCTGGCCACCGGCCTTGCCGGTAATCACCATATTCGTGGCCTGGTTCCAATCCTGAACATTGCTGCCCTTAGACATCTTACGGGCATCGTCCGCAGCCTTGAAAATGGCCGCGAATTCGGGACCGCTGATGGTCGCTTCGTCCTTGTCCTTATAGACCTTGAGATAAAGATCTTTCCCGCCGAGCGAAATCAGCAGCGTGTCGAACAACCCGCTGGCCTGCCAGGGCTGGCCGCCGAGTGCCAACGGCTGGATGCCTGCCTTTTGCAGGGTTGGCGCTGCGGCAACAAACTCGTTCCAGTTCTTCGGAGTTTCTACACCAGCCTTCTTGAAGGCGGCATTGGACAACCAGAGCCATTGCCAGGAATGAATGTTGACCGGAGCGCAATAGATCTTGCCGTCAATAGTGCAGCCGTCGAGCAGGCTGGCTGGCTTGATGACCTCTTTCCACTTTTCCTTGGTGGCCACATCCGTCAAATCACGCATCAAACCGGCTTCCACGAGCTCTTGCGCCTGACGTCCATGGTTGAACTGGGTCGCCCCCATCGGATCACCACCGGTGATACGGCTGATCATGATCGGTCGGGCGGTGCCGCCCGATCCGGCGATAGCGCCGTCGATCCATTTGTTGCCGGTCGCGTCAAAAGCCTTTGCCAGCTCCTTGACCGCAGCCGCCTCTCCCCCCGAAGTCCACCAATGGGTCACTTCCAGATCGGTCGCGCTGGCCATGCCGAGCGGCAAGGCCACAGTGGCTGCCAATGCAGCCGCAATGCACCGAATTATCATTGAGTCTCCTCCCTCACTGAAACGTTGCCGGAAAAACCTAAGTCAATCCTCCCGGGGATGCAACCGGGAATTAGAATTTTTTTATTCAGATTTTTTATGTATGAAATTGCACCCACCATAAATCGGAAAAACATCCTGAAAATCAGAATTTATTGCGCTGCAATCTGCCAATTCTGGCTGTTTTCAATCAGTAAATAGATTTTTCTTCGCAAATGCGAAATGGGTTTAGGTGATGCAATACCTGTATTGATTGTATTTCATCCAAGAAATTCTCCCGAATTAGCTCTCGACATTTCTACTGTATCGTTTCAGAATTTGGATCGCATTGACCTTTCATCCGGTGACAGTTCCCGTCACAGGCCTCCTTGCCGAAACTGAGTATTGGAGTGTAGGAATAGACTTTACTGGCGGACATTTCATGAATGATAAGCGAAGACCAGGCCCGATAACGGCCCCACATACCGAAGCCTCACATGCAAGGGCGGCACATGAAGGGAAGGGCGAACGCCCTACCCTCAAGACCATTGCCTTTCTGACCGGGCTCGGCATTACCACGGTATCGCGCGCGTTGAAGGATGCGCCGGATATCGGCGCCGATACCAAAGAGCGGGTGCGGATGGTGGCGCGGCAATTGGGCTATCAGCCCAACCGTGCGGGGGTGCGTCTGCGCACTGGCAAGACCAATGTCATCGCCCTGGTGCTCAGCATCGATGAGGAAATCATGGGTTTCAGCAGCCAGATGGTTTTCGGTATTTCGGAGGTCCTGTCAGGCACGCCTTACCATATCGTTGTCACCCCTCATTCCCACAGCAAAGACCCGATGCAGCCGGTCCGCTATATTCTCGATACCGGTTCTGCGGATGGGGTGATCATTTCACGCACCGAACCCGATGATGCCCGTATCAAGCTGCTGACAGAGCGCGGCATGCCATTTGCCGCCCATGGCCGCACCGCATCCGGTCTGATCCACCCGTTTCACGATTTCGACAATGAGGCCTTCGCCAGCCAGGCGGTGGAGCGGCTGGCTGAGCGTGGCCGCAAGCGGATCGCCTTATTGCCGCCGACGGACAAGCTGACCTATTACCGCCATACCCGCGATGGCTTTTTGGCCGGCATCCTTAAGGCCGGTGCCGAAGAAGTGCCGGTGTCCGTCAATATCGATGGATCGCTCGAAGAGATCCGCAACGCGATAGAAGCACTGATGCGCTCACCAGAGGCTCCAGACGGCATCATCTGCTCTTCCAGCAGCGCCGCGATCGCTGTCAACGCCGGGATTGATGCCGCGAACAAGAGGCTGGGCCTGGATGTTGATCTCGTATCCAAGCAATCGGTGCCGATCCTCAAATGGATACGTCCTGAAATCATCACCGCCAATGAGGATGCGTTGATGGCCGGACGCGAACTCGCCAAGGCGGTGATTGCCAGCATCGATGGCGTGGAGCCGCATCTGCTACAAAGCATCAGCCAGCCTGTGTGGTCCTGAACCAATAACCCGCCAAAAGGAGCCTTGGCCGTTGATCAGAACGGGATACAAACCCCGTCACGGGCGATGACCAATGGTCCATGCCAGGCGGTAGAAAGCGCACGGCGCCAATCCGCCTCGCCAAAAGCCGGATCATCGGCAGGAATGAGATGATTGAGCACGAGCTTTTTCACACCCGCGGCATTTGCCAACCGTCCGGCATCTTCGGCAAGCGTGTGCGACGCGTAGAGATGCTCTCGCAGGCGAGCGCCATTGCCAGTTCGGGCAACGATGTTGTCCACACCCTCCGGCAACATGGCCTCATGAACGAGAATGTCGGTCCCAGCCGCAAACTGTGCCAGCGGCGGAAAATAGGCCGTATCGGACGACAGCACGACCGATTTTTCGCCGTAGCAAAACCGCAGGGCAAAGCATTCCGTCACGGGTGGATGGTCAACGCGCAATGCCGACACCGTCAAGCCGTTTTCGACAAAAATCGGCCCTTCGCCATATTCGATGATGGTGATCAATTCCGCCGGATCGGGCCTGCCCTCATCTTCGATTCGCGTGCGGATGTCATAGTCAAGCGAGGCGAGAAACCCCTGCCATAGCTGCTGCGTGCCCAAAGGCCCATAGACGAGCACCGGCTCTGCAAGCCCCGTCGTCCAGGCCGTATGGAGAAGCCCACCAAGCTCCAATACATGATCGGAATGGAGGTGGGTAATGAATACAAGATCCAGTTCTTTCAACGACATGCCAGTCTCTACCACCCCGCGCGTCACGCCAAGGCCGCAATCGACGACAATGCGGCGTCCGCCGAGTGTCAGCAGCATCGATGTGGGATTGGGGCCGCCGGGGCGGATCGCAGGGCCGCCCTTACTGCCCAGAATGACAAGATGATCGTTCATCGAAACAATGCCCTCAAAAAAGCCCCGCTGCGGTGAAGCAGCGAGGCATTACTTTCATTGCAAAACCGCCGGGATCAGTAGATCGCCGCGCCGCTGCCCCAGGGGCCATGCGGATAATCCTTGCCGTCCACCCGCGCAAAACCGTGGGCGCCGAAGAAGTCGCGCTGCGCCTGGATGAGGTTGGCGGTGCCGCGACCGCGACGGTAGCTGTCAAAGTAGGACAGCGCCGAGGAAAGGGCCGGAACCGGCAGGCCGGAAAGCGCTGCATAGGAGACGACGCGGCGAAGTGCTGCATCGCTATCCTTGACCATTTTCGAGAAGGCGGGCGTGACGATCAGGTTTGCCACGTCCGGATCCTTGGTAAAGGCCGAGGTGATCTCGTCGAGGAATTGCGAGCGGATGATGCAGCCTTCGCGCCAGATTTTTGCAATCGTCGGCATCGGCAGCGACCAGCCGAATTCCTTGGAGGCAGCAGCCATCACAGCGAAGCCCTGGGCATAGGCAGCGATTTTTGCCGCCAGCAATGCGCTTTCCAGATCGGCCAGGAAAGCCATGCCATCATGGGGCTTTTCGGTGGGCTTCGGCAGGCCGAAAATTGCTTCCGCCGCAACGCGCTCCTGCTTTTGCGACGACAGGACACGTCCCGCCACAGCAGCCTCAATGCCGGTCGCGGCCACGCCGAGATTCTGCGCTTCGATCACCGACCATTTGCCGGTGCCTTTCTGGCCTGCGGCATCGACGATGACGTCTACCATCGGATTGCCTGTAATCGGGTCCTTGGCCTTCAGCACCTTTTCTGAGATTTCGATCAGGTAGGAATTCAGGCGACCCTTGTTCCACTGGCCGAATACATCGCCGATTTCGCTGGCCGACATGCCAAGTCCATCACGCAGGATGCCGTAGATTTCGGCAATCATCTGCATATCGGCATATTCGATACCATTATGGATGGTCTTGACGAAATGACCGGCTCCATCGTTGCCGAGCCAGGCCACGCAGGGGTCGCCATTGAACTTGGCGGAAATCGAGGTGAGAACCTTCTCGACCCGCTTCCAGCTTTCTTCCAGACCACCAACCATGATCGAAGGGCCGTGACGGGCACCTTCTTCACCACCGGAAACGCCCATGCCGATAAAGGTCAGGCCGCTATCCTTCAGATTGTCGAACCGGCGGATCGTGTCGCGGAAATTGGCATTGCCCGCATCGATCATGATGTCATTGGCCGAAAGATGCGGCTTCAGCAATTCCATCTGCTGATCGACTGCGTCACCGGCCTTGATCATGATGATGATCGGGCGTGGCGGGCGAATGGCGGCGACAAACTCCTCAATCGTATCGCAGCCGATAATATTGCCAGCAAGGTCGCCGGCCTCGCCGATGAATTCATGCGTGCGCGCCGGTGTCCGGTTGAAGACCGCGATGCGGTTGCCTTTCTCGGCAATATTGAGCGCCAGGTTCGATCCCATAACGCCAAGGCCGATCAGTCCGATTTCCGCCTGCTGCATAACCATGCTCCATTTCATTCAACCAAAAACGACAGCGCTGTTTTGGCACTCCTTTGGCAGGGGAGCAAGATGCAACATGAAACGGCATGGACAAGGATGTGTGACGGCAGATGCATAAATGATTGGCAGATCAATGATCAGGGATGGTCGTCGTCGTCGGTGATCACCCGCCACGCCGCGCCATCCATATCCTCATATTGGCCGCTTTTCAGCGACCAGAGAAAGGCGGCAAGGCCGATGCCGCCCATCAACAAGGCGATAGGAATAAGATAGATCAGCATGTTCATGCGGCTATTCCCAGCGGTTTGCGGTTTGATGCCGGTTGAAGGGCATGAGCATCAGTCTTGCGGGTAAATCCGCCCAACCCGTTTAGCCGCAGCGCATTGGCGACCACGATGATCGAGGAGGTCGACATGGCGACTGCGGCAATCAGCGGCGTGGCATAGCCCAGCAACGCGACCGGCACGGCCAGCACGTTATAGCCGATTGCCAGCACGAAATTCTCGCGGATCAACTGCCCTGCCCGGCGGGAGACGTTTATGGCGAAAGGCACGGCATCGAGCCCATCATGCATGAAGACAAAGTCGGCGGCTTGGCGCCCGACATCGGCGGCGGTGGCCGGTGCCATGGAGACATAGGCTGCCGATAGCGCCGGCGCGTCATTAATGCCATCGCCCACCATCAGCAGATGCTGCCCGGCCTCGTCCGCTGACGCGCAAAATTTTGCCTTGCCGGATGGCGAAAGCTCCGCCTCTGCCGCATCCACACCAAGCCGTGCCGCAAGCGCATTCACCACCGGCCTCCTGTCTCCCGACAGGATTGTGACCCTCATGCCTTCAGTTTGAAGCCCGGCAATAACCTCCGCCGCACTGGGGCGAAGGCTGTCTTCGAAGCGGAAACAGCCGAGACTGTAACCATTCAGCGAAAGAATGACTTCTGACAGAGCCGGACCATCGGCCTCACCCTCGCCAGAGCCGAGTGCAAAGCGGCGGTTTCCGAGCCGGTAGCGCCCTTCCGGCGCGTCGGCCTCAACGCCGCTACCCGGAATTTCCGTCACACCGGAGAAATTGCGGATTGCCCCGGCTGCGTAATTGGACGAGGCGCTGCGCCACAGGGACTGTGACAGCGGATGACGGGAATGAGCCGCAAGCCCGGCGGCGATGGAGATCATGCCGGGACTGGCCCTGTTGATATCGACGGGCATGGGACGGCCAAGCGTCAGCGTGCCGGTTTTGTCGAAGGCGACGGCATCCACCTTGGCCAGGCGCTCCATGGCCGAGCCGTCCTTGACCATGATGCCGCGCTGGAACAGTTTTCCGGCTGCCACCACCTGCACGACCGGCACGGCCAGACCCAATGCGCAAGGGCAGGTAATGATCAGCACGGCAATCGCCACCATCAGCGCATGTTTCCAGTCGCCGTCATAAAGCCCCCAGACAATGAAGGAGGTGAGAGCCAGCAGATGAACGACAGGCGCATAAAGCTGCGAGGCGCGGTCGGCGATGCGGCGATAATGCGCCTTGCCACCTTCTGCCGCCTCCATCAGCCGGATGATTTCCGACAGGAAGGAATCGCGTGCCTGTGCAGTCGCCTTGACCGTCAGCGATCCGGTGAGGCTCAGCGTTCCCGCCTGCACGGCATCGCCAGGTCCGACGGTTTGCGGCGCACTTTCACCATTGACGATGGAGACATCGAGATCGCTGGTCCCGGCGATGACGGTGCCATCAAGCGCTATACGCTCGCCAGCGGAGATGGCGACATGCTCGCCAACCTTGATGTCATCGACTAGCCGATATTCCCGGCTGCCGTCTGCGCCGACAACGGTGGCGCCGCGCGGATTGAGCCGCGCCAGGCCGCTGATAGCCGAACGGGCGCGGTCGCGCATCATATGGTCCAGCGCCCGGCCGATCAGCAGGAAAAACAGCAGCGACGCCGTTGCATCGAAATAGGCATGTTCGCCGTGATGAATGGTTTCCCACAGCGAGGAAAAATAGGAAAGCGAGATGCCAATGGCAATCGGCACATCCATATTGGTGCGCCGGTGCCGCAGCGCAGTCCAGGCCGATTGATAGAAGAACCGCCCGCCATAGATCAGGGCCGGGGCGGCAATCAGTGCCGAAATCCAGTGGAACAGATCCCGCGTCGATGCATCCGCTCCGGACCAGACGGAGACCGACAGCAGCATGATATTGGTGGCGGCAAAGCCTGTGACGGCAACCGCCCGGATCAATTGCTTCAACAGCAGATCGGACGCCAGATCCTGCGGCGTGAACAAGTGGCAGCTATAGCCGACTGATGCAATGGTGCGCGCAAGCTCCACCGGATCGAAGCCGCTATCGCACAGAATCGGGCCTGCTTGTCTGTCGATGAACGGCCCCTCCTCCGCAATCCTTGCCCGCCAGACGACACCGACACGCCGGGTGGAGAGGTTGACGCGGGCTCGCTCGACGGCAGGCAGACGTTTTAAGGCTGTCTCGATTTTGGTGATGCAGGCGCCGCAATAGACGCCGGGTACGCTGAAATCCACCTGGGTCAATCCCTCGCCCAGATCCCGGCTTGCCAGCCGGATTTCCTCCGAGGATGGCAGCAGCGCCCCTGAGCGTTCCAGGTCGAGGGCCGCTTCCGAGCCCGCCGCGCAGCAACTCATTTTTCACCCCCGATAACTGCCATCCGGTTGGCTTCATGCATGACCAGCTGCCCGTCACGCGTTGCAATGGTCTCGACGATCCAATGGCCATCATCGACAGGATGATCGCCGGTGAAGTGTCCGGGACCGGCTGGCTTCAGCATGACAGTGAAATCCTGATGCTCACCAACCGGGCGCTTGAAATTGGCGACCACCTGATCGGCAATGACAGGGCCCTTGCCGGGAATGGCGAGATCATAGGCAATTGCGCCCTGCTTTATCGTCATCGTCCCCTGAATGCCGGTATCCAGCAGCTTGCGGATTTGCGCCGTCGTGTCGTTGAATTGCTGGCTGGCGACATAGGTGTTTTGCACCACCATGCCACTCCAGCTATGGCCCGCATACCAGGCCATGGTCAGGTTGACCGTGATGATCACCCCAAAGAAGGAGCAGATCGTTGCCAGCATATGCCAGCCTGTGAACGTGAAGGTTTTAGGGCTGTCAGCACTCATTTCTTCTCTCCAGATCCGTTGCCGGGGCCGTTAAATGTCGCCTTGTAGATGGCTTGCTCGTTGGAATTCGGATCGCTGACGATAAAGCGGAATGGCTCGGAAGCCTCCCTCACGTCACGACCGGCAAGCGTGACGTAGATTTTCAGCGTGGTCGCCTCATCCGGTTCTGCCGTAACGGTCATCGACCGACTTGGCTGGTCCTGCATGCCGTTGACCTTCATGGTGGCATCAGGAAGGCCGTCCAGCGTCACCGTCAGGTCGCGCGGTTGCGGGATCATGTTGAGCAGCCGCACCGTATAGCCGTTTCGGATCGCGCCATTCGATTCCAGCACATATTGTGGATTGCGGTCATGCAGCACGTTAATGTCCAGCCGGTCGCGGGTCATCAACGCAAACAACAGGCCGCCGCCGACGGCGGACCAGAAGGCTGTATAAAGCAGGGTCCGGGGCCGGAAAATCACCCGCCAATCGAAATGCCTGATGGAATCGACAAAGCTGCCATCGGTCTTGCGAACCCGGTCGGGATCGATTGGCCGGGTGCCACTATCGGTCGCCAGCGCCATATTGGACTGATATTCCTCCAGTGTCGCATAGGCGATCAGCCCACGCGGCTTGGCAAGCTTATCCATAACCCCATCGCAGGCATCGATACAAAGCGCGCAGGTGATGCATTCCAACTGCTGGCCTTCGCGGATGTCGATGCCCATCGGACAGACCACCACGCAGGCATTGCAATCGACACAATCGCCGACGCTCTCACCGGCTGCGGCGGCTTTCTTGGCATGGCGGGTCCGTGGCTCGCCGCGCCAGTCATTATAGGTTACGACCAGCGACTTTTCGTCCAGCATGGCGCCCTGAATGCGCGGCCATGGACACATATAGATGCAGACCTGCTCGCGCATCAGCCCGCCGAACACATAGGTCGTGGCGGTGAGGATGGCGACCGTGACATAGGCAACGCCCGCGGCCTGACCGGTGACGAACTCCTTCAGGAGGCTCGGCGCGTCGGCGAAATAGAAGATCCACGCGCCGCCGGTCAGCACACCGATGATGATCCAGGTGAGATGCTTGGCACCTCGTTTCCAGATCTTGGACGGGCTCCACGGCGCGCTGTCCAGCTTGATGCGGGCATTGCGGTCGCCTTCCAGAAAGCGCTCGACCACCAGAAACAGGTCGACCCAGACCGTCTGCGGACAGGTATAGCCGCACCAGGCGCGCCCGACCGCCGACGTGACCAGGAACAGGCCAAACCCCGCCATGACCAGCAGGCCCGCGACAAAGAAAAACTCCTGTGGCCAAATCTCGATAAAGAAGAAGTAGAAGCGCCGATGCGCCAGATCGATCAGCACCGCCTGATCCGGGGCATAGGCACCGCGATCCCAGCGCAGCCAGGGCGTGAGATAGTAGATCCCAAGTGTTATGGCCATGATCAGCCATTTAAACTGCCGGAAACGGCCCGAAGCGCGCTTTGGAAAGATCTTCTTGCGCGCTTCATAGAGTGGCCTGCGAATTTTGGCGGAATTCACTGGCTCGGCGGTGAAACGCTCGACATCCGGTCGTGTTTCTATCCCATTGCTATTCATGACGGCACCTCTCGTTATCAGAGGTTTTTCACGTCCCGCCCTTTGTAACCTTGACTTAAGTCAAGCTGCGGCGATGCGCCTCAAACAGCAGCCCTCGCTACGATGAGATTTCTCCAGCTCACGCCTTGACCTTCCCATGGTGGGAAGCCTTATCTATGGCTGGCAGCCGGATAGGAACCAGACCGATGAATGCCACCAACACCCATGAAACCACCATCGCCATCGATGGCATGAATTGCGCCTCTTGCGTGCGGCGGGTCGAAAAGGCGATTGCCGCCGTGCCGGGCGTATCGTCTGCCTCGGTCAATTTGGCCAGTGAAAAGGCCAGCGTGCAGTTTTCGCAGCAGCCGGATCTCGCCGCCGTGCTGGCAGCCATTCAACAGGCCGGTTATGCGCCGCGTATCGAGACCCAGGAATTAGACATAGATGGCATGAACTGCGCCTCCTGTGTGCGGCGCGTGGAAAAAGCCTTGGCCGCCGTGCCGGGCGTCAGTTTAGCTGCGGTCAATCTGGCAACCGAACGCGCCACTGTGACCGTCACCGCAGAGACGGATAGGCAGGCCCTCGTCGCTGCCGTGGAACAGGCCGGTTATCATGTTCGCAAGCCAGCCAGCCCGGAAGGGCTATCCGCCCCCGACCCCCTGCCCGACCGGCGTGCGGATGAGACACATCGCTTGACGCGGATGACTGTGATTGCCTTTCTCCTGACCCTTCCGGTCTTCATCATTGAAATGGGCTCGCACCTCATTCCCGCCCTGCATTCCTGGGTGATGAACACGCTTGGCATGCAGACCAGTTGGGTGCTTCAGGCCTTGCTGGCCGGGCTGGTGCTGTTTGGTCCCGGCCTCACATTCTTTCGCCGTGGTGTGCCAAACCTCATTCGCCTTCATCCAGATATGAACTCGCTGGTGGTGCTGGGCGCATCCGCCGCCTATGGCTATTCGCTGGTTGCCACGTTCACGCCGGGGCTGATGCCGCAAGGTACCGTCAATGTCTATTATGAGGCGGCAGCCGTTATCGTCACCCTGGTGCTGCTCGGGCGCACGCTGGAAAGCCGTGCCAAAGGCCGGACCAGCGACGCCATCAAACGGCTGATCGGCCTCAGCCCCAAAACCGCGCGGGTAATCCGGGAGGGCAGGCCTGTTGATCTCGACATTGCCGCCGTTATCGTCGGCGATATCTTGGACATCCGCCCCGGCGAAAGACTTCCCGTCGATGGCGTGGTGATCGAAGGCCGCTCCTTTATCGACGAATCGATGATTTCAGGCGAACCGGTACCGGTGGAAAAGGCGGATGGCGACACGGTGACCGGCGGTACGATCAACAAGAATGGCGCGTTTCGGTTTCGCGCCACCAAAGTCGGCGCCGACACGCTTCTCTCCCAGATCATCCGTATGGTGGAAACCGCCCAAGGCTCAAAACTGCCGATCCAGGGCATGGTGGACCGGATAACCGGCTGGTTCGTTCCAGCTGTGATCGTGGCGGCTCTGCTCACCTTCATTGTCTGGCTGTTGTTCGGCCCTGCGCCTGCGCTCAGCTATGCGCTGGTCAATGCGGTTGCAGTGTTGATCATCGCCTGCCCCTGCGCCATGGGGCTGGCCACTCCAACCTCGATCATGGTTGGCACCGGCCGCGCTGCCGAATTGGGCGTATTGTTTCGCAAGGGCGAAGCCTTGCAAAGCCTGCGCGATGTCACGATCGTCGCTCTCGACAAGACCGGCACGCTGACCGAAGGCAGGCCGGAACTGACCGATCTGGTGGCGGCAGACGGCTTTTCCCGTGCCGACATCCTGTCCTTTGCAGCCAGCCTTGAGGCGCGCTCCGAACACCCGATTGCCAAAGCCGTCCTGGCCGCTTCCGAGGCTGAACAAGCGCCTCACCAGATCGCAACCGATGTTGTCGCAGAGCCAGGCTACGGTATCACCGGCATCGTCTCCGGCCATCAGGTGCTTGTTGGTGCCGACCGGGCGCTGACCCGGCATGGCATCGATCTCTCCGCATTTGCCGAGGACGCCGAACGGCTCGGTTTGGAAGCAAAAACCCCGCTCTATCTGGCGATTGATGGCAAAGCCGCAGCTCTGATGGCGGTCGCCGACCCGATCAAGGCAAGCACACCGGCGGCAATCCGCGCCTTGCACGACATCGGCCTCAAAGTGGCGATGATCAGCGGCGATAACCGCCGCACCGCCGAGGCCATCGCCGCCCGGCTCGGCATCGATACGGTGATTGCCGAAGTTCTGCCCGACGGTAAGGTGGCGGCGATTGCCGGTCTTCGCAGGGATGGAAGCAAGCTCGCCTTCGTTGGCGATGGCATCAACGATGCCCCGGCCCTGTCTTCCGCCGATATCGGCATCGCAGTTGGCACTGGCTCCGATATCGCCATCGAAAGCGCCGATGTCGTGCTGATGTCCGGTGACTTGCAAGGCGTGGCCCGTGCCATCGCAATAAGCAAGGCGGTGATCCGCAATATCGGCCAGAACCTGTTCTGGGCCTTTGCCTACAATGTCCTGCTGATCCCGCTGGCGGCTGGTCTGCTCTACCCCGTCAATGGAACATTGCTATCGCCGATCTTCGCCGCCGGTGCGATGGGACTGTCCAGTGTCTTTGTGCTGACCAACGCGCTCCGGCTGCGCACGTTACGCCCAGCATGAAGGGATGTTCTGCATCTAAAAAACGAGCGCAGGGCAGATGCTGTTACAAATATTATTAGAATGCAGAAGGCCATGGCGCTGATAACGCCATGGCCTTCTGATTTTTAACCTGAACGATATCCCTTACAGTCTGTTCAAGAATTGCTGCTGGCCTGGCGAAAATGGTGATTTCGAGAACCGGAACGGAGCGTACTTAACGTACGTGAGTACCGGAAGCGCAGAAATTGCCATTTGCAGACGGCCAGCGGCTATTCTTGGACGGACTGTTAGGTCGCGCTCTCATCCGGCGTCGCCGTATCGGTGGCGACACCGTTGTCGGCGCTGGTCTCTGCACCGATCTCGCCATCCTCTTCGCCTTCCGGCTCATTGATACGCTCGACCGAGACGACCTTTTCGTCCTTGGCGGTGTTGAAGATCGTCACGCCCTTGGTGGCGCGGCTGGCGATGCGAATGCCATCGACTGGCACGCGGATCAACTGACCACCATCCGAGACCAGCATGATCTGGTCCTTGTCTTCGACCGGGAAGGCAGCAACCAGCTGACCGATTTCTGCCGTCTTCGACGTGTCGGTGGCACGAATGCCCTTGCCGCCACGGCCAGATGTGCGGAAATCGTAGGACGACGAGCGCTTGCCGATGCCGCGTTCGGAGATCGTCAGCACGAATTGTTCGCGTGCCTTCAGCTCCTGATAACGCTCTTCGGTCAGATCGCCGATTTCACCCACCTCTTCACCAACCAATGCGATGTCGTCCTCATCCACGCCACTTGCGCGGCGCTCGGTAGCAGAACGCTTCAGATAGGCCGCGCGCTGCCATGGCTCGGCATCGACATGGCTCAAGATGGTCATCGAGATGATTCGGTCATTCGGCTGCAAGGAAATGCCGCGAACGCCGATGGAGTTGCGACCGGCAAACACCCTGACTTCATCGACAGGGAAGCGGATCGCCTGGCCCAAAGCCGTGGTCAGCAGCACATCGTCGTCAATCGTGCAGGTCTCGACGGAGAGAATCTCATCACCCTCTTCTTCGAGCTTCATGGCGATCTTGCCATTGCGGTTGACCTGGACGAAGTCGCTCAACTTGTTACGGCGCACCGTGCCCCGCGTTGTCGAGAACATTACGTCGAGATTATCCCAGCTTGCCTCATCCTCGGGCAGCGGCATGATCGTGGTGATCCGCTCACCTGGCTCCAGTGGCAGCATGTTGATCAGCGCCTTGCCGCGCGACTGTGGCGTGCCGATCGGCAGACGCCAGACCTTCTCCTTATAAACGATTCCGCGTGACGAGAAGAACAGAACCGGTGTGTGGGTATTGGCAACAAATAGCCGGGTAACGAAATCCTCGTCCCGTGTCGCCATGCCGGAGCGGCCCTTGCCGCCGCGACGCTGGGCGCGATAGGTGACCAGCGGAACGCGCTTGATATAGCCAAGATGCGAAACGGTCACCACCATGTCTTCACGGGCGATGAGATCCTCATCGTCCATGTCAGGGCCGCCCTCCATGATCTGGCTGCGGCGTGGCGTGCCAAACTCGTCGCGAACCGCGACAAGCTCATCGACAACAATGGTCTGAATTCGGGTCCGAGACGACAAAATATCGAGATAATCGGAGATTTCCGCCCCGATCTTGTTCAATTCCTCGTCGATTTCGTCGCGACCAAGAGCTGTCAGGCGGGCAAGACGCAATTCGAGGATGGCGCGAGCCTGCTCTTCCGACAGGTTATAGGTATTGTCCTCGTTGATCCTGTGGCGCGGATCATCGATCAGCCGGATCAGGCTTTCCACGTCGGAAGCCGGCCAGCGGCGTTCCATCAACTGCTCACGCGCCGTCTGCGGGTCCGGCGCCTGGCGGATCAACCGGATGACTTCATCGATATTGGCAACGGCAATGGCGAGACCAACCAGCACATGGGCGCGGTCACGCGCCTTGCGCAACAGATACTTCGTTCGCCGGCTAATAACCTCCTCGCGGAAGCTGACGAAAGCCCGTAGCATATCGAGCAGCGTCAACTGTTCCGGCTTGCCGCCATTCAGCGCCACCATGTTGCAGCCGAACGAGCTTTGCAGCGGCGTGTAGCGGTAGAGCTGGTTGAGGATCACGTCCGCATTGGCGTCACGCTTCAACTCGACCACGACGCGGTAGCCCTGGCGGTCGGATTCGTCCCGTAGATCGGAAATGCCCTCGATGCGCTTATCACGCACCAATTCGGCCATTTTCTCGATCATCGTGGACTTGTTCACCTGATACGGAATCTCGGTAATGATGATCTGTTCGCGGTCGCCACGCATTGGCTCAATTCGCGCCACGCCGCGCATGATTACAGAGCCACGTCCGGTCTCATAGGCCGAGCGAATACCGCTACGGCCAAGAATCAGCGCACCGGTCGGAAAGTCTGGGCCTGGAATGATCTGCATCAGTTCCGGCAATTCGATAGCCGGGTTTTCAATCAGCGCGATACAGCCATTGATGACTTCGACCAGATTGTGCGGCGGAATATTCGTCGCCATGCCGACCGCGATACCGCCGGCGCCATTGACGAGAAGATTGGGAAATTTCGCTGGCACGACGACAGGCTCGGACAGCGTGCCATCGTAGTTGTCACGAAAATCGACCGTGTCCTTGTCCAGATCGTCCAGCAGCGAATGCGCAGCCTTTTGCAGGCGGCACTCGGTATAGCGTTCCGCCGCTGGCGGATCGCCGTCGATGGAACCGAAATTGCCCTGACCGTCGATCAGCGGCAGCCGCAACGACCAATCCTGCGCCATACGGGCCAGCGCATCATAGATCGCCGAATTGCCGTGCGGATGGAATTTACCCATCACGTCGCCGGTTACACGGGCGCATTTCACATATTTCTTATTCCAGTCGATACCCAGTTCGGACATGCCAAACAGGATGCGACGATGAACGGGCTTCAAACCATCGCGGACATCGGGAAGTGCGCGGCTAACGATAACGCTCATCGCGTAATCGAGATACGACCGCTGCATTTCCGTCATGATCGAAATGGGTTCGATATCGGACGGCATTTTACCGCCGGGTGTGCTTTGCTCAGTCAAAACGGGTCACGCCTGTTAGAATCACTAGGGATTTTATAGCGGAAAGCCCCTTTCCGCGCCAATTTGCTGGGAGGTTTTGAACAGGCTTTTGCGGCTATGACAAGGCATTTCTTGAGCCCTGGGCTGCTATCTGCCCGAATGACCGCCACTGGTGGCTTGACCTTGCCTCCACGCGCCGGAAATCACTCTCCAACGGCCAGGATATGGTAGAGGATTCTCTCGCGCCCCAGTTTCACGCAACCTGCGGCCTTTATCCAAACAGAAACAGGAGAACATCCATGACCAATGTCGAACTTCTCCTCAATGCCTTCACCACCCTGTTGGTGACGCTCGACCCGCCGGGTCTGGCACCGCTGTTTCTTGGTCTGACCCGGGGCATGACCCGGCAGCAACGCAAACAAGTGGCCTTGCGTGGCGCGGCCATCGCCTTTGGCATCCTGGCGGTCTTTGCTGTATTCGGCGCCAGCATTCTTGAAGCGCTTGGTATCTCCATCGGCGCGTTCCGTATCGCGGGTGGGTTGATGCTGTTTGCCATCGCTTTCGAGATGATTTTCGAAAAACGCCAGGAGCGTAAGGAAAAGACCTCGGAAGACGCGATTACCCGCGATCACATGCACAATATCGCCGTCTTCCCGCTGGCTTTGCCGCTCATCGCTGGCCCTGGCGCCATTTCCGCCACCATCCTGCTGGCTGGCGCCTTGCCCGGCCCGGTCGAGCGCACGGAACTGATCCTGGTCATCGGACTGTGCATTGGCGTCGTACTGCTGGCCCTGGTGATCGCCGATCGGCTCGATCGCTTTCTGGGCATCACCGGGCGGGCCATCCTGACCCGCCTGCTCGGCGTCATCCTGGCCGCCCTATCCGTTCAATTTGTCGTTGACGGCATTAAGGCGGCATTTCATCTCTGAGGCCCTATGCAATGGCGATGAAAGCATCGCCATTGCAAGATCGGAACCTTCAAAGGCGTTTAGGACGGACATTTTCTAATAGTTCGCCCGCAATATCCGTTTCCAGATCGTACCGCCCAGAAATCGATTGAACACGACAAAATAGGCGATAACCAAAGCAAACATGATGAAAGCGGGTAAGCCGTTCAACTGAAAGCCATCCGGAGTCAAACCGCCGCTCAGATACCCGACGATATAGCCCAGGACGAAGAATGAACTGAACAGATCAAGTATGAAAGCGAGGATAATCCGCCATTGCGATGGTCTGCGTTTGATTTCGTCTTCCGGCATTTACCCCTCCGATCACGTCAAAAAAATCGATGATCCTGCCGATCAGAACGGAATATCATCGTCCATATCGCGGGAGAAGCCGCCCGATGGCGCGCTGGCACCGCGACCACCGCCCGAGGAGGATGCGCCGCCGCTGCGGGCCGGGGCCGAGCCGTAATCGTCGTAACCACCACCGCCGCCGCCGAAATCGCTGCCACCACGGGCAGCACCGCCACCTTCGCCACGGCCACCGAGCATGGTCAGTGTCGAATTGAAGCCCTGGAGGACGATTTCCGTCGAGTAACGGTCATTGCCGTTCTGGTCCTGCCATTTGCGGGTCTGAAGCTGGCCCTCGATATAAACGGTCGCACCCTTCTTCAGATATTGTTCGGCCACCTTGCAGAGACCTTCATTGAAGATCACCACGCTGTGCCATTCGGTCTTTTCCTTGCGCTCGCCGGAGTTACGGTCGCGCCAGGATTCGGACGTGGCGATGCGCAGGTTGGCAATCGGCTTACCGTCCTGGGTACGGCGGATTTCCGGGTCGGCGCCCAGATTGCCGATCAAAATAACCTTGTTGACGCTTCCAGCCATGATACTCACCTCGCTGCCACCATGGGGCGGCTTACAAATCCAATCAATTTTAACCTTATCCTATCCCTGTCGATTAAGGGCAGCCAGATCGCCTGTAATCCACAGCGAAGAATCTAGAGCAAAAATGTTCTTTCTTTGTTCTAATAAATTTGTATGATGCAGTCAACTCTATCGGAATCGAACGCAGAATCGACCTACCCGTCTCGACAGGACGGCAGCAGTGACTAAATAAGGAGCGGCATTCCTGCCTGCGGCTCTCTCCCAAACCGAGTTTTGTTATGAGCGAATTGAAGACGATTTCCATCCGTGGTGCGCGCGAGCACAATCTCAAGGGCATCGACCTTGATCTGCCGCGCAACAGCCTGATCGTGATGACCGGCCTTTCCGGCTCGGGAAAGTCGTCGCTGGCCTTCGATACGATCTATGCCGAAGGTCAACGCCGCTATGTTGAAAGCTTGTCGGCCTACGCCCGGCAGTTCCTGGAGATGATGCAGAAGCCTGATGTGGACTTGATCGAAGGGCTTTCCCCGGCAATCTCCATCGAGCAGAAGACCACGTCGCGCAATCCGCGCTCGACGGTCGGGACCGTCACCGAAATCTACGATTATATGCGCCTGCTGTTTGCCCGCGTCGGCGTACCCTATTCGCCAGCCACCGGCCTGCCAATTGAGAGCCAGACCGTCAGCCAGATGGTTGACCGCGTCCTGGCCTTTGAAGAAGGGACGCGGCTTTATATTCTTGCGCCAATCATCCGGGGTCGCAAGGGCGAGTACAAGAAAGAACTCGCTGAGTTGATGAAGAAGGGCTTCCAGCGCGTCAAGATCGATGGCCAGTTCTATGAAATCGCCGAGGCACCCACCCTCGACAAGAAATACAAGCACGATATCGACATCGTCGTTGACCGCGTTGTGGTGCGGGCCGACATGGCCTCGCGGCTGGCGGACAGTCTGGAAACCTGCCTTCGCCTTGCCGATGGGCTGGCGGTCGCCGAATTTGCCGACAAGCCGCTGCCGGCCAATGAAACATCGGCTGGCGGCTCCGCCAATAAATCGTTGAACGAGACCCATGAGCGGGTGCTGTTTTCGGAAAAATTCGCCTGCCCGGTCTCCGGCTTTACCATTCCGGAAATCGAGCCACGGTTGTTTTCCTTCAACAATCCGTTCGGCGCTTGCCCAACCTGCGACGGCCTCGGCTTTCAGCAGAAGATCGATGAAGCGCTGATCATTCCCGAAGCCGACAAGCGGTTGAAGGACGGCGCGATTGCACCTTGGGCGAAATCCAGCTCGCCTTATTACGACCAGACCCTTGAAGGTCTTGGCAAGGCTTTTGGCTTCAAGCTGACCAGCAAATGGTCTGAGCTGAGCGCCGAAGCGCAGAAATCCATCCTGCACGGCACGGAAGAAAAGATCGAGTTTCACTACGCCGACGGCGCACGCTCCTATAGCGCGACAAAGACCTTCGAAGGCATCGTGCCAAACCTGGAGCGCCGCTGGAAGGAAACCGATAGCGCCTGGGCGCGGGAAGAAATCGAGCGCTACATGTCCGCTGCGCCCTGCCCTGCCTGCAAAGGTTTCAGGCTGAAACCCGAAGCGCTGGCGGTGAAAATCAACGGCCTGCATATCGGCCAGGTGACGGAAATGTCGATCCGGGTTGCCGGCGGCTGGTTCGAGACCCTGCCTGGTCTGCTGACCGACAAGCAGAATGAAATTGCCGTTCGTATTCTCAAGGAAATCCGCGAGCGCCTGAGCTTCCTCAACGATGTCGGGCTGGACTATCTCAGCCTGTCGCGTAACTCCGGCACTCTGTCAGGCGGAGAAAGCCAGCGTATCCGGCTTGCCTCACAGATCGGTTCAGGCCTGACCGGCGTGCTTTATGTGCTGGATGAACCTTCGATTGGCCTGCATCAGCGCGACAATGCCCGGCTTCTCGATACGCTCAAACACCTGCGCGATATCGGCAATACGGTAATCGTCGTCGAGCATGACGAGGACGCCATTCTGGCTGCCGATTATGTGGTCGATATCGGGCCTGCGGCAGGCATTCATGGTGGCCAGGTGATCGCCAAGGGCAGTCCGCAGGACATCATGGCGAATGGCAAGTCCCTGACCGGCAAATATCTGACCGGTGAACTCGGCGTTAAAGTACCGCCGGCGCGGCGCAAGCCCAAGAAGGGCCAGCAGATCAAGGTGATCGGCGCCCGGGGCAACAATCTGAAGAATGTCACAGCGGCCATTCCGCTTGGTGTGTTTACCGCCGTTACCGGCGTTTCCGGCGGCGGCAAGTCAACATTCTTGATCGAGACATTATATAAAGCCGCAGCACGACGGGTAATGGGCGCCCGGGAAAATCCTGCCGATCATGACCGGATCGATGGTTTCGAATTCATCGATAAGGTGATTGATATCGACCAGTCGCCGATTGGCCGCACGCCGCGCTCCAACCCCGCCACCTATACCGGCGCATTTACCCCGATCCGCGACTGGTTTTCCGGTCTGCCGGAGGCCAAGGCGCGCGGTTATCAGCCCGGCCGCTTTTCCTTCAACGTCAAGGGCGGACGTTGTGAAGCCTGCCAGGGCGATGGTGTCATCAAGATCGAAATGCATTTCCTACCGGATGTCTATGTCACCTGCGACGTCTGCCACGGTAAGCGCTATAATCGCGAAACGCTTGATGTGACCTTCAAAACCAAGTCGATTGCCGACGTGCTGGACATGACGGTCGAGGAAGGTGTCGAGTTTTTCTCGGCAGTACCTGCGGTGCGCGACAAGCTGCAAGCGCTGTTTGATGTCGGCCTTGGCTATATCAAGGTCGGACAACAGGCCAATACGCTGTCGGGCGGTGAAGCCCAGCGCATCAAGCTCGCCAAGGAGCTTTCGAAGAAATCGACGGGTCGCACGCTGTATATCCTTGATGAACCCACGACCGGCCTGCATTTTCACGACGTCGCCAAGCTCTTGGAAATGCTTCAGGAACTGGTCGATCAGGGCAATTCAGTCGTGGTCATCGAGCACAATCTCGAAGTGATCAAGACTGCCGATCACATCATCGATTTCGGCCCCGAAGGCGGCGATGGCGGCGGCCAGATCGTCGCCCAAGGCACGCCGGAAGAGATCGTCAAGGTTGAGGCGTCCTACACCGGCCACTTCCTCAGGGAGTTGCTGGAGCGCCGTCCGATGAAGAAGCCGCAAGCCGCAGAATAGCGATCAACAAGGAGTGGGCAGATGACCGCAGGCACAATCCGTACCGGCATCGGCGGTTGGACTTTCGAACCTTGGGAAGGCACGTTCTATCCTGAAAAGCTGCCGAAGAAGCGGCAGCTGGAACATGCAAGCCGCCAGCTCACGGCCATTGAAGTCAACGGCACCTATTATTCCAGCCAGAAGCCGGAGACCTTTGCCAAATGGGCCTCTGACGTGCCTGACGAGTTCGTCTTTTCGCTGAAAGCCAGCCGTTATTGCACCAATCGCAAGATCCTGGCCGAGGCCGGTCCGTCTATTGAGAAGTTTCTGAACCAGGGTATCGCGGAACTTGGTCACCACCTTGGCCCTATCCTTTGGCAATTCATGGCAACGAAAAAGTTCGAACCTGAGGATTTCGAGGGGTTTCTGTCCCTCCTGCCGAAAACCCTTGATGGTTTGGCGCTGCGGCATGTGGTCGAGCCGCGCCATGCTTCGTTCCAGACGCCGGACTTTATCGCCATGCTGGAGCGTCATGGCGTCGCCGCAGTCTGTGCCGACCACCACGATTATCCGATGTTTGCCGATGTCACAGCGGATTTCGTCTATGCCCGGCTGCAAAAGGGAACAGATGAGGTCAAGACCTGCTATCCTGAAGCTCAGGTGAAGGACTGGTCAAAGCGGTTTTCCGCCTATGCCGAAGGCGGTGTGCCGCAGGATTTGCCGTTGATCGCGCCGCAACGGATTGCGGATAAAAAGCCACGCGATGTCTTTGCGTTTTTCATCACGGGCGGCAAGGTCAATGCGCCGAATGGCGCTCAATTGCTTCAGAAAGCGCTATCGAGCTGAGGTTCTGATGATGAGAGCACCCATAGGCGACCCTGCTGATACGATCCATATCGGTCCCGCGAAGAGGCAACATTTTTGCAGCTTGCGAAATGTGGAATTGGCCTCATTCGAAACCCTTCGGGCTGCTGGGGCCGTAACAGGCGACCCTGCTGCAAGTAGTGACGAGGAATTGCTGGTTTATCTCGATGCCGGTCTGCTTCTGGCTGCTTTCGATGGAGCGGAGAGTCCGGTCGGATATGCTGGTGGCTATGTTCGCGAGGGCTGGCTGCACATAGGAGAAGTGGATGTTCATCCGCAATGGCAGCGGCGGGGAATTGGGCGGCGACTGATAAATGCTTTGCTTAACGAAGGACGGTCCAGACATCTCGTGGGTTCCACGCTGACAACAGATCGTTTTGCTCCTTTCAACGCGCCCTTTTATGCTTCTCTTGGGTTTCACGCCGTTGAGGGGGACGCCTGTCCCGCCCGGCTGAAAGGGATTCTTACCGCAGAAGTGTCGAAGGGCCTCAATCCACTTCGCCGTGTCGCCATGATGCTGGTGTTTTAGCCTGGGCGAAAGGGCCGCACAGCCGCAGCGAGATCCTCCGCCGTCAATCCCTCGCCGAGCCTTGCGCCCGTTTCCGCATGCAGCCAGACACCTGCCGCTGCCGCCTCAAAGGCCGGAACGCCTTGCGCCAATAGTCCGCCGATGATCCCGGCCAACACATCGCCGGAACCGGCAGTGGCAAGCCAGGGCGGCGCATTTTCGTTGATCATCGCCCGGCCATCGGGGGCGGCAATCACTGTGTCAGCGCCTTTGTAGACCACGGCGGCATTGGCTTTTCTGGCAGCGGCCTGGGCCTTTTCGACTTTGCCCAACGTCTTGTCACCGACAATATCGGCAAACAAGCGAGCGAACTCGCCTTCATGCGGCGTCAGGACCAAGCGGGTTTCATCGCCGGAAAATGCATGGAACAGTTCGTCTGGTTGCTCCCTGAACGATGAAATACCGTCGGCATCGAGAACCAGCCTGCGTTTGGACAGCGAGAGGGTAAATGCCCGCGCCTTTTCGCCAATCCCGAAACCGGGTCCAAGCACAAAGGCGCTCATCCGCTGGTCGGTCAGATAGTCTTCAAGGTCGTCAAGATCATCGACGGTCTTCACCATTACGGCTGTGGTCTGGGCGGCGTTGACAAGGACGGCACTGGCCGGTGAGGCCAGCGTCACCAGTCCCGCTCCGGCCTTCAATCCCGCGGTGGCGGACAGCCGGGCGGCGCCTGTTGCGCTGGCGCGACCGGAAAATACTGTGAGATGGCCTCGGGTGAATTTATGGCTGGCGCCGGAGACCTTTGGCAGGAGATGTTCCCATAAATCGGGATGATTAACGGCAACCTCGCCTCGATGTCGATCAACGATGCGACGCGGAATGCCAATGTCGTAGATCTCCACTGCGCCGCAGAGCGACCGTCCCGGCAGCAGCACATGTCCCGGTTTTCTTGCCATGAATGTCACCGTATGGATCGCCTGAAACGCCACCGGACGGGGCTGGCCCGTGCGACCATCGACACCAGAGGGCAGATCGACCGCCAGAACAGGAACACCGGCCTGGTTGACCCGCTCGATCAGCACCAACACCGGCGAAGGCAGGTCGCGCGCCAGACCAGCACCGAACAACGCATCCACTACCAGATCGCCCTCCTTGGGCTGATAGAGCGCCAGTGGTTCGACCTTGCCCTGGTAGTCGGCAAAGGCCAGGGCCGCATCTCCATTCAACTTCTCCGGTTCATCCAGGCAAAAGACCTGAACAGAAACGCCTGATACCCGCAGCGCCTGCGCGGCGATATAGCCGTCACCGCCATTATTTCCCGGCCCACACAGCACCGCCGCCCTCAGCGCCTGCGGGAAAAGCCGGAGCGCCGCTGCCGCCACGGCAGAACCGGCTTTGCGCATCAACCCATAACTATCGATCCCTGAGTTGGCCGCATCGCGGTCCACCAGGGCCATGGAAGAGGGAGAAATCAGGTGATGAAAAGATGTTTGCATCATGCAAATATCAAATCGAAAGCCGCAGCAAACGGCAATGGCGTTGAGGAAATTTATATTGGATATTTATTGTGCATTTGCCTATCGAAATGGCATGAATTTATGCAAAAAATCTGCGCAATTCATAAAATCAGCAAAAAATTCAATCTGACTAATTCTCACAAAAAATAGGCACTTAGCTCTGGTGTTTTGCCCGGGTTTAGGCAAAACTGTTTCGGCAATGCGGGTGATTTTCTGTTTTTTTCGCAATTCGCGGACCAAATTGGCACGGTAAGTGCATCAACGCAGGGCAAACAGGTGTTACCTGCATCAATGAGGGAAGCGGAGAGAAATTTTCTCATGAAAAAGATCGAAGCGATCATAAAGCCTTTCAAGCTGGACGAAGTGAAGGAAGCCCTTCAGGAAGTAGGATTGCAAGGCATAACGGTCACGGAAGCCAAGGGTTTTGGACGGCAAAAGGGCCATACGGAGCTGTATCGCGGCGCCGAATACGTGGTCGACTTTCTGCCTAAAGTGAAGGTTGAAGTCGTGCTGGCCGATGAAAATGTCGAGGCGGTTATCGACGCGATCCGCAATGCCGCGCAAACAGGGCGCATTGGCGATGGAAAGATTTTCGTTTCCAACGTCGAGGAAGTCGTCCGGATCAGAACCGGCGAAACCGGCGTCGACGCTATTTGAATGCGGCCCGGCTGAGGGAGGTCGGGTCTTATAATCGTCATCAAATCGAGGAACAAACCTAATGACGACCGCACAGGATATTCTTAAACAAATCAAAGACAACGACGTAAAATTTGTCGATCTCAGGTTTACTGACCCAAAGGGCAAGTTGCAGCATGTCACCATGGACATCGTCTGTGTCGATGAAGACATGTTCGCCGATGGCGTGATGTTCGACGGCTCCTCCATCGCTGGCTGGAAGGCGATCAACGAATCCGACATGGTGCTGATGCCGGACGTGGAAACGGTGCATATGGACCCGTTCTTCGCCCAGTCGACCATGGTCATTCTCTGCGATATTCTCGATCCGGTTTCCGGTGAAGCCTATAACCGCGATCCGCGCGGCACGGCCAAGAAGGCGGAAGCCTATCTCAAGGCGTCGGGTATCGGCGACACGGCATTTTTTGGCCCGGAAGCTGAATTCTTCATTTTCGATGACGTGAAATACAAGGCCGATCCTTACAATACCGGCTTCAAGCTCGATTCCACCGAATTGCCGTCCAACGACGATACCGACTATGAAACCGGCAATCTCGGCCACCGTCCGCGCGTCAAGGGCGGCTATTTCCCGGTTCCGCCGATCGACAGCTGCCAGGACATGCGCTCGGAAATGCTGACGGTTCTGTCCGAAATGGGCGTGACCGTCGAAAAGCACCACCACGAAGTCGCCGCCGCCCAGCACGAGCTTGGCATCAAGTTCGATACGCTGGTGCGCAACGCCGACAAGATGCAGATCTATAAATATGTCGTGCATCAGGTTGCCAATGCCTATGGCAAGACCGCAACCTTCATGCCGAAGCCGATCTTTGGCGACAATGGCTCGGGCATGCATGTGCATCAGTCGATCTGGAAGGATGGCAAGCCAACCTTCGCCGGTGATGAATATGCCGGTCTGTCGGAAAGCTGCCTCTACTACATCGGCGGCATCATCAAGCATGCCAAGGCACTGAATGCCTTCACCAACCCCTCGACCAACTCCTACAAGCGTTTGGTGCCTGGCTATGAAGCACCGGTTCTGCTGGCCTATTCCGCCCGCAACCGTTCTGCTTCCTGCCGCATTCCGTTCGGCTCCAATCCGAAGGCAAAGCGCGTCGAAGTTCGCTTCCCTGACCCGACCGCCAACCCCTATCTCGGGTTTGCCGCCATGTTGATGGCTGGTCTCGATGGCATCAAGAACAAGATCCATCCTGGCAAGGCCATGGACAAGGATCTCTATGACCTGCCGCCGAAGGAATTGAAGAAGATCCCGACGGTCTGCGCTAGCTTGCGCGAAGCGTTGGAAAGCCTCGACAAGGATCGCAAGTTCCTGACCGCGGGCGGCGTCTTCGACGACGACCAGATCGACGCCTTCATCGACATCAAGATGCAGGAAGTCATGCGTTACGACATGACACCTCATCCGGTGGAATACGACATGTACTACTCGGTCTGATCCGATCGACACCAAAGCCGGCAGCAACCCTGCCGGCTTTTTTTATTGCAGTATCATTGGTATTTTTTACGATTGCATATTTCGCTAAACCAGACGGCCATGCCTCAGCCGTTTTGTGACAAAACCATGTCGAGGCCCTTGATGTTCGTTGTCCCGTTTCCCAAATATTTGACGAAAGGAAACAAAGCCATGAAACAACGCAACGCAAAGTTTGGAATCGGTGACATTGTTCGTCACAAGGTATTTCCGTTTCGCGGCGTCGTTTTCGACGTCGATCCGGAATTCGCCAATACGGAAGAATGGTGGAATGCGATCCCCGCAGAATTGCGGCCCAGCAAGGATCAGCCCTTCTATCACCTGCTGGCTGAAAATGCCGAGACGGAATACGTCGCCTATGTCTCCGAGCAAAATCTGGAGACAGACGAAAGCGGCGAACCGCTGCGCAATCCGCATATCAACCAGATCTTCGTGGAAGAGCAGGCCGGTCATTACAAGCCGCGGATGAATTTGGCTCACTGAGCGGCTGACATTATCTCCTATAAAAAAGCCCCGGTCGCTAAACGACCGGGGCTTTTTCAATGAAGCAAAGGAACAACCGATTATTTGGTTTCCTTGGCGGCCTTCTGGGCGTCTTCCAGGGCCTTCTGCGATTCTTCGTTCTTCTTCTGCATGGCTTCTTCCAGCAGACGCTGGCGCTCCTGCGCCTGGGACTGAGTGATAGCCGGGCCATCGTAGGAACCGGTAAAGCCATCCAGCGAAATCTTGATCGGGTTTGGAACGCGGCGGAAGTTCATCGAAGTGAACACCACGTCATGGCCCTTCTTCAGGCTGGCAATCATTGCGTCCGTCAGCGGAATTTCAGCTGTGCAACGGTCCGGGAAGCATACGGCGTAATCGATCTTCTGGCCCTTGCCGCCGTCGATCTGCAAAACGACGCCCGGAGGAACGAGCCGTGCGGAAGGCACGGAAACCTGCATCAGCTTGCGGTTCATCTTGCCTTCGATGGAAATGATCGCCACGGCGATAATCATCTGGCGGTTCTGCGCGACCTGAATGTTCTGCACCGTGCAGATATCGTTGTCTTCCTGCTTGGCGCAGGTCTTGAACCAACCCTGCGGCGGCAAGCCGGCATCGCCAGCGGGCTGCTGGGCAAAGGATGCGCCAGCAAAGCCAGTGGAGAGAACGAGAGCGGAGAGTGCCGCACGCGCGGTTTTGGCTGCTGTAAACGTCATAACGAGATCCGTCTCCTGAAAACTTTTGTCGAACCGAAGTTCTCACCCGATTAGATCGGCCTATTCGTTCATCCCCTGGGTTTTAAATGAGGCAAATAGATGACCCGATGTGTGTGGTGATCCTGTTACAGCGCATCGCTGCGAATATCCAGTGCTTCTTTGGTGTTTGCGAAAGATGCGTCCAATTTATGGAACGAATGAGCGCACGCGCCATTTGTTTTACTGGACAATTTCATCCATTCACTTACATGGCGCTTCCATAGCAGGAATTGTGCCATAGCGGTTGGCTTTCCGGCAGTTCGTGATAATTTGCCGCGAAATTAAAAATACTGATCTCGAGAGGAAATGGTTTGCGGCGTCTTTTGTCGACCCTGCTGGTCCTGCCGTTCTGCGGCTTGTTTGCCGCATCGGCTACCTTGGCCGAGCCCGTCAATGCCATATCCATGTATGGCAAACCCGCCCTGTCCGCCGATTACAAGCACTTGCCTTACGTCAACCCTGACGTAAAGAAGGGCGGTCGGATCTCTTACGGCGTGGTTGGCACGTTCGACAGCTTCAACCCCTTTGTCATCAAGGGCATGCGCACAACGGCGCGCGGCATCTGGGACCCGGAATACGGCAACCTGTTTTATGAGACGCTGATGACGCGCTCGGCCGGTGAGCCCTACACGCTCTACGGTCTTCTGGCGCAAAGCGTCGAGTGGGATGATGCCCGCAGCTTCATCCAGTTCAACCTCAACCCAAAGGCCCGCTGGCACGATGGCCAGCCGGTGACGCCGGATGACGTGATTTTCACGTTCCAGATCCTCCAGCAGAAAGGCCGTTCGCCTTTCGACAAGCGGTTGAACGGCGTTGCCAAGATGGAAAAGATTGGCGAGCATAGCGTTCGCTTCACCTTCAACGACAAGGCCGACCGGGAAATTCCGCTGCTTCTGGCCTATGCAACGCCAATCCTGCCAAAGCATGCCATCGATCCTGATCGTTTCGAACAATCGTCGCTGAATGTGCCTGTTGGCTCCGGCCCCTATAAGATCAAGGATATCCGCCCCGGCGAGCGGATTACCTATCAGCGCGATCCGAATTATTGGGGCAAGGATCTTCCCTCGAAGGTGGGCTTCGATAATTACGATGAAGTCAGCGTAACCTATTTCTTGCAGGACAGCACGCTGTTCGAAGCCTTCAAGAAGGGTGAGATCGATCTTTACCCTGATGGTGATTCGGCGCATTGGCTGCGGGCTTATAATTTCCCCGCAGCCGTGAATGGCGATGTTGTGCGCGAAACCTTTACCCCGCAAAAACCGACGGGCATGCTGGGATTCGTGTTCAACACCCGCCGCCCGATCTTTGCCGATGTGAAGGTGCGCGAAGCGCTGACGCTCGCCTTCGACTTCGAGTGGGTCAACAAGAACATCTACGGCAACGCTTTCAAGCGAATCCAGAGTTACTGGCAGAATTCGCCGCTCGGCGCCTTTGGCCATGCCGCTGACGACCGCGAACTGGCAATCCTCGGCAATGCACGCAACACCATTGCCCCGGAAATCCTGGCGGGTACCTATACCCTGCCGATTTCCGATGGTTCAGGCGCTGACCGTAATATTCTGCGCCAGGCCGTCGCGCTGCTCAGCCAGGCTGGCTATTCGATCAATGATGGTAAAATGGTCGATGCCCAGGGCAAGCCACTGTCCTTCGAGGTGATGACCCAGAATGTCGGCCAGGAGAAAATGGCGCTTGCCTATCAGCGCACCTTGCGGCTGATCGGCATCGGCATGACCATCCGCACGGTGGATGACGCGCAATATCAGGCGCGCTCCAACAGCTTCGATTATGACATGGTCGTCATGGCCTATCCTTCGACGCTGACTCCCGGTATCGAACAATTCAACCGCTGGGGCTCCGTTGCCCGGGATCAGCAGAGCAGTTTCAATTATGCCGGTGTGGCCAATCCGGATATCGACCGGGTGTTGAACACCATGGTCAATGCCAGAAGCCTGGAGGACTATCAGGCCAGCGTGCGGGCCCTCGATCGCCTTCTGGTGGCGGGGCATTATGTGGTGCCACTCTATTATAATGGCGAGCAATGGCTGGCGCGCTGGAAGCGCATCGCAAGGCCTGACCAAGTGCCGATGCTGGGCTATCAACTCCCCACGTGGTGGGACGCCAGGGCGCAATGAATTCAACCACCGTGCGCTGACTGCGCACGGATCTGCGGCGTGTCATCGCTGCCGCATACCGATGGAGACCCTTTTATGCAACGCATTACCATCGATCTCGTGTCCGATGTCGTCTGCCCGTGGTGCTATCTGGGCAAGGCCCGGCTGGACCTGGCCATTGCCGAGGTGCAGGACACTGTTAGTATCGACGTAAACTGGCGCCCTTACCGGCTTAATCCGGACTATCCGCCCGAAGGCGTTGATCAGCAAGCGGAACTCACCAAGAAGTTTGGCGGCAAGGAAAACATGGACCGCAGCCTTCAGAAATTGGCCGAGCTTGGCCGCGAGGTTGGCATTGCCTTCAATTTCGATGCGGTCAAGATCGGTCCCAATACGCTGGATGCGCATCGACTGATCCATTGGGCCGGACTGGAGAGCCGTGAGGCGCAGAGTGCCGTGGTCTCTAGCCTGTTCAAGGCATTTTTTGAGGATGGTCGCAATATCGGCGACCACGCGGTCCTGCTGGATATCACCCAGGAGGCAGGGCTGGACCGCAAGGTGATGCAGGCCCTGCTGGCAGGCGATGCCGATAAGGACATGGTGATCGATGAAATCGACGCCGCGCAGAAAATGGGGGTCAATGGTGTGCCTTTCTTCATCATCGACCAGAAATATGCCGTGAGTGGCGCCCAGCCGACTGACATTCTGGCCAATGCCCTGCGCGACATCGCCGCTGAAAAGACAGTCGAACAGTCGAAACTGAATTGACGCAACGCAATATCGGCCATACTCACGAGAGGCCCCCTGCCGGTGGAAAACGGATGACGGATTTCCCCGGCCAAACTCCAGGACGACCCGCTCGTGACCTCCGATACGACACCTCGCGGCCTTGCGCTCGCTTTTGCGGCCTTTGCGGCCTTCGCCATCAGTGATGCATCGGTCAAACTTGTGGATGGCCGAATCAGTCCGTTCGAATCAGCCTTCTTCGGATCGCTGTTCGGTCTGGCTGCCCTGCCCTTTCTACTGAAGCGCGGCGATGCGCTGACGGATGTGTTCAGGACCTCCAACCTGAAGCTCTGGCTGCTGCGCTTCTTCGCGTCAGGCACCAGTGCCATTGGTGCTGTGACCGCCTTCACCCATCTGTCGATGGCCGAGGCCTTCTGTCTGATTTTCCTTTTGCCCTGCTTCGTCACCATCATGTCGGTGGTGTTCCTCAAGGAACAGGTCGGCATCCGCCGCTGGAGCGCGGTCATCCTCGGATTTATCGGCGTGCTGGTGGTGCTGCGTCCCGGTTTCAGAGAACTATCGATCGGCCATCTCGGCGCCGTCATCGGCGGGTTGGGTGGGGCGATTTCCATCGTCGTCTACCGCGCCATCGGCCCGCGTGAAAAATCCACGTCGCTCTACGGCGCTGGCGCCTTCGGCACCATCATCATTTCCGGCATCGCCATGCTGCCCGCCTTCTCCTGGCCGCAGGGAACGGACTGGCTGTTGCTGCTCAGCTACGGCCTGTTTGCGGCCCTGGCCACTGTGCTGATGATGCTGGCGACCCGCTTTGCTCCGGCCGCCGTGCTGGGGCCAGCACAATATAGCCAGATGCTCTGGGCCATTCTGTTTGGCTACCTGATCTTCGGCGACCATATCGACATGCCCATGCTGGTCGGCATCACCCTGATTATCGGCTCCGGCCTGATTACCCTGATGCGGGAAAGAACCAAGGGCGTCCCCCTCCCACCCGCCGTCGCCTCCGGCCCGCAGGCCAGTCTGGCGGTGGAGGACGAGTAATGCCGCGTCGCTCTCGTTCTACCGTTTTTCTATTGGTCACGACGGTCTTGTGTCTGGCTTTCATCGCTTGCAGCCCGTCACAGGCAAACGACCGTCAAACGGCGATGATCAAGACGACTCAGGGCGACATCGCAATAGATGCATTCGAGAGGCGCGCACCTCAGAAGCGCCCAGCCGTTATCATCCTGAGCGGCAGCAAAGGCTTCCGATCGGCAGCCTATGACGATCTGGCTCAAAGCCTCGATAAGGCGGGGCTCGATGCCTATCTCGTCCATGCCGTTTCAACTGAGGATTTGACCGCCATTGGCCATGCGAAGGGTGCAGCAGGCCGTATCCAATATTACACAAGCCACATGGCCCAATGGAGAGCTGCTGTCCGCGACGCTCTGCTGTTTCTCAAGAGACAATCTCCAAAGGATCGGAAAATCGGTGTTCTCGGAATTTCGCTGGGCGCGCAAATTGCCGTCACGGCAACAGTAAACCGACAGGATGCCAATGCCCTGGTGCTCGTGGACGGTGGTTTCCCCGCTGGTTATTCTCAATCCGTTCGCGCGTTTCCTCCCCTCCTGATCGTCTGGGGTAGTGAAGACCGCGTGTTTCCTGTCTCAATGGCAAAGGCATTAGCAGAACAGGCCAAATCCCTGGGAACAGAGGCTGAATTCTCGATATTTGATGGCGGAAGCCATGACTTTTTTCTGAAACCAGAAACGCCTCTCGCGAAACAAGCCCACGAACGGGCAGCCCGATTCCTTGCCGAGCAATTAAAGTAGAGTTTGCCGGTTCAAACTGAACCTGACAGACTTCATATCAGGCCACTTGCCAAACTCGTTCGTTCATGGATTGCTGACTGAAGGCTTTTTCAGGAGAGTTCCATGACATTTCAAATCTGGCTTGCATTTGTTGCTACTGCCGCCGTCGTTCTTGCTATTCCAGGTCCGACGATTGTGCTGGTAATTTCCTATGCGCTCGGACACGGGCGTTCTGTGGCCAAGGCTACGGTGGCGGGGGTGGCTCTGGGTGATTTTACCGCCATGACCGCCTCCATGCTGGGGCTCGGTGCGCTTCTCGCCACCTCGGCGATGATCTTCACGCTGCTTAAATATATCGGCGCGGCCTATCTGATCTATCTCGGCGTCAAACTTTGGCGGGCGCCGGTGATGGTGAGCCAGGAGGTTTCGGATGAAAATCCACCGACCGCAGAACAACCGCTGAAAATCTTCCTGCATACCTATGTGGTGACGGCGCTGAACCCGAAAAGCATTTTGTTCTTCGTGGCCTTCCTGCCGCAGTTCTTGAACACTGCCGAGCCGCTGGCCTTGCAGATGGTGATTTTCGAAGCGACCTTCCTGGTGCTCGCTACACTGAACGCCGCCACCTATGCCATCATGGCGTCGATGGCGCGCAAATCGATCCGCAAGCCTAATGTGCAGCGCTGGGTCAACAGAACCGGTGGTTCGCTGATGATCGGTGCGGGTCTGGTTGCCGCCGGTTGGCGCAAGGCTGCCGCCTGACGTCAGCGGTGGCCTAGAGGCGGTCGATAGGACCGCCTCTACTCTCACTTCACCTTGGCCAGTTCCGCCAATTGCGCCATGATGGTCGCCGCACCCGCCAGCCGCTTCTCGGGGGTCGGCAGGTCTCGGGTCAGGAAGACGCTATGGTCTGGGCGGATCTTGGCCATGCTGCCCTGTTTGGCGATGAAGCCGACCAAGGCTGCCGGGTTGGGGAAGATCTTGTTACGGAACTGCACCACCACGCCCTTCGGACCGGCTTCCAGCTTTTCGACATTGGCCTTGCGGCATAGCGCCTTGACGTAAACGACCTTCAACAGGTTCTGCACTTCGGCTGGCAGCGGTCCGAACCGGTCGATCAACTCGGCACCGAAGCCGTCGATATCGTTCAACTCGGTCAAGTCGCCCAGGCGGCGGTACAGGCCAAGACGCAGATGCAGGTCTGGAACGTATTCGTCGGGGATCATGACCGAGGTGCCGACCTGGATTTGCGGCGACCAGCCACTATCGACCACTTCGTCCTCGCCCTTCACCTCGGCCACGGCCTCCTCCAGCATTTGCTGGTAAAGCTCGAAGCCGACTTCCTTGATATGGCCGGATTGTTCCTCGCCCAGCAGATTGCCAGCGCCACGAATATCAAGATCGTGGCTGGCAAGCTGGAAGCCAGCGCCCAGCGTATCCAGCGATTGCAGCACTTTCAGCCGTCGCTCGGCGCTGGTGGTCAGCACTTTGTTGACTGGCAAGGTCAACAGCGCGAAGGCCCGCACCTTGGAGCGGCCGACCCGGCCCCGGATCTGGTAGAGCTGGGCGAGGCCAAACATATCGGCGCGGTGGACAATGAGCGTATTGGCGGTCGGCACATCCAGACCGGATTCGACGATGGTGGTGGACAGCAGAACATCGTAGCGGCCTTCATAGAAGGCGTTCATGATGTCTTCCAGCTCGCCCGCCGCCATCTGGCCATGGGCAATCGCCACTTTCAATTCCGGCACATCCGACTCCAGAAATGCCTTGATATCAGCAAGGTCCGCAAGACGCGGGCAGACATAAAAGCTCTGCCCGCCGCGATAATGTTCACGCATCAGCGTTTCACGGATCACCAGCGGATCGAAGGGCGAGATAAAGGTGCGTACCGCCATACGGTCCACTGGCGGCGTGGTGATCAGCGACAATTCGCGCACCCCGGTCATCGCCAGTTGCAAGGTGCGCGGAATCGGCGTCGCCGATAGCGTCAGCACATGCACATCGCTCTTCAACTCTTTCAGCCGTTCCTTGTGTTTGACTCCGAAATGCTGCTCTTCATCGATCACCAGCAGGCCAAGATTGGCGAATTTGATGCCCGACCCCAGAAGAGCATGGGTGCCGACGACAATATCCGTCTTGCCCTCGGCCACTTCCTTCTTGACCAGGTTCAGCTCCTTAGTGCCCACCAGCCGCGAGGCTTGCTGGATACGAACAGGCAAACCGCGAAACCGCTCGGAAAACGTCTTGAAATGCTGGCGAGCCAGCAGCGTGGTCGGCACCACGACCGCCACCTGAATGCCATTCATCGCCGCTACAAAGGCGGCGCGCAGCGCCACCTCGGTTTTGCCGAAGCCGACATCGCCACAGATCAGCCGATCCATCGGGCGTCCGGCGGCCAGATCGCCACGCACCGCCTCGATGGCGTTCATCTGGTCCTCGGTTTCGTCATAGGGGAACCGGGCCGCGAACTCGTCGTAAAAACCTTCGGTCGTGGCAAGCACCGGCGCAGAACGCATCATCCGCTCGGCGGCGATGCGGATCAGCCCGCCTGCCATATCCAGCAGCCGTTTCTTCAGCTTGGCCTTGCGCATCTGCCAGGCGCCGCCGCCCAGCTTGTCCAGTTGCGCTTCGCTGCCTTCAGAACCATAGCGCGACAGAAGCTCAATATTTTCGACCGGCAGGAAAAGCTTGGCCTCGTCGGCATATTGCAGTTCCAGACAAGCATGCTGGCTGCCCGCCGCCTGGATGGTGCGCAATCCGATAAACCGGCCAATGCCATGCTCGGCATGGACGACGATCGAGCCTTCATCCAGCCCGGCCACTTCGGAGATGAAATCAGCGGCCCGCTTGCGGCGCTTGGACCGGCGCACCATGCGGTCGCCAAGAATATCCTGCTCGCCGACCACCACGAGTTCGTTAGCTTCAAACCCGCCCTCCAGCGCCAGAACGGCGGTTGCCGCATGACCCTTGCCAAGCTGATCGAGATCCTTCAGGGCCGAGACCGGCTTTAGCCGTTCCAGCCCGTGCTCGTTCAACACCTGCAACAACCGGTCGAGCGAACCTTCCGACCAGCCAGTAATCAACACCTTGGAGCCAGAGGCCCGCTTGTCGGCGATATATTTTACCGCCTGGGTAAAGACATTGACCCGTTGCGCCTCGCCGTCAGCCTTGGTTTCGCTGCTCTCCTGCGCGGCCAGTTTCGCCCAGCGCGGGCCGGAGCGGGCCGAGAGTTCGACAATCTTGCGACCCTCGCTATCCGGCTCGGCAAACGGCGTCAGGCGGATCGGGTTGAGCGCTTCAAGCTTCTTGGCAAATTCCGCCGCCCCTAAATAGAGATATTCTGGTGGTATGGGCTTGTAAGGTGTGCCTTGCGCCAGATGGCCCTTGCCGGGCGTCGCGCTGTTTAACCGCGCCTCATAATAGTCGCGGATCAGCTTGCCGCGTTCCTCGGCGGATTCGCGCACCGTATGGTCGAGCACCACGCGGAAATCGGTGAGATAATCGAACACCGTTTCCAGCTTTTCATGAAACAACGGCATCCAGTGTTCCATGCCCGCATAACGGCGGCCTTCGGACACAGCAGTGTAAAGCGCATCGTCGCGGGTGGCCGCGCCAAACAGCGACAGATAATTCTTGCGAAACCGGCTGATGCTTTCCGGCGTCAGCGTCACTTCGCTCATCGGGTTGAGGTCGAGTGAGCGGACCTGGCCGATGGTGCGCTGGCTGGCCGGATCGAAACTGCGGATGCTTTCCAGCGTATCGCCAAAGAAATCCAGCCGCACCGGCTCTTCAGAGCCCGGCACGAACACATCCAAAATGCCGCCACGCACCGCAAATTCACCAACTTCGCGCACCGTATCGACGCGCTCAAAGCCGTTGCGCGACAAGCGGGCGGCAATGTCGTCCATCTTCACCTGATTGCCGGGACGGGCCGAAAAAGACAGGCTTTCGATAACATCAGCCGGAGCCAGCTTTTGCAGCATGGCATTGGCGGTGACGAGAACGATGGCCGCATGCGGCTTTCGCGCATGGGCAATCAGCCCCGACAGCGCCGAGAGCCTGCGGGCGGAAATATCGGCGCTGGGCGATACCCGGTCATAGGGCAGGCAATCCCAGGCGGGCAAGGTCAGCACCGGAATTTCGGGCGCGCAGAAGCCGAGCATCTGCTCGATATCGTTCATTCTGCTGGAATCAGACAGAAGATAGGCGACGGGCCTGCCCTGCCGCGCCAGTTCCGCCACCAGAAAAGCGTCCATGCCATCAGGCACAGGCGAGAGGGTGACAGCGGACGCCGCCGCTGCCGTCTTCTTTGCATCAAACAGGGAAATCATTTTTCGGTCACAGCACTCGCATCAGGCCTGGACGACAAGGCAATGGCCGAACCATCGACCGGCGAAAAATCAGGGCGGGTGGCGGCAATGCGGTCAAACAACGGGATCTGTATATGAGATGGCACAGGGGCAGCACCATTGATCCAGCTGATCAGGTCATTGTCTTCTTCCGCCATGATCAGCTCGAGATCATCCAGCTCGGCATCGTTGAGCGCGCTGATTTCGGCTTCGGCAAACTGACCGAGCATCAGGTCCATCTCTCTGATACCCCGATGCCAACAGCGAAACAGAATACGCCTGCGGCGGGGATCGAGATCGGCGCTGCTGCGAACCAGACCAGTCATGTCATTCACCTTCCTGTTGATACGCAAACGAGGTGTTTTTGCATCGAATTTAGTCGAGAACCGAATGCCATCATTGATGACGGAGCAGGCGGTTCCCCTCACCCCACCTCCGCTGCGGCTCTTGCTTTCTTCTCCCCATCGGGGAGAAGGTGCCGGAAGGCGGATGAGGTGGCGGCGAAGCCGAGACCCATTCGTTTTTCATCCCTTACAGGTTCCTGAAAACCGGTTCCCACTTTTCGGTCCGATGCTGTATACCCGCTCACAATTGCCTTGTCAGCCTTGCAATGCGCCTCATCACACGGCATTTTCACCCCATCATGCGTCCATCCCTGCTCGATCCCCTGTTTGCCTCCGTTTCCACCCTGCCGGGCGTCGGTCCGAAGCTGGCGCAATTGCTGGCGAGCCTGCTAGGCCGCGAAGACGCCGAGGATGCGCGTATCGTCGATCTGCTGTTCTTGAGCCCCCATCGGCTGATCGACCGGCGCAACCAGCCCGGAATTGCCCGCGCGCCGCAAGGCGCTATCGTCACCGTGACGGGCCGGGTAGACCGCCACACGCCGCCGCCTAAGGAAAATCGCAACGCACCTTACCGGGTTTTCCTGCATGACGAGACCGGTGAATTAGCGCTGACCTTCTTTCGCGCCAAGGGCAATTGGCTGGAAAAAGCCCTGCCGATCGATGAAATCATCACGGTTTCGGGGAAAATCGACTGGTTCAATGGCCGCCCCTCGATGGTCCATCCGGATTTCATGGTCAAGGCCAGCGATGCGGCAGCCATGCCGCTGGTCGAGCCGGTCTATCCGCTGACGGCGGGCCTTTCGCCGAAAGTCCTGAAAAAAGCGGTAGACCACGCGGTGGAGCGCCTGCCGGACTTTGCCGAATGGATCGATTCGGCACTGGTGACGAAACAAGGTTTCGACGCTGTCAAACCGTGTTTCGAGCGATTGCACAGCCCCCGCGATGAAAAGGATGTGGACCCGCAAGCCCCGGCCCGGCGCAGGCTGGCCTATGATGAATTTCTAGCCGGCCAGGTCTCACTGGCACTGGTGCGTCAACGTTTGCGCAAGGTGGCGGGAACACCGGTTCGCGCCACGGGCGAAATGAGCGGAAAAATCCTCGCCGCCCTGCCCTTTACCCCCACCAACAGCCAGAAGGACGCTGTTGCCGATATCTTGAAAGATATGGAAAGCGACAGCCGCATGTTGCGCCTGGTCCAGGGCGATGTCGGCGCGGGCAAAACGCTGGTGGCACTGCTGGCGATGGCGGCTGTGGTGGAAAACGGCGGCCAGGCCGTGCTGATGGCACCAACTGAAATTCTGGCCCGTCAACATCACGCCACGCTGTCAAAAATGGCTGCGGCTGCCGGAATTGCCGTGGATGTGCTGACCGGACGCACCAAGGGCCGCGAGCGCGAAGCGGTGCTGGAGCGGATCGCCTCCGGCGCGGCACAGATCGTCATCGGCACCCATGCACTGTTTCAGGATTCGGTCAATTACCACAATCTCATGCTGGCCGTGGTGGATGAGCAGCACCGCTTCGGTGTACACCAGCGCCTGCGACTGACAGCCAAGGGCGTTTCCCCGCATATGCTGGTCATGACCGCCACGCCCATTCCGCGCACGCTGGTTCTGGCCGCCTTTGGTGACATGGATGTCTCCAAGCTCACCGAAAAACCGGCGGGCCGCAAGCCGATCCAGACCGTCACTGTGCCCGTGGAGCGAATAGGCGATATCGTTGACCGCCTCCAGGCGGCGATTGCTTCCGGCAAGAAGGCCTATTGGATCTGCCCGCTGGTTGAGGAAACCGAGGAATCGGAACTGATGTCGGTGGAAGAACGATTCGAGGTGCTGAAAATGTGCCTCAAGGCACCCATCGGCCTCGTGCATGGCCGCATGAAAGGCGAGGAAAAAGACGCCGCCATGCTGGCTTTCAAGAGCGGAGAAACCCGGCTGCTGGTGGCAACAACGGTGGTGGAAGTCGGCGTCGACGTGCCGGACGCGACGATTATGGTGATCGAACACGCCGAACGCTTTGGCCTTGCGCAACTGCACCAGTTGCGCGGCCGGGTCGGGCGCGGCGCTGAGGCCTCTTCCTGCATCCTTCTCTATAAAGGCCCGCTGGGCGAAACAGGTAAGGCCCGGCTTTCAATCCTGCGCGACAGCGAAGACGGATTCCTGATTGCCGAGGAAGATCTGAAACTGCGCGGCGAAGGCGAGTTGCTCGGCACCCGCCAATCCGGCACGCCCGGCTTTCGCATAGCCAGCCTGGAACACCATGCCGACCTCCTGGAAATCGCCCGCAAGGACGCCGCCTATCTGCTGGAACGCGACCCTGATCTGACGACGGCACGCGGCGAAGCGGTGCGCACATTGCTCTACCTGCACCGGCGCGATGAAGCTGTCCGGTTCTTGCGGGCTGGATAAGGAATGACAAGGTAGGCAAACAGGTTTGAGGCACTGCTCATCCGTCGGATTTCGCTTGCTTTTCACCCGCCAATCGCGGCTAGCTGTCATTCTCAACACGGAGGAAACGACGATGGCTAAAGGTCAGGTACGCGGCAACAAGGAAACGCGAAAGCCGAAGAAGGACAAGACAGTTGATAAAGTCGTAGCGCCCACGCTCGGCTCACAGGTCAAGAACAGCGAATCCTCGACAAAAAAGAAGTAAGTGCGGCTGGCCTTGCCAAGGCCCGGCGGGACGAAGGCTAGTTCTTCGCAATCTATACGTCGCCTTCACGCAAGGTGGCCAGTCGCCGCGGTGTCCGTTTGCGGCGACTGGCTGGCCACAACTGCCAATCCCTAAGAATTTAGCTCAACGCGTTTCAATGGACACGTGAAAAAAGACATTGACTCTTCCCAAAAATAGAACATAAAGAGAACAAACAAGAAAGGGAAATAACATGTCTGACGCTGAAAAAATTATTGTCGTGCAGTTCAAAAAGAACCGCGCCGGTATTGTGCCGGGCGATATGCGCCAAGCTTCAAGCGTGGCTTCAGCAGAGAAAATTGCTGGTGCGATGGCGACTCGCTATATTGGCGTTGCCGCATACGCGGTCACAATCGATGAAGAAAACGGAGGCATGACCAACCCACGCTTGTTGGTATCGCACGGACAGATCTCTGACTTGATTCCAGACTGATCAAGCAGCGCATCAAACCAAATTTTCCAAACACCAGGATGTCATTTGTGCTTTTGAGGACGCGACACTTGGGCATCCCAAAAATCCCCCTCTCAAAAACGCACTGTGTTGGGCGATGTGCCAAACTCAAAGCATCAATATATTTCAAACAATTATGAGAAAATACTGGAGGATTGGCGACCCCTGCAGGGTTGAAATTTATGCCATATTAATTAATAAATTCAATACCTTATGCGAAAGGTAAGGGGTTGAAAGGATAGATTGAATTTATTTATGAATTTTAGACGACCCCCTCACCTTTTGAGCCAGATGACCGATTACCGGCAGGTTGCCAGACACCACTACAGAGTGGGTGAATTGCATAAACAGCCTCAATTTTTGCTTGCAGTGCCGCTTGTATATTTTTTCGACAGGAGTAATTTTGACGTGCGATTATCTATGCGGGGGGTTGATATGATCGGCGCTATAGGAAGATTTATTGCTGGTGGCATGAGTACAATTCTTGGAATCGCCATCACGCTCACATTTATCATCGGAGGCCTTTACTGGCTTTGGATGGCCTTCCACTTCGGAAGCTTTTTGATGTTTGCTTTGGGCCTTTTCCCAATGACAGCGTTCCTGTGCGCTCCGTTGGGAATGTGGTGTCTGATATTTGGCATTCCACACTGGATGTTTGCTTGGTTCGCATGAGACATCGAACCTGCGACACCCTGCTTAAGAGGCGGGGCGTATTTTCATTATTTACAACGTTTTACGGGCAAAATTCCTGTAAAAGGCAGCCGGAAAAAGCCATATCTTTCCAGTGGGGTCAAGAGCAAATTGTAAAATGAAATCCACAGTTTTCTCGGACTGTGGATAATCCACTACCAGTACAAACGATCATCAGGAACGACCCTACTTTCTGACGACAGCCAGAAAATATCCGTTATGCCAGTCGGAAAACCACGATCCCAACAATGTGGGCAATGTGTTGTCTTGGGTTGTCTCTATTGTGATGCTGGCAACGATATCCAGACGTGCCCTGGCAATAGCCTGATGAGTCCCGTCTTTCACGCTCGGCATAACCCAATCATCAATAATCAGGATGAACTCATCTTTGAGAGCCGGTAACGCGAGCGTTATGCCGTCATAATGATCCTGTTCGGAGTGAGGGCCATCAAAGCAGAAAATGCCATTTTTTTTGAGTGATTTATAATCGACATTGCGGAAATCGTTATCAATCACCGTCAAATCTGCTTTCGGGCTTGCCAATTTTAACAGTCTGGCATGTTCGTCAAACTCGTCCTTACCGCCAAATTCCTTCCAGTGGTCAATGCAGGTAGCCGACAGATCATTTTTATATGCGGCAGCGCAAAGAGTAGAGCCCTTATAGACGCCAATTTCCAAATACCTCGACCCAGGCAACTGTTCGAAAAGGTTATTGACGAAATATCGATATTTTCTGCCAGAACCTCCCTCCATTTGCCGCACCCATAAGGGCAACTTGCTATCAATTCTCCAAGCCTGGAAAAATGCATGGCGTAAGGCAGTCGTTAGCGCGTTAGCGTCAAAGTTACCGTCAAATTTTATGCTCGTCTCTTCGACGCGCTGAGATGGTCTGTCCGATCCCAGATGAAATGTTTTAATTTCGTCCATATCAGCACCCTTGAATTATCCCACGTAAATTCATTACCATACCGCTCTGGGGAGAAGAATATTTTAATTGCATCTTCTTGGGGAAATGGGGAGCACGAGATCGCTGTGGCACAGTTTCAACTCGACGCCAATAAATTCCCTAAACCACTTCTCTCAATGCAGCCCACATAATCGGTATGAACTGCTCGGTTCGAAGTGCGTAAGTGTCACTCTCCTGATCATAGACAAATCCTGCAAAATCATTCGTGGTCAATCCGACTTCAGCAAGCGCCGTTTCAACCTGCTGTGCGATAAAACCCCAATGTGTGCGCACGTTGGTCTTGTTATATGCAGGAGAAATTTCAACGATTTCCTCGACCTCCTCCAAGACGGGCTCTCGGTAGACCCGTTGGATCTCCTGAAGATCATAGACCGGCTCCATAACCGGGTTGCCGTTGTCATCGAACACGGGCTGTTCCACGCGCGATCCATCGTCCTGCGTGACCAACTTTACCTTTTGCCGTTTGCCGACCTCCACCCGCACCTTGCGCATGACCGGCGCACCCGCCCCGTCAACCAAGAGGTGTTCTTCGAATACGGGCTCTTCCCGCTCATAACTTTCGGTAACGATGCTAAGGACGGCTTTACCGTCGACCAGATCGATCTTCTCGACTTCACGGGTATCGACTATAGTTTCAGTCTTCTGGCGCCGAATGACCCGCGTCTCAGTTTTTGCCGGAGTGTCGTCGTTTTTCCACCGGAACGTAACGGGCTTGATGGCTTTCAGAAGCTTGCGGGCGAGCGCGGGGTCGATATCAGTGATATCAAGCTTTTGCCGCGCGTCCGACGTGCTGAGCGTGCCTGTTGCAGACCAGACGGCAGACCACCTGTAAGAGGCACCACCAAGCGGTCGGGCATTATCGGCGGATGGCCGGGGGGTACAGCCGAACGCCACATCCGTGGCGCTGATCGCCATCGTGCCCTGATTAACGGTCGAGGTTCCACCGCTGAAGTTGATCGTGACATCTGGTGTCGTGTTGCCAGACGAGCAGAAATACATCTTCGGCGTATTGACGCTTGCCCGATTACCAAGCAGCAGGCTATGTCCAGGTGCCGTGAGCTGAAGACTTGCCGTCTCCATCCGGTTGTTGACCTCGCTGATGATAGCGTCGGTGACGGTCGTATTGTGCAGGTCAAGGCCCCGATAGATCGTTTGCTCATTGATATCTATCGCAGTGCTGGTGGTGCCAAGAGCATAGTCGCCGTTTGCATTCCCAAAAGCCAAACCAAGCTTCCACCGCACAGTCGATCCGGCCAATGTGCTGGCATAGAACGCCGCGTCTGTCTCGGTACCATGAAGATTGCCACCACCAGCCGCCTGAAACCCCGAGCGAAATCTCGCACTTGATCCGGTGCGGATCAGTGCATTCGATTCCGATCCGGTGATATTGTAATAACCGGTCGCACCATCGGTTGTCTCAGCGTAGAAATTAGATCCATGCAAGCTGTCATCATGCACTGACGCTGCAAACGCACCGGAATAGCCCTGAACGCCAACCCAATAACCCAATCCCGGCGTAGCTCCCGGCGTGCCAAGAATGAGCGACTGTCCTACCAGCACCTGACGGATACCGTAAGCTCCGGCTTTTGCTCGCCCGTAAACGACAAAGCCTTGAACGCGACCCGCGTTAAGCTGAATGTCATCTTGAATATCGATGGATACATAATCCACACTCTCATTGGCATTTAGCGCCTCGCCCCAAAAAACGGACCGCGATGCGATCGTGCGTGTGACACCGTTCTTGTATTGCCTGGAGCCGTACTCGACTATCACTCCCGGCAAAATGTCCGCCCAGTTAAACCCTGTGAGCAACAACGTGCCATAAACATCCCAGTTGACGCGCTTCGTCCCGGAAACACCGAGAGTAAAATCATAACTCCCCGGCGGCACAACAATCGTATCGCCTTCGCTGGCCGCATTATAAGCCGCCTGAAACGCTGTCGAGGTTGCGGCAGCATTCGTTCCATCATTATACGCGCCATGCTGAAGCACATTGCGGCACACCCATGTTTTAGGCACGACAGCATTGACCGCCGCGAAATCCGACGCTGCCGACAAAGCAGCACTTCCCAAGCCCATGTTGGTGCGGCCATTTGCCTTCTGCGTGTCATTCAACCCCTGCGCGGCAGTATCCACCCGCAGCCGGTTGCCAAGCGCGGTCGACATGGTCGTTGCAAAGTTCGGGTCATTGCCCAGCGCGGTGGCCAGCTCGTTCAGCGTATCCAGCGCAGCCGGCGAACTATTCACCAGTGCGGCGATGGCAGCGGAAATATCGGCAGGCGTGGCCTTGGCCGCCAGCGCAGCGATCAGACCGGTGATGGTTGCCATCGCCTGTTCGCCCGTATGGCTGGAGCGATCACGCAAAGCGGCGTCTGTCGCGTTCGCCGTGGCGCCGGTCGCCACGCCGTCCAGTTTCACTTTGTCGGCGGCGACCATCAGGCCGTCTTGCGCCGTCGTCACCAGGTCATCAGGCTGGATAGCGGTGACGGCCAATGCACCCTGTCCAGCCGTGGCGAAGGCGCTGGCGTCTTCATCGGCCGCGCTGCCCAGCTCCATCGCTTCGCGCAATGCGGTTTTCAGTTCACCGTCATCGCCGGTGAGATCATACAAAAATGCGTCCTTGCTCTGGACCTTGCTCATGCGGAAGCCTCCAGGGGCGCGTAAACATAGGCCCCGTTGCGATCAATCAGGTAAAGTTCGGTGGAACCGGTGCGCACAACCCAACCCATGCCATTGGGCGGGTCTTCGGTCGGGGCAACGGGCGTCCAGGAATACAGCGACCCAAGCGCTATGTTGGGCCGGCCAAAATTCAGCGCCATGGCATCAATCGCCCTGCATTTCGATCCGCAGGGCGCTATCACCCTCCGGATAGCCGTAGACATCGCAAGCCTCGGTGAAGCTGGCCGCGTAGGGTTTCAGCGCTGTCATGGTCACGAAGTGAAAACTGGCGTCACTGGCCGATCCTTCCGGATCAGGCGCAACGGCGGGTGCGTCCGATCCGGCTTCGACACGGCGGATGTAGAGCGTGCCGGTCTTCGGCAGGTTGACGAGAACGTTCAGAACGCCATCAGCAATCAGTGTCCATTGCGCCGCTTGGCACAAAACAGCACCGTCTTTCAGGGCCATAGGAAATCCTTTCGCCGCCAGATCTGGCGGTTCCATCGAGGGTTAAACTTTTGAATTACATTGCGGTGGCTACCCGATCAGGACATGTGGTCAGCTCGGCGGGCGTTGGCCGTAAAGCTGGCGCTCGAAACGATCCTGCCGGTCGCGCATATCCAGCAGCAGGTCACGGGCACTATAGGTGGTGGCCTGCCCCTGCTTCAGTTCATCGATCTGCTTTTGCATTTGCGCGCGCTGCTGATCCTCGGATTGCCATGCCCGCTCCAGCTCGGCCCGGGGCACCTGGTCTTTGCGGATGGTTTCGAGCTGCGTATTCACCTGGTTGAATTTGTCGATCAGGTCGTTGCGGGACACGACCCGATTGTTTTCATAAGTCGCCTTGAAATCGGTGAAGGCAGCGACCGATAGAGAATTCTGCGCCGTGACCCGCAAATCTGTCTTCGTCTCGGAAACTGCTTCCTTGATCGGGCTCAGAGCCTGCGATCCGAGCGCAACGATAATCCCGAAACAGACGCCAGCCGCCGCCCAGATCACCGGCCACTGTGTCTTGCTGGAGCTGCGCAATTCATTCGACAAAGCATTGATCGAAGATTGCACGCTCTGGAAGCCGGTGTTCATATTCGACCTGAGATCGACAATGTCCTTGCCCTGGTTTTCGACGCGCTCGCTCAACCTTGCCCAGGACGCCATCGGGTCGAACAAATTGGTGCTGGCTGCCACGTCCTGTTCTCCTGTCGCCATCAGCCCCTAATTCCCCTGCAATGAATTGATCGTCGCCGCCTTCGCGGCATTTAAGGCACGGCAGTCCGCCAGCGCCTTCCTGTCCTGGCCCCACAGCCGGTATTCGTCATCCCGGTCCACACCGGCCGGGATGTATGCAAGCCCCGCACAATCGGCCATCACGGCGGCTGATACGTTCGGCTTGCGGTCATGGCTTGGTTGCGCCGATAGCGTTGAGCGCGTTCCGCACCCCGTCAGGCATGCCACCATCAGAGATAGCAGGGCAGGCAGAAGAGCCAGCAGCATTCGGTTTCGCATTTTTTCGTTTCCTCTCATCGGCAAGCGCTGCTTCCAATCCGGCGACCTGCCCGACATGCGCGGCAATGGTGGTGACCAAGGCCGCATCAGCGGCATTGATCTGCTTCTGCTGAGCCTCGACCTTGGCAATCTGCTTCAGATCCGCCCGGCGCTGCGCCTCGGCCCATTGCTGGCGAACCTCGATGCGACCCGATTCCTTCGCGGCGTTAACCTGCTGGGTGATCTTGCCATCGATGATCTGCCAGCCGAAGAACGGCACACGCAGACCTTCATAGTTGATGCATGTCGCCGCCCATGCCAGAAAGGCACCGACAGCGAGGCCTACGATGATCGACAGACCGATCTTGATGGGGTCAGTGAGCGCCGAGAACATCAGAGGCCACTCTTGCAAAGCTCGTACTCACCTATACGGTTTGCATCTCCAAGCTTCCTCCTGCTATCCAATCCCGGTACAACCTCGTTACCGGCGCGGTTGAACCAAGTCATAGCTTGGCAACTCCCAAGCCAATCCGCCTTCAGCGCGCGGTTGCGGGCCGTGGATTTGCAGAACGCACCGACACCAACATTGTAAGAAAGGGAGATCGAGGATGCCCGCCAAGACAGTGGTGCGGCATCATAGCTAGGCACGCACTTCTTGATCGGATCTTCGTAGTCGGTCTTGAGACGCTTCCAGAGCATTTCGTCGCATTGCTGAGGGGTGTACTGATCACTCATCTTGACGCCTTTTGTCTCGCCGTAGCAGACCGTGACGACTCCAACCATGTCGCGATAAGCCTTGGTTCGCAAACCCTCCCAGGGCTGCACAAGTGCAGTCCCGGCGAGGATGACAGCGATCCCTCCAGATGCAGCGATAGCCTTTTTGGCGCGAGCGCTGGACTTAAAATTATTGATCGGCATCGGACAATCCTTTCTGGGCAACGACGCGCGCCCATATCGCCGCAAATGTCAAAAGCCCTTGAAGGCCGCGAAGCAGCAGATTGACCCACGCCTCAAGGCCGTAGGCACCGTCGACAAGAGCGTCGACAACAGGCTGGATGACAAAAATCAGTCCAGCAGCAGCCGTGAAGCGGACAGACCAGGCCCGGGCCAGAACCGTTCGCCAATTTTCAACAGGCCTTAAATTGCGCATGGCACACCGCCACCCGCGAAACTCTCCGCGCGATCCATGATCGTTTCCTTATGTTTGTTAAAATCTACCGGCTGTCCTGGCCGGCCTTGCCCTGCGGCTCGCTCAGGCTGATCGAGGTCGTGTATCCAGACGAGCGGGAAAGCTCGTCAGTCACGCTCTTGATCGTATAGGTTCCATCCACCCCGGCCCGCAGACCGGAAAGAATGCACTTGCCGCCCGGCTGCGGGGTGGCATCGCCATTGATGACAACCGATCCCTCGGCCTTGTCACGGCTCGCCTTCCTGGCGCCGGACTTGGCCCGACGGTCGGCATGGTCCTTTGACGAGGCGGAAAACCCGGATTGCAGATCCGCGTCCACCTTGTCGCCACTGGCATATTGCGCTGCCAGCCGCGAAGCCTTGTCGAGGTCGTAATAGGTCTCGACCTTCTGCTTGATGCGCGGGCGGTCTGTCACCGGGGCGAAGCCCGTGGCCGAAAGCAGGATCGACCGGGTGACGGTGAAGGCCGAAAGATCGGCCCCGGTCACACCCTTGCCGTAGGGGACGAACACGGCGGATGTGCCGGAAATCCGAAAGATCGCCCCGTGCTCACGCGCCAGCCGCTCGCCAAAGGCAATGAAGCTTTCCGCATCCATTGCCTCCCAATCCAGAACTGTTTCGGCATAATCGGCATGGACAGAAACCGATATCCCCGCATCTTCACCTGCATCCTGAAGAACAGACTTCAAGGGTTTGCTATCCCAGTGCTTTTCCTTGCTGGCCTTCGCCTTACCTTTCAACGAAACAGACCGGGCCGTCACCGAAAGCACCGAGCCTGAACCCCGGCTTAGGGACCAGCTGGCCGTATCCACTTCGCCGTCGAATATGCGGATCGCGCCATTTTCCCGGCCAAGCTCGACATGCACTTTCTGCCCCGTCTGCGGCCAGCGCAGCGTGCCGCCGCTGTCATCGAGGTCGAATTGCGCGGCATCCGCCGTCTTGTCGACACCCTTGGTGATCGAGGCGGACAGCAAAACGGGCAGGAAGTTTTTCGTCACCACCCGCCCGTCGACCGACACCAGAAAATGCGCCTTTGCCATCAGTCAAACAGGCCCGTGATTTTGCTGTCGGTGGTATCGGTCGACAAGGCATCCTTGGTCGGCACGGTCAGCACCGTCCCGCGCGGGACTTCCGCGCCCTTGCGGGCAAGATCCTGGTTGAGCGACCAGACCTGTTCGCAGGCACCCGCAATCACCTGCCGGTAATGCCGCGCCAGCACGCCGGACAGGGTCAGCCCGTCGCGGCCAACGGTGATGGTTTCCGTATCGCTCAAGACACCAGCTCCCACAAAGTCGAGAAGTAACTTTCGCCGTCCGGTGCATCGGACTTTTTCAGCTCGATCTGCATATCGATGACCTGGCCGACACCCTTGGTATTCAGATAGGTGTGACCCTCGGTAATGCGGGTGATGACAAACCAGCCCATGACCTCGCCATCGCCGCGCACCACCAGCTGCGGCACCTGGTTTTTCAGCAGGGTCTGCAATGTCTTCAGGTTGGACAAGCCACCGAGCTTGTCGGGAAACAGCCGACCGGCAAGGGTCATCTGTTCCGGCCCCTCGCCCATGGCTTCCAGCGGCGGGCGCTCGCCAATGACGGGCTTGTCAACAAAATCAGCCGTCGTCTCGCGCGAAACCCCGTCGAGGTTGAACTTGAGATCGAAGGTCACCACGCCGATTTGATAGAGCATCAGGGTTGATCCACAAACTGACCGTTGGTCTGTTGCTGCAAGGCCTGCCCGGTGCTGCGCGGCATGCCGCCGCCCGGGTTGGCCATGAAGGAACCGAGCGCGCCGGATATTTTCGAGACGATGGCAGACCCTATTGCCGCGCCTATCGCGCCCGCCTGGCTCTGCATGGTATCAGCCGCCGCCTTGCCTGCTGCACCGCCACCTTGGGTGATCTGGTCGGAAATCACGGTGCCAATGTTCGGCGCACCATTGGTGCCCATCAGCGCCGCATCCATTTGCTGCTGGAGTAATTCATTCTCACTCAAGGCAGATGGTGCTGACCCTTGCGCCTTTGGCCATTGGCGCGGCGGCCCATCGGTAAATTCGGCCATCACATCCTTCTGCTCGCCGCTTTTCACCCGTTTGGTCGCCTCGAAATAGGCGTTGCCCGCCTCCCATGGCCAGGCATTCGGATTGCGGGCATTCCAGGCCCCCTTATATCCGGTCGCCTCACTCTGCACTGCCTTGATGCGCTCGCTTTCCGCTTCGCTGGCTTTGCGGTTCGCATCCATCTGCTGGTTGATATAGCCCAGGATCGGGTTTGCACCCGTTGCAACGCCGGAACCGACATTCTTCACCAGCCGATCCCACTCATTGTTGAGATCCTGCAACTTCGCCTGACTGTCGCTGATAATTTGATTGAAGTCTTTTAGAGTAGAGCCATCAACATTGTCGAGCAATCGAACATTTTGCTCTGTCTCCTTTCTCATCATTATCAATGCGCGGATGGCCGTCTTGGCTTGGTCGCTTTCAAAAAGCAGAGGCAATTTTGAAAGATCACCTTTGGTCGCAATTGTGGTCAAATCCATCAGAACGTCGATGACATCTTTTCCTTCCTTGCGCGCTTTCGCCAAAGCTTTAGGAAGGTCAATTCCGAATTTCTTGAATTTATTATTTGTTTCCTGCGAATATATTTTATCAAACAAGCCCTTCAGATCGGTAGCAGCCTCGCTGGAAGAACCTGTTTGCTTACGCACGGTCTGCAACATCGCAACCATCTTTTTTAAGCCTTCTGTACCGGTGTAGCCAAGCGTTGAATATGAAGAGAGAAGCCCCGGAAACTCCCGAGCCATGTCTTTCACCTCAAACTTTCCGAGCTTTCCACCGGTAACCATCATGTCAAAAGCCCGCTGCATATCCTTCGCATTGATCTTCAACAGATTGGAAAGGGCATCAGCAGAATTCGCCGTATCTGAGACCGCCGAACCGGTAGCCTGCGCCGTTATTGCCACCGATGGCAAAAAAGCCATCGCATCATCCATTGATTGACCTGCAACAATCAATGCTTCGAAACCTTCCACAATGTCATTGAACGGCATTTTGGTTTTCGAAGCGAGATCCTGGAGCTTTCCTATCGTTGGCTGGATCGCGTCGGAACCCTTCTCCGCGTTGATGACGATTCTACCTACTCTCCGCTCCAATTCGGCAAAATCGACATAGGCCTTGCCAGCAGCAACACCAGCAATGGCAGCTCCACTAGCGAGACGACCGATCACCGCCGCGCGCGATGCAACGGTTCTCTCATGGTCTTGCTTCATCTGGGCAAGTCTCGCTTCCTCAGAGGCCTGCCGCTCCATCATCAGGCGTTCCATCGACCTGTCTTTATTAGACAGCCGCAAGCCCTTGCTGGACAGCATATAATCCCGCTCTGCCTTTTGCAGACGGCTCATATTGCCGATAACAGCCGATGTTTTCGCGCCGGTTTTGTCGACCAGATCGACCACCAGCGAGGCTTGCAACTTGCTCAACGGATCATTCCCCGATCATGAAGGACGGTACAACATCGCGGTAAAGCTGGAACACAGCTTCCGCATCTGGCCATTTCAGCCGTTTGATCACGGCTGGATGCAGCCCAGTCAAGCGGGCCAGCATGGCGCGGGTGCCAGAGATTTCGCCGGAATAGAAGTCATCGATATCCTGCTGTTCCGGCAACCGCATGGTGACGGTGGACAGCAACACGCCGTCCACCTTCGGCTTATGCACCAGCGTATAAGACCGCGATCCGGCACGCTCATCGTCGTAAACGACAACCGGATCGCGCTCTTCGTCATCAAGATCAGGCGAATTGTAAACCTCGCCCACCGATGTGGTGAAGGCATCGAGATCGACCAGCGTGGCCTTTGGCACGGGGGGCACTTCCGGCATGGCGGGTGCAGGCCCGGCCAGAGCCTGCCCCAAGGGATCATCAACCGGCTTGCGGCTGCGGCGCGGCTCGGCCATCATTCAATCCCCAACGCTACGCGGATCGACTGCGTTTCGTCATTGCCGAACTGACGGACGGTCGAGGTGAAATAGTCCAGATAGAACCACTCCGTGCCGTCAACGGTCAGCTGGTAATGCGTCACTTCCGTGATGCCATGATCATGGCCGAAGGCGCTGGCCCGGTCGAAACTATCCGGCGTCACCTTGCCGACAATGCCCTGAATAACGGCCTTGGCCTGCAAGATGGCACCCGTCTGCTTGTTGCGCAGCACACCATAGGCGGTGAATTTCTGGCTCTCATTGCTGCCGATCCCGAGATATTTATAGGATGTCTCGGTAAAGCCAGCCAGCTTGAAGCTGGGCTCCAGCGCGTTGAAGGCGCCAACGGTCCAGTTGACGCTCATCACAGCACCGCCGCCCAGATGCGAGACGGCGGCGCGTTCCAGCGTCGGCAGGCCAAGGCTTTGCAGCTTGACGTGATTGGTGTCCTCAGGGTCAGCATCGCCGACGAAGATGTTGACCTGTTCGAGGATAAGCAGTTTTTCAGCCATGTGCGTGTTTCCTTATCTCGCCAGCGGTCAGGCGTTCTGTGCCGCCAAGATTTCATCGATGGTGGCATCCAGCGCCGCCGCGTAAGGCCGGGAGGCCACAGTCAGACGCTTGAAGACCGGGGCTTCTTCGAACTGCATATCCACGTAGATATGCCCGGCGCGCAGGTCGCTGGCATTGTTCTTGTCCGCGTCGAACCGCGCCCGGAACCCGAGGATATCGCCGTTTGACTGCCGGTTCTGCAGGATGGTGGAAATGGTGTTGACGACAGACTGGATGGTCTGTGTGGTCAGATTGTACTTGCCGAGGTAGGACCGCACGGTGCGCAGCACGGTCAGCTCGACAAAATCGCGGCCACGGACCTTGTGATACTGGTCCCAGACGCTTTCCTCGGACAGATTGTCCGTGCCGATGAAGACGAAACCGCCATCGGAAATCGAGAAATCGTCGCCGCTTTCGCCCCGGACGATAATGCCGCCATGCACGGCCAGGATCTGCTGGCCCTCTGTCGATCCATCCGTGAGCGAAAACCGCAAATTCTTTTCCACGCCGGTAATGCCATAGACCGTCTGGTTGGCAATCGACTTGAAGGGCGATCCATCATTCTCGTAATCGCGGCGTACGAACAGACCAGCCACGCGCGGGCTCATCGGTCGCAACACATCCGTGCCGGTGCTGTCAGTGGCATAGACGCCCCCGGAAACGGGAATGATCCGCATACCGGCATGGTTTTCGACCCAATCGGTAAAGTCGGTGAGTCCTGCCGGGCCATCGGCAATCACCTGCGCGAGGATCTGGTTGGCCACAGTCGGCAACGACGCCAGCACCGGGTTGGCGGCGCCATCGGCATGGACCTTGGTAAAGCCCGGGCAAATCAGCAGGCGGGGATAAACCCCGACATCCGGACCGGCATCGAGAAAGGCGAAGATGCCCGTGCCTGCCACCGATGTGCCGGTGATGTTGGCCATGGTCGCCGCATCGTCGACACCCTCGGCAACACGGACAACCACCAGGGTGGCCGCCGTCTGATAGCTGCCAAGCTGATCGTTGATGCCTTCGACCGCGTCGATGAAGCCGCCATCCTGATCGCAGAGCGCCAGAATGCTGGTGTCATTGCTGTTCAGCTTAACGCAGGTGTTCAGCGGGAACGCCGTGTTGAACGCCGTCTGATCGGCGCTGGCAGCCTTATCGATCGGCATGCAAATGCCAACGACGCTCATCTGCGCTTTCGAGGCCGTCGTCGCCTCGTTGGCGCTTCGGTTGATGGTAATGCCAAATGTCGGGTCGGTCATGACCGAAGCTCCTATTGCTGATAAGCCCCGGCCAGCGGGCAAATACGGCCATAAAAAAAGCCGCCAGAAAGGCGGCCATATCGGGTGGCGTCAGTGGTCAGGTGGTGGTCATCCGACCCTTTTGGCGTGATACCATTGAGCATGGCCATCACCCAGACCGCCACGAACTCTCCATGTCCCATTCAAAGGCGTTCCCGCGTCAGATCGGTTGGCGCGCGTGAAGCCACCACCATTGGTCTTGTTGTGGCAAGGGACGATCAGCGCGTTACGATTGAACACGAGCCCGCCGGAATAAACGATGATACTTTCACCAATCGGGAAATCCGTCAGGTCCGTCTCTGATCCTGTATAGACTTCTGCGGCGACAAACCCGAGCGGGTGATCGTGGCCGGTATTATCGACTGTTCCGGTCGTACTGTTGGTGATCGGCTTGGCGCTGCCGAGCGAAATGGCACGATCTGCGGAAAGATCGCCGCCGCCATTCAATCCGCTGCCAGCTGACACCTTGCGTCCGACCGGAACCACTGAAGCCGCCAAGCTCGACAGCGAGGACGAAACAGAGGCCAGGGCTGTTGAGATCGCCGTTGTGACAAAAGCTGTGGTCGAAATGCGTGTATTGTTGCTGCCAGCTGTCTGTGTCGGCGCGGTCGGGTTGCCGGTGAAGGCAGGGCTGTTCAGCGAGGCCTTGTTGCCCAAATCCGACGCAACCGTTGCTGCAAAATTCTTGTCCCCGCCAAGCGCTGCAAACAGCTTGGCCAACGTATTCCCATCCGTCCCCACGCCGCCGAGGATCGTCGCCTTTATCGCCTGGACCCATCCGGTTGTCGGGATCTTCTGCGAATTATCATCGGCGGCGGGCGTGACTGTCGTCGGCGTCCCGGTCAGATTGGCACTGTCCAGCGGTGCGCGGGTATTGATCAGCGCCGTCAGTCCAGTGACGACATCGGCGTCTTCAAGCGCCGCCTGCAATTCGGTGATGGTCGAAATCGCGCCTTCCGCGTCGGACAGAAATTGCGACAGCGCCGCCTTCACATGCGCAGTCGTCGCCAGCGTGGCATTGTTTGCCGTAGCTGGTTGGGTGGGTGCTGTCGGGCTGCCGCTGAAGCCAGGGCTGTCAATGGCGGCCTTCAGCGCCAAGGCGGTCAAGATGTTAGCCACATCCACATCGATGGCCGTCAGCGCGCTGATCAGCCTGGCAACATCATGCGCCATGGTATTTTCGATGTTTGGCAGCGGGTATTCCCGGTTGCTTGTCTCAAGATCGACGGTCATGTTCTACCCTCAAAACGTCCAGGCGCGCAGGTCGGCAATGGCAGGGCGGGCCGCCGGCGTGCCGGTCAGCACCAGTTTAAGCCGCCCGCCATCCGGAGCGGCATGGCTGGCGATCTTGTAGGTGTATTCTACCCAGCCATCGTCCAGGGCCTCGGCCTTCGACAAAGAGGCAGGTGCAAATGTGCCGTCGTTCGCATCGGCCGACACAGCCACCGTCGACCCATTTGGCAAGAGACCGGAAAACACCACGTTCAGCTCGACGCCCGATCCCATGGTGAAGCTGCGACCGACATAGTCGCCCATTGCCCGCATGGTTCCGAAAATGACCGTGACATCCTTGTTCAGCAGCGGCGAAACCTTCGACGTGCCTGATAGCACCGCCGTGACGGTCACGGTTCCCGTGGCAAAATAGTCCAGCTCCAAGGTCTGATCGACGGAGACCGTGTAGGTCGTATAGGTCGTGACGCCGCTGGTTACCTTTGGCACCTTGACCTGAAACACCACGGAACAACTGCTTTCTGGTAGGATGACATCGGAGCGGATCAGAATGTCGGACACGTCAGCCACGACGAAATCACCGATGGCAATGCTTTTGGTGATCGGCGAAAACACAGCGGCCCGCATCTTGAAACTGATGTCGCTGGACGGATGCAGCAGCCAGCTTTCGTTGTTCGACCCGGAAAACCGGTCGCCAATCGTATAGGGCTGCGATGTCACCCACGCCTGCGCGCCCGAATCGAAATCGCCGAGCGTGGCGATCCCGATGGAATGGCTGGCATCGTCCGTACGCAGCTTGAAGGCCAGATAGGTATCGGCAGGATTGTAAACCGGGCAATCCAGCGCCGCTTTCGTCCAGCCCCCGGTGGCAACCGAGTTCATATCGATCCGCTTGTTGGCAAACACCGAATTGGTCGGAAAGCCGTTTTCCATTTCCACGAAATCGACATCAACAGGCTTGGAGCGCGTGCCGATGGCGCAGAATTTCACATCCAGCGATGTGATATAACGCCCCTCGGTCAAGGCGTAGCTCTGCGCCTGCGGGTCGGAACTGTTATGGCCGCCACTTTCATGCTCACGGGTCACGGTCACGGTCGAAAAACGCTCGATGACGGTGGTGGTTTGCGTCGTCGTCGTTTCCAACCGGCCTTCACCCCGGAAGGTCGCAGATGCAGAAAGCCCTGCCCCACCAACCGCCTCGATTTTCTTGGTGCCAGCCGAGACATTGGCAGGAATCTGGAACGTGCCGGTAGCCTTGCCATTCACATCGGCGATGATCCCGCCCGGGTTCACATCCAGCCCATCGAAGGTCAGTCCCGATACATTCTCGCCGCCGCCCATGCCGGTTATTTCGAAACCAATGTCGATCTGGCGCAGATAGGCAATCACCGTGCTGGTCGTGGTGGATGATACCGTAGACGAGCGGACACGGCTTTCGTTGCCGGAGCCGAACACCCGTGTGATCGCCGAAAGCGAAACCGTCTGGGTTTCGGTCCAATAGTCCGTCGACGGGTCAATGGTGATTTCGAACGGGACCGGGTTGAAATTCTGATAGGGATTGATCTTTTCGCAAGCCGTATAAAGCTCCTGCGAAACGATCACTTCCTCGCTGTAATCTAGCAGCCCCCAATCGGCCAGCCGAACGGATCGCACATCGGCGTCGATTGCCACTTGCATCGATCCGTCAAACACTGCCGCCGTCTGGGCAACCCCGAAATCCCGGTAGCTGTCATCCCACAGAGGATCGGTAAACACCCCCAGCGTCGGCCCGGCAGAACGGGCGTTGGCGTCGGATTTCAGCCGCTCGATCAGCACAAGGTCGATCACCTCGGAAAGCCTGTCCTGAAGATAGTTCAGCCGCTTGTATCCGATAGCCCGGGTTGCATCGTTGTTGATAACAGGCGTGCCATACCAATCATTCTGCACCGTGCAGAGCGACAAGGCATCCTCCGGCTCGGAGGGCGCATGCGGATTGGCAACCGAGGAGATACCCTTGAGATAGGATAGAGAGCCATCGGACGAAATCAGGATGCGGTCATAGCGCGGCAGATTGTAGGAATATTCCAGGAACATATCGGTCCCATCGACCCCGCCAGAAACCACAATGGTGGTCGAGGTGAAGCTGTCAGGCACGACATTGTCATAATAGCGATAGGTCACCTGATAGCTGGACCCGGTTGCAGGCTCGGCGCCAGCGGGAGACCAGTTTACGCTATCACCGGATCGGATGTAATCAGTGTCCACCACATAGGTGGTCGAGAGCTGCACCACACTGATGATGCTGACCACGCCGGTATCGGGCAGTGCATCGGAAGAACCGCCAACGCCTTTGGTCAGCGAAACGGTTTTTTCCCGGGTGATCACGATATCCTCGATAGCCGCAATCGGCGGGCGGCGAACGGTAATGGTGACCGTGCCCGTGCCGCCGCTGGCAAAGGTATGGCCTTCCAGGCTGACCGATGCCACATCAGGCTCTTCTGCCACGGTCAGGCGGTTGTCGCTGCCACGAGTGACTTTCGTCCCCTGCACGTTGCAGACACCAGCGCCCACGGAAAACACCTGCGCGGCTCCTGTCTTGCCAAGCGCCGTGACGACACAGCCCCGCACCACATAATTGCCATGGGCATCATAATCATAGGTGCCGATCTGCTTTTGCACACCGGTCAGCGTAGGCGGGGCATCCTGCGAAATCACCGCACCGTCGCGCAACATAGCATAGCTGTAGAAATCGCCCTCGCCGCCATCCGTCGCTGTCGCCCAGGTGATCGCCATATTGGTGCGCACGGCACCTTCTTCGCCATAGCCTTCCGTGCCGGAAACCAGACCGTAGAAAATACTGTCATCCGCCGCAGTCAGGGGCAAAGTCACAACCCGCACACCCAAGGAAACATCGCCGGTCATCGCAACACCCGTCAACGTCCGGGCGTCAACGCTGCGCGGCGCACCCTTCAGATAGATCGAGCCCTGCGTGATCAACACCGTTCCAGCATCCACATCGACGACAATATCGGCGCCGGACAGCCGGTCTCCATCGGAGGCCACCAGATCGCCAATCGCGCTGCGCTTCTTTTCCTCGATGGAAAACGCCTCATTGATATCGGCAGCCTGCGCAAAATCACCTTCACCGAAATAGACGCGGTCAATGCCCGGTCGATCCGTCGACCGGTCATGCACATTGGCAAGATCCGGGTACGTCCCGGTATCGAAAACATTGGTTGTCATGGATAAATCCTATTAGCCGAGGCTCAGAGCAGGGTTTGCGTAATGCACCGGCACGATCTGGATCGGATTGATGGTCAACGTCACAGTCATCAACTCGCGCACCGTCCTGAAAAATGTCAGCGCGAAATTGGTTTTCCCAACCTCGACGCCAGACCCGGCAATCACATCGGACGGCTCCAGCCAGGGCTTGTAAGGTTTGACGCCATCGGCCAGTTCCAGCCCGTAGATGATGCTGATCTTCGCCACGGTCTTCCCGGCCCCATTTCCGAATCGGGTCCGGACTTTATAGGCGACGGTCACCAGGTCATCGTCCGCATCCGTCTGGTTTTCCGCCGCCATGATCACCCGGGCATAGCCGATCACATCCCCACCAGCGGTATAAAATGCGATAAAGGCGGTCTGCTGTAACAACAGCCATGCCTTCATGGTCGTCGACGATCCGGCAGCCGACCACGGAATTGTCGCCTGCGACCACGCAATGCCGGGCCATCCCCCATCGCCAAAAGCCGAAAGCAGATCGTTCCAGCCGAACAATTCCCATTCGTAGAACGTATCTTCGATGGCAACAGAATGGCTGCGGCCATGGCTCCATTTGACCGGGTTGCCATCGATCCGCGTGCCCGATGAATCTCCCCACAGCGCCTCGCCCCAGCGTTGGCGGCTCCAGGCAAGGCCCCGAACATCATAACCAAAATAGCCGCGGTAGAATTCCGACCGCGCCGGGTCCGACAGATCGGCAAGATACCAGGCATTATACAGCCGCTGCACCTCGTCATCGCCGGGCAATTCACCCATGGCGATCTGATAAAGATGCCAGCGGCGGCGACCCTTCACCTGGTCTTCAAGCCGCGCGCCATAATAGGCAATCCAGCGCAGCGCATCGAGAACGGCTTTCGGCGTGCCGCGAATTCTCTGCCACGCCCGGCCGGCATCAATCAGATCTTCGACCGTCGCAAAGAAGTCAGCGATTGGCCCAAGCCCATATTCCTGCACCAGATAGGGCGCCACAGTGGCATTCAGCGGTCGCTGGTAGCGAAACCCGCGCACTGCCTCGATATCGTCAAGCGTGGCGTCGTAAGGATCGGTGGCAACCGCCAGCGCCTCTTCCAGCACCGTCGAATTGCTGGGAACAATCACCGCCGTCATTTCGAGCGGCCCTTATAGGCAAGGGTGATCGTGCCAAATGTCGCCGCCGAATTGCTGTCCACTACCACATCGGCGGCGGGCGCGGTGATCGACACCTTGGACACACCTGATACCATCAGTTTGGCAATCAGCCAGGCCCGGTTTATGTCGAAGCCGAAGCCTCCCTCGCTATCGAGCGCAGCCCGCAACACGGCTTCCAGACCATCGAACACGGCAACCGGCGTATCCGGCAACAGCCAGACATCCACCACGACATCAACAGTGGTCTTGGTGCCGGACACCACAGACACGATATCATTCACGCACCGCACCGCGTTGGAGGTGACTTTCGCCGAGACCTGCGCTAGCAGCGCCGAAGATGGCACGCCACCCTCCGCAGTCGACAGAATGGCAACCTCAATTTCCGGGCCGCTGCCCGTCCGGTAAACCGCAACAGCATCCACTTCGGACGAAACGGACCGCGCCTGATAGGCGTACCATTCTTCCGACCCTGCCGTGGAAGAACCCTGATCGGCCAGCACGATCCGAGACCGCAACTGCGCATCTGTCTCGCCCGTCAAGCGGGTCACTCCATGGTCGGCGGCAAGCGCATCAAGATCGGCCCCGGCGGAAAACGCCAGCAGATTGGATTTCAGCACATCGTTGAAAGACGCATAGAGCGCCGCCCGCTGATAGGCCTGAAACTCGATCTGCACGGCAATCGGCTCACCTTCCAGCGAGACAATGCCGGTCACATCCACACCGTAATTGTCTTGCGCCCATGCAACAAAGGCGGTCGCCATGGTGGTAATCATCGCCTCCGCATCGATGCTTTGCAGCATCTGCGGGGTCGGCAGTGTCGTCAGATCGACCATGATTTACCCTGCGATGATGGTTGAGGTTCCGTCAGAACCGAATGAAAGCGAAACTTCACCGGCTTCGGTCAGGTCGCCAAGATGCGCCCGTGGCCGATAGGTGCCGCGAATGGTCCAGGTCGAGTTTCCCTTGCGATCCAGCGCGTCCATGGTGACTTTGGTCGGTTTGAAGCGCGGCTCGAACAGCTCGATCGCCAGCACCAAGGCCCAGCGGAATTTCAGGATCGTCTGCACGTTGGCCGTCTGGCCAAGAATGGTTGGCACGGGCGATCCGACATATTCGCGCAACACCCGCTCGAAATATCGGGTGGTCAGCAGCTTGCCGATGGCAACCACCACGCTATCCCAGCCGGAAACCCACTTTCCAGTCTCCGGGTCCATGCCGTATTGCGTGCTCATTCGGCAAAAACCTTTTCCGATGCCTCGACAATAGGCCACAGACCGGCAGACGAACCGCTGGATACGCGCACCCGGTCACCCAGCCGTGCCACCCGCTCGCCGTTTGTGCCGGCCAGATTGACCCGGTCTCCATGCAGCTCTGTCACCCCGCCATTGTCGGAAAACCCGATCAGGCCGGAACCGAACGATGACAGAATGCGGGCATCGAGCGCCGAAGACGGCGCGCCATTGGCATCCGAAAACGTCAATGGTACCGCCACGCCCTGCCGCATATCGCCAAATGGCGACAGCAGTATCATTTGCTGACCCTTGGATGGTGGCCGCCAGCTCTTTTCAGCGCCCGCCACTTCCGACCATGGCCGCCATGGCGTCAGGAATTCGTTTCCAGCATCGCCCGCCAGTTTCATCCGCAGACGGCGAGTATCGCCATCAACAGCGTGAACCGTGCCGACCCGCTGCATGCCCTGCACCGCACGGCGCAGGCCCGCAACCTCGGCCTTCAGCTCAAGGATGATGTTGACAAGCACCTGGTCGCTCATGCGCCCGGAACCTCGATTTCCCCGGCAATGTTCAGCGACACGTCGCTGATGAGAACTTCAATGCCATCATCCGGCGTGCCAACCCCGATCAGGGCGGGAACCGGCTTGGTCACGCCCAGCATCGCCTGCACCTCTTCCCATTTGGCGAGACTGGCGCCACCAGCCAGCGAGGCCGAGAAGATCCGCGCCAGATCGGCATAATCGTCCGTTGCGGTCATTTTCGCCAACCCGGTCGCAATCACCTCTGGTACATCCTGCCCCAGGGATGGCTCGGCTATCGGGTCGAGCGTGACTTCAATGATCCGGGCCGCATGCTTTCGTCCGCTTTCCGGATCGACCATGCGAACATCGCTGATCCTCCCGAAACCGCCGATGAGGCCAAGCAGGATCTGGGACCATTCATTTGCCGGGTCCGACAAAGCCAGCCGCCATTGCCGGTCCATCAGGTTCAAACTTGCTTCCAGCGCCGCATCCGTGGTGCCGATTTCCAGCATGGACATGCTGCCCGGACCGCCGTTTTCATCTTCCACCGCGACCGAAACAGATTTTGCCACGGCCATCTGCAACTGCAATGTCATGCTGACATCGGTGCGAAACAGGCCGTCGCCAGTTGATGGGCTGAGGCTGTCCTCGACAGAAACGGCGATGATTGGCTTCGGGTCATCATCCATGATTAATGGCAACGCCATGATCAAACTGTCCTTGACGCGATCCTCGGCAATGGTCCGCCAAAGAAGCGCTTCCGTCGCGGCAATCTGGATCAGCTGGCGAACAACACCCATGATTAGACCTCCGACAGCCAGAAAATCACGCCGGCGCCAGCATCCTCGCCAGGTCGCACGACTTCGAAGACATCGCCGTTGGCCCGCGAGATCTGGTCACCCTGTTTGGGCAACCAGGCAAGTGCTGCCCGGTCAAAGCTGACCGTCTTGGTTGCCGCACCCACGGTGGCGCGGGTGCGCACCACATCACCGCCACCCAATGCCGTATCGTCAGGCACAGAATCGAACCGCGCCATGACGCCGGTCTGCAAATCGCGCGACAGGTCGCGCCCCGACTTCATTTTGCTGATCGTCATCGGCGTGATGGTCGCGGGCTCACCAAGCAGAGCCCGCGTCATCGATGGCAAGGCAGCACGGGCAGCAGCGATATCCATGGATCAAGCCTTGCTCTGGCCGGACAAATCGAGCTGCTTGGCCTCATCAGCCGCCTTCTTCGCAGCAGCTTCATCAGCGGCCTTCTTGTCCGCAGCGTCCTGTTCTGCCTTGGCCTTGGCCGCAGCCTCTTCATCGGCCTTTGCCTTGGCAGCGGCTTCCTCGGCAGCCTTCTTATCGGCTGCGTCCTGCTCTGCTTTGGCCTTGGCGGCAGCTTCTTCCTCGGCTTTCACCTTGGCAGCGGCGGCGTCCGCAGCATCCTGTTCAGCCTTGGCCTTCGCGGCGGCCTCGTCATCGGCCTTCGCCTTGGCAGCAGCTTCCTCGGCCAGCTCTTCAGCAGATAGCACCTGCTCGAAGACAAGATCGAGCGCGGTCAAACGTTCAATGTCTTCATCGTCAAGCACCGGATCAGGGGTCAACGTCTCGGTCCTGTTGGGACGGATGGTGCAGTGGCCGCCGCGAACGCGGATAGCCTGCGACCGAAACCCATTATTCGTCACAGCATAGGAAACCATGATTTTTCCTTCCAATTCCAGGCAAACAAAGAACTGAAAAGGCGGGTCACCCCGCCTTTCCGATCTCGGATGGAAGATTACAGCGTGGCGCGGCGCAGGACCTGCGGCTGAACACACATGTAGAGGGGGTAGGAATAAAGCTCCCCCTTCGCCCAGGCCTCGCGGTCCTTATCCAAGATGTTCATGGCGTAGACATCCTGGCCTTTGGTGTTGACGAAGGGCATGAATTCTTCAGCAGGCGAGACGAACTTTTTGAAGACATTGCTCGCACCGACCGGGAAGATGCTGGCTTCATCGGTCGGAATGGCAACCGTCGAATTGTCATCAGTGCCGCGATAATTGTGCCAGGTGACGCCACCGAAGGTGAAGGCCTGGAACGCAATGTTCTGCCGCAGATCGGCAGCAGCAGCCCAGTTTTCATAAGTCCGGATGACCTTCGGGTGGTTCACCAGAGTGTCATAGAATTCATCGCCTGCGAGAGCGTGAACGCTGGTCGCAGTCGTGAACGCTCCTTTGGCGGAACGCGCCATGCTGCGGGTCAGTTCATGGCATTTGCCACGAACGTCGGTGGTCTCGACACCAAGAGCGAGATCGATGGCAGCAGGTTCGGCGATGTCGAATTCATCGAAATAGTCATAAATGATCGACGTGCCATTTGCATCGAGCAGCTTGCCCTGCAATGCGCCGAGGCGATGATATTCGTGGGTCAGATCCATATTGGTCCGTACATCCGCCATGCGTTCAGCATATTCGGTCTGCACTACCTTCAGCTCGCTTTCCGTGCCAAACGCACGGAAGCCCGCAACTTCGGAAGCGTAAAGTGTGAAACCGTCAGCCAGGCGGACAGACCGGAAATCACGGATATTGCCCGTTGTTGGCGTGGACTGACGCGGCGGGGCGCCATCTGGGGAAGTCGGGATCAGGCTGAGAGTATCGCCCTTTTTCTCGACGGCGATCTTGCGCACATATACGCCCTTTTCCTCGAAAATGCCGAGCGATCCCAGCAACTGAGGCACGTACTCGACTTCCTTCACCGCAGCGGAAAGCTCCACCATGCTGAAGGCATCGTCCCTGAAAATGTCCATGGATGCCATGGTATTGCTCCTTATCGCGCGATGATGCCGAGAGCCGCAAGTGCGGTGATCCCAGCGGTTTTCTGGTTGTCGGTGGCGCCGCTGAACCAGTTCAAGATTGGTGCCTTGACTTGGCAATGACGGCGCAGGACCGTCGCTTCGTCCTCGCCGGTCACCGGGTAGATGAGGATGGCGGCAACCGTCTGGCTGCCATCATTGTTGGCGGGGTTGTAAATGGCGTACTTGCCGGAAGCGGTGATTTTGCCCAGCACGGTATTGGCCGGATATGTCACGCCGACGCCAGGCGCGACGACAACAACGTCGCGGCTGTAAAAGTGGTCGCCTTCCTGGATGATGCAGGAACCGGGGCCGAGTTTTTCGGTCAGGACGGTCATGGGTTATGCTCCCTTCCGGCCGACGCCGGCCTTGGCAATGGCATCCTTCCAGGATGCACCTACGGTTTCCTTGGCCGCTGGCTGTCCGCCGCCGGGCATGGCAAGATTGGCGGCAGCAAGGCGCTGCTGCTCATAGGATATGGCTGGCTGACCAGCCGGTGCGGCGGCGGCGGGCGCTGGCGCCGAAGCCGCAGCAGGCGCGGCGGTGTTGGCACCGGCAACATTGCCCGTCACGAATGCCACGACCTGTTCGGCTGTCATGCCGGGGGCCGTGCTGGCGAGTTCGAGGGCGGCGCTCATGCGGGTGCCGTCCCCCTTGATGCCGTCTGCCGACAGGATCGCATTGATCCGGGTCATGGCAGCCTGTACGCCATCGGCACCACCCTGAACGGCGGCAGCGACGGCGGCGGTTGCTCCGGTCGCGGAAGCCGCGCCGGGCAGTGTCTGATTTACAGACATGTCACCTCCAGTGGTTGATGCCTCAGGGGTCAGAGGCGCTTCGTATAAGGACGCATTTGCGTCCGGTTCACCCTCGTCGAGGGCAAGGGGGTGCGATCCCGGAGAAACAATCCCCCGGATCGTGGCAATCAAACTGGTCATGGGATCAACTCCGGTTAACTTCCTTCACGAAGGCGTCGAACGCCTCGATGGGATCGCCGATGGCATCCACCAAACCCATGGCAAGGGCCTGCTTTGCGTCATAAACATCGGCTTCAGACGCCAGCGCCTTCGCCTTGGTGATCCGGTTCTTGCGGCCCTTGGCGACGGTTTCGGCGAATTTGTCGCGCATCTGGTCAGCCTGCGCCTGCCAGCGGTCGGCAACATCGGCGGACAATGGTTCGTAAGGGTTCCCATCCGCCTTTTTCTTGCCGGAGCGGATGATGGTGACCTTGATGCCATCCTGTTCAAGGGCCTGCGAATAATCGGCATGCATGATGATCACGCCAATGGACCCGGCCCCGCCGAATTCCGGCATGACGATGCCCCGCGCCTGCGATGCCAGCAGATACCCCGCCGAATAGGCAAAATCGGTCAGGATCGCCAGGGTCGGCTTTTCCCGCGAAAGCGCCTGCATGGCGGCGGCTGTTTCAAAACCGCCATTCACCTCGCCGCCGAAACTATCGACCTCGAACACCACACCTTTGACACTCGGATTTTTACGCGCCGCCGAAATCTGCGCCTGCAAGCCCTGGTAAGAGGTCTCGCCAGAATTAGAGCCAACCCATCCGCCCTTATGCACGAGACTGCCCTCAATCGGGATGATTGCTACATTATCGATCACGGCGAACGGCAGCAAGTTGGCGCGCTGATAGGCGCGCTCCAGTTGGTTTCCGACCTTACCCGCCAGTGGACGGCCATTGCCGAAAGCAACATGATCCGCAGCGCCCGCCGGGTTGGCGATGACGATGGTATCACCAGCGATCCGGCTGCCCATGCCTTGCAAGAAAGCTTCGGCCTTGCGCGGATCGTAGAGCAACGGTGTGTTGAACACCCGCTGCGCGATATGGCCATAGCGAAAACTCATGACTTTCCCTCTAAAACCGAAGCCGCCAGCGGCGACTAGGCCGCCGTCCGGTGGTCTTTTCCTGGCAAGCGGCAGCAAGCCGGTTCAGTTCAGCGTCGAGCGCTGACAGATTGGCTGATGAAAACACCACCTGGTCGCGGGTTACAGGTGACTGGATCGACATCTGGCTAACATGCTCGCCCGCCAAAGCCCTCAATTTCACCGAATAAAGCGCCTGAAACAGCGCGCAAGGATCGTCCTGATCGACATCGACACCGTTGATCTTCACCAGCGCCATCACGCACCCGCCGTCTGTTCCTGGCTCGCGCCAGATTCATTGCTGCCTGCTGGATCGCTCGGCAAGCCACGCTCGAATGGCGACGGCATGCCAGCATCCTTGTAGCGAGTGTGCCACCAGAAGCGGTTTTCAAACCGCTCTTCGGCATCGCCGCCCAATTCGCTGATTTCCTCGGTCAGATCGCCCGTTCCGTTGGCAATCCGTTCGCTGGCGGCTTTGGCCCGCTTCAAATCGTCGGCTGTTGGCTTGGCCGGGCCGTTGCACAGCGCCCACTGCGCCGCATCGCGGTTCGCACGGTAAACTTCAAGACCGCCCTTGAAGGGAATACGGCCCTCCTCGATCGCCTCATCCAGCCAACTACCGTACGGCACAAGCACATGCGGTGCGGCAATCCTCTGGGTCCGACGCTGGGCAATCGGCCAAAGCGCCGAATTCTCCATCATCGTCGAGGCATAGGTGGCATCCGTGTAATCAAGCGTGTAACCGCCATAGCTGACCCCGAGCCCACGTGCTGTCTCCCGATGCAATGAAGACATAAAGTCTTTATTGTAGGGGCCTGGAGCCGTGATGTTCTTGAATTCAAAATCCTCGCCGGGAGCGAGATGCGAAACACCGGCCCCAGAGCCCATCCGGATTTCCGATTCGGCAGCACGATCCATCTGTGCTCGAAAGTAATCGACAACGTCCTGCGCCATGTCCTTAGCCCCGTCCAAAGGACTGTCTTTGAGGCTTTCAAGCGCTTCAAACACCTCAGCGCTGGGCTTGTCGCTTTTCAGAACCGCCGAATAGATGGTCTGCATGAACATGATCTGCGCCGTGGCATCATCCGTGTTCTCGGCCATCAGATATTTCCGGAAGGTCGGGACCAGAGGGGAAATCCCACGCACATCTTCCGCCGAAAACGGATCGAAGGCATGCATCACAAGCTGTCGTCCATCCGCATCCGCCGCCGCATAGTCCACCGTATAGGTCAGACCGTCCCGGCATTCCTTGAAGCGATAAACCTGCGGGCGACCATAGGCATCGTGGTAGATGCCTTGATAGAGACCACTCATTTCGCTGGTATCCTGCACCAGCTTTTGCGGCGACAGCATAAGCATTTTCGTGCCGGTACGGCAGCCTGGAAGACGCTGCGCACGCGGCAGGTATGAAACCACACCAGTGCTTTCGCCAAAGGCCAACCAGTTGCGCACGCCGACATCGGTCATCTGGGCAATGGTCAGTTTGGCGCGGAAATCGCATTCACGCGGGTTCCAGCTCCATGTCTTCCATTCGGCCTTGACCAGCCGCGTCCACTCGATAGCTTCAAGCGTGTCATAGCCAAACCGTGTTAGATCCGGCTTCGGGTTCAATTGCAGCTCGACACCGATGGTATCGGCCAGGATCTGGTCAGCGGCCCCGCGCAACCGGCCGGAATTCTGCAACATGTCCATGGCAAGGCCCGCCGCCCGCCACCAGATGCGCCGAACCTCGTCACGATGCTCCCGCAAAGACGCCGGACGAGAGGCAATGATACCGGACTGGCTATCGCGCATATAGGCGGACGAAGCGCGCCCGTTGCGGGGCGCACCAGTTGGGCGCACTGCGGGCGCGCTCACGCTGCCCGCCTTCACCCTCACCCGTGGCTTTTCCGTCATTTGCGCTTTTTCCACCTGTTTTCAGTCGGTTTGTCTGCTCTGGCCTGCGCCGGTACCGACGACGCGGGCGCGGTAACCGGTATTTTCTGCGGCTCCGCTGGCCGATCCTCATGCAAGACCTTGTGGCTGACAGAAGACAGCAGGTCCGGCACAATCTCCGGCTCCAGCATTGTTCTCAGTCTTGCCCAATCGCTTGCGCTCATCTTCGAAAGGCCAAGGTGTTCCGCCATGGCCATCGCGTAGATTCTGCAATCGAGAAAGTGGTTATGTTCCCGCCGCTTCTTCCACTCTTCGTGCAGCTTGCCCTTCACCAAAGCCTGATGAAAATATTCCCCGGTGATCTGCTGGAAATATTCCTCGCCAAGCTCCTTATGGAAATGGCAATAGCCGGATGGGTCCTGCGCCTCTCCAGCCGCAAGACCAATCTTGTGCAAATTGCCGTAAAACTCTGCCTTCAATGACCATGTGCCGACCGGCCAGGACATCGCCGAACCGAACCGCTTGCGCTTGCCCCGTTTGGTAACGGTCTTGCGCGACGGCAGGCCGATGGCCGGTAGGCCCCGGCCTGGCTGGCCCTTCGTGGCATAGGCATTCGGATGGCGGCGGCACCATTCCATGACCTGGTTGGTACGCCAGCCAGCATCAACGGCCAGTGCATCGATCTTCCGAAGCACCCCGAACGCATCCGGAAATTCCTGCGAAACGAATTCCTCAAACAGCAGCCAGGCGCCCGCTTGCGGGTTGTCCGTCGCGCCTTCAAAGAATTCGGCGAAGACGTTCCAGCTCTGCCGATCCTCTCCGAAGGCAACGCCTTCGCAGTAGATGCCGTAGCCCTGGACGTCTGCACCGGCCACAAACAGCAGTCCGCCAGATGGGATGACGCCGGGCTTGTAGTCTTCCCGCCGCTCCATCAGCCGCTTGTGGTCCGGTGCGTTGCCCTTCATCTGATATGGCTTGGCCAGGATCAGATTATGGTAGTCCTTCGCGCCGGCCTCACCCTTTGCCTCGTAGCTGATCTTGTCCTCGGCAATCGCCTCGTAGGACATCATCAACGACATGAAGGCGTCGACATGAAAGCCAGGATGACGATCCGGCCCGGAGAGAGACGGAATATACCGCCCTTCCCGCACCGCAGATACCCGCTCCATTTCCGAAATATGATGCCCGCATTTCACGCAACGCATCACAGATTTATGCGGCTGGCCCCGGTTGATCAGAAAGTTCTGATCGTCCTGGACCTGCTCAACACCGCATTCCGGGCATTTGATATGCCAGAATCGCTGGTCCGAACGCCGGAACGAACGGTCGATACGGCAATGGCCAGGCCCCTCGCCCAGCGCATCGCCACTGTCCAGTTCCGGCGTGGACAGCTCAAAAATCTTATAGGTCTTCTGCCTGCGAAACGCCGTGAAGCGACCAAAGAACAGGTTTTCCGGATCAGCGCCATTCGGCAGCATGTTCCATTTGGACACCTCGTCCTTGACGCCGAACCGCGCCGTCTTCGCCGACAGATCCATGACCGTGTTGGCATTGGCCAGATAGATCGCACCGCCGGCGAATTTCTTCTCATACGTGGTTGATCCAACCCCGGAACGGCTGGTCGAGGGATAGATCGTCTCTTTGCCCGTCCGCTTCTGCCAGGCGTCGATCAGCGGCTGAAGCTTGCCGGAGTTGATGTCTTGCAGAGCATCGATGCCCGGCACGCCGTACAGCGCGTTATCCGGGCAGGTCTCGGCAATGTACAACATCCAAGCCAGCGCCAGGATCGAGACCCCGGTCTGTTGCGATTTACGACACGAAACCAGATTGCAAGGATGCTCCTGGCTCAGACATTGCGCCATCTCGACCAGGTATGGCGCATCCGCCGCTGACCAAAGCTCACCCTTTTTCGGCCCGTCCACCAAAACGACATTCTGGGTCAGCCAACGATCAAAGGGCACGGGCGGCGTTGGCCTGATAGCTGTCGCCAACGTGGACGCAACACCACGCAGCGCACCAGGATGAACTGTCACGCTTCCTCTTCCTCGATCAAGGCATCACCGGCCGGCGCTTCGCTGGCAATCGCCTCCAGCTTGTCCGCCATCTCGTTGCCGATCTCAAAAGCGATTTCCCGCAACAAGACCCGCACACCATGCACGCCCTCTTTCGAGACGGCCAAAGCGAGATCGTCCGCCAGATTCGGTAACCGCCGGATAATCGCCTGCAATTCGGCCCCGATGCCGCGCACCGCAGCATCCACGCTGTCTTTGCGCACCAGCTGCCCGCATTCTTCCTGCCGCCGTAGCTTCTCGCGGCCAACAGCCAGCCATTCTTTCTGGCGCCGCGCCTCATCAAAGCTTTCACTTTGCGGCAAAAGCGGCCCAGCATTACCGGGCCTGTCTTCGGACCCAACGCCCCGAATGGGCGCCGAGGCCTTGGCCGGGTTGATATGCCGCGACCGGTAATGGTCATAGTGCGCCAAAGACACCCGCATGACCTGCCCCTGCGGACCACGATCAACCGGCGTTTCCGGCTGGGCTTCCAACATCTTCTTGACCGCCTTGGAAATCGCAGCCTTCGAAACACTGTCCCGCGCCGCAATTTCGGTGATTGACCACATCACATCCGACATCGATCACCATCACCTTTCAGCCGTCAACCCCGTCAACCACCCCCGTTAACCCCGTCAACCCCGTTAACCCAACATTCAAACCTCTGAGACTGCCCGAAACCCGGGCACAAATCTGTTCGTGGGCCTGTCGGGCTGGGGTACGGTCCCTAGACCAAGGGGGGGGTGTGGCAGGGTTGCCACGCCCGGCTCTCGGGGTGGAAATCGATGCAAAATGCAACATTTTGTGCCTTTACGTCATTTTTTTATTCAAAGAAACCAGGGATCAGATACCCGATCTCATGCATGACGCGCGTCGGCAGGTTAGTCTCGACGGTCTCGGTGAAGACCTTGGCGCTTGCACCTGAGACCATCTCGGACGGAATGACCACACCAGAGTTTTGAAGCTCGATAGGGTTGCGACCTTTTCCCGCCCGGCGGAAGACGTGACCGTGAAGGGAAGGCGCATTCACCCGACCAGGGAAACGCCCGCCCTTCATGAATGTGCCGGCGAACAGCGTGCGCTTACCGAACGGGGCAGCGGTCACGCCAGCCTTGGTTTCCCGAGCCTTGAAGTATTTCAGGGCGATATCGCCGCCCCGAGATGTGATCGTGTAGTTGAACGAGGCATCGGTAAACGAGACGATCTCGCCAGTTTCCCGGCTGATACCCGTTCCCGTCGCCTTTCGAACCTTCAACGCCTTCTTGATGACGCCGTATGGCAGTCCGGTCTGCTTTGCCAGTGTGCGACTGACCTGTGTCAGGGCTTTGTCACCGGTATGATTGACCGCACGCTGCAAGACGATCCGCTTTTGCGGGCCATCCAACTTTTTCATGGCGTTTTCCAACCGGTTCATACCGGAGACATCGCCCCAACGGATGGTCAGATCAGCCATAGCAAAAACTCCAGAGTGATCGAGGCGACCGCTGGGCCGCTTATAGATGTTTGGTTCTCCAAGCAGCTGCTATCCCAGAACGGCACCAGACATCATCGCCTCTCACTGAAAGCCGCCATTACAGCGGCGGGGTTCATGGTCGCCTCCATCGGCTGGAAATGCGAAACCCGCCGAGCGTTTCCGCCAGCGGGTTTTTCTTACCTTTTTCAGTGTGTTCAACCTATGTCAAACTTTGGCCGACGTCCATTGACCGCAATTGCGATTATTTCGGTGTATTTTCAATGAACTATGCACATTCCTGCATTTTTTCTTCGCTCGCCCAAGGCTCAAGATCCGGCTCGAAGGGCAGAATTTCATGGGCTAGCAAATCAGTTTGCAGATCGGCGGCGAGGATGGCGAGGGCGGCTTGCCATTGCTGCCATTCCATCCGGTCGAGGATCGCACCCCGGATGGACGATGCAAGCTGGTATTTGTGGTAGGCGCCACGGTGCGGCTTGCGGGCGCGGCGGTTATAGCCGTCCGTTTCGATGGTATAGGATCGACCAAAGGCATCCTTCGATGTTCGCTGGCAAAACCAGCGTGGCGTGCCATCCTTGTCGGCAATCATTGTTTCGCGCGGTTTCGATGCCTGCCAATCGGGGCCACGGTTGAGAATGGCGCATGTGGTGACCAGCGCGGCCACATGACTGCCAGCCAGCCTATCGCCCTTGATCATCACCTCAGCTCTCACGCGCTCAACTTCGGCGGCAACCAGACCATGGTCATCCGGCCATTCGGGAAAGAGGTTCCAGCCTTCTGGAATATCCTGGGCAACAGTAGCCAATTGCCGCACCGCGTCCCCTGCCCGCACTGCGTCCGCGTGCGGCAAGCCATCCTCAATGAAATCGGGGATCACGCCGTACCCGTTCGGGCTGCGGTCAATCATCGTGCCCAAGGCCGCGTATGAGCCGATCATCCCCCAAGACGATGGAATTGAGGCCAGACCGACATTTGATCCAGACCCGACTTTGCAGAGTTCTTTCGTGAAAGCCCAATTCAGAAAGGCTTCAATCGTAATTTTTTTCATTCTCTCACCTCTTATTTGCAAAGTTTGGACAGCAAGGACAGATAACTGGTAAAAAACGGACAGATAAAATCGACAAATGGACAGATAAAATCTAATAAAAACAATAGATGGACAGCTAGGACAGATAAGTTGCGACCTTTAATGATGCGCGCAATACAAACCGCATCATCAATTTCTCATGACACGCATCATCCATGGCAATCCGGTTCTGAAAAAATGCGCGCGAGCGCGCATCACGAAAGGACGGTAATTACCTGTCCTAGCTGTCCATCGTTCATAACATTTTGAAAACGTTGCGCTCTTCCTGTCCGAAGAAAAAAACCTATCTGTCCGTAAGAATGGTTTATCTGTCCTAGCTGTCCACCCCGGACCCTCGGAAGGGTGCAAAAGGCAGGTAGACGCCGCGCTGTCCACCTTGTACCACCGAAGGGTCCGGGCGCGCAACGGCATCAGAAGCCCTCCGGCATGGGTTCGTGGTCTGGATAATGGCCGCCAGGCGCTTCCGGCCTAAATTCATCCCTCACGCGAATGCCGTAGTAGACCGTGCCATTCGACCGTCCACGGCGGAACTGATGCATGCCGCCATCTGGCCCCTTCCAACTCTTGCGGGTTTGATCCGGCAATCGGCGGGTGAATGTGGGCTGATGAAATTCAGACAGCCCCTCGCGCTTCGCATAGCGCTGATAGGCATTGTATAGGTCGAGCGGTGTTTCCTGATCGGCGTCGGCGCCTGTAATATGGCAGGCATGGCGCAAGAACGCGCCGATAGGGTCGCTTTCCTCGCGATACTCGCGTGTCGCGTCCTTAATGCCCTCTGGCTCTTGAAGCCCTGTCTCCAGATAGGCAATCGCCCCCGACACCATCCAGGCGAATATGCCGTTGCGTTCCTCGCGCAATTTGCGCGGCAGGTCGCGGTCTACGTCTTCTTCCGGGATCTGGATCTCCCACGGCACCAGCTTTACGCGCCGCCATATGCCGTCCGAATCGTCCTTGATGATCGGCTTATGGTTGCCGGACAGGATGATTTTGAATTGCGGGATCAGTTCGAAGAAGTCCTGGTTGAGCTTTCGCACCGGGAGTGGTTCGCCACCGGTCAGGGATTTGATCAGCGCGTCCTTGAGCTGCACGCCCATTTCCGGCTCCGAGGCCGCCACCAGGCGCACGCCGGGCAGACGAGCCAGATCGGGCGTGGCCTCGGCGCCAGAGCGGCGCTTTTCGCCGGCGAAACTATCGATCGACATGGACGCGGCATAATCAGCCAGAATATCCACCATCAGATCCACGAAGGTCGATTTACCGTTGCGGCCAGCGCCATAGAAGAACAGCAAGCACTGCTCGCCGGTCATTCCCAACAGGCAATAGCCGAGATAGCGTTGCAGAAAGTTGCGATACTCGACATTCGGCATGACCTGTTTCAGAAAATTGCGAAATGTCGGGCAATCCTCGTCCGGCGTGAAATCCACCTCTGCCATCTTGGAGATCAGGTCTTCCGGCCGATGTTTGTCCATCCGGATTTTCCAGCGCCGCACGCCTTCCACCACCCGGCAATAGAACCGCAGCGTCCCGCTCTGGCAATTCATGGCGTAGAGATCGGTATTCAGATCCTTCACATCCAGCGAGCAGTAAGGCACCGCCTCTTTCAGCATATTGTCGATCTTGGATGTCCCGGCCGCGCTCTTGGCGTGGCTGTGGCGGGAAGACATGCGGCCACGCCGCCCCTCTTCCACCTCGTCCATGGCGTCGACCATCTTTTCCAGTTCGGCATACTCGGCATATTGCTCTGGCGTCCAGGAGGATGTGGCATCCACCATCTTGCGCCGCGCCCGCTCGGCCTGCTGACCGGTTTTGATCCGATCCTTGATTTTCTGATGCTGCACATGGGCTTCCTCTGGCCATTCGGCTTTCGGGTTGCCCATCATCACCTTTTCCCGTTCGGCTTCCTTCATATCGGCGATCAAGCCGTTCAATTCCGCCAATCGATCATCGTCGACGGCCTCGCGCACGGTTGGCGGGCGGCCCATATCCTGCAACTTTTTCGCGGCATCGCGCCCGGCCTCGATAGCCGCCTGTTCCTTGGTTGAGCAATCCAACAGGATCGCCTCATCATCGATCAGCTCGGCAGTGCGATGGGCAAAACGGCGCACCACGGCGCCGGATGCATCTTCCATCCAGCGTTGACCGTCGAACCCATGCCAGCCGACATGCGTCACATGGCGCAAATACCGCCCATATCGGGTCAGCAGCCGGTTGGCATTGCCGATGTCGGTTTCGGGCAGAGCCGCGCATTCTTCGAGGATCTCCGGCCCGGACAGCTCAAGGACTTCTTCGTCCGGTTCCGGCTCATCAATAGGCAAAGGGTCCGGGCGACCGGCATAGGCCTGCCGCTGCGCCGCAGCTTCTTCCAGAATCTTGCGGACGGCCTCCGGCAGATCCGGTTTTTTCGGCTCTGTCATGGCTTGCGGGTCCAGTCACGGTTAAGAAAATGGCGAAAGACATGCCAAGCGCCAAGGGCAATAACCAAAAAGATCACCAGCCCCGGCAAAAGCCCAAAAGCGGAAGCCTTGACGTTTGAGGAAATTAAACCTGCATAGTAGGCCACGAAGAAAAGCCACATACCATTGTTCTTCATCATCATTCCTCCCCTCGCACGGCGGCAAAGGCTTCTGAAAAATCCATTGTGGCGGGCGGATAGACGATCTGGATATCCAGCCCCGGTCGCTCCAGGCGGGCGGCCATGCGGGCGAGGCAGGCGGCGGTTTGTACCGGTTCGCTATCGCCATCGGCCAGCACCAGCAGTTCGGTCACATGGGCGGGAACCTGCATGGCATCGTCCGGCGCCTGGTCCGGCTTTGGCGCCGGACCCTGCACATTGACACGACGCGACCGGCCGATCTTGTCGACCGTCGTCAGCGTCGGGTGTTTGAAATCCGAGGCCGGGTCGCGTGGACCGGCGAGATTGCCGATGTCGCCGGCGGCGAGGTAGAACGTGTCTTCGCGCCAGCCTTCCGGCCCGGCCCAGGCGGCGGGATTTTCAATCCCCTCGCCGACTACCCAGCGCTTGACCTCCGGATTGCCGAACACCGGCAGGATCGAGCCTTTCTTGACGCCGTGCATTTTCTTCGATGACAGCGGTTTTCCCTCGGCATCGAGCAACACCGGGCGGTATTTCGGCTTGTTGGCGAGATTGATCCAGATCTGTTGGCTGCCGGTGATCCGAAAGTCCAGATTGACGAAGGGAATGGACAGTGCCGGGCCGACATAGATCGACATCGGCCGCTTCCATTCGTCGACACCATAATAGGTGGCGCGGGGCAGGAAACGGATATGCTCGAACACGCCATCATGCGGCCAGAAGCCGGTGCGAAACCGCAGGTAACGGCGGATCAGCGCATAGCCTTCCGCCTCACGCTGACCAGCGGCAAGGCAATCCAGGGCATTGAGCCAGAGATTGCGCCCGAGGTTGATGGCCTTCTGGCGCTGCTGATCGGCCTTTGCATCGTTTTCGGCCCGTTTCTTATCGGCCTTGGCGCGGCTATCAGCTGCTCGCTGTTCGCGCGCCAGGCGCTGTTCTTCCGTTTCCTGCTCACCCTCGGCTGGCACCGTCTCACCTAAAGCGTGACCGCAGGCCATCAGAAATTCCGCCCGGTTGCGCAGATCGAGATCGCGCCAGACAGCCGCCAGACCGATCCCATCGCGCCCGCCGCCGCAGGTGCGGCAATTGAAGACATTCTTGGTGCGGTTGACGGAAAACCGATCCGTGCCATCATGGCAGCGCGGGCACGGCCCCTGATATTCGGTGCGGCCTTTGGTTTCACTGATCCCGAGCCGGTCAGCGGCCTCCGAGACGGTGACATCGCGGGCGCGGGTGACGAAATCGTCGATGATGGGGCTGGTCATTCGGCAGCCTCACGCCACACCATCAGCTCCGGGCAATTTGCGGCAACGATGGCAGCATAGGGCGGTGGCGAAACGCTGTTGCCGACGCATGAGACCTGCACGCTCTTCGGGAAGCTGACCCAGACGGGATCACCACCCGATTCGGGAACGGACCATCCGCCATCAATGACGTAATCGGGAGGGAAACCCTGCGCATTGTAAAGCTCGCGCGGGGTCAGCATTCGAATGCCGATATCGACGACGACATAGGTCTGTTCGCCGATATCAAGCGTTACGAATTCGCGATCATCCCAAAAGCTGTAGGACCGCAGAAAGGCCGCAACCTGCCGCGCCCGGTCTTCCTGATCGGCCGTGAACGGCGGCACAGAAATACCAGCCTCAACATGGCCGAAGCGATCTTTGACCGTTACGGTGCGCATTGGGTCATCATGGCGGGCGCCATCACCCATTCCGTAATATGACTGGAGATAAGGCGTCACCAGTTGCGATTTCCCACCGCCATCCGCCATAACCGTCGCCGCAGGCTCATCAATGCCGTGGCCAGTCGATGTTCCGAACTGCCGGGCGATGAAGGCCGAAACCGCGCCCTGCTGCGCACCGGTCTGCGTCACTGTTGAAAGAGGCTCTTCCGCCGCCCTGCCCGGGTTGACGCCACCCACGCGGCGGCTGTCGTTATTGTGCTGGGCGATAAATGCCGCAGCAACACAGGCATCGGCCTTGGTGGTTATGGTCGCCATCGGCTCATCACCGCTACGCGGGCGGCTTTGACCGGCCCGGCCACCGCAACCGACCAGCGACGGAATGATGACGGCATTCTGATCTTTCGCACTGGCACAGATTGTGTGGTGCGGTGCGTCGATAGGCCGGACAGCGCCGCCCTGTTGTGCGTGGGTCAGGACAGGGGCAACAACGGAAAGGCCAGCGCCACCGGCGGTTATCGTATGGGTCGGTTCATCTGCCCCGTTGAAAGGCTTGCCTGAGTTGCGCATGGTCATGACATGCGGCGCGATCAGCGAATGCCGATTTTCAGTGGGGATTGTCGCAATCGGCTGAGAAAGATCGGCGACACGCTCCGACCTGCCATCCGTGTGGCTGTAGTATGAGGCGAGATGCGGGGCGACAATTGCGTGGGAAATCCCGCCGCTGGTGACGGTTCCCATTGGATCATCCAGCGGATATTCCCGCCTTCCACCGCTATAGCCATGCGCGACCGACACGAGATGCGGGGCAACGACCGCCTTTTCACCACGGTTTGCGCCCGTGATCGTCTTGAACGGCTCGTCAACATCCTCAAGGCGTGCGCCATGGGTCAGATTGACAAGGAACGGGCGCTCGGCATCGAGAACATAGCGCTTCATGCCCCTCGCCACACGGGCCATGGTCGCATCCGCCAAAGGCCGCACGGCCCGCAGACGGTGCTTTGCAAAGATCTGCTCTGCCGTCTCGAAAATCGACGGGCATGGCAGCGACCAGTCAATGCATTCTGCGGCGGTGCGCCATGGCAGTTTCGTGCCAGAGAGAACATCGGGATCACCAGGTGCGCCGTGTGTCGGCTCTGGCCAGACAATCGGCTTGCCGTCAAACCGGATCACCAGGAACAACCGCTTGCGGATCGTCGGCGCGCCAAAGTCGCAGGCCCGGATTTCACGGAATTCCATCTTGCCGCCGAGCCTCTTGATGGCCTTGCTCCAGGCGGCAAAGGTTTCGCCGCGCCGCTCAGGGTCGGGCATCAGACCCTTTTCGGTTTGCAGCAGCGGCCCCCAATCCTTCCATTCCTCGACATTTTCCATGGTGACGACATCGACCTTGCCGCCACTTTTCTGGATGCGCTCGATCCAGCCGGGAATGATCCAGGCGAGATCGCGGATATTCCGCTCGACCGGTTTGCCGCCCTTTGCCTTGGAGAAATGTTTGCAGTCGGGACTGAAATGCATGAGCCCGATGTGCTTGCCCCGCATATGGTCCAACGGGTCGACCCGGTAGACATTTTCGGACAGGTGCAGCGTTTCGGGATGGTTGGCCGCATGCAGCGCCAGCGCCGCCGGGTTGTGGTTGATGGCAATGTCCGGTGATCGGCCCAAAGCCATTTCAATGCCGGTGGATGCACCGCCGCCGCCAGCAAAACTGTCCACGATCATCGGGCGACCGGCTGTCAGCGCAGGTGCAGAGGTGGAGGCGCGGAAATCGTCCGGCAAAAAGCTCATATTCATGATACCACCTCCCCACGGGAACCGTGCTCCCCACGCAATTCGCGCAATTCCTTAAAGCCGATTCTCCGCAACCGGCCGCTGGCCAGCAGGCTTTGCGCCAGGTCTTTCAGCCGCACGTCTTCCCGGCCGAACAGATTGAAATCGATCAGGCAGGCCGTGCCTTCGTGCCAGCCACGCAGGCCTTCCGGGCAGGTGATGACGCGCAGCGCGCGGCCATCGCCAAGGCGGCCACGCGGCACCTGCCAGGCATCGCAGGTCTTCGCCGCCGCATCCCGGTTGGGGGCGATGATCAGGGTGATTTTTCGGTCCTCACCCATCGGCCGCCTCCAGCGCAATGGCCGCAATGGCAAGACGACCGGCGTCGGTGACCGACCATGTGCTTTGACGCGGGCCTTTGCCGGCGCGAAGGCAGACGATCAGTCCGCGTTCCTTCAGGCTTTCCAATATCCAGCGCACCGAACCTTTGGTCAGGCCCGCCCGACGCTCCATTTCAGCATGAGGCATGCTGATCGGCCCATCTTCGGCACAAAACAGCCGCAGGATTTTCGAGGCGGGCGCAGAGAGATCGTCATCATCGCTTCGTTCGCAGCGGTTGCGTTCCCTCTGGTCTGGCATATTGACCTGATGGCGCGCCGCGCCGATCCGCTGCATGCCATCACCTTTCAAGCCCGTGGCACCGGCCATTTCCGACATTTTTTCAAACATCAGGCGGACGCAAAGCGTCTGATCTGCGGGGGAAAGGCTTGCGAATTTTACCGGGGACAAAGAACAAGGCCCGAAGAGATCCAGTGCGATCATGACCACCTCGATTTTCTGGGAAGGGAAGACGCGGCGGCCTGGTCCGGATGACTGGCCGCCGAGGGAGAGGAAACCGGCGCGGAGGGTGCGGGTGACGGCTCCGTTGGTGTGGCCGGCGCATCGACGGCCCACCGCTTGTCATGCCAGGCTTGAAGCGTGGCCACATGGGCGGCATAATCCATGTCGAATTTCCGCCGCTGGCGCTCTTCGCGCCAGATCTGTTCAAACAGATCGCCGTAGCCGTACCATTGGTTGATCACCTTGGCGTCGGTCGGGATCGCCGGGATCCCCGAGACATCACTGACGATCCGCGCCCATGCAGGCACCAGCTCCAGATCGCAATGAAAGAGATCGATGGCTGCCGCCTGCGGTTTGTTGGTGACGACGTAGAGGCCGGGCGCGGCAGATGGCTTGACGCTGGCGCTGCTCACTGGGCTGCCTCCACAAAGAGAGGGAGAACACCAATCGGGTCTTTCCGCTTTCGCTGGACCCGCCATTCATCTTCAATCCGAGATTTTGCAATTTCTGCGTATTCTGCATTCAGCTCGATCAGCGCCGCGTTTCTGCCATGTCTGAGAGCGACCAGCGCCGTCGTGCCAGCGCCGCCGAATGGGTCGAGGACGAGACCACCCTTTGGGCAGCCTGCCAAAATGCAACGTTCGGCCAGCTCAGTTGGGAAGGTTGCAAAATGCGCCTCAGAGAAAGCCTGCGTTGCCATCTCCCAAACGGTCAGCGGCGCTGGCTCATAATTGCGAAGATACCGACCATTACCCCGTCCCAGCTCATCGAGACCGGTGTGGTTGATTTGTCCTTGGTGACGCGGCGTTACCTCCAGGATCTTTCCTGATTCGCGACCACGACGATGGCGAGAGCCATGGGCACCCTCGCCAGATTCCCATCCATCTGGCATCTTGATTTTGCTGGGAGCTCGGCGCTGGTTCTCCGGGATCGCCTGTCCAAGGCTGTGGCGGTTATGTTCATTACCGGTTAAACCCGGAGCGCCGCCTTGTTTGACGACTTCGGCATCATAAAAAGACCCTATGCGTAACCATCGGGCGCCATCCCGCTTCGGGTCCGTCACCAAGCCGCAACGCTCCGACAAGTCTGGGAAAAATGAGACTTCCCCTGTGTCGCGTGCTCGCCAGACGTCACCGTCCGCCGTTTTCGTCAGCATGAAGATCTTTTCATGCGCCGTGGATGGACGATAAGCACCGGAACTATCGGGCATAGGGTTTGTCTTGCCCCAGATGATTTCAGACCGAACCCACCACCCGGCATCCTGCAACGCAATCGCGAGGCGGTTGGGAATCATGCACAGGTCTTTTGCCTTGATACCGCCGCCAACCGTCGAGAATGGCTTATCGCGGAACGTACGGTCATCATTGCCGGCGGTCTTGGTATCCGCTGCGCTCCGACCATTTGGCGCTGCGGCATAACAATCGCCGTAATTGATCCAGCAGGTTCCAGTTGGCTTCAGAACCCGTCGCACTTCATCAAAAACCCCGACCATCACGGCAAGATGTTCGGCTAATGTCGGCTCAAGACCGATTTGGCCTTCAACGCCATAATCCCGCAAACCCCAATAGGGCGGCGACGTCACAACGCAATCGATGCTGTCGGAAGTAATGGTGCGAAGCACCTCCAGGCAATCGCCAGGATACAAGGTCACGCGACCATCGAGAAAGGTGATCATGCCACGTCACCCCGCACCAGCTGATAGAATGTCGGCTGACCGCCGCGCTTGCCTTGCCGTGCGACCTCAAGAAACCCGCGCCGCGTCAGCGATTGGAGGATTTCGTGCGTACGCCAGCGTTCGGCACTGAGGGTTTCGGCGATCTGGTTGGTTGAGAGTTCCACCGGCCCGGGCGGCTGATTGGCAAACCACTCCAGAAAGCGGCGTTGCGTGGCCCCGAGCCTCGAGGGCGGGCGTTGCGCCGCTTTGGCAGGCTGTTCGGCCACGACGGCAGGCACGCGCACGAAGGCTTGCGGCGGGTCGCCGTCGAACACCGCGTCAATCAGATCGGCGGCGACGACTGCCTTCAGCAGCGCCAGCGCCACATGCTGCGGCAGGCAATCATGCTGCTCGGCCTTGGCATGCAGGGCAGAAATCACCAATTTGTCGTAAACGGTCACGCCCAACGAGCGCTGAAACCCGCTATGCTCAGGCAACGCAATAGGGGCGATCTTTTCGCGGCCACCCCGTGACACCTCGATCCAATAGCCCTGGAAACGCCGCGACAGAATCTCGATCCCATGATCGGACAACCGCGCCCGCAGCTTTGAGACATGAGCATGGATGGCACCATCGGCATTTTCCGGCTCGTCATCGATGTCATAAACCAACTGGACCAGCATGCTGGGCGAAACAGTGCGCCCCTTGGCATCCCAGAGCGCTTCGAAAATCTGCGCTTCGCGGCGCACAAGCCGCACGCTCCAGCCATCGCCGGAGACGACACCAGATCCGGCGTCAAACGTCACCGATGCAGGCTGATCAAGAACCGCTTCCGCCTCGACCATCACAGCAGATCCCTCCGCACTTCCGCGACAATTTCCGCGCAGCGAATGCAGTGTTTTTCGATCACCTCGGCCATTGTCAGCGTCGATCTACACTTCCGGCAGGTGCGCCGATCCATCGGCGGGTTGGGCGCAAAGGCAGCCACGTTGATTTCGTGGTCATGGCGACGACGGGCGTCGTGAAGCTTCTGTTCAACCGGGGTCATACGCTTGCCCCCGCCTTGGACATGATTTCACGCACTTTTTTGATGACCCGCTCACCTTCGCGGCCGATATCGCGGGCCTCACCCGTGGAAATATGTCCATCGTCCAAAGCCTCGACGACGGCGGTCTTGAGCGCGGCGGCAAAGCTGTCCATGGTCAGCAGATCAATAAAACCAAGCCCGGCAGGAACAGCTTCCGGCTCGTCCTTGACCAGGCGATACCCCTGCAACCGGGCCAGCTGCTCGGTAATCACCGGTGAACCGGCCTCAAGATCGGCTTCCAGCACGATATCTAGCGGCATGAACTTTTCCGCATTGTCCTCGGAGGTGCTGGCATAGTTGGACAGCGGCGCCTTGCCGACGCGCGTGGTGTGCTGAAAGCATTCCGCCGTGCCCGCCATCTGGACTGCGCGGCGGGTGGCGCCCTTCAAGGCGGCGGCCTGATCTTTGTTAATTGCGCGCACGTTTCCCTCCTCAGAAGTCAAGGATATTTTTTGCCGATTTGTTTTCGTGAACTGCCCCGCGCAGGCGGATAAAACCGCAACAGAAACAGGGGCTTAACTTTAGAACTTACTCATTTGCGAGGCCGATATGACCCAGACAAAACCTCCTGCCGAAACCAGGAACCCCCAGCCCCGGCAGGAGAGCCGCACAACGACCGGGGAACCCCAATCCGGCGGCAAGATTGCGCCGGGAAACGACCAGACCCGACGCGGGAGGAACGGAAAGCGGGGCGCTTCATTCGGCGACCTCCGGGACAAGAGCTTGATCTGGACGGGTAACGCCATCTGGCCAAACCAGATCAGCGGGCCAACGGTCAGAAAACCACTGCATGGCACGCTCAAATGTTCCGGTCGTCACATCGGCCCGGCCATCCGCAATAGCGTCAAGGGTCGAGCCTCGATTTAGCACCAACGTCGAAATGCGCTGGCGACCAACGCCGCGAGACGCAGCATAGGTATCGGAAATCAGAATGAGCTTTTCGCGCAATGTCATCATGGTCACGAAGGATACGGAACGTTTTCCGCATCGTCAACGGAATTCTTTCCGTCTTACCGAAAAACAAAACGCGGATAGTATTCCGCTCATGACCGAAAGCATTCAGCAGCGCATATCGAAACTCATCCAATCCACCGGGAAAGGCCCGCAGTGGGTGTCGAAGGAGATTGGCCTGGACAAGGAGACGCTGCCGAAGCTCCTCAGAAAGCCCGATCAGGTGCCGAGCATGCGGACAATCGCCGCCTTGGCGAAATTCTTTGATGTCACCGAGCAGTTCATCATGCACGGCAAAGCCGGCGATGAAGTGCAGGCGGTAAAGGAACAGGACGCTGCGCAGCCGGAAGTCTCCAGCGTCCAGGCCACGACCTCTGCGCCTCAAACAATGGCAATGGACGTTCCAGTCATGGGGACCGCCGCAGGGTCTCTCGTCAGGGGCGCGTTCAAGCTTGAACCAGGTGTCGTCGACTATGTCCGCCGTCCGCCAGCTTTGATGGGCGCGCGCGATATCTATGCCCTGTACGTCGAAGGGTCATCGATGGAGCCGCAGTTTTTCCCGGGTGACCTGATTTATCTCAACCCTCACCGCCCAGCCAGAGCAGGCGATGTCGTCGTCGTCCAAAGCAAAACCAGCGACCACATCGATGTCGAGGCATCGCTCGGAGTTTTCCTGCGAAAGACAGAGAACCATGTCGTCATCGGCAAGCACAATCCTGCCAAATCGGAGGTGAGCCTCCCAAGGGAATTCGTTGTCAGCATCCATCGCGTCTTGAGCGTCAACGAATTGCTTTCGTCTTAATGCGGTGATGTGCTTATCACTTTCAGCAAAATCAAAATGCCGGAGCCAATGGCCAGAAACCACCAAACTGGTAGGCTCTTCGCAGGTGGATGGCTAATTATGCCCTTATTTTGCGGGCTTTGGGCTGCCTGACTGGAAAGCCGGGCTTGGCTTTGCAAAACCTCTGCCACATGACGCTGGACAGACAATTCTATTTCAGCACTTACAGGCTCAGGCCTGACCGGAGCATGGCCAATCACGGAAAGAGCAGCCCGAACCTTTTGGAAGGCGCGGGTTCTCATACTTTCGCCTTGATGCCCTTTGTAGACCCCAAACCACCGAAATCCACAGACTGAATTCCGACAAACGCGCCTTAGGACAGGAAGCCATTCCGGGTCAGCCATCAAGTCCTGAGCGACACTCTTCAGTTTTGGATCGTCAGGCGCAAAGCCACCACCCGGTACGCCATGGTAAAGCATGTGGCGAGAAACCCTCCACACGAACCAGATGGTCATATCCATCCACGCCTCTCGGTGAAGCAGGTGGTTAAAAATGCGCTGGTACACCATCGGCTTCGATGCATAGCGCGTCACTTCAACGCGGAAAAGCGCGGCAACATTCATATCCGTCTTATTGATCGCAAGCTGCTTCCTCAACGTGGCATCAGTGAGATCGATGGCCTCATCCCTTGACAACCCGCGCGGCGCATCAACGCCTAAACCTTTTAGATAGGCGATCTGCGCCTCGGTCGCAGGCTCTGGCGGAAGCAATTGCGCCACCACACTCCCGTCAACAGCCTCACCCTTGCACGTCTCACAGGCGTCCGCCTCGTCAAAGGCCTTCACATTTCTGCTGTTGTGCTTACCGGTTTTTGTCGAGACGAAACCGACTCTGTAAATTGGCACGGAATACCCTCTCCCAACAAAAAACGGAATTCCTTCCGCACTCCCCGTTGACACGGAATTCATTCCGCATCATATTCCGTTTCATCCACCGCAACCACACGGTGGCTACCCCGAGGCCCGCCGCCATTGCCCTACAGATCCACCGGGCGGCGGGCACCCGGACCTTCAACGGGGAACAGATCATGTCTTTCAAATCACTGCAATTGGTGATGGTGCCTTTTTGCGTCCCTTCGCCCGCCACCCGCTTTGACCTGCGCCGCATCGGCGCTTTCATCGCCCGCCACCAGATCGCTTTCATGCTGCCCTGTGCTTGCGCTATCGGCTTCATGATCGCTTGCAGCGTGTGAGGCGGCCATGACACCGCAAGAGCAAGACGCCCTGATCCGCGAGAACTACACCCTGAAAATGGCCCTTGTCCGCACATTCAGGGAAATCGACCCCTGCACGATGATCGACACCAACACGCCGATCAAAGAGCTGTGCGATCTGCCCTTCACGCTGCGCAATCAACTGCGACTGCTGACGCTGGAGGTTGCGCGATGACGCCTGACGTCTTGATGCAGGTTTACGGCCTGATCCTCCTGGTGATCTGCTGTTTCGGATGGATACTGTATTTGTGGAATTCAAACAGCACGTTGCGTAGGGCTCATGTGGACGACCGCGTCCGCCGTGTCAGCGCCGAGGCCGCCCTTTCCTTTGCCGCCAATCTGCCTGCGCACGACCGGGCAGAATTCATCTGGCAATACCATTTCGGCGGGACGCCTGCCGTTGGCTACCCGGCTTGGCCGCAATTTCTCCAGGCGCGCATCAACGTTGCGCTGGACAATCGCTCATGACCCGCCTCGCCCGCGCCCCGGTTTCGTCTTTCCGCGCCGATGGTTCGCTGCTGGATATGGTTGCGCCTGATGTCGGAGAGGTCTGCATCTATAAGATGGCCGCAGGCCTATCGCGCATCAACCGTTACAATGGCGTGCCGGAAGCGGGCGGGTTTAGCGTTGCCCAGCACAGCGTTATGGGCACCGAGGCGCTGCTGCACGAGCGCGTCGATCCCATCGTGGCCGCGCTATTTTTGCTTCACGATGGCCATGAATTCGTTGTGGGGGATTGGACCCGCCCGGCGCAAGACGCGCTGGCCGCAATCATCACCCAGCAGACGGCGGACCCTGCCTATGCCGTCGCCTTCCGCCGCGCCATGCAGACCCTGAAAACCGGATGGGACACGGTGATCTATACCGCGCTTGGCCTGCCCGCGCCTGCCGCATGGCGCAACAATCACCGCAAGCTGGTCCACGACATGGACCTGATGATGCTGGGTGCCGAGGCGCGCGCGCTGTTTCTGCGCGGCCAGGAGCTTTACCCCATCGGCAAATACCCCCAGCCGAAGCTGAAGGGCGCGATCACCCCATGGGGTCCAGCCAAGGCCGAAGAGGCCTTCATCAAACTCGCCATCCGCCTGATCGGCCAGGACCGCATAGACGCCTGCCGACTGGCCCACCTCGCCCATATTTCCAAGCCGGCCAAGGGCCGGTGAACTGGAGGAGTTTTTTATGTCCAGAATCTACCTTGCATCCAGCTGGCGGAATACGTCGCAGCCGCTAGCCGTCCAGACGCTGCGCAACGCAGGTCACTTTGTCTACGATTTTCGAAACCCGCCAAACGGCGTCAAGGGCTTCGCGTGGTCCGAAATCGATCCTGACTGGCAGGCATGGGATGCGAAGAAATACCGCGACCTACTGACCACCCATCCTACGGCTGCACTCGGCTACATGAATGACTTCCGAGGCATGGAGTGGGCAGACACCTGCATCCTGCTCCTACCCTGCGGACGTTCGGCACATCTGGAAGCCGGATGGTTCGCCGGTCGCGGCAAGCGCCTGATCATCTGGACCCGCGATGGCGAAGAGCCGGAACTGATGGCACTGATGGCGAACGCAATCTGCACATCGCTGGACGAAGTGCTGAATGCCTTGGAAGGCGGTGCGTGATGGATAATCAACGCATAGCGCCACCCTTCGAAGGCCAGCAATTTACCAGCTTTCAGCAGTGGGTGAACAAAGCATCTTCCTGGCTAACCTGCCATCCTGAATACAGGAATACCGAGCATGGCGAAGGGAAAGGCTGGCGCGGCAATCATTTCACAGCGATGTGCTTTGATAGCATCGGTCGCCGTATGCGCTGCGGCGCTGATTTACACCGCGCCGATGCGGAGGGAACTTTCCCTGTCTGGTGGGTTTGGCCCGATCAGATTTGCGAGCTTGTAGCGCGCGTTTCCGACCTTGCCGCACACGGTAAGCTATCGATGGGAATTGGCGAAAAAGCCACCAATCCATCAGAATCGGCAGATGCGTGATGGCCTATTTTTCCAACGCATCGGAGGGGATGGGCTACGTCGAAGAGCATTGCTCTCGCTGCGTCCACGACGAAGGCTGCCCGGTCATGGAAGCCCACCTGCTGTTCAATTATCGGGAATGCAACAATCCCGACAGCATTTTGAACATGCTCATCCCGCGAGACGGAATCGTCAATCAGCGCTGCAAAATGTTCATTGAGAAGAAGGCGGTCGGTGACCTGTTCGCAGAAACGGCAGGTGCATAATGGCCGGTTCCGTCAACAAAGTCATTCTCATCGGCTACCTCGGCGCCGATCCGGAAATTCGCCGCACCCAGGACGGCAAGCCGATTGCCAATCTGCGGGTGGCCACATCCGAGACCTGGCGCGACCACACATCCGGTGACCGCAAGGAAAAGACCGAGTGGCACAGCGTGGTGATTTTCACCGAAGGTCTCTGCAAGGTTGCCGAGCAGTACCTGAAAAAGGGCGCTCACGTCTACATCGAGGGCAAGCTGCAAACCCGCAAATGGCAGGACCAGAGCGGCAACGACCGCTACAGCACCGAGATCGTGCTGAACGGTTTCAACGCCACCCTGACCATGCTGGGCAGCAACTCTTCCAACCGCCCGCCCGCCGCCGATAGCCCGGATGATTACGGCCAAAGCCGCGACACCGGCAGCCGCGCTGCGCCTGCTGGGCGCGACTTCCGCGACGATATGGATGACGAGGTGCCGTTCTAGCACCGAGCATTCTAGCGCCTTCCCAACCCCGAAAGGACCAATCCGATGAAAGTCATAAATGAAGCCAGCGTGTTGCTGGGTGTGCTCGAACAGGGGGAGTTGAACACTGACCTGTCACGCACACTGAAAGAGGTCATCACCATTCTGCACGATCTCTCGCAGGAAAGCCCGAAGACGAAATTCAAGGGCGAAGTCAGCCTGATCATGAAGTTCGAAATGCACAACGACATGGTCAACGTCAGCAACGAGATCAAGACAAAGACGCCGAAGGTGCAGCGCCGGGGCGATGTCTTCTGGGCAACGGATGAAGGTGCGCTTTCCACCGAACATCCCAGCCAGCGCGACATGTTCGGCGGCCCGCGCGTCATCGAAAGCACACGCCAGAACTGACCCTTTCCCCTCTTCGCCTTCCAAGTTTCACAGCCTTTAAACCCCAAGGAGCATGACCATGACAGAAATTGACACCCTCGTCGGCAGCCTGCAACCGCTGACCCTCGATATCAACGCCATCCGCGAAATGGCGGACGATGCAGGAACGAGGATTGACCATGTCGGGTTGATCACGGCCATCCACGGATTACCCTCGGAAATCCCCATTCTGATCGATCGCAAGGCCGGCAAGGCGATCTCCGTCAAGCCGCTGCTGGAGGAATACCGTGAAAAGCCCCGCGCCAAACTCGGCACAGCCGAAGTCAAAACGCTGGAAAGCTTCATCGGTCTGGTCAATCGCCACAAGACCAGCGACAGCGTGATTTTCGCCGAAACCGACTGGCAGAAACCCAGCATCACCGCCGTGATCGATTACCATCAGGCGGTAAGCGGCGGCGAAGCCGACAATTGCAAGCACCGGATCAAATATCCATTCCCGTTGTCGGAAGAATGGCAGGCATGGGTCGCACAAAACGGTCAACCCATGAACCAGACGGATTTTGCGCAGTGGATCGAAGATCATATCCCTGATCTGGCCGCACCGACGCAGGCGGAAATTGACGAATACCTGGACACATTCAGCCTGAAAACCGCCTATCCGAACGAGCTGGTTACTCTGTCGCGCGGTTTGCAGGTCAATGTCGAAAGCAGCGTGAAGAACAACGTCACCCTGCAAAGCGGTGAAGGCCAGATCACTTTCGAGGAAGTGCATCGGGACGCAACCGGCGCCAAGATTTCTGTGCCTGGCCTGTTCATCCTTTCCATCGCGCCGTTCTTCATGGGCACCAAGGCCCGCATTCCCGTGCGCCTGCGCTACCGCGTCAAGAACGGGTCAGTTATCTGGAGCTTCCACCTTTACCGGCCGGACATCCATATCACCGACCAGGTGCGCGCCGATCTGGACAGCGCGGAACAAGAGACATCCCTGCCTGCCTATGAAGGCAAGCCGGAAGTGACGGCCTAACACCATGACCCCACTCGCCAGCAACCCCGCCGTGACCGATCCGAATGCGACCCTGACGCCAGCCCAGCGGGAAGCCCTGCTGGCCATCCGCTTCTATCGCTTCAACGGTCGCGAGCGGGGCGGCTGGCGAGTGGGCAACCTCTCCATTACCGCCGCCACCATCAAGGCCTTGATCAACCATGGGCTGGTGCTGGAGCGGGGCAACCGAAACCCATTGACCCTGACCACGGCTGGCGAACTGGCCGCCGACAAGCTGAAAGGCTCCGGGCTATGAATGCCGATCCGCCGCTCTTCACCTGTTTGATTTGCGAAAAGGACGTGCCGCAGCCGAGACCCTACGAATATGTGTCACGGGTTGGTCCGCCAGAGCGGCCACCGATCTGCAAATCCTGCGCCTCACGCTGGGGCAACAAAATCTCCGGGCCGGTTTTCAACCGCCGCAATTTCCACGTCCTCCGGCAACTGGACGCCATGATCAGCCTTTTGCAATGGGAAATCCACAATGGACAATTCAGACATCGGTAGCGCCTTCGACGTACCCGGCATCATCACCGGCCTGCGGCAAGACCTGGCCGAATTGCGCAGCGGCACGATCACGGCGCACGAAGCGAAAGTGCGAGCCGAGATCGCCAAACAGATTTTCAGCGGCCTGCGGCTGATGGTCCAGGCTCAGAAATACATGGCTGGCAATGCCAAGCCTATCACCCAAATCAGTGAGGGATAGAGACAATGGCCGGGAAACCAATCCTTTTCAGCGGACCAATGATCCTTGCCCTGCTTGCCGGGACGAAGACACAAACTCGGCGCGGGCTAAAGTTTCAGCCTGCACCAGGTATCAACATAGTGCGAAAAAACATTCGCCCGTTTGATGCAGACCCATACCATTCTTTCGAGCGTCGGAGTGTCTATGGCAATTATGCCGGCGAGCTAGACATCAAGATCAAGCGCGGCGACCGGCTCTACGTTTGCGAAGAACACTATCGTTACGGCCATTGGGAAACCGCCGAAGCCGCCCGGACCAAACAAGGTCGCCAGAAATGGCATTTTGTTGAGGATAGCCCTGAAATCCATTTCGAAGCGCCGGAAGTGTTTCGAAAGGGGCGGCACCACCATGACCCGGCCACCCCGGCTTGGCACAAGCGTCTGGGCCGCTTCATGTTTCGAAAACACTCGCGCCTCACCCTTGTCATCACTGATGTCCGCGTCATGCGAATGCAAGATATCACGGATGCCGATGCCATTGCAGAGGGCGCGACCTACCGGCTGGAATGCCGCGGCGATGCCTTGGAAGACATCGGCTGGTCAATGGATTGGGGTCCGGTCGATAGCGGCAAGGTGTTGGATATCGATCATTGCCTGTCGACAGCGGGCGGCGCTTTCCTCAACTATTTCCACACCTTGAACAAGTTCCCCAAAAAATACGGCGATGACCCGAGCATGTGGCCGAACCCATGGGTCGCTGCCTACACCTTCCGCGTCATCAAATCCAATATCGACAGGGTTTCATCATGATCACCGCCAGCAAATCCGCCCTCGCCGCCGCGTTGAAGATCCGCAAGAGCATTGTCGAGACCCGCAACACCATTCCGATTCTCTCCAATGTCGGGTTTGAGCGCGGGGCCTCTGGCCTGCAACTGCGTATGACGGACCTCGACATTGAAGGCACCGTCGATCTCGCGGCCGATCTTGATATGGATTTCCACCCGTTCACGATCGCGGCCAAGCTGCTGGACGATATCGTTGGCAAGCTGCCGGATGGCGTGCAGGTGAAGATCAAGTTGGATGCGGATAAGACGCAAGCCATCGTCTCGTCTGGCCGGTCGAAGTTTCAGCTTCAGGTGCTGCCGCTGGACGATCTGCCGATCATGCCGGATTTTACCGCCGATAACCCCACCCGTTGCACCGCCTCCGGGTCGGGGCTGAAAGCCGCACTCACCTCCGTCGCCTTCGCCATTTCCACGGAAGAGACCCGCTATTATCTGAATGGCGTCTTTATTGAGCCAGGCGCCGATGGGGCCTTGCTGGTGGCGACGGACGGCCACCGCCTGGCCAAGCGCTGGCTGCGCATCGAGGGCGTTGCCCCTGATCGCATTATCCTGCCGCGCAAGCTGGTTACTGCGTTGCTGGCACACCTGCCCGATGGCGACGTGACGCTGGAGGCGACGGATAGCCGAATCTCTATCACCATGCCCGGCCTGCGGATCGTCTCAAAGCTGATCGACGGCACTTTCCCGGATTATACCCGCGTCATTCCGCAGGCGGGCGCGGCGAAGGCTGAGTTTGAGGCCAAGGCCATCAGGCCCGCCGTCGAGCGCGTCATCGTCATTTCCAGCGAGAAAGGCCGGGCCGTCAAGTTCAAGTTTTCGGATGGCCAGTTGCAGCTGTCCGTCAACAACCCAGACGCTGGATCGGCCGAGGAAACCATTCCGGTCGAAGGCTCGCTGGAAATCGAAGCCGGTTTCAACGGCAAATATGTCCTCGACGCCCTGACCCACCTCGGCGACGGGCCGCTAACCCTCGCCATGGAAACCGCTGGCAGCCCCGCCATCCTGCGGGCCGATGGTGACCACGAAGAAAACCTCATCGTGCTGATGCCGATGCGGGTGTGATTGGAGAGAGATGATGGAAATCACAGACAAAATGGTTGATGCCGCCGACAGCGTTCTTTCCAGGTCTCGTCCCGGTATCCCCGATGACGTTATTCGCATGGCTATTCAAGCCGCCATTGCCGCAGCGCCTGCGCATGCCGACGATATCGCTGTTGACCGCTTCGCCGCAGCTATGAAGGAAAAGCTCGCCAAGAAGCGCCTCGATGGCCGCAGTGGCTGGGAGGACAAGGATGATTGCTCACAACTTTTCATTTCGCATCTCCTCCGCGAGCATGTCGAAAAGGGCGATCCAGTCGATGTTGGCAATCTCGCAATGATGCTTCACCAACGAGAGGAGCGGATCGCCTCTCTCCTCGAAACTCTTCAAGGAGAATAGACGATGATAGATGCAGAAGCCCAACTTCATGCCGTTGTGGATGCGTGGGAAGCGCTACCCGGTGGGCGTCAGTGCGGCGTAAGGGACGTCGAAGCATGGCTTGCGAGGGATATGGCTCCAGCCATCAACGCTATTCGTGGATTCCTCCGTCGTCCTCGACCCGATGGCGTCCTTCCACCATCGCCGCAATCGATTGTGATGGCACCAGCGCATGAACCCGTCACTCTCACCACTTCGCCAGCGCAGGAGCCAATTACCTATCATAACGACGATGCGGGCTTTACCGAATTCCTCAACAGTGACCAACCGTATTCCGTCCGGGAGATTGATGGACATTGCGCAATCCTAATGGATCTGAAACAGGCCAACATTATTGGCTATCGGGCTTATGACCATGAGCGTACCGATCCTGTCACTCTCACCTACACCAACTATCGCGGCGAGACATCAGAACGCACCATCCTACCCAAGAATATCTGGTTTGGCTCGACCGAGTGGCACCCGGAACCGCAATGGCTCCTCACGGCCTTCGATCTAGGCAAGCAAACCGTCCGCGATTTCGCGCTGAAGGACTTTGGCAAACCCACATCGACCGAACTCTTCGGCCTTTGCGTCCTGCCCGTTCCCATGCCCTTCGCAATCGGCGACACAGTCGAAAAACACACCGGCGACTACACGGCCAAGGGCGAGGTGCGCGGCATCTTCGCCACAACACGCGGCGCTGTCCGCTACGTGGTCGAACATCAGGCCGATGGTGGCGGATCGTTCTGCCACATCTACAGCGAGAAGAACCTGCGCCCCGCCCGCAGATTTGTCAAACTGTCGCCTGACGAGCGGCTGGAGTGGATCGCCAAATCCAAAGCCGCCGAAGACGGCATGCTACCAAAGGCAATGGAGGGCAGCGCCGATGCATGAGAAGGAGAAAACCAATCGATCCACTGTCGAAATTGACATTGTCGAGCGCCTACGAACATATCGGCCAACTGACGAGTGGGGCGATGGTGTCCACCACACCATTTGCGACGAAGCCGCAAACGAGATCACCCGCCTGAGCAACGAACTACGGCAATCTCAATCTGCCCTCGATCTTGCCATTAGTCGCGGCTGCGATCACTGCGCCGAAAATATCCGCCATGCCCGCAACATGGCCGTGCGGTCGGTCATCTGCCCAGCCACAAGCCCCGAACTACTGGAACTGATCGCCAAAGCCAAAGCCACCTACGACGCCATGTCACCGGAGGAGAAGGCGCGGCACGACCAGGCGCAGCGCGAAAGCTTCCTGCGCGGCATGATGCCAACCGGCGATCCGAGATTGGACTGAGGACATGAGCACCATGACCACCGCCCGCGCCTACAAACTCCAATCCACCACCCGCTGCCCATGCTGTGGCGCCGACCGGATTATGCTGGATGTCGACACCGCCAGGACCTGGGCAACCGTCACCTATAAGTGCCACGCCAGTTTCACCATAACCAACGGTGAAATCACCGTCGCCGGCGTCTGCCACGCCGGGACGAACCTGGCTGCGTATTTGATGAATGCCGAAACCATGGGACCAAGAAGGGGAAAATGATATGGGTAGAAGAACCATTCCCTTCACAGAGGACTCTATTGCCAGGGCCATCAAGGCGGTGAAGCGCGCGGGCGTCGAAATCAAAACTGTCCGGGTCAACCCGGATGGCGCGGTTGTGATTAACGGGGATAACGACCAGATCAGCGAAAAACAGCTTGAAGAAAGCGCGAGAGGCTATCTCTGATGGAGGATATGCCGCGCCCCCGATATCAATATGTTCAGAAGCAGACGACCAGACACAATAAAACCGTCTGGTACTTCCGCATCGGCGACGGCAAGCGCACGCGGTTGCCCGGTGAATACGCATCGGAAGAATTCATTGCCGCCTGGAAAAGTTTGATGGCCGGTGCGCAGGTCGAGAAGTCCGCACCATCGAAACACACTCTGCAATGGCTGGTCGACAAGTACCAGGAGAGTGCCGCCTTCAAGGGCCTGAAGGAATCAACCCAGGCCAATCGCCGCAACATCCTGAAGGTTGTTTGCAAGACAGGCGGCAAGATGATCGTATCGCACATCGATCGGGCAGCGATCGCCGCTGGCCGTGATCGGCGAGCGGCCACGCCCCACGCCGCCGTGAATTACATGAAGGTGATGGGCTATCTGTTCGAATGGGCTGTAGACGCTGGCTATGCCCGGGAAAACCCCGTTCGTGGCGTGAAGCGGCCACGGCCCAAATCTCGCGGCTTTTTACCTTGGTCAGAACAGGACGTCATTGATTTCTACCGCCATCATGGCCCCGGCACGCCGGCACGTCTTGCAATGGAAATGATGCTGTTCACCGGATTACGCCGACAGGATGTCTATCGCCTCGGCCCGCAGCACATCAAGGATGGCGTCATCGAGATCCGCGCGGGAAAGAACGACGCGGAACTATTCATCCCCCTGCACCCGATTCTGGCGCAGACATTGAGCAGGACAAGCACAGGACATCTGGCCTATCTGGTGACACCCGTGCACGGGCGCCCCTTCAAATCCGCCGCGGCCTTTGGCAACTGGTTTGGCGACATGTGCAAGGAAGCTGGCATCGACGGTCGAGCCCACGGGCTGCGGAAATCCATCGCCCAAAAACTCGCTGAGGCGGGCGGCAGCAACGCCGAACTGAAAGCACTCTTTGGCTGGAATTCCGACGCGATGGCCGCGCTCTATACGAAAAAAGCCGACCGCAAGAAACTCTCGCAGGCGGCTGCAACGAAACTGAACGGGAACAGTCTATCCCCTCACCCTAAACCACCAACCCCTCACCTTAAAAATAATTGAATATCTTCAATGGCTTACGCGGTGAATTTTGAAGATTGGCGACCCCTGCAGGCGCGTCAATATCATTTGATTTCAATTGGTTACCATCAGGTGGGACAGAAAGTCGCCCCGTTGAAAACACTAATGAATTTCAATCGCCGGGTCGCACTGGGGCGATCATGAAAAGGCCTAACATCGCCAGTTGCTGGAAGTAAGTCGGTACACTAACGCAGCGATTGCGTCGCCGATGGTCTGTCGTTTAAATCTACTCAAAGGTGGGGCTGCTATTTTGTGAGCCCCTCCCCTTTCCTTTTGAAATCACAGCATTATGTTCCACCGCACGGCGCAATTAAGCGTCTTTAGGAGTGGGGCTTTGGGTACTTCAATTCTCATCAGCATCCTAATCACCTTCCTGGTGATTGTGCTGATTCTCTATCTCATTGGCATGTTGCCGATTGATGCCCGGGCAAAACAGATCGCCCGTCTCGTCGTTATCATCATCGGCATTCTTTCGCTGCTGAAGTACATTGCTGTGTTCTGAACGACAAAAAGCCCCGACAGGATACTGCCGGGGCTTTTGGCTTGATCAGCACCCATAGGACGGCAGAGGCGGAACGCCACGTTGTGCCGCATCGATGCGCTGCAAGATTTCCCGCATACTCGTTTGAACTCTTTTTTCACAGCCTGCGCATAACGAGTACATCTTGATTGGCACAGAAGTGAATAGGTCCTGAAATTGCGGACTGCCTATGCAACAAAACTTCAAAACCTTCGAACATTTCAGCGAAGAACTGTTCACTGGCAAGGGTGGCGACAGAATTTTCTCCTTCTGCCGCATCTGGGAATTGATGCACATAGTGTTTATCGCTCCGCATAACATCGGAGAGATCAGGAATTAATTTAGAGAACTCTTGATGATACATTGACCCATGGAATGAAACAACAAGAACACCGCCACCCCGCATTACTCGAGACAATTCCTGGGCCCATTTTCGCATCGACACACTCGACATGTGTGTGAAAACTGACGAACTATAAATGAAATCAAACGTTGCCGGACCAAACGGCAACGGCGGCATCAGATCTGTTTGATAAATCTCCGCGAACGGAAATGACCGTTTTGCAAAATCTACCAACTTTGGATTTATATCGCAGCCGACAAGTCTGACATGATTGGAAAACAAGCCCTCAAAACCTGCGAGCACCCTTCCACATCCGCATCCAAAGTCCAACACGCTTGAAAAGCGAGAGAACTCTTCACCAGCGGCGGCGACCAATCGAACTACATCCATTGCGGCTGGTCGTCTCGATGCGGCATGCGCAATCACGTCACGATGACCATTCACAAGTAGAACCAGATCAGGTGTGGGCAAGTTTGTCGTTAGACCATCCTCGCCAGAGGATTTGTAACCAATAACTCGGCTCTCGTTTGGATGAAGATCGAAATGATCTCTTCCCGAAACAAAATCCCCACGCTCTACGGCCGCCGCTACATCCTCGTTGTAGGCAAGGTAAGCCGTTTCATCAAAGTTTTTCGGGTCGGCAATGATGGCTTGATACATGTTGATTAGCTCAGTGCTACTGTTCCAGATCGCACAACACCATCCGTCCCCCTTAAACGGAAAGTGACGGCATTGTTGTTCGTAGTTTCGATTATTAGATCGCCGTTGGCAGCCGGCACAATAATGGTTCCTACGCCTGGTTGCAAAGTCAACTTATTGAATTTTGTTCCACCGGGCGCGATGCTGAAGGACGTCCCCTTCATATAGGCGCCATGCACATTCGCGGTACCGAAATCAATTCCGTGGAGAAGATGATCGACATCAAACCGAATACCGGTACTATTCTCAGTCAATGGCGCGCTACCATTTTCACTGCCGAAATGAACACCTACATCCCAAAACGCGCCATCCGCTAGATTGCTGATCGCAATGGCATAATCATGGACCGTTCCTTTACCAGGCCCCCCACCCGCGATTTGAATACCAGATCTATACCAAGCCGAAGTGTTAGCATCCATGGTGACGTTGAATTCCCACGAAGTGACATTTCGCCAGTTGATCGCTCCCGACTTGAGTTGTGCAAAGCTACTTCCGGCGAATAGCGCGCCCTGGCTCAAAGACGGCGACGAACTAGTTGTGCCATTGTCAGCGCTCGTTGCAAATGCTCCCGCCTGTATACCAACGTAATGAGCACCCTCGCCTGGAGCGTTTCCAGAAGGCGCTTCGACATAGATAGACCCACGAAGATTTTCACGGATTCCAGTCGCCCCTGATCGCTGACGTGTAACAACGCTGACATTACTAACGCGCCCGGGAAACACCTTGATATCATCGAAAGCTTCAAAGGTATTGTAATTCACACTCTCCGTTGAAGCATAACCGAGACCAAGCGAAGAGAACCACCTGCCGAGCGAAGGGATTGCGCCATTCCTGAAGGTCTTTGGACCGTAAAGATTGACAGGACCGAGAAGAATGTCCGCCCAGTTAAACCCTGTGAGCAACAACGTGCCATAAACATCCCAGTTGACGCGCTTCGTCCCGGAAACACCAAGAGTAAAATCATAACTCCCCGGCGGCACAACAATCGTATCGCCTTCACTGGCAGCATTATAAGCCGCCTGAAACGCTGTCGAGGTTGCGGCGGCATTCGTTCCATCATTATATGCGCCATGCTGAAGCACATTGCGGCACACCCATGTTTTGGGCACGACAGCATTGACCGCCGCAAAATCCGACGCTGCCGACAAAGCAGCACTTCCCAAGCCCATGTTGGTGCGGCCATTTGCCTTCTGCGTGTCGGTCAACCCCTGCGCGGCGGTATCCACCCGTAGCCGGTTGCCAAGCGCGGTCGACATGGTCGTCGCAAAGTTCGGGTCATTGCCCAGCGCGGTCGCCAACTCGTTCAGCGTATCCAGCGCTGCCGGCGAACTATTCACCAGCGCGGCGATGGCAGCGGAAATATCGGCAGGCGTGGCCTTGGCCGCCAGCGCAGCGATCAACCCGGTGATGGTTGCCATCGCCTGTTCGCCCGTGTGGCTGGAGCGATCACGCAAGGCGGCATCTGTCGCGTTCGCCGTTGCACCGGTCGCCACGCCGTCCAGTTTCACTTTGTCGGCGGCGACCATCAGGCCGTCTTGCGCCGTCGTCACCAGGTCATCAGGCTGGATCGCGGTGACGGCCAATGCACCCTGTCCAGCCGTGGCGAAGGCGCTGGCGTCTTCATCGGCCGCGCTGCCCAGCTCCATCGCTTCGCGCAATGCGGTTTTCAGTTCACCGTCATCGCCGGTGAGATCATACAAAAATGCGTCCTTGCTCTGGACCTTGCTCATGCGGAAGCCTCCAGGGGCGCGTAAACATAGGCCCCGTTGCGATCAATCAGGTAAAGTTCGGTGGAACCGGTGCGCACAACCCAACCCATGCCATCGGGCGGGTCTTCGGTCGGGGCAACGGGCGTCCAGGAATACAGCGACCCAAGCGCTATGTTGGGCCGGCCAAAATTCAGCGCCATGGCATCAATCGCCCTGCATTTCGATCCGCAGGGCGCTATCACCCTCCGGATAGCCGTAGACATCGCAGGCCTCGGTGAAGCTGGCCGCGTAGGGTTTCAGCGCTGTCATGGTCACGAAGTGAAAACTGGCGTCACTGGCCGATCCTTCCGGATCAGGCGCAACGGCGGGTGCGTCCGATCCGGCTTCGACACGGCGGATGTAGAGCGTGCCGGTCTTCGGCAGGTTGACGAGAACGTTCAGAACGCCATCAGCAATCAGTGTCCATTGCGCCGCTTGGCACAAAACAGCACCGTCTTTCAGGGCCATAGGAAATCCTTTCGCCGCCAGATCTGGCGGTTCCATCGAGGGTTAAACTTTTGAATTACATTGCGGTGGCTACCCGATCAGGACATGTGGTCAGCTCGGCGGGCGTTGGCCGTAAAGCTGGCGCTCGAAACGATCCTGCCGGTCGCGCATATCCAGCAGCAGGTCACGGGCACTATAGGTGGTGGCCTGCCCCTGCTTCAGTTCATCGATCTGCTTTTGCATTTGCGCGCGCTGCTGATCCTCGGATTGCCATGCCCGCTCCAGCTCGGCCCGGGGCACCTGGTCTTTGCGGATGGTTTCGAGCTGCGTATTCACCTGGTTGAATTTGTCGATCAGGTCGTTGCGGGACACGACCCGATTGTTTTCATAAGTCGCCTTGAAATCGGTGAAGGCAGCGACCGATAGAGAATTCTGCGCCGTGACCCGCAAATCTGTCTTCGTCTCGGAAACTGCTTCCTTGATCGGGCTCAGAGCCTGCGATCCGAGCGCAACGATAATCCCGAAACAGACGCCAGCCGCCGCCCAGATCACCGGCCACTGTGTCTTGCTGGAGCTGCGCAATTCATTCGACAAAGCATTGATCGAAGATTGCACGCTCTGGAAGCCGGTGTTCATATTCGACCTGAGATCGACAATGTCCTTGCCCTGGTTTTCGACGCGCTCGCTCAACCTTGCCCAGGACGCCATCGGGTCGAACAAATTGGTGCTGGCTGCCACGTCCTGTTCTCCTGTCGCCATCAGCCCCTAATTCCCCTGCAATGAATTGATCGTCGCCGCCTTCGCGGCATTTAAGGCACGGCAGTCCGCCAGCGCCTTCCTGTCCTGGCCCCACAGCCGGTATTCGTCATCCCGGTCCACACCGGCCGGGATGTATGCAAGCCCCGCACAATCGGCCATCACGGCGGCTGATACGTTCGGCTTGCGGTCATGGCTTGGTTGCGCCGATAGCGTTGAGCGCGTTCCGCACCCCGTCAGGCATGCCACCATCAGAGATAGCAGGGCAGGCAGAAGAGCCAGCAGCATTCGGTTTCGCATTTTTTCGTTTCCTCTCATCGGCAAGCGCTGCTTCCAATCCGGCGACCTGCCCGACATGCGCGGCAATGGTGGTGACCAAGGCCGCATCAGCGGCATTGATCTGCTTCTGCTGAGCCTCGACCTTGGCAATCTGCTTCAGATCCGCCCGGCGCTGCGCCTCGGCCCATTGCTGGCGAACCTCGATGCGACCCGATTCCTTCGCGGCGTTAACCTGCTGGGTGATCTTGCCATCGATGATCTGCCAGCCGAAGAACGGCACACGCAGACCTTCATAGTTGATGCATGTCGCCGCCCATGCCAGAAAGGCACCGACAGCGAGGCCTACGATGATCGACAGACCGATCTTGATGGGGTCAGTGAGCGCCGAGAACATCAGAGGCCACTCTTGCAAAGCTCGTACTCACCTATACGGTTTGCATCTCCAAGCTTCCTCCTGCTATCCAATCCCGGTACAACCTCGTTACCGGCGCGGTTGAACCAAGTCATAGCTTGGCAACTCCCAAGCCAATCCGCCTTCAGCGCGCGGTTGCGGGCCGTGGATTTGCAGAACGCACCGACACCAACATTGTAAGAAAGGGAGATCGAGGATGCCCGCCAAGACAGTGGTGCGGCATCATAGCTAGGCACGCACTTCTTGATCGGATCTTCGTAGTCGGTCTTGAGACGCTTCCAGAGCATTTCGTCGCATTGCTGAGGGGTGTACTGATCACTCATCTTGACGCCTTTTGTCTCGCCGTAGCAGACCGTGACGACTCCAACCATGTCGCGATAAGCCTTGGTTCGCAAACCCTCCCAGGGCTGCACAAGTGCAGTCCCGGCGAGGATGACAGCGATCCCTCCAGATGCAGCGATAGCCTTTTTGGCGCGAGCGCTGGACTTAAAATTATTGATCGGCATCGGACAATCCTTTCTGGGCAACGACGCGCGCCCATATCGCCGCAAATGTCAAAAGCCCTTGAAGGCCGCGAAGCAGCAGATTGACCCACGCCTCAAGGCCGTAGGCACCGTCGACAAGAGCGTCGACAACAGGCTGGATGACAAAAATCAGTCCAGCAGCAGCCGTGAAGCGGACAGACCAGGCCCGGGCCAGAACCGTTCGCCAATTTTCAACAGGCCTTAAATTGCGCATGGCACACCGCCACCCGCGAAACTCTCCGCGCGATCCATGATCGTTTCCTTATGTTTGTTAAAATCTACCGGCTGTCCTGGCCGGCCTTGCCCTGCGGCTCGCTCAGGCTGATCGAGGTCGTGTATCCAGACGAGCGGGAAAGCTCGTCAGTCACGCTCTTGATCGTATAGGTTCCATCCACCCCGGCCCGCAGACCGGAAAGAATGCACTTGCCGCCCGGCTGCGGGGTGGCATCGCCATTGATGACAACCGATCCCTCGGCCTTGTCACGGCTCGCCTTCCTGGCGCCGGACTTGGCCCGACGGTCGGCATGGTCCTTTGACGAGGCGGAAAACCCGGATTGCAGATCCGCGTCCACCTTGTCGCCACTGGCATATTGCGCTGCCAGCCGCGAAGCCTTGTCGAGGTCGTAATAGGTCTCGACCTTCTGCTTGATGCGCGGGCGGTCTGTCACCGGGGCGAAGCCCGTGGCCGAAAGCAGGATCGACCGGGTGACGGTGAAGGCCGAAAGATCGGCCCCGGTCACACCCTTGCCGTAGGGGACGAACACGGCGGATGTGCCGGAAATCCGAAAGATCGCCCCGTGCTCACGCGCCAGCCGCTCGCCAAAGGCAATGAAGCTTTCCGCATCCATTGCCTCCCAATCCAGAACTGTTTCGGCATAATCGGCATGGACAGAAACCGATATCCCCGCATCTTCACCTGCATCCTGAAGAACAGACTTCAAGGGTTTGCTATCCCAGTGCTTTTCCTTGCTGGCCTTCGCCTTACCTTTCAACGAAACAGACCGGGCCGTCACCGAAAGCACCGAGCCTGAACCCCGGCTTAGGGACCAGCTGGCCGTATCCACTTCGCCGTCGAATATGCGGATCGCGCCATTTTCCCGGCCAAGCTCGACATGCACTTTCTGCCCCGTCTGCGGCCAGCGCAGCGTGCCGCCGCTGTCATCGAGGTCGAATTGCGCGGCATCCGCCGTCTTGTCGACACCCTTGGTGATCGAGGCGGACAGCAAAACGGGCAGGAAGTTTTTCGTCACCACCCGCCCGTCGACCGACACCAGAAAATGCGCCTTTGCCATCAGTCAAACAGGCCCGTGATTTTGCTGTCGGTGGTATCGGTCGACAAGGCATCCTTGGTCGGCACGGTCAGCACCGTCCCGCGCGGGACTTCCGCGCCCTTGCGGGCAAGATCCTGGTTGAGCGACCAGACCTGTTCGCAGGCACCCGCAATCACCTGCCGGTAATGCCGCGCCAGCACGCCGGACAGGGTCAGCCCGTCGCGGCCAACGGTGATGGTTTCCGTATCGCTCAAGACACCAGCTCCCACAAAGTCGAGAAGTAACTTTCGCCGTCCGGTGCATCGGACTTTTTCAGCTCGATCTGCATATCGATGACCTGGCCGACACCCTTGGTATTCAGATAGGTGTGACCCTCGGTAATGCGGGTGATGACAAACCAGCCCATGACCTCGCCATCGCCGCGCACCACCAGCTGCGGCACCTGGTTTTTCAGCAGGGTCTGCAATGTCTTCAGGTTGGACAAGCCACCGAGCTTGTCGGGAAACAGCCGACCGGCAAGGGTCATCTGTTCCGGCCCCTCGCCCATGGCTTCCAGCGGCGGGCGCTCGCCAATGACGGGCTTGTCAACAAAATCCGCCGTCGTCTCGCGCGAAACCCCATCGAGGTTGAACTTGAGATCGAAGGTCACCACGCCGATTTGATAGAGCATCACATTGCCTTAGGCTGGACAAAACACGAGCGCCCCGCCGAGAGACCCGGCAGGGTGCAGATTTCAGGTTTTTTCAGGTTTTCAGGCGCTCTTGTTGAGCAAATCGGAGACCTGGGGTAACTCAGATTCCTCCCAGATCTTTCGAGCGGCCTCCTTGCCATAAAGTTCCAGCGCGAATTCCAACAACGTAATCAAGGCATCAGCTTGCTTCAGAGGCATGCCGAAGACCGTGAGATTATCGATTTCACTGTTCATGTTCATATCCTCTTCACGGTCAGGATGTTTGGTCGGATAGTTGGCTCTGATGCTTCAGGCGCACGCCGATATAGCGTGAACCAGTGCTGACATGCCGCTTCACGATGCCCGCACGGATCAGGAACTTTCCGAAAGAATTATTCATGATGTACGGCGCATCATTCTTTGTCGACCACTGCTGATAGCGCAAATATACCTCTTTCCCGGTGACTTCGGCCTTCGGATCGAACACCATGCAATCATCGATGAAATCATAGACATACTTCATCAGCCCCTTGGCCTGTCTACGCTCATTATCCGGCACTTCATCCTTAGGCATCGGCAGGCCCAGTTCCCGCCACAATGCCGCAGCCGCCGCTTTACCATGTGCGAGCCGCGCCTCACGCACCATGGCAAGCTGCTCGCGGGCAATTTCCCAATCGATCACCGGCTCCAGGGCGAAGCGACCGGTACGCCGCAACGCCGGCAGAACCTCGTGGAAGACAAACCGCTTCAAGCGCTCGGCCTCCGGCTTGGTGCTTGAGAAAATCAGGCGGTAGAGACCAGGCTCGTTGATACAAACCGTTTCCTGCTCTCTGCCGTGGGGGTCGGAAATTCCTACCCCCGATTTTTCGTCGTCGTGCAACTTTCTAAGCGCGTCATTATGGTTCTGAATATTAAGGCACCTGCACACGTCCTTACCAACAAACCATTCCTGCTCATCTCGTTCAAATGCCCGCACCGGCTGGTTTTCAAAATCGAAGGTGAGAAGCCCGCTCATGCTGCAATTCCTTCCTGTTCGGCTTCATTCCGTTCCTGCGTTTCAATCACCGTGATGAGATATTTCTCCGCATCGTCCACCAGACCTTCCAGATACCAGGAAAGCTCCAGCGCCGATTTGTTGCGGCGATAGGTCGTTTCCGCATCTTCGATCACCAAGAGATCGTTGATCGCGTAAACGATGCGCTGAATGGATGTGATCTTGCCCTCGACATTTGCCAGCAGGCAGGCCAGAGGCACAGGCTTTCTTGACGTGGGCCGGGGTCTTGCCAGACCGGGCGTGGATTTGCTATTATGCTTTCGCATGTTCGATCTCCTTAGGTTGGAGCATGTTGCAGACCCTTACGGGATTGTTGAGAAAGAGCGGGAAGGTTTACGAGGCCTTGTTCCCGCTCTTTTCGTTTTGATGGATCTCCATTTTTTGCTTGAGAATGAAGATAATTTCTGAAGTCGCAGACCTCAGGTTGGCTTCTGCCTGGCTCATTACCCATGCTTTTATGTCGCTCGGGATGCGGAGCCGAAAGTGTTCGTCGTTTCTCGCCATTGCCGTTTCCTATGACGCATTGTGCGTCACTTCTATATAGCGCACAATGCGTCATTGTCGTCAATCAAAAAGTGCGGCATATGTGCGTCATGGCAAAAGATGATCCGCATTTCCGGCTTCGAATTCCGGAAACTCTGAAAAATCAAATCGAGAGCGCAGCCGAAAGCAATCATCGATCTATAAATGCCGAGATAATTCATCGGCTCGAACAGTCGTTTGCCACCCTGCCAGATTTGGATGAGGATGACCTACAAGCCATCCTTCGGCAAATTGACGTTGTGAAATACAATATCGTCAAAGCCCACTCCAAGAAAAATCAGCAGAACAGCGGCGACTAAGACCGCCTGCTCAATTTTGAGCAGACGGTATCAAGGCGCGTCGATAAACTGCCCGTTGCTCTGCTGCTGCACCGCCTGCCCCGTGCTGCGTGGCTGCCCACCGCCCGGGTTGGCCATGAAGGAACCGAGGGCTCCGGAGATTTTCGAGACGATGGCAGACCCTATGGCGGCGCCAATCGCACCCGCCTGGCTCTGCATAGTATCGGCCGCCGCCTTGCCTGCTGCACCGCCACCTTGGGTGATCTGGTCGGAAATCACGGTGCCAATATTCGGCGCACCATTGGTGCCCATCAGCGCCGCATCCATTTGCTGCTGGAGTAATTCATTCTCACTCAAGGCAGATTGCACGGACCCTGCCGCTTTTGGCCATTGACGTGGCGGGCCATCGGTAAATTCGGCCATCACGTCTTTCTGTTCGCCGCTTTTCACCCGTTTGGTCGCCTCGAAATAGGCGTTGCCCGCCTCCCATGGCCAGGCATTCGGATTGCGGGCATTCCAGGCCCCCTTATATCCGGTCGCCTCACTCTGCACTGCCTTGATGCGCTCGCTTTCCGCTTCGCTGGCTTTGCGGTTCGCATCCATCTGTTCATTAATGTAGCTCAAAGCCGGGCTTGCCACCTTGGCAACACCAGAGCCGACATTCTTCACCAGCCGATCCCATTCATTATTGAGATCCTGCAACTTGGCTTTGCTATCGCCAATGACCTGCGCAAAATCCCGCATGGTCGAACCATCGACATTTTTCAGGGATGCATTCAACTTGTTCATTTCCTCGCGCTGGGTGATCAGGCCACGCACACCGGCCTGCATCTGCGCATCGGGAAACAGCAATGTCAGCTTGGAGAGATCGCCTTTTGTGGCGATCAGGCTCATATCAAGCAAAACGTCGATCACATCCTTGCCGCTCTTGCGGGCCTTATCCAATGACTTCGGCAGGTCAATGCCGAATTTCTTGAACTTGGTGGCGGTGTCAGCCGAATACATCTTCTGAAGGATGTTTTGCAAATTGGTTGCCGCCTCGCCGGAGGTGCCGGTCTGGTTGCGCAAAACCTGCAACATCGCCACCATCTTCTCCAGTCCAGCGGTACCCTTGTACCCAAGGGCCGCGAAGGCTGGCAGCAGACTTGGCAGTTCGGACGCCATATCCTTCAGCTCAAACTTGCCAGCCTTGCCGCCTGCCACCAGAATATCGAAGGCATGCTGCATGTCTTTGGCACCAATCTTCAGCGATCCGGACATCGAATCTGCCGTCAACGCCATATCGGAGATAGCCGCACCGGATGCCTGCGCCGTCATCGTTACCGCTGGCAGAAACTGCATCGCTTCATCAAGCGAACGCCCAGATGAAACCAGCGTCTCCAAACCTTCGACAACATCGGAAAAGGCCATCTTGGTCGTAGACGCGACTTCCTGAAGCTTGGCAATTGTCGGCTGAATTGCATCGGCACCCTTATCGGCGTTGATCACGATGCGGTTGACCCGGCGCTCCAGCTCGGCAAAGTCAACATAGGCCTTGCCCGCAGCGGCGCCAGCGATGGCAACACCGCTGGCCAGGCGGCCTATAACCGCCGCCCGCGAAGCCACGCTTCTGGCATGGTTTTCTCTCATCTGGGCAAGCCGCGCTTCCTCGGCAGCCTGCCGCTCCATCATCAGGCGTTCCATCGACCTGTCTTTATTAGACAGCCGCAAGCCCTTGCTGGACAGCATATAATCCCGCTCTGCCTTTTGCAGACGGCTCATATTGCCGATAACAGCCGATGTTTTCGCGCCGGTCTTGTCGACCAGATCGACCACCAGCGAGGCTTGCAACTTGCTCAACGGATCATTCCCCGATCATGAAGGACGGCACGACATCGCGGTAAAGCTGGAATACAGCCTCCGCATCCGGCCATTTCAGCCGCTTGATCACGGCTGGATGCAGCCCGGTCAGGCGGGCCAGCATGGCGCGGGTGCCAGAGATTTCGCCGGAATAAAAATCATCGATATCCTGCTGTTCCGGCAGCCGCATGGTGACGGTGGCCAGCAACACGCCGTCCACCTTCGGCTTATGCACCAGCGTGTAAGACCGCGATCCGGCGCGCTCATCGTCGTAAATGACAACCGGATCACGCTCTTCGTCATCAAGATCAGGCGAATTGTAAACCTCGCCTACCGATGTGGTGAAGGCATCGAGATCGACCAGCGTGGCCTTTGGCGCGGGGGACGCTTCCGGCACGGCGGGTGCAGGCCCGGCCAGGGCCTGCCCCAAGGGATCATCAACCGGCTTGCGGCTGCGGCGCGGCTCAACCATCATTCAATCCCCAGCGCCACGCGGATCGACTGCGTTTCGTCATTGCCGAACTGGCGGACCGTCGAGGTGAAATAGTCCAGATAGAACCACTCCGTGCCGTCAACGGTCAGCTGGTAATGCGTCACTTCTGTGATGCCATGATCGTGGCCGAAGGCGCTGGCCCGGTCGAAACTATCCGGCGTCACCTTGCCGACAATGCCCTGGATAACGGCCTTGGCCTGCAAGATGGCACCCGTCTGCTTGTTGCGCAGCACACCATAAGCGGTGAATTTCTGGCTCTCATTGCTGCCGATCCCGAGATACTTATAGGATGTCTCGGTGAAGCCGGCGAGTTTGAAGCTGGGCTCCAGCGCGTTGAAGGCGCCAACGGTCCAGTTGACACTCATCACAGCACCGCCGCCCAGATGCGAGACGGCGGCGCGTTCCAGTGTTGGCAGGCCAAGGCTTTGCAGCTTGACGTGGTTGGTGTCCTCAGGGTCAGCATCGCCGACGAAGATGTTGACCTGTTCGAGGATAAGCAGTTTTTCAGCCATGTGCGTGTTTCCTTATCTCGCCAGCGGTCAGGCGTTCTGTGCCGCCAAGATTTCATCGATGGTGGCATCCAGCGCCGCCGCGTAAGGCCGGGAGGCCACAGTCAGACGCTTGAAGACCGGGGCTTCTTCGAACTGCATATCCACGTAGATATGCCCGGCGCGCAGGTCGCTGGCATTGTTCTTGTCCGCGTCGAACCGCGCCCGGAACCCGAGGATATCGCCGTTTGACTGCCGGTTCTGCAGGATGGTGGAAATGGTGTTGACGACAGACTGGATGGTCTGTGTGGTCAGATTGTACTTGCCGAGGTAGGACCGCACGGTGCGCAGCACGGTCAGCTCGACAAAATCGCGGCCACGGACCTTGTGATACTGGTCCCAGACGCTTTCCTCGGACAGATTGTCCGTGCCGATGAAGACGAAACCGCCATCGGAAATCGAGAAATCGTCGCCGCTTTCGCCCCGGACGATAATGCCGCCATGCACGGCCAGGATCTGCTGGCCCTCTGTCGATCCATCCGTGAGCGAAAACCGCAAATTCTTTTCCACGCCGGTAATGCCATAGACCGTCTGGTTGGCAATCGACTTGAAGGGCGATCCATCATTCTCGTAATCGCGGCGTACGAACAGACCAGCCACGCGCGGGCTCATCGGTCGCAACACATCCGTGCCGGTGCTGTCAGTGGCATAGACGCCCCCGGAAACGGGAATGATCCGCATACCGGCATGGTTTTCGACCCAATCGGTAAAGTCGGTGAGTCCTGCCGGGCCATCGGCAATCACCTGCGCGAGGATCTGGTTGGCCACAGTCGGCAACGACGCCAGCACCGGGTTGGCGGCGCCATCGGCATGGACCTTGGTAAAGCCCGGGCAAATCAGCAGGCGGGGATAAACCCCGACATCCGGACCGGCATCGAGAAAGGCGAAGATGCCCGTGCCTGCCACCGATGTGCCGGTGATGTTGGCCATGGTCGCCGCATCGTCGACACCCTCGGCAACACGGACAACCACCAGGGTGGCCGCCGTCTGATAGCTGCCAAGCTGATCGTTGATGCCTTCGACCGCGTCGATGAAGCCGCCATCCTGATCGCAGAGCGCCAGAATGCTGGTGTCATTGCTGTTCAGCTTAACGCAGGTGTTCAGCGGGAACGCCGTGTTGAACGCCGTCTGATCGGCGCTGGCAGCCTTATCGATCGGCATGCAAATGCCAACGACGCTCATCTGCGCTTTCGAGGCCGTCGTCGCCTCGTTGGCGCTTCGGTTGATGGTAATGCCAAATGTCGGGTCGGTCATGACCGAAGCTCCTATTGCTGATAAGCCCCGGCCAGCGGGCAAATACGGCCATAAAAAAAGCCGCCAGAAAGGCGGCCATATCGGGTGGCGTCAGTGGTCAGGTGGTGGTCATCCGACCCTTTTGGCGTGATACCATTGAGCATGGCCATCACCCAGACCGCCACGAACTCTCCATGTCCCATTCAAAGGCGTTCCCGCGTCAGATCGGTTGGCGCGCGTGAAGCCACCACCATTGGTCTTGTTGTGGCAAGGGACGATCAGCGCGTTACGATTGAACACGAGCCCGCCGGAATAAACGATGATACTTTCACCAATCGGGAAATCCGTCAGGTCCGTCTCTGATCCTGTATAGACTTCTGCGGCGACAAACCCGAGCGGGTGATCGTGGCCGGTATTATCGACTGTTCCGGTCGTACTGTTGGTGATCGGCTTGGCGCTGCCGAGCGAAATGGCACGATCTGCGGAAAGATCGCCGCCGCCATTCAATCCGCTGCCCGCTGACACCTTGCGTCCGACCGGAACCACCGAAGCCGCCAAGCTCGACAGCGAGGACGAAACAGAGGCCAGGGCTGTTGAGATCGCCGTTGTGACAAAAGCTGTGGTCGAAATGCGCGTATTGTTGCTGCCAGCTGTCTGTGTCGGCGCTGTCGGGTTGCCGGTGAAGGCGGGGCTGTTCAGCGAGGCCTTGTTGCCCAAATCCGACGCGACCGTGGCGGCAAAATTCTTGTCCCCGCCAAGCGCTGCAAACAGCTTGGCCAATGTATTGCCATCCGCCGCCACACCGCCGAGGATCATCGCCTTGATCGACTGGACCCATCCGGTTGTCGGGATCTTCTGCGAATTATCATCGGCGGCGGGCGTGACTGTCGTCGGTGTCCCGGTCAGATTGGCGCTGTCCAGCGGTGCGCGGGTATTGATCAGCGCCGTCAGTCCAGTGACGACATCAGCGTCTTCAAGCGCCGCCTGCAATTCGGTGATGGTCGAGATCGCGCCTTCCGCGTCGGACAGAAATTGCGAAAGCGCCGCCTTCACATGCGCGGTCGTTGCCAGCGTGGCATTGTTTGCGGTTGGTGGCTGGGTGGGTGCTGTCGGGCTGCCGCTGAAGCCCGGGCTGTCAATGGCGGCCTTCAGCGCCAAGGTGGTCAAGATGCTGGCCACATCTACATCGATGGCCGTCAGCGCGCTAATCAGCCTGGCAACATCATGCGCCATGGTATTTTCGATGTTTGGCAGCGGGTATTCCCGGTTGCTTGTCTCAAGATCGACGGTCATGTTCTACCCTCAAAACGTCCAGGCGCGCAGGTCGGCAATGGCAGGGCGGGCCGCCGGCGTTCCGGTCAGCACCATTTTCAATCGCCCACCATCCGGTGCGGCATGGCTGGCAATCTTGTAGGTGTATTCCACCCAGCCATCGTCCAGGGCCTCGGCCTTCGACAAGGACGCCGCAGCAAATGTGCCGTCATTCGCATCGGCCGACACAGCCACCGTTGACCCGTTTGGCAGCAGACCAGAAAACACCACATTCAGCTCGACGCCCGATCCCATGGTGAAGCTGCGGCCGACATAGTCGCCCATTGCCCGCATGGTTCCGAAAATCACCGTGACATCCTTGTTCAGCAGCGGCGAAACCTTCGACGTGCCGGACAAAACAGCTGTGATGGTTACGGTTCCCGTGGCAAAATAGTCCAGCTCCAAGGTCTGATCGACAGAGACCGTGTAGGTCGTATAGGTCGTGACGCCGCTGGTCACCTTCGGCACCTTCACCTGAAACACCACGGAACAACTGCTTTCCGGCAGAATGACATCGGAGCGGATCAGAATGTCGGACACGTCAGCCACGACGAAATCACCGATGGCAATGTTTTTCGTGATCGGCGAAAACACGGCGGCCCGCATCTTGAAACTGATGTCGCTGGACGGATGCAGCAGCCAGCTTTCATTGTTCGACCCGGAAAACCGGTCGCCAATCGTATAGGGCTGCGATGTCACCCACGCCTGCGCGCTCGAATCGAAATCGCCGAGCGTGGCGATCCCGATGGAATGGCTGGCATCGTCCGTGCGCAGCTTGAAGGCCAGATAGGTATCGGCCGGATTGTAAACCGGGCAATCCAGCGCCGCCTTCGTCCAGCCCCCGGTGGCAACCGAATTCATATCGATCCGCTTGTTGGCAAACACCGAATTGGTCGGAAAGCCGTTTTCCATTTCCACGAAATCGATATCAACAGGCTTAGAGCGCGTGCCGATGGCGCAGAATTTCACATCCAGCGATGTGATATAGCGCCCTTCGGTCAAAGCGTAGCTCTGCGCCTGCGGGTCGGAACTGTTATGGCCGCCACTTTCATGTTCACGGGTCACGGTCACTGTTGAAAACCGCTCGATGACGGTGGTGGTTTGCGTCGTGGTCGTTTCCAACCGGCCTTCACCCCGGAAGGTCGCAGATGCCGAAAGCCCTGCCCCACCAACCGCCTCGATCTTCTTGGTGCCAGCCGAGACATTGGCGGGGATCTGGAACGTGCCGGTGGCCTTGCCATTCACATCGGCGACGATCCCGCCCGGGTTCACGTCCAGCCCGTCGAAGGTGAGGCCCGACAGGTTCTCGCCGCCGCCCATGCCGGTGATTTCGAAACCAATGTCGATCTGGCGCAAATAGGCAATCACCGTGCTGGTCGTGGTGGATGATACGGTAGACGACCGGACGCGGCTTTCGTTGCCGGAGCCGAACACCTGCGTGATCGCCGAAAGCGAAACCGTCTGGGTTTCGGTCCAATAGTCCGTCGACGGGTCAATGGTGATTTCGAACGGGACCGGGTTGAAATTCTGATAGGGATTGATCTTTTCGCAAGCCGTATAAAGCTCCTGCGAAACAATCACTTCCTCGCTGTAATCTAGCAGCCCCCAATCGGCCAGCCGAACGGATCGCACATCGGCGTCGATTGCCACTTGCATCGATCCGTCAAACACTGCCGCCGTCTGGGCGACCCCGAAATCCCGGTAGCTGTCATCCCACAGAGGATCGGTAAACACCCCCAGCGTCGGCCCGGCAGAACGGGCGTTGGCGTCGGATTTCAGCCGCTCGATCAGCACAAGGTCGATCACCTCGGAAAGCCTGTCCTGAAGATAGTTCAGCCTCTTGTATCCGATAGCACGGGTCGCATCGTTGTTGATAACAGGCGTGCCATACCAATCATTCTGCACCGTGCAGAGCGACAAGGCATCCTCCGGTTCGGCGGGCGCATGCGGATTGGCGACCGACGAAATGCCCTTGAGATAGGATAGCGAACCATCGGACGAGATCAGGATGCGGTCATAGCGCGGCAGTTTGTAGGAATATTCCAGGAACATGTCGGTCCCGTCGACACCGCCAGAGACCACAATGGTGGTCGAGGTGAAGCTGTCAGGCACGACATTGTCATAATAGCGATAGGTCACCTGATAGCTCGACCCGGTGGCAGGCTCGGCGCCAGCGGGAGACCAGTTCACGCTGTCACCGGATCGGATGTAATCGGTGTCGACAGTATAGGTGGTCGAGAGCTGCACCACGCTGATGATGCTGACCACGCCGGTATCGGGCAGTGCATCGGAAGAACCACCAACACCCTTGGAGAGCGTCACAGTCTTCTGCCGGGTGATCACGATATCCTCGATAGCCGCAATCGGCGGACGGCGAGCGGTAATGGTGACCGTGCCCGTGCCGCCACTGGCAAAGGTATGCCCTTCCAGGCTGACCGATGCCACATCGGGCTCTTCCGCCACGGTCAGGCGGTTGTCGCTGCCACGGGTGACTTTCGTCCCCTGCACGTTGCAGACACCAGCGCCCACGGAAAACACCTGTGCCGATCCTGTCTTGCCCAGCGCCGCAACAGTGCAGCCTCGCACCACATAATTGCCATGGGCATCATAATCATAGGTGCCGATCTGCTTTTGCACGCCGGTCAGCGTCGGCGGGGCATCCTGCGAAATCACAGCACCGTCGCGCAACATGGAATAGCTGTAGAAATCGCCCTCGCCGCCATCCGTCGCCGTCGCCCAGGTGATCGCCATATTGGTGCGCACCGCACCTTCTTCGCCGTAGCCTTCCGTGCCGGAAACGAGACCATAGAAAATACTGTCATCCGCCGCCGTCAGGGGCGAAGTCACAACCCGCACACCCAAGGAAACATCGCCGGTCATCGCAACACCCGTCAACGTCCGGGCGTCAACGCTGCGCGGCGCACCCTTCAGATAGATCGAGCCCTGCGTGATCAACACCGTTCCAGCATCCACGTCGACGACAATGTCAGCACCGGACAGCCGGTCGCCATCGGAGGCGACCAGATCACCAATCGCGCTGCGCTTCTTTTCCTCGATGGAAAACGCCTCATTGATATCGGCAGCCTGCGCAAAATCACCTTCACCGAAATAGACGCGGTCAATGTCCGGTCGGTCCGTCGACCGGTCATGCACATTGGCAAGATCCGGGTACGTCCCGGTATCGAAAACATTGGTTGTCATGGATAAATCCTATTAGCCGAGGCTCAGAGCAGGGTTTGCGTAATGCACCGGCACGATCTGGATCGGATTGATGGTCAGCGTCACGGTCATCAACTCGCGCACCGTCCTGAAAAATGTCAGCGCGAAATTGGTTTTCCCAACCTCGACGCCAGATCCGGCAATCACATCGGACGGCTCCAGCCAGGGCTTGTAAGGTTTGACGCCATCGGCCAGTTCAAGCCCGTAGATGATGCTGATCTTCGCCACGGTCTTCCCGGCCCCATTTCCGAATCGGGTCCGGACTTTATAGGCGACGGTCACCAGGTCATCGTCTGCGTCCGTCTGGTTTTCCGCCGCCATGATCACCCGGGCATAGCCGATCACATCCCCACCAGCGGCATAAAATGCGATAAAGGCGGTCTGCTGTAACAGCAGCCATGCCTTCATGGTCGTCGACGATCCTGCAGCCGACCACGGAATTGTCGCCTGCGACCACGCAATGCCGGGCCATCCCCCATCGCCAAAAGCCGAAAGCAGATCGTTCCAGCCGAACAATTCCCATTCGTAGAACGTATCTTCGATGGCAACCGAATGGCTGCGGCCATGGCTCCATTTGACCGGGTTGCCATCGATCCGTGTGCCCGATGAATCTCCCCACAATGCCCCACCCCAGCGATGACGGCTCCAGGCAAGGCCCCGAACATCATAACCGAAGTAGCCGCGGAAGAATTCCGCCCGGGCCGGGTCCGACAGATCAGCGAGATACCAGGCATTATAGAGCCGCTGCACCTCGTCATCGCCGGGCAATTCACCCATGGCGATCTGATAAAGATGCCAGCGGCGGCGACCCTTCACCTGGTCTTCAAGCCGCGCGCCGTAATAGGCAATCCAGCGCAGCGCATCGAGAACGGCTTTCGGCGTCCCGCGAATTCTCTGCCAGGCCCGGCCGGTATCGATCAGGTCTTCTGCTGTCGCAAAGAAATCGGCAATCGGCCCAAGCCCGTATTCCTGCACCAGATAGGGCGCCACAGTCGCATTCAGCGGGCGCTGGTAGCGAAACCCGCGCACCGCATCGATATCATCAAGCGTGGCGTCGTAAGGATCGGTGGCAACGGCCAGCGCCTCTTCCAGCACCGTCGAATTGCTGGGAACAATCACCGCCGTCATTTCGAGCGGCCCTTATAGGCAAGGGTGATCGTGCCAAATGTCGCCGCCGAATTGCTGTCCACTACCACATCGGCGGCGGGCGCGGTGATCGACACCTTGGACACACCTGATACCATCAGTTTGGCAATCAGCCAGGCCCGGTTTATGTCGAAGCCGAAGCCTCCCTCGCTATCGAGCGCAGCCCGCAACACGGCTTCCAGACCATCGAACACGGCAACCGGCGTATCCGGCAACAGCCAGACATCCACCACGACATCAACAGTGGTCTTGGTGCCGGACACCACAGACACGATATCATTCACGCACCGCACCGCGTTGGAGGTGACTTTCGCCGAGACCTGCGCTAGCAGCGCCGAAGATGGCACGCCACCCTCCGCAGTCGACAGAATGGCAACCTCAATTTCCGGGCCGCTGCCCGTCCGGTAAACCGCAACAGCATCCACTTCGGACGAAACGGACCGCGCCTGATAGGCGTACCATTCTTCCGACCCTGCCGTGGAAGAACCCTGATCGGCCAGCACGATCCGAGACCGCAACTGCGCATCTGTCTCGCCCGTCAAGCGGGTCACTCCATGGTCGGCGGCAAGCGCATCAAGATCGGCCCCGGCGGAAAACGCCAGCAGATTGGATTTCAGCACATCGTTGAAAGACGCATAGAGCGCCGCCCGCTGATAGGCCTGAAACTCGATCTGCACGGCAATCGGCTCACCTTCCAGCGAGACAATGCCGGTCACATCCACACCGTAATTGTCTTGCGCCCATGCAACAAAGGCGGTCGCCATGGTGGTAATCATCGCCTCCGCATCGATGCTTTGCAGCATCTGCGGGGTCGGCAGTGTCGTCAGATCGACCATGATTTACCCTGCGATGATGGTTGAGGTTCCGTCAGAACCGAATGAAAGCGAAACTTCACCGGCTTCGGTCAGGTCGCCAAGATGCGCCCGTGGCCGATAGGTGCCGCGAATGGTCCAGGTCGAGTTTCCCTTGCGATCCAGCGCGTCCATGGTGACTTTGGTCGGTTTGAAGCGCGGCTCGAACAGCTCGATCGCCAGCACCAAGGCCCAGCGGAATTTCAGGATCGTCTGCACGTTGGCCGTCTGGCCAAGAATGGTTGGCACGGGCGATCCGACATATTCGCGCAACACCCGCTCGAAATATCGGGTGGTCAGCAGCTTGCCGATGGCAACCACCACGCTATCCCAGCCGGAAACCCACTTTCCAGTCTCCGGGTCCATGCCGTATTGCGTGCTCATTCGGCAAAAACCTTTTCCGATGCCTCGACAATAGGCCACAGACCGGCAGACGAACCGCTGGATACGCGCACCCGGTCACCCAGCCGCGCCACCCGCTTGCCATCTGTCCCGGCCAGATTGACCCGCTCTCCATGCAATTCGGTCACCCCACCATTGTCGGAAAACCCGATCAGGCCGGAACCGAACGACGACAGGATGCGGGCATCAAGCGCCGAAGACGGCGCGCCATTGGCATCCGAAAACGTCAATGGTACCGCCACGCCCTGCCGCATATCGCCAAATGGCGACAGCAATATCATTTGCTGACCCTTGGATGGTGGCCGCCAGCTCTTTTCAGCGCCAGCCACTTCCGACCATGGCCGCCATGGCGTCAGGAATTCATTGCCAGCATCGCCCGCCAGTTTCATCCGCAGACGGCGAGTATCGCCATCAACAGCGTGAACCGTGCCGACCCGCTGCATGCCCTGCACTGCCCGGCGCAGGCCCGCAACCTCGGCCTTCAGCTCAAGGATGATGTTGACAAGCACCTGGTCGCTCATGCGCCCGGAGCCTCGATTTCCCCGGCGATGTTCAGCGACACGTCGCTGATCAGAACTTCAATGCCATCATCCGGCGTGCCAACCCCGATCAGGGCGGGAACCGGCTTGGTCACGCCCAGCATCGCCTGTACCTCTTCCCATTTGGCAAGACCGGCGCCACCAGCCAGTGAGGCCGAGAAGATCCGCGCCAGATCGGCATAATCGTCCGTTTCGGTCATTTTCGCCAACCCGGTGGCAATCACCTCTGGTACATCTTGCCTCAATGATGGCTCGGCAATCGGATCGAGCGTGACTTCAATGATCCGGGCCGCATGCTTTCGCCCGCTTTCCGGATCGACCATGCGAACATCGCTGATCCGCCCAAAACCGCCGATAAGACCAAGCAGAATCTGGGACCATTCATTGCCCGGGTCCGAAAGCGCCAGCCGCCATTGCCGGTCCATCAGGTTCAAACTTGCTTCCAGAGCCGCATCCGTGGTGCCAATTTCCAGCATGGACATGCTGCCCGGACCGCCGTTTTCATCTTCCACCGCGACCGAAACAGATTTCGCCACGGCCATCTGCAATTGCAGCGTCATACTGACATCGGTGCGAAACAGGCCGTCGCCAGTCGATGGGCTGAGACTGTCCTCGACAGAAACGGCGATGATTGGCTTCGGGTCATCATCCATGATTAATGGCAACGCCATGATCAAACTGTCCTTGACGCGATCCTCGGCAATGGTCCGCCAAAGAAGCGCTTCCGTCGCGGCAATCTGGATCAGCTGGCGAACAACACCCATGATTAGACCTCCGACAGCCAGAAAATCACGCCGGCGCCAGCATCCTCGCCGGGTCGCACGACTTCGAAGACATCGCCGTTGGCGCGCGAGATCCGGTCACCCTGCTTGGGCAGCCAGTCAAGCGCTGCCCGGTCAAAGCTGACCGTCTTGGTTGCCGCACCCACGGTGGCGCGGCTGCGCACCACATCACCGCCACCCAATGCCGTATCGTCAGGCACAGAATCGAACCGCGCCATGACGCCGGTCTGCAAATCGCGCGACAGGTCGCGGCTCGACTTCATTTTGCTGATCGTCATCGGCGTGATGGTCGCGGGCTCACCAAGCAAAGCCCGCGTCATCGATGGCAAGGCAGCACGGGCAGCAGCGATATCCATGGATCAAGCCTTGCTCTGGCCGGACAAATCGAGCTGCTTGGCCTCATCAGCGGCCTTCTTCGCAGCATCTTCATCAGCGGCCTTCTTGTCCGCAGCGTCCTGTTCGGCCTTTGCCTTGGCAGCAGCTTCCTCGGCAGCCTTCTTATCGGCTGCGTCCTGCTCTGCTTTGGCCTTGGCGGCAGCCTCTTCCTCGGCTTTTACCTTGGCAGCGGCGGCGTCCGCAGCGTCCTGTTCAGCCTTAGCCTTCGCGGCGGCCTCTTCATCGGCCTTCGCCTTGGCAGCAGCTTCCTCGGCCAGCTCTTCAGCAGATAGCACCTGCTCGAAGACAAGATCGAGCGCGGTCAAACGTTCGATGTCTTCATCATCAAGCACCGGGTCAGGGGTCAACGTCTCGGTCTTGTTGGGGCGGATGGTGCAGTGGCCGCCGCGAACGCGGATAGCCTGCGACCGAAACCCATTATTCGTCACAGCATAGGAAACCATGATTTTTCCTTCCAATTCCAGGCAAACAAAGAACTGAAAAGGCGGGTCACCCCGCCTTTCCGATCTCGGATGGAAGATTACAGCGTGGCGCGGCGCAGGACCTGCGGCTGAACACACATGTAGAGAGGGTAGGAATAAAGCTCACCCTTCGCCCATGCCTCGCGGTCCTTATCTACGATGTTCATGGCGTAGACATCCTGGCCTTTGGTGTTGACGAAGGGCATGAATTCGTCAGCTGGCGAGACAAACTTTTTGAAGACATTGCTCGCACCGACCGGGAAAATGCTGGCTTCATCAGTTGGAATGGCAACCGTCGAATTGTCATCCGTGCCGCGATAATTGTGCCAGGTGACGCCACCGAAAGTGAAGGCCTGGAACGCAATATTCTGCCGCAGATCGGCAGCAGCAGCCCAGTTTTCATAAGTCCGGATGACCTTCGGGTGGTTCACCAGGGTGTCATAGAACTCATCGCCCGTGAGAGCGTGAACACTGGTCGCAGTCGTGAACGCTCCTTTGGCGGAACGCGCCATGCTGCGGGTCAGTTCATGGCATTTGCCACGAACGTCAGTGGTATCGACATCAAGAGCAAGATCGATGGCAGCAGGTTCCGCAATGTCGAATTCATCGAAATAGTCATAAATGACCGATGTGCCATTTGCATCGAGAAGCTTGCCCTGCAATGCGCCGAGGCGATGATATTCGTGGGTCAGATCCATATTGGTCCGTACATCCGCCATGCGTTCAGCATATTCGGTCTGCACTACCTTCAGCTCGCTTTCCGTACCAAACGCACGGAAGCCAGCAACTTCGGAAGCGTAAAGTGTGAAACCGTCAGCCAGGCGGACGGACCGGAAATCACGGATATTGCCCGTTGTTGGCGTGGACTGACGCGGCGGGGCGCCATCTGGGGAAGTCGGGATCAGGCTGAGAGTATCGCCCTTTTTCTCGACGGCGATCTTGCGCACATATACGCCCTTTTCCTCGAAAATGCCGAGCGATCCCAGCAACTGAGGCACGTACTCGACTTCCTTCACCGCAGCGGAAAGCTCCACCATGCTGAAGGCATCGTCCCTGAAAATGTCCATGGATGCCATGGTATTGCTCCTTATCGCGCGATGATGCCGAGAGCCGCAAGTGCGGTGATCCCAGCGGTTTTCTGGTTGTCGGTGGCGCCGCTGAACCAGTTCAGGATTGGTGCCTTGACTTGGCAATGACGGCGCAGGACCGTCGCTTCGTCCTCGCCGGTCACCGGGTAGATGAGGATGGCGGCAACCGTCTGGCTGCCATCATTGTTGGCGGGGTTGTAAATGGCGTACTTGCCGGAAGCGGTGATTTTGCCCAGCACGGTGTTGGCCGGATATGTCACGCCGACGCCAGGCGCGACGACAACAACGTCGCGGCTGTAAAAGTGGTCGCCTTCCTGGATGATGCAGGAACCGGGGCCGAGTTTTTCGGTCAGGACGGTCATGGGTTATGCTCCCTTCCGGCCGACGCCGGCCTTGGCAATGGCATCCTTCCAGGATGCACCTACGGTTTCCTTGGCCGCCGGCTGTCCGCCGCCGGGCATGGCAAGATTGGCGGCAGCAAGGCGCTGCTGCTCATAGGATATGGCTGGCTGACCAGCCGGTGCGGCGGCGGCGGGCGCTGGCCCCGAAGCCGCAGCAGGCGCGGCGGTGTTGGCACCGGCAACGTTGCCCGTCACGAATGCCACGACCTGTTCGGCTGTCATGCCGGGGGCCGTGCTGGCGAGTTCGAGGGCGGCGCTCATACGGGCGCTGTCCCCCTTGATGCCGTCTGCCGACAGGATCGAATTGATCCGATCTACGGCTGCCTGCGCGCCATCTGCACCACCCTGAACGGCGGCAGCGACGGCGGCGATTGCTCCGGTCGCGGAAGCCGCGCCGGGCACTGTCTGGTTTGCAGACATGTCACCTCCAGTGGTTGATGCCTCAGGGGTCAGAGGCGCTTCGGATAAGGACGCATTTGCGTCCGGTTCACCCTCGTCGAGGGCAAGGGGGTGCGATCCCGGAGAAACAATCCCCCGGATCGTGGCAATCAAACTGGTCATGGGATCAACTCCGGTTAACTTCCTTCACGAAGGCGTCGAACGCCTCGATGGGATCGCCGATGGCATCCACCAAACCCATGGCAAGGGCCTGCTTTGCGTCATAAACATCGGCTTCAGACGCCAGCGCCTTCGCCTTGGTGATCCGGTTCTTGCGGCCCTTGGCGACGGTTTCGGCGAATTTGTCGCGCATCTGGTCGGCCTGCGCCTGCCAGCGGTCAGCAACATCGGCAGATAATGGTTCGTACGGGTTCCCATCCGCCTTTTTCTTGCCGGAGCGGATGATTGTGACCTTGATGCCATCCTGTTCAAGGGCCTGCGAATAATCGGCATGCATGATGATCACGCCAATGGACCCCGCCCCGCCAAATTCCGGCATGACGATGCCCCGCGCCTGCGATGCCAGCAGATACCCCGCCGAATAGGCAAAATCTGTCAGGATCGCCAGGGTCGGCTTTTCCCGCGAAAGCGCCTGCATGGCGGCGGCTGTTTCAAACCCGCCGTTCACCTCGCCGCCATAGCTGTCATATTCGAAGACCACGCCTTTGACGCCCGCATATTTACGGGCCGCCGCGACTTGAGCCTGCAAACCCTGGTAAGAGGTCTCGCCAGAGGCCGAACCGACCCACCCACCCTTATGGACAAGGCTGCCTTCGACCGGGATGATCGCAATGTTGTCGATCATGTCGAACGGCAACATATTGGCGCGCTGATAGGCTCGCTCCAGTCGGTTTCCGACCTTGCCCGCCAGTGGGCGGCCATTACCGAAAGCAACATGATCCGCAGCGCCCGCCGGGTTGGCGATGACGATGGTATCACCAGCGATCCGGCTGCCCATGCCCTGCAAGAAAGCTTCCGCCTTGCGCGGATCGTAGAGCAACGGTGTGTTGAACACCCGCTGTGCGATATGGCCATAGCGAAAACTCATGACTTTCCCTCTAAAACCGAAGCCGCCAGCGGCGACTAGGCCGCCGTCCGGTGGTCTTTTCCTGGCAGGCGGCGGCAAGCCGGTTCAATTCGGCGTTGAGCGCCGACAGATCGGCCGATGAAAACACCACCTGGTCGCGGGTGACAGGTGACTGAATCGACATCTGGCTGACATGCTCGCCCGCCAAAGCCCTCAATTTCACCGAATAAAGCGCCTGAAACAGCGCGCAAGGATCGTCCTGGTCGACATCGACACCGTTGATCTTCACCAGCGCCATCACGCACCCGCCGTCTGTTCTTGGCTTGCGCCAGATTCATTGCTACCGGCTGGATCGCTCGGCAAGCCGCGCTCGAAAGGTGAAGCCATCCCCGCTTCCTTGTAGCGATTATGCCACCGGAGACGGCTTTCAAACCGCTCCTCGGCATCGCCGCCCAATTCGCTGATTTCCTCAGTCAGGTCACCCGTTCCGTTCGCGATCCGCTCGCTGGAAGCCTTGGCCCGCTTCAAATCGTCGGCGGTCGGCTTGGCCGGACCGTTGCACAGCGCCCATTGCACCGCATCGCGGTTGGCGCGGTAGACTTCGAGACCACCCTTGAAGGGAATACGGCCCTCCTCGATCATTTCATCGAGCCAGCTACCATAAGGCACGAGCACATGCGGCGCGGCAATTCGCTGGGTCCGACGCTGGGCAATCGGCCAAAGCGCCGAATTCTCCATCATCGTCGAGGCATAGGTGGCAGCCGTGTAGTCAAGCGTGTACCCGCCATAGCTGACACCAAGCGCCCGGGCCGTTTCCCGGTGCAACGACGCCATAAAATCCTTGTAATAGGAGCCAGGCGCCGTGATGTTCTTGAATTCAAGATCCTCGCCGGGAGCGAGATGCGAAACACCGGCCCCAGAGCCCATCCGGATTTCCGATTCGGCAGCACGATCCATCTGTGCTCGAAAGTAATCGACAACGTCCTGCGCCATGTCCTTAGCCCCGTCCAAAGGGCTGTCTTTCAGGCTTTCAAGCGCCTCAAACACCTCAGCGCTGGGCTTGTCACTTTTCAGGACTGCCGAATAGATGGTCTGCATGAACATGATCTGCGCCGTGGCATCATCCGTGTTCTCGGCCATCAGATATTTCCGGAAGGTCGGGACCAGCGGGGAAATCCCACGCACATCTTCCGCCGAAAACGGATCGAAGGCATGCATGACAAGCTGTCGTCCATCCGCATCCGCCGCCGCATAGTCCACCGTATAGGTCAGACCGTCCCGGCATTCCTTGAAGCGATAGACCTGTGGGCGGCCATAGGCATCGTGGTAGATGCCTTGATAGAGACCCATCATCTCGCTGGTATCCTGAACCAGCTTTTGCGGGGACAGCATCAGCATTTTCGTGCCGGTACGGCAGCCCGGAAGACGCTGCGCACGCGGCAGATACGAAACCACGCCGGTGCTTTCGCCGAAGGCCAGCCAGTTTCGCATGCCGACATCTGTCTGCTGCGGAATGGTCAGCTTGGCGCGGAAATCGCACTCACGCGGGTTCCAGCTCCAAGGCTTCCATTCCCCCTTCACCATTCGTGTCCAGGCTATAGATTCCATCTGATCGTAGCCGAGACGGCTCAAATCCGGCATCGGGTTCAGTTGCAGCTCCACACCAATGGTATCGGCCAGGATCTGGTCAGCAGCTCCGCGCAACCGGCCGGAATTCTGCAACATATCCATGGCAAGGCCCGCCGCCCGCCACCAGATGCGCCGAACCTCGTCACGATGCTCCCGCAAAGACGCCGGGCGAGAGGCAATGATACCAGACTGGCTATCACGCATATATGCGGACGAAGCGCGCCCGTTGCGGGGCACACCAGTTGGGCGCACTGCGGGCGCGCTCACGCTACCCGCCTTCACCCTCACCCGTGGCTTTTCCGTCATTTGCGCTTTTTCCACCTGTTTTCAGTCGGTTTGTCTGCTTTGGTCTGCGCCGGTACCGACGACGCGGGCGCGGTAACCGGTATTTTCTGCGGCTCCGCTGGCCGATCCTCATGCAAGACCTTGTGGCTGACAGAAGACAGCAGATCCGGCACAATCTCCGGCTCCAGCATTGTTCTCAGTCTTGCCCAATCGCTTGCGCTCATCTTCGAAAGGCCAAGGTGTTCCGCCATGGCCATCGCGTAGATTCTGCAATCGAGAAAGTGGTTATGTTCCCGCCGCTTCTTCCACTCTTCGTGCAGCTTGCCCTTCACCAAAGCCTGATGAAAATATTCCCCGGTGATCTGCTGGAAATATTCCTCGCCAAGCTCCTTATGGAAATGGCAATAGCCGGATGGGTCCTGCGCCTCTCCAGCCGCAAGACCAATCTTGTGCAAATTGCCGTAAAACTCTGCCTTCAATGACCATGTGCCGACCGGCCAGGACATCGCCGAACCGAACCGCTTGCGCTTGCCCCGTTTGGTAACGGTCTTGCGCGACGGCAGGCCGATGGCCGGTAGGCCCCGGCCTGGCTGGCCCTTCGTGGCATAGGCATTCGGATGGCGGCGGCACCATTCCATGACCTGGTTGGTACGCCAGCCAGCATCAACGGCCAGTGCATCGATCTTCCGCAGCACCCCGAACGCATCCGGAAATTCCTGCGAAACGAATTCCTCAAACAGCAGCCAGGCGCCCGCTTGCGGGTTGTCCGTCGCGCCTTCAAAGAATTCGGCGAAGACGTTCCAGCTCTGCCGATCCTCTCCGAAGGCAACGCCTTCGCAGTAGATGCCGTAGCCCTGGACGTCTGCACCGGCCACAAACAGCAGTCCGCCAGATGGGATGACGCCGGGCTTGTAGTCTTCCCGCCGCTCCATCAGCCGCTTGTGGTCCGGTGCATTGCCCTTCATCTGATATGGCTTGGCCAAGATCAGATTATGGTAGTCCTTCGCGCCGGCCTCACCCTTTGCCTCGTAGCTGATCTTGTCCTCGGCAATCGCCTCGTAGGACATCATCAACGACATGAAGGCGTCGACATGGAAGCCAGGATGACGATCCGGACCGGATAGAGACGGAATATACCGCCCTTCCCGCACCGCAGATACCCGCTCCATTTCCGAAATATGATGGCCGCATTTTACGCAACGCATCACAGATTTATGCGGCTGGCCCCGGTTGATCAGAAAGTTCTGATCGTCCTGGACCTGCTCAACACAGCATTCCGGGCATTTGATATGCCAGAACCGCTGATCCGAACGCCGGAATGAACGGTCGATACGGCAATGGCCCGGCCCCTCGCCAAGCGCATCGCCGCTGTCCAGCTCCGGCGTGGACAGCTCAAAAATCTTATAGGTCTTCTGACGGCGGAACGCTGTAAAGCGACCGAAGAACAGGTTTTCCGGATCAGCGCCATTCGGCAGCATGTTCCACTTGGACACCTCGTCCTTGACGCCAAACCGCGCCGTCTTCGCCGACAGATCCATGACCGTATTGGCATTGGCCAGATAGATCGCACCACCGGCGAATTTCTTCTCATACGTGGTCGATCCAACCCCGGAACGGCTGGTCGACGGATAGATCGTTTCCTTGCCCGTCCGCTTCTGCCAGGCGTCGATCAGCGGCTGAAGCTTGCCGGAGTTGATGTCTTGCAGAGCATCAATGCCCGGTACGCCATACAGCGCGTTATCCGGGCAGGTCTCCGCAATGTACATCATCCAGGACAACGCCAGAATGGACACGCCAGTCTGCTGCGATTTTCGGCAAGACACCAGATTGCAAGGATGCTCCTGGCTCAGACATTGCGCCATCTCGACCAGGTATGGCGCATCCGCCGCTGACCAAAGCTCGCCCTTTTTCGGCCCATCCACCAACACGACATTCTGGGTCAACCAGCGATCAAAGGGCACCGGCGGTGTCGGCCTGATGGCTGTCGCCAACGTGGACGCAACACCGCGCAGCGCACCAGGATGAACTGTCACGCTTCCTCTTCCTCGATCAAGGCATCACCGGTCGGCGCTTCGCTGGCAATCGCTTCCAGCTTGTCCGCCATCTCGTTGCCGATCTCAAAAGCGATTTCCCGCAACAAGACCCGCACACCATGCACGCCCTCTTTCGAGACGGCCAATGCGAGATCGTCCGCCCGATTCGGTAACCGCCGGATAATCGCCTGCAATTCGGCCCCGATGCCGCGCACCGCAGCATCCACGCTGTCTTTGCGCACCAGCTGCCCGCATTCTTCCTGCCGCCGTAGCTTCTCACGGCCTACAGCCAGCCATTCTTTCTGGCGCCGCGCCTCATCAAAGCTTTCGCTCTGCGGCAATAGCGACCCAGTGCCGCCCGGTTTATCTTCGGAACCAACGCCCCGAATGGGCGCCGAGGCCTTGGCCGGGTTGATATGCCGCGACCGGTAATGGTCATAGTGCGCCAAAGACACCCGCATGACCTGCCCCTGCGGACCACGATCAACCGGCGTTTCCGGCTGGGCTTCCAACATCTTCTTGACCGCCTTGGAAATCGCCGCCTTCGAAACACTGTCCCGCGCCGCAATTTCGGTGATTGACCACATCACATCCGACATCGATCACCATCACCTTTCAGCCGTCAACCCCGTCAACCACCCCCGTTAACCCCGTCAACCCCGTTAACCCAACATTCAAACCTCTGAGACTGCCCGAGACTCGGGAGTATGTCCCCTCGTGGGCGGGTCGGACTTGGGTACGGTCCCTAGACTAGGGGGGGTGTGGCAGGGTTGCAACACTCGGTTTTCGGGGTCAAAATTGATGCAAAAATGCAACATTTTCACCATCAAACCATTGTTTTTATTCAAAGAAACCAGGTATCAGATATCCGATCTCATGCATGACGCGCTTCGGCAGGCTGGTCTCGACGGTCTCGGTGAAGACCTTGGCGCTTGCGCCTGAGACCATCTCGGCTGGAATGACCACACCAGATTCCTCAATCTCGATAGGGTTGCGACGTTTTCCCGCCCGGCGGACGACGTGACCGTGAAGGGAATCCGTCTTCACCCGATTAGGGAAACGCCCACCCTTCATGAATGTGCCGGCGTAGAGCTGGAGCTTGCCGAACGGGGCAGCGGTCACGCCAGCCTTGGTTTCCCGGGCCTTGAAGTATTTCAGGGCGATATCGCCGCCCCGAGATGTGATCGTGTAGTTGAACGAGGCATCGGTAAACGAGACGATCTCGCCAGTGTCCCGGCTGATACCCGTTCCTGTCGCCTTTCGAACCTTCAACGCCTTCTTGATGACGCCGTATGGCAAACCTGTCTGCTTTGCCAGTGTGCGACTAACCTGTGTCAGGGCCTTGTCACCGGTGTGATTTACCGCCCGCTGCAAGACGATCCGCTTTTGCGGGCCATCCAACTTTTTCATGGCGTTTTCCAACCGGTTCATACCGGAGACATCGCCCCAACGGATGGTCAGATCAGCCATAGCAAAAACTCCAGAGTGATCGAGGCGACCGCTGGGCCGCTTATAGATGTTTGGTTCTCCAAGCAGCTGCTATCCCAGGACAGCACCGAACATCATCGCCTCTCACTGAAAGCCGCCATTACAGCAGCGGGGCTCATGGTCGCCTCCATCGGCTGGAAATGCGAAACCCGCCGAGCGTTTCCGCCAGCGGGTTTTTCTTACCTTTTTCAGTGTGCTTAACCTATGTCAAACAATGGTTCAGTGTCAAACGACCGCAATTGCAATTATTTCCCTTTATTTTCAACAAAACTACGCGGATTTCAGGCTTTCTTGCGGGTGTGACCATGGCTCAAGATCTGGCACGAAAGGCAGAATATCGTGGGCCTGCAAATCACCTTCCAGATCAGCATAGAGCGTGGAAAGTGCGGCTTGCCAAATTTGCCATTCAAGCCGGTCGAGGATCGCACCGCGAATGGAACTCGTCAGATGATATTTGCGGTAGGCGCCTTTGACAGGGCGTCTTGTCCGCCGGTTATAGCCGTCTGTCTCGATACTATAAGTCCTGCCAAAGGCGTCTTTTGCTTTTGCCAGGGCAAACCATCTCGTTTGGCCAGTCGGGCTTGTCACCATGGCTTCGAGAGGTCTGTCCGCCTGCCAGTCCGGTCCACGGCCAAGAATGGCGCATGTCGTCACCAGCGAAACCATATGGCTGCCGGCGAGCCTATCGCCTTTGATCAGCACTTCTTCCCGTATTTTCGCCACTTCCGCCGCCACAAGGCCACGCTCATCGGGCCATTCAGGAAACAAACACCACTCTTGTGGAATATCGAAGCCGAAGCTCGACAGGCCCAGCACAGCTTCCCCTGCCCGCACTGCATCGGCGTGCGGGAAGCCATCCTCAATGAAATCCGGGATCACACCGTACCCGTTTGGGCTGCGGTCAATCATCGTACCCAAGGCCGCGTATGAGCCGATCATCCCCCAAGACGATGGAATTAAGGCCAGACCGACATTTGATCCAGACCCGACTTTGCAGAGTTCTTTCGTGAAAGCCCAATTCAGAAAGGCTTCAATCGTAATTTTTTTCATTCTCTCACCTCTTATTTTCAAAGTTTGGACAGCAAGGACAGATAACTGGTAAAAAACGGACAGATAAAATCGACAAATGGACAGATAAAATCTAATAAAAACAATAGATGGACAGCTAGGACAGATAAGTTGCGACCTTTAATGATGCGCGCAATACAAACCGCATCATCAATTTCTCATGACACGCATCATCCATGGCAATCCGGTTCTGAAAAAATGCGCGCGAGCGCGCATCACGAAAGGACGGGAATTACCTGTCCTAGCTGTCCATCGTTCATAACATTTTGAAAACGTTGCGCTCTTCCTGTCCGAAGGAAAAAACCTATCTGTCCGTAAGACCGGTTTATCTGTCCTAGCTGTCCACCCCGGACCCTCGGAAGGGTGCAAAAGGCAGGTAGACGCCGCGCTGTCCACCTTGTACCACCGAAGGGTCCGGGCGCGCAACGGCATCAGAAGCCCTCCGGCATGGGTTCATAGTCTGGATATTGGCCGCCAGGCGCTTCCGGCCTGAATTCATCCCTCACGCGAATGCCGTAGTAGACCGTGCCATTCGACCGTCCACGGCGGAACTGATGCATGCCGCCGTCCGGCCCTTTCCAACTCTTGCGAGTTTGATCCGGCAACCGCCGTGTGAAGGTGGGCTGATGAAATTCAGACAGGCCCTCGCGTTTCGCATAGCGTTGATAGGCATTGTATAGGTCGAGCGGTGTTTCCTGATCGGCGTCGGCGCCGGTAATATGGCAGGCATGGCGCAAGAACGCGCCGATAGGGTCGCTTTCCTCACGATACTCGCGTGTCGCGTCCTTAATGCCCTCTGGCTCTTGAAGCCCTGTCTCCAGATAGGCAATCGCCCCCGACACCATCCAGGCGAATATGCCGTTGCGTTCCTCGCGCAGCTTGCGCGGCAGGTCGCGGTCTACATCTTCTTCAGGGATCTGGATTTCCCACGGGACCAGCTTCACACGCCGCCATATGCCGTCAGAATCGTCCTTGATGATCGGCTTATGGTTGCCGGACAGGATGATTTTGAATTGCGGGATCAGTTCGAAGAAGTCCTGGTTGAGCTTTCGCACCGGAAGCGGTTCGCCGCCGGTCAGGGATTTGATCAGCGCATCCTTGAGCTGCACGCCCATTTCCGGCTCCGAGGCCGCCACCAGGCGCACGCCGGGCAGACGGGCCAGATCGGGCGTGGCCTCGGCGCCAGAGCGGCGCTTTTCGCCAGCGAAACTATCGATCGACATGGACGCTGCATAATCAGCCAGAATATCCACCATCAGATCCACGAAGGTCGATTTACCGTTGCGACCCGCGCCATAGAAAAACAGCAAGCACTGCTCACCCGTCATACCCAGTAGGCAATAGCCGAGATAGCGTTGCAGAAAGTTGCGGTATTCGACATTCGGCATGACCTGTTTCAGGAAGTTGCGAAATGTCGGGCAATCCTCGTCCGGCGTGAAATCCACCTCTGCCATCTTGGAGATCAGGTCTTCCGGCCGATGTTTGTCCATCCGGATTTTCCAGCGCCGCACGCCTTCCACCACCCGGCAATAGAACCGCAGCGTCCCGCTCTGACAATTGATGGCGTAGAGATCGGTATTCAGATCCTTCACATCCAGCGAGCAGTAAGGCACCGCCTCTTTCAGCATGTTGTCGATCTTGGATGTCCCGGCCGCGCTCTTGGCATGACTGTGGCGAGACGACATGCGGCCACGCCGCCCCTCCTCCACCTCGTCCATGGCGTCGACCATCTTTTCCAGTTCGGCATATTCGGCATATTGCTCTGGCGTCCAGGAGGATGTGGCATCCACCATCTTGCGCCGCGCCCGCTCGGCCTGCTGACCGGTCTTGATCCTGTCCTTGATCTTCTGATGCAGCACATGGGCTTCCTCCGGCCAGTCGGCCTTCGGATTGCCCATCTTCACCTTTTCCCGTTCGGCTTCCTTCATATCGGCGATCAGACCGTTCAATTCCGTCAGGCGATCATCGTCGACGGCTTCTCGTACGGTCGGCGGGCGGCCCATGTCCTGCAACTTTTTCGCCGCATCGCGACCAGCCTCGATAGCTGCCTGTTCCTTGGTCGAGCAATCCAGCAGGATCGCCTCATCATCGATCAGCTCGGCGGTGCGATGGGCAAAACGGCGCACCACGGCGCCGGATGCGTCTTCCATCCAGCGTTGACCGTCGAACCCATGCCACCCGACATGCGTCACATGGCGCAAATACCGCCCATAACGGGTCAGCAGCCGGTTGGCATTGCCGATGTCGGTTTCCGGCAGGGCCGCGCATTCTTCGAGGATTTCCGGCCCGGACAATTCAAGGACATCTTCGTCCGGTTCCGGCTCATCAATAGGCAGAGGGTCCGGGCGACCAGCATAGGCCCGGCGCTGCGCCTCGGCATCTTCCAATATCTTGCGGACAGATTCCGGCAGGTCCGGCTTTTTCGGCTCTGTCATGGCTTGCAGGTCCAATAGCGGTCAAGAATGAAACGAAACAAAGCGACAGCCATCACCGTGGCGATCAATACAACAACAACCGCTGGCCAGAACCCGAACCATGCAACCTTGAAGCCATTGGCAAATGATCCAGCCAGAAAGGGGATCATAAAAAGCCAATATCGCGCGCCGAACCATTTGAGTGGATTAAGCATCATCATTCCTCCCCTCGCACGGCGGCAAAGGCTTCTGAAAAGTCCATGGTGGCGGGCGGATAGACGATCTGGATATCCAGCCCCGGTCGCTCCAGGCGGGCGGCCATGCGGGCGAGGCAGGCGGCGGTTTGCACCGGTTCGCTGTCGCCATCGGCCAGCACCAGCAGTTCGGTCACATGGGCGGGCACCTGCATGGCATCGTCTGGCTGGTGGTCCGGCTTTGGCATTGGACCCTGCACATTGACACGACGCGCCCGGCCGCGACTGTCGACCGTGGTCAGCGTCGGGTGCTTGAAATCCGAAGCCGGGTCGCGTGGACCGGCGAGATTGCCGATGTCACCGGCGGCGAGGTAGAAGGTGTCTTCGCGCCAGCCTTCCGGCCCGGCCCATGCGGCGGGGTTTTCAATCCCCTCGCCCACCACCCAGCGCGCGGCCTCCGGATTGCCGAACACCGGCAGGATCGAGCCTTTCTTGACGCCGTGCATTTTCTTCGATGACAGCGGCTTCCCCTCCGCATCGAGCAACACCGGGCGGAATTTCGGCTTGTTGGTGAGATCGATCCAGATCTGCTGGCTGCCGGTGATCCGGAAGTCCAGATTGACGAAGGGGATGGACAGTGCCGGGCCGACATAGATCGACATCGGCCGCTTCCATTCGTCGACACCATAATAGGTGGCGCGGGGCAGGAAGCGGATATGCTCGAACACGCCATCATGCGGCCAGAAGCCGGTGCGAAACCGCAGATAACGGCGGATCAGCGCATAGCCTTCCGCCTCACGCAGGCCAGCGGCAAGGCAATCCAGGGCATTGAGCCAGAGGTTGCGCCCGAGGTTGATGGCCTTCTGGCGCTGCTGATCGGCTTTGGCATCGTTTTCGGCCCGCTTCTTGTCGGCCTTGGCGCGGCTATCGGCTGCTCGCTGTTCGCGCGCCAGGCGCTGTTCTTCCGTTTCCTGCTCACCCTCGGCTGGCACCGTCTCGCCCAAGGCATGGCCGCAGGCCATCAGAAATTCCGCCCGGTTGCGCAGGTCGAGATCGCGCCATACCGCCGCCAGACCGATCCCATCGCGCCCGCCGCCGCAGGTTCGGCAATTGAAGGCATTCTTGGTGCGGTTGACGGAAAACCTGTCCGTGCCATCATGGCAGCGCGGGCACGGCCCCTGATATTCGGTGCGGCCTTTGGGCTCTATGATTCCGAGCCGATCCATAGCATCCGACACGCTGACATCGCGGGCCCGGGTGACGAAATCGTCGATGATGGGGCTGGTCATTCGGCACCCCTCCTCGAATACCAGATCGTCTCTATTGGCGTTACGATGCTGTAGGAGTGCTGGCCGAGCTGGACGACTAAGACGCTCGCCAAGTCGCGGGCACGGGCAACAATATCGCCGGGCTCTTTTGGGAAACGCGGATAATTGATGAAGCCAACGCGGAAACCTTCTTCGCGTCCGCCAGTGTAAATAAACGACTGCGGGGATAACGTTATGCAAAGGCCGGTTTCGGCGGCATAACGCTGAATGATGATGCCAGCGGTGTTGATGTCCCCAGCCATATGGATATCAACGTCGAATGATGGCGCTACTTTCTCCGTCATGCCGGCTTCCTTTCGTCCGTCATGTCCAGATATTGGCCCCACTTACCGTCGTCCTGCGCGGCTTCGGCCAGCTCGGCGCGGATGTCGGCAAGGCAATCATCCAGTCTATCGAGCCAACTCCATGTACCCATGCTGTTGCTCGCACTGAATTCCTTTTCCTCGACATAGAGCCGGACCGCGTTGCATGCTTCTTTGAGATTCATTCTGCGGCCTCCCCAAACCCACAGCCGTCGCCGCATTCCGCGTCGAATTCGTCGAAACTGGCATCTTCAAACATATCGACTTGCCGAGCTGCGGCTTGAACAAGCTCAATCACCCGGTCGCGGCGGTCGAAAAAACCACCTCGTTCGACTTCCATTTCGTGCCACCATTTGGCGCACCCGGGGTTGCGGCGAATGCGAGCAAGGCGCACTCCCCGCCCAGTCGCCATGCAGAGGTCGCAATTACCTTCCCAAGGCTCAAGACCAAGATCGAAAGGCTGACCACGCCAGAAGTCCATTACGTCGGCCTTACGGATTTTTGCTTTTGCAAGCGGGTAGATGACCTTGCGGCCATCCCTCTCGGCGCGCGCCAATCCATTGAGAATGCGCATGCCTTCATCATCACGAATGCCGATTACTTCCGCATATTCACCGGCAACCCATGCGAAGCTCTTTGCCAGAGCGAACATGGGCAGAAGCTTAAGAAAACTGGTACACCAGCGTTCCTGCCAATTGGGAAGACGCTGCTTTTTCCGGATCAGCGCAGCAAACGGTTCTCCGTTGCGGCTTGCGCTGTTGAAGCCTACCAGCTCATAGCAAGGGTCAGTATCGCGCCATTCCAGCCAACGGATTGATACGCCCCATCTGCTGCCGCATTCGTAGACAAAATGCAGCGTCTCTTCCCGCTCCTTGCCCGTGTTGGCAAACGCCACGACGATATCATCCGGCAATTTGCCGCCATGGGCTTGAACGATGCGATAGAGCATGTATGCCGAAATCCGCCCGCCGGAGAACGAAATCATGGCAGGGCCTTGGATAAGGAATGGGTCGTGCATCAAACCATCTCCCCACGCAATTCGCGCAATTCCTTGAAGCAGATTCGCCGCAACCGGCCGCTGGCCAGCAGGCTTTGCGCCAGGTCTTTCAGCCGCACGTCTTCCCGACCGAACAGATTGAAATCGATCAGGCAGGCTGTGCCTTCGCGCCAACCGCGCAGACCTTCCGGGCAGGTGATGACGCGCAGCGCGCGGCCATCGCCAAGGCGACCACGCGGAACCTGCCAGGCATCGCAGGTCTTAGCCGCCGCATCCCGGTTGGGGGCGATGATCAGGGTGATTTTTCGGTCCTCACGCATCGGCCGCCTCCAGCGCAATGGCCGCAATGGCAAGACGACCGGCGTCGGTGACGGCCCAGGTGCTTTGACGCGGGCCTTTGCCGGCGCGAAGGCAGATGATCAGTCCGCGTTCCTTCAGGCTTTCCAATATCCAGCGCACCGAACCTTTGGTCAGGCCCGCCCGACGCTCCATTTCAGCATGAGGCATGCTGATCGGCCCATCTTCGGCACAAAACAGCCGCAGGATTTTCGAGGCTGGCGCGGAGAGATCGTCATCCTCGCTTCGTTCGCAACGGTGGTGTTCCCTCTGGTCTGGCATGTTGACCTGATGCCGAGCCGCGCCGAGCCGCTGCATGCCATCACCTTTCAAGCCCGTGGCACCGGCCATTTCCGACATTTTTTCAAACATCAGGCGGACGCAAAGCGTCTGATCAGCGGGGGAAAGGCTTGCGAATTTTACCGGGGACAAAGAACAAGGCCCGAAGAGATCCAGTGCGATCATGACCACCTCGATTTTCTGGGAAGGGAAGACGGGGCGGCCCGGTCCGGGTGACTGGCCGCCGAGGGAGAGGAAACCGGCGCGGAGGGTGCGGGTGAAGGCTCCGCTGGTGTGGCTGGCGCATCGACGGCCCACCGCTTGTCATGCCAGGCCTGAAGCGTGGCCACATGGGCGGCATAATCCATGTCGAATTTCCGCCGCTGGCGCTCTTCGCGCCAGATCTGTTCAAACAGACCGCCAGCGCCATACCAGCGATTGATCACCTTGGCGTCGGTCGGGATCGCCGGGATACCCGAGACATCACTGACGATCCGCGCCCATGCAGGCACCAGCTCCAGATCGCAATGAAAGAAATCGATGGCCGCCTGCTGCGGGTTGTTGGTGACGACATAGAGGCCTGGCGCGGTTGGTGGTTTGCTGCTGGCGCTGCTCACTGTGCCGCCTCCAGCAGGTCGAACAGGTTGGGCATGGCCATGTCGCGGGCCGCTGCCTCGACATATTTGCAGCCGTCGAGAAAATAGGCCGGGTTCAATTCAGTCGCGATGCCCTTGCGACCGAGCTTGATGGCCCGGTAAGGCACCGTCATCAGACCGCCAAACGGATCGAATACCGTTTCACCCGGCTCGGTATATTGGCTGATAGCCCGGTCGACGATGTCGAATTGCAGCGGGCAGAGGTGCATTTCCTTGCCCGCCTGCGCCTGCAGCGTATTCATCGACAGCATGCGGGTGATATCGGTCCAGACGTCGTCATGCTTGGAATGCGGCGGCAACAGCATGAAGGTCGAGGGCAGCATGCCCCGCTCTTCCAGGTGTTCGGCAATCTTCACGTGATGCTCGAAATCGTAGACCGATTCGAGCGAGTAGCGTTTCCAGAGCTTGAAGATCTGATGATGCTCCAGCCCGGCCAGATCCTGAACGGGCAGCAGCCGGTTGCCGGAACTTGGCATGAAACCATGGGCATCGAGCTGCCAGCGGGCGCGGGAATAGCCGGTCTCATTCGACCAGGCCCCATCCGCGCCGCTCCATTGGCGCTTGTCCTTCTTCACCGGCCGATCAGCATAGCCGTTTGAGGCATCGGAGGGCGGCTTGCGGAAAATCAGCAGATATTCCGGCATGCCGTTACCCATCCGGCTGCCATCCTTGCACTGCTCGGACCAGCCGAGCCGGTAGGTCTGGTTGTTTTCCCGCACCACATCCGTCGTGATGGTCTTGCGCGACAGGAAGGCAAAGCCGTGCTGCTTGAAGCGGGCAACGCAATCATCCGAGAACGGATAGACGGTCTGGAAACCGTGCCCCGTCATACCGCCCGGCACGATCCGGTCCTTCACATGAATGGCGGCAATCCGGCCCGGCGACAGCACCCGCAGCAGTTCGGGAATGAGGAAATCCATCTGCTGCCAGAAATGATCGTTATCGTCGATATGGCCGAAATCGCAGTAGTTCGGAGAATATTCGTATTGGGTCGAAAATGGGATGGATGTGACGATAAGGTCGACGCTGTCGGCAGCCATCGTCTGGGTTTCCAGCACGCAATCATTGTTGATCAGCCGGTAACCATCGCCGGACACCTCGATTCGGTCGACGCCAAGCGAGCGTTGCAGCGTGGCGGCCATGGCGGCGCTGGAAAGGCCGTATTCCTTGATGATATCGGTCATGATCTGCATCTGCTCCTCGTGGCGCTGCCATTTTTCTTGCAGATTGTCGCGCACCGGCCGCTCGGCCTCCGTGTAGATGAGGTCGAGGCGAACCTCGTGATCCTGCATGAAGCGGTAGATGCGGTGGACGCCCTGGATGAAGTCGTTGAACTTGAAGCCAATGCCGAGGAAGATTTCCCACCAGCAATGGTATTGAAAGTTGGGGCCGGACCCGAGCATCGACGGCTTGCCCGCCAGCTCCGGCAATCGCCCATCGGAAAAGGCGCAAATCGTCTCTTCGCGCGCATCGAGATCCTGGCTGCCATACACAGTGGCAATGCCGGGGATCGCCGCCTCGATGGCCAGCCGCTCGGCTTCCAGATCGTGCCAGATCAACCGGTGCGCATCGGGGTTTTCCGCCCGCAGCTCCATCAGCTTGGCAATCCGCACCGGCAGGCTGTCGCGCTTTTCGCGGGCGGCATCCGATAGCGATGCACTGGCATTGCGAAACAGCCGGGACTGGCCATTCTTTTCCGCACCGGCGCTGGTATGGTCGGCAGGCAGCTCGTGCCAATGCACCACCATGGCAGGCAGGTCATAACCTTCATCGGAAAAACCGAGATCGGACGGCTTCTGCACAAACAGCGCCCAGCTCGCCACCCACAGCCAGAACTCGCGCTGCTTGTGCGGATAGATGGTCAGGCTGTCGGCCTTTTCGGAATTGCGCTTGAAGAACCTGGTCTTTGCCTGCCCGACATCCATGATTTCGAGAAAGGCGGAATAGGCCAGAAGCTCAATGAACTGGTTGGGGCTTGGCGTGGCCGTGGCAACAAACTTGAAGCGCACCCCATCAAACAGCCGCATGAATTCGCGGAACGTCTTGGAGCCGCCGAAGCCGCGCAGGCAGGACGCTTCGTCGAGGCTGACAGCCTCAAACAGGTGCGGGTCCAGTTTCCCGTCACGCACCGTCTCGTAATTGGTCATGTAGAGACCGGTGGCACTGGCATCATCAATCGACCGGATGAATTCAAACGTCGGGATACGATCAGGCCGACCCGCCTGCCAGGCTCGCAGCTCGGCGCGCTGCGCATCGGTAATGCGTGGGTGATCGCCGGTTGCCAGCATATGCGCATCGCGGCGAAATTCCTGCCGTACACCAAGCGGCGTGACGATCAACCCGCGACCGCCGAACCTGGCAGTGATGATCCGCAGGATTTCAATCTGGATGACAGACTTTCCAAGCCCGAACTTGGCAAACACGGCACGGCGGCCACCCCGGCAGGCCCAGACGACCATCGCCTTCTGATGAGGCAGGAGAATGGGATTGATTTCGTCCAGCGATACATCAAACCCGCCTTGCGGGGCCATCTGGACTTTGTTTTTGAGGAAATCGACGTAGTTCATGCCACGTCACCCCTATTGACCTTATAGGCCGTCGCCGGTCCACCGGGCTTGCCCTTTTCGATCACGGTGATGTAGCCGGCCTTCCGAAGGCTGATTATCACCTGTGCGGCCACGTCCGGGCCGATGCCAAGCTGGCGGGCCAGACGTTTGGCACCGATGCGGACATCCGGTCCCGGTTGGGCGCGGAACCAGTCGAGAACCTTCTTCTGTCGAGACCCGAGAGGCTGGTTATGCCGGGACAGGCGGGCGTTGGGGCAAAGCTCTTGCGGTGTTTCGCCATCAAGAACGGCGTCCACCAGATCGCTCTTGGCAATCGCCTTGGTCAGCGCCAGCACCACATGCCGTGGCGAACAATTAAACCTGGCGGCTTGGGCGTCCAGAAACGTCATGACCTTGCGGTCCTGAAACGAAACCACAAGGTTCTTCACAGCAACTCCCTCCGCACTTCCGCGACAATTTCGGCGCAGCGGATACAGTGCTTTTCGATCACCTCGGCCATCGTCAGCGCCGATCCGCACTCCCGGCAGGTGCGCCGATCCATCGGTGGGTTGGGCGCAAAGGCCGCAACGTTGATTTCGTGGTCATGGCGACGGCGGGCGTCGTGAAGTTTTTGTTCAACCGGGGTCATACGCTTGCCCCCGCCTTGCACATGATTTCACGCACTTTTTTGATGACCCGCTCGCCTTCACGGCCGATATCGCGGGCCTCACCCGTGGAAATATGCCCGTCGTCCAAAGCCTCGACGACGGCGGTCTTGAGCGCGGCGGCAAAGCTGTCCATGGTCAGCAGATCAATAAAACCAAGCCCGGTCGGCGCCGCTTCCGGCTCGTCCTTAACCAAGCGATAGCCCTGCAGGCGGGCCAGCTGCTCGGTGATCACGGGTGATCCGGCCTCAAGGTCCGCTTCCAAGACGATATCGAGCGGCATGAATTTTTCCGCGTTATCCTCGGAGGTGCTGGCATAGTTGGACAGCGGCGCCTTGCCGACGCGGGTTGTGTGCTGAAAGCATTCCGCCGTACCCGCCATCTGCACTGCGCGGCGGGTGGCGCCCTTCAAGGCAGCGGCCTGATCTTTGTTAATTGCGCGCACGTTTCCCTCCTCAGAAGTCAAGGATATTTTTTGCCGATTTGTTTTCGTGAACTGCCCCGCGCGGGCGGATAAAACCGCAACAGCAACAGGAACTTAACGCCAGCTCTTACTTACTCGCGAGGATCGTATGCCCCACCATGAAGAAACAGCCGAGGAGACCATGGGGCGGCCCCCTCGGCAGGTGGCACCGGGCAATACCCAAACCCGGCGCGGGAGGAACGGAAGCGAGGAAAACAGTTCATTCGACGACCTCCGGAATTCTAATACCAGGACGGACGACCTCATCCGGCCAATGAGCACCCTCTGGCCAGTTGGCCGAGAACCACTCCATGGCACGCTCGAAAATTGCAGTGAGAATGTCGCATCCGCCGGCAATGTCATCGAGCTTGGAGCCACGGTTCAGCACAAGTGTCGAGACGCGCTTACGGCTGATACCGCGTTGTGCGCCATAGACATCGGCAACCAGAAGAATTTGCTCTCTCATGTTCATGTCGTCCAAAATGCGGACAAAAAACCGCATTGTCAACAGATAAATGTCCGCGTTCCATTTTCCTCATTTGCGGACGATAATCCGCACATGAAAAACGATTTGCACGAGCGCATTCGCCAGCGCCTGAACGACCTGAATATGAGTGAGGAAGCTGCCTCGAAGGCGATGGGCGGCGAGCGGAGCTATTTGAGAAAGCTACTGGAACGCCCGGCCTCGTCACCGCGCGGGGCAACGCTGCGCAAACTGGCCAGCGCCCTGCAATGTTCAGAAGCATGGTTACTGACCGGCGCGGACGAACCATCAATAGTCACGGCATCGACCCCGCTCACCAGCATGCCTAAGGTTTTTGCTAACACCAATACCCCACCAGAGGCGCCCGCGCCGGAAACATCCATGGATATTCCGGTCATGGGCACCGCCGCAGGTTCCCATGTACGCGGGGCTTTCCAGCTCGAAGGTGGTATCGTCGACTACGTCCGCCGCCCGCACGCGCTGGCGGGCGCTAGGGACATCTATGCGCTCTACGTTGAAGGGTCGTCGATGGAACCGCAATATTTCGCGGGCGACCTGATCTATGTAAATCCCCATCGTCCTGCCCGCCCTGGCGATATCGTCGTCGTCCAGAGCCGCATGGCAAAACACAGCGATAATGAAGCATCTTTAGGCATTTACGTCCGCCAGACAGAAAAAATACTCGTGCTTGGAAAGCGCAATCCGGTCGGCAGCGAGGTTGAACTCAACCGCGACTACGTCACCGCTATCCATAAGGTTTTGACGATCAACGAGCTGTTCGGCGTCTAATCAGAACATCGACGGCGACTCAGGCATTTTTCGTTTGTAGATCATTCGAAATGCCTGTTCCGCCATGACCCGCGCATTCGCAAGGCCAGATTTCCCCGCCTTCATGCAGGTTCGGCGATAGTTTGCAGCGTCGGACGAATCAGTCAAGGCATTCGATGTGACAACCACCATATTCCAGGCGCAGGCCGCCGGAAGATCTGGCGCCATTGCGCCGTCACATCCTTTTTCCAGACATGCCGCGACATTACGCTGAGAAAGCGCCTTCCCTTTTAAGGCAGACGGAAGATCCATCTTCGTGAAATTCAGTTTTGCAGCCTCGCAATCATCTGCGTTCGGCGCATAGTCGCACACCTGTTCGATGCCATTCATCGGCCCAGCCATCGCGGGGAATGCGGCCAGGCTTCCAGCCAGAAGCCCAAAAATCCAAATTAATCTCACAGAATCAAGCCTCAAACTATGAGCGGCATTTTGTCCGCATTTTCCGTTGACAGCGGTTATTTGTCCGCATATGTTTGTCCGCATCCACCGAAACCACACGGTGGCTACCCCGAGGCCCGCCGCCATTGCCCCTACAGATCCACCGGGCGGCGGGCAACCGGGCCATCAACGGGGAACAGATCATGTCTTTCAAATCACTGCAATTGGTGATGGTGCCTTTTTGCGTCCCTTCGCCCGCCACCCGCTTTGACCTGCGCCGCACCGGCGCTTTCATCGCCCGCCACCAAATCTATTTCATGCTGCCCTGCGCTCTCGCCATCGGCTTCATGGTCGCTTGCGGCGTGTGAGGCGGCCATGACACCGCAAGAGCAAGACGCCCTGATCCGCGAGAACTACACCCTGAAAATGGCCCTTGTCCGCACATTCAGGGAAATCGACCCCTGCACGATGATCGACACCAACACGCCGATCAAAGAGCTGTGCGATCTCCCCTTCACGCTGCGCAATCAACTGCGACTGCTGACGCTGGAGGTTGCGCGATGACGCCTGACGTCTTGATGCAGGCTTATGTCCTGATCCTCCTGGTGATCTGCTGTTTCGGCTGGATACTGTATTTGTGGAATTCAAACAGCACGTTGCGTAGGGCCTATGTGGACGATCGCGTCCGCCGTGTCAGCGCCGAGGCCGCCCTTTCCTTTGCCGCCAACCTGCCTGCGCACGACCGGGCAGAATTCATCTGGCAATACCATTTCGGCGGAACGCCTGCCGTTGGCTATCCGGCATGGCCGAAATTTCTCCAGGCGCGCATCAACGTTGCGCTGGACAATCGCTCATGACCCGCCTCGCCCGCGCCCCGGTTTCGTCGTTCCGCGCCGATGGTTCGGTGCTGGATATGGTTGCGCCTGATGTCGGCGAGGTCTGCGTCTATAAGATGGCCGCAGGGCTTTCGCGCATCAACCGTTACAATGGCGTGCCGGAAGCGGGCGGGTTTAGCGTTGCCCAGCACAGCGTTATGGGCACCGAGGCGCTGTTGCACGAGCGCGTCGATCCTATTGTGGCCGCGCTGTTCCTGTTTCACGACGGGCATGAATTCGTTGTGGGCGACTGGACCCGCCCGGCGCAAGACGCGCTGGCCGCGATCATCACCCAGCAGACGGCGGACCCCGCCTATGCCGTCGCCTTCCGCCGCGCCATGCAGACGCTGAAAACCGGCTGGGACACGGTGATCTATACCGCGCTCGGCCTGCCCGCGCCTGCCGCCTGGCGCAACAATCACCGCAAGCTGGTCCACGACATGGACCTGATGATGCTGGGTGCCGAGGCGCGCGCGCTGTTTCTGCGCGGCCAGGAGCTTTACCCGATTGGCAAATATCCGCAGCCGAAGCTGAAGGGCGCGATCACCCCATGGGGTCCGGCCAAGGCCGAAGAAGCCTTCATCAAACTCGCCATCCGCCTGATCGGCCAGGACCGCATAGACGCCTGCCGGCTGGCCCACCTCGCCCATATTTCCAAGCCGGCCAAGGGCCGGTGAACTGGAGGAGTTTTTTATGTCCAGAATCTACCTTGCATCCAGCTGGCGGAATACGTCGCAGCCGCTCGCCGTCCAGACGCTGCGCAATGCCGGTCACTTTGTCTACGATTTTCGAAACCCGCCAAACGGCGTCAAGGGCTTCGCGTGGTCCGAAATTGATCCTGACTGGCAGGCATGGGATGCGAAGAAATACCGCGACCTACTGACCACCCATCCCACGGCTGCACTCGGCTACATGAACGACTTCCGAGGCATGGAGTGGGCAGACACCTGCATCCTGCTCCTACCCTGCGGACGTTCGGCACACCTGGAAGCCGGATGGTTCGCCGGTCGCGGCAAGCGCCTGATCATCTGGACCCGCGATGGCGAAGAGCCGGAACTGATGGCACTGATGGCGAACGCAATCTGCACATCACTCGACGAAGTGCTGGATGCCTTGGAAGGCGGTGCGTGATGGATAATCAACGCATAGCGCCACCCTTCGAAGGCCAGCAATTTACCAGCTTTCAGCAGTGGGTGAACAAAGCATCTTCCTGGCTAACCTGCCATCCTGAATACAGGAACACCGAGCATGGCGAAGGGAAAGGCTGGCGCGGCAATCATTTCACAGCGATGTGCTTTGATAGCATCGGTCGCCGTATGCGCTGCGGCGCTGATTTACACCGCGCCGATGCGGAGGGAACTTTCCCTGTCTGGTGGGTTTGGCCCGATCAGATTTGCGAGCTTGTAGCGCGCGTTTCCGACCTTGCCGCACACGGTAAGCTATCGATGGGAATTGGCGAAAAAGCCACCAATCCATCAGAATCGGCAGGTGCGTGATGGCTGATAACACCCCTATCGAATGGACCGACGCCACCTGGAACCCCATTACCGGATGCTCCATTGTCTCACCCGCCTGCACCAATTGCTACGCCATGAAGCTGGCAGGCACGCGCTTGCAGCACCATCCCAGCCGTGCAGGTCTGACAAAAGACAGCAAGGCCGGGCCGGTCTGGACCGGCGAGGTTCGTTTCAACGCGCAATGGCTGACCGAACCCCTGAAATGGAAAAGGCCGCGGATGATCTTTGTCTGCGCCCATGGCGATCTGTTTGCCGAAGGCGTGCCAGACGAATGGATTGATCAGGTCTTTGCCGTCATGGCGCTGGCACCACACCATACCTTTCAGGTGCTGACCAAGCGGCCGGAGCGGATGTGGGACTACATGCGCCAGCTTCCCAAAAGAACGCCACACATTTCAAAATGGGCGGCCTGGCATTGGGGGAAAAACGACCCTGATGCCGTGTATGAATTTGTAGTGGAGGCCCTAAAAACTCCTCCAAGCAACATCTGGCTGGGCGTATCCGTCGAAGATCAGTCGCGCGCCGAACAGCGCATTCCCATCCTGCTGGATACCCCGGCGGCGGTGCGGTGGATCAGCGCGGAGCCGCTGTTGGGCGGCCTCGACCTGACAGACATGTGCCAGGGCAATTGGTTTTTCGACGCCTTGCGCGGCACTCGCTGGCACGATGTCCCAGAATTCACAAGCCGCGTAGAGCAATTTGCACGTGGCCTCGATTGGGTTGTTGCCGGTGGCGAAAGCGGGCGCAATGCCCGGCCCATGCATCCGGATTGGGCAAGATCCCTGCGCGACCAATGCGCAGCGGCGGGCGTGCCGTTCCTGTTCAAGCAATGGGGGCAATGGGCGCCACTCCAGGCCAACGACGGAGAGTGGCCGACAGACAGGCTTGGCTTCTGCCGGATCAACATGGATGGCAAACGCTCAGATGATGGCTGGCCCATGCAGAAAATCACCAAGAAAGCCGCCGGTCGCCTGCTGGATAGTGTTGAGCATAACGGATTTCCCGTTGGGAGGGCTGCATAATGGCCGGTTCCGTCAACAAAGTCATTCTCATTGGCTACCTCGGCGCCGATCCGGAGATCCGCCGCACCCAGGACGGCAAGCCGATTGCCAATCTGCGGGTGGCCACATCCGAGAGCTGGCGCGACCGCACATCCGGTGACCGCAAGGAAAAGACCGAGTGGCACAGCGTGGTGATTTTCACCGAAGGTCTCTGCAAGGTGGCCGAGCAGTACCTGAAAAAAGGCGCTCACGTCTACATCGAGGGCAAGCTGCAAACCCGCAAATGGCAGGACCAGAGCGGCAACGATCGCTACAGCACCGAGATCGTGCTGAACGGTTTCAACGCCACCCTGACCATGTTGGGCAGCAACTCTTCCAACCGCCCGCCCGCCGTCGATAGCCCGGATGATTACGGCCAAAGCCGCGACACCGGCAGCCGCGCTGCGCCCGGCACCAGCGGCAATTTCAGCCGCGACATGGATGACGACATCCCTTTTTAGCGCCTTCCCAACCCCGAAAGGACCAATCCGATGAAAGTCATAAATGAAGCCAGCGTGTTGCTGGGCGTGCTCGAACAAGGAGAGTTGAACACCGACCTGTCGCGTACGCTGAAAGAGGTCATCACCATTCTGCACGATCTCTCGCAGGAAAGCCCGAAGACGAAATTCAAGGGCGAAGTCAGCCTGATCATGAAGTTCGAAATGCACAACGACATGGTCAACGTCAGCAACGAGATCAAGACAAAGACGCCGAAGGTGCAGCGCCGGGGCGATGTCTTCTGGGCAACGGATGAAGGTGCGCTTTCCACCGAACATCCCAGCCAGCGCGACATGTTCGGCGGCCCGCGCGTCATCGAAAGCACACGCCAGAACTGACCCTTTCCCCTCTTCGCTTTCCAAGTTTCACAGCCTTTAAACCCCAAGGAGCATGACCATGACAGAAATTGACACCCTCGTCGGCAGCCTGCAACCGCTGACCCTCGATATCAGCGCCATCCGCGAGATGGCCGACGACGCGGGCACCACTCTGGTGCGCGTTGAGCTGCCCGAAACCATCCACGGCTTGCCATCCCAGATCCCGGTATTGATCGACCGCAATGGGGGCAAGGCAATCTCCGTCAAGCCGCTGCTGGAGGAATACCGTGAAAAGCCCCGCGTCAAGCTCGGCACAGCGGAAGTCAAAACGCTGGAAAGCTTCATCAGTCTGGTCAATCGCCACAAGACCGGCGACAGCGTGATTTTCGCCGAAACCGACTGGAAGGAACCCAGCATCACCGCCGTGATCGATTACCATCAGGCGGAAAGCGGCGGCACTGCCGACAACTGCAAGCACCGGATCAAATATCCATTCCCGCTGTCGGAAGAATGGCAGGCATGGGTCGCGCAAAACGGCGAACCCATGAACCAGACGGATTTTGCGCAGTGGATCGAAGATCATATCCCTGATCTGGCCGCACCGACGCAGGCGGAAATTGACGAATACCTGGACACATTCAGCCTGAAAACCGCCTATCCGAACGAGCTGGTTACTCTGTCGCGCGGTTTGCAGGTCAATGTCGAAAGCAGCGTGAAGAACAACGTCACCCTGCAAAGCGGTGAAGGCCAGATCACTTTCGAGGAAGTGCATCGGGACGCAACCGGCGCCAAGATTTCTGTGCCTGGCCTGTTCATCCTTTCCATCGCGCCGTTCTTCATGGGCACCAAGGCCCGCATTCCGGTGCGCCTGCGCTACCGCGTCAAGAATGGGGCCGTGGTCTGGAGCTTCCACCTCTACCGGCCGGACACCCACATCACCGACCAGGTGCGCGCCGATCTGGACAGCGCCAAAAAAGAGACGGCCCTGCCTGCCTACGAAGGCAAGCCGGAAGTGACGGTCTAACACCATGACTCCACTCGCCAGCAACCCCGCCGTGACCGATCCGAATGCGACCCTGACGCCAGCCCAGCGGGAAGCCCTGCTGGCCATCCGCTTCTATCGCTTCAACGGACGCGAACGGGGCGGCTGGCGAGTGGGCAACCTCTCCATTGCCGCCGCCACCATCAAGGCCTTGATCAACCATGGGCTGGTGCTGGAGCGGGGCAACCGAAACCCATTGACCCTGACCACAGCCGGCGAACTCGCCGCCGACAAGCTGAAAGGCTCCGGGCTATGAATGCCGATCCGCCGCTCTTCACCTGTTTGATTTGCGAAAAGGACGTGCCGCAGCCGAGACCCTACGAATATGTGTCACGGGTTGGTCCGCCAGAGCGGCCACCGATCTGCAAATCCTGCGCCTCACGCTGGGGCAACAAAATCTCCGGGCCGGTTTTCAACCGCCGCAATTTCCACGTCCTCCGGCAACTGGACGCCATGATCAGCCTTTTGCAATGGGAAATCCACAATGGACAATTCAGACATCGGTAGCGCCTTCGACGTACCCGGCATCATCACCGGCCTGCGGCAAGACCTGGCCGAATTGCGCAGCGGCACGATCACGGCGCACGAAGCGAAAGTGCGAGCCGAGATCGCCAAACAGATTTTCAGCGGCCTGCGGCTGATGGTCCAGGCTCAGAAATACATGGCTGGCAATGCCAAGCCTATCACCCAAATCAGTGAGGGATAGAGACAATGGCCGGGAAACCAATCCTTTTCAGCGGACCAATGATCCTTGCCCTGCTTGCCGGGACGAAGACACAAACTCGGCGCGGGCTAGAGTTTCAGCCTGCACCAGGTATCAGCATAGTGCGAAAAAACATTCGCCCGTTTGATGCAGACCCATACCATTCTTTCGAGCGGCGGAGTGTCTATGGCAATTATGCCGGCGAGCTAGACATCAAGATCAAGCGCGGCGACCGGCTCTACGTTTGCGAAGAACACTATCGTTACGGCCATTGGGAAACCTCCGAAAACGCCCGGACCAAACAAGGTCGCCAGAAATGGCATTTTGTCGAGGATAGCCCTGGAATCCGTTTCGAAGCGCCGGAAGTGTTTCGAAAGGGGCGGCACCACCATGACCCGGCCACCCCGGCTTGGCACAAGCGTCTGGGCCGCTTCATGTTTCGAAAACACTCGCGCCTCACCCTTGTCATCACTGATGTCCGCGTCATGCGAATGCAAGATATCACGGATGCCGATGCCATTGCAGAAGGCGCGACCTACCGGCCGAAATGCCGCGGCGATGCCTTGGAAGACATCGGCTGGTCAATGGATTGGGGTCCGGTCGATAGCGGCAAGGTGATGGATATCGATCACTGCCTTTCGACAGCGGGCGGCGCTTTCCTCAACTATTTCCACACCTTGAACAAGTTCCCCAAAAAATACGGCGATGACCCGAGCATGTGGCCGAACCCATGGGTCGCTGCCTACACCTTCCGCGTCATCAAATCCAATATCGACAGGGTTTCAACATGATCACCGCCAGCAAATCCGCCCTCGCCGCCGCGTTGAAGATCCGCAAGAGCATTGTCGAGACCCGCAACACCATCCCGATTCTGTCCAATGTAGGCTTTGAGCGCGGGGCCTCTGGCCTGCAACTGCGCATGACAGATCTCGACATTGAAGGCACCGTCGATCTCGCGGCCGATCTTGATATGGATTTCCACCCGTTCACGATCGCGGCCAAGCTGCTGGACGATATCGTTGGCAAGCTGCCGGATGGCGTGCAGGTGAAGATCAATCTGGATGCGGACAAGACGCAAGCCATCGTCTCGTCTGGCCGGTCGAAGTTTCAGCTCCAGGTGCTGCCGCTGGCCGATCTGCCGATCATGCCGGATTTCACCGCTGACAAACCCACGCATTGCACTGTCTCTGCGGCGGGGCTGAAAGCCGCGCTCACCTCCGTCGCCTTCGCCATTTCCACGGAAGAGACTCGCTATTATCTGAATGGTGTCTTTATTGAGCCAGGCGCCGATGGGGCCTTGCTGGTGGCGACGGACGGCCACCGCCTGGCCAAGCGCTGGCTGCGCATCGAGGGTGTTGCCCCTGATCGCATCATCCTGCCGCGCAAGCTAGTTACTGCGTTGCTGGCACACCTGCCCGATGGCGACGTGACGCTGGAGGCGACGGATAGCAGAATCTCTATCACCATGCCCGGCCTGCGGATCGTCTCAAAGCTGATCGACGGCACTTTCCCGGATTATACCCGCGTCATTCCGCAGGCGGGCGCGGCGAAGGCTGAGTTTGAGGCCAAGGCCATCAGGCCCGCCGTCGAGCGCGTCATCGTCATTTCCAGCGAGAAAGGCCGGGCCGTTAAGTTCAAGTTTTCGGATGGCCAGTTGCAGCTGTCCGTCAACAACCCCGACGCCGGATCGGCCGAGGAAACCATTCCGGTCGAAGGCCCGCTGGAAATCGAAGCCGGCTTCAACGGCAAATACGTCCTGGACGCCCTGACCCACCTCGGCGACGGCCCGCTCACCCTGGCCATGGAAACCGCCGGCAGCCCCGCCATCCTGCGGGCCGATGGCGACCACGAAGAAAACCTCATCGTGCTGATGCCGATGCGGGTGTGATTGGAGAGAGATGATGGAAATCACTGATAAAAACGTAAATGCAACGCAGCACGTAGCTGACCCGATGCCCAATGGCTTGGACTGGTTTATCGTGGTGCAAACGATAAAGCACGGGGCCGCTAAAGAGGGAAGGCTAAAGTTCCTCGCAAACGGGCAACCATACTATGAGGGTGAACTTTCACCCGATGAATTTATGGAAGCATTTTTGTCTAGCGCAAAAAAAGAAACACCAATATCCGCTACCAAGCAGGACATGCTGGCAATATCCGATCCTGACTATAGGACGATGAACCATTCCAGCCAGTCTTTTACCCGCCCTGTCGATCCATTTGAACCAGCCAGCTTCGCGCCGGAGCATGTTGCCGACATGATGGCCAGAGGCAAATGCGTGGACCATCGCGGTGACGGCAAAATAATGGCGCCGCCTTCCGACGATACTACAGCGCCAGCGCAGGGGCCAATTACCTATCATAACGACGATGCGGGCTTTACCGAATTCCTCAACAGTGACCAGCCGTATTCCGTCCGGGAGATTGATGGACATTGCGCAATCCTAATGGATCGGCAACAGGCCCACGTCATCGGCTATCGGGCTTATGACCACGAGCGCGCCAATCCAGTCACTCTCACCTACACCAACTATCGCGGCGAAACATCAGAGCGCACCATCCTACCCAAGAATATCTGGTTTGGCTCGACCGAGTGGCACCCGGAACCGCAATGGCTCCTCACTGCTTTCGATCTCGGCAAGCAAACCGTCCGCGATTTCGCGCTGAAGGACTTTGGCAAACCCACATCGACCGAACTCTTCGGCCTTTGCGCCTTGCCCGTTCCCATGCCCTTCACAATTGGCGACCTAGTCGAAAAATACACCGGCGACTACACAGCCAAGGGCGAGGTGCGCGGCATCTTCGCCACAACACGCGGCGCCGTCCGCTACGTGGTCGAACATCAGGCCGATGGTGGCGGATCGTTCTGCCACATCTACAGCGAGAAAAACCTGCGCCCCGCCCGCAGATTTGCAGTGCTGCCGACAGACTGCCCCGCTGCCAGCCCGGAAATGCTCGAGAGTATCGCCAAAGCCAAAGCCATCTACGACGCCATGTCACCGGAGGAAAAGGCGCGGCACGACCAGGCGCAACGCGAAAGCTTCCTGCGCGGCATGATGCCAACCGGCGATCCGAGATTGGATTGAGGACATGAGCACCGCCCGCGCCTACAAACTCCAATCCACCACCCGCTGCCCATGCTGCGGCGCCGACCGGATCGTGCTGGATGTCGACACCGCCAAAGGCTGGGCAGTCGTCAAATATAAATGCCGCGCTGGCTTCACCATAGCCAACGGTGAAATCACCGTCGCCGGCGTCTGCCACGCCGGGACAAACCTTGCGGCACATCTGATGAATGCCGAAACCATGGGACCGCGGAGGGAGGCAAAATGACAACACCAGCTATTATCAAAACAGCCGACCTATCCCGCATGGCAAAGATCGCCAAGCGCGACGGCGTCCGCGTTGAGGTTGAGATCGATGGGAAGATCTTTCGCGTTGCCCCAGATCATCCCACTACCCAAAAGCCGCAGATTGCGCGATATGAGGATTTTGATCTGTGATGGACACGATGCCGCGCAAACCATTCCTGTCGCATGAGAAGACCCGCCATGGGAAAATGGTATGGTATTTCAAACGGAATGGCCGGCGCGTGCGGCTGCCCGATGTCTACGGCAGCGAAGAATTCCAGGCGGCCTACGAGGCAGCCTTATCCGGATCTAAACCAATGCCAGAAAAGCCAAAGGCAAAAAGCGGCTCACTGGTCTGGCTGGTCGATCAATACAAGCGCAGCGGCGTCTTCGCGCGGCTGGCGCCCGCGACCAGACGAGCGCGCGATAACATTTTAAAGCAGATTATTGCCGACCCCAAAAATGGCAACGGCCCTTTTGTCGACATCACCAAGGGAAAGATCAAAGCAGGAATCGATAAGCGCGCAGCAACCCCAAATGCTGCAAATAACTTCCTGAAAACCATGAGCCATCTTTTCAAGTGGGCAGTTGAGGCTGGTTACATCGAGATCAACCCGTGCATCGGCGTTTCGAAGCTCAGCGTGCGATCGGACGGTTTTCACACTTGGACTGTTGAACAAGTCGAACGCTACCGCACACGCCACAAGATCGGCACGAAGCCACGCCTTGCTATCGACATCCTGCTTTTCCTCGGATTGCGCCGCGGCGATGCGGTCGTTGTCGGTCGGCAGCACATGAAGGACGGCTTGATCTCTCTTCGAACCGAGAAGACCAAGCAATGGGTCTACCTTCCAGTTTTCAAGCAACTGCAGGAATCGATAGACGCAACGCCAACGGGCGACCTCGCCTTTTTGACGACGGAAAAGGGGAAACCCTTCAGCTCCGGCGCGTCGTTCGGGAACTGGTTTGCAAAACAGTGCAAGGCAGCCGGGCTGCCTGACGTGTGCCGAGCGCACGGCCTCAGAAAAGCCGGCGCGACAATCGCAGCCGATGAAGGAGCGACCGCTCACGAACTCATGGCAATGTATGGGTGGTCTCGCCTCTCAATGGCGGAAATCTACACCAAAGAAGCAGATAAAAAGAAGCTCGCCAGGAGCGCTTCGGAACGTCTGTCGAACAGAATGTAGGTCGCACCTATATCCCCGACTGGTCGCACCTTCAATAATATCAATGCCTTACATATGGTATTGGCGACCCCTGCAGGACTCGAACCTGCGACAACCTGCTTAGAAGGCAGGTGCTCTATCCAGCTGAGCTAAGGGGCCGGTGTTGGCCCGTATCACGGGCCAGAGGCAGCAGCAGATAGAATTAATGCGTCCAGGGCTGGAGGCGGCTGAAGCGGAAATTGTCTGTGTAGGAAACCGACTGGCGGCGCGGTTCCTTTGGCTGGATAACGCGGTAATCGATTCCATTGCGCTGAGCGTAGGCTTCGGCCAATTCCTGCGTTTCAAACGTCAGCTTGACCTGCTGGAGCATATCGCCTGAGCTGGTATAACCCATCATCGGGTCGATCGTCCGAGGTTCGGATGCATCGAATTCAAGAACCCACAGATGGGTCTTGGCTTTTCCGGATTGCATGGCTGTTTTTGCAGGACGGTAAATCTTAGCGGACATAATTCCGATTCCTCATGAAAACGAAGAGACTATATCTCTTCCCTTCCTCGCCGTCATCTTCCAGCGAAAGGATTCGCCGGAAGAATGGTCGGAGTGGAGAGATTCGAACTCCCGACCCTCTGGTCCCAAACCAGATGCGCTACCAGACTGCGCTACACTCCGTGACCGCCGAATGATGGGGAGATACACGGTTCACTCTTTAATCGCAACAGGAAAAACTCAAAAAAAACCGTCTTTTCGATGATTTTGTTCGCAGCGTTATGGAGGGGGCGCAATTCCCTGTGTGACCATGCTGCCAGGACCGATCCCAAGCGCCTGTGCCCGCCCGCCATTCAGCTCAATCACATAGCGTACCGGACCAGGCGAAGGTATCAAATCCTCGGAATAGGGTTTTGTCCGCGCCGCAACCCCGGTCACCACGCCTTTTTCATCAATAAACAGCATATCCAGCGGCAAAGGCGTGTTTTTCATCCACATCAACACATTGCGGCTATCGCCAAAATCGAAAACCATGCCGTCATTCGGGCCAAGTTTGGTGCGGCCCATCAGGCCCTGCTCTCGCTGCGCAACGGAGATGGCGTATTCCACCTTAAGACGGAGCTGCTGACCGGCCGGTGTCTGAATGACGGCTTGCCCTTTGAGAAATTGCTCGGCCAGGGCCGGGGATAGGGTGAGTGCAATATAGAAAAAAAGCGCCCAAAAGGCGCTTCTAGAAAAAACCAGCATTCCCATCACTCACTATACGGGACAATCAATGCGCCATAACATGCGGCGCAGGGTTATCCGGGTGAATTTCTGCCGCCATCAGGCCTTTATCGCCATTGCCGAAGCGTACCAGTACTGTCTGTCCGGGCCGCAATTCTGTCAAGCCGAATCGACGCAGCGTTTCCATGTGAACGAAAATGTCCTCGGTGCCCTCGCCCCGCGTCAGGAAGCCGAAGCCTTTGGTGCGATTGAACCATTTGACCAGAACCCGCTCCAACCCGCTAGATGGCGTCACCTGAACATGGGTCCGCATGGGAGGCATTTGCGAAGGGTGCGTCGCCGTCGACTGGTCCATCGACAGAACCCGGAAGGCCTGATAGCCCCGATCGCGCTTATGGATCAGCGCGACAATCCGCGTTCCCTCCAGGATGGTCTGGTAACCGTCCCGGCGCAGGCAGGTCACATGTAGCAAGACGTCCTGCATGCCATTATCCGGAACGATAAAGCCAAAACCCTTGGCAACGTCGAACCATTTCACCACACCGGTGATTTCGACAAGATCCAGGGGCTCTTCCGAGAGCCCGCTGAATTCCACGAACTCTTTCGCTGAAATTCTATCCGCCATCTCTAAACCGCCCCTCGACACGCCAAACATGGATAACGCTTACTGATTCCCGAAGGCTAGATTAACATTTTGTTAATACTGTTGCGCAAGCCCTAGTTTCAGTTATTCGCATCTGCTTTTTCGCGCCTGTAGCTTGTTCGAAACTGACGAGTGCAGATTTCCCGCTTTCCTCTTGGTCTATTCAGCGAATTTTCTTTGGGCCGGTCATTTTCTCTCGTGATGTCATTTTTTTCAGGCACGGCCATGACAATGCTTGAAGCCGTCGCTCTCAGGCGACATATGCGGCATGCAATAGGGAGAATTTCAAAATGCGCTATCTTCACACAATGGTCAGGGTCAAGGATGTCGATGCCTCCCTGAAATTCTACTGCGACTTGTTCGGCATGAGCGAAGTTCGCCGAATCGACAATGAAAAAGGCCGCTTCACGCTGATTTTCCTTGCCGCCGACGAAGACAAGGCCAAAGCCAGCCAGGACATGGCCCCATGCCTCGAACTGACCTATAATTGGGATGCGGAAGACTATGCCGGTGGGCGCAATTTCGGCCATCTTGCCTATGAAGTGGACGACATCTATGCCATCTGCCAGAAACTGATGGATAATGGCGTGACGATCAACCGCCCGCCCCGCGATGGCCATATGGCTTTTGTGCGCTCACCAGACGGCATTTCCATCGAAATCCTTCAGAAAAACGGCGCATTGGCACCGGCTGAGCCTTGGCTCTCCATGCCAAATACCGGCGCTTGGTAGCCTTACCCACCGAACGTCTTTGCGTGTGACATATTCATTTAAGATGCCGCCGTCATCGCGGCGGCATCATGCCTGACGCAAGCTCATTGTGTCACGGTCGCTCCAACCATAGACACTGCCCACCATCGACAGGTCCGGGCGGTCTCGTCAAGGAGAGCGACATGATGTCCCCAAACCGTCTGTTCGGCCAAAGCCCGTGGACTGCCAATCCTGGGCTTTCGAAGGGTGCGAATGGCAAGCCAGCGCCAACAAGCCCAGCGTCTAAAAGCATTGCCGCCGTTTTCGGCCTTGCCTTGCTGGCGGGCTGCGCGACCACGAAAACCCAACCTCCCATCGTGGAACAAGGCGCGATTGGCGATGCCGATGTCGTTGAAACGGCCGCCCATCCAGCCAGTGTCTCGCCGCAGACCAATAAGGGTGGCTTATATCGCGACCCCCTCGTCAATACCGGCCATCGCAAGCCCGGGACGGTGTCGGGCGCCGCTGGAGCCAATGGCAGCACCACTCTCTCCTCGGGGCCGTCAGCCGAACAGGTTGTGGCAATGAACCAGTCCAGACCGGAGCAGACGGCATCGTCAAACTCATCCGGGCTCTATTCCGCGCCTCATCCATCAGATGACGGCGCTGCATCGGCCAATATCCCGGCCAGTAGCCAGGCCAGTAGCCCCGCCAATAGCATTGTGCCGCCGAACATGCCTGTTCGTCCGTTCCAGGCCACGGTAAACAGCGTTTACAGCGTGCAAAAGCCGATGGAACAGTCACAAACACAAATACAGCCTCAGATGCAGGCCAATCAACCGATAGAGCCTGTGGTCACCCCTACCCCGGCCCCTGAAGTTGTCAAACAACGCCCGGCCTCAAAAGCGGAAATTCTCGCAGGTCTCGCACCTAATCCGAAGAAGGTTCGTACGGCGCCAAGGGCGCAACAGACAACGACGCCACAACAACAGATGTCACCGGTACCAGCGCAGTTGCAGACCAGCCTGCCGACCGCAGCACCCGGCATGGCCAATTCAGCTGGCGTGACAGAGATGGAAAAAATTGAGGGGGCGCCTGGGGCTCAGGGCATGACGAAGGATAGTTTCATCAAGAAATTCCTTGCCAAAATACGCAAATGACGGGCTGACTGGCCCATTTTTGGGACTGTCATTTTTCCGTAAAATTTTGGATTTCAGTGCTTGCCAGCCTCCAAACACGTGATTATAAGGGCGCCACAGCACGCGCCCTTCGTCTATCGGTTAGGACGTCAGATTTTCATTCTGAAAAGAGGGGTTCGACTCCCCTAGGGCGTGCCACTGCTTCATTCCCCAACATGTTTCAAAAATAACGATCGTTTCAAAGATAACGATGGAAATGTTTGGATTCGACCACTGCACATTACATCAGCTTTTCGAAGGGTGGGCGCGGAGCATTGACGGTTCTCCACAGGCCGAGGAAAATTCGGCAGCAAAGCTGAAAAATTCGCTTGCAGCTCCAGTCGGTTCGCACTAAGAGAGCCGCACGCAACACGCGCCCTTCGTCTATCGGTTAGGACGTCAGATTTTCATTCTGAAAAGAGGGGTTCGACTCCCCTAGGGCGTGCCACTGCGTTTCCCCGGAAAACTCGTTTCTACATCCTGCTTATTGAAGCGGAAAAGACTGCGCGACCTTAGGTCAGCCAGCTGATAGATCGCATGAAAAAAATCACTGAGCCTACGGAAAAAGCTCATTTTTTCGCTTGCCATGAATCATCCGCCTGCCTATAAGCAGCCCACAGCACGCGCCCTTCGTCTATCGGTTAGGACGTCAGATTTTCATTCTGAAAAGAGGGGTTCGACTCCCCTAGGGCGTGCCACTGAACCCTCCCCGTATTGATGTTTATACCGTTGCCAAGCGCAGAGTGCGCTTTGCGTTCTCAAGTTAATCGAAGTGCTGTGCCGTGACGTTTTTCGCCGCGCTCAAAACGCTGGGGCAGCATCCAGAATACGGATTTGAATACGGCGCGTGCCTTGCCAGAGTTCTGCCCCAAGGCAACCAGCGACATGCACGGCATCACCGCGACGACCAAGCAGGAGATCACCGAGCGGTGTTTCCTTGGCGCGAAAGGCAATGCCGTCGATTCGGCTGCCATCCGGCGCTTCCAGCGTGACCTTGACGTGGCTGGTGCCAATCAGCCGAGACTCGCGAATGCGGTGGGCGGGGATGGCGAAGATCGGTTGGGAATGGCCGGAGCCATAGGGGCCAGCGGTTTCCAGGAGATCGATCAACGCAAGCGTCGCACCGGATGCGCCAACCGCACCATCGATCTTCAAAGCCCTGATGGCCGAGAGCGCCATGACCTTTTCCTGCGCCTGTTCATCAAAAAACGCCCGCACCTTGCCGAGATTGCCGCGCTCTACCGTCAGCCCTGCGGCCATGGCGTGGCCACCGCCCTTAACCAGCAGGCCATTGTCCACCGCCGCGCGCACCATCTTACCCATGTCAAAACCGGCGATGGACCGCCCAGAGCCAGTTCCTTTGCCCGATCCGTCGAAGGCAATGGCAAAGGCAGGCCGCTGGAACCGCTCTTTAAGCCGGGCCGCCAGTAGTCCGACGATGCCAGGATGCCAGCCTTCCCGAGCGGTGAGAATCACGGCGGCGCGCTCGCCGGTGCCATATTCGGCCATGGCCTCGGCTTCCGCCTCGGCCAGCATCTGCGCTTCCATCGCCTGACGTTGACGGTTCAGATCATCCAATTGGGCGGCAATTTCATCGGCCTCGGCAGCATCGTCCAGCGTCAGCAACCGACTGCCCAGCGCCGCATCGCCGATCCGGCCACCGGCATTGATTCGTGGACCAACCAGAAAACCGAAATGATAGGGCGTCACCGGGCCGCCGATTCCCGCGATCTTCAGAAGGGATGCAAGACCGGCATTTTGCTGGTGACGGGCGGCAATCAAGCCTTTCACCACATAAGCGCGATTCAGCCCCTTCAGCGGCACGACATCGCAGACCGTCGCCAGCGCCACGAGATCCAGCCAGGCCAGCAGATCGAGCGAGCGCGCAGCACCGTGACCAGCTTCACGAAGCTTGCGCAGCGTTCCCACCAACACCATGAACACCACGCCCGCCGCGCAGAGATGGCCCTGCCCTGACAGGTCGTCGCTCCTGTTTGGATTGACCAGCGCCAGGCAGGCAGGCAAGTCCTGGCCCATCTGGTGATGGTCGATCACCACCACATCCACGCCTCTGCGCTTTGCCTCCTCCAGGGCATCGTGGCTTGTCGAGCCGCAATCCACCGTGACAATCAATTGCGCACCACGCTCGATCAACTGACCGATGGCAGCGGCATTCGGGCCATAGCCTTCGAAAATTCGGTCGGGAATATAGATTTCGGCCTCAATACCGAAATGCGCGAGAAACCGCCACAAAAGCGCCGACGACGCAGCACCATCGACATCATAATCGCCGAAAATTGCCACGCGCTCAGAGCGCATGATTGCCGCTACCAGCCGGTCCGCAGCTTTATCGCCATCGGTCAGGCTGGAAGGGTCGGGCATCAGGTCGCGTATGGTCGGATCGAGAAAGGCTTGCGCATCGGCAACCGCCACACCCCGCCCAGCCAGAACCCGCGCCACCAGATCGGGAATGCCATGCACCTGCGCAATCGCCAGCGACCGGTTCAACCCAGCCTGATCCAGCCGAGACACCCAGCGCTGGCCGCTGACCGAGGTCTCGACATTCAAAAAGGCGCGTTCTATCGGGTCGGCGGGTTCAAGCATTGATGAAGCAACTCGGTTATCGCCGCTCCACAGTCAGGAGCTAAGCTGTTTTCGGCCGCTCGATGCGGATCACTTGCGGTTCACCCAGCAGATAGCCTTCCTCCTTGATGGCGGCAACGGCCTGGCGCACGGATTTTTCCAATGTGGCATGGGTGACGAGGATGATCGTCTTGGTTTGATCGGCGTCAGACGATGTCTGCGAGTGCTGGACAATCGATTCGAGCGAAATGTTGTTTTCCGCCATCTGCGTCGCAATGCTGGCGAAAACCCCGGTGCGGTCGACCACGGTCAGGCGGATAAAGTAGCCGCCTTCATGCCGGGTCATCTCAGCCTGAACATAGGGCTCGAGCAGATGCGCCGGGCGGCCCAGAACCGGAACCATCTGCGCGCCGGGTCGGCTTTTGGCGATATCGGTAATGTCGCCCAGCACGGCGGATGCCGTGGCATTGCCACCGGCGCCGGGGCCGACCATCAACAATTCGCCGAGAATATCGGACTCCAGCGCCACCGCATTCGTCACGCCATCGACCTGGGCAATCACCGAATCGAGCGGCACCATGGTCGGATGGACGCGCTGTTCGATACCGGTGGAGGTCTTTTGCGCTACGCCGAGCAACTTGATTCGGTAGCCGAGATCGCGGGCGGCGTGGATGTCGTCGATGGAAATATTGCTGATGCCTTCGAGATAAATCTCGTCTGCGGCAATTTGGCTACCGAAGGCCAGCGTCGTCAGGATTGACAGCTTATGCGCGGTATCATTGCCCTCGATATCGAAGGTCGGATCGGCCTCGGCATAGCCAAGACGCTGGGCTTCAGCCAGGCAATCGGCAAAGCTCAGGCCCTCCTTTTCCATCCGGGTCAGGATGTAATTGCAGGTGCCGTTCATGATGCCGTATATCCGCGAGAAATCATTGCCGGTCAGCGATTCGCGCAGCGTCTTGATAACCGGGATACCGCCCGCGACAGCAGCTTCATAGTTGATCAAGAGGCCCTTTTCTTCCGCCAGCTTGGCCAGTTCCACACCGTGGCGGGCCAGCAGCGCCTTGTTGGCGGTCACCACATGCACGCCGCAACCGAGGGCCGCGCGCACAGAGTGTTCGGCTGGTCCTTCCGCGCCGCCGATCAACTCGACAAACACGTCGATATCGGCCTTTTCAGCCATCTCGACCGGGCTGTCGAACCAGGCGACACCGGCAAGATCGACGCCGCGATCACGGGTCTTGTCGCGCGCCGAGACCGCCGAAATGGCGATGGGCCGACCGCAGGCGACAGTAAGCGCTTGGGTGCGGGTTTGCAAAATACGCGCCAGTGACGCACCAACGGTTCCGAGACCCGCAATGCCGATCTTAAGGGCATCAGCCATGAGACAATCCTGATATGCTTTTCAATATTCGGAAAAGAGCGGCCACGAATGGGCCGCTCCGATAAAAACTCTCAACGGTGGGCGTTGAGCGATACGACATTGTGCAGCGTGTCGTCCGCTGTCGACAGGAACCGCTTCAGATTGCGGGCGGCCTGGCGAATACGATGCTCGTTCTCGACCAGCGCGATGCGGACGTAATCATCGCCCTGTTCGCCAAAGCCAATGCCTGGCGCGACCGCCATATCGGCCTTTTCTACCAGTAGTTTGGAGAATTCCAGTGAGCCGAGATGGCGGAATTTTTCCGGAATTTTTGCCCAGGCAAACATTGTTGCCGCCGGTGGCGGCACCTCGAAACCGGCCTTGCCGAAGCTTTCGACCAGCACGTCGCGGCGGCGCTTGTAGATATTGCGCACTTCGGCAACATCCGTGCCATCGCCATTCAGCGCATGGGTAGCGGCCACCTGGATCGGCGTGAATGCACCGTAATCCAGGTAGGATTTCACCCGGGCCAAAGCGCCGATCAAACGCTCATTGCCGACGGCAAAGCCCATGCGCCAGCCGGGCATGGAAAAGGTCTTTGACATCGAGGTGAACTCCACCGCGACATCCATGGCACCCGGAACTTCCAATACCGATGGCGGAGGGTTGCCGTCGAAATAGATTTCCGAATAGGCGAGGTCCGAAAGCACGATCAAGTCATGCTTTTTGGCAAAGGCGATCACGTCCTTGTAGAAATCCAGCGAGGCGACACGCGCCGTCGGATTGGACGGATAGTTGATGATCAGCGCCAAGGGCTTGGGGATCGAGTGGCGCACCGCACGCTCCAGCGGCGGGAAAAAGGTTTCATCCGGCTCGACCGGGATGGAACGGATCACGCCGCCGGTCATCAGGAAGCCAAAAGCATGGATCGGGTAGGTCGGATCGGGGCAAAGGATCACGTCACCAGGCGCGGTGATCGCCTGCGCCATATTGGCAAAACCTTCCTTCGATCCCAGCGTCGCAACAACCTGGGTTTCCGGATTGAGCTTCACATTGAAACGGCGGGCATAATAGGCGGCCTGCGCCCGGCGCAAACCTGGAATGCCTTTGGACGAGGAATAGCGATGGGTGCGGGGGTCCTGCACGGCCTCACACAGCTTGTCGACAATGTTCTGCGGGGTCGGAAGATCGGGATTGCCCATGCCGAGATCGATGATATCAGCGCCACCGGCTCGCGCGCTTGCCTTCAAACGGTTGACCTGTTCGAAAACATAGGGCGGCAGACGCCGAACTTTGTGAAACTCTTCCATCTCAGACCTCGTTGAACCGCAGGCTCCCCGCCTTGCGGACGATCCGTTTTCCACTGCAGCATCCCCGAAAACGGATCTGGCAAATCGGGGTGCCGTGACAATACCGCAAATTGCAATGATTCGCGGTAGAATTTGGCCAACCGCACCCTGCCCTGTCCCTCCCGGTCATCGGTTCCGGGCACATTCGACATGTCAGAATGCAACTGTCACATTGCATTTGCTTTGCGGCCAAATGCCCTGCAAGGCAAGGGCTATTTGCAGGCGGGCGGTACGGCTTTTGCTATTGGCCCTTAACCTGTCCGTTTGTCTTGGCAAGCTTGCGCATTTCCTCGACGCGGCGCTCATATTCGGCCTGGCTGATCTGCCCGGTCTTGCGCAGATAAGAGAGCGAAGACAGGCGCTTGCCCATATCCTTCGCCTCGTCATTGCTCATCTGCACATTGGCCGCGGTCAAGGGCCGTGAAAAATCCGGATAACCATCCGGCGTGGTATAGGCAGCAGCGGCAGGATCGGTCTTGTCGGTCACCGTCACATCGACATGGCCCGGGCGCACCGCAGACTGCGAAGCGGGCGTGCTGTTGCAGCCGGCAAGTGCAAGCAGGCAAAGAATGCCAGTTCCCACCGCACCGGCTTTCGCCAGGCGCAGAGCCGGCTTCAGACGCGAAGACTGCCCAACCAAAGAGACGATCGAAACCATATTCAAACCCAACCAAATCCGCCCGGCACCGGGAAAAACAGCAGCGCAAGCCGTGTGGTTATTCGCCCCACGCTTTTCACAACGTAAACGTGAATAACCTGCGACAAAACGCGCAAACCTTGTAAAACATGTGAGTCAAACCACACCCACACCTTTCATCTGTCTGGAACTTGTAGTCATTTTCAGGCAGGATAGGCAAATATAAAAAAGAGAAGAGCCAAGGGGAGATGGCATTGACCACAGCATCGAAGGACCAGGGTCGCGCCGGTCAATCCCATCCCGCGTCCGACGCGCCAGAACGCGGACCGGAAACCAGCCAGGAAACCGGGCCGAAAACCAGCAAAACAGCAAACAACGCTGACGGTTCTGAATCCGAAAAGGCCGGTTTCAATCAAATGGGTTTCGACCCGTCCCTGATCGATCCCTATATCGTCAAGGACCCCGAAGCGCTGGCCGTCAATCTCGCCAAGGCGCTTGAGAACCTCGGCAAGGCGGCCTCCTCCTGGATCGCGCCGCGTGAAAAGACTGGCCTCGTCGATCCGGTGGCGGAACCTGCCGTCGAACTTGTCAAGACCCTGTCAGGCGTGGCGGAATACTGGATGACCGATCCGCAGCGCAGCCTGGAGGCGCAGACCCATCTGATGACCTCGCTGTTCGGCGTCTGGATGAAGAGCTTGAGCCGCCTTTCGATGCCTGCCCAAACAGCTCCACCGCCCGAACCGATCAAGGACAAGCGATTCGCGGATGTCGACTGGCAGCGCAATCCGTTCTTCGATTTTTTGCGCCAGGCCTATCTGGTCTTGTCCGACTGGGCTGAGAAACTGGTGGAAAATACGCAAGGCTTGGATGAGCATGCGCGCCATAAGGCGCTGTTCTACGTCCGGCAGATGACGGCGGCGCTGTCGCCGGTCAATTTCGTCATGACCAATCCGCAGCTTTACCGCGAGACGGTCGCCACTAGCGGCGCCAATCTGGTCAAGGGCATGAAAATGTTTGCCGAAGACATGGCCGCCGGTCAGGGTGAATTGCGGATGCGCCAGACCGACACCAGCAAATTCGCGCTAGGCACCAATATGGCGCTGACGCCGGGCAAGGTCGTCGCCCAGAGCGATGTCTGCGAGGTCATTCAATACGAACCCGCCACTGACAAGGTGCTGAAGCGGCCCCTGCTGATCTGCCCGCCCTGGATCAACAAATTCTATATTCTCGATCTCAATCCGGAAAAGAGCTTCATCAAATATTGCGTCGACCAGGGCCACACGGTCTTCGTGATTTCCTGGGTCAATCCCGATCAACGCCATGCGGGCAAGGACTGGCTGTCCTATATTCGTGAAGGCGTGGATTTTGCCCTCGACACCGTCGAGAAAGCCACCGGCGAAAAGAAGGTCAATGCCATCGGCTATTGCGTTGGCGGCACTCTGCTGTCTGCCGCCATGGCGTTGCATGCCAAGGAAGGCAATAGCCGGATTGCCAGCGCCACATTGTTCACCACCCAGGTGGATTTCACCCATGCAGGCGACCTGAAAGTCTTCGTGGACGAGGAACAGGTGAGCGGGCTGGAAGAAAAGATGCGGCAGAAGGGCTATCTGGATGGCTCGAAAATGGCCTCGGCCTTCAACATGCTGCGCTCGTCCGAGCTGATCTGGCCCTATTTCGTCAACAATTACCTGAAGGGTCAGGACCCGACCGCCTTCGATCTCTTGTACTGGAATGCCGATTCGACCCGGATGGCGGCGGCCAATCACTCGTTTTATCTGCGCAATTGCTATCTGGAAAACAATCTGGCGCGCGGCAAGATGCAGTTGGATGGCAAGACCCTGTCACTGAAAGACGTGAAAATCCCGATCTACAATCTCGCCACCAAGGAAGACCATATCGCCCCGGCAAAATCGGTGTTTGTCGGATCGGCCTGCTTCGGTGGTCCCGTCACCTATGTGATGAGCGGATCCGGCCATATCGCCGGCGTGGTCAATCCGCCCGATAAGCGCAAATACCAGTTCTGGACCAATGGCAAGCCAGAAGGCACCTTCGAGGATTGGGTGGCCGGGGCCGAGGAAACCCCCGGCTCCTGGTGGCCGCATTGGCAGAAATGGATCGAAGGATTGGACAAACGCCGCGTGGCGGCCCGCAAACCGGGCGGCACAGCACTGAATGCCATAGGGGATGCGCCGGGCTCTTACGTGCTGGAGCGGGTCTGATACGAAGACTCATTTAAAATGACTCTTCGTATTCTTTTTGCAAATATCTCAAGCCTCTGATGCATTTGAGATATTTGCAATCTCTTCGAGGCGAGGATGCGTGAGCATGTCAGAGCCTCGGTATAAAGATTAGCCGAACGATAGAAACGCCATGATTTTCGATCCGCCACTGGTCGCGGCCACGCTGGTGCGCCGCTACAAACGCTTTCTTTTCGACGCGGTGTTGGAAGACGGCAGCGAAATTACCGGTTTTTGCGCCAATACCGGCTCAATGCGCGGGCTGACCACGCCCGGCTCACGCATTTACCTCTCGCAAAGCGAAAAGCCGGGACGGAAATATCGCTATGGGTTTGAGTTGATCGAAGCCGATGGAACATTGGTTGGCGTCAATACCAGCCTTCCCAACCGTCTGGCTCACGAGGCGATCCGCGCCGGTTTGGTCAGCGATCTCTTACACTATCCGCAGATCCGCACCGAGCAGCGCTATGGCGAGAACTCCCGGATCGACCTGCTGTTGTCGGGTCCTGGCAAAGCGGATTGCTATGTTGAGGTGAAGAACGTCCATTTCATCCGGGAAACCGGATTGGCGGAATTTCCAGATAGCGTCACCACCAGAGGCGCGAAACATTTGACCGAAATGGCCAAGCTGGTGGCGGCAGGCAAGCGGGCGGCGATGCTCTATGTGATCCAGCGGCAGGATTGCGATGCCCTGGCGATCTGCGCCGATCTCGACCCCGCCTACGGACGGGCCTTTACCGCCGCCATAAGCCAAAGCGTCGAAGCCTATGCGGTGAAATGCGCGATCACACCGGGCGGGATCATTCCGTCTTGCAGCGTTCCAGTGCGCCTGACTACACCATGAAATGAATGGCCGTCAGCGCAATCGCCCCCAAGGCCAGAATGGAAAGGCTTCCCGCCGCCAGTACCCTGCCCCCGGACGCAAGCAGGCTGCGCAGATCAACCTGAAGACCAAGTGCCGCCATGGACAGGGTGGTGAGAAAACCCGACAAATGCTGCGACGGCTCCAGCAGACCATGCGGCAGGACATCCAGGGATCGAGCCACCATCAATGCCAGAAAACCGATGATGAACCAGGGCGCCAAGTGGGCAAAGGAGAACTTACGCTCATTTTTAAACCCGGACCCCATTTCCATACCTCTGGCACTCATCTCCAATCCCAGCAGGCCCAGTCCGAGCAGAACAGGCCCCAGCATCATCACCCGGATCAGTTTGACCAGCGTGCCAATTTGCAGGCTGACCAGCCCGAAGGACGCAGTGGCTGCAAGCACTTGCGGAACGGCATAGACCGTCATGCCCGCCAGAATTCCGTAGTGGCGGGGGTCCAGACCGGCTTGAAAAGCCACCAGCGGCAGCAGAAGCACCACGAGAATGCCAAGCACGGCTGTAAAGGCAATGGACGAAGCAACCTCGTCGGCATCGGCGCCAATCACCGGGGCTGCCGCCATGATCGCCGAATTTCCGCAAATGGAGTTGCCGCAGGCAACCAGCAGCGCTAGCGGATGTGGCAATCCGATAACACGCCCAATCGCATAACTGCTGACCAGACCGCAACAGAGCACGGCAATCACAAAAGCTATCAGGGTGAACCCGCTTCCGGCGATCTGCCCAAGGCTGACCGATGCGCCCAACAGGACAATGGCAAGTTCCAGCACGGTTTTCGCGCAGAGGTGAATGCCCCTGTTCACGACTGGCGGCAGGACAAACAGGCTTTTGATCAGGGTGCCGAGTAAAATGCACCAGACCAGGGCATCGACAGGCATCCGCCCTGTGACACGCTGAACCGTAAAGGCGAGAGCATAGCCTCCCAAAGCGACAGCACTGGACAGGACAATCCCAGGTACGAGCGAAATAACAGGGCGAAACAGGCGCATTTTCAAACCTTTCCATCGGTTGGCCTGTTTTGCATGGAGAATTCATTTTATTCCAACGCATAATTGACTACATTTCATGCAGAATAATTTCACAATCGAGATGACCATGACGCTTGAGCAATTGACCATTTTCCTTGCCGTTGCCGAGCGTCAGCATGTCACTCGGGCGGCAGAGGCAATCGGCCTGACGCCGTCCGCCGTCAGCGCGGCCATCCGCGCCTTGGAGATCAATCATGATGTCCTGCTGTTTGACCGGGTTGGAAGGGGTATTGAGCTTACCCAGGCAGGCCGGATCTTTATCGATGAGGCTCGCGCAACGCTTGATGCAGCGAACCATGCAGCATTGGTGCTGGCCGAACTGGGTGGATTAAGCCGGGGCAAGCTGACCATCCATGCCAGCCAGACGGTGGCCAGCCATTGGCTGCCACGCAAAATGATGCAGTTTCACGCCCTCCATCCGGATATCGAACTGGCTCTGACCATCGGCAATTCGGCCTCCGTCGCTGACGCCGTGGAGACAGGCAAAGCGGAACTGGGCTTTGTCGAGGCCGAGATACCCTCGGAGACATTGACCCACCTGGTGGTCGCGCAAGACGAAATGGTCATCGTCGTCCCCTGTGGCCATCCGCTGGCAGATCCTGCCGCGGACCTGCCAGCGGCGATTCTGGCCACGCCCTGGATTTTGCGAGAAATGGGTTCGGGCACGCGCGCCTATTTCGAGCAGGCATTGAAGGCCATGGAGATAGAGCCGTCATCGCTGACCGTGGCCTTGACCTTTCCATCCAATGAAGCGGTGCTATCGGCGCTTGGGGCGGGCGGCTGCGCCAGCGCGCTGTCCCGGTCGGCAGTGCAAGCGTTAGTCGCAAGCGGCGCATTGCAAATTGCTCCGATCCCGCTCCCAGTTCGTCACTTCACCGCCCTTCGCCACCGTGAGAGGCGCATCAGTGGCGCGGCCCGTGCCTTCCTGCAACGGGCGACTGATCCTGACAGCGAGTGAAGATGATCTGGGTATAGCAGACCGGAAGCGGTTAAGAATTGATCGTACTCTGCGGATCGTGATGGACGAACAACCTTTGCCTGCGGTATGTAAAAAACTGAAATTGATTGCGGGATGATAATGGAATGGTAAATTACATCGACGCGGCTACCGCGCCGCTCAAAAACACTGGTGCGATCCGTCTTTATGGCGCGGATGCTTTCGAAGCGATGCGCAAGGCCTGCCAGGTCACAGCCCGCTGCCTGGACGCCTTGGCCCCGATGGTGAAGCCTGGCGTTACCACCAATGAAATCGACAGGTTTGTCTTCGATTTTGGCATGGATAACGGCGTTCTGCCTGCAACCCTGAATTATCGCGGCTATCGGCATTCGGTCTGCACCTCGATCAACCATGTCGTCTGCCACGGTATTCCTGACGACAAACCGTTGCGCGAAGGCGATATCGTCAATATCGACGTGACCTATGTGGTGGATGGCTGGCACGGCGATTCCAGCCGAATGTATCCGGTCGGCGAAATCAAGCGGGCCGCCGAACGTCTGCTCGAAGTTACCCATGAATGCCTGATGCGGGGCATAGAGGTCGTCAGGCCGGGAACGCGAACGGGTGCAATTGGTGCCGCCATCCAAAGCTTTGCCGAGGCGCAACGCTGTTCCGTGGTGCGGGATTTCTGCGGACACGGGGTTGGCCAGTTGTTTCACGACAGCCCGAATATCCTGCATTACGGACGGCCCGACGAAGGCCCGGAAATACGCGAGGGCATGATCTTCACCATCGAGCCGATGATCAATCTGGGCAAGCCGCATGTGAAGGTGTTGGCCGATGGCTGGACCGCTGTTACCCGCGACCGGTCGTTGACGGCGCAGTATGAACATACCGTCGGCGTTACTTCGTCCGGCTGCGAAATCTTCACACTGTCGCCTGCCGGGCTGGACCGTCCGGGCCTGCCTCCCTTGCAAGGCTGAGCAATGAACAAGCCGCCGCGCTTTCCTAACGCCGACGAAACCGCCTCCCCGTCCTTCCTGCCGGAACAGGACGAGAGTTTCGATTACGAAGAGGACGAGCGCGGCTTTTTCGCCGAACAGGTCCAGAAGCCGAAGGCGATGAAAAAGGCGCCGGACACCAGCGCCAAGCAGCCGGAACATTACCATGGCCACCGGGAACGATTGCGCCTGCGGTTCAAGGAAAAGGGCGATGAGGCGCTGGCCGATTACGAAGTGCTGGAACTGCTGCTCTTCCGGCTGATCCCAAGGCGCGACACCAAACCGATTGCCAAGGCCCTGCTGGACCGGTTCGGCAGCCTTGCGGGGGTATTTGGCGCAAAGCACAGCCTGCTTCAGGAGGTGAAAGGTGTCGGCGAGGCCGTGGCGCTTGATTTGAAGCTGATTTCATCGGCAGCGCAGCGGATGCTGAAAAGCGAGTTGAAGGGCAAGCAGATCCTGTCCTCCTGGTCGAGCGTGATCGATTATTGCCACGCGGCCATGGCCTATGAAACCACCGAACAGTTCCGCATCCTGTTTCTCGACAAGCGCAATACGCTGATTGCCGATGAAGTGCAGGGCCGAGGCACAGTTGACCACACGCCCGTCTATCCGCGCGAAGTGGTCAAACGCGCACTCGAATTATCCGCCACGGCCATTATCCTCGTTCACAACCATCCAAGCGGTGATCCGACCCCATCCCGGGCCGATATTGAGATGACCAAAACTATTATCGATACGGCAAAACCGCTCGGCATCACCGTGCATGACCATGTGATCATCGGCAAACAGGGCCATGCCAGCCTGAAAGGCCTGCGGCTGATCTGAGCTTGATGCTGTTAAGATCACAACCGTATCAGCTTGAGACAGCCGCTATCCTATTGTTAAGCCTGCCCGTTCAGCCTTCGGTAAACCGCTTCCGCTACACCTTGTCATTCACGCTGCAAGGACGGATGAGATGAGCATTTCCGGTATTTTGAACACGGCGACATCAGGCATGCTGGCCCAACAGACACGCCTGAGCAATGTTGCCAGCAATATTGCCAATGCCGATACGCCCGGATATCAGCGGCTGAACACCAATCTTTCAGCCAGTAGCTCAGGCGTCGTAGCAACCACAAGCCGATCCACTGACGCGCCCGTGACGCAGGACGCGCCGAATGTCGATCCTTTGCGTGAGATAACCGACATGATCGGTGCCGAAAATGGGTTTGCCGCCAATGCGAAAGTGTTCGAGACCGGCGCCGACATGTGGGACATGCTGATGAGCGTCAAACGCGACTAAAGCATTCCGAACGGAAAACCGGGCTCCACTTTTCCTGGAAATGCTCTTTATTCTACGCATTTCCGGACGGAAAACCGCTACACACTTTTCCTGGAAATGCTCGCCCTCACCCACCCCAATATTGCCGGGCGGCAAGGCCGAGCGAAATCAGGCCGAAGCCGATCAGCAGAACGGCGGAGCCGCGTTGTACCCAGATCGTGAAATGGTCAGGCAATCGGCTTTTCAGCCAGACGACAGCGCCGCACAGCGCAAACCACCAGATCAGCGACCCGAGAAACACCCCTGCCACCAGAAAGAACGGACTGACATCGCCGGTATCGGCGAGACCCGCGCCTGCAAATAGCGCTGCGAAACCGAAGATCGTCGCAGGATTGGTAATGGTCAGCCCGAAGGTGGAAATGGTGGTGCGGATAAAATCGCTGGCCTTGATCTGTGCTGCCGGTCGCGGTGGCCGCGCTTCAAGCATGCGGATACCAATCAGCAGTATAAGCGTGCCGCCGACCAGTTTCAGCGGCATCGATATTTCAGCCAGCAGATCCTGCATGGCGGCAAAGCCCGCTGCGGCGGCAATGGCGAAGACCATGTCGCCAATGGCAGCTCCAAGCCCAGCGGAGACTCCATGCCAGAATCCGCGCTCCATGGTGCGGTTGATGCAGAGCGTGCCGATTGGCCCAATCGGTGCGGCCACGGCAATGCCGAGCAAAATGCCCTTGAGCAGCAGGATAATCAGCATGATTTTCTCCGTCACAGAGGCCTTATCCGTGACGGATGAAAGCAGAAACAGTCATGTACCGGCAGCGCGGCAAGCCTTGACCAGGCATAACGTCGAGAACCCCATTCGGTTCGCATATTATGCCGTGCCTGCACTGCAACGACCCAAGAACACGGGCAAAGAGCGCGAGCCAAAGACGCTGTACTGCAAAATTTCTCAAACCGGAACCAATTAAAGGAAAGCTGGAACTGCAATTCGAGCGAGGAACCACACCGCAACGACAACCACAATTTTAAAGAATTCCCGTCTTGCGAGGTGCCATCTGACCGTGCAACGGTTTTGTCCGTTAAAACATGTCTCCCGAAAGCGGGTAGCGGTTTAGGGAAAAAGACACGGCAAAACAACAACCTATGGCATATTGGATGAATCTCGAATCATGCAACCCGCTATAGGGAAGAGAATCGGAACAGGTGAGGAAGCAATATGGCAGAGAGACAAAGCGCACCACCGGCAGGTGAAAATAGCAGTGATATGGCGCGCCGACTGCGCTCCATTTTCAGCGGCTCCATCGGCAATATGGTCGAATATTACGATTTTTACGTCTATTCCGCCTTTTCCCTATATTTTGCGCCTGCTTTTTTCCCAAATAGCGATCCGACTGCGCAATTGCTCAACAGTGCCGGTATCTTTGCTGTCGGCTTTATCATGCGGCCGGTCGGCGGTTGGTTTTTTGGAGTCTATGCCGATAGCAAGGGGCGCAAATCCGCGCTGACGCTTTCAGTCCTGCTGATGTGTTTCGGGTCGCTGCTGATTGCGGTAACGCCGGGCTTTGCGACGATCGGTTATGCCGCCCCCGCCATCCTGATGCTGGCCCGCATGTTGCAGGGCCTCAGCCTGGGCGGAGAATACGGCACCAGCGCCACCTATCTTTCTGAAATGGCGACGAAAGAGCGGCGTGGCTTTTATTCCAGCTTCCAATATGTGACGCTGATCAGCGGGCAGCTTTGCGCCATTCTGGTCCTGTTGCTGCTGCAAAAACTGCTGCTGACCGGTGAGGAACTCGAAGCCTGGGGCTGGCGCATTCCCTTCGTCATCGGCGGCGGCTTGGCGATTATCGCCCTATTCTTACGCCGCAACATGGCCGAAACCGAACAGTTCCAGCGGTCAGCGGAACAGGTGCGGACCAATCCGCTGCGCGAACTGATGAAATATCCAAGGCAGGTTTTCACCGTCATTGGCCTGACCCTGGGCGGCACTGTCGCCTTCTACACCTATACGACCTATATGCAGAAATTCCTTGTTAACACCGTACATCTCAGCAAGGACGATTCCACACTGGTCTCGGCAGGTGCGCTGTTTTTCTACATGTGCCTTCAGCCACTCGTCGGATTCTTATCAGACAAGATTGGCCGCAGACCGATCTTGATCGCGTTCGGCGTACTCGGCACGCTTTGCACCGTGCCGCTTCTGACCACACTGAGCACCGCCTCCAATGCGCTGGAAGCCTTTTTCATCATCATCGCGGCGCTGGTCATCGTCTCCGGCTATACCGCCATCAACGCGGTGGTGAAGGCGGAATTGTTTCCAACCGGGGTTCGGGCGCTGGGCGTCGGCCTGCCCTACGCTCTCACCGTGTCGATCTTCGGTGGCACAGCCGAATATGTCGCATTATGGTTCAAGCAGGCTGGCCATGAGAGCTGGTTCTACTGGTATGTGTCAGGATGTATTGCGGTCTCGCTGATTGTCTATGCCGTGATGCCGGATACGAAAAAAACCTCCCATATCGACAGAGAAGCAGTGTGAGCGGCGCGCAATGACTCCAAACCTCCAGGGAATGGACCTGAATAGCCATGAAAAACCCCGCCCGGCATAGCCTGGGCGGGGTAACCATAGGTTGGGGACCAACGATCCGGCTCCGTAGGGGGGTCGAAACCCTCACATCAGCCCCACTGACGAACGAGTGACGAACCGATAAGTTCCCGATCATTCATCTAGGATTTCCTTAATGATCCTGTTTTATTTTAACGGGACTTAAAAGCCATGGCTCTTTCGGGATTTTTGGATCGATTATACGATTTTAAATCGTCATGGCAGCATGCAGACACGCTTCGCGCAACGGCCGCGATAACCACACAATCATGCCTCATGCGGGAGGAGGCCCATCATGACCAAACCGAGCTTTCGGTTCACTCATTACGATCTGAAGGAATTGCGGGCGGGCACCATTCTGGAAGTCCAGTTGAATGCCATCAACAACGTCCGACTGATGACCGCCAGCAATTTCCAACGCTTCAAGGAAGGGCTGGATTACAAATTTGCGGGCGGCGTCGCGAAGAAAGCCCCGGTCAAAATCGTCGTTCCCGAGCAAGCCCATTGGCATCTGATCGTCGATATGGAAGGCCACCATGGCCTGGCGGAATCATCCGTAAAGATGGTCGCACCGCCAGTGAAATCCAAAAAGGCAAGCTGAAACACTATATCGGCTCAAGCGCGAGCAGCCCTCAACACATCATGGGCGGCCTGCATGTCTACGAAACGCGCCGCGCTGCGCGCTTCTGCTTCCATATCGCTGCCCCAGTGCTCATCTGTCCAGTTTTCATCCAGATGGGCGAGATCCCAGGCTTCAAGCAGGCTCAGATGGCCATCGGCCAGCGCCAGCGCCAGGATAGCGGACCCCGTCAGCGTCGTCATCACGTGCAGGCTGGCGAGCGCCACACCATCGCGGTACCGCTGCAATGCCCGCTCGAAAGCCTCGGCTGCCTCTGATGGCTGCGGTTGATGAATGATGCCGCTGGTCTGAAGAACCCGTGCGCCATGCGTCTCGGCAAGCCAGTCCAAAACCGGATCCCATTTAACACTCTGACGCTCCACCAGTTCCTGAGGCGCATCGGCCCGGTAGCACAGCATGTCATTGCCGCAGAACCGGACGATATCATCCAGCACCTCTTGTGTATTGGCGCTGACAGCATCAAGCGCCGTATTGACAAGCCGGGTGACCGGCATCGTCGCGGGGTCAATCACCTCAGCCTGCGCATGCCATTCGGCAGCAACCAAAGCAGCCAGAGGCTCTGTCGGCAGCACGAGGGCGTTGCGGGCCGGCGTCTTGACCGCCTTGCCATCCAGAAGCACCGCATGACCGTCCTGCCCTGCTGCAATGGTCACGTCTTGATAGAAGCGCTTTGGCAAGGGCTTTTTCATCTGGATCTGCGCCCGGCGCACCGGATCGGGATCACTCAATTCAGGCGTCAAGCCCTCGAAAATATCACGCATGATGGTCACTCACAAAATATGGGCAAGAAGCGCGTCGGCCCGGTCTACGACGAAATGCGCACCGCTGGCCTTCAACTGATCGGTGCTGGCGCTGCCCCAACTGACACCGATCGCCTTGACACCGGCGCTTCTGGCCATTTGCATATCGTAGATCGCGTCACCAATCACCACGGTGTCTTTCAAATCCATGCCGGTTTCATCGCAGCACTCCGTCACCATGGCCGGATGCGGTTTGGACGGGCAATCGTCCGCCGTGCGCGACACGGCGAAATAGGACTGAAAGCCGTGGGCGTCGAGAACATAATTCAAGCCGCGCCGGGATTTGCCGGTCACGGCCCCAATCAGGATCTCGTCTTCCGCAGCCAGCCGCTCGATGAATGCTCGAATACCGTCAAATAGCGGTTCGCTATAGCCCGGTGCTTGGCGCACCTCGGTAAACAGTGATTTGTAATGGTCCCGCATGGCCATAGCTTCGTCATCGACATGCTGCTTGCCGTCGATGCGGGCGATGGCGATGTCCAGCGTCAGGCCCATGATGCTTTTGGTCGCATCAAGCGTCGGCTCCGGCTTGCCGAAAGCAAGAAACGTACGGCGCATGCTCTCGTGAATGGTCCCCGCGCTGTCGATCAAGGTGCCGTCGCAATCGAACAGGACCAGTTTCATTTGTCCTGCTCCTTAGATGCTAAAACCTGCCGTAATAGCGTTGAATTTTCCCGTAGCGCCTCGGAATTTTCCCGCAAAGCTTGCATGTGCTGTTCGGTCAAGACTATGGCTTTCCCTTGACGCCCACGAATCGAAACAAATCCATAGATTAAGAATCCGACTAAGAATAAAGGAATGAGGTAGTTAGCAACGGCATCCATTACAAGCGATCTTTCTAAAAATCTCCGCCATTTTCCATGTCGAGGCCCAGAAGGTTCCAGGTCTGCACCATATGCGGCGGCAAGGGCGCAGTGATGCGCAGGCGGCCGCCATCGGGATGGGGAATATCGATATGGCGGGCATGCAGATGCAGCCGCTTCTGGACGCCGCCGGGGAAATCCCAGTTGGGATCGTCGATATAATATTTCGGATCACCGATGATCGGATGGCCGATATGCAGGGCGTGGAGGCGCAGCTGATGGGTACGGCCCGTATAGGGCTCCATTTCCAGCCAGGCGAGGCTTTGCGCCGCTGTTTCCAGCACACGGTAATAGGAAACGGCGTGATCGGCGCCGTCTTCGCCGTGGCGGGCGATGCGCATGCGGTCGCCGTCTTCGGTCTGTTCTTTGACCACCCAGGTGGAGATCTTATCGTCATGCTTGCGCGGCACGCCCTTGACCAGCGCCCAATAGGTCTTCTTGGTGTCGCGCTCACGAAACGCTGCTGTCAGTTTCTGGGCGGCGCCACGGGTGCGGGCGACGACGAGCACGCCTGACGTATCGCGGTCGAGGCGATGCACGAGACGCGGCTTTTCGCCCTTCTTGCTGGTCCAGGCTTCGAGCATCTGGTCGATATGGCGATTGAGGCCGGAGCCGCCCTGCACGGCCAGACCGGCTGGCTTGTTCAGGACGAAGACTTTTTCATCCTCATGCAACAGCATGCGCGCCAGCAATTCACCGTCGCCAGCATGTTTCAGATCATGGGAGGCAATCGGCCCGGATTTCGGCGTCTTGGCATCAACATCCATCGGCGGCACACGCACCACCTGGCCGGGCTGCACGCGGGCATCGGTTTTCACCCGGCCGCCATCGACGCGGACCTGGCCGGAGCGCATCAGCTTTTGCAAGGGACCGAAGCCGAGGCCCGGATAGTGGATCTTGAACCAGCGGTCGAGGCGCATGCCCGCCTCGTCTGGACCGACGGTAATGTGTTCTATGCCTGCCATAAGGACGTCTTTCGTTCCCTTGGGCGCGCGCGCGCCAAACCCTGTCAATTCACTTAGAGTTTGTCAGGTTCATACTGAACCAGACAGATTCTAGCTTTTTTTGTTTTCGTTTGTCTTTTCGGGAAAACCGGTTTCCACGTTTCCCTGACAAACTCTATGGGCTGGCTTTACCCCATTTCTGCGCCCGTGTGAAACCGCGATTGCGAAAAAACCCCGGAATCCGAAAAGCCATCAGAAAAGCCAGCGACCAACGGCAAGTCCCGCAAACACAGCGCCAATGCCTAAGCCGATACTGGCAGCCACATAAGAGACTGGCCAAAGAAGGTCGCCGCGTTCCGCCAGACTGACCGTATCCAGCATGAAGGCCGAAAACGTGGTGAAGCCGCCGAGCAAACCGGTGATCAGCAGCATGCGCAGATCGGCTGACGCATCAAACTTGCGGGCAATCATTTCGGCAAACAAACCGATGCAGAAAGACCCGATGAGATTGACCGAAAACGTACCGCAGGGAAGAAACGGACCGAATAGCCTGATTGTGACGATGCCGATCCAATATCGCAACACCGACCCAACCGCGCCGCCAAGGGCGACATATATCATGTCTTTCATCGTTTTCCGGGCCTCGCTTCTTTCCTGCATCCCTTTGTGCGTCACCCGGCGGAACGGGCAAAGAAAAAATCAACGCAGTTTACAGCTTTCCCGGCATGTTTTTCTCAACATAAATCGCTTGAATCCGGTCGTTCTTTAAAATGCGATTCATTTATTTAAGGCACGATAGAATTTGTAGTGATGAAATGGCAACAGCTAAACAGATCATGTGAGTGCCATGGTTCAAGTCCTTTCGGTTTCGGCCACCACGGCTGGCTACATTTCCGATACGTTGAAGCCGGTGCAAAAACCAGGCCGCTCAACCTATGTCGAACAGATCAGCCGGCAGATCAGCGTCAAGAAAGAACTTGCCAAGACGCAAAGCATTAACCGCACGGCCATCGAAACCCTGCGGGATAGCTCGGCCATCGGCCTGCACTTCATGAAGGCGGGTGAAAACAAACATCCCCGCGCCAGCCTGGAAGAAACCAAACAGGCCTACCAGGAATCCGAGGACGCCGGTCTCAAAGCGTAACCAAGCCTGAAAGCTTAAGACCGAGCTTCGCGTTCCAAGTGCCCGATACACCCCTACCGGAACAACATCAGACATTCCGCGTTTGTCATCGACGCTGCATGCTGTTGGGCGCAAGTGCGCATGAGTTACAGAATGCAGCGTATAGACCTGGCGCATGATGCCCTCAACCGATCTGGTCCAAGGGATGATGCTGCATAAAGGAGGTTCGCGATGCATAACGACGCTAAAGCCCGTAACGCTGTCGAACACACGGAAAAACCAATTCCTGCCGGAACGAAGTCTGGCAACACCGGACAAGCGGCTGATAATCTTCCAGCCGGACCGCATTCCAAGGAACATTTGATCGACCGGGAGAAAACACCCGGCAGCGGAACTCTGCCGGGGCAACAAGATGGGCCAAATGTCGATGCCGGAACCGGTTGATGTGAGTGTTCCAAAAAAACAAGCCGACAGGTCTCGAATGGTGAACGAAATCAAACCATTATCGAAATGAATTGGCGCCGCGTCCTTTGGCGCGGCGTTTTACCTGCCGCGTATCGTCATCACCGGCATCGCCAGTTCGAGCTTGCCAGCCTTCTCGAAGGTTAGCGTTACCGGTACAGTCTGGTTCGCCTTAAAGGGCATCTGCACACCCATGAACATCAGATGGTAACCGCCCGGTTCCATTTTCAATGTGGCTCCTGGGGCAATGACAAAACCATCTGGTATTTTTCGCATTTTCATGATCGTGCCTTGCATGACCATTTCATGCAATTCCGCCCGCGTGGCACGCGGTGACGAGATTGCGATCAGCTTATCTTCTACGGGGCCGTTATTGGTGATCGTCACAAAACCGCCGCCAATCGGCTGTCCCGGGATCATTGCTTTCAAATAGCCATCGCTGATCTTAAGAGATCCCAGTGTCGCGGTAATCGCCTGTGCGGGCGCAGCCGTCTCACCCTGTGCCGTCATGGCGGCATGATCCATCTCTTGTGCCGCGACGCCGCCGGCGGCAAGCATGATGACAATGGCTGAGGCTAAAAATGTTTTGGTCATTATTGTCTTCCTCTCTCCCAAGCCTCCCGGCGGTAATCTCCGTTGCGCCGATAAGCAATTTTTCTGGAACCTGAGCGAATTGGCGAGGGAAAGCAAGAGGCGTCTGCGCCCTGCTCCCTTTCCGCAGGCTGTATAATTATATTGCTTTATCACTGTCTTTGCACGTGCATTTGCCTTGGATCAAACCGCGCAACGCTGCGACAAAAATTTGGCTTAGAACGACCGGTGGCACTTGCCAAGCGCCCCCCACTCCGGATAATTGCGCCATCACCTTGTAGGGAGAATCCGGTTCAGTCCGGTGCCGAAGGAGCAACCGCCCCGGAAACTCTCAGGCAAACGGACCACAAGGCGTAAACTGCACTCTGGAGAGAGGTTTGATTGCAAAATCAGGCCGCGCCGAAGGGATAACAATCTCAGGCAAACGGACAGAGGGGGCTCATGAACCGGCACAGCCGTGCCTGAATTTGAGCCTATGCGCGCTGCGCATGACAGTGGAGACGCCTCTTGGACGACCATCTCGCCCTCAAACGCACCCCCCTTTATGATCTTCACCTGTCGCTTGGTGCCCGCATGGTGGGTTTTGCTGGCTATGACATGCCGGTGCAATATCCCGCAGGCGTGTTGAAAGAGCATTTGCACACCCGCGCCAACGCTGGCCTGTTTGATGTGTCCCACATGGGGCAAGTTCTGCTGAAGCCAAAATCCGGCAAGGTGGAAGATGCGGCGCTTGCGCTGGAAACACTGGTTCCGGTGGATATTCTGGCCCTCAAAGAAGGTCGCCAGCGCTATGGTTTCTTCACCAATGCTGAAGGCGGCATTCTCGATGATCTGATGATCACCAATCGCGGCGATCATCTGTTTGTGGTGGTCAATGCGGCCTGTAAGGATGCCGATATTGCCCATATGCGGGCGCATCTTGCGGATGCCTGCACCATTGAGGTTCTTGATGATCGCGCCCTTCTGGCGCTGCAAGGCCCGCGTGCTGAAGCTGTTCTTGGTGAGCTTTGGGCTGGTGTCTCCGGCATGAAATTCATGGATGTGCGCGAAATTCCGCTTCTGGATACGCTCTGCATTGTCTCCCGCTCCGGCTATTCCGGCGAGGATGGTTTCGAAATCTCCGTGCCAGCAGATAAGGCCGAAGCGCTGGCGAAAGTGCTGCTGGATCATCCGGATTGTCAGCCGATTGGCCTTGGTGCCCGTGATTCCCTGCGGCTGGAAGCTGGCCTTTGCCTCTATGGCAACGACATTGATACCACCACCAGCCCGGTGGAAGGCGCGATTGAATGGGGCATTCAAAAAGCCCGCCGCGCTGGCGGTGATCGCGAAGGCGGTTTTCCGGGTGCTGAGCGCATACTGGCCGAGCTGTCAAACGGCCCTGCCCGCCGCCGCGTTGGCCTGAAGCCGGAAGGCAAAGCCCCCGTGCGCGGCCATTGCAAGCTGTTTACGGACGCCGAGGGCAAGGTTGAGGTTGGCGAAGTCACGTCTGGCGGCTTTGGACCGACTGTCGAAGGCCCCGTTGCCATGGGCTACGTCCTTGCCGACCACGCCAGTGTTGGCACCCAGCTTTTTGCAGAAGTGCGCGGTAAATATCTGCCTGTTGCCGTCGCCACCCTGCCCTTCATTACACCCACCTACAAACGCTAAATCTCCGGAGAGACCCATGTTGAAATTCACCTCTGAACATGAATGGCTGCAAATTGAAGGCGATGTCGCCACGGTTGGCATTACCGCCCACGCTGCCGAACAGCTTGGCGATCTGGTGTTTGTAGAGCTGCCAGAAGTCGGTAGCACCTTTGCAAAAGACGGTCAGGCCGCAACGGTTGAAAGCGTCAAGGCAGCGTCCGACGTCTATTGTCCGCTGGATGGCGAAGTGACTGAGATCAATCAGGCGATTGTCGATGATCCATCGCTGGTTAATTCCGATCCGCGTGGCGCTGGCTGGTTCTTCAAGCTGAAGCTTGCCAACCCTACTGACGCCGAAACCCTCCTGAACGAAGCCGCTTACAACGAGCTGATCGCATGACCACGCCCACAGAATTCCAGTTTACCGATTACCAGCCCTACGATTTTGCCAATCGTCGCCACATCGGCCCCTCTCCGGCTGAAATGGACGAGATGCTGAAGGTCGTGGGCTATGACAGCCTTGACGGGCTGATTGCAGCAACCGTTCCCGCCTCCATTCGCCAATCCGCACCGCTGGTGTGGGGCAAGGCCATGAGCGAGCGCGAAGCGCTGGACAAGCTGCGCGAAACCGCAAACAAAAACAAGGCTTTGACCTCGCTGATCGGTCAGGGCTATTACGGCACCATCACGCCGCCGGTCATCCAGCGCAATATTCTGGAAAACCCGGCGTGGTACACCGCCTATACGCCCTACCAGCCGGAAATCTCCCAAGGTCGCTTGGAAGCGCTGCTCAACTTCCAAACCATGATCTGCGATCTGACCGGGCTGGACGTTGCCAACGCATCCTTGCTGGATGAGGCAACCGCTGCTGCGGAAGCCATGGCCATGGCGGAGCGCGTTGCAAAATCCAAGGCCAAGGCCTTCTTTGTCGATGCCAATTGCCATCCGCAGACCATTGCCGTCATCCAAACCCGCGCCGAGCCTTTGGGCTGGGGGGTCGTGGTCGGCAATCCCTTCACCGATCTCAACCCCGGCGAAGTGTTTGGTGCGCTGTTTCAATATCCCGGCACGCATGGCCATGTCAGCGATTTTACCCCGCTGATCAACGCCCTGCACAATGCGCAAGCCATTGCAGCCGTGGCGGCTGACCCGCTGGCGCTGCTGTTGCTGAAATCCCCCGGTGAAATGGGTGCCGATATTGCCATTGGCTCCAGCCAGCGCTTTGGTGTTCCTGTCGGCTATGGTGGCCCGCACGCCGCCTATATGGCCGTCAGGGACGCCATCAAGCGTTCCATGCCGGGCCGCCTTGTCGGCGTATCTGTGGATTCGCGCGGCAACCGTGCCTATCGCCTGTCGCTCCAGACGCGCGAGCAGCATATCCGCCGCGAAAAGGCCACCTCCAACATCTGCACAGCCCAAGTGCTGCTGGCGGTCATGGCCTCGATGTATGCGGTGTTCCACGGTCCGCAAGGCTTGAAGGCCATTGCCCAGCAGGTGCATCAGAAAACCGTTCTGCTGGCCAAGGGCTTGGAAAAGCTCGGCTTTACCATTGAGCCAGAGACCTTCTTCGACACCATCACGCTGGAAGTGGGCCATATGCAGGGCCTCATTCTGCGGGCGGCTGTGGCTGAAGGCGTTAACCTGCGCAAGGTCGGCACAACAAAAATCGGCATCTCGCTGGACGAGCGCACCCGCCCTGCCACGCTGGAAGCCGTTTGGCGCGCCTTTGGCGGCAATTTTGCGGTGGGAGATTTCACCCCGGATTATCGCCTGCCCACCAGCCTGCTGCGCACCAGCCAGTACCTGACGCACCCGATCTTCCACATGAACCGCGCGGAAAGCGAAATGACTCGCTACATCCGCCGCCTGTCGGATCGCGATCTGGCGCTGGACCGGGCGATGATTCCGCTTGGCTCCTGCACCATGAAGCTGAACGCCACAGCCGAAATGCTGCCAATCACCTGGCCGGAATTTTCCGACATCCACCCCTTTGCCCCAACCGATCAGGCCTTGGGCTATAAGGAAATGATCGACGATCTCTCGGAAAAGCTCTGCGCCGTGACCGGCTATGATGCCATTTCGATGCAGCCAAACTCCGGCGCGCAAGGCGAATATGCGGGTCTTTTGACCATCCGCAACTATCACCTCGCCAAGGGCGATACGCACCGCACCGTCTGCCTCATTCCAACCTCGGCCCATGGCACCAACCCGGCATCTGCCCAGATGGCGGGCATGCTGGTGGTTCCAGTCAAGGCGCTGGACAATGGCGATGTGGATCTCAATGATTTTCGCGCTAAAGCAGAGCAGCACTCCGCAAACCTGTCTTGCTGCATGATCACCTACCCCTCCACCCACGGCGTGTTTGAAGAAACCGTGCGGGAAATCTGCGAGATCACCCATGCCCATGGCGGGCAGGTCTATCTCGACGGTGCCAATATGAACGCCATGGTCGGCATTTCCCGCCCCGGTGATATTGGCTCGGACGTTTCCCACCTCAACCTGCACAAAACCTTCTGCATTCCGCACGGCGGCGGTGGTCCGGGCATGGGGCCGATTGGCGTCAAAGCCCATCTCACCCCTTACCTTCCCGGACATGTGGAAACCGATGGTCGCCCCGGCGCGGTTTCGGCTGCCCCTTATGGCTCGCCGTCCATCCTTCCCATCAGCTGGTCCTACTGCCTGATGATGGGTGGCGAAGGCCTCACACAAGCCACAAAGGTTGCGATCCTCAACGCCAACTACATCGCCGCCCGCCTCACCGGGGCCTATGATGTGCTCTACACCTCCGCCTCTGGCCGGGTGGCGCACGAGTGCATCATCGACACCCGCCCGCTGGCCGACAGCGCTGGTGTGACGGTGGATGACGTTGCCAAACGCCTGATCGATTGCGGCTTCCACGCCCCCACCATGAGCTGGCCCGTGGCTGGCACGCTGATGATTGAGCCAACAGAATCGGAAACCAAAGCCGAGCTGGACCGCTTCTGCACAGCCATGCTGGCAATCCGCGAAGAAGCCCGCGCCATTGAAGACGGCCGGATGGACAAGACCAACAACCCGCTGAAAAACGCACCGCACACGGTGGAAGATCTGGTTGGTGAATGGGATCGTCCTTACAGCCGCGATCAGGCCTGCTACCCACCGGGTGCGTTCCGCGTGGACAAATACTGGTCTTCCGTCAACCGCGTGGACAATGTCTACGGCGACCGCAATCTGGTGTGCACCTGCCCGCCGATGAGCGAGTATGCAGAAGCCGCGGAATAAGGCATGACATAGCGTGCGACCCTGCCGTCCACTTTCGTCGGGCGGCAGGACCTATTCTTTATGCGGTCGGATTTTACGACCAAAGACTGCAATTTTTGATTGTTTTTGTGCCAATTTCCCCCGAAGTGGAATTCGGCCCTTCTGTCCGCAGTTCAAAAAGAAGCTGTTATACCTAACAATTATGCTATATTAAGCGCTTCGTATCATCGACCATCCGCCTGCAGGCGTCTCTACGTGTAAGCGACAGAATAGGAAGATCCATTGACCCGTTTTCTCACCAGCCTTGCCCTTACCTCTGCCCTGATCCTCTCGGCCCACCAGAGCTTTGCTCAGGCACCGAACAGCGATCGTTGCGTCAAGGGCGGCATGAGCGATTGCCAATCGAAGCCTGGCAAACCGACACAGAAGAAAGCCGCCACCCACGAGCGCATGCATCAAAACAAGATGCCTCCTCAAAAAGCGGCAAAACAGCATCGCGGCAAATCGGTGGACCCGATGACAACCTGCGCCATGGGTTCAAAGTCCCCCTGCAAGCCGCAGCGGCCATAATCAAAATGGCGGGGGTGAACAGGTCACCCTCGCCTCGTCTCGACGTGTCTATTTCTCGCCGATGGACGGACTGAAAACCATCAGGCTGAGGATTTCGAACAGCACCTGTGCGCCCGCATGCGCCGTATTGGTGTTGCTGTCATATTGCGGTGCGACTTCCACCACATCGCCGCCGACAAGGTTGACGCCTTTCAGACCGCGCAGCAATTCCAGCACCTCGCGCGTGGTCAAGCCGCCAACCTCGGGCGTGCCGGTTCCCGGCGCAAAAGCCGGATCGAGACTGTCGATATCAAAAGACAGATAGGTCGGACCATCACCGACCACCTGCAAAGCCTTGGCGATCACCGCTGGAATGCCAAGCACTGAAATCTCCTCGGCATGAATAACCGTCATGCCGCTTTCATAGCTGAATTCCCAGAGATATTCCGCCGGTCCGCGAATGCCGATCTGCACCGTGCGCGTTGGGTCCAACACGCCATCCAGCACCGCATTGCGAAACGGACCGCCATGGTGAAACTTGGTCTGATCGAACAGGCCACTGGTATCGCAATGAGCATCGATATGAATAAGCCCGACAGGTCGGTCTTTTCCAACGGCCTTCAGGATCGGATGGGTGATTGAGTGATCGCCACCGACACTGAGCGGCACCACTCCTTGCGCCACCATCTGGCCAATACGGTTTTCAATATCGACATGGCTCTGTTCCAGCCGATAGCGGCTGGCAAACGGCACGTCACCGACATCCGCCACCTTCAACTCATGCACAGGCGCGCAATCCAGCACATGGTTATATGGCCCGATCCGCTCAATGGTGCGCAGGGCCCGTGGCCCGAAGCGGGAACCAGGGCGGTTGGTGACGCCAAGGTCCATCGGCACACCGATGATCCCCACGTCCAGACCGCCGAAATCCGGATTCTCCGCTTCGACCTGTCGATAGGGTGCCGATAGAAATGTCGGAATGCCCGAATAAGGAGCAAGCCTCGTCCCCTTGCTGTCAAAGATTTTTTCCGCCACCCGCTTGAAGCGGGGATCAAACACTTCCCCGCCGGTTTCGCCGCCATATTTACGTCGCAACGCGTCGAGCTTTTCATTGTCGAAGGCCATAATCGTCACCTTTTCCAGACAGTTTTCAACCAGCCAACGTAAATGTCCTCAACCGGTCCGGCAATGTCGCTATGGTCGGGCAATCGACATTGGCGAAGGCAAGCCGCAGATAGCCCTCCTGCCGCGACCCGAAAAATCCGCCGGGAACCGCCAGAATGCCTGCTCGCCGCGCCAGTTGTTCGGCGACATCGATGGATGCGGCCTGTCCGAACGGATGGCGGGCAAAGGCAAAATAAGCGCCGATCGATGCCAAATGCCATTGCGGCAAAAACTCGAAGGCGTGACGCAGCGCCACGGTACGCCGGGCGATCTCGGCGGCGTTGTCCGCCCGCCAACCATCCAGAACCGGCAAAGCCTTGGCAAGCGCGATCTGGGCAGCGCGCGGTGCGCAGATCTGCAAATTATCCATGATCTTGGCGATTTGCTCCACCACGGTTCTATCAGCGCAAATTGCCGCCAGGCGGTGACCGGGGATGGCGAAGGATTTCGAAAAACTGTAAATCTGGATCAGACCCTCCGGCCAATCAGGCTGCGAAAACAGATCATGCGGCCTGCCGAAATCAGGCTCGAGAAAATCGCGGTAGGTTTCATCGACAATCAGCCAGACACCATGGGCGCGGCAGAGCCGGTAGAGATCGGCAAGCAGGTCCTTCGGATAGACTGCACCGGTCGGATTGTTGGGCGTTACCAGCGCCAGCGCCTTGATGCCGCTTTTCACCACCTGTTCGGCCCGGTCGAGATCCGGCAGGAAACCGTTATCGCTGTCGCAGGGCAAAGCCACCGTTTCAATGCCCAGCATGGCGAGCGTCGTATCATGGTTGAAATAGAAGGGATCGGTCAGCGCGATCCGCTCACCTGCTCCCGCCAGCGCCATGGCAGCACAGATGAAAGCCTGGTTTGCACCGGCGGTAATGTGAATCTGCTCCGGCGTAAAACCTGCACCATAAAGCTCGGACAGATGCGTGCAGTAGGCCTGCCTGAGCACCAACTCCCCCTCGATTGCCCCATAGCCGCAGGCCTCGGCAGACCCCGCCGCCTGTGCGAGCCAGGCCAGCAGATCGGCATGCGGTGGATGGCCGGGCGCTGCCTGCGACAGATCGATCAACGGTCCAGCCGCTCCATCATAAGCGCGTCCCCAACCGAAAACCGAGGGAATAGGCGGCGTCGCGAGCCGGGCGACGCGCGGATTGAAGGAGGCAAGAGACATGGGAAGATCCATATTGGCGGGAGGAACATGAAATATATAGGCTGTCCCGACCGGTTGGCGCAATCACTGAGCCACCGGACCTGGATGTTCTTCCACAGAGACCCCGGAAATCGCCATCTGCTATATATATCAGTCTGATAACACCATTTCCGGATTCGTTTTATGAACAGTCCGATCCTTTCGCGGATTCCTCTCGTCCAGTAGGAGCCCCTAAAAGACCCACTTTTTTAAGGGGATTTTTTGTGTGCAGCGCAATGCGGGATAACCAAACAGTTAGAATGCTCTGCTATCATTGTCGTCATTGGCATACGCAATTGCGTTGCGAGACAAGCCAGGCAACGGTCAAGGCAGGCCGGTAGCAAACAGGAAGAACGGATATGTACCAGTATGATCTCGTGGTAATCGGCAGCGGTCCCGCAGGACGCCGGGCTGCCATTCAGGCCGCCAAGCTTTCCAAGAAGGTCCTGGTCATTGAGCGCGGCGGTCATGTCGGCGGGGTCTCCGTCCATACCGGCACCATCCCTTCCAAAACGCTGCGTGAAACGGCTCTCAACCTGACCGGCTGGCGCGAGCGCGGGTTTTATGGCCGCTCCTACCGCGTCAAGCAGGAAATCAGCGCCGATGACCTTCGCCGCCGGTTGCTGATTACCCTCGACCATGAAGTCGATGTGCTGGAACACCAGTTTTCCCGCAACCGAGTGCATCAGTTGCGCGGGCATGCCATCTTCCTTGATGCTCATACGCTTGAGGTCACCAAGGAAGACGGCGAAGTGCAGCGGGTCAGCGCCAATGCAATCCTGCTGGCAGTCGGCACCCGCCCCCACCGGCCTGCCCATATCGCCTTCGATGGCGTCAGCATTCTCGACAGCGATGATATCGTTCATATCAAGGACGTGCCGCGTTCCATGGTGGTGATCGGCGCGGGCGTTATCGGCATCGAATATGCGACGATCTTCAGCGCTCTGGATACCCAGGTGACAGTGGTTGAACCGCGCGACAGCATGCTGGATTTCATCGACAAGGAAATCGTCGAGGACTTTTCCTACCAGCTCCGTGACCGCAATATGAAGCTGATCTTCGGACAATCGGCGGAAAAGGTCGAAAAGGAAGATGGCAAATGTCGGGTGACGCTGAAGAATGGCCGAGTGCTGAATTCTGAAATGGTGCTGTTTGCCGCAGGCCGCGTCGGCGCCACCGATACGCTGAACCTTGCAGCCTGCGGGCTGGAGGCTGATAACCGTGGCCGGTTGAAGGTCAATCCGGAGACGTTCCAGACCGATGTTCCCAATATCTATGCCGCGGGTGACGTGGTCGGCTTTCCAAGCCTGGCCTCCACATCGATGGAACAGGGCCGCATCGCCGCCCGCCATGCGGTTGGCGCGCCCTCGGGTGAGCCACCGCAATATTTCCCCTACGGCATTTATGCCGTGCCGGAGATTTCCACCTGTGGACTGACCGAGGAAGAGGTCAAGCAACGCGCCATTCCCTACGAATGCGGCATCGCCCATTTCCGCGAGACCTCGCGTGGCCATATCATGGGCCTCGATAGCGGCATGTTGAAAATGATCTTCTCGCTGAAAACCCGCCGCCTGCTTGGCGTCCATATCGTTGGCGAAGGCGCAACCGAACTGGTTCATATTGGCCAGGCCGTGCTGAACCTGAAGGGAACAGTGGAATATTTCGTCGAGAACACCTTCAATTACCCGACGCTGGCCGAAGCCTACAAGATCGCCGGACTAGACGCCTGGAACCGGATGGGAGAACTGAAGGTCGAAAAAACCGTGAAAAATGCGGCGCAATAGGCTCGAAAAGCTGGCATTCGCCAAAGATAAAACTCTGCGCGCTTTTGCTAGACTATTCTAGAAAACCAGGCTGGCGCCATCGGTCGGGATATAAAGCCTTGCTCTCGCCTCTGGCGCTTGCCTCTGTGCGGCGGCGGCGAGATCGGCGCGGCTGACTGTGGCGTGGTCGACGGCGTCCAGATGGGTTGCGATGACCGTGGCCTGCGGCGCCAGTTGCAAGACCTCCATCACCATGGCGGCATCCATTACCAGCGGTCCACAGCCGTTCCATTCCGCACCGCAGGCGTGAACGACGATCACATCCGGTCGGTGATCGACAAGCACCTGGCGCACTGCATCGCACAGAATGGTATCGCCAGCCCAGTAAAGCACCGGCTCCCCGGCGGCCCGCAGCAGGAAGCCGCTGACGTCTCCCATATCCGCCAGCACCTCAGGCGGCCCATGCTGGCCATCTGTCGTTTCCAGACGAACGTCGCCAAGCTGTGTGGCACTTTCAAGCCCCATCACCCGCGAAAAGCCCAGGGCACGGATCGCCGCCACATCACGTGGGTGGCAGAACAACGCGATGTCAGGTGGCAATAACCGTATAGCAACATCGTCGAAATGATCGGAGTGAAGGTGCGAAACCAGCACCGCGTCAATGCCATGAAGCACCTGCTCGACCGGAATTGGCAGATCGACCAGTGGCGAGGTCAAGGCCCCACGATAGCTTCGGCCCTGCCCCTTTGGTGCAAGCCAAGGGTCAATCAGCAGCGTTTGCCCGGCCATCTTTAACCGCAGCGTGGCACTGCGGATCAATTCTATCTGCATGCCGCTCTCCAACCGCTCCGATGCTTCAACAGCCTTCTATCAAAGACAATTGATTCTCTGGAACCACCGGCCCTGCCGGGCGTCACCCCGCCTTTCAGAAAGACCGTCATCACCATAAAAAAACCGCCCCGAAGGGCGGTTTTATCATTACCGAAGTCGCAGAAGGATCGCTTATTCAGCGTCGCCTTCGTCAGCAGCCTTCTTCTTCGCAGCAGCCTTTTTCTTCGGAGCGGCTTCTTCGCCTTCAGCGGAAGCGTCTTCAGCCTTGGCAGCCTTCTTCTTGGCGGACTTCTTAGCAGGCTTGGTGTCGTCGCCGTCTTCGTCTTCGGCCAGCAGTTCTTCCTTGGTCACGGTCTTGTCCGTAACATTGACCTCGGAGATCAGCTTATCCATGACCTTTTCTTCAAAGATCGGAGCACGCAGCGAAGCAGAAGCGCCGGGCGTGTTGCGGAAGAAGTCGATGATCTGCTTTTCCTGGCCCGGGAACTGCTGCAACTGGGCGTAAAGCGCGCGCTGCATTTCTTCCTCGGTCACATCGATAGCGGCCTTTTCACCGATTTCGGAAAGAACCAGGCCGAGACGAACGCGACGTTCAGCCAGGGCGCGGTATTCTTCGCGAGCGGCGTCTTCCGTGGTCTCTTCATCTTCGAAGGTCTTGCCGGACTGCTGCAGATCGGTGTTGATCTGGCGCCAGATATTGTCGAACTCGGCATCGACCAGACGCGAAGGCGCCTCGAACTTGTACATCTCGTCCAGCTGATCAAGGATCTGACGCTTGATCTTCTGGCGCGTCACATTGCCGTACTGGCTTTCGATCTGGCCGCGGACGATTTCCTTCAGCTTGTCGACCGATTCCAGGCCGAGCTTGGTGGCCAGCTCGTCATTGATCTCGGTTTCGGCTGGAGCCGCAACTTCCTTGACGGTGATGTCGAAGGTGGCGTCCTTGCCAGCCAGGTTTGCAGCCGGATATTCGGTCGGGAAGGTCACGTTGATGACCTTTTCGTCGCCAGCCTTCAGGCCAACGAGCTGCTCTTCAAAGCCGGGAATGAAGCGGTTGGAGCCGATGACCAGCTCTGCATCTTCGTCCTTGCCGCCGTCGAAAGGAACGCCATCGACTTTGCCCAGGTAATCCATGGTGACGCGGTCGCCATCAGCAGCAGCACCGTCCTTGGTGGCGAAGGTCCGCGCGCTTTCGGCGATCTTCATGATCTGCTCGTTGACTTCGTCTTCCGACACTTCAACGACTTCACGAACGATCTTGATGCCATCAACCGGCTTCAATTCGATAGCGGGAATGACTTCATAGGCAAGCGTGAATTCGAAATCGGCCTGCGCATTGAGGATCTTGTCGGCTTCTGCCTCGTCCTCGGTCATCGCCACTTCCGGCTGGGTCGCGGACTTTTCGCCACGTTCAGACAGGATAGCGGAGGGACGGTCGCGAACGATTTCGTTGACCAGTTCGGCCATGACCGACTTGCCATACATCTTCTTCAGGTGACCTGCCGGTACCTTGCCCGGACGGAAACCGTTGATGCGAACCTTGTCCTTGACGTCGGCAAGGCGCTCATTCATCTGCGCTTCCATGTCAGCGGCCGGAATGATGACCTTGAGTTCGCGCTTCAGCCCTTCAGCGAGCGTTTCGATAACCTGCATGTTCTAACCTTCGTGTCGTGGCAGCCATGCTCGGACAGCCATGTGTTTCGTTGGCGCCCGTGCCCGGACAGCCGGTTCTTATCGTCTGGGCTGCGAGGCAGCCGGTGGTTCTCCACAGTGCCGTGCGTTTGATAAAACGCACAAGGAACGCTGTAATACTTTAAATTCGCTGGATAATCCCTTGAACCAATACCGGTTCAAGGGATTATCCAGCCAGCACGCCTCCGCTTATCCAGAGGCGGCTGTGTGGCAAACATTCAGCATCTTGCCAGGCAAAGCAGCTCTAAAGGCCACGCGTGCAGGCCTCATCACATAGACCCTAACATACAAACAATGGGCCGGAATGCACGCATTCCCGCCCTCTGCCTTGCTGCCTTACGTTCTGGTGCGGGTAGAGAGACTTGAACTCCCACGCCTTGCGGCACCAGAACCTAAATCTGGCGTGTCTACCAATTTCACCATACCCGCGATCCATCAGAACGTCATGCACTTTGCATGACCCCGCCGGAGCGCGGTCTCTATAACACCCGTTTTTCAACACGCAAAGGAAAAATGACAGTGACATGTCCTCACTGTGAAATCGCACCCCGCGCAGGCATCGGTCAAAAATCCGGTTCGCGATAAACCGGCTGGCCCGCAACGAACAATTGCCGGATCTGCGCCCGTCCCGCAGAAGACACCCGTATGGCGATTGAAACAGCACCTTGATTGCGCTGTGCCTCGATATCGCGGCCCTCGCCTTCGGGAACATAGAATCGCTCGATCCCGTAATGCACGGTCAAACTGTCTCCGGGCGCCAGAGGCGATGGAAAGGACAGCGGCTCGCTTAACAGCACTACGCTTCCGGGCCTTGGCAACAGATCGGCGACCGACGCCTCCTCGACCGTGGCAAAGCCATCGGCCTGCGGCACAACGCGCACATGCAGGCGAACATCCTGCCGACGCGAGGGACGAGGACCGACGATCTTCTCCTCAGGAATGCGGGAAATCGGATAATTCAGCACGACAAAATCGCCGCGCAGCAGATCGCGCGGATCGACGGCCTCAGTCCGCAACAGGACCTCCTGGCCGTTGCGTAAAATATTGGCCCGTTCGCCAATCTGGTAGCCGATTGCTGCCGTTTGCAAGGCAGCCAGAAGAATAGCCGCGGAAACCAGACGAAAAATATGATTGCGCTGCATCATAGCCGCCCCCGTCCTTCAACCGCCACCGGACGCTTGCGCGTGCCCAGCAGCTTTTCCATCTGACTGACGCCGAGGGCCAGCAAAGCGACAATCACACCGGCGATCAGGAAAAAGCCCGATGTGCCCAGCAAAGAATCAATCGTTGTAAAGGACAGATAGAGGATCTCGCCTGCGAAAATCAGATAGGCCAACGCCCGCACCACGCCATCGTGACGCCCGCGAAGCACAAGGGCAGCAATGGAGATACCAACCGCCGTGACGGCCACCACAGCCAGCGGCAAACCGTGATCATAATCTATATTGAGGATGAAAAGGCCCATTGCCGCCAACAGCAAGCCATGAAAACCGGCGATCTGCACGGACATATATCGGGCAAGCATCGGTAGAGCCGAAACCGCGAATGCGGCAATACCTAAAGCCACATAGACCATGGCAAGGCCCGGCTGCATAACCTGCGCATAGACCCAGCCCAGCCAACCGAGAATCAGCAGACCGGAAATATGCTGAACGCGGATGTTGCCGGTGAAAAGCGCCAGGCCGGCAACGAGCGCAGCCAGCAGGGGCGGCGTCCACACCGTCTCCGGCGTCCAGGAAAAGTCAAACTGGTCAAGGGTTGCCGCCGCCAAGCCCAGCGCCAGAACACCAACGAAAGCCGCCATCGCGCCGGAGCGAAACAGCAGGCAGGACAGGCTCGCCATGCCGATCCACAGATAAACCAGATCGAGAAGGTCGCCCGACAGGTGATACAGCTGGCCAACCAGCGACAGTGCTGCGCCGAAACTGGTCGCTCCCAGCACCAGAAGGGCATGGCCCGACGCCTGACGCCCTTGTGCTAGGCAGAAGGCCGCACCGCCATGAAAGCCCCAGATCAGCAGAATCAGAGCAGAAACCTTCACCAGACGCGGAATGGCCTGCCAGTTGGCGGCCACAAGCAGCAAAATGGCAGCAGAGACCAGCACCGCCGACAACATGAGCAACACGCCGCCGATATTGAAATTGCCCGTCTGGCCGTCGTGATCCTCGATCATAGCCTCAGCGGCCTGTTTGCTAATCAGGCCCATGCCGGTCCAGCGATCAAGATCTCTCTTCAGTTTCGTCCGATACATCATAGCTCCGTCCGTCGCGGCAATATTCTATATAGGCGCCTTTTCACCAATGTCGAAAACCCGTTTTCAGTGCCGCAGCAGCGAGAAATATCGGGTCTATATGGGTCGTTCGACGAGCTACAGTTAATTCATGCATCAAACGCATAGCTCACATGATAATATCGCACTGCACAAAACCCATAAAAACGGTAGGATGAATACCAACAGCAGACGGGGACATCAGTGTTTACGGATGCGGGCAGCGCAAGCTGCAATTCAGTTTCGGTGCAGCATACTCCTCCTCCCAATGCGCGCCGAACGGGCTGACAACCCTCCTCCTCCCAGTTGTCGCCCATTTCAAATGACGCCCACCGGATCTCCTCCCCCGGTGGGCGTTATTGTTTTCAGCTTCTTCTTCTCCACCGCTTTCATGAACGACTGGAAACCGCTCAAGCGCAGATTTTCAGCCGCCGAACCGAAGTGAGCCGAATTTGCTCGAGAAATAGACACTTATTAACAAATCATTGAGATGCCATGCATTGAAAGCATAGGTGCTCCGCTGGAATGGCACTTCATAAGTTATGCCGCAGCGCATATATTCTCTTCAACACATGAGGGCTGGCCGATTTGCCAGCAACCGCTGAAAAGAGGCAAGACCATGAACATCACTCGCTCGCTGACCAACTGGCGCAAATATCGTCAGACCATTTCTGAACTGGGCCGCATGTCGGACCGCGAATTGCACGACCTCGGCATTGGCCGTGACGACATCCGTCGCGTTGCCCGCCACGCCGTAAAGGCTGGCTGATCTGCCGTTTAAGTGATCGGTTGAATAAACATATAAAGCGTCGAACATTCCCTTCCGGGTGTTCGGCGCTTTATTGTTTTATGCAGTAAAGATACCGGCAATGGCGCTGAAAAGCGGCTGTTCTTCCCATAAAACCCCGCAACGCGGGTTGGCTGAGAGTTTAGACCGGCTGCAAAGGCCGATGCGGAGGTCCGGGTTGCTCAACACGGATACGATCACCCGGACGAACCACACCACCCTCGATGACCACAGCCATCACACCTGCCTTGCGGATCAGGCTACCGTCCGGGGCTCGATCCAGTACTGCCTGCATCAGGCCCGGCTGAAAATCATTGATCTGTTTGCAGGGATTGCGAAGACCGGTCACTTCGACCACCGCACCCGAGCCAAAATGCAGGCGGCTTCCTTGCGGCAGCGCCAGAAGATCGATTCCAACCGTGGTAATATTCTCGCCAAGATCGCCCGGCGTTACGTCAAATCCCTTATCTTCCAGTTCATCGAACAGTTCGGCGTGAATAAGATGAACCTGGCGCAGGTTCGGTTGGCTCGGATCGGCAGCAACCCGCGAGCGATGCTGGACCGTGACACCAAGGTGAGCGTCGCCCTCCACGCCCAATCCCGCCAGAAGCAAGATCTCGTCTCGCCCCTGCTTGCTGAACAGGTGATCTTTCGAAAGGCTGACCGCCGCAACCTTCATCATGTCAATTGCGCTCCCGCCTCAGCTTTGCCCACCAGTCCAGCCGCTTGCGGATATCCCGCTCGAAACCGCGCTCTGGCGGATCGTAAAAGGTCTGGCGACCCATTTTTTCCGGAAAATAGTCCTGCCCGGAAAACGCATCCGGCTCGTCATGGTCATAGCGATAGCCGTCCCCATAGCCCTCGCCTTTCATCAGCTTGGTTGGGGCGTTGAGAATATGCTTGGGCGGTAGCAGCGAGCCATTTTCCTTGGCGGCGCGCATGGCGGATTTATAGGCGGTATAAACCGCGTTTGATTTCGGCGCGGTGGCGAGGTAGACGCAGGCCTGCGCCAGCGCCAACTCCCCCTCAGGTGAACCGAGATAGTCATAGGCATCCTTGGCGGCATTGCAGACCACCAGCGCCTGAGGATCGGCGAGACCGATATCTTCCACCGCCATTCGGACCAGCCTGCGACCTAGATAAAGCGGGTCTTCGCCTGCATCGAACATCCGGCAAAGATAATAGAGCGCCGCATCCGGGTCCGAACCTCGCACCGATTTATGCAGCGCCGAGATCAGATTGTAATGGCCGTCCTGCCCTTTGTCATAGACCGGCGCACGCCGCTGCACGATCCGTGTCAGCGCCTCGGTGTCAAAGACCTCTCCCTCCCGCGCTGCCCGCCAGACTTCCTCGGCCAGCGTCAGGGCCGCCCGGCCATCGCCATCCGCCATGCGGATCAGGCTGGTCCGGGCAGCCTCATCCAGCGGCAAAGGCTTCTCCTCGGTCGCTTCGGCCCGCTTTAGCAGCGTCTCGATACTCTCCTCATCGTGCGGCTTGAAGGTGAGCACGCGGGCACGTGACAAAAGCGCGGCATTCAGCTCGAAAGACGGGTTTTCGGTGGTGGCACCCACCAGAATGACCGTGCCATCCTCCATGACCGGCAGGAAGCTATCCTGCTGCGCCCGGTTAAAGCGATGGATCTCATCAACGAACAGCAATGTCTGGCGACCGGACATCCGCCGGGCGCGGGCACCCTCAAACACCCGTTTCAGATCCGCCACGCCGGAGAAAATTGCTGAAATCTGCTCGAAGGCCAGATCCGCCTCCCCCGATAGCAGCCGAGCAACAGTGGTTTTGCCGGTGCCGGGCGGACCCCAGAAGATCATCGACCCCAGAGAGCCGGACGCAATCATCCGGGCCAGAACACCGTCGGGCCCGGTCAGATGATCCTGCCCCGTCACATCGGAGAGCGTTTTCGGCCTTAGCCGATCCGCCAGCGGCCTGCGGGCCGCCATGTCCTCATCCAGTTTCGGGGCAAACAGATCACTCATCGAAACATCTGCCGCAGCCGCTGGCCATTGCGATCGATCTCAATCCGCCAATAGGCAGGCGAGCTTTTGGCGATCTGCACCATGTCCCGCGACGAAGTGACCTCCGTACCATTGATGGAGATGATGATATCGCCGGGCTGGAAGCCAAGCCGCTGCGCAACCGAGCCATCGGCAACAGCCGTAATGGCAACGCCTGTCGTCTGCGTGTTCAGTTTCAACTCATAGGCAAGGCGCGGCGACAGATTGCCGACCGTCGCCCCTTCAAACGGGCTGTTGTTCTTGATTACCTGCTCGTCGCGCGGACGGGTTTCAGGTGCACCGGCCAGCGTCAAAGTAATGTCCTTCGGCTTGCCGTTGTCGATCACGTTCAAGGTGACCGATTTGCCAAGCCCTATCGTCGTCAGGCGATAGTTCAGGGCATCCGGATGCTCAACGATGACCCCATCCACCGCCGTAATCACCTGCCCCGCCTTGATACCGGCCTTATCCGCCGGACCACCTTCCACCGTCTTCGTCACCAGTGCACCCAAAACCTGCTTCAGGCCAAGTGCATCGGCAACATCTGACGTGACCGGCTCGAATGTGGCGCCAACGTAAGGCCGCTCGAACGAGGATTCGCCCTTGTCTGCCGCCTCCAGGAACACCTTGACCAGATTGGCTGGAATGGCGAAACCAACACCGTTCGAGCCACCGCCCTTGGAAAAGATCGCGGTATTCAGGCCGATCAGCTCGCCATTCATATTCATCAGCGCGCCGCCGGAATTGCCGGGATTGATCGACGCATCGGTCTGGATGAAGAAGCCGAAATCGCCTTCCGATACCTGATTGCGCGCCAGGCCGGAGACAATGCCGCTGGTCACCGTCTGGCCAACACCGAAGGGATTGCCGATTGCCAGCACGAGATCGCCAACCTCGATCTTATCCGAATCGGCGATTTTCAGCGTCGGCAGGCTTTCCTTGGCGTCGATTTTCAGGACGGCCAGATCCAGCCGCTCATCTTTCAAGACCACTTTCACCGGATATTCCCGGCCATCGGACAGCGCCACCTTGATATCGTCGGCTCCTGCGATAACGTGATTATTGGTCATCACCGTGCCATTCGCCTCAACGATCACCCCCGAGCCCAGCGAAGTCTGGCGTTCCGTGCGGTTGGGAAAACGCTGGCCGAAAAACTGCTGAAAAAACGGATCGCCGGCGAAAGGATTGACGCGGCTCTGGACGATCCGCTCAGCATAAACATTAACGACGGCCCCATGGGTCTGCTTGACCAGTGGGGCAAAGGACATTTGCATATCCGCGCGGCTTTGGGGCAGGCTTTTCGCGTCCTGCGCCAGCCCCGGTGAACCGGCCAGACATGCAAGGACGATGACGGCGGGAGACATCGATTTCAGGCCACGCATACGGGTTTCCTCTTCATTCTCCCAAAACTTGACAACCAAGTCTTATGGGAGGTCTTGGCAAAGCAAAATAGGCTCTTGGGTGAAAATTGTGGCAAAGCATCGTCATTTCAAGCAGCGACGGTTCAGCGCAACGACAATAATGAAAACCGAGATGATCCAACCCACCAAAGCGGGGAACATTTGCTGGTGAAGCGCATTCTTGATAGCCTTGACGGCGAAAGCCTGCCGCGTCGAATGACGGGAAAGCAATGATCATGAAAACCGCATCTGCCACCGCCTCGATTTTGTTTCTCAGCACTCTGGTGATTGCAGGCATGATGCCCCGCCACAGCACTGCCGCGAGCTTCGATTGCACCAAAACCGATCTTAAGGCCGATGAAAAAGCGATTTGCGACAATCGTGCCCTCAACGATCTCGACGTAAAGATGGTCACCACTTTCGAGCTGATATCCGGCCTGCTGCCCATGGGCAATCGCGGCGAATTGCAGGACCAACAGACGGTTTGGCTGAAAACCCGCCAGTCCTGCAATGCAGATAATGACTGCATTGCCAAGGCCTATGATGCTCGGCTGAAGGCATTGAAGAGCGTTTACGACAAGATTGAACGACCTCTTTAAGTTTATTTACGGGCAAGTTTATTTGCACGCTGGCAAGAACCGGGTGGTTTCAGTCCACCGTCCAGGCAAGAGTTTGGCACATTCACGTCAAACAGGAGCCAGACAATGCAAACCATCCGCTTTGCCCCCATGCCATCCACCCTTGCCGAAGCCTACCGCGGAGGTGCGCCGGATGCCTATGGCTGCGTGCCGGAGCGCCGCATCTCGCCCGGTGGCAGTTATCAATGCCGCCATTGCCTGGCGTCAATTGCCGAAGGTGAGCCTTATCTGACCGTGGCCTATCGGCCTTTCCCGCATCTACAGCCCTATGCCGAAACAGGACCGATCTTTCTTCACGCCGAGGAATGCGCGGCTTACGATGATGGCGATACGTTGCCGCCCATCTTCGAAAGCCCTGATTATATTGTGCGTGGTTATGGCCATGATGACCGGATCGTCTATGGCACCGGGGCCGTTACCGAGACATCCCGAATTGCGGCGCGCGCGCAAGAGCTTCTCCAGGACGAAAAAATCGCCTATGTGCATGTCCGGTCGGCTCGCAACAACTGCTTTCAATGCAGGATCGAGCGGACCCCGGTGGGCGAAGGCCTGTCGGAGGGATTGGAAACCGTCTAGGCACTGCAAGGAGACATGTCTTGAAAATTGGCGTCATCAATACCGGCGGCACGATCAGCTGCGTCGGAAATCCGCTGGCTCCGATGACCAGCACGCAATTCAAGGCAGCCTGCCAGTCCCACCTCGATCCGATCCTCAAGCAGAAATTTGCCGATCTGGTGCTGGACTATGTGACCGACCTCGCCTTTCCCGAGAGCGACAGCGGCATGTTGGACAGCACCAATCTGCAACCCTCCGACTGGTGCCTGATTGCCCGCCATATCCTGGAGCGCTACGACACGGTGGACGGCTGGATCGTGCTGCATGGCACCGACACGATGGATTACAGCGGCACGGCACTGGCCATGTTGCTGGCGCGTTTCAGTGCCGATGGCACCGTGCTGGCGCAACTCAACAAGCCGGTTATCCTCACCGGCTCGCAGGTGCCGCTGTTTCACTCCCCGACGCCGGGGGTGATTTCCGGCATGACGTTCAATAGTGACGCCTTTCAGAATGTCTGTGGTGCGGTCGCGGCTGCCCAGACGGGTCTTGCCGGTGTCAGTGTGTTTTTCGATAGCCAGTTGATGCGCGGCTCACGCGTAGTGAAAGCCGATGCCAGCCAGTTCCGTGGCTTTTCCAGCCCGAATTTCCCGGTTATCGGCCAGTATGGCATCACCCTCGGCCTCAATGCCGACCTTGCCCCACTGCCACCCGTATCCTCCGCTGTCAGCCTGGATGATGAAGCCGCAAGGGCAGAAACCCTGGCCCAATTGCAGGCCATCACCTCCAGCATAAACAAGGCCCCGGTCATCACTCTCGGGGCCTTTCCTGCCTGGTACGATGCCGCCCAAGGTAAGGCGCTGCTGGCCGATATGATCCGCGCCTGCGTGGCCCAGGGCATTGGCGGACTGGTGCTGCAAGCCTATGGCGCGGGCAATTTTCCAAGCGGCAATGCCCGGCAGCCGGACCAGGGCGCCATCTACAAGGCATTGGATGAGGCCAATCGGGCGGGCGTGGTTGTCGTCGATAACACCCAGGTTCTGCAGGGTGCTGTGGATTATAATACCTATGCCGCAGGGGCCTGGTTGCCCGCTATAGGCGCGTTGAATCCCGTGGACATGACCGTCATGGCCTCCCTCGCCAAGCTGACCGTGCTTCTGGCTGCCCGCGACGCAAATGGTTGGTCACTGGACGATGTCAAATATCTGATGCAGATCCCGTTGGTTGGCGAGATGGCCGATATTTCCCGGCTGGACAGCCGCAGCAACGCTGTTCTGCTTCCCGGCCAATTGCTGTCCACGCTCAATGGCAGCGCCAGCCTGGTAAACGACCCGGTATACGGCCCGCAACTGCGCGATAGTTCAGGCAAGACGCTTTGGTCGATGCTGGGGTCAATGCTGAACGAAAATGAAAAAACCGCCCTGCCCGGCCGATTACAGATGCGCGACGATGGAAATCTGGTTTTCTATAACCGCAACAATCAGCCGCTGTGGCAGAGCAAGACCGGTGGCGAGCAAGGTGCCTCGTCGCAATTGCGACTTTCGCAGCCAGACGAAAACACGGTGTGTTTGAGCGTATATGATTACCACCGCCGCCAACCGCTCTGGAGCAAGAATTTTTTGCTCACATCCGACCAGTAGGAAGGTCCGAAGATGTGAACCACATCCTCGCCAGAAAATTGGAATGCGAGCTGCAATTTTCACTAGCCGTTCGTATGACGTGGAGGGCGGCCTCGATCGGCTCGGGGTAAGCTGAAATTTTAACGAGATCTTTTACCGTATTTACAACGGTCGCCTCTAAAATCGGAAATCAACCGAGAAAAAAGACTTTCACAATGCAAAACAACCTGAAAATGGATATTCGCACTGCTCCTCGAAGCCGCTGCCGTATGGACAGTGCCGTGCGTTATATGCGCCAAGTTGCCGATTGCCGGATCATCGATATTTCGCGCTCAGGCCTGGCGCTTGAACTCTACACCGCCTTCCACGCCGCGGCAGGCAGCACTGTCCTTATCGAAAATGAGGAAATCGGTCTGCTGGAGGGCATGGTGCGCTGGAATCGCGGTGGACGGCTGGGAATTCAATTTCGCCAGAATAGCAATTCCATTGCGAAGGTTGCCGCTTACTTTCGCAACTTCCATCAGGAAGTGCAGCCTGTCCTGAAACGATAGACTGAATCGCTTCTCCCGACAGATTTGATCGCCAACGGAAATGTCATCCGTCAATTTATGACGTATATGGCATTTCAGTTTAGCATCATCAACCTGTCATGATATGGATGCAACTGGTTTGCGATGCTCACGCATCGACGATGACATTTGCCAGGAGCCTTCCCATGTCGCCACTCGCTCACTTGCGCCCTTCCGACCTGCACCCTATTACGCGCCGCTCACTGCTGGGTGGTTTTGCCGCTGCCAGCGCTCTTGTCGTACTGCATCCGTTTGCCGCCCGGGCGGCCGCCAACCAGGCGCATCTGCGACTGATGGAAACCACCGATATCCATGTCAACCTGATGCCCTACGACTATTATGCCGACAAGCCCAATGACACGATGGGTCTGGCGCGCACGGCAACGCTGATAGACGAGATCCGGGCCGAAGCCGGTAATTCCATGCTGATCGACAATGGTGATTTGCTGCAAGGCAGCCCGATGGGCGATTACATGGCCTATAAGAAAGGCATCAAGGCCGGTGACCAGCATCCGGTGATGAAGGCGATGAACACGCTGGGTTATGATTGCGGCACGCTTGGCAATCACGAATTCAATTACGGCCTCGATTTCATGTTCAACACGCTGGCGGCGGCGAAATATCCTATTGTCTGCGCCAACCTGACCAAGGGCCAGCTGGCAACCGATCCGAAAAACGACGCGCTGTTCTTCAAGCCCTTTACCATTATTGAAAAGACGATCAAGGACGGGGCGGGTGCCGAGAGCGTGATCAAGGTCGGCTTTATCGGTTTCGTTCCGCCGCAAATCATGCTCTGGGATGCCAAGAACCTTGAAGGCAAGGCCCAGACTCGTGACATCGTCGAGGCGGCGCGCGCCTGGGTACCTGTGATGAAGGAGCAAGGTGCCGATATCGTCATCGCGCTATCGCATTCCGGTATTGATGGCAGCGGCCAGACGGAAAGAATGGAAAATGCCTCGCTCTATCTGGCGACAGTTGACGGCATCGATGCGATTTTCACCGGTCATCAACATCTGGTCTTTCCCGGCCCCAAGACCTGGGATGGCGTCCAGGGCGCTGATCCGCTGAAGGGAACATTGATGGGCAAGCCCGCCGTCATGGCTGGTTTCTGGGGCTCACATATGGGCCTGATTGACTTCATGCTGGAAAAAGATGGCAATAGCTGGAAAATCGTCGATTTCACCGCCGAGGCGCGACCGATCTATCACCGCGATGACGCCAAGAAAATCATTGCCGATGTCAGGGACAACCAAAACCTCGTGGCCTCCGTAAAGGACGAGCATGAGGCGACGCTCGCTTACGTACGCACCCCGGTCGGCAAGACATCAGCACCGCTTTACTCCTATTTTGCGCTGGTGGCCGATGACCCGTCAGTGCAGATCGTGTCCAATGCCCAGACCTGGTATATCAAGGACATGCTGAAGGAGACGAAGTACAAGGATTATCCGGTGCTGTCTGCCGCAGCCCCCTTCAAGGCTGGCGGCCGCGGTGGCGCCGATTATTATACCGATGTTCCCGCAGGCGATATTGCCATCAAGAATGTCTCGGACCTCTATCTCTATCCAAATACCGTGCAGGCGGTGCTGATAACAGGCGCGCAAGTCAAGAACTGGCTGGAAATGTCGGCTGGCATGTTCAACCAGATCAAGCCTGGGTCGAAGGATGCAGCCCTGCTCAATCTCGACTTCCCATCCTACAATTACGATGTGATCGACGGCGTCACCTATGAGATCGACCTGTCGCAGCCAGCGAAATATGACAAGGATGGCAAGCCGGTCAATCCAGATGCAAACCGGATCAAGAACCTGAGCTTTAACGGCAAGCCGATCGATCCCGCCCAGCAATTTGTGGTCGTCACCAACAATTACCGCGCCGGTGGTGGTGGAAAATTTCCTGAAATCGCCTCCGACAAGGTGATTTTCGTCGGCCCGGATACCAATCGCGATGTCATCGTCCGCTATATCGTCGCGCAGGGCACCATCAACCCTGCTGCCGATGGCAATTGGCGCTTTGCCGCGATCCCCGACACGACCGCCAGCTTCCAGACAGGCCCTAAGGGCCGGGTGTTTGCCGCTGAGATCAAGGGCGCGAAGATCGAGGATGCCGGTGACGGCGCGGACGGTTTTGCCAATTACCGGCTGATTCTGTAAAACCACGATCCAGCTGAAACGCAAAACGCCCGGACCAAATCCGGGTGTTTTTTATGCATTACGATAGAAGCAAGTGACTGATATCAGGCGCTGCGATCCTTGGCGCCATCGGCAAACAGCGAAGGTCCGTTCTGGTCGATAATCTGGCGGGCCTTACGGAAGGTGCAATCCAGCGCATCTTCCTTGGATGTAAACATGTCGGCGCGAATGAAGCTGCGGGTCAGCGTTTCGCCGTTAACATCCTTTTCGATCCGCCCGGCCAAACGCAACTGGCTGCCTTCCTTGATCGGCTCAGCATAGATCCGGCAATCGCCATGTAATTGCGGCTCAGCGGAAACGGATTGCTTCGTTTCATCTGATGATGATGAACCCGAAAACGCCGAAAAGATCTTCGAAAGAAAGGATGCCATTGCAACTGCCCTCTGCCTGCCAACAAATGTCATGGCACAGGGACGCTCCCGCATCCTGGCCAAGACCAACGTCGTTTGTCGGCAAGCATGATCATAAAATCAAGCGATTTTGCTCAGAACCCGCGATAAAAGGCTGATATCAGGCGACCGCATCCTCAGCAGGCAAGGATTTCACTGCAGTTTCATTGGTCATGACACGACGGTTGCGCAGGAAAAACTGGAAACTGGTTGGCGCCCGCATCAGATATCCCGGATAGGCAGTAATCAGGCGCATCAGAACCTTGAAATCCGGCAGGTAGCCCTTGGCCAAGCCACGCAACAGGGCATAAGTATAGGCGCCTTCATAAAGCTTCTGGCGGAACAGAACAGTCTCCGGATCAGCAAGCAGGATAACCGGCGTATCCTTGAGGTAATTATATTGAAGCGCCAGACACCCCTGGATCGCCACAGATTTCGGGCTCGCCCAGGACACGTTGGACCAATAGAGATTGACGCCTTCCAGGCAGCTGACATTGATCTTCGGATCGATCACCGTGTCGTTGAACAGGCAAAGCTCGATCCAGAAAACATGATCCTCACCGGCACTGCGCAATGCGCCATTGAAACGCAAACCGGCATTTTTCTTGAACCGGTAAACGACGGTCGAAGTCTGCGGAGGGCACTCGCGGATCATCACTTCAGCAAGCCGTCCCTTGCGGAAGGCATGGTAATTATCGCCGCAGATCAGGTCTTCAGCGGAAGCAAGCGCACGGCGCGTACCAGGAAGACTAATGAAATAGTCGGCATAATACTTGCCACGAACATGGTTGCAGAAGAAGAAATCGCCAAAGGCAAGCCCGTCCAAGGCGCGCTGGATGTGATTGTCGTGCCAGACGTCATCAGAATCGAGAAAGGCCACATAGTTGACGGGATCGGCTTCAAGATAATCCAGCGCCATATTGCGCGCTTCGCCTGGTCCACCATTGTCTTTTTCAAGCAGAACGATGCGCAGATTGGGACTAGCTTCGAAACCAGCAAGTTCCTCTTTGGCGGGAATTGGCGAGCTATCGTCAACGATAACAACGCTTATCTCAACGTCACTGTCTAATTTCTGCGCTTTAATCGATTCCAGAGCCCGGGATAAAATTCCCTTCTCTTTCTGGAAAAAGGGAATCACGACAGCAACCGATACACTCATCATACACCTCACGTTGCTTCAACGACACCCTTTGCCACGCGCGGATTTCAAGCCATGCGCAGCCAAGATCTGTTCAGACACCATCACTGATGCCGCAGCGTTCACGGAAAAAGCATTAATACAAAATTAAGCCTACACAACATTAGCCGAGCCAGCAACATCTAGAAACGTCATTTATTGGGTCTATTTTTTTAAGAATCGCGGGAACGAAATCAGCATTACCATTATGCTACACATGTATTTTTACCAATTTCCCAAATTGGGACAGCACTGTTTAAGCAGCAAAATTAAGAAAAACTATTCGAAATCAATATTTTGGAAGATTGGTGTGTATCTACCCCCTTATTATTGGGGATATTTTACAAACCTTAAGTGGATTTATTCTAGGCAATGCAACCGTTTATGATTGCATGCTTGAATGCAAAAAACGGAACTTATGGTAAATTTCTTGATAGCATCAGCTTATGATCCATATCGAGACATGGATTGGCCGTAGGCAGCGGTGTTTCTAACCCTGCCCTTCCTGCTTTCGCTTCAGTAGAGCGCGTCAGCAACGCCGTTCGCCTATACCCTGCCGAGGTAAAACCGTATTTTTCACTATCTGCTGGAGGATTGCTTAAAGCAGTTCCAACTTCGGGATTGATGCGTTAGCAGATAGCACTGATATTGCCGATGCTGGAAACCAGACCATGACAAAAACTGCCGTTCAAGATGCCGTTCATGCCCTTCGCGACCTGTTCCCCGCGACACCCCTGCAATTGAGCGAGCACTTGAGCACATTGTTCAATGCCAATATTTATCTCAAACGCGAAGACCTGACGCCGGTGCGCTCCTATAAGGTGCGCGGCGCCTATAACTTCTTCCGCAAAGTTATCGCCCGGGGACAGATCGACAAGATCTTCGTCTGCGCCTCGGCCGGCAATCATGCACAGGGCTTTGCATTCGCCTGCCGTCACTTCGGCGTGCATGGCGTGGTGTTCATGCCGGTGACCACGCCGCAGCAGAAGATCGACAAGACCCGCAAGTTCGGTGCCGAGTTCATCACCATCCGGCTGGTCGGCGATATCTTCGACCAATGCTATAAGGCAGCCCGCGACTATGTGGATGAAGCCGACGGCCTGATGGTGCCGCCGTTCGACCATGCTGACATCATCGAAGGCCAGGCAACCGTTGCTGCCGAAATTCTGGAACAACTACCGGAAGAGGTCACACCCGATCTGGTGATCATGCCCGTCGGCGGCGGCGGCTTGAGTGCGGGCATGACGGGCTATCTGGCCGAAGACCTACCTGCATCCGCCTTTCTGTTTGCCGAGCCGGTCGGCGCGCCAAGCCTCAAACGCTCGTTGGAAGCGGGTGAAGTCATCACCCTCCCCAAGGTCGATAATTTTGTTGATGGTGCCGCCGTGGCGCGAATCGGCGATGCCAATTTTGCAGCCTTGAAACAGTTTCCGCCCGCTCAGGTCATGCTGGTGCCGGAAAACGCGATTTGCGGAACGATCATCGACATGCTGAATGTCGAAGGCGTGGTGCTGGAACCGGCGGGCGCCTTGGCGATTGCTGCCCTCGGCCTGGCGGAGCGTCCATCCATTGAGGGCAAGACCGTGGTTCTCGTCGTCTCCGGTGGCAATTTCGATTTCGAGCGCCTGCCCGACGTTAAAGAGCGCGCCATGCGCTATGCCGGCTTGAAGAAATATTTCATCCTGCGCCTGCCGCAGCGGCCCGGCGCGTTGCGCGATTTTCTCAACCTGCTCGGCCCGGAAGACGATATCGCCCGCTTCGAATATCTGAAGAAATCCGCCCGCAATTTTGGCTCGATCCTGATCGGAATTGAAACGACGGATGCCTCGAATTTTTCCGGCCTGTTTCAACGCTTCGATGAAAATGGTCTCGGCTTCGAGGACATCACCGAAAACGACATCCTGGCCAATCTGATCATCTGACGATGTTTAAAATTGCACCGCTGTCTGCTTAAAATTTGACGTTCTGCCGCATTTGCCGGACGACAATAGCTCACGACAGAACAGTAAATTTTGAAAAACCGCCAAAAAACAAAGGATAAACAGACAAAACTCCAAATAGCACTCGGCAATTGCCAAGCTGGCACAAGAGTTGCTAGTATACAGCCAGAGTTGGCAGCTAGGGTTCCGGCGCGAGAAGCGTGACTGGTCCGAGAGCAGCCACCGGCGGGGGAGACATCCCTGTCGGGTGCACGGCGGGATAAAAGCCCGGGAGACCTCGTTAGCCAAGGGATTGGCGGCGTTGGTCTATGCCGATCCCTTTTGAAAAAAGCAAAAGGGGAAATTCATGCGCCTGTTCTCAAAACTTCTCTCTGTTTCCGTACTGTCCGCAGCTATGTCGCTCACCGGACTTGTCCCAGCCGATGCCGCCACCAAGAAGGAGTTCAAGGTTGCCTGGTCGATCTATGTCGGCTGGATGCCGTGGGGCTATGCCAGCGACCATGGCATCGTCAAGAAATGGGCCGACAAATACGGCATCAAGATCGATGTCACGCAGTTCAACGATTACGTGGAATCGATGAACCAATACACCGCCGGTGCCTTCGATGCGGTCACGCTGACCAATATGGACGGTCTTTCCATTCCCGCCGCTGGCGGCGTCGATACCACGGCGGTGATCGTCGGCGACTTTTCCAATGGCAATGACGCGGTCATCCTGAAGGGTAAGGACAAGCTTGCCGATATCAGAGGCCAGAACGTCAATCTGGTCGAATTTTCTGTCTCGCATTACCTGCTGGTGCGGGCACTGGAAAGCCTTAAACTGACGGAAAAAGACGTGAAGGTGGTCAACACCTCAGATGCCGATATGGTCGCTGCCTATAAGACCGACGATGTGACCTCGGTTGTCACCTGGAACCCGCTGGTCTCGACCATTCTGGAAGAACCGACAGCGAAGAAAGTGTTCGACAGTTCGCAGATCCCCGGCGAAATCATGGACCTGATGGTCGCCAATACCGAAGTCCTCAAGGACAATCCGGATTTCGGCAAGGCGCTGGCGGGCATCTGGTATGATACGGTCAAGCTGATGATGACCGACACCGCAGAAGGCAAGGCTGCCCGCGAGGAGATGGGCAAGGCTTCGGGCACTGACCTCAAGGGCTTCGACAGCCAGTTGGCCGCCACCAAGCTGTTCGACAAGCCAGCGGATGCCAGCGCCTTCACCACCTCGCCCGGCCTGCCGAAAACCATGGATCTGGTGCGTAATTTCCTGTTTGAAAAAGGCCTGCTGGGCAATGGCGCACCCTCTGCCGACGTGATCGGTATCGAAATGCCTGATGGTAAGGTGCTGGGCGACAAGGCCAATGTGAAGTTCCGCTTCACCACCACCTATATGGATGCCGCCGCCAAAGGCACACTCTGAGCAACGCCTGACCTGTGAGTGGGGCGGATATCTTTCCGCCCCACATTCCCCAAGAGTTCGGAGCGACAGGATGCGTTGGATCAATCAAAAACCGAGCAATGGTGCGAAACTTGGCCTCGCTGCCCTGCCCTTTGCACTGGTGCTTCTCGCCTATGGCGCAGGTTCGGCGGCACGGTTGGCGGAAAACGCCAATGACAAGCTGCTGCCAGGCTTTGCCGCCTTTGCCGATGCCATCAACCGTGTGGCCTTTACCGCCGATGCCCGCACCGGCGACTATGTTCTCTGGACCGATACGCTGGCCAGCCTGACGCGGCTTTCCTCCGGGCTTGGAATTTCACTGTTGATCGCACTGACGATCGGCATGGCCATCGGCATGCTACCCTATCTGCGTGCGCTGCTGTCGCCCTTCGTCGCCGCCATTTCCATGGTGCCACCATTGGCGCTGCTGCCCATTCTATTCATCGCCATGGGCCTGGGCGAGGTCTCGAAAATCACCCTGATCGTTATCGGCGTTGCACCGATCGTGATCCGTGATCTGGCGCTCACCGCCCTTGCCCTGCCGCGCGAACAGATCATCAAGGCGGAAACGCTAGGCGGCTCCTCCTGGCAGGTCGCCATCAGGGTGGTCCTGCCCCAAATCCTGCCGCGCCTGCTCACCTGTCTCAGATTGCAGCTTGGCCCGGCCTTCCTGTTTCTGATCGCAGCGGAAGCAATTTCCTCTGATAGCGGCCTCGGCTACCGGATCTTCCTGGTGCGCCGTTACCTGTCCATGGATGTGATTTTTCCTTACGTGTTGTGGATCACGCTGATTGCTGTTGTGGCCGATGTCCTGCTCGACCGGTTGCGCATCGCCCTGTTTCCCTGGTCCAACCTGGAGAAGGGCGCATGAGCGGGTTGAAGATCGACAATATCTGGAAGGAATATGGCGACCAGATCGTGCTGGAAGGCGTTTCGCTAACAGTCGCGTCCCGCGCATTCGTGGCGCTGGTCGGCCCATCCGGCTGCGGCAAGAGCACGTTTCTGCGCATGCTGCTGGGGCAGGAACAGCCGACGCGCGGCACCATCCTGCTGGATGGCGAACCGCTGCCGAAGGAGCCGGGACCGGATCGCGGCGTGGTCTTCCAGCGCTACTCGGTATTTCCGCACCTCACCGTGCTGGGCAATGTGCTGTTGGGTAAGGAATTGCCCGCCTCGCCATTGGCTGGTCGCCTGTTCGGCTCTGCCCGGCGCAATGCGGTGGATGAGGCCCGCGCGATGATTGCCGCCGTTGGCCTTGCCGGATCGGAAGCGAAATATCCGGCCCAGCTTTCCGGCGGCATGCAGCAACGGCTGGCGCTCGCGCAGGCACTGATCATGAAGCCAAAAGTGCTGCTGCTGGACGAGCCGTTCGGGGCGCTCGATCCGGGCATTCGCGCCGAAATCCACACGCTGATGAAAAAGCTCTGGCACGAAAACCCGATGACCGTCGTCATGGTCACTCATGACATGCGGGAAGCCTTCACACTGGCCAGCCGCGTTGTGGCTTTCGAGCGTCCCCGTGACCGGCCAGAGGAAAAACAGCGCTACGGCGCCACCATCACCAAGGACATTTCCATCTGGCCACCCCGCCAGGCGGGTACCCCTTCCATCTTTCGCCCTGACCGGGACGGCCCGGTCGCAGCAAACGGGCTTCACCGGGACGACCCGGCACATCGTCGATAGGAGATAAAAACATGCATATCCGACGCTCTGCCGAAGAGATTGCCGCCAACCGGGCGCGCTATGAGGAACACCAGAAAAACGGTCTGGACTTTTCCCCGAAGGCCCTGCCGGGCAAAAGCCCGCTGCCCGCACAGGACATCGAGGTGGCGGACCTTATCCATAGCGAGACCATTCCCGGCGGCTGGTATTGGTCCACGCCAGTAAAAACCCATGAGACCCTGCGCATCGCCCTGCCCCACGGGTTTTCAACCGTCACGCTCGTCGCCTGGAACGCTGCTGAGCCGTCCGAACGGCTGAACCTGCCTGATACCGTCAAGATGCAATGGACGACCGGGCTTGGCAAAGGCCGGTTGATGTTTTCCGACATGGGCAAGGTGATGTTTTCGATCACCGAAGACACATGCGGCGCGCATGATTGCCTGATGGGTGGCTCCACCGCAGCAAGCAACGCCCGCAAATACGCCAGTGCCAACAGCCAGGGCCTGCGCAATACCCGCGACAATCTCCTGATCATGGTGAGCAAGCTCGGCCTCGACAAGCGCGATATTCCAGCAGCCCTTGCCTTGTTTGCCCCAGTGCGGGTCGATGCGGAAGGACGCTTCCACTGGAGGCCGGAACTGCTCAATGGCGGAGATTACATCGAGCTTCGCGCCGAGATGGAGATGATCGTCGGCTTTTCCAATTGCCCGCATCCGCTCGATCCCAATCCGCTCTACCAGCCCAATCCCGTTGTCATTAGCCGGATAAAGGCCAAGCAGCCGCAAGCGGACGATCTTTGCCGCACGGCGACAGCCGAAGCTGTGCGTGGCTTTGAAAACAATGCGTTTGCAGCGCTGTAAGGGAGGAAACCATGTCTGAATTCAACACCACATCCCCCCTTCGCACGCCTTATACCGCTGTGCAGGATCACGTCATTGCGGCGGAAGCGCCATTTTCAACCGTGGTCAAGAAGGGCCAGATCCTGCGGATCGAGGACAGCTATGGCCAGCAGGCCATCGACACGCTGTTTTATAATGCCAAGGATTTGTCCGAGCGTTACTCCAATCAGGATACGATGCGCGAACAGGGTGCCGCCTATATTTCCACCGGCACCAAAATCATCTCCAATGAAGGCCGGATCATGCTGACCATGACCGCCGATAGCTGCGGGCGACACGATACCTCAGCCGGGGCCTGCTCCTGCGAAAGCAATACGGTGCGCTTTGGCCATGGTACCAAACATCTGCATGCCTGCCGCGATAATTTCGTGCTGGAAGTGGCGAAATACGGCATGAGCAAGCGCGACGTGGTCGCCAATATCAACTTCTTCATGAATGTGCCGATTGAGCCGAGCGGCCAGATGACCATTGTCGATGGCATTTCCGCCCCCGGCGATTATGTCGAGCTACAAGCCGAAATGGATGTGCTGCTGGTGATTTCCAATTGCCCGCAAATCAACAATCCCTGCAACGGTTTTGATCCGACGCCTGCCCGGGTTCTGGTCTGGGATAGCGAGGACTGATCGATGTTCAAGAAGGTTCTGATTGCCAACCGGGGCGAAATCGCCGTCCGGATCATCAAGACATTGCGGCGTCTGGGCATTGCCTCCGTCGCCGTCTATTCCGATGCCGACCGCTTTGCAGTGCATGTGCGGCTGGCCGATGAAGCCATCCGGCTAGGCCCGGCCCAGGCCAGCGAAAGCTATCTAAATGTCGAGGCTGTGATCGCCGCCTGCAAGGCGACGGGGGCTGAAGCCGTCCATCCCGGCTATGGCTTTCTCTCGGAAAATATCGGTTTTTCCGAGCGGCTACAGGCCGAAGGCATCGCCTTTATCGGCCCGACGCCAGAGAATATCGCCAGCTTCGGCCTGAAACATACCGCCCGGCAACTGGCGGCAGACAGCGGCGTGCCATTATTGCCAGGCAGCGGCTTGCTGGACAGCGCCGAAGACGCGCTTTCGGCAGCCGACTTGATCGGCTACCCGGTAATGCTGAAATCTACGGCGGGTGGCGGCGGCATTGGCATGCAGCTCTGCCATGATGCAGCTAGCCTGCAAGCGGCCTTCGACACCGTCCAGCGCACTGCCAAAGCCAGTTTCGGCGATGCGCGGGTCTATCTGGAACGCTTTGTTTCGAAGGCAAGGCATGTCGAGGTACAAATCTTTGGCGATGGACAGGGCCGGGTCATCGCGCTTGGTGAGCGCGATTGCTCACTTCAGCGCCGCAACCAGAAAGTCATCGAGGAAACCCCGGCCCCCGGCCTGTCGGACGCGGTGCGCCAGCGCCTGCATGAGGCAGCAGTATCGCTTGGTCGGTCTGTCCATTACCGCTCGGCAGGCACGGTCGAATTTATCTACGATCCCGCCCGCCAAGAGTTTTACTTTCTGGAGGTCAATACACGGCTTCAGGTCGAGCATCCCATCACTGAGTCCGTGTTCGGCATTGATCTGGTGGAATGGATGATCCGCCAGGCCGCCGATGAGGATGTGCTGACCGGCAATGAACATCTGGTGCCGAAGGGAGCTGCCATCGAGGCCCGGATTTATGCCGAAATGCCCCATGCCGATTTTCGCCCTAGCGCGGGGCTGCTGACGGACGTGGTGTTTGCGAAAACAGCCCGTGTCGATGGCTGGATCGAGACCGGCACGGAGGTGACACCCTATTACGACCCGATGCTGGCCAAGCTGATCGTGTCAGGCAAAGACCGTGAGGCGGCGATTGCCGCTTTGCAATCGGCGCTATCGGCAACGTCCATTTCCGGCATTGAGACCAATCTCGATTATCTCAGCGCTATCGCCGCCTCTGATCTGTTTTTAAGCGGTGATGTCGCAACCACGGCGCTGAAGGATTTTTCCTTCGTGCCTGATGTGGTCGAGGTCATCGCCCCCGGCGCCCAATCCAGCCTTCAGGAACTGCCGGGGCGGCTGGGGCTCTGGCATGTCGGCGTGCCACCGAGCGGGCCGATGGATGCCCGCTCCTTCCGCCATGCCAACCGGCTGGTCGGCAATGGCGACGATGTGGCGGCGCTGGAACTGACTGTCTCCGGGCCGATGCTGAAATTCTTCTCCAATGTCACCCTCGCACTGGCCGGTGCCGAGATGGCGATGACATTGGATGGCGCACCAGTCGCGCATAATACGGCTTTTACCGTCAAACCCGGACAGGTTCTCGCCATTGGAGGGATTTCCGGTCCCGGCCAGCGCGCCTATCTGGCAGTCTCGGGCGGATTTGCGGCGCCTGTCGTGCTTGGATCGCGCGCCACCTTCGGCCTTGGCCAATTCGGCGGCAATGCCACGGGAACCCTGAAAGTTGGCCATGTGTTGCGGCTGGCCCGCAGCCCGCAACACATCGCCACGCCAGCCGAGGAGCCACCAGAGCTGACCCGCGCATGGTCGGTCGGTGTGGTCTATGGCCCGCATGGTGCGCCGGATTTCTTTCTGGACAGTGATATCGAAACGCTGTTTTCGACTGATTATGAGGTGCATTTCAACAGCGCCCGCACCGGGGTCCGGCTGATCGGCCCTGCGCCGACATGGGCGCGGCAGGATGGCGGTGAGGCCGGGCTGCATCCCTCCAACCTGCATGATAACGCCTATGCGATTGGGGCCATCGATTTTACCGGGGATATGCCGATCATTCTCGGTCCTGACGGCCCAAGCCTGGGCGGCTTCGTCTGCCCGGCGGTGATTGCCGGAGACGAACAGTGGAAGATGGGCCAGTTCAAGCCCGGCGATACCATTCGTTTTCATCCTGTGGCGCGCGATGGGGATAGGGCCGCCGCGTTAAGAAACGCCGAGCACGGGATACCACCAACGCCAGCTCAAACCCGCCTCCCACCCAAAGCCGGATCACCCATCCTCAGCCACAATTCCAACGGCCCTGTCTGCGTCACCTATCGCCGTCAGGGTGACGACAATTTGCTGGTGGAATATGGCGAGATGCAGCTCGACATCGCCATTCGCATGCGGGTCCACCTGCTGATGCAGGCGGTCAAGGCGGCCAAGTTACCGGGCCTGATCGACCTCACCCCCGGCATTCGGTCGCTGCAAATCCATTATGATGGCACCAGCCTGTCGCGCGTCCGGCTGCTAGGCCTGCTAAACGAAATAGAGGCCAACCTACCCCCGGTGGGGGATGTGACGGTGCCGAGCCGCACGGTCTATCTGCCGCTCTCCTGGAACGACCCGGAGGCGGAACTGGCGATGCGCAAATACCAGGAGCTGGTGCGGCCCAACGCCCCCTGGTGCCCGTCCAATATCGAGTTCATCCGGCGGATCAACGGCCTTGCCGACGAGCAGGCCGTGAAGGACACCATTTTCAACGCCCGCTATCTGGTGATGGGTCTTGGCGATGTCTATCTCGGCGCGCCGGTTGCCACCCCGCTCGATCCACGCCACCGGCTGGTAACGACAAAATACAATCCGGCCCGCACCTGGACGCCGGAAAATGCCGTTGGCATTGGTGGCGCCTATATGTGCATCTACGGCATGGAAGGTCCAGGGGGCTACCAGCTGTTTGGCCGCACCATCCAGATGTGGAACACTTGGCGGCAAACGCCGGTCTTTACCCGCGACAAGCCTTGGCTGCTGGATTTCTTCGACCAGATCCGTTTCTTCCCCGTCAGCCACGATGAGCTGATGGAGGCTCGCGCCGCCTTCCCGCATGGCGGTTATCCGATCCGTATCGAGGACGGCACCTTTTCCTATGCAAGCTACGCGGCGGACCTGGCTGAAAATGCCGAAAGCATCGGCGCGTTCAAGCGCCAGCAACAGGCAGCCTTCGAGGCCGAACGCCAGCGTTGGAAGGACCAGGGCCTCGACAGCTTCACCGCCGATGAGGACGCGAGCCCCAGTGCTGGCGGCGATATTCCAGACAATTGCTTCGGCGTGGAAAGCGCCGTGCCGGGCAATCTATGGAAAGTGCTGGTGGAGGAAGGACAGTCCGTTGCCGCCGGAGAGACGATTGCCATCATTGAATCGATGAAGATGGAGATCACGGTGACGGCCCATGCACCGGGCATCCTGCGGGAATTGCGCGTCGTTCCAGGAAAGACGGTCAAAGCGGGCGACGTGATCGCCGTCCTGCAAAATCTCTGAAATAGCCTGCCACAACGCACCAATGACCGGATATCTGGAATGAAATTTCATTTATCCGGTCAAATTTTCTACTAAAAAACCAGAGAATAGATGGAGCTTTCTCGTCCTTGGTCAGATTCGGACCGATAATCACCGATATAGGAGCATGATCGACGCGGGATCGGCATGTTCGGATGTCCTGACAGTTACGGAAAGGATCAGCCATGCCAAGCCAGACCTGTAGCATCGATACCCTTGTCGTTCCGGGACTGAACGGTTCAGCCGCCGGGCATTGGCAGCGGCATTGGGTCGAAGACCAGCCCACCAGCATCATGGTCGAGCAGGACGATTGGGCTCATCCCGAGCTTGGCGCCTGGAAAGCCCGGCTGGAACAGCAGCTGTCCTCGTGTAGGTCAGGCGCTTGGATCGTCGCCCATAGCATGGGCTGCCTTCTGACCGCCCAAATGGCCGATAGTCCGCTTCGCCATCTGATCCGTGGCGCGCTGCTTGTCGCACCCTGCGACCTGAAAACCACAGAGAACCAACATCCCGATGTCATCAGGTTCGGCGAGATGCCGTGCCAGCGCCTGCCCTTTCCTTCATTGATGATCGGCAGCAGCAACGATCCCTATATGGATACTGAAACCGTGCAGCGCACCGCGTCCTGCTGGGGCAGCCGGCTGGTCAATCTTGGCCCGGTCGGCCATATCAATCCGCAAAGCGGATTTGGCCGGTGGAGCGAAGGCTATGCTCTTCTCTCGCAGCTGCAAACCACCGTTGAGGGCCGCCGCGCCATTCAGCCAGCACTTCCTGCGAGAACAGTGCCGACAGCCGCGGCTGAGACACATATGCATTCACACGCCTGAACATACGTACAATTTTTTTCAACCTGCCTTTGTGAGCCGAGCCTTGATTAAGGCCTCGCCTCATGATCATCATCGGAAAACCTGGATATTCCGATGACATCTGCATCCGCCAATCTTTCCAATCCGTTGCGCGGCATGGCGCTGATGGCAGGCTGCATGCTTGTGCTGCCGGGCATGGACGCGATTGCCAAATACATGGCCAATATCGAAGGCATGTCACCGGGGCAGATCACCTTTTACCGTTTCTTCTTCCAGCTTGCCTGCACCCTGCCCTTTCTGGTCGCATTGCAGGGCAGCAAAGCCTTTACCGCCAAGCGGCCGTTTCTCAACCTGCTGCGGGGTGCGCTGCATGGCGCGGCAAGCCTGTGTTTTTTCGCCGCCGTCAAATATATGCCGCTCGCCGATGTGTTCGCGATCTATTTCGTCGAGCCGTTCATCCTGACAGCGCTATCGGCGCTGTTTCTGGGCGACAAGGTCGGATGGCGACGCTGGCTTGCCATTCTGATCGGCTTTGGCGGCGCGATGATCGTTATCCAGCCAAGCTGGGAAATTTTCGGCGCGACCTCGCTTCTACCGGTGCTCTGCGCCTTCCTGTTTGCCCTCTACATGTTTCTCAATCGCGCCATCGGCAATGCCGATTCGCCAATGACCATGCAGACAATGTCGGGCGTCGGGGGCACGATTTTCATGGGCGGCGCGATCCTGATCGGCCAATCAGCAGGCAGTGCCGATTTCACACCGTCGCTTCCGGCCAGCGTGACCGGTCTACTGCTGCTGGTTCTGCTCGGTGTTCTCTCAGGCCATATACACCTTCTGGTAGTAAAGGCCTTCCGCATGGCACCGCTGTCCGTACTCGCACCCTTCCAGTATTTCGAGATCATCGCAGCGACTATTCTCGGCTATGTGCTGTTTGATGATTTCCCGTCACCGTCGAAATGGCTGGGCATCGGCATCATCGTCGCCTCCGGCCTGTTCATTCTATGGCGCGAACACCGTAACGCCTCTGCCGGCAAGGCTCTGGCCGCGACCTGAATACACCCAAAAAAGAGCAAATCCATATTCAGTATTTTGACCGGCGAAACCAGGGCATTTTGAGTGGTTATCCGCAGTGCAGCGCATATAACGTCTCGTTTCAGCTCATTGTAACCTTTTGTAAACTCCGTTCGTTATGGCGAAAGAAAGAATTGGCATTTAGATCAATCTACGGTTTCATGATGAAACGAGGTTTCGACTATGAGGGAATTTCGTCTCTCGTTTCCGGCATGTGTTATCGCCGGCAAGCAGAGATTGGACCACCATGACGTGGTTCTTCTCAAGACATACGGCCTGCCGCATGGCGTTTGCAGCCATGAGGACGCATTGACGCTTCTGGTGCTGAACGGATGCTGTCCCGATAAATGCGCTGAATGGCAGGGCTATTTTATCGATTCCATGGCGTCCTACATTTTACGCAAACACCCGCCGGAAAACCGCATTGACACTTATAAACTGCAATGGCTGATCAGCACCTTCACCACCGATGGCAAGGCAAACTCGCCCATCGAACAGCGGCTTTTGCAACACATTTCCATGATGATGGCAGATTTGCAGAGTGAGTCCGGTCAGACGCCGGACCTGGATGGTGTCACTGAAAAGACGGTCGTGAGCAGCGTTCATCCGCTGAAAAGACAGGCAAGAGAGTTGCGCAGCCGTTTCTCAGGCCGCAGCCCCAAAGAAGAAAAGAGCTTGCCTCTTCAACAGCCTAAAAAACGATTTGCGCTGGGCTGAGTTTTGAGAAAAACCCCTTCCGGATCTTGAGGCTTTGCGCAAGTCAGTGCAAAACTCCGCCGACAAGAAACCAAGGGAGACTTCTTTATGGATGTTCGCGCCGCCGTTGCCACCCAGGCAGGCAAGCCGCTTGAAATCATGACCGTTCAGCTGGACGGCCCGAAGGCTGGCGAAGTGCTGGTTGAAGTCAAGGCTACAGGCATCTGCCATACCGATGATTTCACCTTGTCCGGCGCCGATCCCGAAGGTCTGTTTCCGGCGATTCTCGGCCATGAAGGAGCTGGCATCGTGGTCGATGTCGGGCCGGGCGTCACCTCGCTGAAAAAGGGCGATCACGTCATTCCGCTTTACACGCCTGAATGCCGCGAATGCTATTCCTGCCTGTCGCGCAAGACCAATCTGTGTACCGCCATCCGCTCTACCCAGGGCCAGGGCGTCATGCCGGATGGCACATCGCGCTTTTCCATCGGCAAGGACAAGATCCATCATTACATGGGCTGCTCAACCTTCGCCAATTTCACCGTCCTGCCGGAAATTGCCTTGGCCAAGGTCAATCCCGACGCGCCTTTCGACAAGATCTGCTATATCGGCTGCGGCGTCACGACAGGCATCGGTGCTGTCATCAACACTGCCAAGGTGGAGATCGGCGCAACCGCCATCGTCTTTGGCCTGGGCGGCATCGGTCTCAACGTGCTTCAGGGCCTGCGGCTTGCAGGTGCCGACATGATCATTGGCGTCGATATCAACAATGACCGCAAGGCCTGGGGCGAAAAATTCGGCATGACGCATTTCGTCAATCCGACCGAAGTCGATGGCGACATCGTGGCCTATCTGGTCAACCTGACGAAGCGCAATGGCGACCTGATCGGTGGCGCCGATTACACATTCGACTGCACCGGCAACACCAAGGTGATGCGCCAGGCGCTGGAATCCTCACATCGCGGCTGGGGCAAATCCGTAATCATCGGCGTTGCGGGCGCGGGCCAGGAAATCTCCACCCGCCCGTTCCAGCTGGTCACCGGCCGCAACTGGATGGGCACCGCCTTTGGCGGCGCGCGTGGGCGTACCGACGTGCCGAAGATTGTCGAATGGTACATGGAAGGCAAGATCCTGATCGACCCGATGATCACCCACACCATGCCGCTTGAGGACATCAACAAGGGCTTCGAGCTGATGCATTCGGGGACAAGCATCCGCAGCGTGGTTCTGTATTGATGGCAAATATGCCTTATCGGGTTGACGTGCGGAGACTGGATGCATTCTCCGCACGAGACCTTTATGACCTCCTGAAAATGCGTGTCGATGTGTTTGTCGTCGAGCAAAAATGCCCCTATCCGGAGCTTGATGGTAAGGATATCGATGCCCTGCATCTGCGGCTGGCAGATGGGGACGATCTCATCGCAAGCGCCCGAATTTTAGCCTCCGACACGCCTTCGTCTGCGGTCAAGATCGGGCGCGTCGTCGTCTCGCCTTCCCATCGCGGCAAGCGGCTGGGCGATGCCTTGATGCGCGAAGCCATTGCGGCCTGTGAACAACGTTTTCCATCAAGTCCGATAGAACTTTCCGCCCAAAGCCATCTGCAACTTTTCTATCAGTCATTTGGCTTTCTTCCGATCTCGGCGGAATATCTGGAAGATGGTATTGCCCATGTCGATATGGTTCGTGCCGTCTCCATCGGGAGGGCCTGAAGCCAATGATCTATGTGGATGCCGACGCCTGCCCGGTCAAAGCCGAGGTGCTGAAAGTGGCCGAACGCCACGACATGCCAGTGACCTTCGTTGCCAATTCCGGCCTGCGCCCTTCGCGTGACCCGATGGTCACGAATGTTATCGTCTCCAATGGTTTTGATGCCGCTGACGACTGGATCGCCGAACGGGCTGGACCAGGCGACATCGTCATTACCGCCGATGTGCCGCTGGCCGGGCGCTGTGTCGCGACGGGTGCTTTCGTTACCGGGCCGACCGGGCGGATGTTCGATGAAACCAATATCGGCATGGCAACCGCCATGCGCGATCTCGGCGCCCATTTGCGCGAGACCGGCGAAAGCAAAGGCTATAACCGGGCCTTCAGCCCCCGCGACCGCTCGCAGTTTCTGGAAACGCTGGACCGGCTTTGCCGCCGCTGCAAATCCCTCCGTCAGGACACGCCCCCATTATGACCTCGAAGAAAAAGCCCCGTTTCTACGCATTGAGACGCCATAGGCACAGCCCGTTCTACGCATCCGGCCTGCTTGGCCTTTTAACTTTGCCGGTCTTTCTGTGGATCAAGCCCGCCTTGGCCGTCGAGTCCTCGGCTATCGTGTTTTTCGTGCTCTATGTCGCGTTGATGATCAAACGCATCCCCGGCATCACCGCCGAACGCCTGAAGAACAGCCCACAACGCGACGATGCCCCGACCATCGTCATCCCGCTGGTCAGCTTGCTGGCGGTGGTGGCTGCGGTCGCCGCTCTGTTCAACGCCTTGAACCGGGCAGGTTCTCCCAGCCTGCTGGAAGTGTCGCTGGCGTTTGTGTCGGTCATCAGCGGCTGGTTCACCATTCACACCATGTTTGCCATGCATTACGCCCATGATTATTGGCGACATCTGACGCATGTACCCGACCCCGGCCCTTCCGGCGGTCTGGATTTTCCCGACACGCCGGAGCCAGGCGGTTATGAGTTTCTGTATTTCGCCTTCGTCATCGGCATGACCGCCCAGACATCCGATGTCGCCATCACCAGCACGGCCATGCGGCGGCTCAACCTCGCCCATTCCATCGTGTCGTTCTTCTTCAATACAATCCTGGTCGCGGCAGCCGTCAACGCGGTCGTTTCGATAGCCAATTGATCAACAGGAGCCAAGTTTCATGAATATCCTGTCGCAAAACACCGCCTTTGGCGGCATGCAGGGCGTGTTTTCGCACCAGTCCGATGTCACCGGCTGCGAAATGACCTTTGCCGTCTTCGTGCCACCCCAGGCCATCACTGAAAAGCGCCCGGTGCTCTGGTATCTGTCCGGCCTGACCTGCAGCCATGCGAATGTGATGGAAAAGGGTGAGTACCGCCGGCTGGCCGCCGAACTCGGCCTGATCATCGTCTGCCCAGACACCAGCCCACGCGGCAATGACGTGCCGGATGAATTGACCAACTGGAAGATGGGCAAGGGCGCTGGCATGTATCTGAATGCCACCGAAATGCCCTGGGCCGAACATTTCCAGATGTACAGCTACATCACCGAGGAATTGCCTGCGCTGATTGCCGAACAGTTCCGTGCCGACATGAGCCGCCAAGGCATTTTCGGCCATTCGATGGGCGGCCATGGCGCATTGACCATCGCGCTCAAACATCCCGACCGCTTCAAGAGCTGCTCTGCTTTTGCCCCAATTGTCAGCCCGCTAAAAGCCGATTGGACGCAGGATGCTTTCGAGAAATATCTTGGCCCTGACCGGTCCCTCTGGCGACAATATGATGCCTGCGCCCTGATCGAGGATGGAGCGCGCTTTCCGGAATTCCTGGTGGATCAGGGCAAGGCCGATAGTTTCCTGGAAACCGGGCTACAGCCCTGGCTACTGGAAGAGGCAGTGAAAAATACCGATATCGGCCTGACGCTGCGGCTGCATGAACGCTACGACCATTCCTATTATTTCATCTCGACATTCATGGACGATCACCTGCGCTGGCATGGCGAACGACTGGGCTAATAATCATATAATTGCGCGGGTCTTCAAAACATCCAGCACGATCTTCGCCCCCGCCTCTCCGGCGGGGATTTCCGTCTGCATTTTCTGCCAGACCAGATCGAAGCCCTCCACCATGGCTTGACGCTCCCGCGTGTCGGTAGACAGGCGCTCCATCCAGCGGGCCAGCGATGCGCCGCGCAATTGCTCGTTCAGATATTCCGGCACCACGACATAATCGGCAATGATGCTTGGCAAGGCACCAGTCCAGGTCTTGATCCGGCTGTGCAGCAGCTTTATCAGCCAATCGGTCTTGTAGGTCGAGACAACAGGCACACCAGCCAGGCAAAGCTCCAGCAGCACCGTGCCTGAAGCTGCAATCGCCGCATCCGCCTCGGCAAAGGCGCGCCACTTTGCGTCCTCCCCGATAACCACGTCAGGCTTTTCTTCCCAATTGGCGACAGCTTCACGCACCTGACGCTCCCGCCGTGGCACGGTCGGCAGCACAAACCGCGTCGGCCCGTTGCGCTCAACGAAAATACGGGCAGCATCACGAAACACCGGAGACAGCGCCGAAATTTCCGCGCCGCGCGATCCCGGCAGCAGCATGATGGTTTTGGGCTCCTCTGCGACGGGGAGCGGACGCAGCATGCGGTCTGCTCTGCAGGCCAGCATGGCGGGGCTGGTGACCAGTCGATGACCGACAAAATGCGTTTCCGGCCCGCCAAGCCGTTGCATCACGGCTGGCTCGAACGGTAGGACGGCCAAAACACTATCGACATAGGCCAGCATCGCCTTGGCGCGGTATTCCTTCCATGCCCAGACGCTCGGGCAGACATAATTGACCACCGGCATGGTCGGGCAGGCAGCCCTCACCTTTTTTGCAACGCGATGGGTAAAATCCGGGCTGTCAACGATCAGCAGCAGATCTGGCTTGGCCGAGACAATCGCTTTGGCGGTCGTCCCGATCAATGTCAGGAAACGCGGCAGCTTGGCCAAGACCTGGGTAATGCCCATGACCGACAATTCCGAAAAATCAAACAATGAGGTCAGGCCCTGAGCCTCCAAAGCCGGTCCGCCGACCCCGATCAAGGTGATTTCGCCGTCATGGCGCTGTTTCAGCGCCGCAATCAGATCCGCACCCAGCAAATCGCCGGAGACTTCGCCAGCAATGACTGCGATCTTCAGGGGCCGGTTTTCCATGCTTCATTTCCCTCAGGGCAGACCCAATCGGGCTTCGCCCTCATGTTTAGTCTAATCGGGCTTCGCCCTCAGGTTCTAATTCAATACCGGAGATAAAAATACCCGCCGCATCAGCCTGTCTCAAGGTTTCCTGGCGTTGTAAAAGCAAGGCGCGTCCCGCCTGAACCGCGATCCCGGAAAGCCCGGCACGGGCTGCATTTTCAATGGTTGATTGCCCGATGGTTGGCAGGTCGGCGCGAATATCCTGCTGCGGCTTGCACAGTTTGACCAGCACGCCGCGCCGCCGCGATGAAATCCGCCCTTCGGCGCGAAGCTCGGCAACGCGCTGCAACATCCGGTCCGTGCCTTCAACACCTTCAAGAGCAACGATGCGCCCCCCGACGCTGACGGCCCCCTGGCCGACATCCAGCCGGCCCAACGCATCGGCGGCTTTGGCGGCGGCGGCAATGTCGCGCATGTCGTCATCGGTCGGTCGGGACGCACCGAGCGGCCCAAGCTCTGCAAGCAGTTGCGGCGCAATTTCATGCGCGCCCACCACCCGGCAGCCCTGCGACTCGATCAGTTGAATGACCATTTTCAGCACGGCGTCATCGCCACCCGACAACAGGGTTTTCACCGCAAAAGGCAGTTTCACCAAAAAGCGAAGATTAACGTGTATCTCTTTGAAATTCGGACGCTTTTTAACGCCACCCGACATCACAACTCGTTTAATGCCATGTCGTTTTATCAGGCTCGACAGCCCCGCCATGTCGCCAACCCCGATCACGGAGGACTGGAAACCCTCCCAGCGCTGGTCCGCCTCGTTTTTCAGCGGCAGGATGAAGGGATCTTCACCCGCCGCACGCGCTGCTTCGGCGACATAGACCGGCAGCATACCGCTGCCGGCAATGATGGCGAGACGCCCCTGCGGGCCGCTCATCCCTCAGCTCTTGCCACGGAACGGCGACGAGAGCGCCCGGTCGCTTTCGGCAACAATGAAATCCAGGATTTCAATGACCTCGGCGCAATCGGCAAACTCTTCGCGAATGGCCGCAGCCTTTTCACGAATGGCACCTTCTTCATCGAACAATGCTTTATAGGCCTTACGGACTCGGTGAATGGTGGCGCGTTCCACTCCGGCCCGGGTCATGCCGACCACATTCAATCCACCCAGCAGGCCTGGATTACCGTTCAGCATGCCATAGGGAATGACATCGTAGCTGCACGCCGTCAGCCCGCCGATAAAGGCCTGCCGCCCGATACGGGTAAACTGGTGAACGGCGGAGCCGCCACCAAGGATAGCCCGATCACCGATTTTGACATGGCCAGCCAACATCACGTTGTTGGATAGAATGATATGATTGCCGAGCTGGCAATCATGCGCCACATGCGAATTGGCGAGGAACAGATTGTTGCTGCCGACCACCGTGTGTCCGCCACCCTCTACCGTGCCGCAATTGATCGTCACGCCTTCACGCATCGTGCAATTGTCGCCGATGGTCAAGGTTGTCTGTTCGCCTGCATGATGGATGCTCTGTGGCTCGCCACCGATCACCGCATTGGGAAATATCCGGCTATTCTTGCCGACAGTGGTTTTTCCCGTCAGCACCACATGCGACATAAACTCAGCACCATCGCCCAACACGACCTTGGGACCGATATGGCAGAACGGTCCTATCGTCACATTTTCCCCGATAACCGCGCCATCTTCGATGACACTGGAAGGATGAATGCGGGCACTGGCTGGAATAACGGTCATTGGGCTTCCTTATTGACGATCATTGCCCCGATATCGGCTTCTGCGACAAGCGCACCATCCACCTTGGCATCGCAGTGGAACTTCCACACATTACCGCGCTGTTTCTGCTTGGTGACGTGGAACTCCACACGGTCGCCCGGCACAACGGGCTTGCGGAACCTGGCATTGTCGATCGTCATGAAATAAACGAGATCGCCAGCAGTTCCGGCCTTGCGTGCACAGATAGCCCCTGCCGTCTGCGCCATGCCTTCAATCAGCAGCACGCCTGGCATGATCGGCTGCTCGGGAAAATGTCCGGTAAACTGTGGTTCATTTGCAGTTACATTTTTGATGCCGATGGCCGCATTGTCGCCATCGATATCGATGATGCGATCCACCAGCAGGAAGGGATAGCGATGCGGCAGGAGCTTCATGATCTCCAGAATATCCGCACGTCCCAACTCTTTCTGCTCAACGGTCATTTCTGCCCCTTTCCAACCTTCGACTTGCCTTCAGACCGTCCCATGATCTGGGCGCAATCCCTGAGAAAATCCCCAAGCGGACGTGCCGGAATACCACCGAATTTCTCGCCCGGCGGAAGATCGCCAATAACACCGCTCATCGCGGCAATTTGAACACCGTCACCTATCTTGATATGGCCGTTAACGCCAGAGCCACCACCAATCAATACGCCATCGCCAATCACCGTGCTGCCGGCAATGCCAACCTGGGCAACGATGCCGCAATGGCGGCCGATGCGCACGTTGTGAGCGATCTGGACCTGATTGTCGATCTTGGTTCCTTCGCCGATGACAGTGTCATCCATCGTCCCGCGGTCAATCGTCGTATTGGCGCCGATTTCCACATTGTCCTGGATGATCACCCGTCCGATCTGCACGATTTTCACCATGCCGCGCGGGCCTGGCGCATAGCCAAAACCATCCTGGCCGATGCGTGCCCCGTTATGGATGATAACGCCATTGCCGATATAGCTAGCAATAATACTGGTGCCTGCGGCAATCGAACAATCGCGACCGATCTTGACACCACGGCCAATCACTGCGCCCGCGCCAATCAGACTGCCAGCGCCGATTTCCACATCCGCACCAATCACCGCCATTGGCTCGACCACAACTCCGTCCTCAAGACGGGCTGTCGGATCGACAAAGGCCGCAGGGGAAATATCGGGAGCGCCTGGCCGAGCCACAGGCAAAGGCTGTTTGCCATCCGGATGCAGAAACTGCCCTGCAAGGGCAAAAGCCGCATGCGGGTTTTTGATCAACAGGACCGGAATATGCTCAGGGATCAGCGATCGCAACGCGGCGTCACAGAGAATCGCGCCAGCATCGCAGGTTTCGAGTTCGGCTTTGTTGCGCCTCGACAGGATATAGCAAATATCGCCCGGCTTTGCCCGATAGACCGGTGCCACCGAACGAATGACGCGGTCACCCGCTTCATCCTGTAACAGTTCCGCCCCAAGACGGTCCGCCAGTTCTTTCAAACTGACGCCCGCGTGGGGCGGATAAAAAGTTTCATGCTCCATCACACCAATGTCCCAGACGAGTGAGTTTGTCTGAGGTTCGGACTATAGAAATCAGAACTGGTTCGCAATGGAGAATCGGAACTGCTGCACCTTGTCGTAATCTTCCTTGAGGATAGGCTGTGCGTAATCGAAGCGCAGCGGACCGAAAGGAGATGCCCAGACGATACCGGCACCAACAGATGCACGCCATGCCATATCTGTGCCCTGTGCTCCAGCACTGTTCTTCACTTCATTACCGTAAAGCGTACCGGCATCCGAGAAGACAGCGATGCGGAAGCCTGCATCCTGCGGAACGCCTGGAATAGGCATGCTCGCTTCAGCAGAAGCGGTGAAGTAGGTGGTGCCACCCAGGGAGTCGTCGTTGCTGTTCGGCATACGAACACCAATACCATTGTTCTCAAAGCCGCGGATTTCCTTACCGCCGATCTGGAACTGGTCGAAGACATTCAGGTTGTCGCCTGTAGCCATAACATGGCCGGCGCCGGCAGAAAGCGATCCGATAATATCATGTTCGTCCGACAGGCTCTTGAAGATACGGGCCTTACCATAGAGCTTGTAGTACTCGGAATCGCCACCGAGACCAGCAAACTCGTGGGTGAAGGTCGCATAGATGCCTTCGTGCGGCAGATTGCGATCATCCAGCGTGTTATAGGTAAAGGTCTGCGAAATCGAAGACACGACCCATGGGCTGCCGTTGATGAGGTCCTGATAGGGCTGCGAAAGTGACGTGGTCCAGTCGTCGACGCCCTTGTACTTGATCTGCTTGTACGTGTAGCGGAACGTCGTTGCCAGATCTTCAGTAATCGGCGCAGTGACGCGCAGAGTACCACCTTGTTCGTTGTAATCGTAATAGTCGTTGCTGCTCGTGCTGCTCTTGAACAGGTCAAAACCAACAGCGAGGCGGTAGCCGAGGAAGTAGGGCTCCGTGAACGACAGATTGTAGGTCTGGCTGTCATCCGTACCGGCACCAGCCGCTATACGGATATACTGACCGCGACCGAGGAAGTTCTTTTCTTCCACCGACGCTTCGAGGATCAGGCCATCGCCACCAACGGAGTAGCCAGCGCCGATACCGAACGAGCCGGTCGACTGGTCTTCAACATTGACGACAATGATGACGCGGTCTGGCGCACTGCCCTGAGCCGTTGTGATATTAACCGAGCTAAAATAGCCCAGCGCTTCAAGACGGCGCTTAGCGCGGGTAATGACTTCCTGGTTGAAAGCGTCACCTTCGCTGATATCGAATTCGCGGCGGATGACGTAATCGCGGGTGCGGGTGTTGCCCTTGACCTCGATGCGCTCGACATAGGCGCGCTCGCCCTGATCGACCATATAGGTGACGCCAATCGTGCCATTGCCCATATCGCGATTGCCGCGCGGAACAACACGGGCAAACGGATAACCCTTGGCGGAAACACGCTGCTGGATTGCTTCCATCGACTTCTGGATTTCGCGAGCGCTGTAGACGCCGCCCGGCGACGTCGTCACGAGACCCTTCAACTCAGTCGGGTCCACGCCTTCAACAGAGCTTTCGACATTGATGTCGGAGAATTTGTAACGCTGACCTTCGTCAACCGTGATGTTGACGGTATATTCGTTGGTCTGCTCGTTAAGCGCGGCATCCGAAGACGTGATCCGGAAATCGGCATAACCATGATTGTAATAGAACTGACGCAGAGCTTCCTCGTCAGCCTTCAACTTATCGTCGTTATAGACATCCTTACGGGTCAGGAACGACAAAGGATTGGATTTCTTGGTGGTGATAACAGCCGCAAGGCGGCTATCGCCATAGGCGTGATTGCCGACGAAGTTGATGGCAGCGATTTTGGTACGATCACCTTCATTGACGATAAAGGCGAGATTGACGCGGCCTGGACCAACCGGCGCGGTCTGAGTAGTCACTTCGACTTCACTGCGGCCGATGGCGGCATAGGCCTGCTTGATGCGGGCAATATCAGCCTGGATGAGTTCCTGGCTATAAGGACCGAGCGGCTGAGTCTGGACAACCGTCGACAGCTTGTCGTCTTTGATCTTCCGGTTGCCGTTGAACACGACCTGGTTGACCAACTGGTTCTCGTTGACCGTAACCACCAGCGCGCTGCCGGAAACCGAAATCTTCACATCGGAAAAATAACCCGTGGCGTAAAGACGCTTCACCGAATCGTCGATGTCGGAATTGGAAAAGGCCTTTCCAGGCTGGATCGTCAAGTTGGAACGAACAGCCTCCGTCCCGACACGCGTCGCGCCACGCACATCAATCCGCTGGATCAACGCCGCATTGGCAACAGAGGCAGATGCCACAACTGCGAGGCCTGCACTTAACGAAACTACACCAGCAGACAGCGCAATCGCTGACACCGCGTTCAAAAACTTTGAACCAGCCTTCATGTGAACTTCTAACCTTTTTTCCGTTGTCCCTCGGTCTTTAAACCGACTCCGGTCCGTTGGTGGTTTTAACCGCTTTTGCTCTACAAGCAAGACCAGTGGTTAATTTCCATTTACTTCGTTTCAACACGTGGCGTATTCGCCACTACCAAGTTGAAACATCGTAAACAAATCCTTATCATCAATGCAAGAACCACTCAGCCAATCAACCGGCTGATATCGTTCCATGTAGCGAACACCATCAGCGACAGAATCATGACCATCCCTACCTTGAACGCGATTTCCTGCGCACCGGCACTGACTGGTTTTCCACGTACTGCTTCTAGCGCATAGAGGATTAAATGGCCGCCATCAAGCACCGGAACCGGCATAAGGTTCAGTAACCCAATGGAAACCGACAAAACTGCCGCCAATTGCAGCAAAGCCACAACACCAAGTGTCGCAACCTGACCAGACGCCTGCGCGACCCTGATAGGTCCCCCCAGCTGATCGGCATTCATCCGCCCAGCAAACAGGTTGGCCAGATAATCATAGGTGCCGGTGACGATATTCCAGGTCTGTTCGACACCGGCACGGACCGAATCGATAGCCCCTAGTTTTTCCACACGAAAATTGCCGCTGGCAGCCGTAGTCATAATGCCGATCTGGCCCACTTCCATTTTGTTGCCAAAACGGTCGGTGGTTTCGGTCCGGCGCGGCGTCATCGATAGATCCACCTGGGATTCACCACGCTTGACGGTGACGACGATTGGCACAAGCGGGCGAACACTCACATAGCGGACCACATCGTCGAAGGTCTTGACGCTGCTGCCATCGAGCGCCACCAGGATGTCTCCCGGCTGCACACCGGCTTCAGCCGCCGCGCTCGCAGGCTTGACCTCTGCCACGACAGGATCGGAAACGGGCTTTCCATAAAGGCTGAAGGTTACCGAAAAAATTAAAATTGCCAGCAGGAAATTAGCAATTGGCCCAGCGGCAACGGTGGCTGCCCTTTTCCACAATTTTGCGCCGTTCAGTGTGCGGGCGCGGTCCTCAGGGCTCAGCGCCTCAAACTCAGCGGTATCTGTCTTGCTGGACGCATCGGCATCACCGAAGAAGCGCACATAGCCACCCAAGGGAATGGCGCTCAGTTTCCAGCGCGTGCCGTGGCGGTCATTGAAGCCGATCAGTTCCGGACCAAATCCCAGAGAGAATGCGAGAATCCTGATGCCCGACCAGCGCCCAACCAGATAATGGCCCATTTCATGCACGAAAACGATCAGCGACAGGACCAGAACGAAGGGAATGATATAACCCGTCAGGAAACCGATAACAGCCATAGGACGCCCTTCTCATATACTCGCTTTACCTATGCGCCAGATTGGCACCGCCGTAAAGCATACACATCACCACCGGCGATGGCAGAAACCGACCGACAGTCAAACGAATGTCAGTGACCGGCGAAATCGAACAACAGTCCGCCAACCGAATCGGTCACTCCGTTGTTGATCGCAGCAACAGCCATAGCAATCATAAATGCCGCGAAGCTTGCGGTCGCCAGCCCGTCGACCCGATCCATCACACCGCCGTGGCCGGGTATCAGATGACTGGAATCCTTGGCGCCGCAGCGGCGCTTGACGAAGGATTCAAACAGGTCTCCCATTTGGCTACAAATTGACAAGACCAGCGCCAGCGCAGGTATCCACCAGCCATAGACCGTGAAATAGGATGCCGTCACAGCATACCCGCCGATGATGGCCGCCACGGTGCCGCCGATGGCGCCGGACCAGGTCTTGCCGGGCGATATGCGGGGCGCCAGCTTCGGGCCACCGAGCGTGCGCCCGACGAAATAGGCGAAAATATCCGTGCTCCAGACAATGACGAAGACAAAAAGCATGGCGACAAAGCCGATGGCATCATCATCGCGAATGGACGCCAAAGTGACGATACAGGCTCCGGCATAAAATACGCCACCGGCAAGCCACCAGGACCAGCGACGCAAAAATGTAAGGAAAACCAGCGTCAGTGTGAACCCGGAAAGCAAGGGGAGACTTAAAGAGGTATCGCCCGCCACAACATTGCCGGCAATGACCGCAACCGAAAGCCAGCCGATGGCAAGACCGCGGATACTGACCTCGCCGAGCCGGGTCATCGTCGACCATTCCCAGAACACGGCAAGGCCGATGACGGCGGCGAGCCCCCGGAAAGGCAGGTCACCGGTCCAGGTGGCGGCAAGCACCACCGCGACCATGACGATGGAAGACAAGATACGGAGCCTGAGTTCTCTGGTCATGGCCGGCTACGATCCGGCAACCACGGCGGCGGCAGGTGCCAGGCCGCCGAACCGCCGATTGCGGGAGGCATAAAGTTCCAAGGTCGCCAAAAAATTCTCGCGGCTAAAATCGGGCCAATATTCCGGGACGAAAATCAATTCGGAATAAGCAGCCTGCCAGAGCAGGAAATTCGACAGACGTTCCTCGCCGCTGGTGCGGATGATCAGATCCGGGTCGGGTATTCCCGCCGTATCCAATCTGGCCGAAATCGCCTCCGGTGTGATCGCGCTGGCCGGTAAAAGCCCTGCCTGCACATCGCGCACCAGGGCTGAGACCGCCCTGGTCATCTCATCGCGCGCACCATAATTGAAGGCAATCACCATGGTCATGCCGGTATTGGTGCGGGTGGTCTCCTCTGCCTCGATCAACAGCTTGAGAATGTCGCTCTTCAGCGAGCTGCGCTCACCGATGATCCGCACCCGGACGTTATTGGCGCGGAGCTCGGCGAGATCACGTCGCACGAAAGTCTTGAGCAAACCGAACAGGTCGGTGATCTCGGTTTCCGGCCTGCGCCAGTTTTCCGATGAAAACGCAAACAGGGTCAGATAGCGCACGCCGATTTCGCCTGCCGTGCGAACCACGGTCTGCAAGGCTTCCATTCCCTGCCGGTGGCCATAAGCGCGCGGCATGCCGCGCTGATTGGCCCAGCGTCCATTGCCATCCATAATGATGGCAACGTGCTCAGGAACGGCGGAAATATCCAAAGTCGTCATATCAGGTCCTGCATTGGCGTCGCAGAGAAGGCGAAATGTGCAGATTAGACCTGCATGATTTCCTTTTCCTTTTCAGCAAGCAAGCGATCGATATCGGAAATCGTGTCATCCGTCATCTTTTGCAGCTTTTCCGAAAGGCTTCGCGCATCATCCTTACCGATTTCGCCATCTTTTTCAGCCTTCTTCAGGCTGTCCATACCATCGCGGCGAACATGGCGGATCGCGACTTTCGAGTTTTCGGCATAACCATGCGCCACCTTGACCAGCGACTTGCGGCGCTCTTCGTTCAGCTCCGGCAGGGGAATGCGCAGGTTTTGGCCGTCGACAATCGGGTTGAGGCCGAGATTGGATTCCCGGATTGCCCTGTCAACCGCACCAACCATGCTCTTGTCCCAGATGGAGACACCCAGCATGCGCGGTTCCGGCACGGTGATATTGGCCACGGTGTTCAGCGCCACGCGCGAACCATAGGCTTCAACCATGACCGGGTCGAGAATGTTGGCCGAGGCGCGACCGGTGCGCAACGAGGCGAGGTCGCTCTTGAATGCGTTGATCGCGCCATCCATACGGCGCTTGATATCGTTGAGATCAATACCTGCTGTCATCTTACAGTCTCCGACAATTCTTCAGTGACGCCTTGAAAACGTGAAACGATCCGTCTGTCAATCGGTCCCGGCTGCCATTCGCCTCCGTCAATCGTCATTAACGACTGTTTTCACACCGCCGCCTTGCAGGATGGCGCTGAAGCCACCTTTTTCGTGGATGGAGAAGACAATGATTGGGATCCGGTTTTCCCGCGCCAGGGCAACGGCGGTGACATCCATCACCGCCAGACCCTTTTCGAGCACTTCAGCATGGGTAATATGGTCGAAGCGGGTGGCTGTCGGGTCTTTCTTCGGGTCGGCGGTATAAATGCCGTCCACCTGGGTGCCTTTGAAAATCGCCTGCGCACCCATTTCGGCAGCGCGCAGGGCTGCGGCAGAATCGGTGGTGAAGAATGGATTGCCGGTGCCGCCAGCGAAAATCACCACCCTGCCTTGCGACAGATGATGAACCGCGACGCGCTGCGAAAAACTCTCACAGATTTCCGGCATGGCAATGGCCGAAAGCACCACGGTGTCGATGTCCAGCTTGCGCAGCGAGGTTGCCAGCGCCAGCGCATTGATGACCGTGCCGAGCATGCCCATATGGTCACCGGTTACCCGGTCGCCGCCCTTGGAGGCGACGGCCACGCCGCGAAAGATATTGCCGCCGCCGACCACGACGCCGACTTCGACGCCCATGGCGCGCGCCTCTGCGATATCGCCAGCGATCCGGTCGGCAACCGCGACATCAATGCCGAAGCCCTGGCTGCCCATCAGGGCTTCACCGGAGGCTTTGAGGAGAACTCGTTGATAAATGGGCTTGGAGGTCATGGTCTCTCCTGAAATGGAACCTGCCGCCTGATGAACACCCCCAGCTTAAAGACCGGCGGACGGTGGAACATAGGCCGCAATGGTGAAAAACGTCACGATATGGACCGCAGCTGACGATGAGCGCGGGCACCAGCAATGCCGGATACACGAAGGGCACCGCGTTGTCACGCGATGCCCTGACTTTTCCCATGATTGGAATGTTTTACGGTAAAGAGCGATCAGCCCTTGGCGACAGCCGCCACTTCGGCGGCGAAATCGCTTTCTTCCTTCTCGATTCCTTCACCCAGCAGCAGACGGGCGATGCCGGTGATCTCGATCGGCGCGCCGACGTCCTTTTCCGCTTCCTTGAGGGCAGCAGCAACGGTCTGGTCGGGGTTGATAACGAAAGCCTGCGACAGCAGGGCAACGTCTTCGAAGAACTTGCGCATCCGGCCTTCAACCATCTTTTCGATGATGTTTTCCGGCTTGCCCGATTCGCGCGACTGCTCGATGAACACATTGCGCTCGCGTTCGGCAACAGCGGCGTCTACTTCTTCAGCGCGCACGGCCAACGGGTTGGTGGCGGCAACATGCATGGCGATCTGACGACCGATGGTGTTGAGTGCTTCCTTGTTGCCGGTCGACTTCAGGGCAACCAGCACGCCGAGCTTGCCGAGGCCGTCCGATACAGCGTTGTGAACGTAGGTGGCGACAACGCCGTCTTCAACCTTCAACTGTGTTGCACGGCGAAGCGCCATGTTCTCACCGATGGTGGCAATCGCATCCTTGATCGAATCAGCAACCGTCTTGCCAGTCGCGGCATAGTTTGCTGCATTGATGGCATCGACAGTGCCGTCGGTGGAGAGTGCGACGGTGGAAATGCCGCGAACCATGTCCTGGAAGGCGTCGTTGCGGGCAACGAAGTCGGTTTCGGAATTCACTTCGACGACAACGGCGGTGGTGCCGGCGCTGGCAATACCGATCAGGCCTTCGGCTGCGGTACGGCCGGACTTCTTGTCGGCCTTGGCAATGCCCTTGGCGCGCAGCCAGTCGATGGATGCTTCCATGTCGCCGCCGTTTTCAGCCAGCGCCTTCTTGCAATCCATCATGCCTGCGCCGGTCTTTTCGCGCAGTTCCTTCACCATTGCAGCAGTGATCTCGGTCATTGTTTGCCTCTTTGTCTGTTCAGGGGCGGGCCAAAGGACAGATGCCTGAAACCGGCGCCCGGATTGGGCACGACTTGTACCCGGAAATGTTACAGCGTGATGAAATCACGTCATCACGTAAGCGGGGAAACCGCAAGGCGGCTCCCGCAAAAGGAAACCCATTCAAAAGAGCGGGCCGCCGCACAGCCTGACGCTGACGGGCGGCCCATCAATCTTTTGTCAAAGGCGGGGCAAGCCCGCCTTCATGCATCCGATTGCATCAAGCCTCGGCAGAGCCTTCCAGAGCCGGCTCGATCGGAGCCTCAACCATGGCGCCGATATCACGGCCAGACGAACCCTGCTGGCGAGCGATACCGTCGATGGCAGCGCGCGAGATCAGGTCGCAGTAGAGAGCGATGGCGCGCGATGCGTCGTCATTGCCTGGGATCGGGTAATCGATCAGGTCCGGATCGCAGTTCGAGTCGATGATGGCAACGACCGGAATGCCCAGGCGCTTGGCTTCATCGATAGCGATCTTTTCCTTGTTGGTGTCAACGATCACCATCAGATCAGGGGTGCCGCCCATGTCACGGATACCGCCGAGAGCCTTGTCAAGCTTTTCGCGTTCGCGCTCAAGGTTCAGACGTTCCTTCTTCGTGAAGCCCTGGGCTTCCGAATTCAGGATTTCGTCGAGCTTGCGCAGGCGCTGGATCGAGTTGGAAATGGTCTTCCAGTTGGTCATCATGCCGCCGAGCCAGCGGGAATTGACGTAATACTGGGCCGAACGCTTGGCAGCATCGGCGATCAGGTCAGAGGCCTGACGCTTGGTGCCGACGAACAGAACGCGACCGCCACGAGCAACCGTGTCAGATACGACCTGCAGGGCGCGCGACAGCATCGGTACGGTCTGAGCCAGGTCGATGATGTGAATGTTGTTACGATCGCCGAAGATATACGGCTTCATCTTCGGGTTCCAGCGATGTGTCTGGTGGCCGAAGTGAACGCCAGCTTCCAGAAGCTGACGCATGCTAAAATCAGGCAATGCCATGCCTTTTTCTCCTTTTCCGGTTGAACCCCCGTGAAGCAAACAGCGTCTTTTTCAAAACGCCACCGGGCGGAACGGACCGGATGTCTCCCGGCCTATCCCAAGCTTCACGTGTGGAATGCCGGTCGCCATAGAACGATTTGACGGCCAAGGCAAGTGTAGGGCCGAGAAAAAGCCTGCAATTGCTACTTTTGCGCCTTGCAGGCCGTCGGCGGCAGCAATTCCAGCTTGGAAAGCTTGCCCGTCAGGACAACATCACCGTAATCCAGCGTCAGGTCGCGCGTCACTCCATTGTCATAGAGGTCGAATGACTGGGTATAGACCGGCAATTGATCGCCATCCGACTTGTCGTCGTAATAGGCGATGGCGACCGGCCAATAGGTACGGCCCGACAGGGGGTCCTTGGTATCGCCCGTCAGCTTTTTCGATGTTCCCAGCACCGTCGTGGTCAAATAGCTCTTGTCGCCGTCTTCCGTGCCATCAAACACACGAGCCTCGAAGAAGCGATTGCCCTTCCTGGCGCGTTCGATCATATCAAGCATATGTTGCGCCGGGAATCGCGCCGAGGCCAGTTCCAGCTCCTTCTTCTGCGGCTCCTTCAACTCGATACGCAGACCATCGGTTTTCGCGGCAGCAGCGCCTTTGACATCCTTGTCCAGTTTATCGTCGGTAAAACTTTTCGATTCGAAATCGAACCGTTTGGCGGCCATGTCCTCGAACGTGCGAACCTGTTGATCGGTGACGCTGACCTGATCGCCGGTCTCGATTTTGGTGACGAATCGAAAGCTGGTGGAATAGCCATCACAGGCCGAGCCGTTGAACTCATAGACCATACGGCCACTCATATTGTCGACGCCGGACTGATCGGTCGCCTTTTTCAGCTGGATATCATAGGTGGCGCGATGTGGCGCGAGATCGCCTACAGCCTGCGGATCGACCTTGACGGATGTCACCGCGGTGTTTGCCGTCAATGCCATAACAAGGGCCAAGGTCAACTGCGGCATCGATATTCTCCTGTTGCGGTCTGGCTTGATGCTATAAGAACTGAGTTGTCAAAAGCGAGGCGCTTACGCAACTTGCCTGAGTTTATCACCACGTTTCCGTTTTCATGCTAGCTGGGATTTGATCATGTCCGACACTATCGACAGCCGCCTTGCCGCCCTTGGCATTACCCTGCCCCAGGCCGCAGCACCTGCTGCCAATTATGTACCCTATGTCATCAGCGGCAACCTACTTTATCTCTCCGGCCAACTTCCGATGGAATCCGGCAAAATTGCCGTGAGCGGCTTGGTTGGCAGCGATGTGGATCTGGCCTCGGCCCAGCGCGCCGCAGAACTGTGCGCCATCAATATTCTGGCCCAGGCAAAATCGGCACTAGACGGCGACCTTTCCCGCATTGCCCGCGTCATCAAGCTCAACGGCTTCGTGGCATCAGGCCCCGGCTTTACCGATCAGCATCTGGTGATCAACGGCGCTTCAAACCTGATCGCCTCGGTGCTGGGTGAGGCTGGCAAACATGCGCGCGCCGCCGTTGGCATGGCCGCCCTGCCGATGAACGCCGCCGTCGAGATCGATGCGATCCTGGAGATCCGCCTGTGACGGATGCCAGCTGGATCAAGGACACGCCGGTTGCCCATCGCGGTTTTCACGACCAGAACAAGCTGGTCTGGGAAAATACGCTGTCAGCCGCCCGCCGCGCCATAGAGGCCGGTTTCGCCATCGAATGCGACCTGCAATACACCACGGACAGCGTGCCGGTGGTGTTTCACGACGACGACATGCAGCGCCTGTGCAACATGACCGGCGACGTACGCGCCCGAACCTCGGCGGAACTGAAAATGATGTCGGTTGGCGGTACAGCCGACAAGGTGCCGACGCTGCGGCAATTGCTCGATCTGGTCAAGGGTCAGGTGCCACTGGTGATCGAGCTGAAAGGCAGGCTCGGCGACGACGAAGGCTTTGTCGAGGATGTACTGGAGGTTCTCACCGGCTACCAGGGCAAAGTCGCGCTGATGAGCTTCGACCATCATCTTTTGAAAGAGCTGAAGGCCAATGACTGCCCCTACCCGGTCGGACTGACCGCCGAGGGCGCCAAGCCGGAAAACTTCTTTGTCCATGACGAGGCCATGCAGCTCGGTCTGGATTTCATCTCCTATTGCGTCGCCCATCTGCCCAACAGCTTCATCGAGGCGCAGCGGCAGAAAAACATTCCAGTGATCACATGGACGGTGCGGGATGAAATCATGCGCGCCCACACCTATACTTACGCAGATCAGATGACGTTTGAAGGCTTTGACCCACGCGAGACCGTGGCATCATAACCTTGTAATGGAGTGGCATGACACAAGAGGTCATCATTCGGGTTGAGCAGTCCTTCAAGGCCATCAACCAAAGCGCATGGAACAGGCTTTCCGGTGCCGCCAAGGCATCGGGAGGCGAAGCCTATAATCCGTTCAACAGTTGGGCCTATCTTTCGGCTTTGGAAGAATCGGGCTCTGCCACCGCCAAAACCGGCTGGCTTGGTCATCATCTGCTGATGGAGGATGGCGACGGGCAATTGCTTGGTGCCATGCCCTGCTATCTCAAGAGCCATAGCCGGGGTGAATATGTGTTCGACCAGGGCTGGGCCGATGCTTTCGAGCGGGCTGGCGGGCAATATTATCCGAAATTGCAAGCCTCCATCCCGTTTACGCCTGCAACTGGGCCAAGGCTGATGGTTGCGGATGGCGTCGAGCCGGAAAGCGCCCGCGCCTCGCTGGCCTCCAGCTTTGCTGAAATATCCCGTAAGCTCGGCGTCTCCTCGGCCCATGCGACCTTCCTGCCGGACAACGAGCTGGAGCATTTCGAGGATGCGGATTTCCTGCATCGGCTGGATCAGCAATTCCACTTCATCAACCAGGGCTACGCCAATCACGACGCCTTTCTGGAGACTTTGGCGTCGCGCAAACGCAAGGCCTTGAAGAAGGAGCGGCGGGCGGCGCTGGAAAACGGCATAACCATCGATTGGCTGACCGGCAGCGACCTAACCGAAGCGATCTGGGACCAGTTTTTCACCTTCTACATGGATACCGGCAGCCGAAAATGGGGCAAGCCCTACCTGACCCGGCAATTCTACTCGCTGATTGGCGAGCGTATGGCAGAGGACATTCTGCTGGTGATGGCCAAACGCGACGGCCGCTATGTGGCGGGCGCCATCAACTTCATTGGCGAGGATACGCTGTTCGGTCGCCATTGGGGCTGTAGCGAGGATCACCCCTTTCTGCATTTCGAGGTCTGCTACCATCAGGCCATCGACTTTGCCTTGGCCAAAGGCCTGAAAAAGGTTGAAGCGGGGGCGCAAGGCGAGCATAAGCTGGCGCGCGGCTACCAGCCGGTTACCACCCATTCCGCCCATTACATCGCCCATCCGGGCCTGCGCCGGGCCATCGCCGACTATCTGGAACGCGAACGCGAAGAGGTGGAGCACATCGGTGCCTATCTCGGCGAACATACGCCGTTTCGCAAGGGCGAGCGTCAGCCGCGCGACGGCGAGGAAATCGATGGCTGACCTTGATTGACAGGTCAGGACCAGGATAGACAGGACCCGGTAACGGAGACAGATAATGACCATTTCGGCCTATGATCCAGACAATATTTTCGCCAAGATCCTCAAGGGCGACATCCCCTCGATCAAGCTTTATGAGGATGACGACGCGCTGGCCTTTATGGATGTAATGCCGCAGGCGCCGGGCCATTGCCTGGTGATTCCAAAGCAGGGCTCCCGAAATCTGCTGGACGCCGATCCGGCTGTGCTGGCGAAACTCATTCCAGTCGTGCAGAAACTGGCTGCTGCCGTCAAACAGGCCTTCGATGCCGACGGTGTCTACGTTGCGCAATTCAACGAGCCTGCCGCAGGCCAGACCGTGTTTCACCTCCATTTCCACGTCATTCCCCGCCATGACGGCCAGCCATTGAAGCCACATGTGGGCGGCATGGAGAATATCGACGTGCTGAAGGCCAATGCCGCGAAGATTATCGCAGCGCTATAGCACAAACAAACCTACCGCTAACACACCCAGCGACACCAGAACGCCAACGATGATCCGCTGACCGGCAAGCAGGAACGCTGCAAAGCCGAGACCGGTGGCCGTGAGCCGCAGCCAGAGCGGCGAGTGTTCCAGTGTTCCGGTTGGAAAGACGATCAACTTGGCAGTCACGGCCATGACCAGGGCCGTGGCGACTGCCCTCACCCAATAGAGCGGCTCGGAACCTTCCTGAAGGCGGTTTCCGGCCAGCACGCCCAGCCAGCGCCAGAGATCGGTCGCCAGCCAGCCAGCGACGATGATAACCAGATAGGGCCAGAACTCCGCCATCATAGCTCCTCCGCCAGGTTTTCAACCGGCTGAATATCCGAGGGCTCATGGCTTCGGCGGCGGATTTGCCGGTCGATCAGATAGGCAAGCGTGCCGCCTCCCAGTCCTGCGATTAGGATGTCGAAACCTGGAGCTGCGAGTGCCAGCAGCGGCCCGGAGACGATGCCGATCACGAAGGCGATCTTCACAACCCGCTGCTTGCCCGTCGCCCAGATCGAGGCGACGAAATAGACCGGCGTGAGGAAAAACAGCAGACCGGCAACAAGCGGCGGCAGGCTGGAGACAAGGCCATAGCACACACCGACCAGAATGGTATTGACTGCCACCAAAGTCAGGCCAAAGCCCGCGAAGAACGCCACCCGCCCTTCGCGCGGCACGGTCTTCAGATTGCCCATCGCATAGACCCAGGCGGTAATGGCGACGAAATGCGACAGGAACAGCAGGAGCCAGGTCGGTGTCTTGCGGTCGCGCATCTCCGGCACCAGTGAGGCAACCATCGGCATCATCCGGATTGAGGAAAGCGATACGGCCAGAAAACAGGCCAGCAGATTGGCACCGCTCGACATCATTCCGATCAGGATCATCTTGGCAGGCAAGGCCCAGACGATCACCGTCATGAACATCGCTTCATTGCGGCTGACACCGCTTTGCAACGCGAAGGCGCTGAAACCGACAAACGATACCATGAGAATAATCGCCGGCAGGCTAAAAAGGCCGCGCATGCCCGTGAAGAACCAGCGCAACTGACTGCGGTCGGCAAGAAGGAGAGATGACATAAGATTTCCAGCAAAAGTGCGAAACGGCCTACAGCGCCAAAAGAATTAGCGCTTCCGCTCATGACAATGCCGGGCAAACTGCCCGGCATTGATGCTGTCAAAAATTTGACCGTTCTTTCAAAAGAATTACTTCTTTTTCGGCACCTTTGGCACCGTGGTTTTCTTGGCGACCGGCTTGGTCTCCTTCAAGGCTTCAACTTCCGGCTCGGCCTTGGCGACTTTTTTAGCCTTGGAGCGAGGCTTGGCGATGACCTCGCCATCATCAGGCACCACGGCGGCAATTTCGGCTTCTTTCTTCGGCTTGACCGGCGCCACATCGGCCACGCAGTCGAGGGATAGCTGTTCGTCACCATCCTTGGTGACGGTGCCGACCTTGACGATCCCGCCTTTTTTCAGCTTGCCGAACAGGATCTCATTGGCCAAAGGCTTTTTGATATGCTCCTGAATGACGCGGCCAAGCGGTCGGGCGCCCATTTTCTCGTCATAACCACGCGTAGCCAACCAGGCGACAGCCGGTTCCGACAGGTCGAACGTAATGCCACGTTCCGAAAGCTGAGCTTCCAGCTGCATGACGAACTTCTGCACGACCTTGTGGATAACCTCGCTTGGCAGCGGGGCGAACGGAATGATCGCATCCAGACGATTGCGGAATTCCGGGGTGAACAGACGATTGATCGCCTCTTCATCCTCACCACTGCGCTTGGAAGAACCAAAGCCGATAGCCGACTTGGCCATTTCCGATGCACCCGCATTGGTGGTCATGATCAGGATCACATTGCGGAAATCGATCTTCTTGCCATTATGGTCGGTCAGTGAGCCGTGGTCCATGACCTGCAGCAAGATGTTGTAGATGTCAGGATGGGCCTTTTCGATTTCGTCCAGCAGCACCACGCAATGCGGATGCTGATCGACGCCGTCGGTTAGCAGGCCACCCTGGTCGAAGCCGACATAGCCGGGAGGAGCCCCAAGCAGACGCGACACCGTATGGCGCTCCATATATTCAGACATATCGAAGCGCAGCATTTCCACGCCAAGCGACGCGGCCAATTGCTTGGCAACCTCGGTCTTGCCGACGCCTGTCGGACCTGAGAAGACGTAGGAGCCAATCGGCTTATTGGGTTCACGCAGCCCTGCCCGCGCCAGCTTGATCGCCGTCGATAGCGCTTCGATGGCATCATCCTGACCGTAAACAACCGAGCGCAGTTCCTTGTCCAGATTGGCAAGAACCAACTCATCGTCCTTGGACACGGTCTTGGCCGGAATCCGCGCCATCGTGGCGATGGTGACTTCGATTTCCTTCTCGGTGATCAGCTTGCGGCGACGCGAGGCAGGCAGCAGCATTTGCGCGGCACCCGTCTCATCGATCACGTCGATCGCCTTGTCCGGCAGCTTGCGGTCGCTGATATAGCGGGCCGAAAGCTCGACAGCCGTCTTGATCGCCTCGTTGGTGTACCGCAGCTTGTGATATTCCTCGAAATAAGGCTTCAGGCCCTTCATGATCTCGATGGCATCGTCGATAGACGGCTCATTGACATCGATTTTCTGGAACCGGCGCACCAGTGCCCGGTCCTTCTCGAAGAACTGCCGATATTCCTTATAGGTGGTCGAACCGATGCAACGGATCGCGCCAGACGACAAGGCGGGCTTCAACAGGTTGGAGGCATCCATCGCCCCGCCGGAGGTGGCCCCTGCGCCAATCACCGTATGAATTTCATCGATGAACAGCACGGCGCCCGGATAGTCTTCGAGCTCCTTGACCACCTGCTTCAAGCGTTCCTCGAAATCGCCGCGATAGCGCGTACCGGCCAGAAGCGTACCCATGTCGAGCGAAAAGATCGTCGCATCGGCCAGCGCCTCAGGCACTTTCCCTTCGACGATCCGCTTGGCGAGGCCCTCGGCAATTGCCGTCTTGCCCACACCTGGATCGCCGACGTAAAGCGGATTGTTTTTTGAGCGGCGGCACAGAACCTGAATGGTGCGGTTGACCTCGTCATGACGACCGATCAGCGGATCGATGCGTCCCGTCTTGGCCTTTTCATTCAGGTTGACGCAATAGGCCTTGAGGGCTTCCGGCTGCTTCTTGGCCGGACCCTCCTCCTGCTCACGCGGCGGCTTCTGGCTGGCTTCGCTCTCTTCTTCGACACCGCGTGGCGGGCGAGGCTGGGAGGTGCCCGGACGCTTGCCGATACCGTGGGATATGTAGTTGACCGCGTCATAGCGGGTCATTTCCTGTTCTTGCAGGAAGTAAGCCGCATGGCTTTCACGCTCGGCAAAGATCGCCACCAGAACATTGGCACCGGTCACTTCTTCCCGACCGGAAGACTGGACATGGATGACAGCCCGCTGGATGACCCTCTGGAAGCCGGAGGTGGGTTTGGAATCCTCATCATAGCCGGTCACCAGATTGGCCAGCTCATTATCGACGTAATCGCTCACGGTCTTGCGCAGCGTATCGAGGTTCACATTGCAGGCGCCCATCACGGCGGCCGCATCGGCATCATCGATCAGTGCCATCAGCAAATGTTCAAGCGTCGCATATTCGTGGTGGCGCTCATTGGCAAAAGTCAGTGCCTGATGCAGCGCCTTTTCCAGGCTCGGAGAAAATGTTGGCACGGTCAGATCCTCATTTCTTTTCCATGACGCATTGCAGCGGATGCTCGTGCTGCCGCGCGAAGTCCATAACTTGGCTTACCTTGGTTTCGGCGACCTCATAGGTGAAGACGCCGCATTCCCCTACCCCGTGGTTGTGTACGTGCAGCATGACGAGGGTTGCCGCTTCCCTGTCTTTTTGGAAGAACCGCTCCAGAATATGGATGACGAACTCCATAGGCGTATAGTCATCATTTAGCAGCAGAACGCGATATAAATTGGGCTTCTTGGTTTTCGGCTTCGTGCGCGTGATAACCGACGTGCCCCTGTTTGGTCCGTCGTTGTTACCCTGCGCTTGCATGACGATCGGTTGCGCGATCATTTCCATCCATTCTCCCGAGTTCCGGCCGCTTCATCGCAAAAGGCGAATCCCGCCAGACCTCACAGATTCATTAAGGTAGTCCATTTCTCATCGATTTTAAGCCCATAGATACGCACTGCAAAGAGAATTGCGTGTCCGACCTCAAAAAGGCACCCCGGACAAGTCCCGATACCGACGCAACAGGCCTAAAGATAAGTGCCTTACCCGCGTTTTCCAGACCAGCAATCGCAGCGCGTTCAATTCGAGCTGAGATTACCACCAGATAATCATATTGTCTCCCCAGCAATGCCCCAGGCTGACTATAAGACCGCGCATCGATACGAGCCGCCAAACCGGGGCTAGCACGGGAATCACCAACGAAAAACGGCCATCCCACAGGACGGCCGTTTGCAACGACATCAATAAAAAATGATCAGGCAGCCGTCGCGGCGGACGCCGCTTTCGAAGCCTTGGCAAGAGGAGCCTCGTAAGGCTTATAGGCCGTCTTGGCCAGGTCGGCATACATTTCGGTGATCTTGGTGGCTTCCGACACGAACGCTTCGTAGGACGTCTTGGCGTATTTCGTCTGCAACTCGAAAACAGTCTCGATGCTGCGGGCAGCGGTCAACTGTTCCATGAAACCAGCCAGATCCTGGAAGGACTTTTTCGAATAATCCTGGGCTTCGGCAGCGATCGACTGCATGCCCTTGGCAACCTCGGAATAATTCTTCACCATCGTATCGACGGCTTCTTTGCTCTTTTTGTTCACGTCTTCGAAATTCAACATAACAGCACTCCTTTTTCCTCTGCTGACCCAAACCATAAGACAGATTGCTAAAATTGGTCAAGTCAAATTGTGCAGTGCGTCATCGCCAAAAAGTTGCATTTTATCAATAACAAAAAAAAGGCGACCCCTTACGAGGCCGCCCTTCATTATCAAATATCAATAAATGCATTCCTTATGAATGCAACCTGTGATCAAAGATCGACATCCAGAATGGCCATCGAGAAATTATAGGACAGATCGCCATCCTCGTCATCCTTGAAGACAACGCCGAGAAACTCATCGCCCACATACACTTCTGCCGAGTCATCCTTGCGCGGGCGCGCCTTTACAGCCATCGTCGGGTTGAAAGTCCGCTTGAAGTAAGCGTCCAGCTTCTTGATTTCGTCTGCTTTCACAAAAATCTCCATGGATTGTCTGCGCAGCACGAACCTTCGATCCGGCCATGGTGCCGCAGCGCTCTCAAAATTCCAGCATGGCGGTGACTGACAAACCGCACGAACCATGCTTCGGCGGCCTGCTTGTCGCATGGGCCAAACAGCTGTGTAAAGCCGGGAATATCGATCCGCCCCTGCTTTTAAGGGATAATTGCTGGAAGCGGAATCGGTTCACTAAAAAATCAACAGAGAGGGCGATTCTTGATCGCCAACCAAAGCGGCCCCGATGTTATATCGTTCGCACTCCAGCACGACCTCTCGAAATCAACGTGACTTCTGAGACCGTATGGGCACGCATTACGTCAGCCGTCCTCGGACACCACCTGGTTCATCGAGCGGGCCGGCTCCGCACAGCCTGCCTCGCCGACCACCTTGGCCGGTACGCCTGCCACGGTCTTGCCAGCCGGTACAGGCTTCAGCACAACAGAACCGGCGGCCACGCGTGAGCAGCAGCCGATCTCGATATTGCCAAGCACTTTGGCGCCCGCGCCGATCAGGACACCATTGCCAATCTTGGGATGGCGGTCTGCCCCTTCCTTGCCGGTGCCGCCCAGCGTCACCCCATGCAAGATTGAAACATTATCACCGATCCGTGCTGTCTCGCCGACCACCAGGCCTGTTGCGTGATCCAGAAATATTCCCTTGCCGATGTGGGCAGCCGGATTGATATCCGTCTGAAACACACTGGAGGACCGGCTTTGCAAATAGAGCGCAAAATCGCGCCTGCCTTTGTTCCAAAGCCAGTTGGCCAGCCGATGGGTCTGGATCGCGTGAAATCCTTTGAAATACAACACAGGCTCGATAAAGCGCAGGCATGCCGGGTCGCGGTCGTAATAGGCCTGAATATCGACGCGCAGCACGGTGCCCCATTCCGGCCAATCGGTCAGCATTTCCTCGAAAGTCTGGCGCAAAAGACTGGATTGCAGGTCGGCATGGTCGAGCCGTTCACAGATCCGGTAGATCACGCTGCCTTCAAGCGAACGGTGGTTGAGCACGGTGGAATAAAGGAAGGCCGCCAGGAGTGGGTCATGCTCGGCGGCACTGCGGGCCTCCTGGCGCATGCTGTCCCAGATCGGGTCCATGGGCTTGATCATCTCGCGCACAGCAAGATCGTGCATGACAGCCATTGCAATCTCCTCGTTGACGTTCATCTTCCATTATATAGATGATCTATCGATCAGACCAGATGGGGGCATGACATGAAAAAAGCGCGGACCTTTGCAGATAACGGCATAAGGGTGGCCGGACAAAATGGCATTGGCGCGCTGATTATCGACAATCCGACACGCAAGAATGCGATTACCCAGGCCATGTGGCGCGCCATTCCCCCGGCACTGGACTGGCTGATTGGAGAGGCAGGGGTTCACTGCATCGTCATGACAGGTGGCGGCCAGACGGATTTCAGCGCCGGCGCCGACATTTCCGAATTTGACGCCGTGCGCAATGACAGCCGGCAGGCGCGGATCTACGAGGCTGACAATAGTGCGGCTTTCGCGGCCATTCGTGAGGCGCGGGTGCCTGTCATCGCCTCACTTCGCGGGGTTTGCTATGGTGGGGCCTTCGGGCTTGCCGCCGCCGCCGATATCAGGATCGCCGACGACACCGCAATCTTCGCCATACCCGCAGCCCGACTTGGCCTCGCCTATCCAGCAGATGCCGTTGCCGACCTCAGTCGGACGCTGGGCAGCCAGATCGCCCGGCGGGCGCTGTTTACCGGTCAGGCATTTCCCGCCGCTTCTCTATTGAGCTGCGGCTTTTTGGGCGATCTCGTCGCCCCTCAAGCTCTTGACGGTGCTGCCTTTTCTTTGGCAGAAACCATCGCCGCCAATGCGCCGCTGTCTATCCACGCTGCCAAGCTGGCGCTGCGGGCAACGGAAAGCCAGGACGACAGCCTGCTGAGCGAGGCCGCTGTTCTTGGCTCCACCACGTTCGAAAGCGCCGACTACCGTGAAGGCCGCGCGGCCTTTCGCGAAAAACGCCAACCGATCTTTACCGGAGAATAAAAACGTCTACCGGCCATCCAGCTCGGCGTAGAATTCCAGAACGGCCTGTTTAAACACCCTGTCGCCAACCGCCAGCATATGGTCGCGCTTGGGAATATCGATGGCGCGGGCATTGGGCATCAACGCCGCCAGTTCATGGGGTGATCCGGCAATATCATCCACTGTGCCGACACCGATTAGGACAGGCATGGTGATTGTGGCAAGCTCGGCTGCGGACACCAGATCGCGCGACGTAGAGATACAGGCGGCCAGCGCCAGCCGGTCGCTGCGTGTCTGCTCGGCAAAGGCGCGAAACATCCGTCCGCGCTCATGGGTCACATCATCAAGCGAAGGAGCCAGCAGCGCATCGGCAATCGGGTCCCAGTCGCCGACCCCGGTGGATATGCCAATGCCAAGCCCGCCAAACACCAGCGAGCGGACCCGCTGCGGAAAATCCAGCGCCATGAAAGCCGAAATCCGCGCGCCCATGGAATATCCCATCACATGCGCTTCAGCCACACCAAGATGATCGAGCAGCGCTGTGGCATCCGCTGCCATGTTTTCAGGATGATAGACTTCCGCTTCATGCGGCTTGTCGCTCTGGCCATGGCCGCGATTGTCGAGTGCGATCACCCGGTAGCCAGCATCGCCCAACGTCTTCAACCAGCCAGGATGCACCCAATTGACCAGGGCGCTGGAGGCAAACCCGTGGATCAGCAAAACCGCCGGGCCAGACGGATCGCCCTCATCGAAATAGGCGATCTCCAGACCGTCATGACGAAAGCGGGAAAAAGCGGGAGCGTTCAAATTCATCACAATCGGTCCAGTTGATAGTCGATCAAGGCAGCATGACCCGGCCCGCCGCCCCACAACATGCCATCCCCAACCTGCCAACAAGGACAGGACGACGCCAGACATCCGCAAGGGTTGCGATACGCAGTACTCCTTGCTGCATAAGTCGTAACCCCTGCAAGGTTCAAGACGTTATCTGCTTCTACCCCCTGCAAACGCACGCCAATTCTGTAAAAACAATCGGCAGCGCCCTGCATTGGCTCTACCCATTTCAAAAAAAGGCGGCTAATGTCTGGCGCAACCCAATCGCGGTGCATGGCGGTGGCAGAGATGCCGATCACGCGCCATAAACGTTTCATCTTCAGTTGAGTTTCCAGGCCTTGCAGGCCTCGGAAACTGGGCAACAAGGCATTCGGAGCATAGACATGGCCGGTCATTCCATTCCCCATTTCCAGAACGACGGCGGACATCGGCTTGTCGAAATCGGCGTCAAGGAATTCATGTGCACCGGCGCGTCCGTTCCTTTCGATCATCCGCATATCTTCATCGACCTCGGCCATGACACCGAGAAGGTCTGCCCCTACTGCTCAACGCTCTATCGTTATAACAGCAGCCTGAAGGCAACCGAAACCAACCCCGCAGGCTGCGTCTTTCACGTCAAGGCGGCCTGAGCGGCTCTCAGCGACGCGCCAGCGATCGGATTATCACCATGTCCACGAAAACCGTGGCAATTGTCGGCGGCGGCATAGCCGGCCTTGTCGCGTCCTTGTGCTTTGCCCGCGTGGGTATCGCGACCCGGATTTTTGAGAAAAGCCCGCAATTGCTTGAGGTCGGCGCAGGCCTGCAACTGACGCCAAACGTCACCTGGATTCTCGACGAACTCGGAGTTCTCGAGAACCTGCGCGCGCGCTGGCATGAGCCGGATGTGGTGGCGCTCGCCTCCGGCATCAGCTTGAAACGCCTGTGCAACGTGCCGGTTGGCGCACACGCTAAATCCCGTTGGCAGGCGCCCTATGGCGTGTTGCATCGCGCAACGCTGCAACAGGCTCTTCTTGAGGCCGTGGCGCAAAATCCGCTTTGCTCTCTGACATTGGACCAGAGGGTCGAAAGTCCCGATGCGCAAATCCTGCGCGATACGCAGACCGGCGAGCGTCCCGACCTGCTGATCGCTGCCGACGGCGTCTGGTCGCGGTTGCGCAATTTCGTGGCTGGCGGCCCGGACGTGTCCTTCAGCGGCAGCATCGCCTGGCGCGTCACCCTTCCCCAGGCCGAGGCCCCCGCCTTTCTCGACCGACAGTCCGTAACGGCCTTTCTGGGGCCGAATGCCCATATGGTCACCTACCCCTTGCGCGATACCGACAGTATCAACATCGTGGCCATCGGCGCGGGCGTCGATCCCGGCGAAGGATGGGCGGCTCAAACGCAGGATAGCCAGGCTCTGCTGCTGGAGCGGGCCTTCAAAGGTTGGAATAGCGACATCTGCACCATGCTGGCGAATGCCAAGACCAATATGACCTTCTGGCCGCTGTTTCAGGCTGGAAATGGCCGTTGGCACAATGATCGGGATCTGGTGCTGATCGGTGATGCCGCCCATGCCATGCTGCCCTTCTCGGCCCAGGGGGCCGCCATGGCCATCGAAGACGCTTTCGAACTTGCCGATCTCGTCTCCAGGCGGTCCATCCCCCAGGCGCTCGCGGCTTATGAGGCCAGTCGGCAAAAACGGGTCAGCGCTGTGCGCAAACGAGGGGCAATCAACAAATTTGCCTATCACGCCAAGGGGCCGCTGCAAATTGGGCGAGACGTCCTTTTGTCCTTGCGTTCTTCCGATAGCTTTGCCCGCGATCTCGACTGGCTCTACGGCTACCGGCCTGCCTTGACAGACCGGTAAGCAGTAAATTGTCCGATGCCTTCAACCAGAAATTGCTTTCGGATCAGACAGTTAAACAGTAGCTGCCGCAGCAAAACCACGCTCCAGATCCGCCTGGAGATCGGCAACATCTTCAAGTCCGATCTGAAGACGAATCAAAGGCCCATCGGTTGGCGGTTTGGCAACAACGCGGTCGCCGACATTGGCCAGTACCGCCAGGCTTTCGTAACCGCCCCAGGACCATCCAAGGCCGAAAATCTGCAAGGCATCGAGAAAGGCATGCGCCTTGCGCTTGAACCGCGCCGGATCGCTTTCCGCCAACACAAAGGAAAAGATCCCCGAAGCACCTTTGAAATCGCGTTTCCAGATGTCATGGCCGGGAAAACTGGGCAGGGCCGGATGCAGGACGCGCGCAACATCGCCCCTCGTCTCCAGCCATTCTGCAACGATACGAGCACTGCGATCGTGATGAGCAAGCCTGACCGCCATGGTTCTGAGGCCACGCAAAACCATATAACTGTCCTCTGCCGAACCGCAGAGGCCCATGGCGCCATTGGCAGCCATAAGGCGCGGCCAGCAGGCCGCATTGGCCGAAACCGTCCCCATCAGGATGTCGGAATGGCCAGCCGGATATTTGGTTGATGCCTGCATGGAGATATCGACACCGAAATCCAGGGGCCGGAAATAGAGCGGTGTTGCCCAGGTATTGTCCATGCTGACCACGGCGCCATGACTATGAGCGATGTCAGTCAGAAGGCGAATATCCTGCATTTCAAATGTATTGCTGCCAGGAGCCTCGGCGTGAACTAGCTTTGTATTGGCGCGCATCAGCGATGCTATACCTGCACCAATGGCAGGATCGTAATATTCGACCTCGACACCCATCCGCTTCAACATCGTATCGCAGAAATGCCGAGCCGGGTCATAGACCGAATCAACGACCAGCGCATGATCGCCAGGCGACAGGAAAGCCAGGAAAGGAACGGTAATTGCAGCAAGGCCGGAGGGCAGTATAATCGTGCCAGCCGAGCCTTCCAGAACGTCAATCGCATCGCAAAGCGCGTCCGTTGTCGGGGTGCCGCGGGTACCATAGGTATATTTCTGCGTCCGCGTTTCCATGCTTTCGGCAGTCGGAAACAGCACCGTCGATGCCTTGACGATCGGCGGATTGACAAAACCATGGTAGCTTGAGGGATCATGGCCGATATGGCACAATTTTGTATTGGTGCCAGCGCTCGTCAACCAGTCTTTTTTGTCGGACATCCGCTATAACTGCCTTTTTCACGTGCTGGCCGCCTGCCCGATCGAGCAACTTGCCAAGAGTTATGACTATCGAAGATAGCGGCGCAATCCACCTCGTTATCGGTTTATCGCCGCCGCTTCACCACTTCTTTTTTTGAACAGGCCAGCCAAGCATGGTCAAGCCTTGCCGCGTCACCGGGACAATGAAATTCAACGGCGCCATTTAGACTAATTTTTCATCATCAACTGCGGCTTTCCTGTGTTGTCGGCCTAATTTATGAGCAAAAAAATCGAATTGCCACTTTTCGACGCAATTTCCACCCATCAACACTTGACCATGAACCCATTTATGAATGTGATGGGCTTGCTAGGGTCACAACCCGGGCACCGGTGCATGGAGAGGGGCAAGAGCCGTGTCAGGCACCGGAGGGAAGACAAACAGAAAAAAGGTTGGGAAACATGAAAAAGACGCTCCTGTCAGTTGCGCTTGGCGCTGCGGCATTTGGTTTTGGCGCATCGGCAGCCTCGGCCGACACGCTGAGCGATGTTAAGGCAAAAGGCTTTGTTCAATGCGGCGTCAGCCAGGGCATTCCGGGATTTTCCGCTCCGAATGACAAGGGCGACTGGTCGGGTCTGGATGTCGATTATTGCCGCGGCATTGCTGCCGCCGTCTTCGGCGACGCATCCAAGGCCAAGTTTACGCCGCTGTCCAGTAAAGACCGCTTCCCCGCATTGCAGTCGGGTGAAGTCGATGTGCTGACGCGTAACACCACCTGGACGATCAGCCGCGACACCTCGCTCGGCTTCAACTTCCGCACCGTCAACTATTATGACGGCCAGGGCTTCATGGCGAAAAAGAGCCTCAACGTGAAGTCGGCTCTGGAACTGTCCGGCGCGGCCGTCTGCGTTCAGACCGGTACCACGACCGAATTGAACCTTGCCGACTATTTCAAGGCCAACGGCCTGAAATACAACCCGGTCGTGTTTGAAAAGGAAGACGACGCGACTTCGGCCTACGACGCCGGTCGTTGTGACGTCTACACCACCGACCAGTCCGGCCTCTATGCGATCCGTCTGAAGTTGAAGAACCCCGATGACAACATGGTTCTGCCGGAAGTCATTTCCAAGGAGCCGCTCGGACCGGCTGTGCGTCAGGGCGACGACAAGTGGTTCGACGTGGTCAGCTGGGTTCACTATGCCATGGTGAACGCTGAGGAAGCCGGCGTGACCTCCAAGAACATCGACGAAATGAAGGCCAATGGCGGTCCGGACGTCAAGCGCATGCTCGGCGCTGAATCCGGCAGCAAGCTGGGCACTGATCTCGGCCTCAAGGAAGACTGGGCTTACAATGTCATCAAGCTCGTTGGCAATTACGGCGAGGTCTTCGACCGGAATGTCGGTAATGGCAGCCCGCTGAAGATTGCCCGTGGCGTCAACGCTCTGTGGTCGAAGGGTGGCCTGCAATACGGCCCGCCGATCCGCTGATCCGCAACCGGGTCCGATAACCAACCCAAACCAAGCCTTTCTGGGGAGGCGGTGTCCGCACCGCCTCCCCATTGCAAAAGGGCAAGGACATGCGCACCCAAAACCAAGGGTGAAAAAGGGGGAAAAAGCCTCAATGGCAATACAGGATTCGAGCTCCTCTAAAACCGGATCGGTCAGCGCGGCATCGCTCATCTACGACCCGAAGGTCCGGGGCATATTTTATCAGGTGGTTACCTTAGTAATTTTGGTCGCCTTCATCTGGATGGTCGCCAATAATACCATTCACAATCTGCAAAAAGCCAATATCACCTCCGGCTTCGGCTTTCTGCAAGGCCGCTCCGGCTTCGACATCGGTCAGCAGCTGATCAGCTACAGCAGTGATTCCACCTATGGTCGAGCGCTGGTCGTCGGCCTGCTCAATACGCTGCAAGTCGCCGTGGCTGGGATCATCACCGCCTCGATCATCGGCTTTGCCGTCGGCCTTGGCCGGCTGTCGCACAATTGGCTTATCGCCAAGCTCTGCCAGGTCTATGTCGAGATTTTCCGCAATATTCCGCCGCTGCTGGTCATCTTCTTCTGGTACCGCGGCGTCATCGCCATTCTGCCGCAGGCGCGCGATTCCATTGCGCTGCCTTTCGATATCTATCTGAACAATCGAGGCGTCACCTTTCCAAAGGCGATTTTCGGCGACGAGGCCTGGCTGCTATTGCCTGCCATCGCAATCGGTATCGTTCTTTCCATTCTCGTTAGGAAATGGGCCCGCAAGCGCCAGATGGCGACAGGCCAACAATTTCCAATCCTATGGTCGTCGCTGGCTTTGATCGTCGGCTTTCCATTCCTGGTGTTTATGGTGATCGGCATGCCGTTGACCTTCGATCTTCCAATTGTCGGTCGATTCAACATGCAGGGCGGTTCGGTCGTCGGACCCGAGTTCACCTCGCTGTTTCTGGCGCTGTCCTTCTACACCGCCGCTTTCATAGCGGAAATCGTTCGCGGTGGCATCAAGGCTGTCTCCAAGGGGCAGACAGAAGCGGCCAGCGCCCTCGGCCTCAAGCATAACCATACCTCACGGCTCATTGTCGTGCCGCAGGCGATGCGGATAATCATTCCGCCGCTGACCAGCCAGTATCTGAACCTTGCGAAAAACTCCTCCCTGGCTGTCGCCATCGGCTTTGCCGATATCGTCGCCGTCGGAGGTACGATTCTCAATCAGACCGGACAGGCCGTCGAGATTGTTGCCATCTGGTTGGCCGTCTACCTGACGATCAGCATCAGCACTGCGGTCTTCATGAACTGGTTTAATGCCAAGATGGCGCTGGTCGAGAGGTAATATCATGGCATTACACACCCCTGTATTTGTACGCACGGAGATGGTATCCGCCTCTCCGGCTCCCGCTGGCCAGATCGGCACGACAGCCTGGGTCCGCAAGAATCTGATTGCGACCCCGAAAGACGTCGTGCTGACACTGTTGGCATTGGCCTTTCTGGCCTATGTCCTGCCCGGCTTGATCAACTGGCTGTTCGTTCACGCCGTCTGGTCAGGAGCAGGCCGCATTGCCTGCCTTACGGTCTCTCAGGGCGGGGCATTACCGGATGGCAGCGCCGGTGCCTGCTGGGCCTTTGTCGGCGCCAAGTTTCAGCAATTCATCTTCGGACGCTATCCGAGCGAAGAGATCTGGCGTCCATTGACCGTCATGATCCTGTTCGCCGTCCTGCTGGCTCCCATGCTGATTCCGAAGGCGCCGTTCAAGGGTACCAATGCCCTGCTGCTGTTTCTGGTGCTGCCAGTAGTTTCCTTCTTTTTGCTCACTGGCGGCTTTGGCCTCGAGCATGTGGAAACGGCCCGTTGGGGCGGCCTGATGGTGACCCTGATTCTGTCCTTCTTTGGGATTGCGGTGTCGCTGCCGGTTGGCATCATGCTGGCGCTTGGCCGCCGGTCGACCATGCCGGTCATCAAGATGCTCTGCGTGATCTTCATCGAAGTGGTGCGCGGCGTCCCCTTGATCACCGTATTGTTCATGGCCAGCGTCATGCTGCCGTTATTCCTTCCCGATGGCTGGAGTTTCGACAAGTTGCTGCGCGCTTTGGTCGGTGTCTCGATCTTCTCATCGGCTTATATGGCTGAAGTCATTCGCGGCGGCCTGCAGGCCATCCCGAAGGGGCAGTTCGAAGGTGCCGACTCGCTTGGCCTGAGCTACTGGCAGAAGATCCGGTTGATCGTCCTGCCGCAGGCGATCAAGCTGGTCATTCCGGGCATCGTCAATACCTTTATCGGGCTGTTCAAGGATACGTCACTGGTCTCGATCATTGGCATGTTCGACCTCCTGGGCATCGTCATCCTCAACCTGTCGGACTCCAACTGGGCAACGCCTGAGACAGCCGTAACCGGTCTGGTCTTTGCAGGCTTCATCTACTGGCTGTTCTGCTTCAGCATGTCGCGCTACTCGTATTTCATGGAACGGCACCTCGACACGGGCCACAAGCACTAGCATCTGTCGGTTTCGACCTGATCCGACATTTGCTTCATTCTTTCGTTCGTTTGTCGGGACAAGATCGACGTCCTGCTTTCCCGACAAACTCCACTTCTAGGAAACTCAATTATGGCTGAAGCTCAAACCTCCATCGAGAAAGCCCCGACCAAGACCGCAATCGAACTGATTGCCATGAACAAATGGTATGGCGAATTTCACGTCCTTCGTGACATCAACCTCAAGGTCGCGACCGGCGAGCGGATTGTCATCGCTGGTCCGTCGGGCTCCGGCAAATCAACGATGATCCGCTGTATCAACCGGTTGGAGGAACACCAGACCGGACAGATTATCGTCGATAACATCGAGTTGACCAACGACCTCAAGAAGATCGATGAAGTCCGCCGCGAAGTCGGCATGGTGTTCCAGCACTTCAATCTGTTCCCGCATCTGACGATCCTCGAAAATTGCACGCTGGCGCCGATCTGGGTTCGCAAGATGCCAAAGAAGGAAGCCGAAGAAGTCGCGATGCACTATCTGAAGCGCGTCAAGATCCCGGAACAGGCCAATAAATATCCAGGCCAGCTTTCCGGTGGCCAGCAGCAGCGCGTCGCCATCGCCCGCGCCCTTTGCATGAAGCCGAAGATCATGCTGTTCGACGAGCCGACCTCGGCGCTTGACCCGGAAATGGTCAAGGAAGTGCTGGACACCATGGTGGGTCTGGCCGAAGAAGGCATGACCATGCTCTGCGTTACCCATGAAATGGGCTTCGCCCGCCAGGTTGCCGACCGGGTGATCTTCATGGACCAGGGCCAGATCGTCGAACAGAACGCGCCCGCCGAGTTCTTCGACAATCCACAGCACGAGCGCACCAAGCTGTTCCTTAGCCAGATCCTGCACTAGGATCTGACTAATATCCTGGAGCACAGCGCCGTGCGCCATATATGGTGCACGGCGCTGTCGTGTTTGTCAGGGACAAGTGGAAACCGATTTTTCCGAAAAGACATGCGAAAGAGAACGCCATAGAATGTCAGATGAATCCAGATAGACCCGTCACGCTATGGAATCGGGGGCCGTACAGGCGGTCCTTGCACGGCTTTTGCCAGTGAAAACAGCAGGGCTTCCTGAAACGGAACTGCCATCAGATCCAACCCAACCGGCAACCCGTCAGCTTGCCCGACCGGCACATTGATGGCGGGCCACCCAAGCGCCGAAGCCAATACGCCATTGCGTTCAGGTCTCGACTGTTCACCGATCAAAAGAGCGGTACGATGTTGCGCAGGGTAGGCCAGCGCATCGAGCCGATGCCCCTGCATCAGCTCCTCGGTAAGCATTCGTATCGTCTTCGCAGCAGCGATCTTACGGGCATAATCTAGCTTCGCGTCATCCCTATCCGCATCCAGGGCCGTTTTAAGCAGCATATGCATGGTCGAATGAGGCCAGCGTCCGTCTTCGACATAGGCTCTGAAGCTACGGATCGGGGCACCGGTGTTCAAGCCGCTCAGCCAGCCGTCGAATGCGCTTTCAAATTCGTGAGCATGCAGCGCCAGATCATTATATAGCGATAGAGAATTAAACCGTGGTTCCTCAATTTCGACAACAACGACATCCCTGCTGCGAAGTCGCTCAAAAGCAGCATCCAAGCAACGGTTGATGCCGACATGCTCCTCGCCCTTACCAAACAACCCCTTCAGCACGCCGATGCGCATGCCCTCGACTTTCGGCCACCGTGAAACCTTAAGACCATCCCTATCCAAGTCGCGGGCCGCCAAACTCACGGCGTCATCCGGATCAAAGCCAATCATCATCCGAAATGCCAGCGCCAGATCTTCGAGCGTCCCCGCGAGCGGCCCCAGCACGTCCATGGTCGGCGAGACGGGAATCGTTCCGCTTCGGGCGATCAGCCCCCGGCTTGGCCTCAATCCGAAAACGCCGCAAACATGAGCGGGATTGCGGATCGAGTTTACTGTTTCCGTGCCGAGGGCAACGTTGCAAGCCCCAATCGCTACCGCAATAGCCGAGCCGCCGGAAGACCCGGCTGGCGTACGGGACGGATCGTAGGGATTGAGTGACTGGCCGCCAAGCGAGCTTAATGTGCTTCCCGCCCCGGCCAGTTCATCCAGATTGGTCTTGCCGATCACCACCGCGCCATGCTGTTTCAACCGGCGCAGTGCAAAGGCATCACGACGCGGCACATAGTCTTTAAGGGCGACGGCCCCGCCGGTCGTGTTCAGCCCCGCGGTTTCGATATTGTCCTTGACGGCAACAACCACGCTCCGCAGCGGAAGGTACTCACCCTCTTCATGCCGGCGGTCCACAGATTTCGCCTCATCCAACATCATTGGATTGAGGCAAAGGAACGCCTCAAGATGCTCGAAAATCCCGAGGTTTTCCAGGCACCGTTCCGCATGAGCGACAGACGAGCCGAGCGTTGGCTCTTGATCCTCAACAACCATCAACCTCATGCTCCGCGCTACCGCATCGGACCAAAAAGATGAAGGCCGACGGTCTTACGGCTTGAGATTAGGCCGCCTCAATGGCCTTGGCAACGGCTTCGATGGCATCGTCGGCCTTGGCACCATCAGGACCGCCTGCCTGGGCCATATCGGGCCGTCCACCACCGCCCTTGCCACCAAGGGCGGATGAGGCAATCCGGACCAGATCGACAGCGGAAACCTTGCTAGTCAGATCAGCCGTCACACTCGCAACAGCACTGGCTTTGCCATCCTCGGCCACTGCGATCAGAAGGACCACGCCAGACCCGAGTACAGATTTGGCGTCGTCGGCCATGCCCTTGAGATCCTTCGGATCGATCCCAGCGAGTTGCTTGCCGATGAATTTGATCCCGCCCAAGTCGCGCGGCACGTCGGCAGCGCCGGTTGAGCCGCCACCCATGGCAAGCTTCCGCTTGGCATCAGCCAATTCACGTTCCAGCTTGCGGCGCTCGTCCACCAAAGCTTCTATGCGAGAAACGACATCGACGGGCTGGACCTTCAAGGCGGATGCCAGCGCTTTGACACGTTCGTCCTGTTCGGCCAGATAGGCACGGGCGGATTCGCCTGTCAGGGCCTCGATCCGGCGGACACCTGCACCAACAGCGCTTTCGGCCACCAGCCGTACCAAGCCGATATCGCCTGTCGCCGAGACGTGCGTTCCGCCGCAAAGCTCAATGGAATAGGGCTTGCCAGCCTTGGGACCGCGCACCGCCGTACCCATCGACACGACACGCACTTCATCCCCGTATTTCTCGCCGAACAGCGCCATGGCACCCTCGGCAATCGCATCATCCACCGCCATCAAGCGGGTGGTGACGGCAGCATTTTGGACAATGATTTCATTGGCCATGTCTTCAACGATCTTCAACTCCTCCGCCGTGACAGGCTTGGGATGGGAAATGTCAAAACGAAGACGTTCCGGCGCAACCAGCGAACCCTTCTGTGCCACATGGCTGCCTAGCACATCGCGCAAGGCCTCATGCAGCAGATGCGTCGCGGAATGGTTGGCCCGTAGTCTGGAGCGCCGAGCATGATCAACATTGAGCGCGACGACCGTACAGGCGCGAACAGTCCCTTCACGAACCGTGGCAACGTGGACAAACAGCCCCTCGCCCTTCTTTAGGGTATCGCGCACCTCAAGAACGAATCCATCTCCAACGATTTCACCGGTATCGCCAACCTGACCACCGGATTCGCCATAAAATGGGGTCTGGTTGACCACAACCTGGACATTCTCGCCCGCAGCAGCTTGCTCGATCACCGCACCATCACGCACCAGCGCCTGGATTTCTCCCTCGGCGCTTTCGGCGGAATAACCGAGAAACTCAGTTGCGCCGTGCTTGTCCTTCAATTCGAACCAGACAGTTTCCGTCGCCTTGTCGCCTGAGCCGGACCAGCTAGCACGGGCTTCCGCCTTCTGGCGCTGCATAGCATCGTTAAAGCCGGTGATATCGACGCCAATGCCACGGGCCCGCAGCGCATCCTGCGTCAAATCCAGCGGAAAACCGTAGGTGTCGTAAAGCTTGAAAGCGGTCTCGCCGTCAATGCTATCGCCCTTGTTCAGAGTGGCGGTCGCGTCGGATAGCAGCGAAAGGCCACGCTCCAACGTCTTGCGGAAACGATTTTCTTCGAGCTTCAAGGTTTCGGAAATCAGTGCCTCGGCGCGGACCAGTTCCGGATAGGCGCGCCCCATCTGCTGCACAAGCACAGGCAAAAGCTTGTAAATCATCGGATCGCGGGAGCCGAGCAGTTCCGCATGGCGCATGGCGCGGCGCATGATCCGGCGCAGAACATAGCCGCGACCTTCGTTCGATGGCAACACACCATCAGCGATCAGGAATGCGGACGACCGCAGATGATCGGCAATCACCCGGTGGCTGGCCCGGCGCTCTCCCTCAGCCGGAACACCGGTGAGATCGACGGAAGCATCGATCAGGGCGCGGAACAGGTCGATATCGTAATTGTCATGTTTGCCCTGCAACAGGGCCGCAACCCGCTCCAGGCCCATGCCCGTATCGATGGACGGACGCGGCAGGTCGACCCGCTGCTCCTTGGTCACCTGTTCATATTGCATGAAAACCAGGTTCCAGATCTCGATGAACCGGTCGCCATCCTCATCGGCAGAGCCCGGAGGGCCGCCCCAGATATGGTCGCCGTGGTCATAAAAGATTTCGGAGCACGGACCGCAGGGACCGGTATCACCCATTGCCCAGAAATTGTCGCTGGTGCCAATCCGGATGATCTTCTCTTCCGGCAGACCGGCTATTTTCTTCCACAAGCCAAAGGCTTCGTCATCGGTATGATAAACGGTGACGCAAAGCTTGTTGCGATCAATGCCGAATTCCCGGGTAATCAGGTTCCAGGCCAATTCGATGGCATTTTCCTTGAAATAATCGCCGAAGGAAAAATTGCCCAGCATTTCGAAAAACGTGTGGTGACGGGCCGTGTAACCGACATTGTCAAGATCGTTATGCTTGCCCCCGGCCCGAACGCATTTCTGCGCCGTGGTCGCACGGGAATAAGGCCGGTGTTCCAGTCCGGTGAAGACATTCTTGAATTGCACCATGCCGGCATTGGTGAACATCAAGGTCGGGTCATTGCGCGGCACGAGCGGGCTCGACGCAACAACTTCATGACCATTGGTCTTGAAGTAATCGAGGAAGGTCGACCGAATGTCATTTACGCCGCTCATGGGATGCCCTTGGAATAAGTGTCCGTTGCCGGACAGACGTCAGAAAACAACGGCTTTTATCGTCCGCCATGACGCCTGTCCAGCCTATCGAAAGAAAAGGGCCGGAGATGTAAATCCCCAGCCCGCAACAATGAACAGGTCCAACCACCAGATAAGTGGTCCCGATCAATCAAGCGTCATCAAGACCGACGCTGTCATTGGCGTCCGGACCGCCATTTTCAAGAAAGCGCTCGGCGATCAGACCAGCGTTCTGGCGAAGCGCCGTTTCGATTTCATCGGCAACCGCAGGATTATCACGCAGGAAGATCTTGGCGTTTTCCCGGCCCTGCCCCAGTCGCTGGCTATTATAGGAAAACCAGGCCCCGGCTTTCTCAACTATCCCGGCCTTGACGCCCAGATCGACCAATTCACCGGTCTTCGACACGCCTTCGCCATACATGATGTCGAATTCCACCTGCTTGAAGGGCGGCGCCATCTTGTTCTTGACCACCTTGACGCGGGTCTGGTTACCAACGATCTCTTCGCGATCTTTGACGGCACCGATACGGCGAATATCAAGACGAACCGAAGCGTAGAATTTCAAGGCGTTACCGCCAGTCGTCGTTTCCGGCGAACCGAACATCACGCCGATCTTCATACGGATCTGGTTGATGAAAACCACCATGCAGTTCGAACGCGAGATCGAACCCGTCAGCTTGCGCAGCGCCTGGCTCATCAACCGCGCCTGCATGCCCGGCAGGCTATCGCCCATTTCGCCTTCTATTTCAGCTTTCGGCGTCAAGGCCGCAACCGAGTCGATCACCAGCACATCGATGGCGCCCGAACGCACCAGCGTATCGGTGATTTCCAGTGCCTGTTCGCCGGTATCTGGCTGCGAAATCAGCAAATTCTGGAGATCAACGCCCAGCTTGCGGGCATAGACCGGATCCAGCGCATGCTCGGCATCGACGAAAGCGCAAACGCCGCCCTTTTTCTGGGCCTCGGCAATGGTTTGCAACGCAAGCGTCGTTTTACCGGAGCTTTCCGGTCCATAAATTTCAATGATACGGCCTTTGGGAAGACCACCAATGCCGAGCGCGATATCGAGGCTGAGAGAACCCGTCGATACGGTTTCAACCTCCACGATTTTTTCGTTCGCACCGAGCTTCATGATTGAGCCCTTGCCGAATGATCGCTCGATCTGCGACAGGGCCGCTTCCAATGCCTTGCTTTTATCCACCGTTTTGTCCTCTACGAGCCGCAAAGAATTTTGTGACATTTGAACCACCTTTAGGTTATTGAAGCCGCGTAGGCAACGAAACAGCAGACAGCGACTATGTACATGGTTTGTTCTGTTTTTGCAAGTCCTACTCAAGTCGTTGTGTTTATTTTTTAATCTGACGGGTGTTCTCTTAATGTTTCCATGGCATTGGCCAGCGAGAGAAGTTGGTTTCCAGCCTATGACACCCCAGGGAATGACGCCTTCGCGATTCGAATTTCCACTGTTTCAAGGAGGCTGGCAGATATGAGTCTCGACATTCTCGTTCTGGGCGGCGCGCATATTGATCGGCGCGGACGCATTGATGCGGAAACCGTTCCTGGCGCCAGCAATCCGGGGCGATGGCTGGAAGAACCGGGTGGCGGCGGCTTTAACGCTGCACGCGCCCTGGCGCGGCTTGGATTGAATGTTGCCATGATCAGTCCCCGCGGCGGCGATGCGCTTGGGCAACGAGTTGCGGTCGCGGCCGAAGCGGCTGGTGTTGACGACCGGCCTTTCACCTTTCTCGACCGGAGCACACCAAGCTACACTGCTATTTTGGAAAAAGACGGCAATCTGGTGATCGGCCTTGCCGATATGGAGCTCTACCGTTTATTCTCGCCGCGCCGGCTGAAAGTACGCGCCGTTCGCGAGGCTTTCGAGACCGCACACCTTTTGCTGGTTGATGCCAACCTGCCGCAGGAGACGCTGGAGGCGATTGCTACGATGGCGCGCCAGCTTGCCAAACCTCTGGCCGGGATCGGCATTTCACCGGCCAAGGTGGTGCGATACGCAGCCTGCCTCGATAGCTTCGATATGCTGTTCCTCAATGGCGCTGAAGCCGCGGTACTAGCTGGAATAAGGCCGGATGACCCTTCTGATTGGCCAGACCTGCTTCGCGCCAAAGGCCTCCAGGGCGGCGTAGTCACCAATGGTGCGGGGCCGGTCGTGGCCTTTGATCCCAGCGGTGACTACGCCCTGACGCCGCCGCCGCTGGAAGCACTGGCCGATGTGACCGGGGCTGGCGATTCGCTTTGTGCAGGAGTGCTTTCGCAAAGAGTGAATGACAGTCCCTTGCCGCTGGCGTTGCGCCACGGTGTTGCCTTGGCTGGCCTGACCCTGCTATCAGACAGGGCAACAGACGAGGATCTCACCGCAGATCGCCTCGCCGTGCGCCTTGGCCTTGTTGGCGAGCCGCGCGCCCTTTCCCACCAAACGAGTTCCCGACCATGACCCGTTCGATTTCCCCGCTCCTGCCCATCGTATACGCCCGCGAAGTGGCTGCGGCCAAGACGCACAATGCTCCCATTGTCGCGCTGGAATCCACCATTATCACCCATGGCATGCCCTATCCGAAAAATGTTGAGATGGCGCAAAGCGTGGAGGCAATCATTCGCGACGGCGGCGCCGTACCGGCCACCATCGCCGTGATTGAAGGTGTCTTGCATATCGGGCTGGAAGAAGATCAGCTGCAAAAACTGGCGCAGATGACTGATGTCCTGAAGGTCTCTCGGGCCGATCTCGCCTACGCCATTGCCGAACGCCGCAGCGGCGCTACCACGGTAGCCGCGACGATGATCGCCGCCGCCCGCGCCAACATCTCGGTTTTTGCCACCGGCGGCATCGGCGGCGTGCATCGTGGCGCGGAAGAAAGCTTCGACATTTCAGCCGACCTGGAAGAACTGGCGCGCACCCCGGTCATCGTCGTCTGCGCCGGGGCAAAAGCCATTCTTGATATTCCCAAGACCTTGGAAGTCTTGGAAACCCGTGGCGTACCTGTCGTGACTTACGACAGCGACGAATTTCCAGCCTTCTGGTCGCGGGAATCGGGTTTGAAAAGCCCACTTAAACTGGAAAGCCCGGCGGCAATTGCCAATTTCCAGAAGGTACGCGACCAATTGGGTATCGATGGTGGCATGTTGATCGCCAACCCCGTGCCGGAAGCAGACGAAATTGCGCGCGAGGAAATGGAAATCTATATTGGACGGGCGCTGGCCGCGGCCGAACGCGAGGAAATCACCGGCAAAGGCGTCACGCCTTTCCTGCTCGACGCAATCTATCACCTTACCGACGGCCGCAGCCTGACCACCAATATCGCATTGGTGGAAAACAACGCACGTCTTGCAGCGGAAATTGCCGTCGCGATGCTGTAAGCATCTGATATCAAAGCAGATTGGGGGCAACAATGCCCCCGATCAGACACGACGGCAGTTTATTGTTGTCGATTTATCGTTGGCCATCGGCGCTGGAACGACCTTTCACCAAATCTCATTCTGTAATTTGTTAGTATTCATTTTCTCTCTCTTTCTGCCTGTTCCCAACGGCAGGCATCAGAACAAGAAGGTAAAGACTTCCTGGACGACGCGAGCCTCTCAGCCTCCCTTATTTAAAAGGATGCTTCTCGTCCCGCCCCTCTTCAAAGCTGTCTTCTCGCTGCGTCTTCAAAGGAAATTTGCAAGAAGGACTTGCAGAACACAACTGGAACAGATAGCGTATGTTCTGTATTTGTTTCATAATTCAAAGGGTAGGTCCCAATGCTGACTCGCAAGCAACAGGAACTTTTGCTGTTTATACACGAGCGCATGAAGGAGTCAGGCGTACCGCCCTCCTTCGATGAGATGAAGGACGCCCTGGACCTCGCCTCCAAATCCGGCATTCACCGGCTGATCACCGCTTTGGAAGAGCGCGGTTTCATCCGTCGCTTGCCAAATCGCGCACGAGCGCTGGAAGTGATCAAGCTGCCGGAGGCCATGACCTCCAGCATACCGCCCCGACGCACAGGATTTTCGCCATCCGTCATTGAAGGCAGCCGAGGCAAGTTGCAGGCAGTGCCATCCGCTCCGGCCAAGCCGGTCGAGGAAGTACGCAATTCCTCATCGATCCCTGTCATGGGCCGTATCGCGGCGGGCGTGCCAATCTCCGCCATCCAGAACAACACCCATGACATTTCCGTGCCGATGGAAATGCTGGGCAGCGGCGAACATTACGCCCTCGAAGTCAAGGGCGATTCGATGATCGAGGCTGGCATTCTCGATGGCGACACGGTGATCATCCGCAACGCCACCACGGCCAATCCGGGCGATATTGTCGTCGCTCTTGTGGATGATGAAGAGGCGACCTTGAAACGCTTCCGCCGCCGTGGGGCCTCCATCGCGCTGGAAGCTGCTAATCCGGCCTATGAGACGCGGATTTTTGGACCGGATCGGGTAAAAATCCAGGGCAAGCTTGTCGGCCTTATTCGTCGCTATCACTAAGATCGCTGACATCTCCGACGCCTGACTGGATGTCGTCGCTGGCAGCCGATGGGACATTGGCGTGGATCCTGCCATCCGGCCGTTCATAGCGATTGCTGCGCCAATCAAAGTAACGATGGCGAGTCCAGGGCCGATACTGATTTTGAAATGCCGTAACGATATGCAGCGTTCGTGTGGCGGGATCACCAAGCGTGATTTCCATTGCACCGAAACGTCGCAAATCGTTACGGGTCAGGACTTTCGGGGGACGTGACAGCATCGGTGCAGCGTTTCCAACCTTCTCCGTTTGCAAGAAGGCGACGGTTTCACCCGATTCTATGAGAGACGGGGAACTCTGGGCCGAGTTCGAGGCGCCGTCCTGCACTTGGCTATCCGTAGGCATCGCAATGTCCTGCCTAGGTACTGTGCCTGCTCTGACTGCGGAAATGCCTCCCGCTTGCATTCGTTTGATTGTTTGGGAGCGAACGGACGGGCTGCTGTTGTCAGATGCCAGCACATCATCGTCGGCCATCATCCGTTCACTTTCAACGTCCAACCCAGTGCCGTCTTCCGTAGCGTCCCGGATAACGGTCATTCCGGTGTTTTCAGAGGAAGCAGTTGATGCCATCGACGCCTTACAGGCAGCATCGCGACTGACCTCAGTCGAAACGATCAGATCGGACAGGGCGCAGGCGGCCTGGCTATAGTCGCGGTTCTGTACCAGGCTGACTGTCCAACCATTGCTCAACCTTGCGAGACAAAAGGCATCGGTTCGGCAATGGAAAAGATCAGGTTTTTTATCGGCCTTTTCCTTTGCCGCCGTCATCTCCGCCATCGCCTGTTGCGGCTCTACCGGCTCTCTTCCCTTGGCTTTTTGGCCACCCGTCTTTGTTTTTATTTTTCCGGCCGGCGTTGTTTTCCACGCTTTGTCGTCGCTTTTCCCCGCTCCCTGTTGGCCTTTCTCCATTTCGACAGCTGCCAGCTTGGGCAATATTTCAGGCGCAATCGGATCGGCAATGTCGAGCACTGAGCGCCATTGGTTGAAAACGAAACCCGGCGGACGCTTCTTGTTGGTGGCAACGGTCAAGGCATGGCGGTCGTCTGTCCGAAACAGAGCGAACAGTTGACCATCTTCGGTTATGGCGAGATCGGGCAGCGGCGGATCGGTTTTTATCGCCTCATAGCCAAACGCCGTCAGCATCATCGCCACGCCAATCAGCCTCAGCCGCGTCTTCATCAGGGTTAGTATCAGCAGACCAGTTGCCGAGACCGGCAGAAACCACCATTCGAACCGGCCGAAGGTAAAGCCCGCACCCCAGCTCGCCACTTTATTGGCAATCAGCAACACGCCCTCAAGGCCAAGCCCCATCAACTGGATCGGCCATTGATCCAGGCCGAAAGGCATGAGCAACACACCGATCATCGCGGCCGGCATGACAAGCATCGACATCAGAGGCGCGGCCAGAAGATTTGCCTCCAACCCGTGCAATCCCACCCGGTGGAAATGCGCCGCTGAAAACATCGCGGTGGAGAAGCCGCCGAGTGCTGAGGTCATCAGAATGCCGCTGACCAGCGTCATCAACGGCTTCAACACTGTCAGCACCGGGATAGCCGGCAGGATGGGAGGCAATCGCGGGCGCTGGCGCCACAGGTCGAAACCGGCGATCAGGGCAAAAGTAGCCGCAAAGGACATTTGCAAGCTCGGCCCCATAACCTGCGACGGCGAGAGGAGAATCACAAGGATAGCCGCCAGCGCTGCATTGCGCAGGCTGAGCACAGGCCGGTCGAAGAAAGCCGCCGAGAGCATGATGACCATCATCAGATACGCGCGCTGGGCGGCGATGTCATAGCCGGAAATCAAAAAATAGCCGGTCGTGGTGGCAATCGCCCCCGCTGCAGCAATCTTCTTGATCGAGCGGGCCTCCGCCATACCAGGCACAAGGCTCAACAGGCGCCGGATCCCCACGAAGAACAGCCCACCGGCCAGCGCCATATGCAGACCGGAAATCGAGATGATATGGGCAAGGCCGGAAACGCGAAGATCGTTATTGGCCTCCTCAGAAAGGCCGCGCCGCTCGCCGGTCACAATCGCTACGGCAAATGCGCCAGCGTCGCCCGGCACGATGGCCCTGATACGGTCGGAAATGCCATTGCGCAATTCCTGTGTCATTTCATCAAGCCTGATTCCCGCTCGTTCCCAAAAATCCGGCAGCGCGATTGCAGGTCCCGGCAGGAATCGCTTTGGAGGCTGATAAAAATAGCCAATCGCCCCTGTGCCAGTAAAATAGGAGGAAAAAGCAAAATCGTTCAGGCCTGGCAAGGCAGGTCCGGATGGCGGGGAGAGCCGCGCCCTGCCCTCGATCCAGTCGCCGGGATTGAAGGGCTCATGCGCGCCGCGGGCCAGAAGTGCTACCTGCTGCGGCATACGCTTCAGGCTAGGGAACCGTGTTTGATGCAGTGCAATCACATATCTTTGATTGCCGTCCGCATTCGGCTCTACAGAAACCACTTTGCCGCGCACCACTGTCGTCACTGCACTGTCGATGATGATCGTGTCCAGACGCGCTGTTTGCACATCGGCCAGCAACATGCCGGCAAGACCGAGAGTTGCAATGCCGCAGACAGCGGCCAGAACAGGATGACGGTAGCGGACCCGCAGCCAGACCACCCCGGCGGCACAGAAAGTCAGGAGAATCGGCAGACGTGGAAGGTCCTGCGGACGGGTAAACCACCAGATCGCCCCCAGCCCAAGCAGAACGGGTAAAAACAGAAATGTGCGGCCATAGGCAAGCTCCTGCAGAGTGTCCCGGTGGAGAGCACGCAGAAAGCGCTGCCAGCGGGAGACCAGAAGAGGCGATGCATTGAAGTTTCCCTCGAAATCAGGGATTTCCGCTTCGCCTTCCGGCTCTATGTCCGGACGCCGCAGAACCTCGTCAAACAGGGTTTTGGAAGAGCCCCTATCCCATGGCAAGCCGCGCGCGGTAAGCGCTTCTTTTTGCCTGACCAGTTCCCATTCCGCCGTATCCGGCATCGATCCTGCCGTCGCCCCGGTGCCCTGCTATGCCACCCGCCTTCAAAGCGTTGAAAACGAGCGGCGAGGCCCCTGAAAATTGCTTTTATAATAATTCGGCAACACATCTTACCTTGCTGCTAACGCCAGACTATCAATCAAAAGCTGTAGGAGAAAGGGGGTATAAACCAAGAAAAGAAGTTCTGGCAATAACGCATGCCTGCAATGCAAGTGCCGATTTATTGCAATGCACACTTTGTCCTTTGGATAGCTTGGCATTAACCTCTGGATCATATAGCTAATTGCAACGCTTAACCTGGGACAAGGCGAAAGCTGCGTCTCCCGCCTATATCCGGAGGATCACCATGACGGAACAAAGCGCAAACTTGAAGATTGAGGACAAGGCCGTCGATCTTGACGTGCGAAGCGGCACGATCGGCCCCGATGTTATCGACATCGGCGCTCTTTATAAGCATACCGGCAAGTTTACCTATGATCCCGGATTCACCTCCACGGCATCATGCGAATCGAAGATCACCTATATCGACGGCGACGAAGGCGTGCTGCTGCACCGCGGCTACCCTATCGAACAGCTGGCTGAAAAAGGCGACTTCCTGGAAGTCTGCTACCTGCTGCTCTATGGCGAACTGCCGACAGTTGCTCAGAAAAAAGACTTCGATCACCGCGTCACGCATCACACTATGGTGCATGAGCAGATGTCGAAATTCTTCTCAGGCTATCGTCGCGACGCCCATCCGATGGCAGTCATGGTCGGTACGGTCGGCGCATTGTCGGCTTTCTACCACGACTCGACCGACATCACTGATCCGCACCAGCGCATGGTTGCCAGCCTGCGGATGATCGCCAAGATGCCGACCATCGCCGCCATGGCTTACAAGTATCACATCGGCCAGCCTTTCGTTTATCCCAAGAACGATCTGGATTACGCCGCCAACTTCCTCAACATGTGCTTTGCCGTGCCTTGCGAGGAATACAAGGTCAACCCGGTTCTGGCCCGCGCCATGGATCGGATCTTCATCCTGCATGCCGATCATGAGCAGAACGCCTCCACCTCCACGGTGCGCCTGGCCGGCTCGTCGGGTGCCAATCCGTTTGCCTGCATCGCGGCTGGCATCGCCTGCCTCTGGGGCCCTGCCCATGGCGGCGCCAACGAAGCGGCCCTGAACATGCTGCGGGAAATCGGCACGGTTGACCGGATTCCGGAATATATCGCCCGCGCCAAGGACAAGAACGATCCGTTCCGCCTGATGGGCTTCGGTCACCGGGTCTACAAGAACTACGACCCGCGCGCCAAGATCATGCAGAAGACCATGTATGAAGTGCTGGAAGCCACAGGCAATGCAGGCGATCCGCTGATGCAGGTCGCGCTCGAGCTGGAAAAGATCGCCTTGAGCGACGAATATTTCATCGAGAAGAAGCTCTATCCGAATGTCGACTTCTATTCCGGCATCACGCTTCGTGCCCTCGGCTTCCCGACGGAAATGTTCACCGTTCTGTTCGCACTGGCGCGCACCGTCGGCTGGATTGCGCAGTGGAACGAAATGATCGAAGATCCGCAGCAGCGTATCGGTCGCCCGCGCCAGCTTTACACCGGCGCACCCAAGCGCGACTACCTGCCCGTCGCCAAGCGCTGATCGGCAATATCCCGTCTTATGCAAAGCCCGGCGATCAATTCGCCGGGCTTTTTCGTGGGCCAGTCTGCAAATGACAGGTTTCATGCCATGGCATTGGGGTTTTCCACCAAGAAAGCCTTCAATTTGCTCAGGGATTGCTTTAAGCAACGGCGACTGCTTCGCATCCGGCGAAGAATATTGATGAGGTTTTCGTTCCGATGCTCGTGATCCTGAGAAAAGCTGCCGGCACCTGGGTGGCAAAAGGGCTTCTTCTTTTGCTTGTCGCATCCTTCGCGATCTGGGGCATTTCCAGCTCGATCATGAGTGATACGTCGGACAAGGTCATCAAGGTCGGCAGCCAGAGCGTCAATTCCAACGAATTCCGCCTCGCTTATCAGCGGCAGATCTCCGATCTCAGCCGCCGTTTCGGCACGCAATTGACAAGCGAGCAGGCCCGTTCGCTCGGCATCGAGTCGCAGGTCTACCAGCAACTGGTCGCCGGTGCCGCTCTCGATCAGCTGGCCTCGGACATGAATCTCGGCCTTTCCCAGGACCGCCTGGCACAGCTGATCGGCGACGATCCGGCGTTCAAGAACACCAATGGCCAGTTCGACCGGCAATTGTTCACCTCACGGCTGCGCAATTCCGGCATTCGCGAGCAGGATTATATCACTGAGCGTTCCAAGGTCGCGGTTCGCAGCCAGATCGTCGATGCGACAGCGGAAGGATTCGTGCCTCCGAAAGCGCTTGTTGATGCGCTGAAGCTCTATCGCCAGGAAAGCCGCAGCATCGATTACCTGCTGCTGACCACTGCCAATATCGACCCGATCAAGGCACCGAACGAAACGGTTCTGAAAACCTGGTTCAACACGATGAAATCGCGCTACCGCGCGCCGGAATATCGCAGCTTTTCCTTTGTAAAGCTGGAGCCTGCCGATATCGCCGATCCGAAAGCCGTGACTGACGAGCAGGTGAAGCAGGAATACGACGCCAATCTCAAGAAATTTGAAGTGGCTGGCACCCGGACGCTGGAGCAATTGACCTTCCCGACCAAGGAACTGGCCGAAGCCGCTGCCCAATCGTTGAAGAATGGCAAGACATTCGACCAGTTGGTCGCTGACCAGGGCAAGACGGCAACAGATGTGCTGCTGGGTGATTTCACCCGGGCGGATATTCCCGACCAGAAGCTGGCCGATGCTGCCTTCGCAGTCGCAAAAGATAGCGATACGACACCCGTCGTTGAAGGCGCGTTCGGCCCGGTTATCCTGCGGGTCAGCAATATCAAGCCAAGCCACACAAAGACGCTGGACGAAGTCAAGGATCAGATTCGCGCCGATCTTGCCGCCAATGCCGCCGCCCAGCAGATCAACGACGTGCATGACCGGTTTGAGGATATGCGCGCCTCCGGTTCCAGCCTCGAGGAAGCCGCCACCAAGGCTGGCCTGAAAGCCATCAAGGTTGACGGTATCGATGCCCAGGGACAGGACAAGACCGGCAAGGCGGCAGAAAATCTGCCGGAAAAAGCCAATCTGTTGAAATCAGTCTTCGAAACAGAAGCGGGCGCGGAACCCCTGCCGCTCAATATCGGCAGAAATGGCTATCTGTGGTTCGACGTGACGGCCATTGACGCGTCTCGTGAGAGAACGCTGGATGAGGTCAAGGACAAGGCCGTCTCCGACTGGACCACTGAGCAGCAAAAACAGGCGCTGGGCGCCAAGGTCGAGCAGTTGAAGGCCAAGGCCGATACAGGTGTAGCGCTGGCTGATCTCGCGACTGAACTGGCCATCGGCGTCGAGACCAAGGCCGGTCTTCGCCGCGATACCGAAGATCCGGTGCTCGGCCCTGCCGCCATTCAGGCCGCTTTCCGCGGACCCTCCGGCATGATTGGCTCGGCGGTAGGTGCCGATCCGATGACCCAGATCCTGTTGAAGGTCACGGATGTCAACACCCAGCCGACCGGCGATGTCGTCGACCAGCAGGAGAGCCAGATTACCGCGCTGGCCAAATCCGCCGGTGACGATATTCTCGACCAGATGGTCAACCAGCTGCAGACCAAATATGGCGTGACTATCAATCAGGCGCTGGCCCAGCAGGCCATCACACGCTGAACCGCCGGGAGGGCGAAGCATATGAACGGGCTGAAGCCATTCATCGCAAAGGTCGCCAGCGGGCAAGCACTGACACGGGATGAGGCGGCGGACGCCTTCAATATTCTGATGTCGGGAGAGGCAACGCCTGCCCAGATCGGCGGCTTCCTGATTGCGCTACGCATGCGCGGTGAAACCGTGCCGGAGATTGTCGGCGCGGTCACCGTCATGCGTCAAAAGATGCTGCCGGTCACCGCCCCAGCGGATGCCATCGACATCGTCGGAACAGGCGGAGATGGCACCGGCACCTATAATATCTCGACGCTGGCGGCCCTGATCGTTGCAGGCGCTGGTGTTCCGGTCGCCAAGCACGGCAACAAGGCGCTCAGCTCGAAATCCGGCGCAGCTGACAGCCTGACTGCCCTCGGCGTCAAGCTGGATATCGATCCGGCCATCATTGGCCGCTGCATATCTGAGGCTGGCGTCGGCTTTATGTTTGCCCAGTTGCATCACTCCGCCATGCGCCATGTCGGCCCGGCGAGGGTAGAGCTTGGCACACGCACCATTTTCAATCTTCTGGGACCGCTCGCCAATCCGGCTGGTGTCAAAAAGCAGTTGCTCGGTGTCTATGCGCCGGAATGGGTGATACCGCTGGCCGAGACGCTGCGTGACCTGGGCAGCGAGAGCATCTGGGTCGTGCATGGCAATGGCCTTGATGAAATCACCACGACCGGCACGACGCAGGTGGCAGCACTCGAACAGGGCAAGATCCGCAATTTTGAGCTGACGCCCGGTGATTTTGGCGTGGTACAGGTTGAGCTAGCCGCTCTGAAAGGTGGCGACGGCGAATATAATGCCAAGGCCTTGCGCGCTGTTCTTGAAGGTGAGAAAAATGCCTATCGCGACGTGGCGCTGTGCAACGCCGCCGCGGCCCTGGTGATTGCCGGAAAAGCCGCCACATTGGCAGACGGCATGGCGCTAGGCGCGCAATCGCTGGACAGCGGGGCTGCCCTGAAACGGCTGGAGACACTGATTTCCGTCTCCAATGGAGAACATTCGGCATGAGTGACATCCTGAAAAAAATCGAAGCCTATAAGCGCGAGGAAATCGCTGCCGCCAAGAGCGCGATACCGCTGGATGAAATCAAGGCCCGCGCCGCCGACCAGTCGCCGGCACGTGGTTTCTACAAAGCATTGCGGGCAAAGCAGGCTTCGGGCAATTTTGGATTGATTGCCGAGATCAAGAAGGCCAGCCCGTCCAAAGGTCTGATCCGTCCCGATTTCGACCCACCGGCGCTGGCTAGCGCCTATGAAGCAGGCGGGGCTGCGTGTCTGTCGGTCCTGACCGACGCTCCAAGCTTTCAGGGCGCACCGGAGTTTCTGGTCGCGGCCCGTGCGGCCTGCACACTTCCGGCGCTGCGCAAGGATTTCATGTTCGAGGCCTATCAGGTGCATGAAGCTCGGGCCTGGGGCGCGGATTGCATCCTGTTGATCATGGCGTCCTTGTCAGATTCTGAAGCCGCCGATCTCGAAGGAGAAGCGCTCGCACTTGGCATGGACGTGCTGATTGAGGTGCATGATGAAGAGGAAATGGTCCGGGCGCTGAAACTCACCTCGCCGCTTGTTGGCATCAACAATCGCAATCTGCGGACGTTCGAGGTTGATCTTGCCGTCAGCGAGCGGCTGGCTGCCATGGTGCCAGCTGATCGGCTGCTGGTCGGCGAAAGCGGAATTTTCACCCACGAGGACTGCCTTCGCCTGCAAAAGTCAGGCATAGAAACTTTCCTGGTCGGTGAAAGCTTGATGCGCAAGGACGATGTGGCTGGTGCCACCAAGGCGCTCTTGACCGGTGCATCCGACCGTATAGCCGCCGAATGAGCGGCCTGACCCATATCGGTGCTGCGGGTGAAGCGCATATGGTCGATGTCGGCGACAAGGTCGAGACCGTGCGGATCGCCATAGCCGAGGGTCATATCCGTATGGCACCGGAAACGCTGGTATTGATCCGCGACGGCAATGCCAAGAAGGGCGACGTGATCGGCACGGCACGGCTGGCGGGCATCATGGCCGCCAAGCGCACAGCAGACCTGATCCCGCTCTGTCATCCGCTGATGTTGACCAAGGTCAGCGTCGACATCACCGAGGATACCGCCCTGCCCGGCCTGCGCGTCACAGCAACCGTCAAACTGACCGGCAAGACCGGCGTCGAGATGGAAGCGCTGACTGCCGTTTCTGTTGCCTGCCTGACGATTTACGACATGGCAAAAGCGGCCGACAAGACCATGGAGATCGGCGGAATTCGGGTCGTTGAAAAAACCGGCGGAAAATCCGGCCCGTTTCGCCATCCGGAGGCAGGATAATGGCGCTGCTACCCGTGGAAGAGGCCCAGGCCAGACTGCTGGCCTCTGCAACCCCGTTGCAGGGCACGGAAATTCTCCCGCTCCGCCAGGCCTGTAATCGCATCCTCGCAGAGGATATCACCGCTCGGCTAACGCAGCCGCCTTTCGATGCCTCGGCCATGGACGGCTACGCACTGCGGGTCGAAGATGCGCTTACGCCGGGGACTGAATTGTCCGTGATCGGCCAGTCGGCGGCCGGACACGGCTTTGATGGCCGAGTGGGCGCCGGGCAATGCGTACGGATCTTTACAGGCGCTCCGGTGCCTGATGGTGCCGATTGCGTCCTTATCCAGGAAGACACCGAACCGGCGGAAAAGAACCTTCGTATCCGCACCACATTCGCCGCCGTGCAGGGACGCCATATCCGGCCTCGCGGCCAGGATTTTACCGAGGGCGCGGTTTTGATTCCGGCGGGCAAGGTTTTGGATTTTGCAAAGCTGATGCTGGCTGCGAGCGGCAATCATGCACATGTCCCAGTCTACCGCAAGCCGCTCATCGCCCTTCTCGCCACTGGTGACGAACTGGTTATACCAGGGACTGCGCCGGGGCGAAGCCAGATCATTGCCTCCAACACATTTGCCATTGCAGCCCTTGCCGAAAATCTGGGCGCAGACGTGCTGGATCTCGGCATCGTGCCTGATGATCATGATGCCATCGTCGCGGCCATCCGCAAGGCGGAGGCCGCAGGCGCGGATGTACTTGTTACGACCGGCGGCGCATCGGTCGGCGACCACGATCTGGTGCAGGCAGCGCTTACCGATGCGGGCATGGTGCTGGATTTCTGGAAGATCGCCATGCGCCCGGGTAAACCGCTGATGGTGGGCAAGCTCGGACCGATGCATGTGCTCGGTCTGCCCGGCAATCCCATCTCCAGCATGGTCTGTAGCCTGCTGTTTCTCGAACCGCTGATCGCCAAGCTCGGCCATCGCCCTCTGCCGCAGCGCCTCAAGCACGCCCGCACGGCAACAGCGCTTGCCGCCAACGATCAGCGACAGGACTATCTGCGCGCCCAATTGCGGATCGATTCGGCGGATGGACTTTGGGTGACCAGCTTTCCGAAACAGGATTCCTCGATGATGCAGATTTTCGCCGAGGCCGGGGCCTTGATCGTGCGCCCACCGCATGCGTCGGCCCTTCGGGAAGGCGGCCAATGCATGGTGTTGTTATTGCATCCGTAAGCGCCTCTTGGTGAAAGGCATCTGCCGCATTATCTACTGAAACCACAAGCGGACGACCAAACCCGGAGCATGCCTTGAAATTTCTGCCAGAACGTCTGCGCAACCGGATTGAGCCGCGCCTTCTTGCCAGTCTGACTGTTTTGGCCGGGCTTGGCTTGCTGTTTGCAAAAATCGCAGAAGACGTTTTCGATCAGGAAAGCCATGCCTTCGATCGCGCCATATTGCTGGCGCTCCGGATCAAGGACGATCCCGGCCTGACCATCGGCCCGCCCTGGCTGGTCAATTCGGTCCGTGACATTACCAGCCTTGGCGGCTTCACTGTGATTACCCTCGTCACCGTGTTGACGGTGTTTTATCTGCTTGCGGCGGGCAAGACTCGCAATGCCATGATTGTCGGATTGGCGATTTCGCTCGGAGCCTTAGCCGAGTCTGGTCTGAAACTGCTATTTTCCCGAGCCCGGCCGGATGTGGTTCCGCATCTGGTCAGTGTGCAGACCATGAGCTTTCCAAGCGGCCACGCCATGATGTCGGCGATTACCTATCTGACGCTGGGCGCCATGCTGGCCCGCGCCCAGCCGACATGGCAATTGCGCTATTTCACCTTCGGCGCAGGCTTATTCCTGACGCTTTTGATTGGCGTCAGCCGGGTGTTTCTCGGCGTGCATTGGCCAACGGATATCATCGCGGGATGGACGGTTGGCGGCGCCTGGGCGCTGTGCGTCTGGATGATTGCCGATGCGTTGAACCGGCGTCGCATACCGCTTGAGCCGGAACAATGATCAGCCGATCAGCCGGTCCAGCCAGGCCTTGTCCAGCACGCTTTCCAACTCGTGAGCCAGATCGTCCAGCGCCTGTTCGACGCTTTGCCGGTAATTTTCGGTCGTATTGCTGATCCCAAAGCTTTGCAGCAATGCCGCCCGGTAACCGTCATTGGCAAACAACCCATGCAGATAGGTGCCCATCACCTTGCCATCAGCAGACATAGCTCCATCGCCGCGGCCACGGATCGTCAGCGCAGGACGCTGGCAATCCGGGCCATCGGTCTGGCCGAGGTGGATTTCATAGCCACTCAGCGCCACATCATATTCCAGCGAATGGGCGGCGCTGTTGCGCACGGTCTTTTCCGGCGCCATCTCGGTGTTAATCTCAAGCAGACCAAGGCCTTCAACGCGGCAGGGAGCGCCCTCCAGCCCCAGCGGATCGGCAACGCTATTGCCCAGCATCTGATAGCCGCCGCAAATACCGATGATCCGCCCGCCACGCCGACGATGCAGGGCGAGGTCCTTGTCCCATCCCTGCGCGCGCATATCTGCCAGATCGCCAATTGTCGCCTTGGAGCCCGGCAGAATCACCAGCGCCGCATCGGCGGGCAAAGGTTCACCGGGACGCACATAGACCAGATCGACGGAAGGCTCCGTGGCAAGCGGATCGAAATCGTCGAAATTGGCAATACGTGACAAAACCGGCACGGCAATCTTCAAAGCACCCGTCGAACTGCGGCTCAATCGTTCCAGCGCCACGCTGTCTTCCGGCGGCAACCGCCCTGCGGCCTTCAGCCAAGGCACGATGCCGAAACTCGGCCAGCCGGTGTAGCGGCCAATGGCTTCGATACCGTCGGCAAACAGGCTCTGGTCTCCCCGGAACTTGTTGATAATATAGCCGCAAATCATCCGGCGGTCTTCCTCCGGCAGGATGGCATGGGTGCCGACCAGCGAGGCAATCACCCCGCCGCGATCGATATCGCCAACCAACACCACCGGCACATTGGCGCGGGTGGCAAAGCCCATATTGGCGATGTCCCCGGCCCTCAAATTGATTTCGGCTGGAGACCCGGCGCCCTCGACAATCACCAGATCCGCTCCGGCCTTCAGCTCTTCAAAACTGTCGAGTACGGCACCCAGCAATTGCGGTTTCAGCCGTTGGTAATCGCGCCCCTTCGCCTGGCCAAACACCCGGCCTTGCACGATGATCTGGCTGCCAGTCTCGCTTTGTGGCTTCAGCAGAACCGGGTTCATATGCACCGAGGATGGCACGCCACAGGCCAGCGCCTGGAGCCACTGCGCCCTGCCAATTTCCCCACCATCATCAGCCACGGCAGCATTGTTGGACATGTTCTGCGGCTTGAAAGGACGCACGACCCGTCCATGCAGCCGCGCCAACCGGCAAAGCCCCGCCACCAGCACCGTCTTGCCGACATCCGAGCCAGTGCCCTGGAGCATAACCATCCGCGTCATGACGTTTGCCAGCTCCTGCAATTTGGTTCAAAGCGCAGCCGTATTCAGAATGGGCCGCGCGTCTTTCTACCAGACCTCATGTCAATGGTTTGTGGTATGGCCTGCAGCCCGCTGGAAGGCAATGGCGTTCAACGATTGGTTTTTCCACAGTTTTTCCTGAAGACGACAAGGAGTCAGCGGGAACCAGCTTGATTAACAGCGCGGGATTGCGGCCGTTTTTCAATCCATTGGGGGCTGATCAGGACATGAGAACGCTCGGATTTGCCCATGAGAGCCTGTGTGTTTGCATGATGCTTAATGGCTTTTATGCGACATTTATTCGAACAAAAAGCTACAAGGTGGTTGATTTATGCGGCCAGCCCCCTACCCTTGTCACTGTCGTAAACAGACAAGTATTGCAATGGGACTACCCTGGAGCTGCCCCGGACTTCATAATCCGAGAGGTTCGCCGATGAGCGGTCCCTCCATCAAATATGCCCGACCCGGGTTGCGAAATATGCGGCCGGGATCGGCTGTCATGCGTGAAACAGTCACGCCCATGCGCTAAACATGCGCCAATAAAACGGAGAACTCCACGATATGAGGACATTGCTCGTTTCCACGATACTCGCCGCCGGATTGTATGGCATGGCCGGTTCTGCCGAGGCCGCTGATTGCGGCTCGGTCTCCATTGCGGAAATGAACTGGGCCTCAGCCGGCGTCGCGGCCAATGTCGACAAGATCATTCTGGAAAGCGGTTATGGTTGTTCCGTCAATCTGGTGACTGGCGACACCATGCCGACCTTCACCTCAATGAATGAAAAGGGCGAGCCGGATCTGGCCCCTGAGCTTTGGGTCAATACGATTCAAAAGCCGCTGGCGGAAGCCGTCAAGGACGGTCGCCTGCTCAAAGCCGCGCGCATTCTGAAGGATGGCGGCGTTGAGGGCTGGTGGGTTCCGAAATACATCACCGATGAGCATCCAGACATCAAGACCGTACAGGACGCGCTGAAACATCCCGAGCTTTTCCCAGCCCCGGAAGATCCCTCCAAGGGTGCCGTCACCAATTGCCCATCCGGTTGGGCCTGTCAGGTCACCACGGAGAATATCTACAAGGCGCTGAAGGGTGACGATGCAGGCTTCCAGCTTGTCGATAGCGGTTCCTCTGCCGCACTGGACGGCTCGATTGCCAATGCCATTGAAAAGAAAAAGGGATGGCTTGGCTATTACTGGGCGCCAACAGCCATTCTTGGCAAATACGATATGGTCAAGCTTGGTATGGATACCAGTTTCGACAAGGCCGAATGGGACCGCTGCACATCGGTTGCCGATTGCGCCGATCCCCGCGTCAACGATTATCCGGTCACGGATGTCTATAGTGTCGTCACCAAGAACTTTGCCGAGAAGGCAGGCGTGACGATGGACTATGTCGGCAAACGCCAGTGGGACAATGAAACCATCGGCAAGGTTCTGGCCTGGATGAGTGAGAACCAGGCGGACAATGCCGATGCGGCAGAATATTTCCTGAAGACCTATCCCGATGTCTGGACACAGTGGGTCTCGCCTGACGTCGCTGAAAAGGTCAAGGCCGCTCTTTGATAATGTCCGGGAGGCCGCCTTGGCGATCTCTCATCAGTGATGAATTCAATCAGTCGCGGGTGACGGTGGACATGTCTCCACCGTCACCCGCGTAGCGGTTTGGCCATGCCACCGCCCCCTGCAATGCAATGATCAGGCTGCACCGATAAAGCCGAAACACACCGGCATTGGTTTTGATCCCTACGATAAGGAGCACATATGGCATCCGCTATCTGTAGCTACATCCCCACCCTCCTCTGCCGGTTTCCGGCGGTCGATGATACTCTCATGCGGAGTTTCAAGAAGACCGTCGATACCGGCTTCAAGACTTTCGTCCGCTCTTACGGAGATTTCCTCGACGGATTGACCCTGCCGCTGCAATGGTTCCTGAACTGGCTCCAGGCGCTGTTCGTTGATATGCCCTGGATCTTGATGATCGTCGCACTGGCCGCCATTGTCTACGGCGTCAGCCGCAATTGGCGCATTACGCTCGGCACGGCTCTTGCCATGGTGTTGATCGGCATGGCCGGTCTCTGGCAGGATACCATGATAACGCTGGCCATGGTGACGGTTTGCACGCTCTGCGCCGTCGTCATCGGCATTCCCATCGGCATCTGGATGGCACGGTCCGACCGCGCCCAATCGACCTTAAACCCAGTGCTCGACGTGATGCAGACCATGCCGAGTTTCGTCTATCTGATCCCTGTGGTGATGATTTTCGGGATCGGCAAGGTGCCGGGCCTGATCGCGGTGGTGATCTATGCCATCGCGCCGATTATCCGGCTCACCAATCTCGGTATCCGCCTTGTCAGCCGCGAAGCCATCGAAGCAGCCGATGCCTTCGGGTCGTCGGAGCGCCAGAAACTGTTCAATGTGCAGATCCCGCTCGCGCTGCCCAACATCATGGCGGGCATCAACCAGACGATCATGATGTCGCTGGCCATGGTGGTCATCGCCTCGATGATCGGTGTTGGCGGGCTCGGCAAGAATGTCTTGCAGGCCATCACCAACCAGTTCTTCACCATCGGCCTGCTCAACGGCTTTGCCCTTGTAGCAATCGCCATCATTTTCGACCGGGCAAGCCAAGCCTATGGCAAACGCCTCCAGAAACATACACAGGTGCTGCATGGCTAGTCACGGCATAGACATCCGCAATCTCTACAAAATTTTCGGCCCCGACGAAAAAACCCATATTGACGCCGTGCGCCAGGGCATCACCAAGGCCGAATTGAACGACAGGCATCACCATGTGCTCGGCCTGCGCGACATCAGCATCGACATGCCCGGCGGCGAGATCACCGTGGTCATGGGACTTTCCGGCTCCGGCAAATCCACGCTGATTCGCCATATCAACCGATTGATCGAGCCGACAGCGGGCGAAGTGCTCTACGACGGAACGGACATCTGCGCCATGTCGCCAGCACAGCTGCGCGATTTCCGACGCCGGAAAACCGCGATGGTCTTTCAGAAGTTCGGCCTGCTGCCACATCGAACCGTGATGGAAAACGTCCTCTACGGCCTCGATATCCAGGGCATGCCGCGGCAGCAAAGCCTTGCCAAGGGACATTACTGGATCGAGCGGGTCGGGCTTGCCGGTTTTGAAAACCATTATCCGAACCAGCTTTCCGGCGGCATGCAGCAGCGCGTTGGCCTGGCGCGAGCGCTCGCAACCGATGCAGATATCCTCTTGATGGACGAAGCCTATTCCGCACTGGACCCGCTAATCCGGGTCGATATGCAGACCATGCTGATCGACTTGCAGCAGGAATTGCAAAAGACTGTGGTGTTCATCACCCACGATCTGGACGAAGCGTTGCGGCTGGGCGACAAGATCGCCATTCTGCGCGATGGCGAAGTGGTGCAGCAGGGCAGCGGCCAGGATATCGTGCTGCGTCCAGCGGACGATTACATTGCCGCCTTCGTGCGCGAGGTCAATCGTGGCCGGGTAATCCGCATCGGCACGGTGATGGTCCCGGCGCATAATCAGTCAGGCCAGCAGTCGGCGGGCCAGTTCAAGCTCACCGCCCGCACGACGCTGGAAACGGCGGCCCGGGCCATGGTCGAGCAAGGCGTCACAGAGGCGCAGGTGACCGATAAGGCCGGTCACCAGATTGGCACCATCGACCTTTCGATCATCCTCTCGGCTATGGTCTCGCCAGCGCACAGCGTCCAACCGGCCCTGGCGGCAGAATAGAGGATTTTGGCGGCAAGGCAGTAGATCGTCCCACTGCCTTGCCGCCATTTTCTCGAACTCGTCGTGTAATGGGTTGGAATTGTTATCGCCTGCCTTTACACTCCGGCAATCGAAGCTTGAATGAAGGCGACGTATTTGTCTTTGAGACCGGGCTGCAGCCGCTCGGCCATCAGCATGGCGATCTGGAATTGGGTGAAACTATCGGTTTCCTCCAGTGCCATTTCCGCCAGACCTGTGACGCCTTCGGCGTAAAGTTCAGGAGAATCGGCCACCTGCTTGATAAAGCTGCCCAGAAACCGGTTGACCGTGAACTTGCCAAGACGTTGGCGCTCATCGATTGAGAGCGGCGAGCCAACGCGGTTGATCAGCACGAAAACATCGAGAAACAGCAGAAGCATTTCATAATGGACCGCATTCTCCGGCAGTCCGGCTTCCAGCAGCATAGCCTTGCGTTCCACATCGATCTGCGCCTTTTCAGCCCATTTTTCGGCATTGTAGCGGTAGCGGATCGACGGATCATGGGCCATTTTTCCGGTCGAAAACAAAGATAATGCGACGGCCCAGTCGCATGTCGCTGCCTTGGTCGGATGGGATCGCAGAAACAGGTCCATCGTCGCAAGCCAGACTTCGCGGCGCAGGATGGAATAGAAACCGCCATTGTTGGTCGGGCTGTTGTGCAGATAGGCAAGCATTCTTTCGCCGGGATCGTACTCTTCCAGGGCAAAGGCTTGAAGCGAACCGGCTTCTGACCGCTGGAGGAAGCTTTCGGTTACCGGCAGCACACCGACATAATCAAATGGCAGATCGTCGAGATCAAAAGGTGTCTGATCGGCCTCGGCGATGATCTCGTCATCATCGCCCATTGGGATAATGAAGGGCGTGGATGCCGCCTCGACAGCGTTGAACATATTGGCAAAGGCCGTTTGTGCCTCGCTTGCCACATAGGTCAACCGGGGCGACAAGTCCTGCAAATAGGCTTTTTTGGCGGCATCGCCGGAATTGTCGCTGACCACGAGCAGGGCGTCCCGCGCCTCGCAAAACGCGAGCGCACTGTCGATGGCAGCGCGCGAACCATCAAGCGGGCGATGGCTAGGCATGCAGATAGTCAGTTCGGCCATAAAAACACTCCGGGAAAATGCGGGCCCTATGACAAACCCCCATTGCAGAAAATAGTATTCAGGCGGGATCAGCTCTCAGACAATTTTTCCAGCTCAGACTCGAAATGGGTAATTGTACAATATCCGCAAAGCTTTGCCGCATTTGGTTCGCCTTTGAAGAACGACGATATCCCACCGTCAAACGTTGCGGCATCTGTGTCAACCAGTGGATGAAGCGGACCGCAAGCCTCACACAAGCCTGAACCAAACCATATGTCCGACGACCAAACAATGCCATGAATTATTCAGTTGATAAAATCGCAAGCTCTACTCCAGCGACGATTGTTTAAGAACCAATGCAGATAATATCGCCAGAGACTCACAACAGAGACGCCGGGCAAAAGCCAAGACAGCAGGAGACCTTCATCATGTCCGCCACCGCCGTTACCGACCGAGACACCGTTGCCATGAAGCTGGGTGGGTTCTCTGATGACGACAAGGCCTTCCTGGCCCTGATGCTGGAAAACCCCAAGCAGGACGAGACCTTTGCCGAAGGCCTGTTCGCCTATCTGGAACAATCCGCCGGTCAGCGCTTCCTCAACTCCCTGAAGCTTGAACGCTGCGGTGAATGGCTGGGCAATAGCTGCCCGGCCCGGATGCAAATTCGCTTGATGGAAATTGCCAAATCCAGTCAACATGGCGCCTATCTGGCCTTTCGCCAGGGGCTGACCCGCTCCGGCGGTCTGGAGCGCGCCTATCCGAAATCAGCGCTGTGAGCGTGGCTCCGTCCCCGGCCTTCATCCAGGCTTTGCAGGCCTATAAGCAGGGCGATTTGCGAGCCTGCCTCGACCGCCTGCATCCACTTTTGAAAAAGCGTCCACCAGATGCCAATATGCTGCTGGTGGCGGCCCAATGCCATGCAAAGCTCGAGGAAAAGCTCCAGGCCGCCGAGCTTTATGCCAGGGTGGCGGATTTGCAGCCGCAAAATCGCCGGATGTTTCTCTTGATGGCCGCGCGTTTGTATATGCAGGCCGACCAGGGTGAGCAGGCGCTTTCCCTGATCCGCAAAGTGCCGACATCACAACATCTCGCATCGCTCGACCCGGAAGAGCAGAGAACCTATCGGCGGCTGCTGCGCGGACAATTATGCCTCGAGGAAATCGAAGCCAGCGACAACGCGCTGCTGGCCGCGATGAGAGAGGGCATCGATCCGGCGTTTTTCAACATCGACGACCCCTACCAGCACATGCTGTGGTGTGGCGACGAGGCGATCAATGGCCGCCAGACCCGGATGGCCAGCGGAAAGCCGTTTACGGAACAATCGCGCCAGGCACGCCGCAGCCTGCCCCATCGTTTCGGGGAAAAAATCCGTGTCGGTTATCTTTCCTCGGATTTTTCCGACCAGCATCCAACCATGCGGCTGTTGCAAAGTGTTTTGCTCGGTCACGACGCCGCACGCTTCGAGATCCACCTGTTCTGTCACACGCCAGAGGATATCAGGGGGCTGGATCGTGGTCTGCGGCAGACCTACCCCAATCTTCACGACATCCTGTCCATGGACGATGCCACGGCGCGCGATTTCATCCGCAGTTTCGACCTTGATATTCTGGTCGATCTCAAAGGCCATACCAAAGATGTCCGCGCCGATCTGATCAATAGCGGCCTTGCCCGAATACAGGTCGCCTATCTCGGCTTTCCAGGCTCCGCCTATGGGATCGATTGCGATTATGTCATCTCCGACCCAATCGTCACACCTCACTCATCCAAACCCAATTATCACGAGAGGCTCTGCCGATTGCCGGAAACCTATCAGGCAAACGACAACCGCTATCGCCCGCTGCCACCGGCCACGTCCCGCTCCCTGCTCGATCTGCCGGAGGATGCCTTCGTGCTGGCTTCCTTCAACATGGTTCGCAAGATTTCCCCGCAAACCGCCCGTCTCTGGGCAAGACTGCTGGACGCTATTCCCTCCTCCATTCTCTGGGTTCTCTGCGCCGGGCGCGAACAGCGCGACCGGCTGACTGCATTCATGGTCGGATGCGGTATCGACCGTTCACGCCTATATTTCACCGGAGCCGAAAGCTACGCGCCGCATATTGCCCGAATGCAGGCGGCTGATCTCGGTCTCGATACCTATCCCTATAACGGCCACACCACGACCTCTGACAAGCTTTGGGCGGGCCTGCCTGTCATCACCTTCAAGGGCAGCAATTTCGCTTCAAGGGTGTCAGAAAGCCTTTTGACCGCGCTCAAGGTTCCACAATTGGTGGCGGAGACACCGGACGATATGGTGCGTCTCGCCGCAGATCTGGCACAGGACCGTCCCCGGCTCGCCGCACTCAGGCAGACGATTGCCGACAACCGGCTGCGCGCGCCGCTCTTCGACACGCAACGGTTCACCCGCCATCTGGAACAGGCTTTTGAGATGATGGTAGAACGGGAAAAGGCCGGCTTGGAACCGGATCACATCGATGTGCCAGCCCTGCCAAACAGACAGGAACCGTTCAGGCGGGATACCGACTGATAGGCACAAAGACCCAGATGCGTCAGTTCGGGCGCGGGTCTACCACAGCAATGATCGGGCCGAGCGGATAGGCCCGGTCGATCCGGCCAGCCATCGGCTCGGCAAGGCTTGAAATCGTTCCATCCAGATAAAGCGCATTAGCCGCGCCCAGCCGGTCGCGAAAGAACGCGGCCATATCGTAGAAACGCACAGGGTCTTTGCTCAACACAAACACCACCTGTCCGCTGGCATCGATACCGACGCCATTGCGGATTTTCAAACTGTCGCTGGCGGGGAGAAACTTCGGGTTCAGGACACCATCAATGACCAGCATCGGGCCGGATTGGGTGGCAAAATCCGCGTCAATCTTCCGGGCTTCAAATTGCGTTGTCTCAAGCACACCTGCTTGGCCGCCTTTGAGAAAAAACACGCCATTCGGCTTCAGGTAAAAATTGCCCCAGCCATCGGCTGTTTCGGCTGGCTTGCGCGTCACGCCATAGTCCACGAACAGGCCAACGGGGCTGAGATCGGAGTGATACATACCGCCATTGACGGCGAAGGTGAGGATAAGTCTTTGCTGCCAAAGCTGGCTTCGCAATGCATCGAACCCGCCATAGACATCGCCGTCAGAATTGCGGTTGAATATGCGAATTGTGCGCGTGGCCGGATCAAATCGGCAGATACGATAAGCAACGCCGTTTTCCGTCTGGTCACGACAATTATCTTCTGCTGCCTCTACACGCTTCGGAGAAACGGCAAAAGCAGAAAGGATCACAAAGAACCACACGGCTATTTTCAAACGCACTGCGTTTTGCGAGCAAAATCTCAAAAGTGAACTCTCAAATCAAATACTTGAAGGCGCGACCCTTCGGGTCCGTCATCTGGCACGGACGCCCATACTCAGGTTTCACAAGGAAATCGAGCAAAACAGCTATGTATCCCGCTTTTCACGACGTTCTTACTGCTGGGCGGAAGCGGTCAGAATCCCCACTTCCTGAGTTTGGCCCGCAAATTGAAGCGGCGGACCCTGGAAGGCAACATGCCCAGCGGCCGAAACGACAACCGCCAGAATATAAGCAGCACTCACTTTGGCAACCAGATGCATGGACATGGACCTAATCCCTCTTGCCTCTCCCGAGGCAGTCTTGCTTCATCCGATGAACGACATGAAGCAAAACTGCTGTGAGGTTGCGTTATTTTGCAGCCTTGGCGACATTATTGCCTGCTGACTGCGTTGCATTCACGGTATTTGCTGTATCTTTGCCCATACCACGGATCGTGTTACCGCATGACGACAATGCGGCAGCAGCAACAAAGAGAGCAGCAACGGCAGCGAGCTTTTTCGTGTTCATATTGGATAAACCCCTATTATGATAATCGGCACCACAGGTGCCTTGCATTGGCATGAACGCGGCAAGTCGAAAAAAGTTCATTCTCACCCAAAGATTTCGGCGTTTTTAACCAAACATTTACGCCAGATGATATCCGGGCTTATGAAAGGTTGGTTCAACCTGCTCGCGGACGCAACAGATAATATGGGGCAAAGCGGCACTTGGGGGGATCAATCATGGGGCAGCAGCACGACAAAGGCGCAATTCTGGTGATGACCGCCGGGGGGCCAAACCCCTGGATGGTGGTCAACGCGCTGCAAGCCCGTTTCGGTGGCGTGCACGTCCTCTTGGAAGAACAGGAAAGCAAGGCGGAGATTTTTCGCCGCCGTCAGCGGAGGGTTGGAACCATCACCGCCCTTGGCCAGCTTGCCACCATGGCCGTAGGCAAATTCATGCGCCGGGCCGCGCAAAAACGTAGCCAATCGATCTGCCAGGATTTTTCCGCCAATCCGCGTTTCGATCCGCAGATCCCAGTGACTACAGTGCGCAGTATCAACAGCCCCGAGGCGCAGGAGGCGGTCCAACAGCTCTCTCCGGGCGTGATCCTATTGGTCAGCACCCGGCTGATGACGGCCAACGCTCTGGCCAGCATGCCCTGCCCCGTGCTTAATCTTCATGCTGGCATCAATCCCGCCTATCGCGGTCAGATGGGCGGCTACTGGGCGCTGGCAAAAGGCGATCGCGGCAATTTCGGTGCAACGGTACATCTGGTCGATCAGGGCACCGACACCGGAGACGTCCTTTACCAGGTGCGTGCGCAGCCAAGCTCCGGTGATTTCATCTCCACCTATCCAATGCTGTTGACGGCAGCAGCCCTTCCCGTCACCTGCCAGGCGGTGGGCGACGCTCTGGAGGGAAAGCTGACCCCTATCGCGCCGACCGGACCATCCGCACTCTATTTTCCACCGACCCTCTGGCGCTGGCTGTGGACTGGCCTCACCAAAGGCATATGGTAGCGAAGCGAACCCCGGTTCAGGCTGAAACCGGCACGGCCTCCTGCCGCTTCTCAATCTCCATGATCAGTTTTTTCTTCGGCCTCAGAGTAATGCGCATCATCGGCTCCGGCGTCACCTCGCTCTTGTTGCGCAGACGAAAGGTCTTGGCCAACACCGCCAGAATGGCAACGGCCTCCATGGTTGCAAACGCACTGCCGATACAGATGCGCGGCCCAGCGCCGAACGGCATGAAAGCGTAGCGATGCCGTGCCTTGACCGCTTCGGGCGCAAAACGGTCGGGATCGAACTCTTCGGGCCTGTCCCAGATCAGGCTATGACGATGAATGGCGTGGATTGGCACCAGCAGTATGGTCCCTGCCTCGATACGGTGTTGACCCAAGGTAAACGCCTCGTTCGCGGTCCTGGTGATGACCGGCGCTGGCGGATAGAGCCGCATGGCTTCATTGAAAACCTGTTTGGTATAGGTCAATTTCTCGACATGCTCGGCCAGCACCGGACCATCGCCCACCACCCGGTCCAACTCGTCCAGCAGCTTTTGCTCGATGGCCGGGTGCTTTGCCAGCAGATGGAATGTCCAGGCAAGCCCAAGGGCGGTGGTTTCATGCCCAGCGGAAATGAAGGTCAGCAGATTGTCGATGATTTGCTCGTCGTTCATTTCGCGGTCTGTTTCGGGATCGTGAGCCGATAGCAACATCGAGATCAGGTCGGCGCGCTCCACGCCTTCAACGCGCCGCTCGGCAATCATCTTGGCCATCGCGGACCGCAGATAAGTCACGGCACGGCTTGCCTTTCCCTTACCGGGATAGGGTATCCATTCCGGCGCCTTCAGCATCCCAAGCGCAAACATCCAGCCCGTCGGTTCGAGATAATCGGTAACGCTCTGCTCGACCCGCGCGACATCGATCCTGTCGCGCCCTGTCATCATCGTCTCGACAATGATGTCGAATGTCGTCTGCATCATTTCATGGCCGATATCGACAGTCTCGCCAGCCTGCCAGGAATCGCGGCGACGTTCGGCTGCGGCCACCATCGCCGGCAGAAAACTTCTCAACTTTTCCCACTGAAAACCAGCGGCAACGGATTGGCGCTGCCATTTCCAATGAGCGCCATCAGCGGTCAACAACCCTTGCCCCAATGCCGGACCCAGCGCACGGCGAACGTCTTCACCCTTGCCAAGCACCGCTGCATTTTTGACCAAAGCCTCATGGATCAGTTCAGGGTCCATCACATGCAGCCGCACTTCATCGCCAAACTGCGCATAGACCAGCTTATGATCATAGATCTGCGGCGGAAGGGCATCCAGCGGATTGCGGATCAGATCAGCAATCACCCGCACCGGCGAGCGACGGCTTGCAACAACACCTTCACTCGTAGCGGACAAGACCGGCATATTCATCTGCCATCTCCTTTGCGTAGAACCTTTCGGGCGGCATCCAGGATGTAGAGATCGAAAAGCACTGTTCCAAGCCCCGCCGCCAAATTGCCTTGATCTGATCAGGCTGCCACGGCCGTGCCGACACAGCCACGATTTCCCAGCACGCACCGCACGTAATCGGCAACGGCCTTGACCGGCGGTGACGCATCCTCACACAAGGCAAGACCGACCTCGTAACTGCCAAGATCCGGCATTCCATCCTGCTCGGTCAGTTCCACCATATCGTCCTGCAACAGGAAGCGAGCGAGCGGCGCGACGGCGATATCGGCGCGTATGGCCGCATATTGCCCGACATGATGACCGCAGAAATAGGCGATGCGGAATTCCTTGCCCTTGCGGGTCAATTCGGTCATGGCGCGCTTGCGCCACACGCAGCTCTCGTCCCAGACAGACAGCGGCAGCGGCGTTTTCAGATGGGCCTGACCGTGTTTTTTCCCGGCCCAGACCAGCTTTTCGCTCATCACCGTCATCGTCGGATCGGCAGCGATGCCGTTTAGGAAATTGAACAGTGTTACGTCCAGCCGCTTCTCATTCACCGCCTTGCGCAGCTCAACAGACCCGGCAATCGTCACCTCGATAGCAAGATGCGGCCATGTGCGCGCCAGATGGGTGAGAATACCGGGCAAGATCAGCTCGCCGATATCATCAGGCGATCCCAGCCGCACCACACCATTCATTTCCGGCGCCAAAAACCGTGCCACCGCCTCGTTATTCAGGGCCAGGATGCGTTTGGCATAGCTGAGCAGCAGAGCCCCATGCGGGGTCAGCGTGACGGAACGAGCGTCGCGGCGAAACAGCGAAACGCCCAATTGATCCTCCAGCTTCTTGATCTGCATGGATACCGCCGAGGGGGTGCGAAACACCATGTCTGCGGCAGCGGTAAAGCTTCCGACCTCGGAAATCGCCACGAAGGTGCGCAGCACATCATTATCCAGAAGCGGCAAACTGGCCGCCGCCAGAACGGTGGAAGGCATGGAGGGTGACTGGGAAAGGGTCATCGGGCTACCATCAATTTTTCTCAACATAAACATCATATCGTTTCGTTTGATTGAATGTCAATTCCGCCTGACACTGTTTGCAACGAAGCCGACCGACATCAGGAGGAGTGAAAAGCATGGTCTTCGAAGCAACACCCAGCCGCGTTCCACCCATGCTGCGGCTCTGGCTGGCCTTTCGGCGCTGGCGGGAGAGACGCCATCTCCGCCAGGCGCGTGAAAAGGCGATGGCTCACCTTAACTGCCTGCCTGAATACCTGCGAGAAGACGTGGGGATTGTCGTGCCGGAACAGCCAAACAGCAAACCGATCACAATATGCGATGCAATAGATCACAAACATTCGCTTTATTGATCAATAAACAAGGCAGATGATGTCTCTGCCGCCTGAGGACCAGGAAGTCTTTTGGCGAGATCAACGAAAGGAACTTTCCATGGCCTACATCTCTCATTCCAGCCCTTCGCGGCTGTTTACCAGCAGTATCGTCCTCGCCGAATCGGCTTTGCATGCGATTTCCACGTGGTTCAGTCAGATCGAGTCCTGGCGGCAACACCGCGCCATGGAAAAGGCGCTGGCAGAAGCCCCTTTCGATATGCGCAAGGATCTTGGCTGGCCTGCACACGACACGTGGCAGACCCGTCGCGACATGGTTTAAGCCGCCCAAAAAGGCTGCTCCAGGCCTTGCTTTCCCCGATATTCAAGCAAAATAGTGTGTTTTTTCAATCTGCTAGCTATACGTGTTCCACACGTGTCCCATGACGGCTCGCTGATGAAACACCCACAAATGGTCCGGCAATAATGATGTCAAATTGTTGTCGTCGGTTTCTATCGTGCTATTGTCGTTTTTGAGCTATTGGCGGAATTAAAAACTGTCAATTCTAGCAGATCTCCTCAGCACGGTGGCATCATGAGCAAAACGCCTGTTAAAAAACGCAATATCGTCTTTTTTCTTGTTCCGAATTTCACGCTATTGCCGTTTGCAGGCGCTATCGAAACATTGCGCATTGCCAACAGAATGCTTGGCTATGCGGCTTATGAGTGGCGGCTCTGTTCAGTCGACGGCAACAAGGTGTCGTCTTCGTCGGGCATCAGCATCGAGGTGGATTCGTCGCTTGCCGATGAGCGCCGCTTTCTGGCCGGTGAAAACCGGCCCAATATGGCGATTGTCTGTTCCGGCGTCTTTGTCGAGGAGTTCAACAACAAATCCGTCAATGCCTGGCTGCGGGAAGCCTATAATCGAAATGTCGCGGTCGGCAGCCTTTGCACCGGCGCCCATGTGCTGGCGCAGGCCGGACTTTTGAACGGCAAGCGCTGCGCGATCCACTGGGAAAACCTGCCGGGCTTTTCGGAAGCCTTTCCCCAGGCCGAGGTCTATGCCGATCTCTATGAAGTCGACAGCAATCTCTATACCTGCGCGGGCGGAACCGCCTCGCTTGACATGATGCTCAACCTGATAGGCCAGGATTTTGGCGAAGGCCTTGTCAACCGGGTCTGCGAACAGCATCTGACCGACCGGGTCCGGGCTGCCGGAGACCGGCAGCGCCTGCCGCTGCGCGCCCGCCTTGGCGTGCAGAACAACAAGGTCCTGCAAATCATCGAATTGATGGAAGCAAGCTTGGCCGAGCCCTTGTCCCTGCTTGATATCGCCGACAAGGTGGATCTGTCACGACGCCAGATCGAACGGCTGTTCCGCCAGGAAATGGGCCGCTCACCGGCGCGCTACTATCTGGAAATCCGCCTCGACCGTGCCCGGCATCTGCTGGTGCAGTCCTCCATGCCAGTGGTGGAAGTCGCCGTCGCCTGCGGCTTCGTCTCCGCCTCGCATTTTTCCAAATGCTACCGCGAATTCTACAATCGCTCGCCCCAGCAGGAACGCGCCGAGCGTAAGCTGGCAACGGCAAAAGCAGCGGTTGCCGCATAAGTATAATTCGCCACAGCTTACCGGCTTTTACAACACGCCCTCGTGCACCGTATTTGGTACACGAGGGCGTTTCTGCTCTTGGTGGAATCGCAGCAACGCTCTTTACTTTTGCCCATATCCGGTTGGCAAAACCGGTTTTCACTTTTCCTGGAAATGCTCAAGGATAAGCTGTAGCTCGCTATTGGTTGCATACGGTCCCGCTGAAACCTCTTACAGTCCGTCCAATAATCGCTGCTGGCCGTCTGCAAATGGTAATTTCTGCGCTTCCGGTACTCACGTACGTTAAGTACGCTCCGTTCCGGTTCTCGAAATCACCATTTTCGCCAGGCCAGCAGCAATTCTTGAACAGACTGTTAGGCTTCAACCGCTAAGACAAGGGAAACAAAGACCGACAGCTTCATACAAGTTTGCCTTCCTACCGTGCCTTGTAACTACGGATAGGAGTGCAACAATGACGATCGGCCTTGATGATTTGTCGCTTGAGCGACTGATGAAGGAGCGTGTGTGGACCTTCGGTAAAGCTGGCGCCGAAGAGGTTTTTGCATCGCAGATATCCTTCGAGAGCGGCGGTTGGCTGCGCGGATATTCCCATACCAATGAAAACTCCTGGCGCGTAAAAGGCGGGGCGATTGAGTTTCTGAGCCAGAACGCTGCTGTCACCACGCGATTCGATACCGTACGGTCTGTCGACGGACGCCTCGAAATGGAGGGACAGTTCCGTCTGCCGGGAGAGCATGGCGTGCATCTCTTGACGGAATCCGGCGAGGCACCGAAGCCTCAGAACAGAACCGCTCTTATCGTGCCCATTCACGATGCCTATTTCATCTATGGCATCAACCTGCTGTTTCAGAGCATTGGCGCTGACTACGACATTATTTTCGTCTTTTCCACCGATGCCGATCGCCTGCAGTTCAGAGAGATGCATCAGGCATCCCCTTTCCTAAACTACTCGTCCATCGTGCTGTCGGATTATTTCTCAGGCAGTGCGCTGTCGGTCGTCGCGGAGGGTAGAACCTGGCCGACGGTCAAGAAATTCCTGGCGCTTTCTCTCGCCCATAAGCTTTACGACTATCTCCTGTGCGTCGATGCAGAGACCTTCATTCTCAATAGAACGGGCTGGACTGAGGCCGCCGCAGCCGTTGTTTCCGCAGCACGCTGGTACGGCGGCACACTGACTGTAAACCACTCAGCCGAAAGGCAGATCATGCACGCCTCGGCCATCAAGCTGGCACCGGCGGTCGATCATGAAAAAATTCAGGCCATTTCCGGCAATTGGGGCATCTATACCTGGTGGTGGGATATTCCGGTCTATTCGGCCAAGAGCGTTCCGGGCTTTCTGGAGTGGATTGGCTGGGACACCAGCCTGCAATTTGTGGAACGGCTCGTCCACAGCGTCTTCGACCATATCACCTACCAGTTCTACATGGCTCTTTACGGCGGTTTCTCGTTTACGATGGTCGAAGGCATCGCCCATGCGATGGAATTCTGCAACGCCGGGATTGTCTCCAAGGTGCATCAGCAGATCCATCCCATGAGATGGACGAATGCCTTTGCCTATACGCAGGACCCGAATTTTTTCCGAGAGAACAACTATCTTGCTGTCTATCACATCGACAGGAAGAGCTTTCCTCAATTCAACCCCGGCTAATTCCCAGGAATTTGCAGTGATCGGTGAAGCATCTATTTCGCAACTTTTGAATGGAAAGAGCGATGAAAATTCTCGCGCACAGGGGCTGGTGGTTGGAAGCTGCCGAAAAAAACAGTGAAGCGGCTTTCAGGCGCGCCTTTGAAAATGGCTTCGGGGTCGAAACGGACACGCGCGACCAGAATGGCGTGCTGAAAATCGCCCATGACATGCCCGTCGGCGACCAGGTTATGGATCTCGACTACTTTTTGGATCTGCACAAGAGCCATGCCGGATCAGGCACGATCGCCATGAACATTAAGGCAGACGGCCTGCATAAGGCGCTCCGCGCCTCGTTGGATGGCGCCGGGATAACCGATCTGTTCTGCTTCGATATGGCTGTCCCGGATGCCATCGGCTACCTCAACAACGGCTTTACCACCTATACCCGCCATTCCGAACTCGAACCGTTGCCTCCCTTTTATGACAAGGCCCAAGGCGTGTGGCTGGATGCATTCTATTCCGACTGGATCACTCCTGACGTCATCCAGAAGCATCTCGACGCCGGCAAGAAGGTTGCGCTCGTCTCTCCCGAACTGCATGGACGCGATCATACCGCCGCCTGGGATGTTTGGGGTGATCTGACAGGTGACGACATCTCAATCTGCACTGACTTGCCGCATCTCGCCGCCGAAAAGTGGGGATAAGCCAGCCATGAACCAGACGGACAGGACATTATGATCAAGGCAGTGCTTTTCGACATGGACGGCGTTCTGATCGATGCCAAGGAATGGCATTACGAGACGCTGAATGACGCGCTGGCCCTTCTCGGGCTCAATATCAGCCGCACCGAACATCTCGCCGTCTATGACGGCCTGCCAACACGTAAAAAGCTGGAAATGCTGACCAAGACGCGGGGATTGCCGCCAAGGCTGCACGATTTCCTCAACACGCTCAAACAGAAGATGACCTATCAGGTCATCGTCGAAAAATGCCAACCGGTCTTTCATCACGAATACGCCCTCGCGCGCCTGAAGCGGGAGGGAAAGCATATCGTCGTCTGCTCAAACTCCGTCAGGTCGAGCGTCGAGGCGATGATGCGCCAGGCTGACCTGCTTAAATACCTGGATTTCTTTCTGTCCAATCAGGATGTCGGCAAAGCGAAGCCCGATCCCGAAATCTACCTGACGGCAATCGATCGGCTGCAATTGCAGCCGGAGGAATGCCTGATCCTGGAAGATAACGATCACGGCATACAGGCCGCACGCTCCTCAGGCGCCCATGTGCTGGTGGTGGGATCGACCAACGACGTCACCTATGAGCGTATCATGAACGAAATCACCAAGATCGAATCGGCCCTCACATGAGATATCTTATCCCCATTGCGTCGAAGGATGATCTTTTCCCAAAGGACGAGTTTCATTTCCCCAAGCCTCTGATCGAAGTCGACGGTTCGCCGATGATCTCGCTCGTCGTCAACAGTATCCGCAACCGCGATGCATCCGCGAAGTTCATCTTTATCATTCTTAATCAGGATGCGCTTGAATACAGCCTTGATTCGATTTTGAAATTGCTGGCTGGCGAAAGCACCGTTGTCATCAAACTAAACAATCCGACCATGGGCGCTGTGTGCTCGGCGCTGATGGCCGTCGATCATATCGTTGACGACGACCCTCTGGTGATCTGCAATGGCGACCAGATCATCGACGCCGATCTGGCCGGTATTGCACGAGATTTCATGCGCTCGGGAGCCGATGCCGGTGTCGTGACCTTCAATTCCGTACACCCCCGCTGGTCCTATATTCGTGAGGATCAGGCCGGATATGTCATAGAAACGGCGGAAAAGCGCGTTCTGAGCCGCAAGGCGATTGCTGGATATTATTATTTTAGAAGCGGCAGCCTATTTGTGGAATTTGCCCAGAATTATTTGCTGAAAGCCGACCCGTTTGGCGGAAAATACTATCTTTCCCCGGTTCTGAACGAGGTCATTCTCGCTGGCGGTAAAATCGTCCAACACGAGATTCCATCCGACAGCTATATCTCGTTCTATTCGCCCAAGCGCATCGAATTCTACCAGAACGAGATCCGGGACAAGGTCGTCGCAATGACCAAGCCAGCTCGGCAGGTCCAGGTCGTCATTCCGATGGCGGGCCTTGGCAGCCGGTTTGCGCAAGTCGGCTACCTCAAGCCAAAGCCGTTCATCGATGTAAAAGGCAAGACGATGATCGAGCGTGTCATGGACAATCTGCGCCTCGATCATGCACGCTTCGTCCTGATCGCCCGACAGGACCATCTGGATGCGGAACCCGATGTCGTCAGTGGCTTGAAGGCCCATGGCGATCTCGCCTTTTCGCCGATCAACTTCGTAACCGAAGGTGCGGCTTGCACGGTCTTGACGGCGCGGACACATCTTGACCCCGATGCCCCGCTATTGATTGCCAATTGCGACCAGATCGTCGATTTCGAATGCGCGGATTACATTCAAGATGCACTTGAGCGCGATCTGGATGGATCAATTCTCTGCTTCAAGGATAAAGATCGAGACCCGAAATGGTCGTTCGCGCATGTCAACGATGATGGGCTGGTCGATGAGGTGAAAGAAAAGGTAGCGATTTCCGACAACGCGACCGTTGGCATCTATTATTTCAGACGCGCCCGCGATTTCATCGATTCCGCGACCGATATGATCGCCCACAACGACCGGTCCAACAACGAGTTCTACGTTTGCCCGGTCTACAACTACCTGATCAAGCAGGGAGCCAGGGTCGGCGTCTATCATGTCGCTCCCGACGCCATGCACGGTATAGGCACGCCTCCCGATCTGGAGGCCTATCTTAGGCTGATTTGATAAGCATGAAATGCATCGTACCACTTGCCGGGCCTGATTTGTGGACCCCAAAATATGGCTTTAGACCTCTCGTGGATCTCAGCGGAAAGCCGCTGATCGACGCTGCCTTGGGTGAACGGGCGTGGGCGAACCGGCTTCGGCCAGAGGATTACATCTTCGTCATCCGCGAGGTTCCAAACCTCGCGGAGCTTGTTGAATATCTGCGCCTGAGATGGCCCGGCTGCCGCATCGTGACACTTTCCGACCTGACCGGAGGCGCTCTGTTCTCCGTGCTGGCAGCAATGGCGCTCGTTGCGCCAGACGAGCCCGTCATCATCGATCTGGCCGACATCCTGTTCACGAGCGGACCAGACGACCCGGAGACACTGTTTTCGACGGAAGGATGTGGCGCAATCGTGCCGGTCTTTGCCTCAAGCGAAAACTGCTACAGCTATTTGAAGATGACCGACGGCGTGGTGGTTGAAGCGCGGGAGAAAGAAGTGATCTCGGAAAACGCCTCCGCAGGCGTATACATGTTCCGAAACATCCAGATATTCCTCAGTGCAGCCGTTCACAGTATCAACAACCGCCAGACCATGAGCTATAAAGGCGTGCTTTTCATTTGCCCCATGGTCAACGGCGTCATCGCTGACGGCCACACCGTGCTGGCACCCACTATTGAAAACTGCCAGCCGGTGGGAAAGATTTTTCACGAGCGATAGAGTGGCTCGGTCATTTGTGATGTCAGCGTCAAATCTTTCAAGGACCATTTAGGCTGGACGTCTGTCAACGGGCCTTAGTTCTTCGCGTCATATTCTTCAGAAAAGCGGCTTTGATCAACGCGATTATGAAAAGTCAAACACGCGAAAAACGACCTGCTCGACATAGATTTTTTCAAGCATTCTCACTTTATCGGAAGCCACGATCTGCTTAGCAAATGGGAATTGACGAGAATTAAGAAAGGGCGAGACGCTATGTTTTCTGTCGGAACGAAGCCTACATCAAAACGACTGTCGTTACTGTTGTCCCGGTTATCTCCCATCATAAAATAATGCCCGTCAGGAACCAGAAACTCAGCAGAATTGTCTCCTTTTGACTTATCTGTCATTTCGATAATCTGATGTTCTGCCCCTCCAGGCAATCGCTCCAAATACAGAATTCCAGGCGATCCTGGTCGGGTTTCGTCTGGCCCGAGCCGTTGGCGATCAACGAGAGTGTCGTTGATGTAAAGCCGCCCACTGCGCATTTGAATACGGTCACCGGGTAATCCAATGACTCGACTGACGAATTTGTTGCCCGAATAAGAGGGAAGCATGAAAACGACGACTTCGCCTCTCAGCGGCAGGCGTCCGCCAATACGGGACGATGGCCCTAATCCTTCCATGATTGAATATCGGCTCATTCCGTAAGTTAATTTTTCGGAAAATACATAATCCCCAACCTCAAGGGTCGGCAGCATCGATCCAGAGACAATGGAAAACGGTTGAATGAGAAGGTTTCTTATCGCCAAGGCGATGAGAAGTGGCACAATAATCAAGACAATTGCCAAATTATGAAACCGCGCAAACCACGGATAGCGATCCAGAGGCGGCTGGCGTGAAGCCGCAATGTAAACGTGGAGGCTGCCTCCCAAGTTATAAATAATAACAACAATAATAAATATAAGCTCGTGCTGCTGGACCCCTTGGTATTTCAATATGAATGGAAATACATATCCGATAAAACCATCGGCGAGCATATACAGAAGACCTAATCGCCCTCTGCCAAGATAAAAAAAGCCAATAGCCGGAGAAAGAGCAAGAGCCAAACAGGCAGCCCATATCGGATTCCGCTTACGAAAGGCAGAAACAAATTTCAACGGCAGCTCCTTTGAAAAAGACTGAATATGAGTCAAGAAAGCTGTGATGAAATTAATCATCACAGCTTTCTTTTGGAAAGACAGAGAGATGAAAGAACAATCGTATCTTTATCTCTTTACAGGTCTAAATCAGCTGCATCCACTCGTCGATCCACAAGTGTCGCACTTTTCACATGTCCCATTCCGTACCATCGTAAAGTTCTGGCACTCGGAGCACATGTTGCCGGTATAGCCTTGGGCAATCGAGCGCATGCGGCGGGCGGCTTCGACTTTCTTGGCTTCGGCCTTGGCGGCTTCGGCCTTGGCGGCTTCGGCTTCGTCGGTGGCGGCGTCGGAGAACAGGGCTTCGGTTGCGACGTCCTCGACCAATTCAGCTGCCCGTTCCTCGTAATCGCGCTTGAAGGACACGACTTCGGAGGTGGAAATGGCTGTCGTCACTTCCAGCTTGCGGGCTGCATTGCCAGAAAAGGCTGCAACATTGCCCGAGGCCTTAGCCGGAGTGCCGGTTACGGCGCCACGCGGTTCGGCGGTTCCGGCCTGGCTGCTGGAGACCAGGGTCGGCTTGTAGCCACGGGTCAGGCCCTTGGAGACCACATCGGCCTTGCCTTCCTTCACGCCGCGGCCAAGCGCGGTGGTGGAGAAGTCGGACGTGTCGACATGGGCCAGATCGTTGCGGCCGAGGTAGGAGATCGCCAGTTCGCGGAACACGTAGTCGAGGATCGACGTGGCGTTCTTGATGGCATCGTTGCCGGTTACCATGCCCGCCGGTTCGAACTTGGTGAAGGTGAAGGCATCAACATATTCTTCCAGCGGCACGCCATATTGCAGGCCGAGCGATACCGAAATCGCGAAGTTGTTGATGAAGGCGCGCAGAGCCGAGCCTTCCTTGTTCATGTCAAGGAAGATTTCGCCGAGACGGCCATCGTCATATTCACCGGTACGCAGGAAGATGGTGTGACCACCGATCTTGGCCTTCTGGGTATAGCCCTTGCGACGGGTCGGCAGCTTTTCCTGTTCGCGCACAACACGCTCGACGATGCGCTCAACGATCCGCTCGGTGATGGTCACGGCCTGGGCGGCCTGCGGCTGGGCCAGCAGATCTTCCAAAGCGTCCTCATCATCCTCGTCCTCGATCAGCGAGGAATTCAGCGGCTGGCTGAGCTTGGAGCCATCGCGGTACAGCGCATTGGCCTTCAGCGCCAGCTTCCAGGACAGCATGTAAGCTGCGCCGCAATCTTCCACCGTCTCCTCGTTCGGCATGTTGATGGTCTTGGAAATCGCGCCCGAGATGAACGGCTGTGCTGCTGCCATCATGCGGATATGGCTTTCGACAGACAGATACCGCTTGCCGATCTTGCCGCACGGATTGGCGCAATCGAACACCGCCAGATGCTCCTTCTTCAGGAACGGCGCGCCTTCCAGCGTCATCGCCCCGCAGACATGAATATTGGCAGCCTCGATGTCCTTCTTGGCAAAGCCCAGATGCTCCAGCAGGTTGAAGCTCATGTCGGTCAGCTGTTCAGCGCTGACGCCAAGCGTTTCCTTCAGGAAATCAGCGCCCAAGGTCCATTGGTTAAAGACGAACTTGATGTCGAAGGCAGCGCCCAGGGCCGCATTGACAGCCTCGATCTTCTCGTCGGTAAAGCCCTTGGCCTTCAACGAACCGGGGTTGACGCCCGGTGCCTGATTGAGATTGCCGTGGCCGACAGCATAGGCTTCGATTTCGGCAAGCTGGCTTTCCGTATAGCCAAGCGTGCGCAGGGCTTCGGGAACGGCGCGGTTGATGATCTTGAAATAGCCGCCACCGGCCAGCTTCTTGAACTTCACCAGGGCGAAGTCAGGCTCAATACCGGTCGTGTCGCAATCCATCACCAAGCCGATCGTGCCGGTCGGCGCAACAACGGAGACCTGAGCATTGCGGTAGCCGTGCTGCTCACCCAGTTCCAGCGCCTTGTCCCAGGCCGCCTTGGCATGGGCAATCAGGGCCGGATCGGAGCATTCGGCATGGACCAGCGGCACGGGATCGACGGCAAGACCCTCATAGCCGTCGAACAGGCCATGGGCAGCGCGGCGATGGTTGCGGATGACGCGCAGCATGTTGTCGCGGTTTGGCGCATAGCCCGGGAACGGACCAAGCTCGGAGGCGATTTCAGCTGACGTGGCATAGGAAACGCCGGTCATGATGGCGCTCAGCGCGCCGCAGATGGCGCGGCCTTCAGCAGAGTCATAGGGAATGCCGGTCGACATCAGCAGGCCGCCAATGTTGGCATAGCCAAGGCCGAGCGTGCGGTATTCGTAGGACAGTTCGGCAATCTGGCGCGAAGGGAACTGCGCCATCATCACGGACACTTCGAGTACGACGGTCCAGAGACGAACGGCATGTTCGTAATCAGCAATGTCGATCTTCTTGGTATCGGCATCCTTGAACTGCAACAGGTTCAGCGAAGCGAGATTGCAGGCGGTGTCGTCCAGGAACATATATTCAGAGCACGGATTGGAGGCACGGATCGGGCCAGCCGCCGGGCAGGTGTGCCAGTCGTTCATGGTGGTGTTGAAATGCAGGCCCGGATCGGCGGACGCCCAGGCGGCATAGGAAATCTTTTCCCAGAGATCGCGGGCCTTCAGCGTCTTCATCACCCGGCCATCGCGGCGGGCGGTCAGGTTCCAATTACCATCGTCTTCGACAGCGCGCAGGAAGTCATCCCGCAGCGAGACAGAATTGTTGGAATTCTGGCCCGAAACAGTCAGATAGGCTTCCGAATCCCAATCCGTGTCATAGGTCTTGAATTCGAGATCCTTATAGCCCTGCTGGGCGAACTGGATGACCCGCTTGACGTAGTTTTCCGGCACCATATCCTTCTTGGCAGCGCGGATTTCGCGCTTCAGGGCCGGGTTTTCATTCGGGTCGAAGCAGGCGTCGTTATCGGCTGAGCAATTGACGCAGGCCTTCATGATCGCCTTCAGATGCTTGGCGACGATCTTGGAGCCGGTGACGAGAGCGGCAACCTTCTGCTCTTCCTTCACCTTCCAGTCGATGTAGTTCTCGATATCAGGATGGTCGATGTCGACAACCACCATCTTGGCGGCGCGGCGCGTCGTGCCGCCGGACTTGATGGCGCCGGCAGCCCGGTCACCGATCTTCAGGAAGCTCATCAGGCCGGAAGACTTGCCACCGCCCGACAGCTTTTCGCCCTCGCCGCGCAGATGGGAGAAGTTAGAGCCGGTGCCGGAACCGTATTTGAACAGGCGCGCTTCGCGCACCCACAGATCCATGATGCCGCCCTCGTTGACGAGATCGTCTTCGACGGACTGGATGAAGCAGGCATGCGGCTGCGGATGCTCATAAGCCGACTTGGACTTGGTGAGCTTGCCAGTGAAAGGATCGATGTAGAAATGGCCCTGGCCGGGGCCATCAATGCCATAGGCCCAATGCAGACCGGTATTGAACCATTGCGGGGAATTCGGCGCGACGCGCTGGGTAGCGAGCATATAGGCAAGCTCATCGCGGAAAGCGAGAACGTCTTCTTCCGTGGTGAAATATTTGCCCTTCCAGCCCCAATAGGCCCAGGTTCCAGCCAGACGCGAGAAAACCTGGCGCGCATCGGTTTCCGAACCGTAGCGCTCGTCCTCGGCCAAATCCTTCATGGCCTTTTCATCGGCAACCGAACGCCACAGGAACGACGGAACATCGTTCTCCTCGACCTTTTTCAGGATCTTCGGCACGCCGGCCTTGCGGAAATATTTCTGGGCCAGAATATCGGCTGCCACCTGGCTGAACTGCGCGGGCACATCGATATCCGCCAGCCGGAAGACAACAGAGCCATCCGGGTTCTTGATTTCGCTTACCGCCTTGCGGAATTCAATCTCCGCATAGGGCGACTGGCCGGGCTTGGTGAAACGGCGTTCGATGCGCATCTGGCTAGTCCTCGTTGGTCCAAGCACCCGGAAAACGGGCGCAAAATAGGTTTTACGGCACCACGGTGAAGCGGCTTGCCGTTGGTTCGCTCTCTTCGGAGCGAGGCCGATCATAATGATGGTCCGCTCTGTATCTTGCGCCAGCCTTATCCGCCAGACACAAAATATAGTGTCCCCAGCGTTTTTATGCCAGAGCAAATAGCCGCAGCGCGCCAGAAAAATTCAAAAAGATATCCTCGCGGTCAAAGCGGGGACGCCGTGACCGTTTCAATCTTGATGATGTTCGCTGATTTGAACCGACCTCGTAGACATCTCGGTTCAGCCGCCGCCGCAACAATCAATTCATTAACCCTGCCCGCGGGCAAGCGCAAGAGCTGGTCTGTATCGAAAATATGAACCCTATATGTTGTGGTCAGCATCTGTGGAAAACGGGGAAAGAGGCTAGCCTAGAGAATTCATAGGCTTGGCGGAAAAGCTTCATGATTAACGCTGGGTAAAGGCTTTTTTTATCCACCGTCACATCACGACACGCAAACAATACGACAGAAGCCTCCTGCCGCGTGTCGGCCAGTATCCCGCATCGAATCGGTTTGTTTGGGTGTCCAGGAATGACCTGGTCTTACCCCTTTCCATCAGAAAACCCTTTAATACGCGGGGAATAGATCTTGCTAATTTCCCAGAGAACTAAAGGGATATTAATGTTTGTGGACAACTATATGGGGACCAGGGTCTGGAATGATGTCCACGCCTAGATTTGCTGCGCCAGCCGCCATGAGAGCGCCGGGCCGCGCTTAAGGTTTGGTCATGACCATCAGTAATCTGTCTATCCTGAAGAAGGTCAGTCTTCTTGTAGTGCTGATGGGCGTTGCGGCAGGTGCTATTGCCGCTGCCGGCGCCTTCGGCCTGTCTTCGCTTGGTGCCTCGCTTCAAAATACCGGGAAACGTGAAGAAGTGGCCCGCGAGGCCATGGACCTGCGCGTCGACATTATCGCCATCAGCCGCATGACTTATCAGTTGGCTTTCGCGCCGGAAAAGGCCGCCGATTTCGCCAAGGAAACCGAAACGCGCTCCAGCGAAATGCTGGCGCGCCTGCCAAAGATCGCGGCGACCGCCGACGAGAACGAGCAGAAACAATTGCAGGACGTCCGCACGACGCTCAGCACCTATTTCGACCAGATCCGCCAGATGGTGAAAGTGGCCGGCACAGACGCCGCCAAGGAACCCGGCGTGATGGCCAAGGAGCTTTCCAAGGCCCTTGACGGACAAAAAGCGGTGACGGCGGCGGTCAAGGTCTACAGCACCTATTCCGCCAAGACCCTGTCTGCGGCCCGCAGCAATGCCATTGCCAGCTCGCAGCTGACGATGATCGCACTGCTGTCGACCGCAGCGATCAGCATTGTTGTCGGCGTTGCGGTCAGCACGCTGATTGCCCGTCGCGGCATCGTCAACCCGATCCGTCTTTTGACCGACAACATGAATCGGATTGCCAAGGGCGCCCTGGGCGACGCCATTCCGGGCACAGAGCGCGGCGACGAAATCGGTGAAATGGCCCGCGCCCTTGAAATCTTCCGCGCCAACCGCTTGCAGATGCAGGAAATGGAAGCGCAGGAAGCCGCCCTCAACAGCCAGAGCAAGGATCTGCAATCCAGCATCAGCAGCATTGTCGCCTCGGCAGCCGCGGGCAATTTCTCGCAGCGCATCACCAAATCCTACGAGGATGCCGACCTGCAACGCTTCGCCTCCAGCGTCAACGAGTTGGTGGCCAATGTCGATCTTGGCGTCACCGAGGTCCGGCGGGTGATTGCCGCCCTCTCCTCTTCCGATCTCACCCAGGATATGCGCGGCAATTTCCAGGGCGCCTTTGCCGAATTGCAGAGCAACGTCAACCATGCGATGGCGACGCTTCGCGAAGCCATGCAAAGCATTCGCGGCGCTTCGGGTACGATTACCGACAATTCCGGCGAACTGAGTTCCGCCGCCAACCAATTGGCCCGCCGGACCGAACAGCAGGCAGCAGCCCTGGAAGAGACCGCAGCAGCGCTCGAAGAAATCACCACGACGGTCCGCACCTCCACTGAACGCGCCCATGAAGCCAACCAGATGGTGGAGCAGACCCGCAACAGCGCCGGCAAGTCCGGCGAGATCGTCCGCAGCGCCATCGATGCGATGGGCCGGATCGAGCAATCCTCGCAGAAGATCAGCCAGATCATTTCAGTGATCGATGAAATCGCCTTCCAGACCAACCTGCTGGCGCTGAATGCCGGTGTGGAAGCCGCCCGCGCCGGAGAAGCCGGACGCGGCTTTGCGGTCGTTGCCCAGGAAGTCCGCGAACTGGCCCAGCGCTCGGCCAATGCGGCCCGCGAAATCAAGGCGCTGATCAACACCTCCGCCGATGAAGTCAAGGGTGGCGTGTCGCTGGTTCTGTCCACCGGCGAAGCGTTGAACGAAATCGTCGGCCTGGTTGATCATGTCAACGGCCATGTGGCGAGCATCGCCCGCGCCGCGCAGGAGCAGTCGGCGGCGCTGGCTGAAATCAACACATCCGTCAACCACATGGACCAGATGACCCAGCAGAACGCCGCCATGGTCGAAGAAACCACGGCTGCCAGCCAGGTCCTTGCCAGCGAATCCCGACAGCTGCTGGTGCAGATTGAACAGTTCCGGCTGGAAGATAACAGACGGGGTGAGTATCGCGCGGTGGCGTAATCAGCCCGCAGAGGTTTTTACTCTTCCTCCCAAAGCTACGAAATCCAAAGCCCCTGCGCTTGAAAAAGCGCCGGGGCTTTTGGCATTTTGGGTCAGGAAAATGATGGAAGGGGGCTATTTACTGCATAATTCTTTAAACCGGAATCGGTTTAAAGAGAAAATTATGCAGCAGATATAAAGAGCTACAGCGAACCTTTGTGCGCCATATAGGGCGCACGGCGCTGTAGCTGACTAAACCGTGGTCACAACGCCAACGATAAGAGAGACCGAGACGCATGTGAGCCAGACAGCGGCGACCCGCTGGAGGACATGTAATCTGCCCTGACCGCTATGCCCTGCCTGAGTCAATCGCCCGGCACAGCCCCAAAGCAAGGCCACGGCGCCGACCAACAGGCAGAACAGGCCGAGACACGGCAGGAAATTCGGGTTGTCAGGAGTAGGCAGAAGAACGAGACCGAAGACCAATGCCTTGGGATTGAGCGCCGTCGTCAGATAGATCCGAGCCGCCGTGATCTGATTGAGAGCGTTGCCCTGCCCCGGCGCCTGCCAAAGCTTGAAAGCGATAACCAATACCCAGATCGCTGCGGCGATTTTCAGCAGGATGGCAGCGGCAGGCCAGCGCGCCATCAGTTGGTCTCCCAGATAAACCAGCGGCAATACAGTCGTCAGATAGCCTGCCAGTTCCGCTGGCAGCAGACGCAACACGCGCCTTAGGCCAGCCTGGGCACCGGCAACACCCATCAAGGTATTGGTTGGCCCGGGCGCCAGCAACAGCGCCAGGACAGCGGGGAGAAAGGTCGCAATCAGCATGGGGAAATCCATTATCAACAACAGATTGCCTTTTGCAGGGGAACCATGGCCGACGCATTGACAGCGATCAATTGCGCCGATCCATAGATTGCAAGGCTTTTAACCCTTATGGCCCTTGGCAATCGGTTCCTGATAGGTAAAGCCCATGTCCCAGGGGAAATAGATCCAGGTATCTTGGCTGACCTCGGTCACGAATGTATCGACCGTCGGCACGCCTTTCGGCTTGGCATAGACGCAGGCAAAATGCGCCTTCGGGATGATCGAGCGCACTTCCGTGGCAGTCTTGCCGGTATCGGTGAGGTCGTCGATAACAAGCACGCCTTCGCCGCCATTGGTGAGCAATTCAGGCGTGATGCCCTTCAACAGGTTGAATTCGCCCTGGTTGACATAGTCGTGATAGGAGGCGACGCAAACCGTCTCGATCAGGCGGATATTCAGCTCGCGCGAAATGATCGCTGCCGGCACCAGCCCGCCCCGGGTGATGCAGACAATGGCGCGAAACTCCTGCCCAAGCCCGGCCAGGCGCCAGGCAAGCGCCCTGGCATCACGATGGAATTGATCCCAGGCAACGGGAAAGGCTTTATCGGGAAGAGACATGCAAGGGCTCCGCGCATCAAGAAAAGACAGAAGGAAAGGCAACCGAAGCGCTTCGCGTTTCAACCGCCCGCCGCGTCATCGCAGCAAAAACGAAGACAGTGACGCCATCCAGCTTGCGCATCGGCCCGGAAACCACGTGGCTGGAGGAGCCATGGGCGCAGCAGGCCTTGCGCAAAAGCCCTTTCGGCTCCTTGTCTTTCTCGGTGCTATAGCGGCAATCTGCCCATTAAGGCAAGAGACGGAAAGAGGATGCCGGAAACAGCAAGGTATCCGGTTGGAAACCGAATGCCTTGCGTCATCACATTCTGCAATCCAGCGCTTATCAGCGCGAAAGTAATGTCAGGGCCGTCATGGAATCAAGGACGGTGCGGGTCACGCCACCGAACAGCACTTCCCACCAGCGCTTGTGGGAATAGGCGCCCATCACCAACAGATCGATGCTCTGGTCGGATAAGCGGTTTTCGATATGCGCCGCCGCCTTCAATTGCTCCTGATCCTGCTGGGTCACGGTGACATTGATATCGTGGCGGCTCAGCGTCGCGGCGATTTCGGCTCCGGGCAGGCTGCGCGAAAGATCGTCACCGCCGCTATCGACCACCGAGAAGATTTCAACGCTTTCAGCCTGTTTCAGGAAAGGGAGGGCATCGAATGTGGCGCGAGCCACTTCACGCGATCCGTTCCAGGCGATCAGCACCCGCTTGATCGGCCGCGGTGTCTTCAAGATGTAAGGCACCAGCAGCACGGGCCTGCCGCTATCAAACAACGCCGTTTCCAATTCGCTGCGGTTATCCGAAAGCGAACCGCTTTCTCCCTGAGCGGCGACGACCAGATCGGCGCAGCGGGCGCTGTCGACAAACGAACCTGTCGAGCCGACGGCGGTCACGAAATTGCGCCATTCGGTCGACACGCCTTCGCGCCGCGCCACCTCGGCAAAGATCGCCTCAATGGCCCCGGTTTCCTTATGGGCCAGATCCTGCATGGCCTGTACCGCGACCGGATCGGGTATTTCCATCGGCGCGATCAGGGGCATGCCGGCGACCGCTTCGCAATGAACGCCGATGACATGGGACCCGAACTGTTCGGCCAGCGCTATGGAAAAATCAGAAACCTGCGCTGCCGTACGGCGATTGTCGAGAACGCTCAAAATTGTCTTGTAAGCCATTGTCATCTCCCCGCAAATTGCTCCGATCGAACATCGTCCGAGCAAAAGCATACTGCATCGTGGTCTGGGCGACAGGAAGACACGCTTGCGTCATCCCGCCCAACCACCGAAAAAGATAATGCGCCGAAACCACGCCGGTTCCTTGATTTCGCTCAAGGCTGAATTGGGATTTCGCTCAAGGCTGATCTGGATTCCCACTCAGGTCTCAGCCACGCCGGACATTTTCAGGCCTCCAGCACGGTCTTGCCGCCGGTAATTGCCGCAATCATCTCCTCGACATCAAGAACAGCGGCATTCAGAACATCTTCTGCCCGCGCCCGCACCACGAGTTCGGTGTGGAAGCCCTTGGAACCGTCATAGCGTGGATAAGAACCGATGCTGGTCTGCGGATGCGCCTTCTGAACGGCGGCCAGCGCCGTGCCGATCTCGCCTTCGCCATAGGGGCAGGCAATTGCCCGCGACAGAACGCGGACGCCACCGGGCAGGGTTTTGACGACATTCTCGAGCATGGCCTGAAACACCTGCGGGACACCGGCCATGACATAGACATTCCCCACCCGGAATCCCGGCGCGGTGGAAACCGGATTGGCGATATGCTCGGCGCCTTGCGGCATGCGGGCCATCCGTTGGCGCGCCTCGGTAAATTCCAGGCCACGGCGGGCATACATTTCCGCCATCAGCGCCATGGCCTTTTCATCATGCAGGCAGGGCAGACCGAAGGCTTTCGAGATGGCATCGGCGGTAATATCGTCATGGGTCGGGCCAATGCCACCCGAGGTGAACACATGGTTATAGCGACTACGCAGCGCATTCAGCGCCTCGACGATTGCCTCTTCCTCATCAGCGACAATCCGCACTTCCTTGAGGTCGATACCGGCCAGGGTCAACACATCGGCCAGATGGCCGATATTCTTGTCCTTGGTGCGGCCAGACAGCAATTCATCACCTATGGCAAGCATGGCGGCGGTGACAACTTGAGACGGGGAAACGGAGGTGGAATCGGACATGGCGGGGCCTTCTAACGGACTTTGACGAACTGGGACGAACTGAAACTATCTTTGGCTAACCGCATAATTCCCTCAATCGGGTCCGATTTAAGGTGACGACCAGGCAACGGATCGGAAATCGTGCGGCGGCTTTCGTGCATTTCTTCGATGCATATCGATGTAACGTCACTTTTGCGAGACTGGACCAAACAGAGAGACGAAATTATCGGCCAAGACCTTTTTTCGTCCTTGCCGCTCGTCCCCGATGTCTTGTTCCTCCATCCGCCAAACAGCAAGCCGCCCTGCGTGAGAGAAATCGCAGGGCGGCTTGAGCAATGAGAGGATAGAGCCGAAAAATAAGCACCGGGTTTCGGAAAATCCGATGCTGTCAGATGGTGTTAAAACTCTTCCCAGCTTTCCTGCTTGGCTGCAGTATTCATGCCGAGTGCCTTGGCGACCTGACCCACCATGCGGCGGGCGGGTGACGCGACAGGCCTTTGCCCGGCGCCGGCTGGAACAGGACCAGCGGATCTGCCGCCGGAAGGGCCCGCATTGACTACTGCTCCGGAACCTGAACCAAGCTGAAACTGGCCGACCAGATGGCGCAGCTTTTCAGCTTCATTGGCCAGTGAAGAGCTGGCAGCGGTGGCTTCTTCCACCATGGCGGCATTCTGCTGGGTGACCTGGTCCATCTGGTTGACGGCGATATTCACCTCAGACAGACCGACAGACTGCTCACGGGCCGAAATGGCGATTGCATCGAGCTGGCCGTTGATGGCGACGACATGGCCTTCGATCACCTTCAGAACTTCACCGGTTGCGGTCACCAACTTGACGCCGTTTTCAACTTCGCTGGCGGAATTGCGGATCAGGTCCTTGATTTCCTTGGCAGCCTGGGCAGAGCGCTGGGCAAGTTCGCGCACTTCCTGGGCGACCACGGCAAAGCCCTTACCAGCCTCACCTGCCCGCGCCGCTTCCACACCGGCATTCAGCGCCAGAAGATTGGTCTGGAAGGCGATTTCGTCGATCACGCCGATAATGTTCGAGATCTGGCTGGACGACTGCTCGATCCGCTGCATGGCGTTGACGGCATTCGAGACCACTTCACCGGACTGCCGGGCCGACTGATTGGCCTGGACGGCCATTGACCGGGCTTCTTCCGCACGCTTGGAGGAATTGGAGACATTGGTGGTGATCTGATCCAGTGCGGCGGCCGTTTCTTCCAGCGAGGCGGCCTGCTGTTCGGTACGCTTCGACAGGTCGTTGGCGCTCTGGCTCACTTCCCGCGAACCGCTGTCAATCGAGCTGGTCGCGATGGCAACGGACGACATCGTATCGCGCAGTTGTTCAACCGTGCTGTTGAAGTCGGTACGCAAACCTTCGAATTCACTGGCAAAATTCTGGGTAAGCTGGAAGGTGAGATCCCCAGCCGAAAGCCGCTTCAAGCCTTCCGCAAGACCAGACGTTGCCTGGGCCATTTCAGCCGAGCGCTTGGCATCGGCCTCAGCAACGCGCTGACGTTCCACTTCGCTCATGTCGCGGACCGCAGCGGCCTGTTTTTCCAGCTCGCGAGCGGCAAGGCCGTTATCCTTGAAGATCTGCACGGCACGCGCCATGACACCAACTTCATCACGACGGTCTGTTCCCTCGACCATTGCCGAAAGATCACCGCCGGACAGAATGCCCATCTTGGTGGCCAGATCGCGGATCGGTAGGACCAGCCAGGCGCGGATGGCGAAAAAGCCGATTGTCAGAACGAGCACCAAGCCTACCAACACGCCAACCACAGTCGTCATCACCGTGTTATGAGTCATGTCGGAAAGGTCTTGACTTTCTGCCTCTGCGGCCTTGCTGATCGCCGTGACCATATTGGTGAAGCGCGGCGAGATCTTTGCAAATTCAGGCTGGCATTCTTTCAGAAAAATAGCCTGGGATTTCGTAACTTCGTCATCGGCGGTGGCAGCTTTGCCCACCTGCATGGCATTGCCACAGGCCTGATCGAGAATTTTCAAAGTGTCTGCTTTGAGCCCGACGATATCGGCATTCTCCGGCAACGCCTTTGCCGCCGTATCCATAAACGTGACGAAGGAGTTTCGTGCCGCGTCGAACTCCTTACTGGCGGCTTCATTAAGCTGCGCCGTACGAGACATCATGACATCGGCCATGGAAGCCCGTGCAGCCTGCATCGACCGATTGGCGCGGGCCAGATAAAGCGAGGCAGCGGACTCCTCGTTCAGCAGGCCGCTATAGGCAGTATCGATTGATTTCAGCTTAAACCCGGAATAGGCCGCTATACCGAGAGTAAACAACCCGAACAGCGCCATGATCGACAGAAATTTCCCGATGATTGATAGGTTTTTCATCTCATTGCCTCGTAACTCAAGGTGGCTCGACCTTCGAGTGCATGTGGGGGTAAATTTTTGGCGCGCCGAACCGGCTCCAGTCCCCGCCAAACCGCACAGAATGATCGGTCTGCAACGGTCGGCTGATCCGGCGGCACCCTTGAAAACTACCGGGTAAAATCTAATTTTTAGTGAATTCTAATTTTCTTATACTTAAGATTAGGACCGCGATGGGACACGCACACAGCCAGCCGCAGAAAACAGCGACAAAAACAACACCGGGGATAAAGGACACAGTCCATTGTAGTTGGTGCGGACGACGGGGGTCGAACCCGTACAGATTGCTCCGAGGGATTTTAAGTCCCTTGCGTCTACCAGTTTCGCCACGTCCGCGTAAGCAGCGTTTTCAACGACCTGAGGCGGAATTGCAAGAGGGCGTTTGAGATATTCCCTATTGGATAATTCTTTAAACTGATTCCGGTTTGAGGAATTCCCCAATTGGGAATAGTCAGCGACAGCGAACCTTTTTGCGCCATATGTGCCGCATGAAGGTTCGCTGTCGCTCGCACAAAAAACCCCAGACCGAAACCGGTCCAGGGTGATTGCTGAAATGCATCGAGGTTGGAAGTCGAATACCGACGTTATCAAACGTTCGATATTAAACTGCCATGCCCCAGTCGTCTGCGTCATCAACGCCGAACATCCGCTCAAGGTTGAGGAAGCAAATCATGCTCTCGCCCTGGGCAATGATGCCATCGGAAAAAGCAGCGCTTGGTCCTGCGGCCTGCGGCAAGGGCTGCAAGCGATCGGCGGGGATGGTCAGGATGTCGGAAACGCCATCCACCAGCAGGCCGACGGTCACGCCATTGACATCAGCCACGACCACCGCGCTGCGCTGGTTAACCTCGGAATTGGCCATGCCAAGCTTGACGGCCAGATCCACAATCGGGATGACCGTGCCGCGCAGGTTCATCACGCCCAGCACTTCGTAAGGCGCATGGGGGAGCGGGGTCACAGTGGCCCAACCGCGAATTTCACGAATAGAGGTGGTTTTAACGCAAAATTCCTGCGCATGAAGCCGGAAAGCAATGATCTCCAGAGAGCCTGCTTGCACCAGATGCGATGTGGTCATCAAATTTTCTCCCAGCTTTCATAGGTTTGGGACAGTATTTTAGAATATACGTCCTTAAATCGCTGCCGATCCAGACAAACACGTGCAATGCAAGCCTCTGCACCGTGAACCGTCCGACTTGCAATCTATGCCGTAATCCTGCCAGCCTTCGATTGTGCCTCTGCCAGCCACACGTGGCCACTTTGGATTCCTTGAACAGAAACATAGTTGATGCGTCTTAACCGTTAGTGAATTCAAATATAAATTTTGACGCGCGCGCCCGGCATGTCACAACCGACGAAATGAAATGGCAGTCAAACATTTGATTTTTATAAATCATTTCAAGCATATTGCTTTTCGACAAAGATATCCAATTTGAAAACGATCTCCATGACCTTGATCGCCATGGATAATATCCGAGGCTCAAAAGTGAGAATCAGATCTTTGCCTTGACGAAATAGCAAATACATCAACGGCTTGTGAAAATCGAAAATGGAACACGACGAATCGTTTTCAATGGCTGGTCAAATCATACGAAGAGTCATTGAAGATGACTCATCATATTCCGTTTGCAAATATCTCAAGCCACTGATGCATTTGAGATATTTCCAATGCCTTCAAGGCGAGAATGCGCCAGCATGTCAGAGCCTTGGTATAAGGCCTACAGCAATCCGAGTTCGGCCAGTTCCCGCTTCAAGTCGTCGGGCATGTCATCCAGGCCCGCACCGCCGGCGGAAAGATCGCGCGGTGCGTCTTTAGGGTCCAGATAGCGCCAGCCCTGAAACGGGCGGCGTGGCGCAGGCGTGGTTTCAATGACCTCAGGGCCAAGCACCAGTTCGCAGCGGTTGATTCCGTCGGCGCCGGTGACGCTGACAATATCCAACAGCGGCTGGCGGGCCGCCACCTGACCCTTGATGATCCAATAGAGTGAGCCGCCGTCCAGCAATTCCTCGACCCGTTTTGGCATCATCCGGGTGACATGCGAACTTTGCGGCGCCAAGCCAGCCGACATCGCCACCAGGGCGCGTTCCGCGACCCAGTGCTTGAGATCGTCGATGCTATCGGCCCCGACACAGAGTTTGATGAGATTGAGCGCCATGGGTTTTGCAGATAGACCTTTCATGCCGCGGGTCAAGCGGCACGGTTAACATTCCACGACATTAACGGCCAAGCCACCGAGCGAGGTCTCTTTATATTTCTCACTCATGTCATTGCCCGTCTGGCGCATGGTCTCAATACAGGCGTCGAGCGGCACGAAATGGCTGCCATCGCCCTTGATGGCCAGCGAGGCCGCCGTCACCGCCTTGACCGCGCCCAGCGCATTGCGCTCGATGCAGGGAACCTGCACCAGCCCCCCCACGGGATCGCAGGTCATGCCGAGATGATGTTCCAAAGCAATCTCGGCGGCATTTTCGATCTGCTCCGGGCTGCCGCCCATCACCGCCGCCAACCCTGCCGCTGCCATGGCCGCTGCCGAACCCACCTCGCCCTGGCAGCCGACTTCGGCACCGGAAATCGAGGCATTGTGCTTGATAATGCCGCCGATGGCCGCCGCCGTCAGCAGATAGTCGCGCACACCCTCCTGATCGGCATCGGGATGAAAATGCAGGTAATAGCGGATCGTTGCAGGCACGACGCCCGCTGCCCCATTGGTTGGCGCCGTCACCACCCTGCCGCCAGCGGCATTTTCCTCGTTGACGGCCATGGCATAGACGGAGAGCCAGTCATTGGCGAGCAGCGGGTTCTGCCGGTTGGAGCGCCATTCTTCCTGGAGCTTGTCATGGATGTAACGGGCGCGACGCTTGACTTTCAACCCGCCGGGCAGTTCGCCCTCGCCCCGCAAGCCGCGATCGATACAGCCGCTCATCGCCGTCCAAAGCCGGTCGAGGCCTTCGTCCAGCGCCTGGCGGCTCAGGGAAACTTCCTCATTGGCGCGCTTCATCTGGGCAATCGTCAGTCCTGATGACGTTGCCATGGCCAGCATCTGCCGGGCGGAGGCGAAAGGATAAGGCACTTTGACAGCGTGAGTTTCTGTTTTCTTCGTTTTCTGCACGGCGGCAAGCTCGATATCGGTCACCACGAAACCGCCACCGATAGAATAATAGACCGTCGTCAGCAGCAGACGACCCTGTTTGTCAAAGGCGGAAAATCGCATGCCATTGGCGTGACCTGCCAGCGGCGTCTTCTTGTCCAGCACCAGATCGGTGGCCGGATTGAACTGATAGGCCGGATGCCCGGTGGGACAGACCTTGCCGCTGCGCTGCACCTCGGCGACGAGCTCCGCCATCCGGTCCGGATCGACCCTGTCGGGCATCTCGCCGGTCAGACCGATGATAACGGCGCGGTCGGTGCCATGACCTACACCCGTATAGGCCAGCGAACCGTGCAGGCTGACCTTCAGCGCCGCGACCTCGGCGCCAGCCGGGCGCGGCCACTCATTGGAGAGAATAAGGTCAAGAAACCGGCCCGCTGCCGACATCGGCCCCATCGTATGCGAGCTGGATGGCCCGATGCCGATCTTGAAAACGTCGAAGACGGAAAGAAACATGCAAGGACCCTACCCGTGAAGCCGCAGCCAATAGCCTAAACTCTAGCCTTATCCTCGGCAAATTCGTGATGAAGGATCGACATTCAGTGAAACCGAAGCGACAAAAACCGCAAAACAAAAACAGCGCGGCTCGTCTCCAGCCGCGCTGTCGTCCCCCGCCGTAAAGCGGATTTCTACCGCAACAAAGCGGCAGGCACGAGGCCAATCCCCCGAAAGCCCCCGAGCACAGCATGGATAGACGATTTGGCGGCCTTGCTCAATCGCTGACAGCGGTCACAGCTGTATATTTGTCAAACGAGTCTGCAAGCACCTTGGCATGAGCGCTTCATCTCCATCATCGACAGTGACAATTGATATTGTCGCTTTGTGAATTGGCCTCGGCCTATCATGATAAAATCAGCCCAGCATGATAAAACAGGATGAAAAATGCAGATTCGCAACCATCATCCCTGTCGCTATCGCAAAATTTGAAAGACAATGTCGGACATGACCCTTCTGGATTGGCTTGCTCTGCTGCTGTTTTTTTGCGGCTGGTTCGGTCTGGCTTTTTTAACCAATGGCCGTCTGATCAAATCCCGCCTCAGCCTCAGCCGGATCATGGCGGAGCGCCGCCGCGCCTGGATATTCAATGCGCTGAAGCGCGACCTGCGGATGATCGACACGCAGATTCTCGCCGGCTTGCAAAACGGTACCGCCTTCTTTGCCTCGACCTCGATCATCGCCATCGGCGGCTGTTTTGCGATGCTGGGCGCCACCGAAAAGGTCGATCTGGTGTTGCGGGACCTGCCTTTATTCGGCGCGGGCGGGCGGGCCGCATTTGAATTGAAAGTCTGCGGGCTGATTGCGATTTTCGGCTATTCTTTCTTCAAATTCGGCTGGTCCTATCGCCTGTTCAACTATTGCACCATTCTGTTTGGCGGCCTGCCCATGCATGCGGAGGTTCGCCAGGACCCGGCCGCAGCCGAAGACGCCGCCGAAACTGTGATTGCCATGAATGTCATCGCCGCGCAGAATTTCAATTCGGGCCTGCGGGCAATCTTCATGTCCATGGGCTATCTCGGCTGGTTCCTGAACGCTTACATGTTCATGGCAACCACGGTGCTGATTTTCTTCGTGCTGGTGCATCGCCAGTTCTTCTCCAATGCCCGGCTGGCCGCCATGCTGAAAAATCCGCTCTCCGCGCCAGGACAGATGACAGCAAGCCTTCAAACCAGCCCCCACCCTGCAACCGATGGCGACAGGTCATCTGGAATGTCGTAAAGGACCGTGATGCCAGGTGTCATTAAAATGACCTTGGCATAACTCGAACCAAGGGCATGATCTGCCCCGGTGACCACTTGCCATCCCAGCATGTCCGGTCGCTGTAGATAGCTGTTTCAGGACATCGCGTGGCTTTTCCAACCGAATCTCCCCTTCCCGCCAAATCCACCCCCGCCAAATCCACCACCCGCATCGGCCTGCTCGATGCAATGCGCGGGCTCGCGCTGCTGGCTATGGCTTCCTATCACTTCAGCTGGGATCTGGAATTCTTCGGCTATCTGCCTGTGGGCACGGCGGAAACCGGGGTTCTGAAGATCTATGCCCGCTGCATTGCCTCGACCTTTCTGTTCCTGGTCGGCATCGGTCTGGTGCTGGCGCATCGAAATGGCATCCGTTGGAAGCCGTTCGGCAAGCGGCTGGCGCAGATCGCCGCAAGCGCCTTTGCCATATCCGTTGCCACCTATCTGGCCATGGGGGCAGGCTGGATCTTCTTCGGCATTCTGCATGCCATCGCGCTGATGAGCCTGCTCGGCCTGGCCTTCATTCGCCTGCCGGTGGTCGTCACGCTGGGCGCGGCAATTGCCACGCTGATCCTGCCATTCTATGCGCGCTCGGCTGTGTTCGACGCACCCTATTTCTGGTGGCTTGGCCTATCCGAGACCATCCCGCGTTCAAATGACTATGTTCCTGTTTTTCCATGGTTTGCCGCCGTATTGTTTGGCATTGCCAGCGCCCGCCTCGCCCTGCGGTTCGGCCTGTGGCAAAAGCTGGCAGCCTGGCCGTCCGGCCCGAAATTGCTCTCACTTGCGGGCCGTCATAGCCTGGTCTTCTACCTGTTGCATCAGCCAGTACTGATCGCTCTCGTCTATCTGGCGACGCTGGTCGTCACCCCGCCCCCACCCGACAGAGCGGCAGCCTATGACCGCAGTTGCCAGCAATCCTGCACGGCAGGCAATAACGACGCTGGCTTTTGCCAAAGGTTCTGCGGCTGCACACTGGAGAAGTTGCAGACCGGAAATATACTCGAACCGCTCCAGTCTGGGGCAATCATAGCGGCGCAAGATGAAAGGGTCCTGAAACTGGCGCGGGAATGCACGATCGCCAGCCAATAAAGGGTCCTAACATGAACGCCTATCGCATGAAGCCGCTGAAATACCCATGGCCGCCGCTTCTTTATGTCGGCGCCTGTGTCATTGCTTTTTTTCTAGATGCCTATGTTGCCCCTGTCAGTCCTTTCGAGGACCAGGGGCCCGTCATGTGGATGACCGGCGCAATGATCGCCACCGGTGCAATCGCCATCGATTTCTGGGCCATCAAGACCCTGATGTCCAACTATACACCCCTTAGCCAGCACCAGCGCGCCCGGCGGCTGGTGACAGAGGGGCCTTACCGCTATTCCCGCAATCCGATCTATCTCGGCTATACGCTGCTGATGGTCGCGGCGGGAATGATTCTCGGCAATGTCTGGCTGGTCCTGGCAGCGCCCCTCACCGCCATGTTGACGACCATGGTCGCTATCCGCTGTGAGGAAATGCATCTATTGGTACGGTTCGGCGTCGATTTCGAACGCTACTGCCAGCACACACGCCGCTGGCTTTGACGGAATACCGGAAGCGATGAAATTAGCAAAAAGGGTGTCGGCTCGCTCTATGAACCGACACCAATTTCCACCAGACGGGTCAGGCAGGCCTCTTCGGCCTGATCCAGTTCGGCCAACGTCTCCTCGATATCCTTACGCTTCTGGCGCAAATCGTCACGCTTTTCATCGATACGCTTCATCATCAGCTTCAATTGGCCAACCTCGCCCGGCGGCTGCTTATAGACATGGATGATTTCGCGAATATCTGCTACCGTAAAGCCGATGCGACGAGCGCGCAGAATTTCTTTCAGAAGATGGCGGTCGGCACCCCGGTAGACACGGGTACGGCCCTTGCGTTCCGGCTGGATCAACCCCTCATCCTCGTAGAAACGAAGAGTACGGGTCGAAACGCCGAATTCGCGGGTCAACTCGGTGATGCTGTAAGATTTTTTCAAGGCCATGGTGTTCCGTATCGCTCAAGTCGATAATCATATTAACTTTGACGTAAAAGTCAATTTTTGTTCACCTCGCTGCCTCAAGCGGGGAACATCTCGCTGCTTTTACAGATTTTTCCAATTGCAGATGGGGTGTTCAAAGGCCTAGATCGCAAACCACCAGGTGGCCAGCCCGAGAAACGAAAAGAACCCGGTAATATCGGTGACGGTGGTCACGAAAACCGCCGAGGAAACCGCCGGGTCGGCACCGATCTTGTCCAGCAATAACGGAATGAGAATGCCAGCAATGGCAGCGGCCATCATATTGATCAGCATGGCCGAGGCAATGATGCCGCCGATATTGGCATCATGGAACCAGAACCCGGCAATGACGCCGATCAAGATGCCGAAGATCACTCCGTTCAACAACCCGACGCCCGCTTCGCGTCTCACCACCCGCCAGGCATTGTGAATGTCGAGATTACGGGTGGCGAGCGCTCGCACCGTCACGGTCATGGTCTGCGATCCGGCATTGCCGCCCATGCCCGCCACAATCGGCATCAACACGGCCAGCGCGACGATCTGCTCAATGGTTGCCTCAAACAGCGAGATCACCGAAGCCGCCAAAAATGCGGTCAGCAGGTTGACCAGCAGCCATGGCACGCGCGAGCGGGAGGTCTCTGGAATGCTGTCCGACAATTCTTCATCGCCGACGCCGCCCAGGCGCATCAGGTCTTCCTCGGCCTCTTCCTGGATCACGTCAACCACGTCATCAATGGTCAGCACGCCCACCAGGCGTCCACCTTCATCGACCACGGCGGCGGAGAGAAGGTCGTATTGCTCGAAGAGCTGCGCCGCCTCTTCCTGGTCCATTTCGGCCGGGATCGGATGGTTGGTCTCGCGCATGATGGTTTCGATCTTCACCTGTCGCTTGGTGCGCAGGATACGGTCGAGATCGACCACGCCCAGCAGCTTGAAGGTGGGATCGATGACGAAGATCTGAGTGAAGCTCTCGGGCAGACCTTCTTCTTCGCGCATATAGTCGATGGTCTGGCCCACCGCCCAGAACGGCGGAACGGCCACGAATTCCGACTGCATACGCCGTCCGGCGGAGCTTTCCGGGTAATCCAGGGCGCGGCGCAACCGCACCCGCTCGGTAAACGGCAATTGCGCGAGGATCTCGTCGCGGTCTTCCTGGTCGAGGTCTTCGAGAATGTAGACCGCATCGTCCGAATCGAGATCGCCGATAGCTGCGGCGATCTGCTCGTTCGGCATCTGGTCGACGATCTGCAGACGGATGGCGTCATCCACCTCGGTCAGCGCCGTCATGTCGAAATCGTCACCCAGAAGGGTAATCAGCGCCAAACGCTGATCCGGCTGGATCGCTTCGATCAGGTCGCCCATTTCCGATTCGTGCAGATGCGCAACTTCCTTGCGCAGGAACAGCACATCGCGATCGGCAATAGCGGCACCGACCAGAGCGCGAAAATCGCTGCGGATCGAACCGTCCTCGTCGTAGATATCGGCCTTTTCATCATCACGGAAATGACGCGGGCGTAGCTGTTCTTCAATATCACTCATACTCGCGCCCCGTTCGGTTCGCGGCAGCCTGCCGCAAACGAATCCTGCATTTCACCGGATCAGCTTCACCATAAGTGCATGACAGTGACGATACATGCCACAAAAAACAGCAGGTTATCCGTCACAACAGGGCCAGCAGTAGCAAAATGCCAACACCGATGCGCCAGGCACCGTCAATCAGCAAAAGACCCCGCCGGATATCCGCACCACCAATGGCGCGTTGGCCCGCGGCATTCATCATTGGCTCGTTGACCGCGTCTCCGGCATAAATACGCGGTCCCGCCAGCGCCACATCCAGCCCACCCGCCGCCGCTGCTTCCGGCCAACCGGAATTTGGCGAGCGATGCAGGCCGTGATCAGCCATCATCACCATGAAACATCTTTTGGCCGCCGCGATGCCCTTGCCAACGCCGGCAGCGCAGACGATCAATATGCCGGCAAGCCGGGCCGCAGGCCAATTGGCCAAATCGTCCAGCCGGGCAGAGGCCCAGCCGAACTGCAAGTAGCGCTCGGATTTATGGCCGATCATCGAATCGGCGGTGTTCAGCATTTTATAGGCAAGCAGACCCGGCAGGCCGAGCAGGCCATACCAGAAGGCAGGTGCCACCACCCCGTCGGCAAAGTTTTCCGCAAGGCTTTCCAGCGCAGCGCGCGCCACACCGGCCTCATCAAGCACATCGGGATCGCGCCCGACAATCATCGACACGGCCCGGCGACCACCGGCAAGCCCCTCATGCTGCAAGCCATCGGCGACGGCCTTCACATGGTCCAGCAGACTTTTCTGCGCCAAGAACACCGCCGTGACGGCAATTTCCAGCAGCATCCCGAGAAATCCAAGTGCCGCAAACAGGCGATGCAGCCCATATCCGACGCCAAGGCTTGCCAGCAGCAGAAGCACAATCGCCACAACGCCACCCGCCTTGCGTAGCGGATCGGCCAGAACAGGCCGGTTCAGCAGCCATTCGAATGCGGCAATGCATTTGCCGAACAGCACGACCGGATGCGGCAGGCGCGCCCATAACCAGGGCGGATCGCCAACCACGCGGTCAAGCACCAGCGCCAACAACAGGATAAGCAGATTTGCCTCCATCATGAGCGAAAAGCCTGCAAGGCGGCCAGAAGCCGCGCATCGGCGTCTTCGTCGGGCGTCAGACCGATCCGCAGCCAGCCCGGCGCATACTCAAAAATCCGGGTCAGGATATGCACGCGCGCCAGATGAGCATGCAAATTGGCCGCATCCGTGTGCTCCACAAGCGCAAACAGCGGCGTGCTACCGATAACCGTCAGACCTGACTGCGCCAAAACCGCATCAAGTGCTGCCTTACGGGCAACAATCTGAGTGCGAAGCGCATGGTGATCGGCACTGAACAGTTGGGTTGCCACCGACAAAGCTGGGCCGGATACCGCCCAGGGACCAAGCCAACAGGCAAAGCGGTCCAACATCACCTGATCGGCAATCACAAAGCCCAGCCTCAAGCCAGCCAGACCGAAGAATTTGCCGAAAGAGCGAAACAAGACCAGATTGGCGTGCTCAGCCACAAGCGGCGCAAGAGACTGCTCCGGCTGCGCATCGGCAAAGGCTTCGTCCACCAGCAAAAGACCGCCATCAACCGCCATGCGCTGCGCAACGGCGACCAATTCAGCTCGTCCAATCTGACGCCCGGTGGGATTGTTGGGGTTAACCACCACCGCCAATCCATGGGCGGATGTCATTGCCTCAAGACTGTCCACCGCATCGACAGAGATACCGGCCAGCGTGAGGCTGCGGGCATATTCCCCATAGGTGGGGCTGAGAATGGCGGCGCGCCTGCCTGCATCCATCAACTTCGGCAAAAGCTGGATGACTGATTGCGTGCCGGGAACCGGTAGCGGCAGAACGGTGCCGCTGCGATAAAAATCCCGCGCCGCGAGACGGGCGGTGTCCTCGCGTTCGCGGTCCGGCAGACGGTGCCAGGCGCGGGCATCGATGGCGGGCAGATCCGGTGGACAGGGATTGATCCCGGTGGACAAGTCCAGCCAGTCTTCAACGCTCCCGCCATAAAGACGCGCTGCTGCCGCAAGGCCGCCGCCATGGGCAATGGTTTGGCCGGGCTGTACTGTCATGCCCGGCTCTCGCCCGCACGGTCGATCAGATGCATATAGGAGCCAGCTACATTGGCGCGTCGCAATCCGACCTGCCCCAGGGAGACGCCCAGGGCATCCTCGGCGGCAAACAGCCGGTCTCCCTCGCCTTCCTCGATCACGGTCGAATAATGAAACTCGTGGCCGGTCATGGCATGGGCAAAGAAATCTCCTGCCAATGGCCGCAAAAGCCGGTAGCCCAGATGGCGCTTTCGCGTGGCAAAGCTGGTTTTCAGCGGTAAAAGCCCCAGCATCGCATGGTCGGTTCCATCCGCGTCGGTCAACCCCTCGCCCAGCACCATATAGCCACCGCATTCCCCGTAAATCTTCACCGGCCCTGCCGCTGCTTTTTGCATAGCCGCCCGGAACCGTTGGGCATTGGCGATCCGCCCAGCATGAAGTTCGGGATAACCGCCGGGCAGATAGATCGCATCGGCATCATCTGCCGGGGCCTCATCCTGCAAGGGCGAAAAGAAGCTGATCTGCGCGCCCCGTCGCCGCCAGCCCAGCAGCATATGCTCATAGCAAAAGGCAAAAGCCTCATCTCGCGCCACGGCGATATGGCGACCAAGCGGCGCAAGCCGGGCAATATTGGCATCCGAGACCGGATCAGGGCTGCGAACCGCAGCCCGAATGATAGCGTCGAGATCACAGCCTTTTGCCACCACCTGCGCGGCATGGCTGATAAAGCCTTCAAGATCGGTCTGCTCCGCCGCCTGCACCAGTCCCAGATGCCGCTCCGGCAGGGCAAGCCCCGTATCGGTGCGGATCACGCCCAGCACCGGCATGCGGATTGTCTCCAGGGCCTGGCGCAGCATCGCCTCATGCCGGTCGCTGGCGACCCGGTTGACGATAACACCGACCATCAGCAGACCGGGCCTGAAATCGGCAAAGCCCTTTACCAAGGCAGCGACGGAATGCGAGGTGCGGGCACAATCAACCACCAGCACCACCGACAGACCCAGCATCAGGGCAAGATCCGCCGCCGAGCCGGTGCCATCCGCTGCCCCGTCGTAAAGCCCCATCATTGCCTCGACCACCAGGGTCCGGCCACCCTGACGGTGCAGGGCGGCATTGGCGGCGATCAGTTCCGGTCGCATCGCCCAGGGGTCGAAATTCAGGCAGGTCTCACCGCTTGCCGCCGCATGAAAGGCCGGATCGATATAATCCGGCCCGGCTTTGCCCGGTGCCAGCTTATGCCCGGCCTCGCTCAAGGCGCGCAACAGGCCCAGCGTGACGGTGGTCTTGCCTGACCCGGAGGCCGGCGCGGCAATCAAAAGGCCACTCATGCCGTGTCCTTCAGGCTTCGATTGGCAAAGGGGGCCGGTTGCAGGGGGCGGCCCGACAAGGCACCCAGCCAGTCCAGCGAGGGGCGAAGCCGTACCACGTCGCCCAGCACCACAATGGCGGGTGGCTGGATGCCTGCGGCCTGCATTGCGGCATCGGCCTCACCCAGCGTGGTTTCCAGCACCCGTTGCCGGTCCGTTGCAGCATCGCAGACGAAGGCCAGCGGTTCTTCAGGCTGGCGGCCTGCCGCCATCAATTGCGCGGCGATATGGCCCATATGCTTCATCGCCATATACATGACAATCACCCGCGAGCCCTTGGCGACCGCCTTCCAGTCAATGCCATCAGGCATGGCCCCAGACGAATCATGGCCAGTCAGGAAGGTGACAGCATGGTTGACCTCGCGGTGAGTGACGGGAATGCCCGCATAGGCCAGCCCGCCGATACCCGCCGTAATGCCGGGTACGATGCGAAACGGCACGCCATGCTCGACCAGGGTCAACGCTTCCTCACCGCCGCGCCCGAACACGAAAGGGTCTCCGCCTTTCAGCCGCAGCACCCGCTTGCCGGATTTGGCCAGTTCCACCAATCGCAGGGAAATATCGCGCTGCCGGGCCGAGGGCTTTCCGCCACGCTTACCCGCATATTCCAGCACCGCACCCGGATTGGCGTAAGCAAGGCAAGCCTCATCCACCAGCGCGTCATGAACAATCACATCAGCCATGGACAGGCCACGCACCGCCAAAAGCGTCAACAGACCTGGATCACCCGGCCCTGCCCCCGCCAGCCAGACATGGCCCGGCTGCAACGGTGGCAAAGGCTTGAAAACATCTTGCATCATGGTCAGAAGATCTACTGCATAATTCTGCAAACCGAAATCGGTTGGCAGGGAAAATTATACCGCCATGAAGATGATTTGTCCGAATGAGCGGCAAAGGACGCCCCCATCTTTCCCCCGCCGCAAGCCTTGCCTATAAAGAGCCATGACCGAAGCCGCGCCGCCCACCGAAACACCCAATGCCGCCGCTTCGCGCAAGCCGAATGGACCGCTGCGCAAGGGCTGGACCACGGGCGCCTGCGCGACAGCCGCGACCAAGGCAGCACTGACGGCGCTTTTGACCGGTGAATTTCCCGATCCAGTGTCGATCCGCCTGCCGGGCGGGCAGGAACCGGCCTTTGCGCTCGCCTATGAACAGATCGCGGGTGGCCAAGCCTCAGCGGGTATCATCAAGGACGCGGGCGACGACCCTGATGTGACCCATGGCGCAACCGTGATCGCCACTATACGGCGTCTCACTGCTGGTTCTGGCATCCGCTTCGTGGCAGGCGACGGCGTCGGCACGGTGACGCGGCCCGGCCTGCCGCTGGCCATTGGCGAGCCGGCCATCAACCCTGTCCCGCGCACAATGATGGCGGCCGAGGTGGAGGCGCTGGCCAAACAGCATGGTGTGGCGCCCGATGTGGAAATAACCATTTCCATTCCCGGTGGTCAGGCACTGGCGGAAAAGACATGGAACCCGCGCCTGGGCATTATCGGCGGGCTTTCGGTGCTTGGGACGACCGGCATCGTCAATCCATTTTCCTGTGCGGCCTGGATTCACTCCATCCATCGCGGCATCGATGTGGCACGCGCCATGGGACTTCCGCATGTACTGGGTGCCACTGGCTCAACATCAGAGCGCACCGCGCAGCAGCTTTACGGCCTGCCGCAGGAAGCGCTGCTGGACATGGGTGATTTTGCCGGTGGTCTGCTCAAATATCTACGCCAGCACCCCGTGTCCCGGCTGACAATTGCGGGTGGATTTGCCAAGTTGAGCAAGCTGGCGCAAGGCGCGCTGGATCTGCATTCCGCCCGCAGCCAGATCGACAATTCCTTCATGGAAACATTGATGTCCGATCATCCTCTCTCGCAAGACATCAAGGAAAAGATCAGGTCTGCCAACACCGCCCTGGAAATCCTCGACATCACCCGGCAAAACAATCTGGACATGGCAACACCGATTGCGCAAAGGGCAAGACAGACAGCTCTTTCGGTCCTGCGCGGTGCCGATATCGCCGTCGATGTGATCGTCACCGACCGAGCGGGAGCGATCCTTGCCATCGCTTCCTGAACGCATCCTCATTCTCGGCGGCACAGCAGAGGCGGCAAAGCTTGCCGCAGAACTGGTGGAGCGAGGCGAGGCTTTCGTCATTACCGCACTTGCCGGACGCACCGAATATCCGGCCAGTCTGGCCGGAGACGTCCGCATTGGTGGTTTCGGCGGTATCGATGGGCTGGCGGCCTATCTGAGGGGCGAAGGCATTACCAGGGTGATCGACGCCACACATCCCTTTGCCCGGCAAATATCCGCCAATGCCATCGAAGCCTGCCGGAAAGCAGAGGTACCGCTGACCGTGCATCTGCGACCGCAATGGCTGCAACAAGCCGATGACCGCTGGATCATGGTCGAGACGTTGGAAGCGGCGGCCCAGACGTTGCCGGAAGGAGCCAGGGTCTTCCTGGCGCTGGGGCGGCAATATATCGACCTATTTGCACGGCGAACGGATTGCCACTTCGTGATCCGCATGGTGGATGCGCCTTCTACACCGCTGCCCTTTACCCATGCCGACCTCATTCTCGGCAAAGCGGCGGCGGATTGGGAAGCGGAAAAAGCCCTGCTGCAAAGCCATGCCATCACCCATCTCGTGACCCGCAATTCAGGCGGCGAGGCAAGCTATGGCAAGATTATCGCGGCGCGAAAATTGGGATTGCCCGTGGTGATGATCGCCCGTCCGGCGACTTGACGACAGATTGAGATATCAACTTGATTTACTTTGGATTTTTCGCCCAGGTAAAGGCGATATCCTCAGATCTTCTGAACTGACGACCGAATGGCCGTAACCTTAGGCTTCCCACCCATGCGTCCGGTGAGCGGCATGCAATTGGCCTTGCCCGAATAGGGCCAATATTCGAGCTTGCAACCATAGGGGCCGCCGACATTTTCCTCAATGACCGCAATACCATTTGCTGCCAGAAACTGCCGTGCGAAATCGAAATTGCGCGCTCCCACATTATAGAAGGAATTGCCGGGACTGGCGCCACCAAAAATCTTTGCCTCCAACCGCCAGACATTTGCGCCACGCGCCAGCAATCCGTCAACAAGAAGCTCCATCAACTGGCAGCCATACCGCGCCGCCTCGCTCTTGCTCATGCCCTTGGCAACCGGACCCGGTAATACGAAATGATTCATACCGCCGAGGCCCAGCACAGGATCGCGAATACAGGCCGCGACGCAGGAACCAAGCACCGTTGTCATCACCGTACCGGGATCGTCGCTGACGGCAAATTGTCCCTGCGAAATGGTCACCCGGCCCTTGGGCAGATCCATTCGTGAAGCCACTGGAGCATTCCAAACGAAAGACATTCAATCCGACCCCTAACATTACATTCTAATGAAAGCATAGATTGAGACTAAAACCTATTGATCATTTCTGTCCGCACGCCGCGCCACAGCGCCCGCGTTTTGGAAAACCGCACAAGGAACGCTGTAACACTTTATATTTTCTGCATAATTCTCTCGTTAAACGACAACCTGTTTAAGAAATCCTGCCTCTGGCTTTGGATAAGAAATTACACCAGACATCATCTCAACATGCTCACTCATCGGACACAACGCAGACACCACCCAATTTAATGGTGCCAACTCCCCGATGAGGCGGGCATTCTGGCTTCCTGGCTAATAAACCATGAATATATTGATTTATTGTCTACTCTTCATCGGTTAACACATGGGGCGGTGCGAAATAGAGCGTTTCCAGGAAAAGTGGATTCCACTTTTCCCTGACAAACTCTGGGAAACATGCGTCACAGTGCTTTTGTAAAGCGTATCCCCGTATTTTCGTAGCCCAGGCGATGATAAAGCCGATGAGCAGGGAGACGATGGTTGCTGGGATTTATTGTCACCCGATCTGCACCTCTTTCGCGAAGCCATTGCTCTGCGTGGGCGACAAGTGAAACCGCGATTCCTTGTCCTCGAAAATCAGGCGAGACAACCAGGGCGATGATGGCACCACCAAGACCGCTGCGGTAAAAGGATGGCGAAACAGAAACGCCGATCATTCCGGCAACCACAGTTTGTTCGACTGAAACAAACGCAGCGTAATCATCGCGGCCTGCGATGACCTCCATCCGCATTGCAATATCTTCAACCAAACTGGGATAGCCGAGTTCGGTGATGAGATTTGCCAGCATCGGAAAGTCCGATCTCATCGCAGGTCTTATGTCCATCTGCTTTCCAAACCCTGTCTTTTGGGAGCAGCCACGGCGGACATCGCTACTCTGACAATGTTCTACCGAATTATGCGCTACAGCGCACGGCGCTGTAGCGCTTTATATTTGCTGCATAATTTTCTCCTTAAATCGATTCCGATTTAAGGAATTATGCAGGAGACTTATGCTTCCTGGACCGAAACGATCGTATCATGGATCAGTTTCAGCACTGCTTCGGCCTCGATATCGGTGCAGATCGTCTGGCTTGGCAGGTCATCCCAATCACTGGGACCAAACCCCATGCTGTCGGGCTTCTGGATGGTCTGGCCATCGGCAATGCCGCCGCAGACCACGCGGATCGAGCCGCTGCGGGTGGTGAACAGCTCCGGCGCCACCACATACACACAGGCGCAGCTGTCATGCACCACCATGCCATCAGGCACCCGGCTCTCATAGAATTTGATGTAGAATTGGGACAGATCGAACAGCAATTGCGCCCGCATGCCCGCCGCGTCGCGGATGTCGGACAGCGCCTGGCGGGTCATCACGGTTTTCGTCGTTACATCAAGACCAACCACCACCACCGGCCAGCCGGCGGTGAAGACAATATCGGCCGCTTCCGGGTCGCCGTGGATATTGGCCTCGGCGGCGGGCGTCACATTGCCGTTGATATCGAAGGCGCCGCCCATAATGACCACGTCCTTGACCAGAGAAACGATCTCAGGATCTTCCTTCAAGGCATTGGCAAGGTTGGTCATTCGACCAACGGCGACGATCCGCACCTCGCCTGGATTGGCGCGGATGGTCTCGACGATGAAGCGATGTGCCGGGCGCGGATCAAGCGGCACGTCCACGGCATCCGGCACGCCGATATTGCCAAGACCATCATCGCCGTGAATGAATTTCGGCGGCTCATGGCTAACGCGATGCGGAATGAAGGTTTCGCCAGCACCCCTAGCAACAGGCGCCTCGATATTCCACTCCTGCTTGAGATAGAGCGCATTGCGGGTCGTGGTCTCGATCGTGGCATTGCCGAACACTGTGGTAATGCCCAGCAGATCGATATCCGCATGGTGATGCAGAAACAGCAGTGCCATGGCATCGTCAACGCCGGGGTCCGTATCGAAAATCACCTTATGCATCGCGCTGTCCTTTATATATCCTTTGACGGGACAATAGCGGCCTTGCGCCATCCCGCAACCACTGTTGCCGTCAGACGGCCTGGTTTTTCTTGGATACACCCTTCTTGCCCACATTGCGCAGCACATGGGAAAAATCAGAATTGTAGAGATCGCTGTCGCGGAAGGCGACATCGCCAAACACCTTGCCGACCATGACCAGCGCCGTTCGGGTAATCTTCGCCTTGCGCACCTCCTCCGCCATGTCCTTCAGCGTGGTGCGAATGAACAATTCATCCGGCCATGTGGCGCGGTAGGCAATCACCACCGGGCAATCCTCGCCATAGTAAGGCGTCAGGGTCTCGCGGATATGGTTGAGATTGCGGATCGACAGATGAATGGCCAGCGTGGCGCGGGATTTACCGAGGATTTCAAGCGTTTCGAATTCCGGCATCGACGACGCCTTCATCTCCGTGCGGGTAATGATGACCGTCTGGGCCACTTCCGGCAGGGTCAATTCGGTCTTCAACCTTGCAGCCGCCGCCGCAAAGGCGGGCACGCCCGGCACCACGTCATAGGGAATATCCAGCGCGTCCAGCCTGCGCATCTGTTCGGCAATCGCCCCGTAGATGGCCGGATCGCCGGAATGGACCCGCGCCACATCCTGGCCCCGTGCATGGGCCGCCTGGATCTCGGTGATGATCTCATCCAGATGCATCGGCGCGGTATCCTTGACCAGGGCATCAGCAGGCGCGGCCTTGACGATTTCCTCCGGCACCAGCGATCCCGCATAAAGGCAGACCGGGCAGCGCTCAATCAGCCTCAAGCCCCGCACGGTGATCAGGTCGGGTGCACCTGGACCGGCACCGATGAAATAAACTGTCATTTAAAACTGTACCTTCTTAGATTTCCGAATTCGCTCAACAACCGACCGCGTGCAATTTAATAATGTTTCACTTTCCTCTTTGACGTTTCCACTCCTAGATCCTTTGAATTTCTCAAGTGCATCTATCAGAGCCTTTTCCGTCGGATCGTCTGATATCAACAATGCTTGAGCTATGGCGACCGCTCTATAAGATTGAGATTCCATTTCATAAGGAGCATCTTCCTTATTCAATCCCAACTCCCATGCACGGGCGACACGTATCACATCACCAATAGTAGTAATTAGAAGCTCAATTCTCTTGTTTTTGCTTGCAATAATTTGCTCTCGCCGACGAGCACGAGACTGATCCCAGCCGACGAAAAATGCTGCAAAAGCAGCAAGAAACCCAGACAAAGGGGCATAACGTAAAAGGCAACTGAGCAACATTTCTATTGACATAGATCAGCCTCTATTAGCCATCGCCGTACCCGCCTTGCCGGAATAGCCGCGCGGCGTGTAAACCCAGGTCTTTCCGTCACCGGTTTTGACGGTGCGGCTTTCTGACGAACCGACGATGACCACCGTCAGCATATCGACATCATCGACATTCAAGCCAGCCAGTGGCACCACCCGCACCGTCTCGCCAGGACGGCCAAGATTGGTGGCGAGAATGACCGGTGTGTCAGCCGGGCGATACGTGAGGAGCTGGTCGCGGGCATAGGCCAGCTGCGTGCGCCGCTTCATCGACACCGGATTGTAAAAGGCGATGACGAAATCGCCCTCGCCCGCCGCCCTCACCCGGCGCTGGATATGCTCCCAGGGCGTCAACAGGTCCGATAGCGAAATGGTGCAGAAATCATGGCCAAGCGGCGCGCCGATCCGGGCGGCGGCAGCCTGAAGCGCGGAAATGCCCGGCGAAACCTGCACCTCGATCCGCTGCGCGCCCGCAGAAATTCCGCCCTTGTCCAACAGCTCAAACACCAGCGTCGCCATGGCATAAATGCCGGCATCGCCGGAACAGACCAGCGCCACCGTCTTGCCCTCGCCCGCCAGTTCCATGGCATGGACCACGCGGGCTTCTTCCTTGCCAAGGTCGAAATCATGCCGCGCCTTGCCATCAGTGAGCGATCCCAGCAGGTCGAGATAAAGCGAATAGCCAACGAGATCACTCGACGCGGCCACCATGCGCGAGACTTCCGGCGAGCGCCAGCCTTCCGACCCCGGCCCGATGCCGACCACGAACAATGTCCCACGGGCGCGGCCAAGGTTTTCGACTTTGATGGGCTGTGCGCTGCGGCCAAGCGCAGCGGTGACGCCTTTCGATTTGATCTTGGGCAGAACCAGCACCCCATCCGAACCGGCCACCACCAGCGCAGCACCCTCCGCCACGCCGTGGCAACCGACTTCGGCAAACACCACGTCCGATGGATTTTGCATCCGGGGCCATTCCTGTTCCAGCCGCTCGGCGGAAAAGAACCGGGCGGGCACACCGAAATGCGCGGCCACCGCATGGATTGCCGCCTCATCGGCTTTAACGTCAATCGAGGCCACGGCGGCAAGGCTTTCGGCGGCAAGACCCGATATATCCAATGCCTGCTGCGCCAGGGCAATCGCCTCTTCAACGGAGGCATGGCGCTCGCAACCCATGCCCAGCACCAGGGTATTCGGGTGATAAACCAGTTCCAGCGGCCCCGCCGTTCTGCGCTGATCGGTGACGGTCAGCGTCACCTTGCCCTCGTCGTCAAAGGCAAGGCGGGACGCCGCCAGCCACTCCGCATCGCCAACCAGACGGACACTTGCCCCGGCCACCAGTTCGGCCATGACGGTCTTGGCCTGTTCGGGATTGGCCAGCACATAGCCCTCAGGCGGCACATCCAAAGCCACACCAAACCGCAGATCACCCGCCGTGGTAATTGCCGCATGGGCATCCAGGGCCTTAGCCACCGCTCGCGCCATGTCATTGGCACCGTGATGGCCGCCCAGCAGTGGCACGACGGAAGCGCCATCCTCGGACACGCAGAGCACCGGCGGTTCGGACTGTTTGTCGGCAAGCAATGGGGCCAGCAGCCGGATCAAGGCACCCGATGCCATGACAGCAATGATCGGACGGCCCGCAGAAAACAACGCCCGGACATGGCTTTTCACATCGTCAAAGGTCTGATCAGCCCCTTCCACACGGGAGGCGGCGGCGTGAACCTCACCGCCAACGGCCTCGACAATGCGCCGCGCCAAGGCCAGCGCCGTTGGCATCAGAATGACAATAGCGGGTTTTGTATTGCCGGTTTTTTGGGGCGTCGTCATCAAAGTCTTTCCGTTTGCGGAGCCGCACTGAGCGCCCAGCCCTCTGCCCCCTTGTAAATCAGGATCATCGAGAAATACGGGGCAACATATTCTGCGACATCGCCCAGCGGCAGCAGGCGCTCGCTTTGCAGCGACACCCGCTCGACATAACCGGCATTTGCCGTCAGGCCCATGGCGTCGATCAGTGCTCGAATGCGGGGGAAATGCCGTCCCAGTTTAATGATGGCGACGGCAGAGGCGCTTTCGATCCGGCTGCGCAGGACATCATCCTCCAGCGGGCCTGGCAACACAGTCAGCACATCGTTGCGGGCCGCCAGCGGTCGGCCATAGGCAGCGGCGGCGGCCATCATCGACGAGACGCCGGGAACGACTTCGGTCGGATAGCGATGCGCCAGCCGCTCGAACAGATACATGAACGAGCCGTAGAAAAACGGATCACCCTCGCACAGCACCGCCACATCCGAACCAGCATCCAGATGATGCGACAGGGTCACAGCGGCAGCGTCATAAATTTCCTGGGCCGGATAGCGCTCCACCCGCATCGGCACGATCATAGGCACCTCAAGCTGGTCGGCCCGCAGATAGGGCGCGGCAATCTGACGGGCAAAGCTTGGGCCGGTATCCGGTGCCGGATAGGCAATCACCGAAACGGAGGTCAGGATGCGATGCGCCTTCAAGGTCATCAGTTCCGGATCGCCGGGGCCAAGGCCCAGACCATAGAGTTTACCCGTCATTTGGAAACACTCCATGTTGTCACCGGCATCAGCGATTTCCAGCCGCAGAACCGACCGACGGGTGCTGCGCGCGACACGGAAATCCGGCTCATCTCACCGCCATGCAGGCCGCGCAACGTCACAAGCTGTGCCTCGCCTTCCAGCGTCACGGCATTGGCGACCAGCCGTCCGCCTGGCTTCAGCGCCTGCCAGCAGGCCTCAAACAGACCTTCAGTGTTGATGCCGCCGCCGATGAAAATCACATCCGGCGGATCAAGCTTCAGCAGTCCCGCCGGTGCTTCGGCCTCGACAATCTCCAGATCCGGCACGCCCAGCACCTCGGCATTGTCGCGCATCATCGCCAGCCGCTCGGGCTTCGGCTCGATTGCGATAGCACGGGTGCCCATGCCAGCGCGCAACCATTCAATGGCGATGGAGCCGCAACCGGCACCGACATCCCAGAGCAACGCATTGGGAAACGGTGCCAGATGTGCAAGCGTTACCGCCCTCACCTCACGCTTGGTCAATTGCCCATCGTGACGGAAGGCATCGTCCGGCAGGCCCGGCACCGGCGAGAGAATCGTCCCTGCACCGGCGCAATCTACGGCCAGCGTGTTGAAATCGGCAATCCCCGGCAGCTGCGCCAGCAGGTCTTGTGCGGTGATGTGCAGAATGCGCTCCAGCGCACCGCCCATATGTTCCAGCACATGCAGCATGGACGCCCCAAAGCCGCGCCGCACCAGCAGGTCGGCAGCCTCGAAAACCGTTTCGGCATTGGAGGTCAGGGCGAGGATTCGCGCACCCGGCAGCACATGCCGGTTGAGATAGGACAGCGGGCGGCCATGCAGCGAAATCTGTGCCACACTTTGCAAGGGCCAGCCAAGCCGGGCGGCGGCCAGCGAAAAGGCCGAGGGGCTGGGCAGGACCCGCATTTCCTCTGGCTGCACATAGCGCCGCAGCGTAGCACCGATGCCGAAATGCATGGGATCGCCGGTTGCCACCACCACGACCGGCGTGCCGCGCAGTGCCAGAAGCTGATCCAGCGTTTCGCGAAAACCGGCCCCCCAGGTGAGAATGCGTCGCACATGGGGAATGGCATCGGCCACCGCATGCTCCAACCGTTCACCGAGCACCAGCACCTGGGCTTCGCTGAGATGGGCAAGCTGCTGCGGCGTCAGGCTGGCGAGACTGCCATCACCGATGCCGATAATGGTCAACCATGGATCGCTGGAGGCCTCAGTCATTTGCGCCGAGCCCTCCCGCCAGCGCATTGACCGCAGCCGATGCCATGGCAGAACCGCCTCGCCGCCCTTGAACGGCAATGAACGGCACGCCCCGGCTGTTGGCGGCAAGCTCTGCCTTGCTTTCAGCCGCCCCGACAAAACCGACAGGCAGACCGAGGATCAATGCTGGCTGCGGTGCGCCCTGATCCAGCAGTTCCAGGAGGCGAAACAGCGCCGTCGGTGCATTGCCGATGGCCACGACAGCGCCTTCCAGCTGACCAGCCCAAAGATTGACCTGCGCCGCCGAGCGGGTATTGCCTGCCCAGGCAGCCAGTGGCCGCACCCTGACATCATTGATCAGGCAGATCACTTCGTTTTCCGCTGGCAGAAGACTGCGGATAATGCCGTGCCGAACCATTTCCGCATCGCAGAGAATGGGCGCACCGGCGGCAAGTGCCTTAGCGCCTGCCTCGAACGCGCCTTGCGAAAACACGATGTTATCAGCCAGATCGATCATGCCGCAGGCATGAATCAAGCGGATCACCAGCGGCTGCATGGTGACAGGAAACCGGTCAAGATTGGCCTCGCGCCGGATGGTCTCGAAGGACTGGCGGTAGATCTCGGCTGGCTGGCGGATATAGTCGAGCGCTCGGGTCTGCCTGACCTCTTCCGCTGCGTCATCCAGCTCGCCTAACGGAAGCTCCGCACCTGTTGCGGCCAGATCTTCCATAACCAGATCCTCATGGCCGATGCCCAGCACCCAGCCCTCTTCCTGCGTCGTCACGTCAATCTCCTCATCCGAGAGCATGTGGGGCCGTTCAAACAGCCTCCCCAACATCCCCTCCGCATCGAACCCGGCAAAGGCTACAGCCACCCCGCGTACCTGCACGGCATCCTTCACTTCATTCTCGTGATCCCCCAGCGAAAACAGCGAGGGATAAATTTCCGCCAAAACCACATGATGGTTGCCGCAGGAACTGCCCGGCTGGGCATCGAGTCGCCCAAAGGCACCCTGTCGTTTTTCCGCATTTCCAGCCGTAAAGCCAGTCTCAAACGGCCAGACCGCAATCTTGTCACGGTTCGGATGCCCGTCGAGAAAACGGCTCAGCCGGGCAATGCCCAGCAGGCTCTGGCTGCCGACCGACCCAGCATAGGCCAATTGCCAGACGGATTTTGCGCCGCGCGCATGCCGCTCCGAAAGCCGCATGGTAAAAGGCGCGCTGGTGGGTGCAGCGGGCTTTGTTGCGGGCAGACCGTCTAAATCCAGCGCCTGCGGCCTGCCCCAGAAGCGCGGCTCCCGAGCAAAATAGTCCCGGTTCCAGCGCGCGGCCAGCGCGAAACGGTTATTGGCGTTATCAGCACCGTCTTCAACCTCACGGGCAATGGTGCGCCACAGGCTTTGCCAATCCGCAGCACCCGTCACCCGCGCCGCCGTACCCCTGGGATAACCGAAAGCGAAATCGAAACCGGCCAGCAGGCGCTTGCCCGCCGCCAGCGCATCGCTGACGACGTCCTCAAACCGCGCCATGAAGGCGGCACGGGTGGGGAAGTTTTCCAGCCAGACGATCTCGGGGCCTGCCTCACCGCAATCGACAAGGCAGGCCCAGATGGAATTCTTGCCCGTCACCGGTTTGGCTGCGCCGGACCAGTCCACGATCAAGATGCGGTCGAATAAGGCCATCAGGTCTTCTTCATGGATTTTGGCCCGAGCGGATGATCCGCATGGGGATAAGGCGCATGGGTGTGGCTGTGGGCGTGTCCATGGTCGTGATGGTGGTCATGCGTGTGGTCATGGTGCTCATGTCCGTGATGATCATGCCCATGGTGGTCGTGGCTATGGTCATGACCACAGCCGCAATCCGGCCCGTGTTCGTGGACATGCGCCTTGCCGCTGGACGGCGCATTCATCACCGCTTCCAGCCCGGCATCGGGGCTGGCATTCAGCAAATGCCCGTATTTGCCGCCAAGCGTTGTCGAAGCGCCATAGTCGAAAGCCGGTTGCAGCGGTGCCGGATCGGCATGGCTATGCACCGGCGTCCACGGCAGGCCATGCTTGAGACAGAACTCCTGATCACGGCAGGAGGCGTCGCAATCGCCCTTGCACGGACAGTCTTCCAGCCCGCCGCCAATGCCCTCGACATGATGGTGGTGGCTTTCCTGCGGCTGGCCGATATCGGCCTCAAAGCCTAAAACCTGTTCGCGGTATTTGCACATCTGGCAGTTCATCACCGCAGCGCCTTCGAGGATTTCGCGCACCCGGTCCTGAAAGGCATCCAGCACCAGCGGATGATCGTTGAGATAGCTGGCCTTGACGAACTGGATATCCGGATGGCGGGCCGCCACGTCATCGGTATAGCTGTAAATTCGCTTCACCAGCACGCCGGTAAACAGGAAATAGGGGAAGACGATAATACGCTTGTAGCCCAGCTTGGCGGCATGGGTCAGGCCCGGCTCGACCAGCGGAAAGGTCACGCCGGAATAACAGGTTTCGCCCCAGCCAAAACCCATGCCTTCCCACAGCATCCGCATCACCTTGGTAGCGTTGGAATTGGCATCGGGATCGGAAGAGCCCCGCCCGACCACCATCAGCAGCGTGTCATGCTTATCGACAAAACCCAGTTGCCCATTCGCCTCGTCCACGGCAGCCTGGATGCGGTCACCGGCAGCGCGGATCATCTTCAGGTCGATACCAAGCTCGCGTCCATAGTTGATCACCATGCCGGGGTTCTGCGCCTGATAGGTATTCAGCACGGAGGGAATATCGTTCTTGGCATGGCCCGCGGCAAACAGCATGCCCGGCACGGCCAGAACCCTGGTGACGCCCTTTTCCCGCAGACTGTCGAGGCCCGCCGAGATCACCGGGTTGCAGAATTCCAGATAGCCGTATTCGACCGGCAGGTCGGGATTGCGCGCCTTCAGCCCTTCAGCGATGACAGCGAATTCGCGCGCCGCATTCTGGTTGCGGCTACCATGTCCACAGACCATGATTCCGAGTTTTTCTGCCATGACAAAAGGCTCCATGCTTCGTTTCGTTTTATGTACGAAGCGCCGGAGCTGCCGGTTTTTCCGGCATCTCCTATGGCCTTTGGGACAGCTCCGGAATTGGCCCCCTGGTTGGGTCAGCCGCACCGGACGATTCCAGCCTGTCGAACAGGCGCCGTCGCACATCTTGGCGGGCAGGAATAGCGAAGCGCCCGAGCCGGGTCAAACCGCAATTTCAGCCGAAGACGATCCGCCCACGGTCAAGATCATTCTCACGGAAAATTTTCCTCTCAAACCGATTACCGTTTGGCAGGGAATGCAGTATGAGGCTTGATATTCAACTCTTCTCCGGATTTCCCATGACCGATATTGCCATCCAAGCCCTGATCTTTCTGTTTTTTGCCGCCTTCATTGCAGGTTTTGTCGATTCGATTGCCGGTGGCGGCGGGTTGATCACCATTCCGGCCATGCTGATTGCCGGTATTCCGCCGCTGGAAACGCTGGGAACCAACAAATTGCAGGGCATGTTCGGCTCGGCCTCTGCCACCATCGCCTATAGCCGCAAGGGCCATGTCAACCTGAAGAAGCAATTGCCGATGGCCGCCATGTCGGTGCTGGGCGGCGCGATTGGCGCTGTTATCGCGACCTATGTGCCGGGCGATGTGCTGAAAGCGCTAATGCCGTTTCTGCTGGTGGCAATTGCCGCTTATTTTGCCCTGAAGCCAAATATTTCCGACGTCGATAGCCACCAGCGAATGACGCCTTTCCTGTTCGGCCTGACCCTTGCCCCGCTGATCGCCATTTATGACGGCGTGTTCGGCCCCGGCACCGGCTCTTTCCTGATGCTGGCCTTCGTTTCGCTCGCCGGTTTCGGCATGTTGAAGGCCACCGCCCACACAAAACTGCTGAATTTCGGCTCCAATGTCGGTGCCTTCCTGGTCTTCGTGTTCAACGGCGTGGTTTTGTGGAAAATCGGCATTGTCATGGGCATCGGTCAGTTCCTCGGCGCCCAGACCGGCTCGAAACTGGCAATGAAAAGCGGCGCCAAAATCATCAAACCGCTGTTGATCGTCACCTGCATCGGGCTGGCGATAAAGCTGCTGCTGGACCCGACCAATCCGGTGCGGGTCTGGATGGGGATCTGAACCACGTTGCTATGTTTACAACCATCCACTATATTCATTTTGAATACCGGATAGAGGTTTACCCATGGCAACAACCAGCCTGACACTTGGCCCGCATTGGGAAGGCTTCATCAAGCAGCAGATAAACAGTGGCCGCTATGCCTCTGCGAGCGAAGTGGTGCGCGACGCGCTCCGCGAGTTGGAGGAGCGGGAAGAAAAGCTGAAAATTTTGCGCCATCAGATCGACATGGGCTGGCAACAAGCAGATCGTGGAGAATTTGCAGAGGATTGGTCGCTCAAATCACTCAATGAAAAACTCGACCGCGAACAATGAGCGGCAAAAGCTATCGGGTCACTGAAATAGCACGTCTCGATGTCGAGGATCTCGGTCGTTACACCAACAAAACCTGGGGCAAGCGTCAGAGAAACGATTATCTGCGAGCCTTGTTTAGCAGGTTCGAGTTTCTCGCCGAATTTCCCTATTCGGGGCAAAAGCATGACAACATCAGGGAAGGCCTTTTCGGTTTTTCCGAGGGCGCGCACGTGATCTTTTACCGGATCAATGCTGAGGGGATCGACATCCTCCGTGTCCTTCACCAGCGCATGAGCCTGGAAGAGCGACTGTAACAGCCCCGATCAAATAACAGCGCGCGCGCCAGAATACTCAGTTCTGGGCCATCAGAACTCCACACCCAACTGAGCCTTGATGCCGGAACGGAACGGGTGTTTGACCAGTTCCATTTCCGTCACCAGATCGGCAATCTCGATCAGCTCATCCTTGGCATTGCGGCCTGTCAGCACCACATGGGTCATGGGCGGCTTTTCTTCCGACAGGAAAGCGACGACTTCGCTGAGATCGATATAGTCGTAGCGGATAGCGATATTGATTTCATCGAGCAGCACCATGCTGTTGGCGGGATCGCGGATCAGTTCCTTGGCCTTGTCCCAGGCGGCTCTGGCCATGGCCATGTCGCGTGCCTTGTCCTGGGTTTCCCAGGTAAAGCCCTCGCCCATGGTGTGGAAGGCGCAGAGGTCGGAAAAATGCCGCAGGATCAGGTCGCGCTCTCCAGTTGACATCGCGCCCTTGATGAATTGCACGACCGCGCATTTCTTGTCATGGGCAATATGGCGGAAGATCATCCCGAAGGCTGCCGAGGACTTTCCCTTGCCCTTGCCGGTATGGACGATGACCAGGCCCTTTTCGCCGGTCTTGGTCGCCATGATCTTGTCGCGCGCAGCCTTTTTCTTCGCCATTTTCTCGGCGTGGCGGGCAAGATCGTCCGATGCTGCTGCAACGGCTCCGCTATCGACGGTTTCGGTCATAGGGCATTCTCCAATTGGATCGTCTGTAAAATCTGGGCGTCAGAAATCTGGGACAAATGATATCTCGCCGAATTGCTGCGCGGCGTCCAGAGGCCACGCTCGATGGCTTCCAACAACCGCTGCGACATGTCCTTCAGCGCTGCCGGGTTTTTATCAGTCATGAAAGCCCGCACCCGGTCATCGCCGATAAAAGCCCGGTAAACGGCTTCGAAATGCGGCTGGCGCACGGCACCGGTGGTGGCGGCAAAGGCGAACAGATAATCCACCGTCGCGGCAATTTCAAACGCGCCCTTATAGCCATGCCGCATCACGCCTTCGATCCATTTCGGATTGACGACACGAGCGCGCACCACCCGGCCAATCTCTTCCTCCAGTGTGCGGATGACAGGCTTTTCCGGTCGGGAATGGTCGTTGTGATAGACGGTTGGCCTGCGACCCGAGAGCTGCTCGACCGCCGCCGTCATGCCGCCCTCGAACTGATAGTAATCGTCGCTATCCAGCAAATCATGCTCGCGATTGTCCTGGTTCTGCACCACCGCCTGCACGCCCTGCAAACGCTCTTCGAACAGACCGCGCTCAGCCTTGCCTTCTTCGCCCGCGCCGTAAGCGTAAGCGCCCCAGACCAGATAGGCCTCGGCCAGATCGGCCCGGCGCTCCCAGCCCTTTTCATCGATCAAGGCTTGCAGGCCCGCTCCGTAAGCGCCGGGTTTCGAGCCGAACACCCGGTAGCCCGCCCGGCGACTGGCGGTCTTTTCGTCCAGCCCCTGTTGCTGGAACAAGACTGTTTCAGCCTTGATACGCGCTGCAATCGGGTTATCCGCCGCATCCTCATCCAAAGCGCCAACTGCCCGCACCGCCTTGTCGAACAGGGCGATCTGCTCAGGAAAAGCATCACGGAAAAACCCTGAGATCCGCAGCGTCACATCAACACGCGGGCGACCTAAAATCGCCTGGGGAATGATCTCATAGCCCGTCACCCGGCGCGAGGCGTTGTCCCAAAGCGGCTTGACGCCGATCAGCGCCAGCGCCTGGGCAATATCATCGCCGCCCGTGCGCATATTGCTGGTCCCCCACGCAGTGATACCGAAGGACACTGGCCATTCGCCATGATCCTGCACATAGCGGGCAACCAGCAGTTCGGCGGATTTTTGGCCAAGTTGGTAAGCGGCGGGTGTCGGCACGGCGCGGCTATCGACGGAGTAGAAGTTACGGCCGGTCGGTAGCACATCCGGCCGCCCGCGCGTCGGCGCACCGGATGGGCCGGGAGCGACGAACCGACCGGATAGTCCTTTGAGCAGTCCGGCAATTTCGGCTGGGCCGGATTTGATCACGCTCGGCTTCAGCCGGGCTTCAACCTCATCCAGAACAGCGCTTGTGTTTTGCCAGTCTTCGGGACAGGCAAGCCTGCCTGACACCATGTCTGCTGCTAGCAATTCGATCCGCTCGACCGTATCGCCCTTGGTGCGCCAGGGGGCTAGTGTGACGTTTCTCAGAAGGTCGGGTTGCGGCCCGTCCCAGATATCGGAAAACACACAGTCCAGAGGGTCGAAATCGGCCCATCCGCCAAGCGCATCCGCAGCAATCGCCCGGTGCAGACTGGCATCGCCGCCTTGGCCCCCTTGGCTCTGCCCTTGTCCACGCGGCACCCGCGCCAAGGCCACAACCAGATCGGTCAGCAACCGGCCTTCCGGTGCCTGCCCGAAAATATGCAGGCCATCGCGAATCTGCATTTCCTTGAGGTCGCAGAGATAGGCGTCGAGCTTGGTCAGCTTGACCTCCTCCGCCTCGCCCCCGGCAATGCCTGCATCCTCATCCAGACCAATATCGGCGACCAGATCGAGGATCTGGGTTTTCAACAGGGTAACCCGGCGCGGATCACCGCCCATCGCCTGGTAATATTCATCGACCAGCGCTTCCAGATCCTTCAGCGGACCGTAGCTTTCCGCCCTGGTCAGCGGCGGCGTAAGATGGTCGATAATGACAGCGCTGGTCCGGCGCTTGGCCTGCGTGCCTTCGCCGGGATCGTTTACGATAAAGGGATAGAGATGCGGCACCGGACCCAGCACCGCTTCGGGATAACAGCTCTCACTCAGCGCCAGCGCCTTGCCCGGCAACCATTCCAGATTGCCGTGCTTGCCCATATGGATGATCGCGTGAACGCCAAATGTCTGGCGCAAAAATGCGTAGAAGGCGAAATAGCCATGCGGCGGTACCAGATCCGGCGAATGATAACTGTCCTTCGGATCGATATTATAGCCGCGCGCTGGCTGGATGCCGACCATCACCTTGCCGAACCGCAGCAGCGGCAGCGCGAAACCGTCGCCAGCGAAAAACGGATCGGCCTGCGGTTCTCCCCATCTGTCGCCAACCTCCTGCCTGATTTTGTCAGGCAGCCTCGCGAAAAACCGCTGGTAATCGGCAAGCGGCAAGGTTTCGCGGATCACCCTGCCCTTTACCGCCGCATTGGTGACACCGGCCATCAGTGTCGCCATCAGCGCATCAGAGCTGGCAGGCAGGATGCCGCTGTCATAGCCGTCGGCCTTCAGGGCCTTCAACACTTCAAGACTGGCAGCAGGCGTATCCAGCCCGACGCCATTGCCCAGCCGTCCATCCCGGTTGGGATAATTGGCCATGATCAGGGCGACCTGCCGTTCAGGCGAAGGTGTATGCCTCAGCCGCGCCCAATTGGCGGCCAGACTGGCGACGAAGGCCATGCGGCCCGGGTCCGGGGCATGGCTGACCAGGGTGGTTTCCACCCGCGCATCATAGCGGGCAGCGGATTTGAACGAGACAGCGCGGGTCAGCACCCGCCCATCCACCTCCGGCAGGGCAACATTCATGGCAAGATCGCGGGCACTCAGCCCTTGCATCGATGCGTCCCAGACGGAACGTGGCGACGAGGAAAACAGCGCCTGCAACACCACCGCGCCCTGCTCGTCCAGCACGGTCGAGGGTGCGTCGGCGCCCGGAACAGAAACGGCAAAGCCTGTCGTGTTGACCACCACATCTGGAGCGGCCTGGTTAAAAATCATCCGCAGCGTCTCAACGCAAACGGCATCCTTCAGACTGGCGACAAACACCGGCAAGGCCCGCAACCCCTGTGCTTGCAGCGCCTCAATCATCGCCTCAACCGGCGCGGTCTCGCCGCTCTGGACAAGGGCGCGGTAAAAGCAGAGGGCGACAATTGGCCCATCACCTGCAAGCACCTGCCATGCCTGAACGTCAATCGTCCCTCGCCCCGGCCACCAGAGCCCGGCCTTCAACAACGGCAAGGCCTCTTGCGGTTTTGGTGCATTGGTCAGCAGCGCTTGCGCATAGGACACGAAATGGCTGGCATTGCTATCGCCGCCCTCAATCAGATAGGCCCAAAGCGCCGATAGATCCGGGGCATCCAGGTTTGAAAAAGCCTCCAGCCCGGCATCCGGCTTGTCGTCGCCGGGCAAAACGGCAATTTTGATCCCATGACGGTGGGCGCAGGCGTGCAGCGCTTCCAGCGCATAATGAAAATAGCTGGCCCCACCCAGCGCCCTGACAATGATCAGTTTTGCATGGCGGGCGGTGCGCTCGATATAGGTATCGACCGACATCGGATGTTTCAGCGCCATCAGGCTGGCCAGCCGCCATGTCGCGGTCTCGGCTTGCCGCGTCAGCGCCGCCGCGATGGCGGACAGCTCGGTATCGGCGGCAGACAGAAACAGGATATCCCCCGGCGTCTGGCCGAGGTCTATCGCATCATCCCCGTCGCTGATCGAGCCTTGCTGGGCAAGCAAAAGATGCATGGCTTACGCTGCCGCCCGGATGGCATCGGCAATCGCCGATTGGTCGAGATCATGCAGGCCGATCACCACTAGCCGCGTCGCCCGCTGCTCACCCGACGCCCAGGGGCGGTCGTAATATTGATCGATACGGTTACCGACGGCCTGCACCACCAGCCGCATCGGCTTGCCGGGCACATCAACGAAGCCTTTCAGCCGCAGCACGTCATGTGCTTCGATCACGGTCTTCAAACCATCGACAAAACGGTCCGGTTCGCGCACCTGCGGCAGATCGACAACGAAACTGTCGAATTCGTCGTGGTCGTGATGATGGTCATGCGCCTCGCCGCTGGCATGCAGCGCCTCATGCTCCAGCTCGTGATGGGACTTGCGATTGTCGATATCGGCTTCCGAACCAGCTCCAATGCCAAGCAGCACCATAACCGGCACATCGCCATTCTTCGCCTCGATCAGGGTCGGCTTGCGGCTCATCCGGGCGGTCACATCGGTTCGCACTTTGGCGAGGCCATCGGCATCGAGCAGATCGGTCTTGTTGAGAACGATCAGGTCGGCGCAGGTCAGCTGATCCTCGAACAGCTCCTCGATTGGGCTTTCGTGATCGAGACTGTCATCGGCGGCGCGCTGGGCATCGATCCGGTCGTGGTCATCGGCAAACCGGCCAGCGGCGACAGCGGCGCTATCGACCACCGTCACAACACCATCAACGGTAACGCGGGTGCGGATGTCAGGCCAGTTGAAGGCGGCCACCAGGGGCTGCGGCAGAGCAAGGCCGGAGGTTTCGATGACGATATGGTCGGGCAAGACATCCCGTGCCAGCAGCTTTTGCATGGTCGGCACGAAATCATCGGCAACGGTGCAGCAGATGCAGCCATTGGTCAGTTCGATAATGTCGTCCTCGGTGCAGGTCTCGGCGCCGCAGCCTTTCAGCACTTCGCCATCGACCCCCAGATCGCCGAACTCGTTGATAACAAGCGCGATTTTCTTGCCACCCGCATTCATCAGCATATTGCGGATGATCGTTGTCTTGCCCGCACCGAGAAAACCGGTGATAACCGTGACGGGAATTTTCTTTTGCAACATTGTTCAGCCTTTCATTTTCAGGGGCAGGCCAGCCGCGACGAAGTAAACCTCGTCAGCACTTGCCGCGATCAATTGATGAAGCCGCCCGGCATGGTCGCGGAAATGGCGCGCCATGCGGTTTTCCGGCACAATGCCAAGGCCGACTTCATTGGAAACAAGCACGATGGAGGCGGAAAGGCGCGGCAGCAGATCCGCAAGGGCCGCCGCCTCAGCAGCCATGTCGCGCCCCTCCTCCATCATCAGATTGGTCACCCAGAGGGTCAGGCAATCGACCAGCACCACCCGGCCTGACGCATCGATCTGCCTAAGCGTGTCCACCAGCGCCAGCGGCTCCTCATGCGTCACCCAGAGCGGGCCGCGATCCTGCTGGTGCTGGTCGATGCGGTCGCGCATTTCCTCGTCCCAGGCCCGTCCGGTCGCCAGATAATGACGCTCCAGGCCGGTCTCTGCACAAAGCTGTTCGGCAAAACGCGACTTGCCGGACCGCGCGCCTCCGAGAACGAAGACACGTTTCGAAATTGTCTCTGCCATGGCGTCAGTTTCCACCCGTAGGCGGCGTATAGAGCCCGCTGGAACGCGGCACAAAGCCCGGCCATGCCGATGGGGCAGCATCGGCAGCGGATGGCGCAGAAGACCGCACATCCGGCCTTGGCTGCGACAGCGCCCCGCCAAAGGTGGAATTGGAACCCGGTGGCACCTGGAATTGCTGTTGAGCAGGCCGCTCAGAAGGGCCAGAAGGCGCACGACGAGAAAAGGGCAGCAGCGCAAAAACCAGCGCCGCCAGCACAAGCAGCGCTAAGGCTGCACCTATGCTGCGTGATGACACGAGCGTCATCATGACCTGCCTCCATTGGGCGCAGGCGGCGTAATACAAAACGGCCAAATGACCGTGAAGCGGAGCCTGAAAGGCCCGCGATCAATCTGTTTCGCCACGACAACCTCCGTGCTGGCGTCGGGGATCTCTCCCCCAATTGGGCTTAAAGCCCGTCACGGACGGCAGGTCTCCTGGCTCACAGCGTCAAACCGGTACCATCACGGCACTCGTTCGCAGATTTTCCTCACCTTCCCGGAGTCCACGGCAAAAGCGAAAAGGCGGACGATTCGTAGATAAAGAGGCGTCCAACCCCGGCAGATCGCTTTGCCACTCCAGTGGCTTTTCCGGCCTATCCGCTCACCGCACCGGCCACACCACGCGGCCCGCCATGCAAGGATCTTCAAAACCGGATGGAAAACCCTCGCTGTTCTACAGTCGCGGGGTCGGCTGCGTTTGGCATGCCCTGTCTGGGTCCACGCCTTCGCATTCCCTTTTGCTTTCCAGCCTCAATCTCTTCAGGCCGAAAACCGTCCGCCTCTAGGGTTAGCAGAATGACGTTTGAAGTCAATCTGCAAGCCATGAGCCATCGCTCTCTCGTGTCTTGGTACCCGCTATAGTTTTGGTGCCGTGAGCGAAAACAGCGAGCGTATCCGTGCTGAAATTTCTTCTGCCAGGCTTTCAGGGCCGAGCGTCGGGTCATTGGTAATGGTCAGCACCTTGAACGCGCCTTGGGCGACCACATCACCAGTCTCGACCGAGGCGGCACTGATTTTTACTTCGGCTTCGTTATGCCGCTTGTCCAGCCCAAGCCCGCTTTCCATCGTCTCAACCCTGACCGTCAGAATCACCCGCGGCAGAGCCTCGCTGCGCACCGTGGCAGCAACGGCAGAAGACAGTCGCCGCTCCACTCCCTGAACCAGGGCCAGCGGCACTTTTGGACCCGCCAGCACGGTGACTGCGCGAATATCATAGTAAAACTTCTTCGGCGCTGATGGAAACAGCCCGGCCATGCACCCGGCAAGCGCCATGCAGATCGATAGAAAGGCAAAAACGCGCAAATACCGTAGCAAGGTCAAACTCCGCACAAAGATATGGCACGGACCATCAAAGCCAGAGCTTGCCGCAAGCTTACGCTATAAGTCCGCAACGGAGATAGGCGTGATGAAGGCGGTTTGACGAATTATACCGCCTTTTGCTAGTCACAAAGCAGGGAATGTTGCGCAAAATGAAATATGCGCTGGATTCTTCTTAAACAAACCCATTATGGGACCGTTTTGTGCCTGAAGATCGGCAATTCCACACCCTCTCACCAGTGAGAACTTCACCCGGAAAATGCCTGTTTTGAGCGCCCCAAGATCACGCTCAAATCTTAGCCGAAGCACAATAAATAGCCATGAATCTGCACAAACGCATAGCAGTCGCCCATTTATTGCACTGTCTCTAATGCCTTCCCCGATGTATAAGCATGCCAACAGCTGAGGCGGGAGAGACCGCCGGATCAGCAAACAAGATCTCGAGGAAATGTCATGAACCCGATCCGCATTGCTAAAAACTGGATTAGCTATCGCCGCACTCTGTCCGAACTGGGCGGCCTGTCGAACCAGACCCTGTCCGATATCGGCATCACCCGTTACGACATCCGTCACATTGCCAACCGTTCGTTCCGTTAATCGGATCCGGTTTTAAAATTTGAATTGAATGTTCGAACGGCGCTTTTGGCGCCGTTTTCTATTTCTAACTCTCCAAACCAAGCTTGCATCTCCAAAGTGCAATTTGCTCTGTTCAAGATTGGAAGCGGCGGCAAGGCGTGATAAGCAGCCGCCATGACAGACAACAACTCCTATTCCCCTATTCACATCATTGGCGGCGGGCTGGCTGGCTCCGAAGCCGCATGGCAGATCGCTGAGGCGGGCGTGCCGGTCATTCTTCATGAGATGCGCGGCCTTCGCGGCACCGACGCCCATAAGACCGATAGCCTTGCTGAGCTTGTCTGCTCCAATTCCTTCCGCTCCGACGATGCCACCGCCAATGCGGTCGGGGTTATCCATACGGAAATGCGGCTGGCCGGCTCGTTGATCATGGCCTGCGCCGACCGTCATCAGGTGCCAGCGGGCGGCGCGCTTGCCGTCGACAGGGATGGCTTTGCCGAAGCTGTGACGCAGGCGCTGGAAGCCCACCCGCTCGTAACCGTGGTGCGCGAGGAAATCACCGGCCTGCCGCCGGGCGATTGGGATCTCAGCATCATCGCCAGCGGTCCGCTGACATCACCGGCACTGGCCGAGGCCATCCGCGCTGAAACAGGTGAGGACGCGCTGGCCTTTTTCGACGCCATCGCCCCCATCGTCCACCGCGACAGCATCAATATGGATATCTGCTGGTATCAGTCGCGCTATGACAAGGTTGGCCCGGGCGGTACGGGTAAGGATTACATCAACTGCCCGCTGGACGAGGCCCAGTATAACGCCTTCATCGATGCATTGATTGCCGGTGACGCAGTCGGCTTCAAGGAATGGGAAGGCACACCCTATTTCGACGGCTGCCTGCCCATCGAAGTCATGGCAGAACGCGGGCGTGAAACCCTGCGCCATGGACCGATGAAGCCGATGGGGCTGACCAATTCCCATAATCCTACCGTGAAAGCCTATGCCGTCGTGCAGCTGCGCCAGGATAATGCGCTGGGCACGCTCTATAATATGGTCGGCTTCCAGACCAAGCTGCGCTACGGCGCCCAGGCCGAGATTTTCCGGATGATCCCCGGTCTGGAAAACGCCGAATTCGCCCGGCTTGGTGGCCTGCACCGCAATACCTATATCCATTCGCCGGTACTGCTCGATCCGTCTCTCTCCTTGAAGAGCAGACCGGGCCTGCGTTTTGCCGGGCAGATCACCGGCTGCGAAGGCTATGTCGAGAGCGCCTCCATCGGCCTTCTGGCCGGTCGCTTTGCTGCTGCCGAGCGCAAGGGCGAAGCCTTTAGCCCGCCGCCGGTGACAACGGCGCTTGGTGCGCTGCTCAACCATATTACCGGTGGCCATATCGTGTCCAACGACGAACCCGGCAAAAAGTCTTTCCAGCCGATGAACATCAACTTCGGACTGTTTCCGGATCTGGAGCCCGGCTCCATCGTCAAGCCAGAAGGCGTGAAGCGTTTCCGGGGCAAGGACAAGACTGTCATGAAGCGCCAGTTGATCGCCATCCGCGCCCTCGCCCATTGCCGGGAATGGCTCGGCCTGCCGCCGCACATCCCACAGCCGGTTGCGGAAATGGAAGACGCAGGCCTTTAATACCGAGGCCCGAAGATCTCAATGAACCTGATGGTCCCATCCTACTCAAGACGAAGTCTTGTCAAACCGGTCTTCCGCCGGCTCCAAGTCGTTCGGCGCGATATAGTTGCCGAGCAGCCATAGCGACACTTCTGCTGCCTCGGCGGGCTTGGCGAAAATATAGTCGCCGTTATGCTGGGCTGCATCGAGAAACGTGATGTGGAAACCGTGAACGCTCTCCAAGGGCTGGACCTGCACATGCCCCGGCTCGATCAGATGGCAGGCATAATGATTGCGAAGATTGCGCATGAAGCCCGCACGGTTGTCATGAAGCCTGACGAAAACGGCTTTGCCATCGGCTGTGGCATGCAGGCTGCGGATGGCTTCACCAGGAAAGGCCCGGCCGAATTCCAGGATGGCAAGCCCGACATCGCTTAGGGTTTCGCCATCATTGCGCTCCGCCATGCGCGAGACATACCAAGCGAAGGCGATAATGCCCAAAAACACAAAAATACCGATCCCAACGCCCACTGGCAACCTCCGGATGATGCTTGAGCAGCACTGCCGATCAAGGATCGCGCAATTGCGGCAACACTTTATATCTGCTGCATAATCCGTTGATACGATTCCAACTTGCGGATTTTGCAGTTGGCAAGATCTAACGGTTGAGCCTTGCGTGAGTTTGGAGGCTCAGTGCGAACCTGTGCAGCGTTTGCCAGGAAAAGTGGAATCCGGGTTTTCCCGAGGGGCTGGTTCAGGAGGGACCTGACAGCCCTAAAATCGACCCGTCACGCTGGCGCGCAGCAGTGTCAGTTGGCGGCGCCACTGAGCTCGGCGAATCGGTGTTTGCAGAATATCGGCGCCGCGCCGACGAGCATCCCGCAGAATCGGCCCGGCGAGCGCCACAGGCAGATAGGCAGCAACCAGAGACGCCGGAAGCTTGCCACCAGCGCGCGCCTTGGCAAGGTGATCGAGCCCCAGACCGGCAAAGGCTTCGATTGCCCCATCTATCCTCATCTCGTCCTTGCCCGACAAAAAGGCATCACGGTCGAGGCCAGTCGCAGTCAATATCTCGTCGGGAATGTAAAGCTGTCCCCGCGCCCGATGTTGCGGCATCAGCGCCAACAGTCCGGCAATGGCCTGGGCAACACCAGCATGTCCGGCGATGGTTGCGCAATTCAGCGCGGCCTCGGTATCCAGCACCAGGCTCGCCAGCTGGATTAGCGCCGAGGCGGTCTCTCCCGCATAGCCTTCCAGCGCCGATCTCGGCCCGATCGGATCATCGTAAAGATCGGCAATCCGCGCATCGATCATGTCGAGCAAGGGCTGAACCGGCAGGTGATAGCGCTCCACAGCCGCCAAAAGCCCTGCCGCCAGCGGATTGGCCTTGGTATCGCCATGTCCCTTGCCCGAAAGCAGGTCGCGCCAATATTGCAGCCGGATTTCGCCCGGCAAGGGTTCGCGCACCAGATCACGCACGCGGGCAAGCTCGGCATTGAAGGCATAGAGTGCTGCCAAGGCAGGCTGCTTTTCCGGCGGGGAGAGAAGGCAGGCCAAATACCGATCGCGGTCAATCTCCCGCAGTGTCGTAAGGCATACATCCGGGACCAATGGCGATGGCTTTGCACTTTCGGCCATGGGATCAGACTGCAATCAATGCGGCGGCCACGGGCCGTTCTTCCGCCAGCATCACATTATAGGTCCGCACCGCGGCACCGGTGCTCATCGGGTCAGAACCGATGCCGGCAGCGGTCAGGGCAGCTTTAACTTCACTGGGGATACGGCGCAGTTCCGTGCCCGTGCCGAGCAACAGGAACTCGACCTTATCCGCCTCGTCCAGCAGGCGCTGGAGGGCGGCAACCGTCAGGTCCTCGCCCTCGCGCATATCCCAGCCATAAATGCCTGATGGTAACAGCAAAAGGGAGCCGCGATGCGACATATCCGCGAACCGGAACCCGCCATTGCCATAGGCATCGATGGGGGACCGACCCGGAAAATGCGCCTCGCGGATGATAATGCCCTTTGCCAATGCCTATGCTCCCGCCTTGCCCGCTGTGCCGTTCTTCTCCGGCTTTGCTTTTACAGCCTTGTCCGGCTCGCCCTGACCTTCGGGGCGCAGACGGAAGGCGATCAGCACCGGTGCCGCCATATAGATAGAGGAGAATGTGCCAACGAGAACCCCGAACAGCATGGCGAAGGTGAAGGAGCGGATAACTTCGCCACCGAACAGGAACAATGCCAGAAGGGCCAGAAGCGTGGTGACAGATGTCAGGATGGTACGAGACAGGGTCTGGTTGATCGACGTGTCGATCAACACATCCAGCGGCATTTTCTTGTAACGGCGCAGGTTCTCGCGCATGCGGTCATAAACGACCACGGTATCGTTCAGCGAATAGCCGACAATCGTCAGGATCGCCGCGATACTGCTGAGGTCGAATTCCACCCCGGTGACCACATAGAGACCAAGCGTCAGGATGACGTCATGGAGGGTTGCGATGATGGCGCCTGCCGCAAACTGCCATTCAAACCGGATCCAGATATAGACCAGGATCGCCATCAGCGAAATCAACACGCCAATGGTTGCGGATTTCGTCAACTCACCCGACACGGACGGGCCGACAACTTCGGTACGGCGGAACTCATAGGCCTGTTCCAATTCGCCACGCACCTTGGCAACAGCCGACTGTTCGCCGTTTTCGCCCTCATCCTGGGCCTGCAAACGGACCAGAACGCTGCTCGGATCACCAAAACCCTGGACCTGGACATCGCCGAGGTTGAGACTGCTCAACTGTTCGCGGATGGCGGCGGGATCGGCATTGCCCTGACGGGCCTTCAACTCGATGATAGAACCACCGGTAAAATCGATGCCGAGCTTCATGCCGACCGTGCCGAAACCGACGAGAGCGGCAATGGACAAGGCAGCCGACAGCAGGAACGTGTAACGGCGTACCCCCATGAAGGGAATATTGGTTCCGTCGAAAATCCCGGTCCGCACCCCCTTGGGCATTGCCTTGGGACGACGCGTATTCACCCAGACGGTAAACATCCAGCGGGTCAAGCCAAAGGCGGTAAACACCGTGGTGATGATACCAATGGCAAGCGTCACCGAGAAGCCACGCACCGGACCGGAGCCGAGAAAGAACAACACGCCGGCAGCAATCAGCGTCGTAACATTGGCATCGACAATCGTCGCCAAGGCCTTGTTGAAGCCGATATCGATCGACTGAATGAGGGAGCGCCCGCTCTTATATTCCTCGCGGATACGCTCGTAGATCAGCACGTTCGAATCAACCGCCATGCCGATGGTCAATACGATACCGGCGATGCCCGGCAGCGTCAGCGTCGATCCAAGCAGCGTCAGGATGGCAATAATCATGACGATATTGGCCAACAGCGCCAGCACGGCAAGCACGCCGAAGAATCCGTAAAGCCCGATCATCAGCACCACGACGAGCCCCGCGCCGATAAAGCCGGCAGAAACCCCGGCCCGGATCGAATCGGCACCAAGGCTTGGGCCAACGGTGCGCTCTTCGACCACGGTCAAGGTTGCTGGCAAGGCACCGGCACGAAGCAGCACGGCCAAATCATTGGCGCCCTGCACCGTGAAATTGCCGGAAATCTGGCCGGAGCCACCGACAATCGGTTCACGGATCACAGGCGCGGAAATCACCTGATTATCGAGCACAATGGCAAAAGGCCGCCCGACATTCTGCTGGGTCGCCTGGGCAAACCGCTGCGCACCACGGCTATCAAAGCGGAAGCTGACGACCGGTTCATTATTCTGCTGATTGAAGCTTGCCTGCGCGTCAACGAGATCCTCGCCGGACACCAGAACCCGCTTTTCGACCAGATAAGGCACCGCGGCCTCATCCTGGCTGTAAAGCACTTCGGACGTGGCAGGCGGGCGACCGCTGATCGCTTCGGTGGCCGACATGCTGGTATCGACCATGCGGAAGCTCAGCTTCGCGGTCTGATTCAGAAGGTTCTTCAACCGCTGCGGATCATCAAGACCCGGCACCTGAACGATGATCCGGTCAGAACCCTGGCGCTGGATCAACGGCTCGGTATTACCAAGCTCATCGACGCGGCGGCGCACGACTTCGATGGACTGGGTGAGTGCCGAGGACATGCGATAATCGATACCGGCATCGGTGAGGTTGAACTTCAACAACCCATCGCCGCTATCGTCCAGCGTCGCTTCCTGGATGCTGCTCGACCCGAAGCCGCCGGTGCTGACTGGTGCAGTCAGCGTCTGCAAGCCCTTGCGCGCCGCATCAAGCTGGGCCGGATCGGTAATGCGCACCTGAACCGCCTGGCCAACGCCATTCAGCCCCGTATAGCGAACGCCCGCATCGCGAAGACTGCTGCGGATATCGCCAACCACGGCTTCAAGCCGCTCCTTGACGATATCGTTGCGCTCGATCTTCAGCATGATATGCGAGCCGCCCTGCAAATCGAGACCGAGCGTCATCTGCTTGCTCGGGAACCAGGACGGAAGACGGGCCAGTTGATCCTTGCTGAACAGATCGGGCAGCGCGATCAAAACGCTCGCCACGACGGCAAGCCAGAGAAGAATTGTTTTCCAGCGGGAGAAATGCAGCATCGACATCTCGAAGGGTAAGGTCTGGGCAAATAGACCGGGATCGTCAAACGGAAATGGCGGCTTGATACGCCGAGCAAGATTTACCGCAGGGCAAACCATCGCTCAACATACAAAGCGGCCATTTCAGAGGACGGAAGCGGCTTTTCTCCAGCAGACAGCAGAAAAAAGTCAGGCCGCCCTGTTGGGCGGCCCGGTGTTCAAACTTGGGTCAAGCGTCGGTCTTGGAACCGTCGGCTTTGGCAATCTCGGCCTTGACCGGTTCACCCTTGACGCGCACTTCGGCGATCAGGCTGCGCAGCGCCTTAACCTTGACGCCATCGGCGATTTCGACTTCCAGTTCCTTATCGTCGGTAACCTTGGTTACCTTGCCGATCAGGCCGCCGCCAAGAACCACCTGGTCGCCGCGACGAATAGCCGACAGCGTTGCTTCCCGCTTCTTCAGCTGGTTGCGCTGCGGGCGGATCAACAGGAAATACCAGATCACCATCAAGGGTGCGAAAAGCAGCAGCATTTCAAACCCGGACCCCATCCCGCCAGCGGCAGGTGCTGCATCCTGAGCGAATGCCTGTGTTATGAACATGAGAAACTCCTTCGGAACCGGGGCAGCAAAGATCCTGTCCCCCCTGTTTTGCCGCCGGAATATAGGAATACCCCAAGGGAATGCAACAGAAACAGCGGCTTTGCGTACCGAATCCCCGGTCAATACACTTTCGAACCCTGTATGACCATGGTAGCGCAACGATCACAGGCGGTCTTGAACCACTTTTCCTAGATGAACGGAGGCAAAACATGACCGATACGCTGGCTGATCTGCTGCGGGAAGTGACCCGGCTCGCCGATGCCATGGAACGGCTGGCCGGTCCCGCCCCGGCGATTAACGACTGGAGCAGAGCCGATTGCTTCGTCTGGCATCCGGCAAATCAGCATCTGCAACCGGTGCCAAGGCCCAACCGAGTCTCGCTCGGCCTCATCAGGGGTGTCGATCGGGTGCGTGACATCCTGCATGAAAACACCGAACGGTTCGCGCTCGGCTTTGCCGCCAACAATGTTCTGCTGTGGGGCGCGCGCGGCATGGGCAAATCCTCGCTGGTGAAGGCAGTGCATGCCGATATCGTAATGGCCACCGGGGTGCGGCTGAAATTGGTGGAAGTCCACCGCGAAGACATCGCCTCCCTGCCCGCGCTGATGGACCTGCTGAAAAACAGCGACGAGCGGGTGCTGCTGTTTTGCGACGATCTTTCCTTCGACCATGACGATACTGCCTATAAATCGCTGAAAGCGGCACTGGATGGCGGCATCGAGGGCCGTCCGGACAATGTGCTGTTTTACGCCACCTCCAACCGTCGCCACCTGCTGCCCCGGCATATGATGGAAAACGAGCAGTCGACCGCCATCAATCCGTCAGAAGCGGTGGAGGAAAAGGTCTCTCTTTCCGACCGGTTTGGCCTCTGGCTCGGTTTTCATAAATGCAGCCAGGACGACTATTTGGCGATGATCGACGGCTATGCCGCGCATTTCAAGCTTCCGCTGCCGCCTGAACAATTGCACGCCGAGGCTCTGGAATGGGCCACCACGCGAGGGGCGCGCTCCGGGCGAGTCGCCTGGCAATATATCCAGGATCTGGCCGGGCGGTTACGGGTCGAACTTGAGCGGTAGGCTTATCCGCCCTATAGCAAGCCCCTTATGAAGAAAGGCCCGGATTGCTCCGAGCCTTTCTCAACTTTCCTGAAACGCACTACCTTATTCAAGAAAAAGCTTTCGCCCTGCGACGCCTATTCCAGGAAGCCCATCGGGTTGACTGGGGTCGCATCCTTGCGCACTTCAAAATGCAGGGTCGGTTGGCTGGCATTGCCGCTCATGCCCGATGTTGCCACCTGCTGGCCACGCTGCACCTTCTGGCCGCGCTGAACGGAAATGGCATCGGCATGGCCGTAAACAGTCACAGTGCCGTCGTCATGGCGAACAAGCACGGTGTTGCCGAGTTCTTTCAGGCCATTGCCAGCGTAGATAACCACGCCGTTTTCGGCGGCCTTGATCGGTGTACCGGTCGGCACGGAAATATCGATACCGTCATTGCGCTTGCCAGCGACATTGGCGCCAAACGGAGCCACCACAGCGCCACGCACCGGCCAGCGATATTTGCCGATGCCAGTTGCGTCAGGGGCCTTGTCGCCGGGATCGGCGGAGGCAACATCAGTGACAGACTTGGTCGGCGCGGCAGGCGCCGGAGCCGCAGCAGTCACCTTGGGCGCTTCCGGCTTGGTATTGGCAGGCGCCGTGCTGACAGGTGTCGCGGCAAGCTTTTGATCAGCCTGGGGCAATTCCAGCGTCTGGCCAACGCGAACACCCTGGGTGCCGAGATGGTTTGCCTGCTTCAAGGCAGCAACCGAAACACCGTTCTCACGAGCAATCTTGGCAATCGAATCGCCCGACTTGACCACATAGGTGCCAGCGGCTGGCGGCGTCTTGCCAGTGCCGGCGGCATTGGTGGTGTTGTTTGCGGCAATATCAGTCTTGACCTTGTCACGCAGTTTCGGATTGGTCGGCAACACTGCGACCTTATTTTCCTGGCGCGGCGCAGGTCCGGGGGACTGACCTGGAGGCAACAACGTGCCTTCGGCAGCAGCAGCCCTGGTCGGCGTATTGCGCGAACCGAAGGTCGGAATGAGGATGGACTGACCGGGACGCGCAGCCCCTGCCGTCGAAAGACCATTGGCCTTGACGATTTCCTTTTCCGGCACGCCGTAGCGCTGCGACAGCGTGGCAAGGCTTTCGCCCGGCTTCAGCACGACGCGAGGTGCATTGACCGTGCTCCAACCATTCGCACCTTGGCCATTCGCACCCTGGCCAGCACCAGCGCCAGCCGCCAGGCCGGGCTTTGCGGGCTGTGGCAGGGTGTTGGTGGACAAGCCGTCGCCATCCTCCAGTGCAGCCGACTGGTGAGTGGCCGCCGGAAATGGCTGAGCCGAAGCCGTCTGACGGCGCGAAGAGATCGGGCCTGTCGATGCGGTAGAGCCGGATGGCGGCGCGAGTTCGGCCTTCTGAACGGACACGGCCGAAGAAGCACGCCGCGCTGGTGAATAGGTCTGCTGGGCCGGATAAGGCTGTGTCATCGCCTGCTGGCGATTGCCATAACCACCGCCGCCCATCGATCCGCCGGACGCCGCTGGAGCATAAGAGCCACCACCATCTACATCAGCCTGCGGCACTGGTGCATTGTTCATCCCGGTGATCTGGCCGCCCGTCGAGGCGGTCGTCATCGAATCGGTTTTGGAAAACAGGCCGGAAAAGCGGCTTGAATCGGAACTGCAACCAGTCGCGACGCTCGCCATCAGGCCAACCCAGAGAATCTGGGCAACAGGCATGCCGGATTTATAAGACTGACTCTGACGCATGATACAACCCACTGACGACGCAACCATTTGTGAAGTTTATTAAAGCGCGTTAGTATTACCGGGCGGTTAACCGCGTGGAATCCTTATGAACATTCAGCAAAAAAACGCAGGAAAACCGGGGACTACGTCTCTGGAAACCCTGATTTTCCGGGGTTTTACGAAAATGTCGTTAACCATAAAAATTAAGGGCGCAGTGCCAACCACCCACAAACCCTCCCATTTTGGCAAATTTAGCGAGATCAAAGCTTCCAATCAGAGGAAGGCAGCCACATTTGGGGTTAGGGGCAGATAGGGAACCTCGAACAGGTCTTCCCGCTCAAACCGGCTGCCGGTGCGGGTCAGCCGCACCATGACGCATCGGTTTTCGTCCAAAATAAGCGGAGCCAGCAGCACACCGTTATGGACCAGTTGCTCGGTAAAGACTTTCGGCATTGAGGGGAAGGCGGCTGTCGCAATGATTCGGTCGAACGTCCCCTCGCCCGGCAAGCCAAGACTGCCATCGCCATGGCGAATAATCGCATTGCGGACTGACAATTGCTCGAGACGCGCCTGCGCATCGTTTACCAGCGTCTTATAGCGCTCCACCGAGACGACACGTTCGCTAAGACGCGCCAATACAGCGGTCATAAACCCGCTGCCGGTGCCGACCTCCATCACCCGCTGGCCGGGCTTGACGCGCAGCCGCTCGATCAGCCGTACGGCAAGATCGGCCCCTTCCATGAAGGCACCGCATTCGAGCGGAATCGTCTGGCGGGAATAGGCGTGCTCGGCCAGATGATGGGCGACGAATCGCGACCGGGGCGTCTGTTCCACCGCCGTCAGCAGGTTGATGTCGGAAATCCCCTCCGAGCGCAGCCGCAGCACCAGGGCGGCAAAGCCTTCTTTTTCAAGCATTGCGGATTTCAAGACCCCACCTCCGGGTTCAGCGCGGCGGCGATGATATCCTGAACCGCGTAATCGGTCAGGTCCAGCTTCAGCGGCGTGACCGAAATACGGTTGTCGCGCAACGCTCCGATATCCGTTCCGGCGCGGAAATTGCCCTTGCGGTCGCCGAATCGCAGCCAGAAATAGGGCAGCCCACGGCCATCCAACCGCTCTTCGACGCTGAGACCGAAGTCGAGCTTACCCTGCGAGGTCACATCGACACCCGTAACCTCGTCCGGCTCGCAATTAGGGAAATTCAAGTTGAGGAACGTGCCGGGCGGCAGGTCGATATGCATCAGCTTGGCAATCAGCGCTGGCGCATGGGTTTCAGCCACATGCCAGGGAATGGAATGGCCAGCTACGTAGCTATAGGCCTGGCTAAGCGCAAACGAGCGCACCCCATGCACCGTGCCTTCGATGGCCCCAGCCACCGTGCCGGAATAGGTGACATCATCAGCAAGGTTTGCCCCGGCATTGACGCCTGACAGCACCAGATCCGGTTTGCCGGGCAGCAGTTTGCGGATAGCCATGATGACGCAATCGGTCGGCGTTCCCCGTAGGGCAAAGCGCTTTTCGCCAAGCTGCCGCAGCCGCAACGGCTCCGACAGGGTCAGCGAATGGGCAAGCCCGCTCTGATCGGTTTCAGGCGCCACAATCCACACATCGTCGGACAGCGTCCGGGCTATCTTTTCCAGAACGGCCAGACCGTCTGCATGAATGCCATCGTCATTGGTCAGCAGAATCCGCATTGGTCCTCGTCAAGACGTTTCTGAAGCCGGAATTAGCTGGCTTTTTCGATTCTCGTCAGACCGCCCATATAGGGCAACAATACGTCAGGCACAGTGATCGAGCCATCTTCGTTCAGATAGTTCTCCATCACTGCAATCAGGCACCGGCCAACCGCCGTGCCCGAACCGTTCAGCGTGTGGACGAATGTGGTGCCCTTGCCGTCCTTGTTGCGGTAGCGGGCATTCATCCGCCGTCCCTGGAAATCGCCGCAGACCGAGCAGGAAGAAATTTCACGGAACGTGTTCTGTCCCGGCAGCCAGACTTCCAGATCGTAGGTCTTGGCAGCACCGAAGCCCATGTCGCCGGTGCAGAGCGTCATGGTGCGGAAATGCAGGCCAAGGCGCTTCAGCACTTCTTCGGCGCAGGCCGTCATCCGCTCATGTTCCGCCAGGGCGCTCTGCGCATCGGTGATCGACACCAGTTCGCATTTCCAGAACTGATGCTGGCGCAGCATGCCGCGCGTGTCACGTCCGGCAGACCCTGCTTCCGAGCGGAAGGACGGCGTCAAGGCTGTAAACCGCAGCGGCAGTTTTTCCTGATCGAGAATTTCGCCGGAGACCAGATTGGTCAGCGTCACCTCGGCTGTCGGGATCAGCCAGCGACCATCGGTGGTCTTGAACAATTCCTCAGCAAATTTCGGCAATTGGCCGGTGCCATACATCGCTTCATCGCGCACCATCAGCGGCGATGAGACTTCCGTATAGCCGTGTTCGCTGGTGTGGAGATCGATCATGAACTGGCCGAGCGCCCGCTCCAGTCGCGCCAAAGGCCCGGTCAGCACCGTGAAGCGTGCGCCGGAAAGCTTGGCAGCGCGGTCGAAATCCATATAGCCCAGCGCTTCGCCGATTTCCGGATGCTCGATGGCCTTGTGGTTCCAACCCGGCTTCTGGCCAACAACACGCGCCACGACATTATCGTGTTCATCCGCACCGACAGGCACGTCGTCCAGCGGAATATTGGGAATGCGCGACAGGGCATCGGTCAGCTCCGCACTCAGGCGGCGCTCGTCTTCTTCGGCAGCCGGCAGGGTGTCCTTCAGCGAGGCAACTTCGGCCTTCAGCTTTTCGGCCAGCGCCATATCCTTCTGCGCCATAGCCGCGCCAATTTCCTTGGACGCGGAATTGCGGCGCGACTGCATGTCCTGCATGGACTGAACAACGGCCCGGCGCTGTTCATCAAGCGTGATCAGGCTCTGCGACAGCGGCTCTGCTCCGCGCTTTGCCAGCGCCTGATCGAGTAGCTCAGGGTTTTCACGAATCCATTTGATATCAAGCATCGTCGTTCCAAGTATGTAAGCGGGCCAAGTATGTAAGCGGGCCAAGTATGTAAGCGGACCAAGTATGTAGCGAGCCGGATTTTGACGCAGGCTATTCCACCTCGGTCGAGGTGCTGGCTTCAGTAGCGGCCTTCTTCGACCGTTCCCTTTCCACGATCTTTGCGGCGTAGATCGAGACTTCGTAGAGAAGGATGGTTGGCAGTGCAAGACCGATCTGGGACATCGGATCGGGCGGGGTTAGCACTGCCGCAACGATGAAGGCGATGACGATGAAATATTTACGCTTTTCGGCCAGCCACTTACTGTCGATGATCCCGACCCGGGCCAGAAGCGTGGTCACCACAGGCAATTGGAACACAAGTCCGAAGGCAAAGACCAGCGACATGATCAGGCTGAGATATTCCGAGACTTTCGGCATCAGCGAAATCGCCACATCGCCCTCACCCGGCGCCTGCTGCATCGCCAGGAAGAACCACATCACCATCGGGGTAAAGAAGAAATAGACCAGCGCCGCACCCATCAGGAACAGAACCGGAGAGGCAACCAAGAACGGCAGGAAAGCCTGGCGCTCGTTTTTATAAAGGCCCGGTGCCACGAACTTGTAGATCTGCGCGGCAATCACCGGAAAAGCGATGACCATGGCAGAAAACATCGCCACCTTGACCTGGGTGAAGAAAAACTCCTGCGGCGCCGTATAGATCAGCTCCGCCTTGCTGACATCCAGATGCGCCCAGATCACAGCCCATTTATAGGGGATGACCAGAAGATTGAACAAATGCTTGGCGAAGAAAAAGCAGACGATGAAGGCCAGGAAAAACGCACCCAGCGACCAGATCAGCCGCGTCCTCAGCTCTATCAGATGCTCGATCAGCGGCTGCGGCTTGTCCTCAATGTCGTCGCTCATGCTTCACCCTTGGTGATGTCTTCCGCTCGGGGCTCAGGCTGGCTGGCCATCGTTTCACCAGGGACAGTCTTCTTCCTGGATGCGGTTTTCTTTTTCAATTCTGGCACAGCAGCCGTCTCCGGCAGACCCTTTGCCGCTACTGGCCTTTTGGTGCGCGTCGTCTTCGGGGGCGCACCCTTATCCGATACAGCAATGTCAGCATCAACAGAGGTTTGCGCGACAGGCGCGGTGACGGCTGCTGGCTTCAGATTTTTGACTGGCTTGGAAACAGCCTTGGCTTTTACGGCTTTTACCGCCTTAGGCGACGACATTTCAGACGTTAGCACGTCAGGCGCCGCGACATCCGACTTTGGCTTTCGCACCCGTTTCACCGGTGCTTTTTCCACTGGGGTAACAGTGTCGGCGGCTTTGACAACCGGTGCTGTCACAGGTGCTGCGGCAGCCGAACCCGGCAATTGTGGTTTTGCCAGAGTATCACCCAGCGGTGGCAGCGGCGGAAGATCTTCCGCCGTCATCGGCCGGGCCGGTTCATCCGCCAGCGGCAAGCGGCTACTCTCATCTTCAGGGAAATGATCCACCTGCGTCGAGCGCTGGAGATCGGATCTGATATCGGCACCCATCTGGCGCAGCGGGTTGATCGCCTCGCGCAGCGCATTGGCAGGGTTCAGCCGTTGGGCATCATCGATCGTGCGGCGCACGTCGTCCATGTCGGCTTCGCGCAGGGCTTCGTCAAACTGGGCGCGAAACTCGCCCGCCGTCTTGCGCAGCCGCGTTGTCATCTTGCCAAAGGCCCGCAGCATGGGCGGCAAGTCTTTCGGACCGACCACAACGATCAGCACGACCGCGATGACCAGCAATTCGCTCCAGCCAATGTCAAGCATTCTTCAGTCTCCTGAAGCCGTCGGCCAAGCGGCGACCCATTCCAGAAACAGACCGGCGCCGTCAGGCACCGGCCTCATTCAGTTTCACACATCATTATTTGTGATCGTCGGCCCGGTGGTCCACGGTCTTTGACGGATCGGCAGGCCGGGACGGCGCATCCGGGGAACTATCGTCATCCGACATGCCCTTCTTGAAGCTCTTGATGCCCTTGGCAACGTCGCCCATCAGTTCCGGGATCTTGCCGCGGCCAAACAACAACAGCACAATCGCCAGAACGATCAGCCAATGCCACATACTGAAAGAACCCATGGTCCCCACTCCTTATTGATCGGTCATACCGATGTAAGATGTTTGTGCATCTTTTTCAAATTACAAAATCTTTTACCTGCTTGGCATGGGAAATGACGGGAGGCAAGACACCGCCGCCGCCCCATCAACAGTCCCGCAGATTTTCATGAGCATTTCTACAGCCCAAGCTCAACAACAGATTACGCATCACGGGCATCGGCGGGTGCCAGCAGGCCAAGTTCCTCCAGATCCAGCTGGGTGATCGGGTCCTCATCCTCACCAAGCGCATCGCCATCCATCGGCATCGGCACATGGAAATTCGCCGGGATTCGGCCTGTCAGCAGCCCTGCCCCTTTCAATTCCTCCATGCCCGGTAGATCGCGCAATTCCTCCAGCCCGAAATGATCGAGAAAATCGCGGGTGGTGCCGAAGGTCACGGGCCGTCCCGGCGTGCGGCGACGGCCGCGAAACCGCACCCATCCTGCCTCAAGCAACACGTCAATCGTACCTTTGGAGGTCTGTACGCCTCTGATTTCCTCAATTTCCGCCCGCGTCACCGGCTGGTGATAGGCAATGATCGCCAGCACTTCCAGCGCCGCCCGCGACAGTTTGCGCACCTCGTTGTCTTCACGGCGAATGGCAAAGGCCAGATCGGCGGCGGTGCGAAATGCCCAATGCCCATCAACCCGCACCAGATTGACGCCGCGTGGCGCATAATCGGCCTGTAGCGCCTTCATCAGCCCGCCAATATCGGTGCCGCGTGGCAGGCGCTCGGCCAGAAAGCCTTCCGAGACTGGCTCTGCCGAGGCAAACACCAGTGCTTCGACGATACGTAAGGCCTCACGCTCCCGTATACCAGCAAGCCCGCCTGCCCCATCCATGGCATCGGCTTCATCTGGTTGATTGTCGCCCGTCATCGCCATCATGCTTGACCACCATCATGCGGCACCAGCATTCCCGCCGCGTCCCGGCCCTTGCCGCCCCGCATATAGATCGGCTCGAAAGCACCAGCCTGTCGAATTTCCAGCTTGCCTTCCCGCACCAGTTCCAGCGAAGCAGCAAAGGCGCTGGCAATCGCCGTGATCCGCTCCGTTGGATCGGCAAGATATTGCAGCAGATAGGCGTCCAACGCCGTCCAATCGCTAATTTCTCCAATCATCCGGTTCAACAGCGTGCGCGCATCGACCAGCGACCACACCGTGCGCCGTTCGATCGTCACCTGCGTATAGGCTTGGCGCTGGCGCAAATTGGCATAGGCAGACAGCAGGTCGTAGAGACTGGCCTCAAAGGCCGAGTTCACCCGATCCGGCACATGTTCAGGTGCGCCGCGCTGGAAGATATCACGGCCCAGCCGGTTGCGGTTGACCAGCTTTCCAGCCGCATCGCGCATCGCCTCCAACCGCTTCAGCCGGAAGGCCAGAGCTGCGGCCATTTCTTCGCCGGATGGCTCGTCGTCCTTGGCTTGCTGAGGGATCAGCAGCCGGGATTTCAGATAGGCAAGCCAGGCCGCCATGACAAGGTAATCGGCGGCAAGCTCGATGCGGATGCTGCGGGCCTGTTCGACGAACAGCAGATATTGTTCAGCCAGCGCCAGAACCGAAATCCGCGACAGGTCAACCTTTTGATTGCGGGCCAGAAATAGCAACAGATCCAGAGGGCCTTCAAAACCAGCGACGTCGATGACCAGAGACGGATCATCGCTGGCCCGCTCAATCGCCGTATCGCCCTGCCACAGCTTCTCCATCGGCGTGGCGGTGCCGCCCTTCACACTTGAAGCCAGAGCGGGGGCGACAGGTTCTACCATCACGCCACCGCCATCAGAGAGGCAAATTCCGCACGGATCACCTGTTCGTCGGCGCCGTCGTTACCGCCGAAAGCCGCCTCAACGGCCTTTACCCGCGCAAGCGCTGCCCCGGCCAGTACGGGAGCGCGCTCGGCCACCTGCACCATTTCCTCCATAATGCCGTGGCAATGCAGCAGAACGTCGTTACCAGCGGCAATCACCGCCGCTGCCCGCTCGGAAATCGTCCCTTTAAGGGCATTCATCGACAGATCGTCATTCATCAGCAGCCCCTGGAACCCGATCAGTCCCCGGATTACCTCATCTACGACAATGGATGAGGTCGAGGCCGTATAATCTGGGTCATAGGCAGAATAGACCACATGCGCGGTCATCGCCATTAATTCACCGTTGAGCCGCTGGAAGGGCGGGAAATCATGTGCCTCCAGCTCGGCCCGCGAGGCTGTGACCACCGGCAATTCATGGTGAGAATCGGCCATGCCCCGGCCATGGCCGGGAATATGCTTGACCGTTGGCAGCACACCGCCCGCCTTCAACCCAGCCGCCGCTGCCTCGCCCAGCGCTCCAACGGTGTCAGGATCGAAACCATAGGCGCGGTTGCCAATCACATTGCTGGCGCCTTCGACCGGCACGTCCACCACCGGCAGGCAATCGACATTGATGCCGTAGCGCATAAGATCAAAGGCATGCAGCCGCGACATCAGCCAGGCGGCGCGAATCCCCTTCTCCTCGTCTTGACGGTAAAGCGCACCGATCTCGGCACCCGATGGATAGCGCGGACACATCGGCTCGCGGATACGCTGAACGCGCCCGCCCTCCTGATCGATCAGCACCGGCGCATTGCGCCCGGCAACCGTATCGCGCATCTGCGCAACCAGATCGCTGATCTGCGCACCGTCAAGGCAATTGCGCCCGAACAGAATGAAGCCCCAGGGCTGGTGCTCTCTAAAGAACGCCTGCTCATCGAGGGTCAGAGCCGGGCCGGAACAGCCCAAAATCATAGCTTTTGCGTGGGTCATGGCCAGACAATAGTCCAGCTTTGCGAAAAGCCGAGGGCAAAGCGCCGATCATGCACAGGAATCCACGAAAAAAGCAGCAGAAAGGGCGCTAATCTGTGGGAATAGCGCCCTTAAACGATGTCGCATTCAATCAAAGAGAACCGTAAAAGGCTCCCTGTGCGCCTTTAGCGTACCACCATGCAATTTCCGCCAGCGCCGCGATACCGTTCGCAGAGCGACACGGCTTCATCCTTGCTGCCAGCCGGGATACGGACACGGTAATAGGTGCCCTTGCCCGGAATTTCGGCGGCCTTGATATCGACGCCCCGACCACCGATCACGCTGCCGAATTTAGCCGACAGGTTCTTGTAGCTTTTCTGGGCATCGGCTTCGCTTGGCAGCGAAGAGATCTGAACCAGATAACCACCGGAGCCAGCAGCCGTGCTGGCTGACGCAGGAGGTGCAGAAACAGGCGTAGCAGCTGGCATTGGCTTGGCTGCCGCCGCTGTCTGCACTGGGGAAGACGCCGGTCTGTTGCGCGGAACCGGCATATTGGGAGCCGGAACGCCAGCACTATCCTGGGCGGCATCCGGTGCAGCCGTTGCCGTATCGGCGGAGGCCATGGCCTGTTCCACGCTCTGCGGAGCAGCAGATCCCGGCTGGGCCGCAGCTGGCTGAGGAGTACCACCTTGGGCGGTCGATGGCTGGGAAGCCGCAGGCTGCTGGGCAGGGGTTTCCTGCGCCACCAGCGAGCCGTCCGGCCGCACAATCATGGTTTTCACCTTGCGGGGCGAAAGGCTTTGGTGGTCGCCCTGCTTGGCAGCATCGCCCGGCTGGCCATTCTGCCCCGTCTGCGCGGCATCGCCGTTCATACCGGCCCCGTTTATACCGGCATTGTCAGCCTCGGATTCCTGTTCCAACGGCAAATTGTCAGGCTCCAGCGTGCGCTGGGCGACATCCACCGGCTCTTCCTGCGAAGAGATCAGGCTCTTTTGCTGAGGCTGGTCAGGAGCCGAACCAGACACCCTGTCATAGACCGCCTTATTCTGGTTCGGAACGGACTTGCCACCGGGATCGGCAGGCACGACCTTGACCGGCCCCTTGTCAGCCATCACCACTTTCGGTTCGCTGGAGCTGAACGTTTCGCCCCCACTGGTCTTCATCCAGGCATAGACGCCGCCACCGCCAACCAGCACGACCACCGCTGCCGCAGCCATCGCCACCCAGCGGCGCGAACCGCGCGGCTCTTCGTAATCGTCATAATCCTCGGCCTCCAGTGGAGTCGGCACAGGACCACCGGGTCTGGCACCAAAACTATGGGGACCATCGAGGCTCTTGCGAAAATCTTCCTCCAGTGCCTTTTCGAACACGTCGAAATCATCACTGGGCATATTCTTGACCTGCTCGGCCAAGGGCGGCATGGGCGCTACCGGCGCAGCAACAGCCGCCGTGGCCGCGACCTGCGCGGCTTTTGATGGTGCAGATGCCGAACGCGGCTCTACCGTCTGATCCAGCAATGTCGCCAGTTCGGAATCGATATCGAAATCGTAATCCTGCCGATAGGTGGCAGGCGCAGCATCCTCCACAGGCGGCAAATCGGGAACGTCCAGATGGACGACCGCTTCCAGGTGTTCGTCTTGATCGGAAATTTCGGCGGCATCAAACGGCAGCGGAACGGGTTCACTCACATGCTGCGGCCCCGTTTCAGCAATGGGCGCTGTCGCGCGAACAGGTGCAGCCTCGGCAGGACGGGACGGCTGATGCATAGCAGGACCAGCAACGGCAGCTGCGACGGGCTGCGGCTTCCTCTGCTCTGTCACCGGTGGCGCGGACTCAGCCTCCAGCTCGGATAGATCGAGTTCGATCTCTTCCAGATCGAAATCAAAATCGCCACCGAAAGGATCGGCCTCCTGCTGGGCGAGAGATGGTTCGTCCGGGATTTCTGGCTGATGGTCATGGCGTAAGGACGCTGCCTGAGGTTCGAATTGAGGCTCTTGCACCGAATAGGCCGAAGCTGCGACGGGTCGAGCTTCCACCTCTTCATTGCGCGCCAGGGCATCGAAAAAGCTCGGAACCTCCCGCGATGGCGGGGCAAGCGGTGCACCTGCGAAAACCGAATGGGCAACAGGCTGGAAAAGCGGCGGTTCACGGCGCTGGGCAAAAGCATCCTGCGTGCGCGCGGCCTGTACTGGTGATCGCGACGCTTCGGGGCTGAACCCAAAATCGAAATCCTGCTCCATCTCCGGAACATCACGCTCCGGGTGGATAACAGGGGCAGCCGCTTCAACCGGCGCAGGCTCCATCACCGGCTCATGCCGCTGGCGGGTCTGCTCTTCATGGCGAGCCGCACTGGAGCGCGAGGCACCAGCACTGACCGGATTGAAATTGGCAAGCGGCAGACGATGACGCCCATAGCCTTCGGTTGGATCGGCTCCGCCGGAACGGGCCGATGGCGGTTCTACCGCCACGTCACCAACCGACCACTCAAGTTCATCTGCAAGAGATATGTCCGACGCAGAAGAGCCGGCAGACGCAGGAGCCTCAGCACCACCGAATGATACCGGCTCGTGCGCCGATACCGCTTCATGGGAATATCCGGCCGACGGCTGGGATACGCCGACATAGGCAGGCGCATCAACGTAACCGTCAAGATCCTGAAGCAGCTCGTCCTGCAAATTGACCTGATCATGCGCTGGCGAATGCCGGTGCGGCTCGGGTGCCACAGGCGGAGTCATATTCGGAGTCATGGGAGGGTCACGACGCGCCACCGGCGCATCGTAGCCGACGAGACGGGCCAGCTCTGCCAACGGATCGTCATCCGCAAACGCACTGCCTGCTGGATCCCTGCTATATGCAGCCTGTTTTTGCACCATAACCCTACACTTCCACTCGCTACGCGACCATCGGCTTGCCAGCGCAATGTGGGGAATTGGTGACGATACTATCGCATCTCTTGCGGAGCATCCGTGCCGGTAATGGCCAATCCGGACTGCAACACAGAAGCGACAGCATGCACCAGCCCAAGTCTGGCAAGACTTGATTGTCGGTTTTTATCGTTAACAAATCGTAATTCCGGCTGATCCTTGCCCTTATTCCAGTGAGCATGGAACGAACTAGCCAGATCGTAAAGATAAAATGCGATGCGATGCGGTTCCATTGACTGGGCCGAAGCTTCAATGATTCGCGGGTATTCCGCAAGCTTAGCAATCAATTGTACTTCGCTCGGCTCGGTAATACCAGCCACGGCAGCTTCCAGAATGTCAGGCGAAAGATCGATATCGCCGAAAGCTTCGCGCGCCTGACGGAAGATCGACATGCAACGGGCATGAGCATATTGCACGTAGAAGACCGGATTGTCCTTGGACTGTTCCGTCACTTTGGCAAAGTCGAAGTCCAACGGCTCGCTGCTCTTGCGGTAAAGCATCATGAAGCGCACCGAATCGCGGCCAACTTCCTCGACCACGTCGCGCAACGTCACGAAATCGCCCGACCGCTTCGACATCTTGACCGGCTCGCCATCGCGATAAAGCTTGACGAGCTGGCAGAGCAGCACCGTCAACTTGGCTTTGCCCTCGGACACAGCCTTGGCCACTGCCTCCAGCCGCTTGACATAACCGCCATGGTCGGCGCCCAGAACATAGATCATCCGGTCGAAACCGCGATCATACTTATCCTTGAAATAGGCGACGTCGGCGGCAAAGTAGGTATAGCTGCCATCCGACTTGATCAGTGGACGGTCGATATCGTCGCCAACTTCGGTGGAGCGAAACAGCGTCTGCTCGCGATCTTCCCAATCTTCAGGCAATTGTCCCTTCGGCGGCGGCAGCGTACCGCGATAGACATGGCCCTTGAAGGTCAGATCGTTGATCGCGGTGCGGATCGCGGCAGCCCCATTGGCATGCAATTGCCGCTCGGAGTAAAACAAGTCGTGATGCACATTAAGGGCTGCGAGGTCCTCACGGATCATCACCATCATCGCATCGATGGCGCGATCCTTGACGATATCCATCCACTGCTCTTCCGGCATGTTGTGCAGACGCACGCCGTATTCCTGAGCCAGCGCCTCGCCGACCGGTATCAGATAATCGCCAGGATATAGGCCAGCCGGGATATCGCCGACAGCCTCGCCCAGCGCCTCGCGGTAGCGCAGGAAAACGGAGCGGGCCAGCACGTCGATCTGCGAGCCCGCATCGTTGATGTAATATTCCTTGGTAACGCCATAACCGGCAAATGCCAGAAGATTGGCCAGCGCATCGCCGACCACGGCACCCCGGCAATGGCCGACATGCATCGGCCCTGTCGGATTGGCCGAGACATATTCGACATTGACCTTGCGGCCAGCGCCGGTTTGCGAGCGGCCGAAATCCGTACCTTCCGCAATCACATTGGCCAGCAGCCGCTGCCAATAGGCAACGGACAGGCGGATATTCAGGAAGCCGGGACCGGCCACGGAAACCTCGGCAATATCCGCATCTTCCTTGAGCTTTTCACCGATCAGATCGGCCAGAACCCTGGGGCTGACGCCGAGCGGCTTGGCCAGAACCATCGCTGCATTGGTTGCGGCATCGCCGTGGCTTGCATCGCGCGGCGGCTCGACTACGATCCGCTCGAACGATAGCTCACTTCGCTTTTCCTTTACAAGATCAAGGGTTTCCAGCGCAGCTTTGATTCGATTTTCGAAATCGGCGAACAGGTTCATGAGGATCAATCCAGACAGATGCAGGTCGAGGCCAGCCCAACAGGCGGCGTTTCGCCCGCTGCCTAGCGCAAATCGGGTGTATGGTCAAACAGCTGCCGGTGGACACGCACCGCATAAGTGTCGGTCATCCCGGCCAGAAAATCGCCGACATGGCGGGCTTTGGCGGGCGTTTCGAGGCCTGCCGTATGCTCCACCCAATAGTCACTGCGCATCAGGGTCGGATCGGCCATATAGGCATTGAACAGATCCGTGACGATCTGGGCGGCACCAGCGCGAATGCGCATGATATCAGGATGCCTGTAGATTTTCGAAAACAGCAGTTTCTTGATCTGCCGGTCGGTCTCGGCCATTCCTTCCGAAAAGGTAATCACGGTTTCACCCGCCTGGCGAATATCGTCAGCCGACATCGGGCGAATACGCGATAGCCGCTCCTGGGCCACCGCAATCACATCCTCCACCATCCGGGTAATCTGACGGCGCATGATTTCATGGGTAAACCGGTCGGCCTCCAAATTTGGATAACGGTCGCGCACATCACGCATCAGACCAGCCAAAAACGGCACATCCTCAAGCATATCAAACGTCAGATAGCCGGAGCGCAGGCCATCGTCGATGTCATGGGTGTTATAGGCAATGTCGTCGGCGACGGCGGCGGCCTGGGCTTCCAGGCTGGCATGGCTGGCAATATCGAGATCCTGCATCTCACAATATTCTGTTATCGGCAAAGGCACCGGTCCGCGCGTCCCCTCACCGGCCGCATTCATCAGCGGCCCATTGTGCTTGACGAGGCCCTCCAGCGTTTCCCAGGTCAGGTTAAGGCCATCGAATTCGGCGTAGCGGCGCTCCAGTTTGGTAACGATCCGCAGCGATTGAGCATTGTGATCGAAGCCACCATAGGGTTCCAACAATTCGTGCAGCGCATCCTCGCCGGTATGACCGAACGGTGTGTGGCCGAAATCATGCACCAGAGCCACGCCTTCGGCCAGATCCTCATCAATGCGAAAGGCGCGGGCCAGCGCCCGAGCAATTTGCGCCACCTCGATCGTGTGGGTCAGGCGGGTGCGGTAATGGTCACTGTCGGGGCCGATGAACACCTGCGTCTTGTGCTTGAGGCGGCGAAAAGCGGTGGTATGGACGATGCGGTCACGGTCGCGCTGGAAATCGGATCGGGTCAGGCTGCTGCCCTCCGGATAGAGCCGCCCGCGCGAATTCCAGGGATCGGCAGCAAAAATCGCCCGTTCTCCAACACCGAATCCCAATGCATTTCTATCGATTGTCATGCCTGCTCTTCATCCTGCCCATTGACGCTCTCGCCTATGGTTCATACCTATAGGAAAATCCCGTGCAAGGCACCGGTTTCCTCTTTATAATGACCTAACTTCCTGCCAATTTTTGCTGCTTTGTAGTGAAGTTGACAGGTAAAAATAGACAAACCCCAGGTTTCTACGGGCCTTGAACCCGTCAGGAGGCAAAAATGACCACGCAGACAGTTACAGTTTCGGAAAACGCAGCCAAGCGCATCGCCAAAATCGTCTCCAGCGAACAGGACAAACACGCTCTGCGCGTCTCTGTCGAAGGCGGCGGCTGTTCCGGCTTTTCCTATAAATTCGACTTGGATCAGGGCCCGCAGGATGGCGATCTGGTGATCGAAAGGGACGGCGCCACGCTGCTGATCGATCCGGTATCACTGGTCTACATGGCCGGGTCGGAAATCGATTTTGTTGACAATCTCATGGGCCAATCCTTCCAGATCACCAATCCCAATGCGGTGGCCAGCTGTGGCTGCGGTACCAGCTTTGCCATGTGAGGCTTTTGTGGGTTCCGCATAATTCTCCGTGGCAAACGATGGGCTTTCAGATAAAACTCAGGCCTGAACCTCGAGTTTGTCAGGTTCATACTGAACCAGAAAAACTCTCGATTACTTTGTTTTCGTTTGTCTTTTCGGGAAAACCGTATTCCACTTTTCCCTGACAAACTCTAGGACATCCCACCGATGAAAATTGCCACCTGGAACATCAATGGCGTGAAAGCACGCCTTGCCAATCTCTGCCAATGGCTGGAAAGCTCATCTCCAGACATCGTCTGCCTCCAGGAAATCAAATCCGTCGATGAAGGCTTTCCACGCGCCGAGATCGAGGCTTTGGGTTATCATGTGGAAACCCATGGCCAGAAGGGCTTCAACGGCGTCGCGCTTCTGTCGAAAATCAGGCCGGACGAGGTCAATCGTGGCCTGCCCGGCGACGAGGCCGATGAACAGGCGCGCTTTATCGAGGGCGTATTTTCGGTGGCCGAGGGCGTATTGCGGGTCTGCTCGCTTTACCTCCCCAACGGCAATCCCTCCGACGATCCGGTGAAATACCCCTACAAGCTGGCCTGGATGGCGCGGTTGCAACGTTTTGCAGCGGATCGGCTTGCCCTGGAAGAACCGCTTATTCTCGCAGGCGACTATAACGTCATCCCGCATCCGCATGATTGCTTCGACCCGGCGGTCTGGGCCAATGACGCGCTTTTCCTGCCCCAAACCCGCGCCGCATTCCAGTCCCTCGAAAATCTGGGACTGACCGATGCTGTCCGTGCCACGACGGATGCAACAAAACTCTACTCATTCTGGGATTATCAGGCTGGCGCCTGGCAGAAGAACAACGGCATTCGCATCGATCACCTTCTGCTCTCGGCAGAAGCCACCGACCGACTGGTCTCGACAGAGATCGAAAAGCATGTGCGCAGCTGGGAAAAGCCCTCAGACCATGTTCCGGTTATCGGGCATTTCAATTTCGTCGCAGCATAGAGGGTTTCTAACGGGTTAGCCCGTTCCTAGCGGGCCAGCCCGTTCAGGGCTGTTCCTGCACCTGCGGCACGAGCGCCACGGCAACGCGACGATCCTTTTCATCGGCAAGCGAGAAGGCGCGCTCCTGGAGATCCTCGATCCACGGGCAATCCTTCGGCGCGCATTTATCGAGCGCCGCCGTCAGGAAGGCGAGGCCACGGGCCGCCTGCCCTTCTTCAAAAATCACATCGCCAAACAGCGCCATTGCACCGGCATGGCCGTTCTTGCGGGCAAGGTTAAGCCATTTCTTGGCCTGCTGAACGTTGCGTTTGCCGCCCTCGCCCGCCAGCAGCATTTTCGCCAGTTCGAACTGGGCTTCAGGAAAACCAAAGGCAGACGCCGCTTGAAAATAAAGCTGGCGGGCCTGGACCAGATCGGACTTCACTGGGCTGCCGGCAATGCCCTGCTGGTAATAGCTGGCAAGGGAGATCAGGGCATTGACGAAATAGACCGTGTCCTCCGACCCTGGCTCTACACCCTGGTTGGCAATTTCGGAATAGATCTTGAAGGCTTCATAATCGTTTTTAACGACACCATCGCCATCGGCATACATATTGGCCAGCGCCCAGCGCGATCCGGTATGACCTTTTTCAGCCGCATACCGATAGGCTTCAACGGCATCCTGTGTCTTGCCGCTCTTTTGAGCGTTGAAGCCGAACTTGAAAAGGTCGAAGGGACCGGACTCCCTGGAGACACCGGCCTTGAAGTCGAAGGCATGGGCACAGCCCGTATAAAACAGATTGCCGAGCGCCAATGACAGCAGCAGAAAGGCTGAAGACTGTCCGATTGTCCGCCCCTGATTACCGTAAACCTTAAACATTTCCACGACCAAAGGCCCTTCTACGCACAAGCGAAGGATTTACGACAGCGCCAGAGCCAACAACGTCCGCAGCCGGGTACAGATCCAAATCCCATAAAGAACGCAACCAGATTGAAATCCGGTAAATTATTCTTCGCGTTCTCTCGATTTTCCCCAACATAAAGTGCCTTTCGGGCGAGAAAGCGGCCTGAGACCTGAAACTGCGGCCGGTATACTGCTCCACGCTTTTTGCTGTGCCGAATAAGTCGGAGCCTCCTGAAAAACCGAGGTTTTTCCTCCGAACCCATCTTCTTTCGACCAAGCAAGCGCAGGGATTGCACACCCGGAACTTCGCAACGATCTTGTGCTGCGCTCTCTTTGTGGCGGGAAATAGACATTTTAGCACTGAGAGGATTACGGTGGAGAGGATATGGAACATGTTGCAAATAGAGCACAGATCTACGGACGGCCCGACATCAAGCAGAGGACATATTTTGCAACATGACGTACAAGCATATGGAGTTTCTACCCATGCGCTAATGATAGACAAAGGGCGCGGTCGCTCGGTAGTGAACAACCACGCCCATTTTTATAGTTCAAAACTATCAGACCTCAAAGATAGATCGATCGATTAGAATTTGACCTTCAGGTTAGCGGACAGCGCGCTGACGACATCGTTGCCGAAAGAATAAGTGGCGTCATCCCCGTATGTTTGACCATTGATCACAACGGTTCCTGATTTACCGCTGGTCAACAAACCAACCAGGCCGGCCAGCCGCATTTCGACATTCTTGGTCGGCGAATACATCACCGCAGCGCCCACTGCCCATGTATCGGTCTGGGTGCCATAGCCTTGCGACGTGCCACGATCCCAACTCAGGCTTAGAGCACCGCTCCACTGTTCATTAAATTTATGGCCCAGGCCGCCGACCACGGTAACACCATCGCGATAACCAAGGTCCAGCGATGTCACCGCTGTGCTGGTTCCCTTAATGTAGAATGGAATCGACTGGAACTGGCTCCAATCGGCCCATTTGACCGAGCCGAAGGCCAGCCAATCGGGTGCAATGCCGCTTTGGACTTTTAGCTCCAAAGTGTCGGGCATATTCTGCGATCCGTAGACATTGTAAGTCGAACCATTAACCTGGCTAAGATCCAGCGTACCGGTAATGTTATCGAGCTTGACTTCACTGTTATAAACCAAGCTGGCTCGGAAAGCATATTCGGGAATTTCGTAGGCAACACCGGCCCGCCATCCCCAGCCGTCGCCCTTCAATTCCAAATGGCCAATACCATTGCCGAACGGCGTAGCTGCATCGGGCACCACAAGGCGATCCTTGAAGCCGCTGACCTCCTGGTAGAAGCCGCCACCGATCAAGCGAATCTGACCTGGACCGGCATCAAAACGATAAGAGCAAGTGAGCGCATAATTTTCGCTTTTGATCTTGGTTTCGACATTGCTGTTGGCCCCAACCCAGTTTGAGCCTGGCTTGCTGTGAGCTCCCCACGGTTCGGAATAATCCACAAGGCAGTCGACGGCGCTCCCGATCGCGGCTTTCATACCGATGCGGGAATTCCAATAATTTTCGGTGTCGCGAACAGATGTACTACCCCCACCGGCGCCGTTCGACCCCAGGCCGTCGCTTGAATCGACATCCTTTACGTTCTTCAGCTTGCGGTCTGGCATCACATACACTGTGGAACCTTCGGCTGTGGCTGTCGAAGGATCGAACAGGAGATCGATATTGTAACCGCCCCGCTCAAGACCCCCTGCCAGGGCCGCCGTGCTGGAAAGCGTCGTCGCGACCAAAGCCAGAACGCCCCGCGTAATTTGTTTTTTTGACATGTCCCCTCCACACATAGGAATTTTGTTGAATGAAGCCTAACCTATTAAAACTAAATGACAACTTCACGAAACACTACTGCAGCGCACCATATGAAGGGATCGTTTTACGTAAGGTCTTATTAACGCCGCAAAATTGACAAATTGAAAGGAACGTTTTGCGTTAAACTGGGATTATCCCCGAGTTTACGGAATAATATTTTACATTTCTTCACAACCGTTGCGAAACAGCAACGCAGCCTCTATTCATCATTCCTAAGATTTCAACGGTATTTTTTGCAGCGCAAAAACAGCATTCCGCTGGAAAACCACAGGGCAGGAATGGGCTTGTCAGGGATAAAAAAATACCCGAGGGCGCTTGCACCTTCGGGTCCCGATCACAATGGAAGCGAAACCCTGTCTGGTTCAGATTGAACCAGACAGGGTTTCATCTTTCGGATTGCCGCTTTTTTCCAGAAAAAGCGGGTTCCTCTTTTCCTAAGGGGTCAACCGGCCTCGTTGACCCGCTGCAGGGCCACAGCCAGCACGCCGCGCTGCTCTTCCAGTTCGGCAAGCCGCTGGCGCTCAGCAGCAACGACTTCCGGATCGGCATTGGCGACAAATTTCTCATTGCCGAGCTTCTTGCGCCCCTTCTCGATATCCTGGTCGACCTTGCCGATCGATTTTTCCAGGCGAGCACGCTCAGCACCAAGGTCGATCAGGCTGCCAAGCGGCAGGCAGGCCGTGGCCTCGCCGACGATGACCTGAGCCGAACCCTTCGGCGCTTCCGGGGCATGGCCGATCTCACCCACCCGCGCCAGGCGCTTGATGGCGGCTTCATGATGCTCCAGCCGGGAGCGGGTCACACCATTGGCGCCAACGACGGTGAGCGGCGCGACGGCGGAAGGTGGCACATTCATTTCCGCCCGGGCTGAGCGAATGCCGCTGACCAGATCGACCAACCAATTGATATCGGCAGCCGCCTGCTCATCGCTGAAGGTCAGAACCGGCCAGTCGGCATGGCACAGCAGCGTTTCGCGCTCGACACCCTCACCTGCGGTATGCGCCCACAGTTCTTCCGTCATGAACGGCATGAAGGGGTGCAGCAGCTTGTAGGTCTGCTCCAGCACATAGGCAGCACAAGCCTGGGCTTCAGTCTTGGCAACTTCGTCTTCACCGGCAAAGACAGGCTTCAGCAATTCAAGATACCAGTCGCAGAACTGGTTCCAGACGAAGCGATAAAGCGCACTGGCCGCGTCATTGAAGCGGAAATGCGCGATGGCCTCCGTGACCTCGCGTTCAGCCCGCGTCAGTTCCGTCAGTATCCAGCGGTTTATGGCCAGCGTCGCGGCCTCGGGCAGGAAGGATGGATCGGACTTCACGCCGTTCATCTCGGCAAAACGGGTGGCGTTCCACAGCTTGGTCCCGAAATTGCGATAGCCTGCAACCCGCGCCGTATCCAGCTTCACGTCGCGGCCCTGAGCGGCCATGATGGTCAGCGTGAAGCGCAGCGCATCGGCGCCATATTCATCGATCAGTTCCAGCGGGTTGATGACATTGCCCTTGGATTTCGACATTTTCTGACCGTTCTTGTCACGCACCAGCGCGTGAACATAAACGGTTTCGAATGGCTCAACCGGATTACCCGCTTCATCCTTCATGAAATGCAGGCTCATCATCATCATCCGGGCAACCCAGAAGAAGATGATATCAAAACCGGTGACGAGCACATTGGTCGGATAATAGCGCGCCACTTCCGGGGTTTTTTCCGGCCAGCCGAGCGTGGAGAACGGCCAGAGCGCCGAGGAAAACCAGGTATCGAGCACGTCTTCATCGCGCGTCAGGATCTCGCCCGGTTTAAAATTCTCGATCTTGTCTTCCACGAAAGCCTTCATCGGCCCTTCATGCGACAGATAATGTTGAATGGCGGCGTGAAGCGCCGTTTCCTCGTCCTTTTCGACGAAGACCTGGCCGTCAGGACCATACCAGGCCGGGATCTGATGTCCCCACCAGAGCTGGCGCGAGACGCACCACGGCTGGATATTCTCCATCCACTCGTAATAGGTCTTGTCCCAGTTTTTCGGCACGAATTTGGTGCGGCCCTCGCGCACGCTGTCAATGGCGGGCTTGGCCAGTGTCTTGGCATCCACATACCATTGCTCGGTCAGGCGCGGCTCGATTGGCACGCCTCCACGGTCGCCATGCGGCACCGTGTGTTTATGCGGCTCGATTTTATCAAGCAGCCCTTCCGCCTCGAAGATCTCGACGATCTTCTTTCGCACGAAGAAGCGGTCCTGGCCTTCCAGCTCGGCCCAGACCATCTGCTGTTCGCGGCTCGGGGTCAGTCCCTCCAGGAAATCGTCATTTTCGACAATGGTCACGGTCGCATCGATATTGAGGATGTTGATCATCCTCAAACCCGCACGCTTGCCGACATCAAAGTCGTTGAAGTCATGGGCGGGCGTCATTTTTACAGCGCCTGTACCTGCCGTCGGATCGGGGTATTCGTCACCGACAATAGGAATTCTACGGCCAACGATCGGCAGGATCACATGCTTGCCAATGATCGACTGATAGCGCGCATCATCGGGATGAACGGCAATGCCGGTATCGCCCAGCATGGTTTCCGGGCGGGTGGTGGCGACCACCAGGTAGTCGCGGGTCTCCCATTCCGTCGCCTTGCCGTCTTCATCGAAGGCAACAGGGTGCTGGTAGGTCACGCCTTCTTCCAGCGGGTAGCGCAGGTGCCAGAGATTGCCATTGACCTCTTGCTGTTCGACTTCCAGATCGGAAATCGCCGTCAACAGCTTGGGGTCCCAATTGACGAGGCGCTTGTCCTTGTAGATCAGCCCCTGCTTGTAGAGGGTGACAAAAACTTCCAGAACCGCCTCGGACAGGCCCTCGTCCATGGTGAAGCGCTCACGCGACCAGTCGCAGGAGGCGCCAAGCCGCTTCAACTGGTTGAAGATCAACCCGCCCGATTCGTCTTTCCACTCCCAGACCTTATCGATAAAGGCATCACGGCCCATCTCGCGGCGGCCCGGCAGCTGCTTTTCCATCAACTGCCGCTCGACCACCATCTGCGTGGCAATGCCGGCATGGTCCATGCCCGGCTGCCACAGCACATCCTTGCCGCGCATGCGCTCGAAGCGGATCATGATGTCCTGCAAGGTATTGTTGAGCGCGTGGCCCATATGCAGCGACCCGGTCACGTTCGGCGGCGGGATGACGATGGTGAAGCTTTCCGCACCCGGCTTGGCATTCACACCGGCGCGGAATGCCTCCGCCTCATCCCAGGCCTTGGCGATTTTCGGTTCTACGCTTGCGGAATCATAGGTCTTATCGAGCATGTTCTGACCAGACATTAAGGCCCTGCCGGTTCACGGGAACGCGGGCGGACGTTGGATTTCATTGTTTTCGTCAACCACGTGGTAAAGCGGACAGGTCGCGCAGTGTCAAGAAAGGAAAGCAAAAAGCCGCCCATTCACAAGGCGGCTTCTGATTGTTCCAGTTCGACGTTTTCATACGCACGCTTGCCGAGAGCAGCCTGCGACACCGCTCTCTTAGCGGCGCGGACCACGTGCAATTCGTTCGATCTCTTCGCGCACCAGACGCTCAACCAGCGTCGGCAGATTGTCGTCAAGCCAGTCCTGCAACATCGGCCGCAACATATCCTGGGCAATTTCATCCAGCGACCTGCGCTGCTGACCATCGACGACAGCTGCCAGTTCCTCAAAGGACTTGGCCACCTGCGCACCGGCCTGCATGGACAAAAGCGCGCCTTGCCGATTATCGGCCCGAGTATCATTCTGCGTATCAGCCTCCTCGGCCTGCTCCTGAGGAGACATCGCAGCCTGGGCCACAGGTTCCGACTGCAACAGCGCTTCGATATGGCGCTGGCTGGCGCTCATGGCTTCCGGTTCAGCGATTCGCGCCTGTGCCAGAGGCCGGACCTGCCCCATAGGCCCCGCTTGCTCCGTAGCAATCTCGCGAAAACCACCAATAGCGTCAGAGATGTAGGAGGAAGCCCCACGACCATCGCGAGACTGCGGCTCTTGCTTGGAAAAAGCGGGGGGAAATTCAGAAAGAAACTCGGAAACGCCAGGCTCTTCGCGCCGCTCGGACGTGGCGCGCACCCGGGCCGCCAGATCGGCAAGCGAGACCGGCTTTCCGGCATGTCTTGCGTCATCTGCTATCTGCTGTCCGCCAACGCCAGGCTCACGGTTTGAATGGTCACGGCCCTGATCGCCTGCACCCTCAGAGAAACGGTTTGCAGCAGATGTTGCCAGCTGAACCGGACCGGGCTGGTTGGCCGCAACCGGCAAATCCATGGGCACAGCCTCAACGGAAAAAGCATTGCCTGCAATATCCAGTTCGTCCACTTCGCTGTCATAACCATAGGCATCATCGAAAGACCGGGCGGGTGCCGGCTCATTGCTTTCGATAATCCGGCGAATGGAGGCCAGGATCTCTTCCATGGACGGTTCACGCGATACATTCGGCTGGGCCATTACATTCCCCATTTGGCTTCAAACCCCATCGGCTTTTGCCATGTGATTCGCTTGACCTTAGGATACCCCTTTGCTCGAGGAAATCGCCTTCAAAAGCTTAAAGCCCAAAATACACAGCTTTATGAGTTCAATCGAGGATTGTTTCGCAAGCTGGGCCGAATTATCCAGGATGAAGGGCATCATACCAAGAGACGATGATGCTCACACATACGCGCCTTGAAGGCATTGCACCATATCTCAAATGCATTGGACGCATGAGATATGGTGCGAAGGCAATATCAACTGCCGTTTTCAATGACCCCGTAGGTGACTTGCCCCCTTGGGTTTACTTGCCGTTGGCGACCCGCAATCCGAACCATTTGTCCTTGACGGCATCGTAATGCTCTTCAGCCTTATATTCCGCCACTTGCAATCCCTGGCTCCTGACCGTCAAGGTGCCGGTTGCCGCCAGCAATGAGTAGCTGGCCACCACTTCATTGCGCTGTGCATTCACGAGGCTTTCCTGAGCGTCGAGTGCGGTCTGCTGCGAGTTCAAAACGTCAAGGGTGATTTTCTGGCCGACATTGCGTTCCTCGATAACACCTTGCAAGGCGAGCTTTGCGGCAGCAACCTGCTTGCGGCCCGAGGTGATAGCCGCCGTTGCGGCTTGCATCTGGGCAAAAGCGGTCATGATCTGCTTTCGTACGCTCAATCGGGCGTAATCGACTTTCAGCTCCTGCGCACCAACGGTTTCCTTGGCTTTGCGGATCTGGCCATATTCCGAACCGCCCTGGTAGAGAGGAATTTTCACCTGCGCTGTAATCGATGCAGCGGAATAATCGCGGTCGGTCGACTCGCTGGGATTATCTGTATTGTGGCGATCAAGGCTACCCTGAAGGCTGACGCCCGGAAGCAGGCTGCCTTCAGCCGACTTCACCTGATATTGCGCCGAGGTTACCGCATGGAGCGCGGCAAGCACGCTGGGATGTTCTCTAATTCCCAAAGCAACGGCCTTGTCGAGATTGGTCGGCATCGCCTTGGTGGCGCGCACGGGCTGGCGCACGTCCTTCGGCATCTCGCCGACCACCTGCATATAGGATGCCTCGCTCTGTCTCAACTGGGCAATAGCGGAGGCCAGCAGACTATCGGCACCCGCCAGCTGCGCCTCTGCCTGGCTGACATCGGTTTTGGTGCCTTCGCCCACCTCCAGCCGCGCATTGGCGGCTTTCAACTGTTCCTGAAGGAAGCTCAGGTTCTGGCGGCGGATACTGACAAGCTGCTGGTCCCGCGCCACATCGGCATAGGCCTGGGCTGCACCGAGCAGGATCTGGATTTCATCCGCCTTCATGCTTTCCCGATTGGAAAGCACGCCCGCTTCTGAGGAGCGCACATTATTGAGCGTCTGGAATCCATCGAAAATCTGCTGGGTCAATGTCAGCTGCACGTCGGATTTATAATAATCCGCCGAATATTTATCCGCCGGGATATTACCGACGGCGGTGCCGTTGAAATTGGCAAAGGAAGACTGAGTGCCGGAGACGGAAAAGCCCAGTTGCGGCCTGTAGCCGGCCTTGGCAATCGTCACACTCTCATCCGTTGCCCTCAGGGCGGCACGCACCGAGTTCAGATCAGGATTGTTCTTATAAGCCTTTTCCATGGCGCCGAAGATGGTTTCGGCATGCAGCACGGCAGGTTGAAAAAACAGCGGAAGAAATGCTGCGGCATAAGCCACGTTACGAAGGCTCGACAAGGATACATCTCCCAACTTTAATTAAGCCAAGGCCCGATCCATCATGGAAGGGCCGGCCCCGAAGGACCGCCTGAGTTTTTTACCAGCATGCTCATGTGAAGCCGATTCTCTCCAACTTGTCACCAACATTGGAAACGGCTCTCACCCATTCCCTGCATTGCTGACAAGATGGCGACAGACTCACCATCAAACTGCGACAGCCCTTATTCTAAGGGCCTAGATTGCGTGAAGCTGACCACAAATCATCCTGGGAGAATTCATAGGCCGAGCCCGCAGATTTACAGGAGGTTGACAAGAGCCTGACAGCTTGCAGTTCATGCCGCCAAAAAAATCAATGATATAAAGAATTGAACGAAAACAACTTTAAAACAAGAAACAGCCACACGGTCATCCACAACCAAAATGGATATAAATAAAAAATACAACCACGCTGCGGAGATAGATGATGGAACAGGCCGGGGCAAGGCCAGAAGCCATGCCAAAAACACCAGGGCTTGAAAGTGTGAACCACCTTCTTGCCTTGAAAGCATTTTGAATATCCCAAACGCACCGAGGACTTGAGATATTCAAAAATTCAATGCGAACGATCATTGACGATGACCGTTCGCAAACCTTCTGCCGCGATGATCAGAATACGAATTCGCGCGCTTTTTCAAAGCCGGGAAGCGGCTTGATCGAAGCATTGAAAAGTGAGCTTGTCGAAACAGAACCACCAGCCTTGACGAAGACATGCGCACGGACGGCACGGCCGCTACCGACCACGCCAATCAAACGACCACCGTCACGCAATTGATCGAACAGCGCAGGCGACACTTCCTCGACCGACCCGCTCAGGAAAATCAGATCGTAAGGACCTTCTTTGGCATAGCCCGCCTCCAGCGGACATTGAACGACCGTGACATTCGCGGCACCCAGCTTTTCAAGATTGGACTTGGCAACACTGGCCAGTTGCTCATCGCTTTCAACGGCAAAAACCGCCCCGGCGAGACGTCCGAGCAAAGCCGAGACGTAACCCGTACCCGCTCCGATCTCCAGGACCAGTTCACTACGACCGATTTCCGCCAGCTGCAAAAGCTTGGCAAGCGGCGACGGATCCATCAGGTAGCGACCGGGAGCGACCTGAATATCTTCATCGATATAAGCCAGAGCCTTCAGATTGTCCGGCACAAACGCTTCCCGCGGTACGGACAGAAAAGCCGAAAGCACGGAATGAGAGGTTACATCCGTCGTTCGAATCTGGCCGTCCACCATTTTCGCCCGCGCTGCTTCAAAATCGATCATATCGTTGCCCATTTTATACCGGTTGCGTTTGCCGCAGAACACCCTCGGCAAACAATCCAAAGCCGCCGCCCCGACATGTTCCGAAGCGGCTCCATACCACCGCTCGCCGCGCCTCCGCTGACCGAAAACAACGACGTAGAACCTGAGACCTGCCATCGCCAATGGCGCCATCCCCACAGGGATCGCGCCATTGGCTATAGTGTGTTTAATCGGCGGCAACGCAGCTTTCAAGCCATGTCAGGCAAGAGCTTCTAAAATCTCTGCCTGCAATGGACCAAGACCCGCAAGGCTCTTGCATTTTCCAACCTGGATCTGAGACGTTCAAGCCCGGATAGCGTTGCGCATGGAGACAGGAAGCTTACCGCAGTGCGATCGCATTGAGCACAAATCAACCCAATATTGGTCAATTTACCCCTAGTAATTCAGTGTATTTTTTCTGCGCCCTAGATTACGAGTCAAAACGTGGGAACTGAATCAAAACAATACCGGGATCAGACAGCAGGTGAAACGTATTACGACGCCACGATGCCATCAAATTTGATGGAGATTGCTGCGAATACACCCTGCGAAAAATTCACCCTAACGTATTTGCTAGGAATTGAGCATCCCACTCGCATATCAACTCAATTAAACATTGCAGACGGCGCGACCATGATAAAACCGAGAGACATCGTTGGAAGTTCAATCAAGGAATTGGCCTTCTGCGCACAATATATGCATATAACGTTCTCCAATCACTATCGGCTGACGGCCTCTCTTGCCGCTATCTTTGGTGATGAGCCGAAGGAGAAATATGTCGGTGACATCATTCTGTCTGTCAATGATTGCGGCGAAGGCATGCTCATCCGCTTCCTGCGCCGCTGGCCATTGCTGATCGGCGCTCCTGACGAGGCGACATCAAGCCCGGCCATCATGACGCTGCGCCACGAATCACAAGTGCTGACCTGGCAATTCGAACACCAGAATGCCGAGATTTATACGAAGAGTCATTGAAGATGACTCTTCTTATTCCATTTGCAAATATCTCAAGCCACTGATGCATTCGAGATATTTGCAATCTCTTCAAGGCGAGGATGCGTCAGCATGTCAGAGCCTTGGGATTAATCGGAAGAGTCATTGAAAGACGGTCCATGTTTTTGCACATGGATGTTACTGTTGAAGTGATCCCAGTTAAACGCGACATGCGGCAGTATGAATCGCACTATCGAAATATTTTTCGCAAAAATGGAAATAACACCGGCGGCTCCTGCCCTATGGCTCCATAGCCTGACCTCGTCAGCGAAAACAGCTTATCCTCTCCTCGCTCCGAGCGCGTCATATAGAGCATGTTCAATGCTTGCAGGATCGCAGGCGTCATCCCTGTCGACCAAGGCAAATCCTTCGCATTCACGTCCCGGCCTCCGGCATCGTAAAGCGTCTGCAAGATATAGCGGAGATCACCGTGCTTCATACGCCATTGTTACATGCCAACGCTGATTTGAACAGTCGTGTGACCGAACCGTTACCTGGATAGATATTTTGTTACAGCACATAAACACCACCAATCCACAGGTCTTGCGAAATCCGATTGCGACTCGCTGACAAAGATCGGCCTGAAGAACCGATTATCTCCACCCTTACCGAAATTGTGGCAGTTGCCGGAATGGATTTCAAATGTGGGTTTAAGGCCCTTCAGTCTCAATCCTCCATTGACTTGAAAAGAAGTCGCCACGCGCCATCCTATCTGGATGATCCAATGAATTTGCGGAGAACCGCTATTGAACGCTCCAGACTTTAACCAGCATCGCTTTGCGCCGTTGCTGATTGCCGCGGCAATTATTTACCTTGGTCCGGTCAGTATATCTGTCGCAAATGGCATTACGACCGCTCAAGCTCTTGCTGTTTGTCGATCCACAAGTGTCGAGGAGGCAACGCAAAAGGGAGACCAACTCGGATGGCCCCGAATGCCGGAAGACAAAAATTGGAAATCATCTTACGAGAGCTATAACAAGGTGACGGTCGACGTCGTTGGATGGTGGGATGAAGAGGCCGGGAGCCGTTTATCATTCTGGGTCGCGACAGGGGTGAATCCCGGCCGGGCATGCGGCTACAGTTTGACCAACAATGACAGCCTGCTCGCCGACCTAAGGGCTGAACTCGGCAAGCCTGAAAATGAAGATCACAACGAGATCTCTGACACCGCATATTGGCAACGCCCCGGGGCGGAGATTTATTTCACAAAGGTAGGATCATCGTCCTCTTTCACCATGGGCGATAAATAACCGACGAGAAGAACGTGGGTATCCACGAAATCGAAGCTTGCGTGGCTCGCCCGAGCGTGGGAGCTATCAATTGGCACGTAACGTCGGGCGTTAAAATGGCTGCAAAATAAAATCAGCAACACCTGCAAGAAGCAGAAAATAACGTCATAAAATCGAATACTTACAAATTGAGAAATAAGGGAATGGAGGCCTCGCCCGGAAGGCCGGAACCTCCATTCATTCAAGATTTTACCGGTCATCGGGCCACACTTTCCCGGAAAATTTTTCCATGAAAAATCAATGCCGCTTGCCACACCTGGCCACACTAGTCACAGCCGTAAACCGATATCGCTGAATCCCGCTTGACTTAAAACGCTCAATGCGTGTGGCGCCGTTTAGGGAGCGTCAGAATTATGCGACAAGGCATTCGGCTGCACTATTTTTCGTGTACTTTTATTCTTGCCCATTCATGATTTTACGTGTACGAAAATACCATGAAGATAATCTGGGATGAGCCGAAGCGATTGGCCAATCTACACAAGCACGGCTTTGATTTTGCAAACGTGGTCGATTTCAGATGGGAAACGGCGATTATCGATGCAAGCCATTCCAGGCGTATGAAAGCCATTGGTTACTATGCGGACGGAACTGCTGTGGTGATTTTCGCCACGCTTGGCACGGAAGCAATGTCCATCATCAGCTTTCGTCCCGCCAGCGCCAAAGAAAGGAAGGCTCTACATGGGCACTAAACATCCAACCAAGCCCAACTTCGAGCCGGGCAACGGCTATACGCAAGAGGATTGGGAAGCAGTTGATAGTTCTGAGCTGACGATCGAAGAAATTGCCAATATGCGGCCTGCAAAGGAGGTCCTTCCAGCCTCATTCTTTGATGGGCTGGCTGAAGCACGTAAAACCCGTGGACGCCCCAAGGTGGAAAAGCCCTTGGTGCCTGTGACGTTGCGGCTGGAACCGGATGTGCTGGAGGCCTTCAAGGCATCCGGCAAAGACTGGCGCGGTAAGATGAAGGATGCCTTGCGCAAGGCGTCAGGCATCTAAACGCCTTTTCTATTTGAGCGATGGCCAGGATCTGTCCCGGCCATCGATATTTCCTGTCTATGCTAGAGGCAGATTCTCCACATCCTCCTTCCCATCCATAATAATCACCTCCCCGACATCCTTTCCCGCACCACCCCGCACCGTATAAGTCAGCCCAACCGTCACGAATTGGAAATTCTTGAACACTTCGCGGACACCCTCGCAATCATTGAGGGAGATAATAAACCGGCCTTTGACCGACTTCAGGCGTTCGGCCATTTCGGTGAAGCGCTGGCGATTGAAGGCATCCCTGCCGTAATCACCCTCGTTTCCGAAATAAGGCGGATCGAGGTAAAACAGGGTGCCGGGTCGGTCATATCGCTCGATAAATTTCGCCCAGTCGAGGTTTTCGATAACGACGCCGGACAGGCGTTCATGGACTTCCTCCAGAACGACGCCGAGGCGAGAGATATTAAAGCGCGCCGGGCCGCTGGTATCGACACCGAAGCTCCGACCGACGACCTTTCCGCCAAAGGAAAGCCGCTGGAGGTAAAGGAACCGCGCCGCTCGCTCCAGATCTGTCAGAGTAGATGGATCGGTTGCCACCAGGCGCTCGAACTCCCGGCGTGAGGTGATCTGGAATTTCATGAGATCCATGAAAAACGGATAATGGCGCTGCAAAATACGAAACAGTGTTGCCACATCGCCGGAACGATCATTGATGACCTCACATTTCGGGATAAGCCTGCGCCGGAAAAACACACCGCCCATGCCGACAAATGGCTCGGCATAAAGCGCATGCGGGATTTGCTCGATGATGGAGGCTAAACGTTCGGCCAATTGCCGCTTGCCACCCAGATAGGCAGCCGGAGGCGACACGGGGCGAACCGAGGTAAAGTTTAACGCATGTTGCATTGTGGAGAATCACTTTTCCTGCCACACCGCCCGCGCCTGCGCAGGTGCCGGGTGTGGTATTGATTCAGGTTTTTACCAAGCGGGGTCTGACGCCAATCTAGCCCGCTGCTGTGGTCGCAAGACCGCAGCCACCCGTTGCCAGGTGCTATAAAAAAGGCCGGAAGATCACTCTTCCGGCCTTTTCTCTAAGTTTCGGAGCGAGGCACTGCTCGATCTCGTAATTCGCGGTCAGCCTCTTCAATTGCCCGAGACAAAAGGTAGGCCAGCATCACTTTGCCTTCCGCTTCGGCGATGGCCAGAACCCTCCTTAACTCGGCAGCGACAAACTCAAGGTCTTCCGAGCCTCGCAAGTTCTTGTTTCCAGCAATCGCCCGTCTGGATCGTTTTCCATTTGAGCCATACTTATCAGGTACGATAGGAATATTTCACCTTCCCTTTCCGCCAACAGTTTTGCCACGTTCAAATGCTCAGCAATAATTTTGTTCATATTTATATCCCCAACCAATTATCGAAGGATAACAAAACGATTGATGAAAACATCCCTGAATCAATAGTGGTATTGGTCACATACTAATTAAACTTAGTCGGACGGCGTCAGGATATACGACAATATACCTCTTAAAAATTGCAATTTAAATTCAATATGTATTTCTAGGTTGTTTCCGAAAAATTATTATCGAACCTAATCCGGCAAAAGCACATGTTGTGATCTTCAAGCCCTACACAAACCGGGAAAACCCCATGCCGCCCCTTCCACTTATCCGCGATAAGTGATTACTCATGCACGGGGATTAAATTAGGGGGCTGCCATGAGAGTTCAATATGTTGCCTTGGTCGCTTTGGCGGCCATTTCTAGCTGTGCAAAACGGCCTGATGCAATTGTTCCTGTAGACATTCCGATGGCTGCCTATACGAACATGGACTGTCAGGCGATTGCCCAGGAAATGGTGAAAGAGCAGGGCCATCTCGCTGCTATATCGAAACAACAAAATGATGCTGCAAATGGCGATGCTCTCGGCGTCTTCCTTCTCGGCGTACCCGTATCAAGCACCTTCGGTGGGGACAAAGAAGGGCAAGTTGCTGTGACCAAGGGCAAGATAAACGCTATGGAATCGGCCATGCGAAGTAAGGGGTGTAACGCCCCTCCGGTCGAAAAAATCCCAACCAAACCAGTGGCTGGAAGTAAGCCCAGTCCTAAGACACCCTAACGCAGCGATTGCGTCGCCAATGGTCTATCGTTTAAATCTACACAAAGGTGGGGTTGCTATTTTGTGAGCCCCTCCCCTTTCCTTTTGAAATCACAGCATTAGGTTCCACCGCACGGCGCAATCAAGCGTCTTTAGGAGTGGGGCTTTGGGTACTTCAATTCTCATCAGCATCCTGATCACCTTCCTGGTGATTGTGCTGATTCTCTATCTCATTGGCATGTTGCCGATTGATGGCCGGGCAAAACAGATAGCCCGTCTCGTCGTAATCATCATCGGCATCCTTTCGCTGCTGAAGTACATTGCGGTGTTCTAAATCACAAAAACCCCGCCAGGATGCTGCCGGGGTTTTTGGCTTGCTCATCGCCCATAGGATGGCAGAGGCGGAACGCCGCGTTGCGCCGCCTCGATCCGCTGTAAGATTTCCCGCATAACCCGCAGATCGCCGCTTTGCCCGCTGGCCGTTATTTGCAGTTCCTTGATGGCCTGTGAGATCGAGGTGGCAGATTGTTCGGCAACTGTGACGCGATAGGACAGGTTATCGAGCTTGCGCAGCTCAACCTCGTTCACCTTGAAGCGCTCCTCGATTTTGCCGTCAGCATTGCCAAGCCGGCCTTCCACGGCCACGCGCCAGCGCTTCAGCTCGTCAATGTCACTATTGGTTTGCGCCCAGGCATAGCCGCCGCCAGCGATGATGCTGACCAGCGTCGTGAGATTGATCCAGGTGTTGATATTGTATTTCGGCGGCTTTGCCGCTGGTTCGTCCGTCACGTCCCGCCCCTTTGCAAAGCATTGATGGTGTCTGCCTTAGCGGCATTTGTGGCGCGGCAATCGGCAAGCGCCTTCCGGTCCTTACCCCACAGCCGATATTCAGCCGTCCGATCCGCCCCAGCCGGGATGAACACAGGTGCATCGCAATCAGCCATGATGCTGGCCGAGACGCTTGGTTTGCGATCAGCGGTCGGTTGCGCCGATGGCGTTGAGAGCGTTTCGCACCCTGTCAGGCATAGCAGAGCAGGCAGGAGCGGCGCTTGGCCCAGCCGCAGCATTCGGTTTCGCATTATCCCTTTCCCTTTCCTCGGCAAGCGCTGCCTCAAGTCCCGCGACCTGCCCAACATGAGCGGCCATCGTGGCGACCAAGGCCGCATCGGCGGCATTGATCTGTTGCTGTTGGGCCTTGATCTTGGCGAGCTGAAGCAAGTCAGCCTTGCGTTGGGCTTCGGCCCATTGCTGGCGGATCTCAGTCCGGCCGGCTTCTTTCAGCGACGATGCCCACCGATGCAGGCCTAGTCCGGCGATAAGCACGGCAACAATCAAGGCGATGCCGCGCCAGTCGAGCTTTTCGCGGAGCGCCTTGAGGGCACTCCAGGCAGTCAGGGCGATAGCAATCATCGGCAATCACCTTTGCCGTCGCGGTCATGGGCCGGCTGCCAGCCAGCCGGAGGCTGGGGCTTCATCATCCCCGCAGGCCCATCGCGCCAGGTATTGATCAGGATCTTGGCAAGGCCGAGCAATCCGACAATCTTCAAGGAAACCGCCTCGCTAAAAAACGCCGTCCAGTCGAACAGCGCCAGCGCCGGGATCGCGGCGATGAGCATGTTGATGATGTTGTGGAGGAGATTTGTGTTCATGCCGCCCCCACCAGCGCAGCATGAAAGGCCTTCGCGTAGGCGGCCACATCCCCCGCCCGTTCCTTGCCATTGATGATACGGCGGGCGTTTACCCAATCGGCTTTAGTCCCGACGAAGAAATGTCCGAGCTTGGCCCCGGTAAACAACCCCTCACCCATGCCCACAAACATCACCTTCAGGGCAATGTCTTCGCGCATCGCCCGCGACGGATTGGCGACGAGGTCAACGCCGATTGCACCGCCGAGCTTGATATAGTTGCCTTTATGAGTGAGCTGCACATAGCCACGCCCCAGCCAACTCTTGCCGTCCGAGCCGATCCGCCAATAAGGTGACTTCACCCAGGGCATTGTACCCTTTGCGAATGACCGGTCGAGCATGGCAATAGCCTGGTCATCCGTTGCCGCGCGCGTCTCTCGCACCGGCTGCATGGTCTGTGCGGTTTCGTGGAAGGCCGTCGCGAACATGTAACCCAGCCACCGCAGATCGGTCATCGCGCTGGCCTGCCAGGCATCAAGAATGGCCGTGATGCCATTCACCTGATTTTGCGTGAGCGCACCGCCGAACAACGACGAGCGCACAGCCGCGAAGAATTTCGCGCGATCCATAATAATCATCCTTTTCTTGGATTTTTTGGCTGCAATCCTCTCGCAGCCCGTTGTAAATTAGTTCGCTATTTGCTATTTTTATCTCATGAAAAAGATCGCATATAGCAAATCATCATTGAAGGTTCTTCGCCGCCTGCCAACCAATGAGGCAAAGCGGATTACCCAGAAGATCGAGCAATATGCGAGCGATCCGCAGTCCATGGCGAACAACGTAAAGGCACTGACCAGCTCGCCTTACATCCGGTTGCGGGTGGGTGATTGGCGGGTGATCATGGACGATCAAGGCAGCGTCCTTGAAATCCTCAAGATCGGCCCGCGTGGCAGTGTCTACGAATAGGAGATGACAATGCAGACCATCATTACCCCGAACGGCGAAACGCTAGTCGTGCTGCCTCTGGCAGAATACGAAAGCCTGATCGACCGCAGCGACATTGCAGCGGCGGATAAGGTCAAGGCCGATATCGCCGCAGGTGACGACGAGCTTGTTCCAGCCGAAGTCGTCAACCAGCTTCTTGCCGGTGACAATCCGGTCAAGGTCTGGCGCACGTTTCGAAAGATGACGGCGCGGGAATTGGCCGAACAGGCCGGTATCAGCGCGCCCTATGTTTCCGAGATCGAGAGCGGCAAGAAGGACGGAAGCTTTGCGACGATGAAGAAGATCGCAGAGGCCCTTAGCGTCGATCTGGACGATCTGGCGTAAATTCGCCTAAAACTCGGCAGCCCATACCCAAAGGCTATCGAGCTGCTCACCGGAAATGCCGAGCAAGACCGCCACTTCGTCAATGGCAGGATTGGACCGTTCAAAGCTTACGGCCTCGGTAATCTCGATGCGTAGATCCGCAGCTGCCTGCTTGTCATCCATGGCATCAACCAACGCCAGTACATCCGCCTTACTTACATTAATGCGCGAGGCGGCCAGCCAGAACTGGCGAGGCGTCAGCGTTGGCATGACAGGCGCGACTGGAGGTGGCTGGTATTCAATCACAACCCCGTCAATCAGCTTGCGCAGGGACGGAAAGCTCAACATCTCGCTTCGCTGCGCTTGAGTGATCTCCACGGCCTCATTCGGAATCAGGCAGTCGGGGTTTGGCTGATGGCCAGTAACCTCGCCCACTTCATTATAGACCGGCAGTTGCCTGTCGCCGTGCACCGCCTCGTCGTAATATGCTTTGGCAAAACCCTCGTCATCGATCATCGCGTAAATCGACATTTTAAACCCCTATCGCTATCCAATGGAGATATGTTCCCGTATGTCCGCCTACCCCTGCTGCCGAGATCACCCGCGAGCGGATATCGAAACCATTCTTTGTCAGCTGCGACACTGTGATCGATAGCGCATTGCTTGCGCCAAGAATGTTATCGGCCACAGGAGCCACCGCCCAACAGGCCGATGTGAAGGCGACCGGAAAAGGTTGATAGTAATCACTGTTGGCGCTGTCTGAAGATGAACCCCACTGGATCATCGGGCCGCCCGGGATCTTCTGATACCCCGTTGCAGCCAGCTGTCGCCCCGATCCAAAATCCGTCCAGATCCGCCCCAGATCCGTGGCGTCCACCTGGCCCCGCAGCGTTGAGCCATCCCAGCCGACATAGATCTTGTTGGAACCCTGCCCCGTTCCACCGCCCTGCTGCACGGGCGCAAATCCCAGATTTGCCTGTGCGCCGAGCTTTGCCCGTCTGGCAGCCGGATCGCCCTCGACATAGGCGTTTGTCCAAAGGGCACCCATCTGCGTGGCATCGACCTGTGCCAACAATCCCGACCCATCCGTCGCCCAGCCTATCTTGATGATATTGTTGCTTCCTTGGCCAGTCCCGCCGCCCTGCTGGACGGCACCCAAAGTCGAACGCGCCGCAGCGGCATCCGCATCATCGAGTAACGAGCGCGCGAAGGCCGTTAGTGTCGTCAGGCTCATTTGACCTGATCCGGTAAAATAGCTGAGCCGGTTGGCGAGACCTTGTAAGCCGCCCAGCGCTTCGAGATTGCCGGAATTGCCCAGCAGATCGATCAACTGCCGGGCCTGCGCCGAGATCCGCGACCCGTCACCCTGATAGCGCAGTCGGTAGGCCGCGCCATTCAACGTTCCACCCCGCCAGGGCTGGGCCAGCGTTAGCGCCGTGTCGCTGGTGACCGAGCCGACAATCCCGCAATATCCATCGGCAAACAGCAGATCCCCTTCGGCAAACCCCGCCGTTGACCAGGCCGTGCCGGAGCCGGTAACGGCCGTTGCACCTGCGGCAACCGAGATCGTGCCTGCCCTATAATCACTGCGCAGCGCCATCGGCATTCTCCTGCTGATTCGTGGCGGTCGAAGCCTTCAATTCGGCTTGCAACTGGTCGCGCTCGGCACTGACTTCGGCTAGCGTCTGGGCTAGCGCCAGATTGCGCTGCTTCAGAAAGTCGGCCTGGGCTGACAACTCGCGATAGGCGACATCGGGGTGAATGTTCATGGTCATGATAGGCCTTTCGGTGGACATGGAAGACATGGGGAGAAAGCCCCGCCTTATGGCAGCGCTACGCCGAAGACGTAGTAGCGAAGGCCAATGATGGCGGCGGGATCGTTGACGGTTTCAGTGCGCACCCCGCCGCCGCTTTGATTGTAGTAAGCGACGTAAAGCGGGTTGCCCCGGAAGGTGTAAAAGGTCGCGCCCGTGTCCGTGTATTGGACATAGCTGGTGTCGCCGGTGAAGGTCGGAGATCCCCAGCTGTCGTTATAGGTGCGGTATTTGCCAAGCCTTGGCGTGCGCACGAACTTGGTGGTGTTGATCGACAGCGAGCCGCCTTCAACCTTGCCGCTACCGTGGACGGTACACCACTTGATAAAGGTGAACATGCCGCTGGCATCGTAGCTGATCGTATTGGCCTGGTTGCCGGTGGCGATCGACAGATAGCCTTCCTTGACGATTTGCAGTGCTGGCCACCGGCTATCGATGACGATATCGCCAAAGCCCGGCGATGCCCCTGCACCAGGTCGAAGGAATTGCACAACCTGCTGACCGTTCTGATCGAATTGCCGCAGCACATTGTTGGCACCGCTGGTGGCACTGGCCGGTGCCTCGGCAAAGACGATCACCCGCGCCCGGCAGGCCCCGTTCGGATTGGAGAACTCGACGGTATTGCCATTGGCCCGAAACGTTGCACCGAACGGCCCATTGTTGGGGTGGCACGGAAAATAGATCGGCTGGCCAGACGCATAGAAATGGCATTCGATGATCGTGTCGGTGGGCAGCGCCATGCCGCAGTCGAAATAACTCGTTCCTTTTGGAACAACGATATCGGCGGCGGCAATTACCTTGGCCGGGATCTGCGTTGAGCTAAATGCCAGCTGGCTGCCAGTCGCCGTATTCACATCGAAGCCCGGCTTGCTGACCCTGAGATCAGTCGAACTGATGATGATCTGTGGCTGGCCTGACACCGCCGCTTGCGGCGTACCATTCTGGATGGCCGTCTCATCGCCCGGCAATTGCCAGACAACCAGCTTGTCGGTGCCTGATAGCCAGATCGAGCTTTCCGTGGGTTTGATGGTCGCCGCGAAGTACCCGGAAAAGCTATAGGTGGCATTAGCTGAGGCCCAGCCCATCAGATAGGTTCCCTCGTCGCCGAGCTTCCAGACCTGTGTGCGGTCATTGGTGCCGAAATACATCTCCAGCATCCGCATATGGGTATAGAACCCATTGGCATCGACCCGCTTGCGGTCATAGAGCGGCAGGTCATAGATCAGGCCGGGAAAATAGGACTTCTTATAGATGTCCTGATAGCCGCCATCGCCATTGCCGGAACTCCACCAAGTCCAGGACGAGGCAGACGGATAGTAGCCACGGGGCGTCGTTCCGGTCGCCCCGGTTTGGATGGCGTTGACCTTACAGTCTGCCGCCCATTTGGACGAATAGTAAAACTTCGATATCTCGGCATCCGAGGTGGTTGCCGGATCGAAGCTTCCTTTGGTGATCTTGATGCAGGCCGTGCCGGTATAGTCGAGGCCAATAAGGGTTTTGGTCATGAAGAAATCACAATCGTGCCTGCGTTGAGCGAAATGACCATCTTGCCGTTTGAACTGCGGATCTCACCGGCTGTCACCGTGCCGATATTGGCGACATTCATCCGCACGGCAGCACCATCGACCACGAACGGGTTATTGAGATTGCCACCGGCAACGACGAGGAATTGCCCGGCCTCGACCACGAACCGGCTGGGCAGGTTCGCGTCATTGGGGACATCGAGATACCAGGCCGCACTGCGCCAGCTTCCATTGCCGCCCTGTCGCGCTTCCGCACCGATACGGGCATAGCCCGCAGGCCCGCCCATGGCGGACATTCGGAAATTGGCAGTGGAGACATCGCCGCTGGCAGAGGCTGCCGTCAGCGAGGTCAGCGCTGTGGCAATCGATGAGACATTGCCATTGGTGGTGGCGACACTGGCTTGCAGGGTCGAGACGGCGGTGGCGGTATTCTGGAGGCCTGTCTTGGTATCCGCCAGCGAGGCGGCCAGGGTATCGACACGGCTCGACAGGGCCGTATCGGCTGCGGCCAGTGCATCGGCCCGCGATGACAAGCTAGATGACGACGACGCGAGCGAGGCCGACAAGGTATCGATGCGCTTTGAAAGACCTGTATCGGCACTGCCAAGGGCGGTGATCTGCGAGGTAAAGCTGGCCGTGACGCTGTTAAAGCTGGCGGTCAGCGTCTCGACCCGGCTGGCCGTGGCTGCATTGGCAGAGGCCACCACATCAACGGCAAGGCTCCAATCCGCCGTGATGCCATCGGCAACCGCCTTGATCTGCTGGCGCAATTGCTGACGGGCATAAGCCGTTCCCAGATCCAGACCGGCAATGCGCACATCCAGTTCCTCCAGGGTTGCCTGCACATCGCGCAGGCCAGAGCCGATCCAGTCCTGATAGCTGGCGAGATCATCGTCCAGGCCCGACAGGCCGACTGCGCCCTCATACGGATCATAATCGGCCCCAGCCAAAAACCGCACATCCGGCGTCAGCACATCGATCCAGTCGCCCCATTCGGTGGTGCGATTGGAATAAGGCACGAACCGGCCCCGCGCCTGATAGAGCGAGGCTGACAGGAACGTGCCGTTCAAGATCCACTCAAACGGGGCAGCATAGGCGGTGGCATTGCTGTCGAACACCACCATCTGGCTCGCCTTCAGGCGCACTTGCACCCAGACATTGGCCACGTCATCCTGATCCGGCGCACAGATCACCTTGATGGATGGGCGCCGGGCATTGCCATTGGCATCGAAGATCGTCGCCGGCTCGGCCTTCCAGCCGTACATGGGTTGTGCAGCAGGCACCCCGCTGGACAGACTGCCGGTGACCGGCGGCTTATAATCCGTGCCCTGGTTCCAGCCGTAATCGGTCGGATCGACTTCCGTGATATCCAAAACCACATCAAGGTTGGGCTGATCGAGAACGCCATCAACCCGAAACCGCTTCTCGATATAGCCGTTGCGATTGCTGGACGTGGCGACAATGTCACCCGGCTCCAATGCCCCAAACTTTGGCGGCATGGAAATGGTATGACGGCGGGCGCGACGCGCCTCCTTCAAGGCCGATTGCATCAGCCGCTGCACCTGCGCAGCGTAAGGCACAAAATCGAGACTGACATCAGACAGCAGACGGCGGTTGCCGTCTTCCACCTCATAGTCGCTGTTATAGAGCGGCGGGGCTTCCGTCATGTTCCAGGCGTCATCTTGCGATGGATAGGACGCAGAAATCCCGTTGATGGTATCGGACAGGCCGAAGAAAGGTGTAAAGCTCTGCTCTTCCGTGGACAGAATATCGGCGTCGGTGAAGGTCATGACCGGTTCGTCCGACACGCCGATAAACGGCTTATAGGTGCCGCCAATCTCCGCAAGCCTCCCATTGCAGGCGGTCAGCATCGCTTGTGCCGCGTCTTGGATGGCCGCACTGACCTGCACCTCAGCGCCGGAGCGGTAGGTGGCCTCCATGCCATCAGCGCCTTCGATCAAGGTGCGGCATTTGCCGATCTGGGCAATCCAGTGACTGGCAGGCAAACGCCGTTCGGTGACGGTCTGGAGGCCATAGAGCCATTGACCGTTCCAGCGGATACCCCGCATCAGGGCATAGAGCTGGACAACAGGCAGCCTGTCGCCGTCGCCGCCCCAGGTCGAGGCGTCGCTCCAGCGCTGCGCACCATTGCCGCCAACCGAGCTATCCTTGGATGGATCGTAAAGCCGCATTCCGTCCAGCACGAACTTGAAGGATGGGAAGCCGGAAAACAGCTCCTGGTTCACGCGCGAGGTGGCAATCACATAGGCAACACCATGGCCGACGCGGGTATTCTCATAAGGCCGGGCCGTGGACGAGACGCGGTTGACCAGAAAGCTATCCGCTTGGGTCTGCGTGCCATCGTAAAATTTGAGCCAAAGGTAATCGGTATTGCCCTTGCGGTAATCGAGCACCGGCCAGCCGTATTCGGCGTGCGGATGATCGAAATCGATCTCGCAGGCCACGCCATTGACCACCGCCACCAGCAGCGACTTAATCGGCGCATCGGCCAGCGCAATGACCTGCGTGACATAGGCATTCGGTGTTTTGCCTGCGTTGCCCCAGGTATTGGCATAAACCAGAGAACCAGCCGTGGCAGTCATCCCGAAGATGACCGAACGCGGCACGGTGCCACCGGACTGCAATTGCCCATTGACGGCAAAGCTTGCCGTCGAAGCCTTGTTCTTGCCAGCGACAGCCGAGGCCAGATAGTTCAAGCCAACCCCGACCGCCGCCTTCAGCAGTGTCGAGCCGATGATGCCCATACCACCGATAAAGGTTGAGACCGCGCCAAGTGCCGACGCCACGCCGCTGACAATGGCGGCGATGCCAGAAAAGATTGCCATGGATGGGATACCCTTAGAGGGGTTTATGAACTACGTTTCGGCCAGATCGGCCGTGCGCGGCGGGAGCGATAACCGCCAGGCTCATCAACCGCAGGAGCATCTGGACAAGCGTTCCAACTAGCTCATCTGTACCGGTTGACATTCCGTCTTCTTTCACGCTGAAGTCCGGGTCATAGGTCGGCCAATATTCAACGGATTGAAGATAAAATGAAAACTGTGATCTTAGCCACGTCGATGCTTTTGACTGTTGCGGCACATGCGCAAGCGGCATCCTGCGAGAGTAATTTCCAAGTTACTGGTGTTCCTATGGTCACGGCGCTCAGTTATCGTTCGTGGCAGGAATATCCAAAAGCCAAGGCATCCGTCGTTTTGAAGGAGCTGGCTCAGGCCGTTGCGGCGGAAGGTTTCTCCGGGATTAAGATCAACAAAGATCTGTCGTCCATTGACGCCTTCCAGGAAACGAGTGGCAGTGGCCGGATTCAGACTCTTCGCGTCGTCGCCCGCCAGAAAGGCGCAGGTGTCAGGGTCGATGCTGTGTTTGATATCCAGGCCGGTCAGCTCACCAGCAAGGACGCTGTGCGCTCGAGCATTTGCAAAATTATCGATTCAGGCCGCTGACGGTCTGGTCCCCTCGGTTAGCTGTCTTGCTCATGATGGCTCCGCGTTTTCGGAGGTTGGAGCTGGCGGCAAGCCTGTGCGCTTTGGTTGCCTTCCCATTTTATTGGCAAGCAGTATCAACATCATCATCGGCCTTGTGAGGAAGCCATTATGAAAGCAGTGCTCTTTGCAGTCCTTACCTTAAACACTTTCATGGCCTGTAACGCTTTCGCAAACGATAAAGACGTTAGCCAGCCGACCGATCCCGTCTGGCGCGCCTACACGCAGCAGATCAACCTCATCTGTCCGACAAAGCATCTTGACCTGTTGAGGCCGGCTGATCTGCGTGATGCGCTCGACGCCTATAAAGAGCGGCAGACAGCAACCGATCAAGAACAAATGCTGAAAGCCGAAACTAAGTCCTGCAAAGGCGTAACAGCGGGTGCCACCTGCGACAATTTTGGCGACATCAAACTCGCAAGCCAGACAGGCAAACTTGCCCCACTCGCGCGCGATATCTGCGATCACGTAAGCAAGCAACAGCAATAGAGCCTGTCGCCACCGTCAGATGGGTTTTATAAAATGCGTCTCGGCAGGCGCATAACCGCGCCGGAGATAGAGGCTCGACACATCGTTGGTGGCAAGCGCCGCCATGCCGATGGAGATGCAGCCGATGGATTTGGCCCATGCCTCATAGGCATCGAGCATGATAAGGCCGGAGCGACCCCGCGCCTGCGGTGCAATGAACCACACCGTTTCCTTGGCCATCAGACCCGCCCCGAAGGGATGATCGAAAGCTGAGGCCATCAAGAGGCCACAGACAATGCCGTCACGCTCCAGCAGCAGCGCACACGCCATCGGATTATCGAGGTGCAGGCGATACAGCGCATCGGCCCGCACCGCCTCGAACCGGAAGGTATAGCCCGCCGCTGCATGACTGTCCCGCAGCAAGGCGATGACGGCAAACCGGTCGGATATCGTGCCGGACCTAACCATTCTTAGCCAAAGCCTTGGCCAGAAAATCGGCCATGCTGTTTGCCTTCGACGTGGTGATCTTGCCGTTCGTCTGCCCCCAGAACAGTTCCCAATCGCCCACCACCGCCGTATCCTGATAGAAATTATCGGTGGAACTGCGCAGCTTTTGGCTGGCATCCGAGCGGGTGTCAGGATTGGAGCGGGTGATTTCCTGCATATGGGAGACGCAGGTCAGCGTCACCGCTCCGGTATCGCCTTCGGCTGGGGTCTTGATCTCTATCGTGTCGACAAAGCCCAGGAACCGCAGTTCTGCCGGAGACACCAGCCTGCGGGTCTGCGGGGAAAACAGACCGCGATAGATTTCCACGCGGGCTTGTTTGCAATCGTAGAGCCGCACGGCCTGCGCCACCATGTCATCAATCTGGGACATGGTGATGGTGACGTTTTGCGCCTCCAGCGTCGAAACCAGCGGGATTTCGGTGATGCTGATCAATGTGCCGGAGCCGTAAAAGCTCCTGATATCAGCATTGCCCGTGTCGGGATGCACCACCTCGGCAGAGACATTGCCGACATCCGACCAGAAGCCAACGGAAACCGGATTGCCGCTGGTTCGGTCGCGCGCAATAATCCAGAGAAAATCACGCGCCACCAATTGCCGCGCCGAAAGCGCGTTGGTGATTGCAGCAGGATATAAGCGCATCAGCGCACCTCGATACCTTGGAAAGACACAGAGCCGCGCCCGGTGGACGCATCGGCTTCAGAGGAAATCGACCCCGGCACGATCATCATCGTGCAGGATGGCCGCAGCAGCGTGACCGCAGACCCCGCAGCGGTCCCCGGCCACAAATGCGGGCGAAGCTCGAACGGCCCGGCAATCCCCGCCCCATTGGCAACAGCACCCTCGACAACGCGGTAAAGCCCGCTGCCTGCAATCTGGATCATATCGCCAACCGAGACCACGTAACCGGCACCCAGCCCGGAGATCGTCACACTCTTATTGTCGACACCAATGGCCGACAGCACCACGCCATTGTCTGGCACGGGCTTGCCAGCCGGAGAGGCAATGGGCCGCGACCGAGACAGCGAATATCCCCGGAAGTATTGCAGCCCGCCTTCCAGCACCTCGATCCGCGCTCGCCAGACGTCCAGGTCATTCGGCTTCAACTGCTTTGTCTGATAGGTCGCCGACCACAGCGGCGACCCCAGATCCTTGGTGTAAGTCACCCCGCCGCCTGTGCGCGATTGCTCCTGGCGAAACAGCGGTTCGAATTTGGTTGTCCAGCCGGGGAAATCGGCGAGCAGGTCAATGGGATAGACGATGGTCATATCTTCACACCCCTTGCCCGCGCGCCTTTCACGATCCCGATCACTTTGGCTTCAAGGGTCTTGCGATCCTGGGCAATCGCATTCTGCAAGCGACTGACCGCCTCAACATCCGCCCCACGAGCATCAATGACCGGTGAGTAGTTGATCTGGGTAGCGGCTGCTTTGCTGGACGCCGCCTTAGACACATCCGGCATGCGAGGCGCACTCGGCCCGACATAGCCACCGCTGGAATAGCCCTTGAGCCGCTTGCGCATGGCGTCCAGGCCAGCAGGCCCGCCAGCCTTGCGGACAGCATCGGCATCAAAGACATATTCGCCTTTATGCACGACACCGGCAGGCTCATATTTGCCCCCCGCCCCGGTATAGCCCCCAGAGGCAAAGCCAATGGCCTTGAAGGCATTGGCCACCCACCCACCACTACTGGTCGCGGACGATCTGCCGAACAGGCCGTCAAACGCACTGTTCAAGGCCAACTCGCCCAGCTTCTTGAGAACGCCGGACAGGGCATCGCTAAAGCTTTCCGCCCCCATGATCACATCCGAGAATGCGGATTTGGCGGTATCGTAAAACTCTTGTGCTGCCTGTTGCGACCGCTGCTGGGCTTCTTCGACCTTACGTAGAATATCGGCCTGCTCGGCATAAGCTTCGGAGGCGGCATTGATCTTGGCGATCTGTTCAGGCGTCAGCTGGACCGTGCGCCAGTTCTCATCATTGTTGCGCCGGGCCTCTTCACGCGCATCCTGGAGCGCCTGCTGTTCGAGATCGAGCGCCATGCGGCGCTTTTCCTGCTCACGGTAGGATTGCCCAACCGCCGCCTGTTCTTCGACCAGAGCTGCCGTGCGATCCCGGATCGACTGGATATCCATATCCAGCCGGTCATCTGCCGTCGCTCTCGGCACGCTGGTCTTTTTGTCGGACGAACTGGACCGCTGGTTGTCGGCCGTCACATTCGACTGCGCCAGCTTGCGGATCTGATCGTCAGGCAGATAGCCGCCATTCTTTTGCAGATCGGCCTTGATCTTGGCGATCTCTTTCTCGACCGCCAGCTGATCCTTCGACAGCGTGTTCTGCCGCTGCGCTTCGTCAGCATAAGCCTTGCCCAGCCGCAGCATCTCCTCGCCCTGTTGGCGCGACTTCGAATACTGACCATAGCCCGCTGCCACCTTCGGATCGATGGTCGAGACATTGCCAAGCTGCTTTTGCAAAAGCGCCGTTGCGGCAACCGCCTCTTTCAGCCTGTCGAGCAGTGGTGCAAGCTGATCGGCCAATTTCTGGAATTTGGGGTTGGAATTGGCGAGCGCATAGAGTGCGTCGCTGGCACCGGCCGCGGTGACCTTGCCATCCTTCAAACCATCGCGCAGATCCGAAAGCGACTTCAGCTGGTCCTCAGTGATAAGGCGGCGTGGCGCGTTGTCGATGATCTGGGTGAAGAGATCGAGCACGGCTGTCTTTGCCGCCTCGATATTGGCTTTCCCCTCGTCGACGCCGCCTGAAAGCGCGTTGCGGGTCCGCTCGCTGATCGAGTTGGCCGCACCTTCGACGCTGGTTGCCGCCTCCTTGGCGCGCTCCTGCACCTGGGCGAGCGCCTGCGCATAGGTCTTTGCCGCCTGACTGGCTTCTGCCGACGACGAGGAAAACAGCGCAAGCGCACCGACGACCGTTCCACCAATGATCAAACCAAGCGGACCGGCTGCCGCACCGATGCCGCTGATGGCGGTCGCAATGCTGGCCATGGACGATGCAGCCCGCAACGCCGCGATCAGGCGCGTGACGGCAGCTGTGGCCAGGCCAAGATTGGCAATCATCAGAGCAATCGACCGGCCAACCAGGGCAGCAGCAATGACAGAGGCGAGCTTCAGCACGACATCAGCCGTGTGTTCGAAATCGTTAGCCAAGGCATTCAAGCCGGCCACCAACCGCTGGGATGCACCGAGGCTTTCATCCGTCTGGCCGATATAGCGGGTGAAAGCGTTGTTCACCTTGGTCACGCCCTGTTCAATCGTCTGGGTGGCATTGGCCGCCATCCCCTGAATGGTCGGCAATCCCTTCAGGAACGACTGGAAAAAGTCCCGATTGGACACCGCCCCATCGTTGACCAATTGCTTGAGCTTGCTGACAGAACCACCGGCAGCACTGAGACCATTGGCAACCGCAATCAGGATCGGCCGCGCCCCTTCGTTGACAGAGTTGAATTCTTCTGCCTGGACGCGGGTCGAGCCGAGAAGCTGGCCGAGCTGTGTCAGCGCGCCCTGCGCTTGCGTGGCAGACTTGCCCTCGATCTTCAAAGCCGTGCCGACACCATCGGTGAATTTGAGCAGATCGGCCTGAGACGCACCAAGCGCATCGCCGGATTGCGCCGCCTTGCCGAACAGATCGGCCATGGCACCAATCGGCGCGGCATTGCGTTGGGCCGAGTTGTAAATCTGGTCGAGGACCGCGACCTGACTGACGCCAACAACACCGGCCACCGCCAGACTGTTCTTGGCGCTGGTCCAGGCGTCGGCATAATGGATGACGGAATCCACCGTCAGCGCAGCCGAGATCCCGGCAAGGGGTGCAATGAGGCCCCGCGCCATCGATGTACCAAGCGCCGAGAACCGGCCGTCCATTTTCTTCAGGCGGTTCTCGATGGCGCGGGCCTGTGAACTGGTCACAGTCGCGGCCTTCTGCATCTCGCGCTGATATCCTTTAATATCAGCCGAAAGCTGCACGACGAGCCGTTCAAGATCGGTTGCCATGGGTACCTCGATATATGGGGGATTGGGGACGGCTCAGACGGCTGGGAAATGACCCCGGGAATTACAGGCTACTGCTTCAAGGGACCATCGAGGTCGGATAGGACATTTCACACTCGGCAGAAAAGCGCCTCTATTTTCGCCGATCTCGCACCTGTTAGTCTGTGCTGGAAGCAGCAGCTTGTCGCAACTTAACCGCCCTGATCAAAGCTCTTTCCGTAGAGTTGAAACTGGTTTAAATTGCGCCCTATTGATGCGCCTATCTGGCTTGTTGCCGCCATGGGATTAAAAGTTGACAGAAGCCGATTACAGTAAATTAAAAGGCGTCGCGGATGAAAAGCATTTCGACGAATTCATCAAACGAATTGGCGGAGAGAGGGTAGATCCCCTGATCACTCGGTCTGGGGTTAAAAAGGCCGATTATCTTTTCAGAGACGCCGGCGTAGTTGTAGAATTAAAAATACTGGAAACCGAATTCGCCCACACAGAAGAAGCCGAAGCAAAATTCACTAAGCTGCTTAACGAATACGAAGGATTCGAAGCAGCCGCCGCCGAACAAGCCATATGGCGGGGCGCACTTGAAATCCTTCGAGCCCCCTTGCAGCGTATCATTAGAAAGGCAAACACTCAAATAAGGGAGACAAAGCAAGAACTTGGTCTAGTCGGCTATGAAGGAGTACTTCTTTGCGTAAACGACAATTTCCGAGGTGTATCACCAAAAATTGCGGAATCTCTGATCAGTCATATTTTGGCCGGGGCACATTTCAGAAGTATCTGCGCCAGCATATATTTGACAAACCATCACATTGAACACCCCAATAGAAAAGATGCCTTGTTTCTCTGGGCACCACGGTACTCGCCGCAAGCCTCGGATAAACTCCAGACGTTCATTAACGAACTTGGACGACGGTGGTTCGACTATTCTGAAGAGCAGATTGGTCCGTTTATATCACGAGAAGAGCATGAAACATTTGATCTAACCCCCGCTTCAGTCGTGACAGGTCTGCGGCGAAACAGTCAATACGTTGATCGCAACGAGTAACGAATGGTAGCAACGCAACAAACAGGCAGGGTGATTTCATTGGTGAGCCATTTGATCGGCCTGGCGATCATAACTCTCCCTCTTGTCTCTCCATCCACCAGCGGAGCGTGTCCAATCGGCGGCGTGTTTCTTCTTGCTTGGCGCTGGACCAGACCGAAGAGTACATTGATCCTCCTGCAACAAGAGAGGCATGCAATTCAGCCTCTTTAGTTGCGTAAAATTCCCAAGCTTCTTGAGCCTTGTCAAACAAGTTGACGTCTAATTCGCCGCGCTCCTTAATAGACGTGATAATATCATCCATTTCCCTTTCATGAGCAGCCAAAGAAGCCCCGGCTTGGGCATTTATTTCAGTCTGCGTCCTAGGCACAGCATCCCGCAACGTTTCCACGAGCACCCAGTCAGCCGCCTCAATGAACTCCCCCGCTGCCCTTAGGAAACCATCAATCTGTGACGTTTGAAATGCCGGTTCGCTCGGAAGTTCATGGGTTACAATATGACGCACGGTGAATAGGCTAGACAGATTCGCCATCATCAAATCGTAGTCGGAGATGATTGGGTCTAACGGCCATTCCTCTCTCTCTTCGATCCATCTAGGATGAGAAACTTTGAGCCGCTGAACGAAATCGGGGATCAATGCAGAGAGATAAGCAACAATACGACCGGGTTCATTGATGGACACAGTGTGAGCGATGAGATCTCCGATGGATACCTTTCGCCCTTGGAGACCCGCCAGCAACGCGAAATCCAACCTAGCACCTTTAGAAAGCGCTTCTGCCTTCTCCAAATAAGGAGATCCCTCTTCGATGAGTTCGCGGATAGCCTCTCTTGTAAATACTTCGATGATCGTGACGAGCCGCATAGGTATAAAATCGGCAAACTCTGCGGCGTATTCCGCTTTAGACCTCCACAAAACACTAAGCCTTTGTAGGTCATAGGCCATCATAAAACTAGAACCGGACTGCCCGCGGCGCTTTTTCCATTCCAGCATATTTTCAATATCGGATTTCGCCATATAGACTTTCCCGAGTCCGAGCTGATATCGTTTTCGAAGCATAGACATGTTTTAGAAATGCTGAAGTCCATTATAGCTACTTTAAAATCAGATGGCAGCGGTCTCCTTCCGACATAATAGCAGACAAAATGCTTCGGGAGCTTTGCGCGATAAAATACCATCTCCGTTTATTTCGTTCGCCGCCTCCCTGACCGGTTCGAAACATCACCGACCAATAAACTCCCACAACTCATCCCTTTCCCTCTCCGACAGCGCGTTTTCCTCTTCCGGCACATTCGCTTTCATCCAGCCGTCGACCGCCGCAAAGAACTGGAACATGGACATGGCGCGGACGGCTTGCGGGCTGAAGCCCATGGCCGAGCCATTGCCGTAAATCGCGGCAAATCTCAACTTTCCGTTGGGAAGGTCGTCGAGGGCATCGCCCCCTCCTGATTTGCCGCGTCTGGCTCCCCCGGCTTTTCATCCGGCGCGCCGACGATGCCAGCTGTCAGAATCGCCTGGGCAAACAGCAGATTTTCAGCGGGCGGGCGGGCCTCAACCCATTTGCGCACCAGAGTAAGCGCCTCGACCGGCGACTTGCCGCCGCCGATCAGGCCAAAGCGGATCACATGGGAGATGTCCCCGACGCGCCAGGTGCTGGTCTGGAGCCGGTCGAGGATCACATACGGCCCGGCATCGCAGGCTTCCTGCAATCCTTCCAACTCACCCCAGCCGAGACGGAAGGTGTAATCCCCATCCGCCCAGGTCAATGTCAGCTCGGCATTCCTCATTTCTGGGCAACCACGCGGGTCATCTTGCCGTCGCTCTGCATCGAGATGCTGGCCGTGGCGCGCTTGCCGTTGTCGCCAGCACCTTCGAACTTCTCGACATGCATGCGGCCGGTCCAGGTGATGGTCTTGGCCGGGAACTCCCATTCGACCTTGACCGGAATGCTGTCGATGTCTTCCCAAGCATCGAGCCAGGTCTCAACGCTTTCCTGCGCCAGAACACCCTCGCCTGAGATCGACATGGAGAGCGACGAGGCATCGCGACCGACCCAGTCGACGGTATCGGGATCATCGCAGTCAGGGATAGAGCTTTCTTCCAGACCCTTGTCGAGCGACACCGACCGCTGGGTAAAGCCGCAAGGGGCGGAATAGACGATAGGGGTGGCGGAATTTCCGAGCAGAACACGGATCTTCCCGCCACGCATGGTGGTTGCTTGTGCCATGATGGCCTCCTGATTTTGGAAAAGTGTCAGTGATTTTCGATGCCGGCCCGGAAGGTCAGCGCAATATGCGTGGTCAATCCATCCGGGTCGCGCAGATCGCGCCGGCCATCCAGTTCGAGATAGACAAGCGCATTGTCATTGAGAGACAGCATATCGCCGGACAGCGCCGCAACGATTGCCTTGGCAATCCGCCGCCCCTCGGCAAAGCCAGGATCGTCCGACCAGACGCTCAACTGGATGAACAGGTCGGACAGGTCCAGCCCATCGGCATCCTCGGGCAGTTCCTGGGTGGGACCGAAGGACACATAAGGCAGGCTCACACCCTGCGGTACCCGGTCGTAGACGCGACCGGCAATCAAGGCGGCCACATCAGCATCGGCTTTCAGGCAGGTAACAATCGCCACCTGTAATTCATGGGCCGCATCTTCGCTCATGAGGCCGCCACCTTTCGCGCTGCGGTCCGAACGGCTTTGCGCACCATTCGTTTGGCTGACTTTTTGCTGGCCCGCCAGGACACATAAAAGAACGGCCGCGCCCTGGTGCCGGGGTTTTCTGATCCGGCATACATGCCGCCGTTCTTGTGGGGTGCCGTGCCATATTCCACCCAGCGGGCATAATAGGCCTCGGTGCTGCCGGCATAGATGGTGATCGAGAGATCATTGCCCATCTGCGATTTGACCGCAGCCACAATGCCCGACCCTTTTGGCACCTTGCCCCAGGTCCAGCCGATACTGTCGCGCAACGTGCCGTCCTCGACCGCAACAAGGTTCTTCATCATGGCAACGACACCATCGGCAGCTGCTTCCATGCCGGCCTTGATGTCGGCTTTGGCCATATCGGGCAAGCGTTTTAGTTTTCTGTCCAGTTTTGCCAGATTGAGGATCTTGCTCATCCAGCCACCCCGCCACTTTGGCAGAGGAAATCGATCCAGCGCCGGTCGTCGTCAGTCCATTCACCCTGGGTGATATCCCGGACATTGAAGGTGCGCTGCGTATCGAGATCGCGAATGCGCCACTCAGTTTCGACCTCCCTCGCCTCGCTGCAATCGCGCACAAAAATCACTTGCGAATGCTCGCCTTGCAGCCGATCCGCCATCACGGTCTCGCCACCACGAAGATGGACAAAACCCGCACGACAACAATAGCGCTCAATCCAAGACGCAACCGTGACGCCGTCGCCCCGGTCGATCTCGTCACGCTGCTCGAAGATGACAAAGTGTTTCAGGTCACCCGTCGTTCTCTTGCTCGCCATCGGCCCCTCCTGAAGTTTCACGCGGCGGCTTGGGCAGCTCCACCGCCTTTCCAGCCGCCACGGCCTGTTCGCCGCAGCGTTTCAGCACCGTCACTTCCATTCCTGCCTGATAAGCAATCGTGGTGGCGCGGGTGGGTTTGAAGTCAAAATCCTCTAGGAACCGCACCCGCATCACGCACCCCGCCGCCAGTTGACCAGCAGCCGGTCAAAGTCCGTCACCGCGTCCGCCTCGCGGTTTTCCGGCCGCCCGTAGATTTCGGCGACACGCATGATAAAGCCGAGGCGCAGATCAAACGGCAGTTCGGCAAAGCCGACCTCATAGGTGACGGTCACGGGCGCACCGCGATGGGCTGGCGGCCAGGATCGGTTCGGAAACAAGCCAAGCGTCAGCCCATCGGATTTGAGCCGATACAGCGAGGGATCGAGGACAACTTCCCCACCATCCGGCGATGTGTAGGTGATGATGGGCTTACTTCCCGGCTTCACCGGTCCATCCGGCAGGCGCTCCAGATCGGCCCAGGTGTCGCATTGTGCCACCAGGGTTTTCGGGATGACCGACAGATTGCAGGTCTGCTCGACAACCGCGACGACTTCTTCGATCATCATTTGCAGGATCGCATCATCATGGGCGGTATCGATGCCGCAGCGCTCTTTGACGGTCGCGACCGTGACCGGCAGATCGTCCGCTTTCGCCGTGACTGTCGCGGCATACCAGCTCATGCGCCATCGCCTTGCGCCGGCTTGGTCGCCGCTGCAAGAGCAGCCACCGTCGCGGCATGACGGTTGCGCAGCATCATCAGTTCGGCGCGCAATTTGCCAAGCTCATCGCCCTCGGGGTCAACGACAAACTCAGCAAGGCCGGCTTCGACCAGCCGGCGCGCTTCCGGGATCTCGTAACGGTCGGTCACTTCACCCCTGTTAAGAACAAAGTCGGCCCCGACAGCACCGGTCAGCATTTTGATTTTCATGGCTGTTCTCCAATCAGGAAACCGGCCGGCGCTCTTTGCGCCGACCGTGACCAGGCGCCGATCAGGCGGCGGCGGTTTGCATGGCCTTGATGGCCTTGGCGTCGCCCAGCTCACCGTCGAAGCGGATCAGACCGGCAATGCCGACCTTCGGCCAGAAGCGTTCGCGCAGCACGCCGATGACGGGCGAGCCGACCTTGCGGACGTAGTATTTGGAGAAGTCGCCAAACAGCGCGATCCGCTTGCCGGCCACCACTTCATCCATGTGCTGATTGATCGAATAGGCGCGACCGTTGAAGCTGGCCGGGGTTCCCTTCTGCACATCCCCCTGCTGCCAGAGATAATTGCCGTTGCCATCCTTCAGCCTGCGGGTGGCCAGCAGGAACTTGTCATGGAACATGTAGCGGCATTTGGGCGAGCCACGATACGCCGGGTCAATGGAATGCTCCAGTTCAAGGATATCGTCGAAGGTGAAGGCATCCTTGGCAGCCGTGGTGACGCCGAGGCCAGCCGCATTCACCACACCATTTGGCTGGTTCTGGCCGGTTCCCGATGTCAGCTTGCGATTGCCGATCCGGCCGAGGCGCTCGCCGATCATCCCGCCGAGCAAGGACTCCATGTTAAACAGCGAATCCGCATCCAGCTCGAAGGACCATTTGATGAACGGCGTGGCATAAACATAGGCGTTCAGCACCTTTTGCCCGAACTCGACATCGCCGCTGCCGTCTTCCAGGAGATCAGCCGCCTCGGCCAGGGGATCGGCCTCATTGTCGGTATCGTCAACGGTCGGCACCAGCATTTCATTGCCTTTGGACGTGGTGATCACCGTGCAGATGTTTTCGTCATAGAGCGGCCCCCAGGCTTTCATCGCCTGGATGATCGTGGCTTCCAGCTCGACCGGCACGGTATAGCCACCCGCAACGGCACTGGTTGTCACCTGATCGCGGGTCTCAAACGAGGCAACGCCGCGCTGAAGAACTGCGCGCTCTTCCTTGCTCAGATCGGACGGATTGACACCGCAGACCACCTTGGCAAACACACTGCGATATTCAACCTTGCTACCCTGTGGCAGGTCGTCGCCGCGCATTTCCGGGGTATCGCGTAGCGGGCGCTGTTTGGCGCGGCGCTCTTCATCGCGCTTTTCCAGCTCGATCAGCTTTTCTTCCCGGTCGAGGATACCTTGCAGCCGATCATATTCGGCCATCGCCGTATCATGGGCGCTTTCCAGTTCCTTGGACCGAACCTCATCTGTGTCAGGCGTGATCGCCTCCAGCCGTTCGCGGGCCTCGGTGACAAGGCGCGCCTGCTTTTCGCGCAATTCTTTCAGTCTTTGCGACATAGTCATGCTCCTGATTGTGGGGGAGAGTGGGATGGTGGGGACGCAGGTCTTACGAGCGCCGCGTCAGGTCGAGGCCGATTTTCAGGCGCAGGCGTGTGGCCAGCCCATGAGTACGGGTTTCGTTTCCACGGGCGCTTTCCAGCGACCGCAGCGCAATCGAGGTGCCGGCATAGGCCGGAATGGAGACGATAGAGACTTCGAACAGATTGAGGTCGGTCAGCGTCCGGCGCGGCATGGATCTGGAAAAGTCCCACTCCTCGCCAACCGCCTCGAAGCCGAACGACATGCCTGACACGTCGCCCCGGGCAATCAGCGTGCGGACATCGCGTCCGACCGTGGTATCGGGAAGATCGATCTCGACAGCCAAGCCCTTGGCATCCTCAGACAGCCGCAGCGTTCCCGCCCGGTTGCGCCCCAGCACATGGGCCGTGTCATGGTCATAGAAGGCGCGGATATCATCAGACCGCAGCGACCGGGCGAAAGCACCGGGTGCAATGCTCTCCTCGAACACCCCGGCGATGGTGGTGACATCGCCAAAATTGGCGGCATAGCCGGCCACCGTCATTCGCTCGCCATCGCCCCGAGCTTCCACCGGCAGCACCAACGAGCGGCGCTCACGCTCACCCGGTTTCGGTTTCGGTGTCATCGGTCACCTGCCTTTCTGTGTCTGCTGCGGGATCATTGAGCGGCGGGTTATCATTCTCGCCGGTGGCATTTGTGTCGATGGCACTGGTGCCGATGGCAACGGTTGCGCCCTGGATGTAGAGCTGGTCGGCAGCCGGGTTCGGATCGCGTGGACGGCCTTCAATCTCCCGGCCCTCGTTCGGGGTCAGCAGCGCCGAATTGACACCGGTTGCCAAGGCTTCCAGGCGGCTCTTGAAGTCACCGCGCATCAAGCCGTCAAGGTTGTGACGGACATAACGGCGGGTGTTCATCCGGCCAAAAATCTTCAGGTTCATTTCCCCTTCGAGCGCCGTCGCCCATTGGCTGACCAGGTGCTTGACCAGATAGAGGTCGTTCTGCTCGACATTGGAGAAGGTTGCCCGGCTCAAGTCCTGAAGAAAGTTCGGCGGGATCTGATAGGCACGGGCAATTTCCTGCACCTGATACAGCCGGGCCTCGGTCATCTGCCCCTTGGCCGGGTCGTAACCCACTTGGGTGAGTTTGTAGCCAACCGGCAACTGGATCAGCGGAAGCTGATCGTCCCGCGCCGCTTTCACCGCCCGTTTGATGTCTTCTCGCGCCCGCTGCATGGCCTTGTCATTGGCGGGCATCGGCCCTTCCAGCGCCAAGGGCGGAACGCCGCCGCCTGCAAAAAAGTTCGAGGCATAGTCGTTCATGGCCAGCGCCAGCTGGATGGCCTTTTCCGCCATGGCAATCGGGCCGCGATGCTGGACCAGATTGCGCTTCAGCATATAGGGGATATCGATCACGTCGGTGGCTGGATATTCCCTGCCGTCGAAACTGTAGAACAGCCGCCCGCCGCGCCGCCTGATCGAACAACTGCCGGGATCAATTGGCCAGAGCGCCTCGATGCCAGCACCCTTGCGCTCGATCCAGGCCAGCCCCCGCCCACCGGTAAACACCTGTTCCCAGAAGAAGCGCCGGAACTTCGAGGTGTCCATTTCGTCGTTCGGGTTTTCTTCCAGAACGACAGCCAGCTTGCCACCGAGCCGCACCGGTCCCCGTTCGCCCGTCCGGTAGACATAGAGCGGAAGTGTTGCGAGGGTCCGCGATAGAAACGACACCGCCGCCTGCACAGCCGGGACTTTCAGGGCCGTTTCAATATTGACCGTGGGCAGCGCGCCGCCGCCAAGCCCGAAGAACTCCATAAAATTGGTGGCGCTGACCGGCACGGTTTCGCTTTCGAGCGACGTTGAACGCCGCTCGGCCTTGCCCTTCTTGGATGCCATCAGGCCACCCCTTTATTGATGTATGGAATAATCCGGGTCATCCCATGGGGATGCCTGGGAGGCACGAACACGACACATCGCCATGCCCATCGACATGGCCAAAGACACCATGCCGTCGATGCGGCCAAAGGCATGTTCCTTGTCGAACATCCGATGGCCGGTGCGGTTTTCTGCAAAGACGGTGCTGGCCGCACAACTGTCCAGCATCGGGTTCGGGTCGATCTCGATGCGCGTCTCATAGAGCGCATTCTCGAGCTTGTTGATGCTATGCGGCATCCAGAGATAGATATCCTGCTCACCATCAGGTGCATTTGGATCGCGCTCCAGCACCCGGCGCTGGAAGCCCTGAGGGTGGATGGTCAGCGGTAGGGAAACACCCTGATCCTCCAAATGCTCGGACAATTGCTCCAACCCGTACTGGTCGGCGCCGATCTCTGTCGGTTCGAACTTTGCGCAGATCTCGGCCAAGGCTTCTGCCAGCCAGGGATATTTGAGCCGCTGGCCCGGCACCGCCTCGATAAAACCCTGGTCACGCCAGAGGTCATAGGGGGCCTGGTCGGTATTGGCCCGATCCTCCAGCGTATCGGCCGGGGTCCAGAACCAGGTCTTTGACGCAAACCGCTCTGCATCCTTGGTACTGTCCAGGACCCAGATCAGGGTCAGCGCGGTAAAGTCACGGGTGCGCGACAAATCGAGGCCGCCATAGCAGGGAAAGCCCTCGGCGATCAGCCAGTCAAGATCAAGATCCTTCTGGCAGGCCATCCAGGCCTCACGCTTGATTGCCGCATTGACCGATTGCGTCCATTCGCAAAAGTGCAGCCGGGCAATGCCGTTTCGTTTGCCGGGCATCATCCGCGCCTGGTCAACGACCCCATGCAGATAATCCGTGGTGATCGTCACATCCAGCAGCGGGTTTGCCTTCACCCAGCAGGACGGATCATTCTCCCAATCATCGCCCTCATCGAGCGAGCAGACAAAAGCGAATGTCGTATCGTCCTGGACGATGCCCGCCGCAACGTTGACCGCATGCTGATGCTCTTCCCAGCAGATCGATTTGCGGTCCGACCCGGAATTGGTTGCCATCACCAGCAACGGCTGTTTGCGGAATTTAAAGCCGCGTTCCAGCATTTCGATGACATCCCGGTTGGGATGTTCATGCACCTCATCGCACAGCGCACAGGACGGACGCGGACCCGATTGCGCCTTGTCAGCCGAGATCGGTTTGAAGAAACGCTTGTCGCCACCTTTGCTGATATAGGTCAGTTGCCAGACCGGGTTTTCCCCCGAGGTGGTAATCCGCCGCATCAGTTCCGGCGACTGGTCGCGCATGGCAACCGCATCACGAAACAGCACCTGCGCCTGATCTTTCTTGGCAGCCGCCGCATAGATCTCGGCACGGGGTTCGCCATCGGCCACCATCATGCAGATGCCGATCCCGGCCAGCAATGGCGATTTGCCGTTGCCCTTCCCCTCCTCGTCATAGAAGCGCCGGAACCGACGCAAGCCGGTATCGGCCCATTTCCAGCCGAACAGCGAGCCGACCCGGAAAGCCTGGCTCGGATGCAGCCGAAACCGCCGTCCCTCGAATTGCCCGCCATTCAGGCGCAGCTTGGACCCGAACCACTTGATCCGCGTGTTCGAGGTCTCCAGATCCCAGACCAGGCCACGGGCCGGACCGTCGATGAGATCGCGCAGGTGACGGCGGCAGGCATTGCGAACATGGGGACCGGCAACGATGTCGCCGCGCACCACATCCGCCGCCCAGGCGGTCACCGGATCGTCGTCATAGCTGACATCCGGGATCTCGACATCAATCGAATCCATCATCGGTCGGGAACTCAAATCCTAGCTGGCCGGTCGCCTGCAAGCCGCGTTCGGCAGATGGCGTCATACCAAAATCACTCGCCAGCGCCCGGATCTGCCGCCACGTCTCATTCAACTGGCTGACCTCCGGGCGGCTCTTCAACTGGGTGCCGTTGCGGGTTTGGCTCTCATAGGTTTCCCCGCCTTCCCGCACATCGAGCCGCAACCGCTCATGACGGGCTATTGTCCAGCAGAGCTGTTCGAACATGTAAACGTTGATTTCATTCAGTCGGTTCTTGCGGGGATCACACAGCGGCGGCGCGATCCGGTCCCAGATGGCGCGCACCTCGAACGGCAGTTCATCCGGCCGCAGCTCCCGCGCCTTGGCCGCCGCCCGCGCCTCGAAGTTCGCCCCCTGCCCATCCTCGGCTTTGAGCGGGACCACGTTTTCGGAGGTAGGTTTGCGGCCTTTCATCCCAAATCCTTTACAGAGTAGAAAAAACAAACCAACGCAATCTGGAGCCAGAAATTTGAACAAAAAAAGATTTTTTTAGTCATCCTCATGGGATTGGCCAGGTCTCTTGTATCTTTCGTCCCGACCTTCAAGGCTTGAACTCTCAAAACCTCTACGCCATACTAAATCTGAATTATATTCGTCTTCTTCAATCCATGAAAATACAGCGTCTTCTAAACGGAAAATGTATCCTAGCTTATTTGTCTTTGAATTTCTAAACCAAGCTGCCAATCTTGACGGCAATGTTTCACAAACAATTGCTCCAGCAATGAGTTGCTGGACCGCCTTTCGTGCACTGATTTGCTGACTGCCAATCCCCCAGGTTATGACCGTAAAATCTTCCAGAGGAGATTTGAGGTGAGATGCATCTGCCTCTGCAATCTCTTTCTCCGTTAAGTATAGCTTCACAAGTTCAAACCGCCGCCAAACATCATCTGCCTTCTTATTAAGTTCGCGAGCTGCTGAAACCACCTCTTCACGACCAAGGTCAGGAAACAATGCCTGCTTCCCAATAAATATTAGCGGCGATCTACCATCTAACGGCCTTTGAGAAATAAAGGAAGATTTGTATACAAAATTCCTATCTTTAAATACTACCCCCCTAAGCTGGTCTAAATCGCTACAGACATCTCTCAGTCCCGAAAGCATCATCGCCATCTCGGCGTTGCGGCTAGATGCAATCAATGCCCGCTCAGAAATGCTAAGTTGCTGTTTGGTAAGATACACACTTGAAAATGACGCGAGTAGAGCCACTATGGCCGTTATCTCACCAAAACCTAAACTGAGCTTATTTTTTAATTTTTCTCTGCCTATCAGTTTGGAAACACGATCATGCCGTAATATTTCTCGGCGTCTCCTTGGCTCAAATTTCCTGATCATTTCCACCCCATAAATTCAATTATCTGCTATTAAAGAAAACAGGCAGTTACTCAAGTAGCTGGCAACAAGCCTACTTATTTTTGAATGGATAATTGCTGAGAGTGGCTTTTTCCCTCCAATTTCCGCTGGCTACACAGAAATGATAAACGCCGCCGCCCGTGCCTCGAAGTTCGCGCCCTGGCCATCCTCGGCTTTGAGGGGCACGACGTTTTCGGAGGACGTGTTGCAACCCTTCATGGTAAAATACTCCTGTGAGACTTTGCAGCTTATAACAGAAATTAAAACACGCTTATCTTCATTTTATATATTACGAATTATTTTGAAAAAGCTCTTATACAATTTAATTATCTCGCCACGTAATATTTCATATGTTGTTTTTTTTGTTTCAAAACCGTAAAAAAACATGTGATTAAAAACATCATTTTTTATCTTATCTAAGTTGTTTTGGCTAGATTTTATCCTTTTCGCTTCAATTTGGTATTTAAATATATCAATAATATTAAACACATCTTGTCGATTTATAATTTTATTATCAAATAGGTATTTTATATTTAAAATAAGCTTATCCACGATCAGCCCTGAATTGATGTTAGATACTCTTTCAATCAAAAAGAATGCCTGACTGACATTTACATTGCTTAACTGTTCGTGCGGGAAGAAAAATTTAAAAGCTTCAATGACACCATTTACCCTACGCTCATAACGCACAGAACATATGTAAAGATCAATAATGTCGTTCTTCGAGAAGCAGCGATCAAACCAGACGGCCAAAAAGATCTCCACAATCTTTCTACGCACCGAACCACCAGACATTTTCAAAAACAACGTTCTGGCTATCTGCTGGGTTATCGTTGAGCCTCCGCTACGTTTTCCTCGCTTCAAATAGCGGTATGCTGCTGCGAATATTGCTCTTAAACTGACACCATGGTGCTTATAAAAAGCCCTATCTTCCAACGCCACAAGTATAGTCCTAAAAATCTCGACTGGAACACCAAGCCTTTTTGCCTCCATTACAGACAATCTAGATCTGTAAATTATATATTCAAAATTTAATTCAATTTTTTGACGTAAAATCCTAGCAGTAAATACAGATACAATACGAAATATACTCTCGTATTGGTCGAGCAAGTGTAATCGATAATACAGCGCCACAAAAATTCCCCACAAAAAACTCAGAGCAATTGGAAAAAAATTATATCCAAAAACAAAATATTTCTCTCCAAGCTGAAACTTAGGAAAAAACAACCAAACAAGGACACCTGAAGTAATTGAAAGGCAATATACTGGAACAGCCTTCGGCGAAATCCACCCATGAAACATACGCAAGTGGTATGGTTCATTTGCACCTTCAATTCGCTTATTAGGCAGCACCAACTCTATATGGCCATAACTGAGACCGAGCATACGCCTTAATATTATAATTTTACGACTAGATAATACTACAGAACGTCGTGTATCAGCAAAATATGACGTAGACGCCAAAGTAAGCAATACAAAAACGATTACGAATGCGGCTAGCGTATGAGTACTTTCAATTCCATTTTTAAGTGCTCCCTCGACTCGAACAGCGTTGTCTTTATAGAACGCCGCCGCAACACCTATGAAACCAAGTAAGACTGATGTCGACATATTGAGGACTTTACCCTCGCTTGCGAGAGTTGATGCGGCAAGATCATACTCCTTTAGGGCGACCTCAGTAGCCTCTTTAGAAAGATGATAAGTCGGGAAATATTGCTGATCTTTAATTCTGGTCGTTTCAATCATTTAAGCCCACTCAATCGCGATTGCGCATCGCATATCAGAATAAGCTACAACCTTAAGCCAATCAGTAAGCGTCAAGCAAACTTTTAAATCACGACCCTAGACACACAATAAGATGGCTTTTTCCCTCCAATTTCCACTCGCTACACAGAAATGACCAACGCCGGTGCGGGAGGCGGATCGGGTTCAAGGCTGACCCACCCCCTGCCCTCGACCATCGTCCGAGGGGTCACGTCCGGTTCGCCGGGTGTCTGGGATCGGTGGGCCAGCCATTCGCGCCCATGGCTGTCGAGAAGCCGCGATGTTCTTCCCGCTGTTTGGTCGCGTCGTGATGCTTCTTGCACAAGGTCTGGAAAGGTCCGTTCCAGAACTTCTCCGCATTGCCGCTATGACGTTCAATGTGATCGCAGACGAAGCCCTTCTTGAGCCTCCCTTGCTGCCTACACATCCGGCAATAGGGATCCCGCTTCAGCTGGATTGCCCGGATGGCTCGCCACCTCGTAGTGTAGTACCAAGAGCGCCAGCCCTTGGCCTCATCTGATCTCTGATCTGTCGCCATATCCTAGAACGCAAAAAGGCGACCCATCGGCCGCCTTGTCATCGTTCATCTGGTCATAGCTTACGCACTGGCCCTGAATCGCATCGCCTATTGGCTTGGATCAGAGCGAGGCCGGGGGAGAACATCAATCCCTTGGGAGCATCATACGCCCCGGTCATCTCGGTTGGAAAGGCGCTGTTCGCCTCTCCACGTTTCAAGCGATAATCTCAGGCCGAAATGAAGTCAATCCCCATCGTGATTTCGCTCATTCCGCCGAACAACGGCACGTCAACGACCACCTGGCCACGCTTCGACAGCACCTTGCGCACTGTCACCACGAAGTCGACAAACGGGCCAGAGCGGATCGTCACCTGCTTGCCCAGCACATCTGGCATCGGTGGAACATCCCGCCCATCCATATGTTTTCTCTCCGCTTTCTTGGCAGACAGCATCAGTTGGCGCATCAATGATTCGGGCATCAGGTGCGGCTTGCCATCCTTGCCCATCAGCCCGCGCAGCTTGGATGCAAGCATCAATCCGACGAAGGCTTCATTGTCGGGAATGACCTGCACGAACAGGTAGCCCCGAAACAGCGCCCGCTGGATATCCACAGCTTGCTTGCCGCGTCTGGGAGGCAATCTCAACCGCTCGAAGGGGCACCAGCACTCGATTTCCTGCTGTTCGAGCGAACCGCGGATCGCCTCTTCCATGCCGCTCTTGCAGCTCGCCACCACCCACCGGGCCAAGCGGTCGAACTCAGGCCGATCGCGCCTTGCCATGGCAACCTGTCGCTGCCGCTTGGCCTCGATAGCGTTGATGTAAGCCAGCCTCGACAAGCCATCATCCGAGACGCCATCCAGAAGTTTCCCGTTATGCTGCATCATGGGTGCGTCCCTCGCTCAGGCTGGTTTGGAAATGGTCGAGTGCCGCCTCGACCGCCGCGTCGAGATCGGGCTGATCCGGGTCAACGGGCGGGAAATAATTCCAGTCGCGCAGGCCCTCGACGAACATCCAGCCACGGCGTTCGTGCAGGCGCTTCCAGGCTGCAAACAGCGCACTGTTGCTTTCGACCCGCTCGAAGCTGGCAACCAGCGGCAGCAAGTCCACCGAGGTGACGAACGGCTCATTGCGGCGGGCAAGGTCGCGCATCCGGCTCACCAGCGGCCAGCCGTGTTCCCGGCGCTTTTCCCACACCAGGGCTTCCCGGCTGATCGCGCCGGAAGCCAGCCGCCGATTATCGAACGCCGTGAACACGAACTGGCCTGTCGGCTCGCAAAGCAGCGTTTCCAAGCGCCGCCCCATCCAGAGCTTGCCGCAAACCTTGGCGGTGGCATGGGTTTGGACCGCCTGGGCAACCTCAGGCATTTTTTCCCAAGCCCGGTCTCGCAGGAACACAGCGGCGAAGGTGAACGTGCCTTTGCCGATCCACTGGATGTAGGCCGGTGTTTTCTCGATGCAGGCTGCCCGCTGATCAGCCGTCAGGGCAAACCAAGCCTTCCTCGCTGCCGTGTCGCTGCTCTTGTCGTAATTCGGCCAAGTCGGATACCAGCGCTTGAAGGCGAGATCGATCTTTCGCAATTCCTCTCTCGAAAATTCCCCCCGCCCCGCGCCTGCGGTGGGAGAGTTGTTTGGAGAGTTAGCTGGAAGAATCTTATCTTGGTGGAGCTGCTCCACCACCTTTGTGGAACCATTTCCACCACCTTCGGGCGCCATTTCCACCACCTTTTCCGCGCAAGGCGGTGGAGCTGTTCCACCACCTTCCGGCAAAATCTCACCCTCAAAAGGTGGTGTATCTCCTCCACCAGCTTGCGCATTTGCGACAGAAGCGGCGGCAGCACTGCCCGTCAGATCGCGGCCAGGCCAGCGGGCGATATACTCGTTTCGCTTCCACTTCTGCCCACGAAAGCCGTGCTGGGTGACCTCGATCCAGCCCGCCTGTTCGGCAACATCGAGATGCTTCAGGATTGTTTTCTTATCCAGACCAGACAGTTCGACCAGTTCGGAAACCGGCGGATAGCAAGAGCCACCCGTGGCATCCATCTTCAGGCCGAGCGTGTGCAGCACCAGTCGCGTGATCGGCGGCAGGCCAGATTTGGCAACGGCATGACGCCAGGACCATGCCCGCGACGTTGCTCCGTGATCAGGCTCCATCATGCCGCACCGCCTTTGCGCGCCACGTCCAGCATCGCTGCTCTTGCCGCACCAATGGACAGCAACACGCTATCGCGCCAGCAGCCCTGCCCGTTCCGCGTGGAATTGATCGCCGCAAACTCGGCATCGAGATAATCGACACCGGCCAAAAACCCGGCCGTCCGCAACACCATGCAGATGGCAGCATGGTCGCGGTAAATGACACCTTGCGGCACCCGCAGCAGCCAATTGGCCCGCTCCGCGTCCGTCTGGCAATCGCAAAGCTGCTCTACGATTGGAAGTAGCCCGGTCATCCTTCACCCCCGCCGCGCAGCCACGCCTCGTACTCGCCAAACAGCGAGAGCCAGGCCGCTCTGACACGGTCATCTTCATTGATCTGTTTTTTGCTGGTGATGCCGAGGCGGGCCTTGAGTGCCGCGTCGGCAGTGTCTTTGTCGTCAACCACGCACCCGCCGCCTGTCTCACTCAGAAACCGGTGAAAGGCAGCGTGGGACAGCAGAATGGAGGCTTGAGCCGAGTGGTTCGGCTTGTGCTGTCGGGCCGCTGGCTGGCTATTGTGGTGCGACGCAAGCTCACCCCGCAGATCGCGCACCGCAACCGCTGCCCGATCCACAAGACGAAGAAACAGGCGCAAATGATCGAGCGCTCCGCAGATCAGGTCACGCTCGTCATGCAAGGCGTCCGGATGAATGGTGGCAATATGCACCTGCTCACCCATCAGCCGATGCACCACCAGGCGCAACCCGCCCCGATCCGCTTCCAGCGTCCAGACATCATCATTCAGACGCTCAGCCGAACCCTTGAGCCGGTTCACCGTCGAGGCTTCACGCTGGCGGTTCACATCCTGCATGATGCCGCCTCCGAGGTCTGCGAGACCTCCGTGGCCTGCGAGACCGGCGCGGTCTGCGTGGCCTCCGATGCCTCAAAGCCCCAGAAGTCCCATTTGCCGCCAAGCCGCACGTCACCCTCGGCAAGGCTCTCCTTGCGCTGAAACAGTTCCAGTTTCGGCAGTTGCGGCCACAGCCGATCGATCTGCTCGGCAAACCACACGGGCTTGCGGCTATGCTCGGTCTTTGCCTCGGCATAGAGGCTGTCCGGCTGCGTTCCGGGCAATGGAGCGAGTGAGACCTTGCCGCGCTTGCCGATCAACAGCAGTTCATGGCGATCCCGCACCCAGCGACCCATGCCGATATGCACCTTGTCCCAGGCCATGCAGGTGACATAATCAAAGCCCCAGGCCCGCAGCACGTCGATGCCATCGGGCAACCGGTTGGCGGTCACCCACAGGAACAACAGCGCATCCATGGTGAAGGGCGAGTTCTCGCCTGCGCAGAGCGCCTTGATCTCCTCCACCGGCATGGCGGGATATTTGAGGCCTTTGTCCTGGCCGGTCTCATCGCTCCAGGCCTCTTGCTGCCACGGTGGGTCGGCATAGCCGATGGCATAGGCACCACGCGGCACGTCGCCACCTTTGCGCCGGCCATGCTCGGCAATGGCGCTCACCAGGTGCAGCCGCATGTCCCGGTGATGTTTTTGGTTGGTGGTGCGGATGGCCTTCGATTCAGCCGTGACTGCCTTGTCTGCGGCGATCAGATCGCGGGCAAAGCGCTCCTGCGCCTCTGCCGTCTCCAGCCGCTTTAATTGGTCGAGCGTCACGCCCTTGTCGTGTCGCGTTCCCCGCAACATCTGCAATGCGGTTCGGGAAATCTTCGCGCCACGCTCGACATCACGCTGAATGGTCCGCTCTTTCTGCCCGGTTGCTTGCGCCGTGGCAGCGGTGAAGCGTTTGACCTCAGTAGCGTCGCCAATTTGGCGAACCTTCGGACGGCCATTTCCAACAGCGCCATTTGCCGTATCTGGAAACTTGACCAGATAGATTTCCTTGCGACGATGCAGAAACAGCGCCCGGTCGGATGGTGTCAGATCGGCGCGGATCAGGTTCTCGTCGATCTCGCAAAGCTGCCGGTCGAGATCGTCGCCACGCTTGTGAAAGCAGAGAATGAACTCTAGCCCCAGCCGCTTGCAGGCCTCCAGGCGGTGGCCGCCCGCACCGAGATCCACCTCAGCGTCGTCAACATCGCCATAGACGGTGATCGGGGTTTCCAGCCCGTAGTCGCGGATGTTGTCCATCAGCGCCAGAACGGTCGTCTCATTCAGGGTCCGCAGCCGGTGTTCGGCGCGGATGCTGTCAATCCGCCGTTCCGTTGCCACTTTGGTTTTTGGCTGGATGACTGGTACGGGTTCGCTTAGGCCCAGCACCGCGAGCATCTCGCGGGCGCGGTCCGTCGGATACCAGCGATTGCCGTCCTTCTGATCGCGGATCAGATAGCCGCAGCCTTCGGCTGCCACCTTGTTGGCGGCAATCACCTGCGCCACGTCCTTGGTGACCACCTCGCCATCGCGAATCGCAGCAACAATAAGGGAAAGCCCGGCGGAACCGGGCTTGGGAAACTTGACTGACGTATAACCGGCCATCAGTTCGCCCTCATCAGACGATCAAGATAGGCCTGCCCCAGACCGGTCAGCAGCACCGTCTTGTGATCCTCGCGGATCAGCACATAGCCGCAGGCACGGCAGTCATTCGCCAACTGCCGGTCAGGGCCATCAGGCACGATCAGCTGACCACCATGGATTTTGAGCTTGCGCAGGAAGGCCCGTGCCCGCGCACTCAAGGGCCGCTCGAATAGCGGGGTCAGGGTTGCGTCGATCATGGCTGATCTCCCACGATCCGCAGGCCAAGCTTATCGCCGCCCCTCGCCTTCACACCGGCCAGCGCCTTGCGAAGTGCTGCAAGACCGACTTCCAATTCCGCCGCATCCCGGTCCATCTTGGTGGCTTCCGCAGGCGTCACCACCATGTCGGAGATCGCCACCGCGCCACCGGAAATCAGGTCGCCAGCCCGGCGCACCATCTCCGAATAGGCAACGACAACGCCCTGCTCTACGGCGCGTTCACCCGCCGGGTCGGTCAACCGCCGCCCGCTCAATTCCGCCATGGCCGAGGTCACGACCGGCACCCCGCATTCGCTCTCCAGCGCATAGACAACAGAAATCGGCATCAGGTCCGTATCACGCGGATTGTTCATCCGGCCGATATGGCTGGCAGACACCGACGAGATCTCCGACGCCCGCTCGATACCGCCAACCAGCCTAATCAGGTCACGTTGCGCCGCTTTGATGCGATGAAACCAAGCGCTTGTGTGCATAAGACAAAACCTTTCCCGCGCCGGGAAATCTCCGGCGTTTTTCCCGTGGTGGGAATTGATCAAAAATGTGAGGAATGGACCGTCAGTTCATCAGGGAGGACCGCATGCAAACCGAAACTTGCCCGCACCAGATCGGACGCCAAACAACCTGGTGCGGGCTGCGCGCAGCCGGGAGGAGGAAATGCGCGGGTCACTTAACAAAAGAACCAATCGACTCATGGACTGGGTTTCCTTTTGCTGAGGCAAATTTCAAGGAATTGGATCGCAGTAACTTTGCGACCTGTTCCGCGCTCCACATCACGAGCTAGATCCACACTGGGATCACGTTGGCCCAAAAGCACGCGCGATAACGTACTGGGCGAGCGCCCAATTCGAAGCGCAAAGCTCGATAGCTTCTCACCGGATTCGTCTAAATATGTTGTCAAAGCATCCATAGCCCAAGACTTGCCAAATAGGCAAATTTTAGTCAAGGGCAATTTTGCCTATTTGGCTATGGTGCTATATCAGAAAACTGAGCATTTTTGCCATATGGACAAACAATACCCCAACAGACTAAATGCGCTCCGCGAAGAACGCGGGATGACAATAGAGCAAGTTGCCGAGGCAACCGGCTTATCGACCTCCTATGTATCGAGGCTTGAAAACGGAGACCGCAATCTTTCCGTTAAAAATCTCAACCTGTTTGCACATGCGCTAAGTGTAGAACCGCAGGAAATTTTAATTAAAAATACCGAACCGAAAGCGAATGTTGTAGCCGTGATGGGACGTATCGGAGCCGGAGCCGAAATCCTACCGGACGAGGAACAAGTACCTCCAGAAGGTCTGCACGAAGTCGAGACACCCTTTCCTCTTCCTGATGATGCCTTGGCATTCGAGGTCAACGGCGATTCGATGTGGCCTAGATATGATGATGGCGATATTATAATTTGTTGGTCTCAAAGCCTTGTCCCCGAGGACGTGCTTGGATGGGAGGCCGCAGTTAGAACGCGGGACGGCCGGCGCTATCTCAAACGTGTTCACAAGGGAGCAGATGCTGGGACTTACGATCTAGAAAGCCACAACGCACCAACAATTAGAGGTGTTGAATTGGTGTGGGTCGCATCCATACAGTCCGTCATTAGGAGCGGTCAGTGGAAGAGGGCCGCTCCATCTGAGCGCCACAGACGTATACGCAAGATGACTTCAACATGATCTTTGATAAACCAGCTAATCATGCAGCCCGGACATTTCCGGGCTTTTTTTTGCCTCTACGATCTTTGCCAAATAGGCAAATTATATCTTGACGAAAATTGCCTATTTGGCAATATAGCGCTTGCAATCAATTCAGAGATGACTTTGACGCAGCCAAATATGGAACGCGCCAGTAGCCGGGGCCGCGAACGCCGATCTGCGCTTGCCTCAAAGCCTCCACAAGAAGGAGCGTTATAATTGGCATTCGTGAAAAATATTAAGAGGCCGACTGACCAAGCACTGTTGGATATGGTGCAGGACAGACTATCGCCGGCGCAGATCGCAAAGACAGTCCCTTGCTCTATCGATTCGGTTCGCAGCTGGCTCCGAGAGCTCGGCTGCAGCCACAATCACAAGGGAAAGTGGTTCCTCCCAAACGAAGCACGCGAGACGCCGCGACGGCCCAGCCTACCGGCTAAAAAGCCATCGCTCAACATCAGCAGGAGCGTGCTACAAGAGCAGTTTCCATTTATTCGCACCCACGTCACAATCACGGACGATGGCAGCCGCATCACCCTTCCCGACCTTTCTATGCTTGCCTCCGCCCGTGCAGAGCGAGACAGAAGGGAGCGCCGCAAATGATAAAGACCGAACAAATTCGTTCAGGCCCGCCTTTTTCACCCATCGCCAGCGTCCCTCGGCTGGGCCTTAACCGCGTGGAGGTAGCTGCCGCCATTGGCGTCAGTGTCGGCACTGTAGATCTGATGGTGACCGAGGGTTTCCTGCCACCGCCACGCCGTTGGCACAGCCGCAAGGTTTGGCTGGTGCAGGAAATTGCCATCGCAATGATGGACTGGCCGGAAGACAGCAACCCTTTGACAAAGAAAGACAGTAACGCCGATGAATGGCGGGCATCTGTGTGATGGACATGACCAATATCGAATTGCCCTACATCGAGAGAAACAAGACCCGTCACGGCTCCATGCGCTATTACCTGCGCATCGCTGGCAAGCGCATCTGCCGCCTGCCCGATGACATCGAGTCAGAAGCCTTCGCAATGGCCTACTGGAAGGCAAGGAACGCCGTTCGCCCTCCAGAGGAGGACACAGGGCCAAAACCGATTTCTCGTCTTGTGAAGACCGGTACGTTCCGATGGCTCTGCATGGAATACATGCGCAGTCATGAATTCACGACCTTGGACAACACCACGCAGACGCGCCGCCGGCACATCATCGAAGCCATGTGGCACGAACCCTTGAAAGCAGGCGACGAACGCACTTTTGCAGACATGCCCCTCCAGCACATGGACGTCACAAATCTGGAGGTTCTGCGAGACCGTAAGAAGGAAACGCCGTTTGCGGCAGATGAGAGGCTGAAAGTGCTTCGGCAGGTGTTTGACACCACCCAGAACGGAAAACCGATCACGGCCAATATCGCGCGTATGGTGAAGCCGTTTCGCGCTCAGACCGATGGCCACCAAACGGCAACACCCGGCGACCTGGAGCGCTTCATCGCACACCATGGCACCGGGTCAAAGGCGACACTCTATCTAGCCATCCAAATGTATACGGGCTTACGCGTCTCCGATCTCGCCGCCCTTGGGCCGAAACATCGTCATAAAGACGCCTTCCGGTTTCGCCTGTTCAAAAACCGCAACAGGACGCCTGTAGATATCAACATCACCATTCATCCGATCCTCGAAGCCGTCCTAGCAACACACAAGACCACAGGCCCCACCTATCTGGTGACGGAATTCGGAAAGCCGTTTAGCGTAAAGGGTCTGGGAAACAGGATCTCAGATTGGTGGACGCAGGCGGGCATGCCGCACTTGACCTCCCATTCTGTTCGCAAAGGCCTGGCGACAGACGTTGCACACAACGAAGCGACCGACAGCATGTTAGAAGCAATGTTCGGCTGGCGCGACAGCAAGACATCAAAAATCTATACCCGCGACGCGGAGCGCTCTCGACTTGCTCGCCAGACCGTGGAGCGGATCAACTGGGATGGAATTGGGCCGCAATTATTGGCGCTTAAAGAAGCCGAAAACAGCTAATTCAGAAACGCACTGCCACACCCTCAAAATTGCGTGGCGGAACAAGAGGCGAACGAACTGCCACACGCTAAAAATAACGTCGGAAAATCAGAGACTTACATATGGGAGAAAAAGGGAATGGAGGCCTCGCCCGGAATCGAACCGGGGTGCAAGGATTTGCAGTCCTCTGCGTAACCACTCCGCCACGAGGCCATTCCATAACTTAAAAGCGTGTGGTGACGGGCATTTAGAACGGATCGAAAAGAAGCGCAAGAGGAATTTCCGAAAAACCCCGTTCTAAAATTTTTGAAACTATATTCGAGCCGGGTTCCGCGGGAATGACGGGACAAAAAGTCTTAAATTTGCCTCCAGTTCGGCATCCCCTGTGCAGAAACGATGAAACCACACATCATTCTTGACTCTCCCCAAGCGAGAACATAACATGAACAATATGGCGTATCGATACGCTGAAAGTCTGCTTTCACAGGAGATCTTCGATATGTGTTCAAAGTCTGGTTCCCCGGATGCCGACCGGATTGCTCATCTTATTGAATGGCACGACGGCGATGCAAGAGCCGCCATTGCCACGCTCCTGGACGATGTGCATCGTTTGCGTCAGCAATTGGCAATTGCGTCGAATGCAATCAGTCTCGGCTATACGAGAGGATGGATACCCATTGATGAGGTGAACTGTATGAGGGATATCATCGGCGGCGCCATGCCGCCCATCCCCATGGCGGATCATGAAGCGACTGCATAATTTCTTAAACCAGTTGCGGCTTAAGGAAAAAATCATGCAGCCGATATGCAGAGTTACAGCATCCTTTGTGCTTTTGCCTTTTCAGGAAAGCCGGGCTCCGCTTTTCCCAAATAAAATTCTAGGCCTTCAGCTTGTAGCCAGTGCGGAACATCCAGGTCAGCACAGCAAGGCAGAGGGTCAGAAATAGGCCGATCATGGCCAGACTGATCAGTGGATTGATATCCGCCTCCCCGAAGAAGCTCCAGCGGAAGCCGCTCACCAGGTAGAAGACCGGGTTTAAGTGGCTGATCATCTGCCAGACGGGCGGCAGAGCGTTGATCGAGTAGAATGTCCCACCCAGAAAGGTCAGCGGCGGGATGACCAGCATTGGCACCATGCTCAATTGTTCGAAATTCTTTGCCCATATGCCGATGATGAAACCCGCCATGCTGAAGGACATCGCCGTCAAGGCCATGAACAGCAGCATCAGTACCGGATGATCCACCCGGATATCGACGAAAAGCGTCGATGTGGCCAGAATGATCAGGCCGACGATCATCCCCTTGGTCGTCGCCGCCCCGACATAGCCCAGCAGAACCTCGCCCAGCGCAATCGGCGCCGAGAGGATTTCATAGATGGTGCCCGTGAATTTGGGAAAATAGATGCCATTGGCGCCATTGGAGATGCATTGCGAAATCAGTGTCAGCATGATCAGTCCCGGCGTAATGAACCCGCCATAGCCCACCTCAGTCCCGGTCTGCATTTTCGTGCCGATCGCCGCACCGAACACGATGAAATAAAGCGCGGTCGATACGACAGGAGAAATCAGGCTCTGCATCAGAGTGCGACGCATACGCTGCATTTCGGCCCGGTAGATGGCCCAGACTGCGGTATAATTCATGATTTCCCCCCGGTCAGCGAAACGAAAATATCCTCGAGCGAGGTTTGCCTGGTGGAGATGTCAACCACAGCGATGCTGGAGGTTTCCAAAGCCGTCAAAAGCGCCATCAAGGCGCCGGGCGTTGCCTGCGGCTCATAGTCGTAGACGATCTGGCGACCCTCGCCAGCAAGGCTGAGGCGCCATTCGTCCAGCCGTCCCGGCAGGCTTTTCAGCGGCTCGGCCAGATCCAGGATCATCTGCTTGCGGCCAAGCTTGCGCATCAGCGCCACCTTGTCCTCCACCAGCAGCACCTCACCCTGGTTGATGATGCCGATCCGGTCAGCGATCTCCTCGGCCTCCTCGATATAATGGGTGGTGAGAATGATCGTAACGCCCCGGCTGCGCAGATCGCGTACCAGGTTCCACATATCGCGGCGGAGCGCGACATCGACCCCCGCCGTCGGTTCATCCAGAAACAGCACGCGCGGTTCATGGGACAGCGCCTTGGCAATCAGCACCCGGCGCTTCATGCCGCCAGACAGCTCCCGCAGCACCGCATCGCGCTTTTCCCAGAGCGACAGGGATTTCAATATTCCCTCAAGATAGGCTGGATCGGCCTTGCGCCCATGCAGACCGCGCGAAAAGGCCACGGTATTCCACACGGTCTCGAACTGATCCGTGGTCAGTTCCTGCGGCACGAGGCCAATCACCGCCCGGGTCTGGCGAAAATCCTGAACGACATCGTAACCATCGACGACAACCGTTCCGGATGTGGGGTTGACGATACCGCAGATGATGGAAATCAGCGTGGTCTTGCCCGCGCCATTGGGGCCGAGCAGAGCGAGGATCTCGCCCTCCTCGATCTCCAGCGAAACATCCTTCAGTGCCGAAAAACCGGTGGAATAGGTCTTGGTGAGGGACTTGATCGATACGATAGACGCCATTCGTGCAGACATTCCTGAACGTCCGCCTCCTTGACTGTCGAGACAATGCGACAACACGGACCTTCCCATGCGCCCCACCGGTCTCCACTCCCGGAAACGGACTGTGAGCAACAGAGGCGCCTATATAGCACGGCTCCTTGCACCGGCCACCGCTATAGGAGAAATCTTTTGTAAAAGAACAAATTCACACACCTGAAAATTGTCGCGTCACACTTCAGAGGGGAGCGGTACGGCCTTGGAAGAGGCAACGGAATGGTCGCAATAGACACGGTTTCGGCCGCATTGCTTGGCCAGATAGAGATATTGATCGGCCGCATGCAGATAGTTGTCGAAAACTTCGCGCCCACCTACTTCCGCCACACCGATGGAAACCGTGACCGTCACGTTACCAGTGTTCAGCATCACCTGTCCGTGTGAAAGATCGACACGCAATCCATCGCAAAAGGCCGCAGCCTGCTGGCTGTTAAATCCCGGCAAGAGAATCCCGAATTCCTCGCCGCCGAGCCGCCCCAGCAGCACCGGCGATCCATGGGCATAGACCGTCATGCGATCCGCGATCTGCTTCAGCACCCGGTCTCCCGCTTCATGACCATAGGTATCGTTCAGTTTCTTGAAATGATCGACATCGAGGATCGCCACGCTACAAGGACGCGCATTCAGCAGGCATTGCTCAACCAGAGCCGGCCCCTCATGGAAAAAATAACGCCTATTGAACAGGCCGGTCAGGTAGTCCTTGAAGGCGGCCGTGCGCAATTGACGGATCTGTAGCAGCGCCCGCACATGCAAGTTGATCCGGCACTGCAATTCCTCGGTGACATAGGGCCGGTAGACGAAATCGCATGCCCCAGCCTTCAGGAAGCTGGCCGAGAGCAGCCGATCGGCAGAGGACGAAATACCGATAACCCGCAGATCGTCACTGGAATAGATTTGCCGAATCGATCGGGTCAGTTTGTAGCCATCCATATCCGGCATATGGTAATCGGTCAGAACAAGCGAAATGTCTTTCTCAGCAGCCAAAAGATCGAGGGCCTGCCTGCCGGTTCTGGCTTGGAACACCTGGAACCCCTGAATCAACAGGATATCGACCAGACTTTGTCTGGCGGAGGCAACGTCATCGACAACAAGAATCTTTAGGTTCCGATTATTGAGCAGGCGTTCAACTGTTTCAAGCACGATATCAAGGGCATGTTCGTTTTCCTTGACAATGTAATCGGCAACGCCACGCCCAACGATCTTGTCACGTAAATCGAGGCTGAAGGTGGCGGTAAATACCACCGCGGGAATGCCGAGGGCCACGACCCGGTCCAACAATTCACCGTCCATTGCTCCTGGCAGATTGAGATCAACAATCGCAACATCAAAATGGCACTCGTTCTGCGACAGCACGGCGCTGCATTCGGCGGCAGTAAGGCAACAGATGACATCAACACTGAGCGAAGTCGTCATTCGATGCTGCAAAAGCCGGGATATAGACCTGGAATCCTCGATCAGCAGCACGCGAGGCTTTGCGTTTTTCTCAAAGGCTTCGCTCATCCCGGCGGCTACAGTCTGTGCACAAAACACCATTTCCTGATCCATAAACTCTCCAGGATTGGCCCATTGAAGGCATAGCAGTGCCACGTTTCCGCAAACACAGACATGCTTTAACGCAAGCCAACCAAGCCTCTCCTCGATGGCGGCAACCTCTGCCTCCTTCAAGACTTTACGCCCCAAGGAGCGCGCACTCATATTCTCTAAATTTTGGGGGAGGAAAACTGACAGCGCCACAACATGCAGCAGAAATTTATTTATAAGTCGAAATCCAAAACAAACGGCAGACGACGGACAGTCATTTTCAACGACGACTGACGTAACCGCAACGCAGGGTAAGCTTTAGTCAGCTATATACTGCAATACCAAATCTCGAAGAGACTTACACCGAAAAAGATATTCGCAACAGCAATACCAAGAGTCATTTTAAATAACTCCTGGTACAAGGGTTTTGAAATTCAAAAACTCCATAAATCTGTTTTGATTCAAGGAGTTATACAAGGAGCATTAAGCCGCCGCCTGGTTTCTCTTGCGCCCGGCACGGATTTGCACCAGCGTATCGAGGTTCTGATTGACGCGGCAGTAGAACTCTTCGTCGATGAACGGACGCAGCATGAAATCATTGCCACCGACCTTGAGGAAACGCGCTGACAGCAAACGGTCCGACGAGGACGAAACGCCGATGATCCGCAGCTCATGCGAACCGCGCACAGCGCGAATGCGCCGTGTCAGTTCAAATCCATCGATGTCAGGCATGTTATAGTCGGTCACGACCAGACCGATATCGGCATTGCTCTTCAGGAGTTGCAGGGCCGTGGCACCATTATCCGCCGTGCTCACCCGGAAATTGTAACGCTTCAAGCGGCTCGACAGCAAAGCGCGCGCGGTCGGGCTATCATCAACGATCAGCACGTGGTGATTGTGATTGGTGAGAAAGCGGCAGACGGACTCGATCAGCATTTCAACCGCGAAGATATTGTCCTTGAGGATATAGTCGACAATGTCCTTGGCCAAAAGCTTTTCACGGGTTTTCTCGTGAAATGTGCTGGTAAAGACGACTGTTGGAATGTTCAGATCGGTCAGATATTCCAAAGCCTCGCCATTTTCGGCGCCCGGCAGGTTGATATTGGAGATTGCCAGTGTAACAGGCTCGTCGGAAAGTTCGTTTGCGGCCATCAGATCTTCGTATGTGCGGCAGATTTCCGCATCAATATTGAAAATCTCTTTCAAACGCTGCGTGATCATGGACGTAAAGACATTGGAGTCTTCTGCGACGATAATACGTGCGTCCGGAAATTTTTCGCCCGAATATTGCATTCCTGAAACGCCAAGATAGGTCATGACACGCCTTTGAACAAGAGATCTTGCCGCAATATAGACATGATCGATTGCTGAAATATTAATCGAAACGGGGCGTTATACCTTCTATGCTTAATAAGAACAAAAAGGCGGCCCGCAGCAGGCCGCCTTTTTGGATAGATTCAGCACGTCGTTTATCGACGGTAGGTTTCAAACATTGCCATCCGTCCTGCGTTCAGAAAACAGCAAATATTTCCAAACACCTGAGCAAGCAATATCTAACTCCATTTTACCGCTCTCAAGCCCTGAGAGCGGCATTATCAGGATCGAACGGGCTTTCGCCCACAACCACCGCGTCAAAGAGATCGCCGAGGATCTTGATCTTCAGCTTGGTGCCTTCAGTTGCATAACCGGGTTGCAGCATGGCGAGCGCGATAGACTTGCCGATGCGCCAGCCATAGGTGCCATTGGTTGCACGCCCGACCAGATCGCCCGCTTCATTATAGATCGCTTCCGAGCCGCGAGCATCGACATCCGCGACCCCTTCGACAACCAGCGTGGCGAAATTCCATTTCAGGCCCTTCTCCTTATAGGCAACCAGAGCCTCCTTGCCGATAAAGTCCTTGTCGAGCTTAATGAAACGGTCCAGTGCCGATTCGTAGGCATTGTATTCGATCGACATTTCGCGCGGGATCAGGCGGTAGGATTTCTCGACCGACATCGACAGCATGGCGCGGATGCCGAAAGGCTTGATGTCGAATTCGGCACCGGCTTCCATCAGCTTGTCGAAAATATAGGCCTGCATCTCGATGGGGTGATGCAATTCCCAACCGAGTTCCCCGACAAAATTGACGCGCAATGCATGGGCACTCGCCACGCCAACCGAAATCTCCTTGCCGGTCAGCCAGGGGAAATCCTTGTTTTCAAGGCTGGTACGGGTCAGTTTCTGCAAGACCTGCCGCGACTTTGGCCCGGCCAGAACCAACACGCCGAGCTTCTGGGTGATCTGCTGAAGCTTGACCGACCCGTCGGTGGGCGCCAGCTTGCGCAGATAATCATGGTCATGGGCCTCATAAGCGCCAGCCGACACAAGATAGAAACGGTTCGGAGCCCATTCATAGACTGTGAATTCGGCACGGACCCCACCGTGCTGGGTCAGCATGTGGCAAAGCGCGATACGGCCGCGCTTCTTCGGGATCGCATTGGCAAAAAGACTGTCCAGCCAGGCCCGAGCGCCGGGACCGGAGACTTCCATCTTGGCGAAAGCCGACATGTCGAGCACGCCGACATGCTCATTGACATGCTTCACCTCATTGCCGACATGCTCGAAATAGTTCGAGCGGCGGAACGACCATTTCTCCACCACGCGGCCATCCTCGGTCGGGGGGGCATAATTGTGGTTGGTGATGACATCGACGCCAACGCCAAGCTCGTTCTTGGGCACTTCATAGCCTTCAGGCGCAAACCAGTTAGCGCGCTCCCAGCCATAGACGGAGCCGAAAACGGCGCCCATCTTCTTCAACCGGTCATAGACCGGTGTGGTTTTCAGCGGACGGGCGGCAGCGCGTTCCTCATCCGGGTAATGCATGGTGAAGACATTTGCATAGGCTTCTTCGTTCTTAGCGATTAGATAGCCTTCCGTCGCATAAGGACCGAAGCGGCGCGGATCGGCGCCCATCATGTCGAGGGTGGATTCGCCATCGACGATCCATTCCGCCAATTGCCAACCTGCCCCGCCAGCCGCGGTGATGCCAAAGGAATGGCCTTCGTTCAGCCAGAAATTCTTCAATCCCGGTGCCGGGCCAACAATCGGATTACCGTCCGGCGTATAGGCGATGGCACCGTTATAGACTTTCTTGATGCCGACTTCGCCAAAGGCTGGCACCCGCACCATGGCCGTCTCGATATGCGGCATCAGCCGGTCGAGCTCTTCCTGGAACAGTTCGTATTCACTTTCGTCGGACGGACCATCGACATAACAGACCGGCGCGCCAACTTCGTAAGGTCCGAGCAGCAGACCACCATTTTCCTCGCGCATGTACCAGGCGCTATCGGCCTCGCGCAGCACGCCCATTTCCGGCAGACCCTTGGCCTTGCGTTCAACAATGGCCGGATGCGGCTCGGTGACGATATACTGGTGCTCGACCGGAATGACCGGAATGTTGATGCCGACCATTTCGCCGGTCTTGCGGGCAAAATTGCCGGTACAGGAAATCACGTGTTCGGCGGTGATCTCCCCCTTGTCGGTGGTGATCTTCCACAAGCCATCCGCCTGCTGCTCGATCGCGGTTACCGTGGTGTTGCGATAGATGGTAGCGCCACGGTCGCGGGCTCCCTTGGCCAGCGCCTGGGTCAGGTCGGCGGGCTGGATGTAACCGTCATCAGGGTGCTGGATGGCGCCGAGCAGGCCTTCGGTCTCACAGAGCGGCCAGATTTCCTTGACCTGTTCAGGTGTCAGGATGTTGACCTTGACGCCAATGGTTTCGGCAATCCCGGCATAATACATGAACTCGTCCCAGCGGTCCTTGCTGCGGGCGAGACGGATATTGGAGACCTTGCTGAAACCGACATTCATGCCAGTTTCTTCCTGAAGTTCCTGATAGAACTTCACCGAATATTTGTGGATCTGGCCAACCGAATAGCTCATGTTGAACAGCGGCAGCAGACCGGCGGCATGCCATGTCGAGCCGGATGTCAGTTCCTTGCGCTCGATCAGCACGCTATCGCTCCAGCCCTTCCTGGCCAAGTGATAGAGCGTGGAAACGCCGACGACGCCGCCACCGATCACCACGGCCCGTGCATGAGATTTGATCGACATGGAATTTCCCCTGTTCTGCTGCGAGCGCAAGGCGCAAACGACCGGATGACGCCGCAAGATTGATCCCGCGACTATGATAAAGACCCGCCCCCCTGTGCCGCCCGTTTGCGACATGGGCATGGGCTGGCGCGACCTGCTGATAAAATCTGCTGATGTCACGATCCTTGATCAATCGCAAATCGTCAAACGCAGAGAAAGCCCTTCTCATGGCGCCCATCGCGGAGACGCTTTATTGCGGTATCAGGAAGACCAGTTTGCAATCCGGGCGATCACATGGGCGGTAATTGAACTGGCGAAATCGCAGCCTGCCGCGATCCGGAGAAACCAGTTCACGCTCTCCGCCTTCGCGATCCAGCACCGTCTGCTCGCTCCACCCTTGAGCAAAGAGCGGACTGTCACGCTGCAACTGTTCGATCAGCGCACGGACCGTCGCATCGCGCAATGCATGACTGTAATCGGCGCGAAATTCGGCCAGCAGCCGCAGCGCGCGTATTTCCCAATCGACAATGATCTCCCGGGCGCCGGGATTGAGGAATACGTAACGCAGCAGGTTTCTATCCTTGCTGTGCTCCCCAAGCCAATCAGGAAACAGGGATGCGGCCGCTGAATTGAAACAGCAGGCATTCCAGTTGCGATCAAGCGCATAGGCAGGATGCTGCACCATGCTGACAGCCGTCACCAGGGACGCTGGCACATCATCGATGGCGTCTCCGTCTTCCTCATCAGGGTCGCGCCGGGCTGCCAGTTCAAACAGATAGGCGCGTTCGGCCCGGGTCAATTCCAGGGCACGCGCCAGTCTCGCCAAAGCCTGCGGCGAAGCCTGCACCTGACGCCCCTGCTCTATCCAGGCACACCATGTGGCGCTGATGCCCGCTCGTTCAGCCAGTTCCTCACGCCTCAGGCCCGGCGTGCGGCGCCGTCCGATCCGGTCCGGCACCAGTTTTTCGCGGTGGGTGCGCACGAACTCACCCAGCAAACGTCTCTGTTCAACATCCAGCATGGCAGCATTTATAACAGGATAACTGCTCCTCTTGTAACAGCATATTGTTGGCGTCATGCTGTTTACACCAAGCGACATCACCATGCCCCTTGGCCTTCTTATTGTGACGATCTCAAGCCTTTGGCGTCTTCGAGAAAAGCACAATTCCACTTACCGAGGATGCCTACCCATCTTCGATGCCTTGATACGATGCGGACAGCTCATGCAGCGGGACCTGAGCGAATTGCCGGGAGCAAAGGCCAGGAACAAAGGAAAGACGCGCTACACTCCAGACATGGAGTTGCAACGCTGAATTTCAAGCGTTTCATGATCTGAACCGGGATAAACCAACTTAACAGGAACAGTCAGATGCCAACAGCAACCAGCAAGAAAAATACACTGAACGAAAATCACGACCACCACGTGCAGCAGAATTTCGGCCCAAGGGCGAGCGCCTATGTGGAAAGCGCCGTCCACGCTTCCGGCGCCGATCTGGTTCGCCTGGGCGACATCGCCCGCACTGCCAATGCCAGCCATGGCGTCGATCTGGGATGTGGCGGCGGCCATGTCGCCTATGCAATCGCACCGTATATGGCAACCGTGACCGCCGTCGATCTTTCCGCCGATATGCTGGCCGCAGTCTCGCAAACCGCACCGGAGCGCGGTTTGACGAATATTGCGACAATCAGGGCCTCAGCCGAACAATTACCCTGTGAAAATGGCCAGTTCGACTTTCTCGCCTGCCGCTTTTCAGCTCATCACTGGCATGACGTCCATGCCGGCTTGCGGCAGGCCCGGCGCGTGCTGAAACCGGGCGCCCCAGCAATCTTCATCGATGTGGTCTCGCCGCAATCGCCATTGCTGAACACGCATCTGCAAGCAGTCGAGCTGCTGCGCGACACCTCGCATGTCAGAAACTATACGCTGGGCGAATGGACGCAGATGCTGGGACAGGCTGGCTTTGCGATAAAAACCTGTCAGACCAGCCGGTTGCGGATGGATTTCAAGGTGTGGACGGACCGCATGAAGACGCCCGATGCCCTGCGCACCGCCATCCGCCTGTTGCAGCAGGATGCAGCAGCCGAGACCAAAGCGCATTTCGAAATTGAAACCGATGGCTCTTTCATGCTCGACGTGGCGCTGTTTGAAACCCACCGGATATGACGAAACCGGTTCGTCGCAGGCTGGTTTGCCTGCGACGAGGCCCGTTACGAACCGGGCGCCGGTAGTGGCGGCGGTTCGTCCTCTGCCGCTACATCCGCCACGGCTTCTTCCTTCATAACCACGCCTTCGGCCTTGAATCTTTCGAAAATTCCCAATCTCAACTCGTTGCGCACCGCAAGCCCGTTCAAGACATCGCCGACAAAGACGCGGACTTCAAATTCAAGGTCCGCTCCATCAAATTTCTTGAAGACGACGACCGGTTCGGGGGTGCGCAACACGCCGGGTACATCGCTTGCCACCTCTCTCAGCATCCCCATCACATGGCGCGGATCATTGACCGCCTTGGCGGAAATCTCCATATCGATCCGACCCAGCTTGTTGCGATGGGTCCAGTTACCAACCGAGGCGTTGATCAGCTGCGAATTCGGCACGATGATCGACTGACGTTGAAAGGTTTCAATTTCCGTGGCGCGCACCGAAATACGCCGCACAAAACCTTCACTCGTGCCCGTCGCCACCCAGTCGCCGACCTTAAAGGGCCGCTCGAAGAGCAGGATCAGGCCTGAGACGAAGTTGGAAATGATATTCTGCAAACCAAAACCGATACCGACCGACAAGGCACCGGCAACCAGCGCCAGGCTGGACAGGTTGATACCGGCCGCCGACAGGCCCATGAAACCGGCGACAATCGCGCCGAAATAGCCGACGGAGGTTTTGACCGAATTGCGCACGCCCGGATCGACCTGCGAGCGCGCCATGACATTGCCGTCAAGCCATTTCTCGAACCAGCGGGTCAGCACGACACCAATCAGGAAAATGGCGATCCCGCTGAAGATGCCGACGATGGAAATGCTGATGCCGCCGACATTGATCTGGATGAACAGGTTATAGAACCAGGTCTGGATATCCGGCGGCTGGAAGCCCCAGGACATCATGATCAGGGGAACGCCGATCACGAAAACGAAACCGTAGATCAGCAATCCGGCGGCAATACCGAACTGGTCGAGCGCGACTGGTCCAAAATTGAAGCGGCGCTGCAAGAAACGGCCAACGATCGTCTCGGCAAACCGGTCACGCTCGGACACAGCCCGACCTGAACGGATGCCGATATACATGGTGGCCGCCACGCCTCCCGTCAGGATAAGCTGGCTGGCGACAAACCGGGCCAGGCCGATATAGCCGATCAGGCTGGTGAAGATCAGCCAGACGCCGCAGACCCGAAGAGCGATGGCTGTCCGCTTCGACCAGGGACGGCCACCCGTGGCGGCTTCATCCTCGGATTTCGGCAGAAGCGGACGAATGAACGAAACCCAGAGCAGGATGAGACCGACCAGGCTTGACGACACCATACCCTTCAACACCGAGAGCTCGACTGGCGATCCCAATGTCTGCGCAATACTGGACAGGCCATAATCGAGACCGTTGATCACCGTCATAGCCACGAAGGCTGCTACCAGCTGGCGGCTGCCCCGGTCGGACACATGCACGAGCCGCCATTTGGGCGCCCATGGATTAAATACGGCAATGGCAAGCCGCGACGAGAAAAACACCAGCCAGAACACACCGAAAAACGACGCGATGATCGGCTCGATGTCCGGCCGCATGACGCTGAAGGTATCGAGAAAGAAATAACTGGAAATCAGAAAGAAACTGAAGGCAAAGGACGGAATGATCGTTGCCCAGAAGGCCACCGAAAACCGGCTCATATAGGAGGGATTTTCCTCCAGCTTGCCCCGTTCGATGATCGGCCCCAGAATCCGCTGAAGAACGAGCCGTAATCCCAGCGCCATGGCGAGCGACAAAACCATGGCCGAGACCAGCGAAATTTTCTTGAAGCGCCAGGCGAAACCCGTCCACCCCTCGAGCATCTCGGTAAAGCGGCTCGCTTCTGTGCCATAGGACAAGGCGGCATTCGTCATACTGTCAACGGAAATGTCCGTATGGGCCAGCAATTGCCGTGTGAACAATTCCCGCCGCACAGCAGTGACCTTGATAGACAAATCGCTCGCAGCCTTGCTGACTTCGTCGATCCGGTTCAGGACCGAAGCAATCTGTGCTTTCTGGGCATTGAGCTTGTTTCGCTGCTGGGTCACCTCGGCCGCTTCAGCAGGCTGACCGTCCTTCGGCGGATCGCCGAGTTCTTTCAAGCGAGCGGCAAGGTCATCCTGACGCGGCGCAATCAGCAGCTTCATGGCCTGCAATTGTCCGACGATGTCGTCCAGGCTAGATTTGGCTTCCATCAACTCGCGGTCGTTGTTTCCAGCCTTTTGCGGCAAGCTGGCAAGCGAATCGATTTTCTTTTGTAACTGGTCAAGCGTCGCAGGTGCCTTAGCAACCGGATCGTCATCGGCAAAAATACTGTCCTGCGCCAGTGCCGTCCCGACAAAACCCCCGATAAAACCATGAGGCCCGGAAGAACCCATCCCGACAGCAATCAGCAGGATGATCGGAAATAGCGCTAGAAACTTCTTCAGGCTCTGCAAATCACTGTCCCTTTGTCCGTATCGATTACAGCGGCGCGCAAATCACATGCTGCACGAAACCTGCTGTAGCACTCTAAACCTGCTGCATAATCCCTTAAACCAGCACCGGTATCAGTAATTATGCAGGACAGTCTGTCAGTTTTATATTGACCCAAACAGACCATCGTTTTTTTGTTTTCGTTTGTCTTTTCGAGAAAACCGGTTTCCGCATGTTCCCCGGACAAACTCCAGATGCCGCCATGCTGGCCTGCCGCATATTTCAGGCCAATCGATGACCAAACTGCCTTATGCACAAGACAGCAGCATAACCAAGCAGGACGGCGGGCCCTAATTGGCACCATGCAGGTGTCCAATACTCGATTCCCTGCCCCTACAAAACAAAGGTCAACGGCAAAAAGCCGCCGGAGAGTTTCCGGCGGCTGAGCAAAGCTCCAGGCATTTCAGATGCGAAGATACAGGCGCCCGATTGGCAATAACCAGCCCTATCCCGGCAACGAGCCCCGATACTGGGAACGGAGTTGCTCAAACAGGGCGACTTGCTCGGCAATCAAAGTCTTTTCCGCATCCCTGCGCACGAAGATCTTCAACATTGCAGCGCCCTCGCCATTCATGAACCACACCGACAGGGACCGTCGGCCATGAAACATCCGGTCAACAAAGGCGACGGAGCGGCAATGGTCGATACGGATATGGCCGCCGACCGGGCTATCGCCGTGAATGTTGAACCAGCCATGACCAATGGACCCCGGCGGCAGAGCGCCGACCACTTCCAGAACGACGTCTTTTGTGTGGACGATGGTCAGCACGTCGCCCCAACCTGACAAATGGCCCCAGATCGGCTCGAAAGCCAGTGACGGCGCGATGGTCACACAATCTGGGGGCAGAATGGCCAGAATTTCGGCGGGCGTTACCCCTGCCTCCGCAGCGATGGTTTCCACCACGCCGTCAGGTTTTTCGGCGAGAGCCGCTTTGGCAATCTCAAGGGGTGAAAGACCAGCAGTCTCAACAGCAGCCATAATCGCCTCAGGCCGCCTTGGAGCTGCGCGTACCCGTGCTGTCTTCATGAAGGATCACTTCAAACCCTTCGAAATGCGGACCGCCAAGATATTGAACCTTACTCTGCCCGGCATTGGCATGGGCGGCGCGGAACTGCTCGGATTTCGTCCAGGCAACAAAGGTTTCATGGCTTTCCCAGACCGTATGGGACACATAAAGCGAGTGATCCTCGACCTTGGGGCCTTTCAACATATGAAATTCGACATAGCCCGGCACTTCCGCCAGGCGGCCCTGGCGATCACGCCACTGAGCTTCAAACACGTCCTCGAAACCGGGAACGACACGAAATCGGTTCATTGCAATATACATACTCTGCTCCACACGTTGGCTGGAAATGCAATGCTGCATAATTCCTCAAACCGGCATTGGTTTGAGGAATTATGCAGCAGATATAAAGCGTTACAGCGTCCTTTGTGTATTTGATAAAACACAGGGCGCTGTCATGCACCTGTCCTGTTGCGTCATTATGAAAACTTGTGCATTGTAGTCAAGTTAAAATCCAGCCCGCTGCTGTTCGTCGTCATTCGTCACATGAAGACCGGACCCGACGTCCGCGAAGGGGCTCGATTACGATACACAATCCTGCTCTGAAAACGCATGAAATGGCGTTGCCCGGGCAACCTTCTCAGGACGATACCTTGATGAGACCTTCTTCTCTTCTGACCTCGCTTGCACTTTTCGGTCTTTTTACCCTCCCTCTTCCCCTCCCTTGGGCCATGACCTCAGCGGCCTTCGCGGCAGACAGCTTTCCCCAGGCCAGCCGCATCGTCTCGATTGGCGGGACGGTCACCGAAATTCTCTATGACCTGGGTGCCGGGGAACGCATCGTTGCGGTCGATTCCACAAGCCTCTATCCTCCTGAAGCATCGACAAAGCCCAATGTCGGCTATATGCGCCGCCTGTCCGCCGAGGGCATACTGGCCCAGAAACCCGATCTCATCCTGACGGAGGCGGGCTCCGGGCCGCCCGATGCTCTGGCTGTGCTGGCGCAAAGCGGCATAGCCCTGGTGAACATCCCTCAACAGCCTTCGGCGGAAACCGTCGCTCCCCGTATCCGCGCCGTCGGTGCGGCAATCGGCAAGGGTCCGCAGGCCGAGGCATTGGCAAGCCGGTTCGAGACGCAATTGGATAAGCTGAAGACTGATCTCGCCCACCTTCCAGCCGAGAAGAAGCGGGTCCTGTTCGTTCTATCCATCGCCAATGGTCGTATCATGGCCGCAGGCAAAGACACTGCAGCCGATGCGATGATCCGGCTTGCTGGCGCCACCAATGCGGTGGGCGACAGCACAGGCTACAAACCACTTAGCGATGAAGCCGTGATTGCCGCAGCACCTGATGTAATCCTCGCCATGGACCATGGGGCAACTCAATTGTCCGCCGCACAGGTTTTTGCCTTGCCAGCCCTTGCCACCAGTCCGGCAGCCAAGACGCAAGGCTTTCTCAGCATGGATGGGCTTTACCTGCTAGGCTTCGGACCGCGCACCGCTGACGCGGCCCGAGAACTGGCGTCCAAGCTCTACCCAGAGGCAACCATCCAGTGACGATTGCCGCAGCCTCATCGACAGTGCCACTGGCATCGACGGGCGACCGCTCGCGCCGTGGCATGGCAGCCGTGTTGCTGTTGGTGACATTGCTTGTGGCAGCCTGCTTCGTCTCGCTGATCAGCGGGCCGACGGGGGTCGGCTTGAGCGATCTGGTTACATATTTCTCTGGAAAGAGCGCGCTGGCGCAGCAGGACCGTATCGTGCTGGAGGCCGTCCGTCTGCCCCGCACCTTGATGGGTGCTCTGGTGGGCGCAGGTCTCGGGCTTTCCGGGGCGATGATGCAGGGCCTGTTTCGCAATCCGTTGGCCGACCCTGGCATTGTCGGCATCACCTCCGGGGCCAGCCTGGCCGCAGTGGCGGCCATCGTGCTTGGCCCCGGCCTGCTTTTACCGCTGCAAACGGCCCTTGGAGAGGAATTCCTGCCGATCATGGCGTTTTGCGGCGCCCTGCTCAACACCGCCCTGCTCTATGCCATCGCCACCCGTGGCGGCCAGACATCGACCATTTCACTAGTGCTATCAGGCATTGCCATCGGCGCCCTCAGCATGGCCGCAACGGGCCTGCTGATCTTCATGGCCGACGACCGGGCCTTGCGCGACATCACCTTCTGGAACCTGGGATCGCTGGGCGGGGCGACCTATGCCAAGGCCGCGTCAATCGCACCCTTCATTCTCGGTGCGCTTGCCGCCGTACCCTTCATCGCGCGTGGACTGGACGCACTCGTGCTGGGCGATGCCGCTGCTTTTCACATGGGAATTCCAGTGGAGCGGCTGAAACGCGTCAGCGTACTGATCGTTGCCGCCGCCTGCGGGGCCGCTGTGGCCGTGGCTGGTTCGATTGCCTTTATCGGCATCGTCGTCCCGCACCTGCTGCGCATGGCCATCGGCCCATCGCACCGTTTCCTTTTACCGGCCTCCGCACTGGGCGGGGCAAGCCTGCTGCTTCTGGCCGACAGCCTTGCCCGCACCATTGTTGCACCGGCGGAACTGCCCATCGGCATCGTCACCGCCTTGATCGGCGCGCCTGTTTTTCTGCTCCTGCTGCTCGGCAAAAGCGGACGCGGCATGATGCAAGACTAGAACCTGCTCAATAAGAATGCCTGGGGATACGTGCCATGATAACCGCAGAAAATTTGACATTGCACCGCCACGGACGCTTGCTGCTGGACAGGATCAGCCTGCGCCTCGTACCGGGTCGCTTCACCGTCATTATCGGTCCAAACGGCGCGGGCAAATCAACCTTGCTGAAACTGCTCTGCGGCGACCTGAAAGCTGATAAAGGCCGGATTGCCTATGACGGCCAAGATATAACCCGGTTGAAACCGCAGTATCTGGCCCGCAGACGCGGCGTTCTGCCGCAAAGCACCAGCCTTTCGTTTCCGTTTACAGCCCTGGAAGTCGTGCGTATGGGCGCCATGGCTTCAGGCACCGCCCGACCGATGCAGGCTGCAAGACAGGCATTGGCGCGGGTGGATCTCTCAACATTTGAAGCGCGCGCCTACCATGCACTGTCCGGCGGCGAACAACAAAGGGTACAATTTGCCCGCGTCCTGGCGCAACTGCCAACAGCGGTCGATGAAAACGGCCCACGCGCCCTGTTTCTCGATGAGCCAACCTCAAGCCTCGATCTTGCTCACCAGATTTCCGTCCTGGAAATCGCCCGCACCTTTGCCGCTGATGGAGGCATGGTGCTTGCGGTTCTGCACGACCTCAATCTCGCAGCAGAATTCGCCGACAGTCTGATCGTGCTGGATGGTGGACAGGTGATTGCCGAGGGTCCGCCGCAAACGGTCATCCGCGACGACATCATCGCCTCCGTCTATGGACTGAGTGGAACGGTCAGCCGGGCGCCGACCCATCTCCCTTTTGTCCTGCCGCAATCCAGGCTGACCCTCTCGGCTTAATCATCCAGAATGAGCAATTCCAGACAAAAGTTATCCACAGGAATCCACAGCTATTTTTGGATGAATATGAGGAATAAATGTGAACATAACGAGAAAATAAGTCGCCATGCGAGAACATAAGCGGATCATAGTTTTATTTTGAAAAAAATCGTCTGGATGAGTTTACCTGCGTCCAACAGATGTCGTTTGACAAACTCTACACCTGGAGAATTGCCTGGATATCCGAGGCAAATGAGTTCATCTGGAAAGTCATAAAAAGAATGGTGGGTGATGTAGGGTTCGAACCTACGACCCGCTGATTAAGAGTTATTTCGGAAATGACCTAATACAATGACTTGCGGGTGTCAACGTGCGACGAAATGTTTCTTTCAGTCTATTTACCGATAAACCATTTCAACCCGCTGACAATCGTTTCAGAGATCGAATATAGCCACCCGGCAGCCGCCAATACACCACCGCCAACCCATAACAATTTCTGCCCAAGCCAGCCCGCTCCGGCGGCCTTTGCCTTCAAATCCTGATATTGCTGGAGCGTCATCGTGTGGCCGGTAATGGACACTTCCACCGCCCCCACGCGAACATTGATCAGCGCTAGAGCCACATCCTGCTCATTCAGCTTTTCCCATGTCCGGCGGCCACGCTCGGAGCCTTCCTTCGATACATCGTCGATGCGGCGATTGATCTGCGCAAGCTCACGCAGGATGAGAGCGGAAGCGTCCATGACTTACTCCACAATAACCAGCACATCGGGGTTCGTCGCCCCGGCCAGGATAACGACGATCTCACCCGAGGTTTGAAGCACGAGCTGCTGCACAACATCGTTGTTGCCGTCCACCTTGGAAACGGTCAGCTTGGCGTTTGGCAAAGGTGTTTCGATCTCCACACCATCAACCGGCGACAGATCGAGAGACTTTGAAGACACGGACAGCGTGCCACCGCCGAGACTTCCCGAATATTTCAGCATCCGGTATCCCGCATCAATGCGACCGGAGACACCAGTGTTCCAAGTCGCATTGGCTTGCAATCTCTTGATAGCCATTTCACTTCCCTTTCCTGCAAAGCTCGTCCTTGCCGCATTGCATGTTGTGCGCCACCACCTGGCGGGCAAAGCGTTCATCGTGGTTGACGATCCAGGCAGCCGTTTCAGGCGCAGGTGTCAGTGCGGCATAGCCAGCGCCATCATTCACACTGCCCGTTGTTCCACATCCGGCCGAGAGCGCGGCACAGGCCAGCACCATCCATCTGCTCAATAACGCCATCGATCGTTCCTCGCTCGTTCAGCTGCTCGATCAGCTCTTGTTTCGCCGCGTCGGCCGCCAGCGCCTTGCCATCCATCCGGCCTTTGACATAGGCAAAGAGAATGGCGAGCAAGACGAGGCCCGTCAGAACACCGAGCGCCGCCGCCCGCCAATGCTTCTTGATGAAGGCCAGCACGGCCAGCGCCTCGGTAATCATGTAGGCTCTCCATCAGACCAGTCCGGCAGATCAACTGTTTGGCCAGCCAAGGAATGCGTGCAATCGCCCAGAAACTCGATGCGGCCATCAGTAACGAATGAGTGGCAGACCATTTTCTGATCCTTACTCTCATCGTCGAACTCTTCAGGCACGTCACTGGGAACGCTCCAATTCACAAGTATGGAGGGCCGGAATGTGGGTAAATCCACATTACCGTTGAACGACCAAGAGGGTCCGCCGATAACATTGCCCCGCAAAGCGGCTGCATTCACTTTGACCTGATGTGTCTCATGGCAACCAGGGCAATAAAATGCGATGCGACCACCGGAAAGGCTACGAAGCTTTTTAGAGAGGGCGCTCACACCGCCACCCCGTTCACCGCCACGTCAACGGCCTTGGCCCTGCGCTTGGCATAGATGCTGTAGGCAATGCCGCCGATTGCCACCAAGGCCCCGGCAACAGTCAGGAAAGCGATGATCTTGCCAACCAGCTCGATGCTGGAGAATGGCGCAAGCTGCTGGGTGGTCTGGGCCAGCACGGCGCTGGCACCGCCCACCGCCGTGGCGGCTTCACCTGGCGCAGAAGACGGCGCAGCCTTGACGGCAGAAACCGGAGCCTTGGCATCGCCGTTTTCGTGATAGACCGGAGCCGGACCGACATCGCCGCTCGCCCACGCCTGACCGACATCGAGCACATGCTTGAGGCGGTTGGCCCAGCCGTTCTTATTCGCCTCCCAGTTCGAAAGCGTCTTCATGAAGGCAAGGCGCTGGCGTATCATGTTGGCAATCAACGCATCATGGTTCGTATGCGCTTTGGCAGCGGCAATCGTCGCCGGACCAACCAAACCGTCATCCGGCACGCCAAGCGCGCGCTGCAACCACTTGGCGCTTTGCGCAGGACCGGAATTCACTGCACCGTCGAACACGACATAGGAGACGCCAGCGGGCAGCTGATCAGCCTTGACCAAGGCCCAGTAGCGGCCACGGTAAATGCTTTCGGCTTCCGCCCGCACGATGAACTTGACCGATTGCGGTTTCGCACCAATCGACCGCCGATACACATCATAGACGGGCTGTGTAACACCCATATTGGTGGCCCCGCCCGGATCGTCTTTTTTCGGTCTGTTGGAATACGGCCCCTCAGAACCAAGCACCTGCGCCACACTGCGCTTGAATTCGTCCGCCATAAAAAAAGCTCCAGCTTGATTTGCTGGAGCCATTTTAAGTTTCGCCGGAGGGCGTCAAATGCGAGAAAACGCTACTCGATAATCGTAAGCAGCGAAGAAAGCAGCGCCGGAGGTATGGGATTGTCGCCAAGACGAAAATCCGCTTCCTTTAACAATACCAGATCCACGTCTATTTCCTGCTTGCCAAGGTCGGCCATCGCGGTGTTCAGCGCGGAAAATTTCGGATGGTCCGGGTCGATCTTTCCCGTACCGTCCGAATATTCGTTGATCAAAGCATCCCGCGCAACACTGAAATCATCGACATGTCCTTTCAATATGCGCAGGTTCCGCGCCAGCGTCATGCGCATGTCGCCGCCAAAGGCATAAGGCACGATGACAGCCTTTTCAACGCCGCCCTCCTTCACCACTTTATTCTGTCCGCCGAGCTGGGAAATTGCATTTGCCAGCTCGGTTGCTTCGCTCAATTTAAGTTTCATGGGTCAATCCTCTTAGGCCAGAGTACAAAGAATGTTGACTGACGTACCATTGTAGACAGCCGGGAAATAACGAGTGGCGCCAGCGCTGGTCGTACCGAGAGCAACGCCAGTCGTAATCGAAAGCAGGCCGGTTCCTTTGGTCACGAGCGAAAGATTGATATTCGTGTCGCTGCCTTGCACCGCAACCGATGGAGCCGCACCGGTATTTGCCCCGGACAGCAACAGCGAATTCACGGCGGAGGAATTGCCATTGATCTGCACCAGGGTGTTGCTGCTACCGCCTTGCAGAAGATACCCACCATTACCTTTCGTCCGCAGCGCAAAGCCCGCATTCGTCTGCGTGGCGTTTGCAAGGCTCAACAGCGCATAGCCGGAAGCCGCCGCGCCCAGATACAGTTCGGTTTCCGTCAGGCTTGTGGTCTTGCCCTTGATCAACGCCCCCGAAACCGTCACCAGAGACGCATCAATCACATGGGTAATCGATTGCGTGTCGAAATAGATGGCCGTGCTATCGGAGGCGAGAGCGTGCGCGCCATAATTGGAAACGAACGCCAGGCCATATTTCCAGAGCGGATTACCGCTATCCGAAAGATTGCCGACAGCAATAGCCGCATCGAGCGCCGTACCACGCACTTGGCCGCCAGCCGGGATCTGAATGCCGGTACGGATCGCAGCCGCGCCGCCCGTATTAATGACGGTGTTGAATTCACCGCCCGTAACATTGTTATAGCCGGTGACATTGGCCTTGATCTCCGCATACGTGTTGAGACCGAACAACGCATCGCTGTTGACGGAACTGACATTGGCATACGCACCACCCTGCAACGCCACGAAATGACCACCGCCAGCGAGAATACCGGGCTGCCCTTCAATGATCATCTGCCCGCAAAGCGTCTGGATGATACCGGTCGCCCCGGCCTTGGCGCGATGGTAGACAACGAAGCCCTGCTTGCGACCGCCACCCGACACTTGCGCATCGTCGACAATATCCAGAGAATGGAAATCGACGCTTGACGTGGTGACAAGGCCAAGGGAACGCGCCTCATCGCGACGGAAAATCGAAGACGCAACCCCGTTACGCATATCGCGACGGCCGACATTGACCACATTCCCCGGAAGAATGTCGGACCAGTTATAGGCCGTCAACGCCAGATCGCCACGAATGACCCAGTTGACGGACTTGGTTCCGCTGATCCCGGTTGCAAACGTATAGCTGCCTGCCGGAACCTCGATATCACCGCCAGCCGCGCACGCCGCATAGGCCGCCGCAAACGCCGCCGAACTGGAAACCGCTCCGGTATTGTCCGCGCCATAGGACACGACATTAATGGGCAGATTGTTTTTTATGGCAAATTGCGCCGGATTGATCGATGCGGCATATCCCGCCGCAGTCGTGGCGGACGCCGCCGCCGCAACCGCAAATCCGTCCGCATCGGCGGCGTGGGCCTGCGCTTGCGTCATATACCCCTGCGCGGCAACCGCATAGCCTTGTGCCGCCTGAATATCGCTGGCATTCGGCCCGGCCACCAGCACCCCGCCAAGGGCCAGCATCAAGGTTGCACCAACGGCCAGACCGGCAGAAACCTTATAGCCCTGCCCGCCAGCGTCGAAATCCATCTTGATGGATCGATCACGGTCGCGCGCCAGCTCCTGAAGGATAATGCCCTGTTTGGTTAGCTCCTTTTCCAGGGCATCCGAATTCAGTTGCACGCCTTGCGTCAGACCCGCCGTGCGTTCATGCACGCGCGCACCGATAACCTTGATTTTCGTGGTGTTGGGAACGTCGCTGGCAAAGTCGATGGAAAATTCGTCGAACGGCTCATCACTGACCTTGGTGACAGTCACAGCCTGTTCGGTCCAAACGGTTTCCCCCGTGGCCTTGGTGCAAACCAGCACATCGGCGCTATCGAAAATCTTTAGCCCGAACGGCCCATAGCTCGAACCGCCATCCCCAAGGAAAATCGCTTCTTCCCGCGTCTCGCGCGAAATCGGATAGGGTTGCGCCATGGAAAAGCCCCGCCTGAAAATCAATCTCAGGCAAGGCTAATGGATGGCAGGGTGTGTTAAGTGGGTGTTAGCTACTTGTACTTCAGCACTGCTTCCATGAGATCGTAAAGAACAAGAAGCTCTTGCTTCGACATCGCCGCGAAATCATCCAACACGGGCTTAGGTGGAAGCCCCTCGACGTTCTCACTGGTCTCTGCCAACATTTGTCGAACAGGATGCCCAACCTCACCTTCAGCTTGTATAGTCCTTGTTACAAAATCGCCGAAAGACAGCAGTTGGCTTCTATCGAGGGATGCGACGTAAAAACTCAGCGCTTTCCTATCAGGCAAAATATGGTCAGCAGCTCGACACAATGCCATGGTGTCAACCGCTATCTCCCATTCTGCCTTGGAAGGTTTGCCTTTTCCGAAAATTCTTGAAATCCAACTCATGAGCCCCCTCCAGTTGTCACGAGTAAAATCACAAAAACACGACCAAAAGTCGAGATCTGTTTTGGTGACAATGACATTCAATCTGGGCCAGCCACATTTCCAAACTCAGGCAACCGTTGCGGCGTCAGTGTTCCGGGTTCCCACCAGGCGCTGGCTTTGCGCTTTTGCATCTTGAAGCTCTTTTCCGCTTCCGGGTCGAGCAACCATTGCAATTGATCGACGAACATCCGTTTATAGGCCGCCCGCGTGAAAGGATGTGACGATAGCAGCGGCGTATAGCGCCCCACATATTTCACCGCCGCCCGGCCTGCCTTGCTGCGGTCGAACTCTTCCGGCAGCTCGCCGCGCGCCAGATCGGCACCAGCCCCCACCACATCCTGAATGCCGCGCAACGTCAGATCCAGCGTATCGCCAATAAATGCCCCGCCAATGCCGCCCAAGGTCTGGGCAAAATTCTGGCCGAAGCGGTTTTCAGCCTTGTCGACGAAATCGGCAAACAAGCCACCGCCGCCACCCTTCACAAACGCCTTGCCCCAGAAAGCCGGGCTGGACATATCTTCCGGGTCTTTCCCGTTCAGCACATTGAGGATCTGGGTATAAGCCGCCGCCCCCATGGTCAGCGGAATGGCCATGGCCGCGAAATAACGCCCGCCCCGTGCGATCTTTCCAGCCCGGCTATTCCCGAGCATGGAATAAACATAGATCGCTTCCAGCTGGCGCGCCGTAAATGACATGCCGAAACTCATGAACTGGGAACCGAATTCGGCAATCTCACCCAGCACCGTGCCGCGCTCGACTTTGCCGGTCAGCACGCTTTTCACACGCGGATCGCCAGCGGGAACGCTGCGTTCCGTCCATTGCGTGATCATTTCAGCATATTTTTCCGCAAGGCCACGATCACCGGTTTTCTCGAAAACGCCACCCGGATCGAGAAAGCCCAACTCATCCACTCCGGCGCGCATCCTGTGCCAGTCCTCGGCGGTAAAGCCAAAGCCCGTCATCGTCTTTTTCAAAAGCGGATGCAGATCCAACCAGTCGGTGTTTTTCTCGGCAAAGCCGCCAAGCGTCTCGTGCCAGGCGCCCGCCTCAACCCGCTTGCGGGCATCCGTCAGCGGAATGAGCGCGTTCCACGTCAATGCACGGTCGACAAAATACTTGCTCCATTCGTTCGAAAACATCTGGTCGACAAACCGCGCCTTGTCATTCGCCACAAACAGAAAGTCATCCCAGATCACCGCCCGGCGTGCCATCGCCCGCTTGTCCGTATCGCGGGCAAACCGCTTGACCATATCGATCAGCGTCGAGGTGACAGGCAGGCCCGCCAGCCGCCGCGCTGCCTGTGATACGAACGGGTCCGTCATCGCCGCCAGAATGCCGGTCCCGCCCAATGCGGCCGAGGTGGCGAGATTGCGGATATCGCCGGAAATCTGCGCGGCGGCCGAGGATACGGTTTCGCGGCCGCGAAGCGAGCGCCAAAGGCTATCGATCCGGTAATCAGCCACTTTCAGCGCCGACATGCCCGGCACCTTCAGTCCCTCTATTGTCAGCGCACCGGATTGCCGCTTGCCGATATCAACCTGTATCGCCTGCTTGATCCATTCCACCGTTGCATCTGGGTTCGGCCCGAAACGTTCCATGGAAGCAATATCGCGGGCAACGCCATTGATATGGCCGAAAATCGATTGGATGACGTCTTTCTGCCCGAAGCGCTCGTTATAGGTCAGCCAGCTTTGCGCATCGTTGAAAATCAGGAACCGGCCATCCTGATAGCGGCTGGCAACCTTGCCCTTGCCAAACCGGCGACTTTCCGGCTTCCGGTGCGCCCAGCCATCCGACATGATGCTATCGAACACATAATCGAGCGAGGAATTCAGTCCGTCCGGGCCAATCACTTCACCCGTGTTCGGATTGGTCATTTCCTCGGCATTCAGCAGCGGCGCAATGAAGGCCTTCCACTCCTCCCGCGCCTGATCGATGGAGCCGCCCAGTTTGCGAATGCGCGTCTTGTCATGGCTGTGGGGAATGCCCCAGTCTGCCCGCTTGGCAATATTGCCACCAGCAGCATTAAACCGCTGGCGCAAATCTTCCAGCACGTTGGAAATTGCCCCGGCCATGGTTTTCGCCTCGACATTCGCCACCGGCTCGCCATGCATGGCCTTGATCAGGTCCGGCAGGTCCACCGTGTTCTTGCGCAAGCCAAGCCCTTTCGAGCGCCGGAAATGATACATGACATTAGAAAGGTCACGTTGCGCCATGGCGGTAATGGCATGCGCCCGCCCGACCATGGAAAATGTGCCTTTGTAGCCGTTGTGGATCATCAACGACAAAGCCGCGTCCAGCTGATCGGGCTTGCCCTTTTCATCGCGGTAGGTTTCGATGAAGTCAGCGATTTCCTTGCGCCGCGCTTCCGCCAGCAACACTTGCCTGCGGTTTTCCATGGCTTCATCCCGCAAGGCTTTGACCACTTCGTCACGCGCCGCCGAGGCCGCTTCCCGGTCTGTCATGCCCGGTCGCTTCTTTTTGAACCGGGCTTCATAATAGCGGTGCAACTCTTCCGCCTGGCGGGAATTGATTTCCTTGGCGGCAACGGCGGCATTCAAACAATCACGAAGGCTCATAGCTGGCAGGTCTCCAGAATATCGGCAAGAATGTGAGGTTCAGACGCAAGCTCCAGGGCTTCCCGCGTCGAAATCCATTTCTGATTTCCATCGCCATCTTCAAACGGCAGGTAGTCCAGAACGCTTTCCGGGTTGCCATTGGCATCCACACGCGGCTCAATAATTTCGCCCGCCTGCTTTTCCGCCACACCCATCGCCTCAAGGGTCGCTGGCTCGGTGGTTTGCACCGGGCGAATGGTCTGCTGTTCGATGGATGTTTCCGGGAGATCAGCATCCGCCCGCACGGCCTGCCCTTCAGCCGCCACGGCCTCTCCCATCGCCGGAACGGCTTCATTGATCTGGCGACCAGTCCCATCGATCTGCCGCACCGCCTGCCCCGCATTTTCACCGAAAAACGTATCGCGGATATCATCGATCGCATTGGCGTCGCCACCATAGGCACGCTCATATTCATCGGCGGAAAGCGTGCGCAGCGGTCCGGCCTGTTCATCGGCAAGCATCCGCTCAACCACTTCCGGCGGCGGATGATTGTCAGGATCTTCCGCATAGCGCATGGCGGCATCGAGCACGCGATGTTGTTCCGGGGGCGCATCCGGCGCAATCATCACATCATCAAGCACCTTGTCTTCAAAAGACCGGTTCAGCAGATCGAGCTTTTCGGGCGATAGCTCGACATTCATCGCTTTCGCCAGCGCCTCGACATCGCCGGGCTGCGGATTGCCATCAAGTACCCGCGCCGCAATTTCCGCGCCGCCGTCGCTCATCCGGTAAATCCGGGCCAGTTCGCCAGCGCCTTGCACCGTTCCGCCAAACAGCGAACCGAATACGGCGGAAACGCCGATATTCTTCAACGCGCTTTCCATGCCGTATTCCAGCCCGGCGTCACGGCGGCGCTGCTGGCTTGCCGCCTGCAAGACCGCTTCCTGCCCGCCATTCAGCAAGGCTTCCGTCATCATGGTGCGGCCGATCCGGGCGGCAACGGTCGCGCCTTCGCTGGCGCCAGCCCCCAGCATCGCCATGCGCCATTGCGCCGGGTCGCGCGCTGCACCTTTCAGACCGCCGACAATCTGGGCCATGAACCCGCCAACCGCGCCCAGCTCGGGCGAACTGGCGGCCAGCTGCTGTTGCCGCTCGGCTTCCCGCATCTGGCGGTTTTTCACATCGGCAATCGAGCCGGACAGCACATCATTGACCGCCGGATACTGTTCGGCCAGGGCTTGCGCCTTGGTGTTGAACTCCTCTTCTTTGGATTTGGCATAGTCCGGCCTGATCCAGTTGCCGTTGACCATATCGCCGCCCGCCTCGCCCAGCAGCATCTGGGTGGCGGTTATCGCCTGCATGTCCGTTTCGCTCGGCACCCGCATGGGATTATCCAGCGTCTGGCCGGTAATATCGCGGATCTTGGCAATCCGATCATCATAGGCCCGTTCCAGACCGGCATCATCGGCATTCATATTGTCCACGGTGGTGGTGACGATATCCGTAGCCGTCGCCAGCTTGCCAAAGGCTTCGCTCCAGCTTTCCGGGCCGTCCGATACCTGTTTCGGCAGATCATCGAGTGTTGCCAACCTCATTTGAACGCCTCCGGCACCCGCTTTTTCAGGGCGTCCATATTGCCGAGATCAAGCAGGATCGGCTTGCCATCCTCCCCGGCGATAAACATCGGCGTGGACGAGGCCGGATCACCGAGTGCGAACACATAGCCACCATCCACAGCAACCGGCATGGCCTTCTGGAAATCCGCCGCCGTCCAGGCGCGCCCGTTCTTGGCCTTGACGCCACCAAGATCCGCGTCTGAAATCGCCTCGATGACAGTGCCGAACCGATCCGCCCGCACCGTCGGCGGCACAAGAACCTGCTTTTCCCGGTAGAACATTCCCCGGTCATATCCGGCAAACCCGCCATATTGCACCGATCCGGCAAAGCTTGCGCCCGCCGCTTCCTGAAACGCCCGCTCATAAATCGGCTTGGCATCCGGTGTTTTCGGGTCGATACCAGCATCATACAGACGCTTGCGGGCAATGGCGGCAGCTTGGGCGTCCAGGCTGTTGACCTGATCGGGCGAAAACACCAGCGCACCGCCCGCGATTTTTTGCGCTTGCGGCACCCGCGCCGTCACCTTCATGTCGGGATAGGCCTTGCCGTCAGGCGTCTTGCCATATCCCGCCAGCAAATCACGCGCCGCCTTGACATTGCCGCCCAGCGCCATGATTTCACCGGCGCCGGAAACAGCTGGCGCATCCTGCCCCAGTTCGCGCAACACCTGCGGGGCATTGCGCCCGGCCGCATCCACCAGCCCGGCAGCAATCGAAACGCCACGTTCCGGGTCCGTTGTCACGGTCTTTTCGATCTGATCGACCTCGCCGGGCCGGAAATATTTCGGCTGTACGCCAAAATGCCGGGCCACGGCTTCCGCCTGATTGATCCGTTCGGAAAAGGCACCGGAAACCGTGGACGGGTCTGCATCGCCATCGATGGGCAAGCCAGCCGAGGGTGGCAAGATCCCGAAGCGCTCGGCAACGCCAATCGGATCGGTCTGCAATTCCTTGCGGTGGCTTTCGATCAGCTTGCGGGAAAAATCACGGTCATCCGCCGTCGCCTTGTCACCCAGCAGCGACGGAAGCCGTTTTTCCACCTCTTCAATCGGCAAGGTGCGGATCGCGTCGGCAACCTTCCTACGGGTCAAGGTCGATCCGACGATCTCCGAACCTTTCGGTGCGGTCGCCGCATCGAGCTGGAAACGCGCGAATTCATCCGGTGAAACCGGCATGCCCCGTGCAATCCGGCTGACTAAGTCTTCACCCCGCTTTGTCAGATCCTTGTCTGACTTTTCATCCTGCGTGCGCCGCGCCCGCTCGGCGGCAATCATCTCTGCATCGATCTTATCCCAGCTATCGGCGTCAACACCGTCCAGCTTTCCGGCGCTGTAATCGGCCGTCATGCTTTTGCGCATGGAGGCGATATCGTCGGCAGGAAGGCTTTGCGCCTGCTTGGTGTAATAAGTCACCATCATGTCGCCCCGGCTAGCGCGCTTCGCCCGCTCTGCATCAGCGGCGGAAATCACCCCTTTTGCCACCGCCGTGTCGTAATGATCGTCAATCGTCGCCTGTAAATCTGCCAGCCGTGCCGGAGCGCTATCACTCTTGAAATCGATACCGGCCATCGCCCGCGATTTGGTATCCTCAAGCGTTCCAACGCGCCCGAGAAAATCGCCCCGGTCCTGCTGCTTGATCCGCGTCTGCTGCGCATCCTGCGCCTGGCGCACAAGGCCATAGGCCCGCTTATTGTAAGCCGCCGTGTAATCCGCTTCGATTTCCGGGAAAAGATGCTCCTGCTTATGGGCCTGCAACAGCTCGCCGTAAGCCTTTTGCAGCATGGCAGGATCATCCTTGTATTTGTCATACACGGCGTCCTGATCCTGCAACAATGTCAATTCGAGCTGCTGGATATAGGTTTTTTCCCCGGCAACATTATAGGCCCGTGCATAGATCGTATCCCCCTCTTTCGGGCGAAACGTTCCCGCCTTGCCCGGTTCGATTTTCACAGGCACAGAAACAGGCGTAACCGAGACAGGCGCGACGGACGAAGCGGACGGCATAGAACGGTACGTTGGCTTTGCCGCGCCATCTACTGGCGCCGGAACCGCACTATCTGGCGCAGCAACAGCAGATGGTTGCCCACCATCCGCCGGGGCAAAGCTCAAAGCATAGCCCAACCGATTGTCATAGCCATGCCCGGCGGTCGGATTGCCGGGCGTCCAGCCCGCCGGGCGTTCGTAGCTCATCAGGGCGCTCACCGCATCCTGCACATTGCCGGAGGCAAAGAACTTGTCGCCCGCAGATTTTTCCGTGCTTTTCAGCTCGCTGACGGCAAAATCAAGCTGCGTTGGCAGATCGACGACATTCCGGCCCGATTTCGCTGCAAATTGCCGCAAGGCCGTCTGGCGATCACCGCGCCATTGCATGATGCCAAAGGCAGAGCCATTGTCACCGCTGGCTTGCGTATTAAACGCGCTTTCCTGCATTCCGTGGCCAACAAAGGCCGCCGCCTGCGCGGGAGAAAACCCGTGTTGGGCGACAAGATAATCGCGCGCCTTGGCCGCTTCCGCATTCGCCGCTTTCGGATTGACAAGGCGGCCTTGGCGCGGCCCATCAACAGGCCCAACAGCATCACCCGTAACCGTCGAAGCACCCGGCGCACCGGCCAACGCATCGGCTTTACCGGCTTTCTGCCCCGCCGCCACCGCTTCCCGATCTGCACGTTGCCCGAATTCGTCGGCCACTCGGGCAAGGCCAACGGCCACTTTGCGCTCCAGCTCGCCGTCATCGCGCGGACTGGGCAGCACCCCTTCCTGCAAAATCGGCTGCACACGAAAAGGCCGGTATCCGACCGGCTGGGGCAATCTGTTCGCCATGGTCAGCTCACTTTCGACGTTTTATAGAGGCCTTGGTTGGAAATAGATGCGCCGGTGCTGAACAGGCTGGTGGCAGCGTTGACCCAGCCGCCAAGCCGGGCTTTTCCTGCCATCTTCCGGTAATTTCGCTCACGGTCGGAAAGCTGCGCTTGTGTCGTCTGCTGCGTTCCCACCTGGGTGGCCGTGCCGAGATCTGCTTCACGGAAGGCTTCCTTGCGCGCCTGGTTGGGTGTCCCGAACGAAAGATCAGTCCCCGACGCCGCATAGGCAACATCCTGCTGCCCAACCTGATCCACCATCGCCTGCTTGATCGAACTTCGCCGCGATATCCCTTCCAGCGTCGTGAGCCGCTGGTTTGATTGGGCTTCCGTCGCCGCCTGCTCATAGCCTTCCGCCTGCGCATTCCCGGCGGAAACGGCAGAGACGGCGCTCAACACGCCCGCCGTCCCCTGCAAAATGGAGCTGATGGAAAGCCCGCTGGAGACCGCGCCAACGGTTCCACCAACAGTACCCGCCGTTCCCACCGCACTGCCAACCGTCGCAGCCGTTCCAGCCGCCGCCGACCCGCCACCAAAAAGCCCGCCCAATGCAGCAAGAGTTGTTTCAACCATCAGAGTTTGACCTTCGGAACATAATCGCGGAGCCGCAGCCGCCCCGGCCGCGTTTGTGTGATGGTCAATGTTGGGCCAGTTTTCACCCCGTTCAGTCCGGCAATGATCAGATGGCCGGTGTAGCCGCTCCAGGGCGCAGTCAGATCATCCGTCATCCGGCTCAGAGGGATGTTGCGGGCTGGCCTCCCGTTCGCGCCGATGGCAATGCTATCGGTGTCGATCACATAGAGATCGAGCGCCTTCACCTGGCCGGGCCGCCGCACAACGGTATCGTCCTGATTGACACGCACATAAGGCATGCTCTCGCAAACTGGCGGTTCCCAAAGGCCGACTTTCAAGGATGCGCTAGGAAAATCCGTGGTAATTTGCCCACCGACCACGGTGAAAGGCCCGTCGAAATTGCGATTGGCCTCAATCCACACGGTCTGACCTTCCAGCACGTCGAGGCCTGATGCCATGCCACTGGCATTCGTCGAAACGGTCAACGTCGCCTGAAACACCGTATCGGCGGCTTCCGCCAGCACTTCCAGCCGGGTCGCGCCGCCACGCTTCACCATCACCCACACCTGTTCTTGTCCATCGACACAATGGCCCAGCACAGTTCCACCGCCATGCACGCCCCATTCGGCCGCGGCGATCATCGTCTGTTCATCGGCCAGCATCTTGTTAACGATGATGCAGGCCATCCGGCCATCGTCGCGCCGGTGCCAGATCCGGGTGGATGTCGATCCAGCAATTTTCCGCTGCACCATTTGGTTGGCAATATCGCGGACAAGATCCTTGCTCAGATCGTTTTGCCGGGTCGGATTATAACTTTCCGAAACCGCGTCATAGGAGACCGAGTAAAGCGCCCCGCCATCGGCGGAAACAAAAAACACCATTCCGTCAACCGAAACCGGCTTGCAATTCTTTTTAGAGCCAACTTCGGAAGCACGAACCCAGTTCAGCGCCGCATTGCGCTCAATGGTTCGGTTCGAGGCAAACCATTCTGCTTGATCGGTGAACAGCACCAGATAGGTGTTATCAAGCACATGCAGCACGGTTTCGGATGTCGATGTCCGCAGCGCTTCCAGCCGGGCGCCGCTATCGGCCGTGTTCTTGATGTTGAGCGTAAAATATTCGCCGGTCTGGCTCATGGCGACGGCGGCTTGTTTCGCTTTTGGGCTGATATAGATACCGCGATCCTGATAAATTCCCATGCCGCGAAACCCGCCGCGCGTGGACGAAATCAGCGCCTCGCCGTCTGTTTCGCCAATCTGCACATGTGCGACCAGCGCCGAGGCGGAGGATGTATTCACCACCTGCACGTCAAAATCATATTCGTCACCCGCCAGACTGCCCGAAAAGGTTACGGTCAGACGGCGGTAATTGTCGGAATTTTCCACATAGGCCACCGCCACGTCGGCCTCGAAACCGGCCAGCGTGTTGATTGCCGCCTGCAAATTGACCGCAAACAGGTTCCAGATGTCAGAGCCGCCGCCGGGCGCCGCCGGCGTGCCATCTGTATTGAGCAGCCGCACCGCGCTTGTGGTGTTTCCATCGACTTTAACACTGACGGTCAACTGGTTAACGCCATCCGCCCAACGAATGTAGATATCCCAGATATCGTTCGTCTTGGTATAGCTACCACCCAGATCCACATCCGGGATATATTCCCAAGGCCAGTCGCTCAGCGTCCATACGGTATCATTGGTGCTGTTGCGCAGCAGCCGGTAACCCTTGCCATCGTTCAAATCCTGATGGAAAATCCCGAATGTATTGGCCTCCCCAAAAAATTCGAGATCCGGCACCATGGCGCTGGTAATGGCCGCAATGGCAATTTCCGCCACCTTCACCCGGTCATAACGCCAGATATCGACATAGCCGGGCGTAAACACCAGCGTGTAGGACAAGCCCACCTGCACCTTGAGCACCCCGGCTTTCAGGATATCCGAGCGCAGGGCGGCAATGTCAAAGCTACCGGGCAGATTGGCAAAGCCGGATTGCGGAATGGGTTCGAACCCCTTCATGACCAGCGCGCCGGAATAATATTGCTTGAGATTGACCTTACCGGCCAGATCCTCGGAAAGCTGCCCGGCATTGGCCGAGCTTTTGAATGGACCGCTGATCGCCGCCATTTACCACCTCCCATACCAGGCGTCACCAGCGCCGCCAGCACCTTGCGGGCGCACAGTGGTCAGCGGACTATTGTCGGCCATCGGTTCACCCACTGGGCGCGAGGTCTTGTCCTGCGCCATCAACCGGCCAAACAGCCCGCCGCCGCCCTGTTGCGAGGGCGACCCGAAAGCCTCTTGCAATCGCGCATCCCGCAAATTCTCATCCTGCCAGACAGGCACGGCCAGATAGCCGCCAAAGGCCACCACAAACGCCGCCCGAAAATCCGGCGGCCAGATATCTGGCGACACCAAAACTTTGCACAGCGACCACGTTTGGGTGCAATTGGCAAAGAGAAGGCCTTCTTCAATGGTAAATTCGCGCAACGGGCGCGGACTGGCCCCGGCCTGATCCATGATTTTCAGCGGATTGCCGATCCGAACACCCGGCAAATCGAAGGCATGGCGCCAACCGTTTTCCGGCTCTTCCTCCCGCAAGCGGTTTTTGAAGGTCTTGAGCGAAAAGCTCCAGTCATGCAGCCCGAAAATATGATCGACAGTCCGTTGCCAGACCAAAGCGACATTTTCCGAAAGCTCCGATCCGTCATCGACCGAAAACACCGGGCCAACACCGATATCGGCCAACGTCATATTGATGATTGTCGGTTTATCGATTGTCATGGCAACCACCTGAAACAGAAAGGGACCGTGGCAGATTAGCCGCCACGGCCCCTTGTTCAGTGCATCTGCCCCGCCAGTTCGGCGGATCAGTCCGCCGTGGTGTCGCCGGTCACATCCGTCACGGTGACATTGCCGGTTGCCGGCACAGTCGCCACCTTGATCCGCACATATTCCGGCGTGCCGTCGCAATCGACCACCGCGTTGATGATAGAATGCGGCGTCAGGTCATCCCGGCTGGCATTGAAGAAACCAGCCGTCAACACTTCCGCTTTGGTGTGGTCGGTCGCATAGTTGAAAAACTTGATGATCCGCGTATTGCTCAGCATCACCGGGCGGCCTGCCGAAACGAGGTCATACTTGATATGAGCCATGGTCCTGTTCCTGTTGAATGGAGAAGAGAAGCAATCCGGGCCGGACAAACCAGCCAGGATTAGCGCTTATTCGTTGATCTTCACGGCCTTGTTGATGGCCAGCATGCGAATGCGCTTCACGCCTTCCGGCAGAATGCCCACCGCCGCCGCCGAAAGCTGGACCTTGCCCAACCAGGGCGAACCCTTCAGGGTCGGAACCTGATCAATGGTCATGTTCTCCTGATCCCATTCCACTTCGCAGCCCATGCTATCCTTGGTCCAGGCAAAGGCATCGAGATAGCCCGTGCCGTTGAAGGGCAGACCATTGGAGCCGGTCCCGAAAGCACCCGTGCCGAAGCTGAAATATTCGTTTGGCAACGTCACGAAATGCGTGCCTTGGAATGTCTTCTTCTTCATCTTGCTGGCCTTGGCGAAAGGCAGGTCAGCAGGGCCGGTGTAATCGGCATTGGAGAAATGCTTGTTGAAGCACAATTGCGTCATCCAGACCTGCGGAATGGCGCAGAAGGCTTCCTCATCCGATCCGGTACCGGCGATGCTGTCACCAATATAGGCCGCAAATTCCACATCGATTTTCGCCGTACCGTCACCGATGGTCTCCACCGTGGACGGCGTATCGGCCAGGGTGGATGTGGCATTGGCGAACGTGTTGAGCGCCGTCAGCTTGATGGTGTCGCGCTTCATGCGCACGGCCTGGGTCAGCAATTTGGAAATGCCGTCCTGCTGGCTTGGCCCCATCTTGCGCAGATCCTGCTGGAACCACGTCGCCGCCGCTTCATAGTCGGACAGGGACAGCGTGATGGTGTCCATGTTCACTTCGCTGGGGTCGATATCCTGCAAGGCGCGGGAAATCAGATACATGGGAATGCGGCCGCCAAGAACCGGGAATTTAACGACACCCGCGCCGCCATCGCCCCGGATCATCGTATCGTCGAGATAGCCGCCAAGCGCCATATAGCGCACGCGCACCATGTCGCGGATTTTTTCTACAAACCAATTCGGTGCAGAAGACATGAGAAACCCTCAATGTTTGTGATGGACGAAATCACCGTGAGGGCCGATTAGCCGGAGCTTGCGGCGGGTCCGGTAAAGGATAGCCGCCGCGTCGTCCAGGTCGCTCCCGTCCGGTAGCAATTGCATGTTGCCACCGGGCGGGAACCGTTCAGTGCGTCAGCCGATCAGCCGCTGATAATCCGCTTGCAGCGCGTCATGGCTGGCCTTGTCGAATTTCGGGCTGCCGGGGGTATTTTCCGGCAACGCCGCACGGCGTGACAGTTCCGCCCGCGCATCATTACCGCCGCCAGCACCCGGCAGACCCATGGCAGGCCCCTTGTGACCGCCAGAACCTTGCGCCCGAAGGAATTCAATGAATTCATGCCCGCGCGCGCTATCGCCCAGCATGGCCTTGGCAAAATCACCGGCTTCCTTGGAAAGCCCGCCCTTTTCCTTGCCCATGGCCACCATCTGGTCGACATAGGCAAAGTTTTCATTCATCCGCTTTTCAACGGCGATCTTCTGCTGCGCTTCCGGTAGATGCTTGGCATTCTCCGGCACCAGGGCTTGCCGTTCGGCCACCACGTCAATGGGCGGTTCCAGCAAATTCATTTCAGCCGAGACAGAAAGGAAACTCTGCACCATAGCCTGAAAGGCTGGCACCGATATCTTATGCTCCAGAGCCTTGTCGCTGACCCGCTTGAACAGGTCATCGTCTTTCAACGTATCCAGATGGACTTTGATATTTTCGGGAACCTCCCCCGAAAACTCGCTATACGCTTTCGGATCGTCCGGAATTTTCGCATCCGCATCCCGCGTGCGATAACCGTCGAGCGCCTTTTTCATGTTGTCGATTGTCTGCTGATCGTTGGCACCAAGCATATGATCGGGCAGGCCTTCGGGGCGATAGATCGAAGGAGCGGCGGCGGTTGACCCGTCCGCCGCCGCCCCTTCTGCTGCACCGGGTGGCGATGGAGGCGCGCCCGGCGTTGCATCGGCAGCGTTCTGGGAGGAGGAAGAACCCGCCGAAGGTGTTGCGGCCGCACCGGCGGCCGGAGCGTCACCGCCCCCGCTACCAGCGCCGTCCGCGTCAAAGAAAATCTGTGGCATGCCACGCAAAAGATGCTTCATGATCCAGCTCCATTCTGGGATTGTTTACGGGTGGAATTGATCTGGCTTCCCTTGGCAATTGCCTTCAGGATCACCTCGGCAAATCCGTTGATGCCTTGGCGCGTTGCGCCCATCAGGGCGCTTTGCTCAATGGTTGCGCCGGTAATGCGCAGGGGCTGGCGGATGGAAATATCCATCATCCATTCGAACATCTTTCGGCCATGCGCGGTCTGGGACAGCCCCCACATGAATTCCGCCAGATCGTCTTCCGGCTTCAATTCATCCTTGGGACCGTCAAGATTAAACAGGCCTTCCAGCCCTTCCCAGCCATTTCCGGCCACACCTTGTTCCAGCAAATCAAGCGGCTGCGCCTCTCGGCCCGCGATAAATGGCCCCGTCATGCCGCCGCCCTCATATCCTGCGCCGCCGCATCACCAACCACTTTAGGGGCCTGCTTGGCGGCTTCCTGCGCAAACATTGCAGCCATTTGCTGCTGTTGCTCCTGCTGTATTTGAGCCATGATCGCCTGTTTTTCTTCCTCATTCGGGATCAAATCCTTGTCGATCTGCAATCCTTCACCGATCCGCTCCATGATCTTGTCCATGTTCTCATAGAGCCTAGCCTGTTCCGGCCCGACGAAATTCGCCACGAGATCATGGTAGTTGGCGATGGCATTCAGCCGGTCAGCATTCAGGGCCGCCTTCATGGGCGAGCGCACCGAGATCGCAATCAGCAGGTCATCGACATTGGCAACCATCGGCAGAATGCCGAACCCAGACAGGATTTCCGCCACGCGCGGCACGATGACAGGCATGATCTCATTCACCAGCCGCCCGAAGGCACCGATATGGATGTTTGCCCCTTGCTGCATCCGCCCGGTCATTTCCGAGGCAGAACGCGGCGTACCCTGATATTCCGGCAGGCGGTTGTCAAACGTGGCCTGCTTGATCTGGCTTTGCAGATCGCCAACCAGCACATTCGCCACATTCATGTTGCCGGGCGTATCCAGCCGCGACACATCCGGCCCCATCATGCCGCCGGTCGATTGCATCGCCCAGAATTCACCAGGCCCCATCCGCACATTGTTGGGGTTGAACGTACCGCCCGACCGATAAGCCCAGATACCCAGCATCGAAATCGCCGCTGTTTTCAGCGCCAGTTCCTGCACCTTGTTCAGGGTTTTAATGGTCGGCAACGCCGTCAGGATCACGCCCCGGCCATAAGCTTCGCCTGGCACACGATAGTAGCGCGGCACGGCAATCGGCTGGGTGCGATAGCGTTCATGCCGGATCGGCACGGCGCTCTTGTCGACATAGGCGACGAAATGCCAGCCGCCGCCGGGCAGGCTATCAGCGTAGAAATCCTGATAGAGCGTCGTCTCATCGGAAGCGTGGGATTTCGCTTTTTCCTTCACATCGTCAGGGAAATCCCCATCCGGGAACGCGCCCACCAGCTGCTCGTATTCGATCTGCTGTTTCCAGCTGACGTAATTCACCCGGCCAAAGGCATCGACACCAATCGCCAGCTGGTCGAACGGAATGGCGCAGAACATCACCGGCTTGTCGGGCGTTCCCTTCACCGGCAGAATGGCACCGGTTCCCACCGAAAGATCGACGCACATTTCATGAACCGCCGTATCCCAGTCACCCGCCAGAAAAAACGGATGGATCAGGGTCGAGGTCTCGTAAAGGATGCGGTCGAGCTGCTTTCGGTCCGGCGCGGAAAGCTTCATGGCCGCCAGCGGCCCGGTTTCGAGCACAAAGGCAGGCTGACCCGCCGGGAACAAGCTGCGCTGTAGGTTACCGGCAAAGTACATGGCCGACATCGGCGCGGTCATATCAAACAATTTATCGGCGTATTTCAACTTCCCAGCGCCACCAGGGCGGCGCATCGGCACGGCAAAATCATAGGCTTCCTGATAAATCGACGTCCAGGGCGCCCGCTGGCCCCAGATCTTATCCTTGCGCCGGATAACGGATTTCAGATCAAAGGCCGCCATCAGGACAGAACCGCCGTGGCACCGGTCGAGCCGCCATCTTCGAACAGCCTGCGGCCACGCGGCGTGCGCCGGGTCGCAAGGATCTTGCTGTCACTGGTGTTCAATGATTGCAATTGCCGGTCGTTCGCTACCTGCTGGAGCTGCTGGCTTTTTTTCTGCTCATCACTTTGCCCGCCGCCGAACAACCCCTTAACCGTGTTTGACATGCTTCCCGCTCCACTTCCACAGCGTCCCGCCAGCGGGCGTAAAGCCCACAAGGCGCGCCATGCGCGAACCGGTCTTGTTGCCGTCCATCACATGGCAGATGATCACGGCCCCAGTGTCGACCAGCCGGGCGAGCGTTAAGTGGGCGAAGCGGCACAGTTCGAGCATCCTCTCGCGTGCGCGTGCGCGTAAGGCCAGCGCGAATTCCCAAGTGCCGTCCCCACGGCTCACGAGAAACGCCATCGCCAGCAACCCGTCATCATCGAAAATCGAAATGCTATCGCCGTTCTGATGCTGCCAAAGGAACACCTTCCGCGTCACCGACCACGGCCCGGCCATGTCAAGGCAATCCGTCAGCAGCGCCGGACTTTCAAACCTCAGACATCCCATACCGAGAAATCCCGTTTCGGGCCGGTCGCGCGGTCTTGCCGATGGCGATGCAGGTTTTCGACATTCGACGGCAAGGTGGATTGAGCCGCATGGGCCGTCAGAGCGGCAATGCCGAGAATACCAAGGCAGCGATATTGCTCACCGTCATGCGGGTGAGAGTAACTGTTTTTGACAACTAGCCCCTTGTCCGTCTCAGAGGTTGAGGTCTTTTTCGTAAACTTGTAGTGGGCCGCAAATCCGCCACGAATAACCTTGCAACCAGGGTCGATGATGTATCCCGGCGTGTTGTTATCCAGCCGAAGCCCAAGGTAATGCTTCACCGCCTCTTGGCGAATAGATGGCTCATTCGACGGCGCGGGATTGATCTGAAAGCGCACCACGCTTTGCAACGTGTTGATCCAGTGGAATTCACCCGTGGAGCTATCGGCCCCATACCACGCCGAAGGGTCACCCCACGCATGCACGAAGGCAGCACCCGCAAACCGCCCCATCATCAGCGCGACCATCATATGGCCAAAGCGTGTTGGCCCGGTTCCCGGCGGTGCAACCAGCTCGGCCAGCAATCTGTTCTGCCCGCTTGGCGACAACTGCCCAAAGGTCGCCGCTGGCGAACCGCCTGCGTCAATCCCGATCGTCAAACCCAGCTGTGGGACAAATTGTATTTCCTGATCGGCACAATGAAATTCAACCGAAAAATCATCTTCATAGACCGGAGTTCCATCCTTGGCATAGGCCGGCAACGAATGAACCATTCGACGCACAACAGCCTTATCCTTGGTAATCGCCTCTTCCTTTTGGTAGGAACTTCGCGGCTTGCCAGCCCTATTCTCAGCATGGGGAGATAGCCCGCCGGGTTGCCAGAACCCATTCCAGCCTGGCGTAATATCCTGCACGATAATTCCCGGTTTCCCCTCTTGCCCGAAAGGGATCGTATAGGCAGGATGATCCATATCCGGCGGGTTCATATCCCCCCAGGCAATCTGAGGGACGACCAATTCGGTATCCGAAATCTCCAAACCCATACGCCGCATTTGGGCACGGCCATCTTTCGAAACCCGTTCCAGCTCAGATGGAGCAATCATTTCCATCGGGGGATAACGGCCACAACGACCAAGGAAGAGCGGCAGGGTCTTTTCCGGCATCAGGTCATACTCGTTGACCCACGCCATTGAAATTTCATACCCTTTTGCAAACTCCTCAAGATCGTTATCACCGACTGCGCCGGTTTCCATGATATACTGGATCTTGATTTTATCCGCGCCGCGATAAGCTTCCCATTCCAGCGTGTGAACGATGGGACGATCCTGCCCTCCGTCATGCTTGACCTCCCATTCACAACCGAGAGGAAATTTCCCGTACCAGCTTTCCAAGGCTGTCTTCGCAAAGCTCCGATAGGTATTTCGCACGCAGAGCGTTTTCACGCGCACCCAGCCATCCTTGCAGACTGGCATGTACTGCGCCGCAATCATCGGGCCTTTCATCACGGAACAGACTGTTTTGCCTGATCCACCTGGCCCCATAATGACATCAATTGGCCCACGCGATTTCAAAAACGCCGCCCCAATCGGTCCCGGCGGCCGATAATTCTTGATGTCCACACCCATACCCGCAACCCTCCATAAGCCGCCAGAAATCGCGCGCCCGCGCCCGCTCTGTCGAAATAGAGATTAGGTCGGCCACAAATGGGTTCACTGGCAAAGGCCCGGGCGGGCCGGTGTGTGTGAGCCGAGAGGCCCGGGGTGGGGTGGCGCGCGCGGATTTTTGAAGCGCCGCCGCCCGCGCCTGCACACGCACGCGAGGGGGTCCCCACCAGGCGCGACCACGCGGCGGGCGCACGGCGGGGAAATGCCCGCCGGTTCAAACCGCCCTAATGATTTATGATTATTGCGATATCGAATGATATCAGTGACTTAACAACCGTGCGACATGACCATTCCAATGTCGCACGGCTAACACATTGAATTCATTATCACGGATCGGGGAATTTGGTCAGGTCGAGGATATCGCTCTTATCCGCCTTCGGTGCTTCCATGTCACCGATGAACATGATCCCCATGGCCGACTTCTTGTCAACATTCAGCTTTGTCGGGGCCTTGCTCTCGAAATACGGCAACAGCTCGGCGTTGGCCTTGCCGATGATATCCTGCGCCTTGACCATCAGCTCAACCGCGTCATCCCGCTTGATGACGCCAGTCAGCACCATCTTGGCTAGCCACTCATGCGCCGCAACGCCCTCGGGCGGATCAGGCCACAAGCCCAGCTCCAGCGCCAGCGCCGCCGGATCGGCATTCGCCATGGCGGCAAGGTTGAGGCCAGGGTGGCGATAGCCCATGCGCTGCAACACATCGGCAAATTCCCGGCTGGACTTGTTCTGGCTGCCTTTCGGCCTCCCTCTCCCGCGTCTGGCGATATCGATTTGGTTCGCCACATGGCGCACCGGCCCGGAGAACAAGGCCATCTGCTCGTCCATCTCATCAAGCATCAACGATGGTTGCTCGGCCTCTTCCTCCTGTCCGGTCAGCCGCGCCGCCAGATCGCCCATGGCGTCGGCAACCGCCGCCTTGACCGCGCCAACCTTGGCCGCCGCAGGATTTTCGCCCGGCGTGTGTGCTCCAAAAAGCCCCGAATTCTCGCCTTTTCCGTCATCCATCACTATCACCCGATTTGTTTATTCGGTTGGTGGCCTGTTACCGCAATGTTACCGCGTTGTTACCGAGATCATTAATGAATTCAATTCAGTAACATAAGTAACAGGGTAACAAGACAAATCTTCATACGTATACGCGCGCGCGTATGGGGATACATTTCCTTGTTACCGTGTTACCGACCACTAACCGCATGATTTCCTTGATGTTCTCGGTAACATTTAGCTGTTACCGGCTTGTTACCGGCTTGTTACCGGCCCTCTCCCGTCCCCGGAAGGTAGCGGATTGCTCCGCCATATCGCACCGTGCCACGCCCTTGGCTGCGTTAGTTGCCTGCGCCCTTCTTATCGCCAGCGCTATGCGCCACGCGGGCAGGTCGATGGCGGTAAGGCGCAAGGATTGATCCGCGATGGCGCAGGATGGGGAGACCGGCCACGGCCTTGACGATTTTATGTCGCCTGTCTCCGGTCTCGAAACGCCAACGCGGCGCAGGCTCCGCTTTTTATCCCTCCGGGGCGGGGGTTTATGTTAAGTGCGGCGGCAATTTTTGGGGTATTGGTGGCGCAATCGCGATAGGGCGTGGGCTTACGGAATGCAATTTCCACTCGCTAGCGGTGGCCCTCTCGATGGCCTTATATCCAAAGCAATGAGTGAGCTTTACAAGATCCGGGAATGGCGGCGCGCAATGCGCATGAAGCAGGTTGATTTGGCCGCCAGAGCGGGCAAGTCGCCACAGGCCATCTCTGCTATCGAGAACGGCGGCCGCGCGCGCCTAGCAACCATGCAGGCAATAGCAGGAGCGCTCGGCATCACTCTGGAAGAGCTGACAACGCGCCCTCCTCGCAATCCCAAAATGCTGCCTGACGTCATCGAGGACGTGGCGCGCGCTGGCCGTATCATGGTGGCGATTGCTCGGATTGCGGCGAATGACTGTCAAGAAATTCCGCCACTGATCGCGGCTTTTGAAAAAATCGGTGGCCGTTCTCGCACTCGCTAAAGCGCGGGCATTCATAGCAGCCCGTCAACAGTTCGGCTGCGCGCAGCTCATTGCTGGACAGCTTGTCCAGCACCGTTGATACTCTCTTGCGCGTGATCATGCTTACTCCATCCATCCAGCCTAATATTAGGCGAGATGAATGTTTTAATGATGAGCATTCACGCTAAAAAAATTTCAAGTTTGTTAAGCCTTAGACAAGCATTTCACCCCCAAAAATTGCGGGGAAATTTGCCCGTGAAACTTTAAGTTAGAAATATCTTCAAAAGAACCACTCAATCAAACGCTTTGACAGCTAAAGCAATGGTTGCTTTACTACTTTCGAGAGCGCGACACTTTGTTTTTATTGCGTAAATCGGGGAATAATGATGACGGAACAACCTTTGCACCACCTAGAGGGCGCGTTGATAGACTTGCGGGCAATGATCACAATATGCCTGCGCCTGCATGAAACAGCCCTGCCCGCCGATCTTCCGACCCTTACGCATGATCTGATCACTCTGTTCTATATCATGCTGGAGAAGATCGAGGCGGCCGAGAGCGGCACAAATCAACTGTATCGCGCTGACTACAGCCGCTCGGCCCCGCCGGTCACATGTCCCGCGTAGGGCGATCAAGCCTTTCCCAGCCAAAATAAAACCCGCCGGATCGCTCCAGCGGGTTCATATGGCATCCAGCCCGAGGGCGGGGGAAATCACTCTAGCACATCCGCCCCGCCCACAATCGCAGTCTGGTAGGCCTCGAAATCCACCACAATGCAGCGTTTCGGTTCGCGGCTGATCTTCACCAACGGCGTGGTCTTGGTGACGATATAGTCAGGCGCTTGCTTCAGTGCCTGGTTCCAACCACCGCTCTGGTAATCCGTGCCCTCAAAGATCCGTGCCACGCGGGTGTCATTGACAGGCACGGCCAGCCCGTAGCCTTCAAACAGCTTGCCGGGCTGAGTTAGGCCCACACCGGCATTGCCCAGCGCCTGGCGGGCATCGTCGAGCGTCATCAGCTCGCCGCCCGCCCTCACCGACATGATGATATCGTGGATTGACTGTTTCTCGCCGCGCTTCCAGACCTCTGGCATATGCTCCAGCACGCGGGAAATCACATCCTGCCATTTTTCCGTCTGTTCGGATCGCTCGATGGCGGTCGCCTGTTTCAGCAGGTCGATGGCATGTTCGGGATCGTCGGCCGGAAAGCCGATATCGATCATGCCTTGCTCACCCACCAGCAGCTCGGCCGTCGCCAGCAGCGTGCCATAGGTATCGATCTGGCGGGCGTCGAAACCAGCCTCATGCAACAGCCGACGCCAGCGCGGCAACACATGCATGTCGAAATCGTGCCAGCCGTCCATGATCTGCCGCAGCAGCATCCGCCCAGCCACATCGGAGACAACAGGTTCACCCTTGCCGTCATTTTCCAGCGTCTTGAGCTGCAAAATCGCCATGCGGCTCTTGTCCTGCACAGCAAGCGGCGGATGCATGATGGCCGAGAACATGAAGGCCGATCGTAGCTCGAATTCGACGCCTTCATGGTTCGCGCCACCGCGATAAAGCTTTGCACCGGAATAGGCCTGGCGCGCCAGTTCGATAATCGCCTGTTCCTTAAACCCGCTGGCCTTGGCCTCGAATTCGTCGATCGCTACCGGGCGGCTGTCCTGGCCGAGGTTCTGATAGATGCCGGCGGCTGTGGTGTTGGCCGTGGCATAGAGCGTCTGACCGAAAATCGCCTTGATGATATCGTGCAGCGTGGATTTACCCGTGCCACGTCCGCCAGTGATAAAGATGATCGGACGGGTTTTCAGCGCCGCACCCATCAGCGACGAGCCAATCCAGCCCAGCAGAAACAGCGGATCGAGGCTGGGGCGATGCCAGTTCCATGTGCCGAAATCCTGCAACAGCTGATGCGCCGGGCTATCGCGCCAGCCAATCGGGCTTTTCCACGGCTGGAGAATATCACTGTCCTGGCGGTAATACATGCCGCCATATTCGCCGGTCGGGGCGCGCTGCAAATTCCAGTCTGCGGCCTTGCCGTCTTTCTGCTTGGTTTGCACCGTCCAGATATGGCGGCCGGAATGCCAGATGAATTGTTCTCCATCCTTCCAGCCGCCCCGACCGCGCACATTGTCCTGCGGATCGAAGATACCGCGACGGCCCGCCTCGCTGATAATCGCTTCCCAAGCCTTGTCGCGCTCGACACGCTTCACCTTTGGCGGCAACGCCTCCCCGGTTTCCGGGTCGGCTTCCGCTTTGCCAAATGCAGGCCACGCCCAGTGCAGATAATTGATGTAGGGCGAAAACAGTTTCAGCAGCGTCGGATAATCAAACCGGCTGATTTCGTGCAAGCCGCCCGTGGCGCCGACGCAATAGACCACCTCGCCTTTCATGCCCAGCACCGTGACGGGGCATTTCGGCGGCATGGCATCATGCGGCGCGCCGGGCCATTGGCCGGGACGAATGCCATCACGGGCAAGGTTCTTGTCGGGATCGACAGTATCCCGGCCTTCCCCCACCTCCTCCAGCGCATCGAGAAAATGCGCCCGCGCACCGGCAACGCCGCCCTGCAATTTTGGTTTCTTGGTCATCTGCCCCGCCGCGCACCGTCATGAGATAAAAAAAACGGCGCGCCGGATCTCCAGCGCGCCGGGCATGGGTTTCAGGCTACGATCTGCCAGTCGTCGGCGAGCATGTCCGTTTGAGAGGCCAGCCAACCGACAACAATCGCCCCATCGGCCGCGCGCATATCGATATGCGGCAAAATCGAGATACTTTCGGCGTCCATTTCAGCAGCACGGAACATAGCGGCGCCACCACGAGCAAGATTTGCGGGAATAACTGTTCCGGTCTGAATAGCGACATACATGCCCTTGCCATTCCAACCGGCCCGCGCGACGCGCTTTCCTTCTTTCATTGCGGCAACGGCATGGCCGAAGCTCATCGCTGATGTCGGCTGATACGCGGCTTCAAACTGCTCTTTCGGGGACCATGAGATATAGCCAGCATGCGCAGAGTGGTTTGATTTTCCGCCATCGAGATATTCGACGAGGTAGCCGTTATCATCCCCATTTTCATCCGATGGCAGCGCCCAGCCGCGATAGTCATTATATTCCTGGCGCGTCATAGGGACGGCCTTAATACGTTTCGTCCCGTAAAATTCCAATGCATCTTCCATGCTCATAGTCTCCTGTTGCGCTTGGGGTGAGGTCAGTAAGTCGGCGTGAAAAAGTCGTCCGCCGGTTCGAAAATCGTGTCTTCAATCGGGGTCGGCGCGGGCGTTTGCCGCTCTTCCTGCGCCTTGGCCTGCGCTTCACGCTCGGCAGCAATGAAGGCGTCCAGATCAAGCAGGGTCTGGATATAGGCCGTCAGGGCGATCCGCTCGGGCGTGGAAATCTCGGCACTGTCGCGCAGCTTGCGGATTTTCAGGTGTTGGGCCAGCACATCGGCGGTGGCGCGGCGACCGATCTTGCGCACGAAACCGGCCATTTCCCGCGCCATTAAGGTGCTGGCCGGATGCGGGCCGCATGTCAGCTCAGCCCCGGCAAGCTTTGCGGCAACCGCCTGGCCCACAGCAATCAGCGCCTGATAGGCCCCGGCCGCCGCAATCATCGGCATGGCCTCCGGTTCCAGCGCTGCGAATTCGCTGTAGCTCATCTGTGCCGCAAGTTCGTCGGCAGAAGCATCTGAACGCGATCCTTGTGTGACATTACCTGCCACAGCCTCTCCGCCCGCGCTTCCGCTATCGCGTCCAAGATCCGATCCGTCAGTGCCTCCGGCGTCTGCCCCGCTGGCACCGTCGATGTCACCACTTGCTTCCTGTGGTGCGGCAGCCCCTGTTGCCGCCGCAGATTGTTCGCCACTTGCACCCGTATCGCTTGCTCCGCCTGCATCCGCCGGCGCTTCGTTTCCAGTGGGTGTTCCATTGCCATCATCCTTTCCAATCGCCCCCGCCAATGCGGCCAGCTCTTCCGGTGTTTTTTCCTTCGCCATGCTCTTTCTCCTGTGAAATCAGTCTTCCGAAGGGTCTTCGCCATGGCCGAGCGCGGCCATGTACGTGTCAAAAATCAAATCCTCTTCCATAAGGGCTTGTGGGTCTTTGGCCCGCGCGGCCACCACGCGCTTAAGCACTTTCTTGTCGAAGCCCATGGATGCGGCTTCGCCATAAACGTCTCTCTTGTCGTCGTTGATGGCCTTATTTTCTTCGTTGAGCCGCTCGATCCGCTCGACGAAGGCGCGCAGCTGGTCGCGGGCAATGCCATGGGCAACGTCCTGCGCGAAACTGTTGTGGCCAGGCCCGGTCATTCACCACCAGCCTTTGCACCTGGCTGTGAAATCTCTCGCCACTTGTAGGTGGTAAGTTTCCCACCGGTTTCGTCCCCTGTTTCGAGGTCAACAATGGGAGAGCCATCAAGGCAGGCAGCGTGACATGGCCCCATAGTTATCTCTGAGGCGCAAACATCATCGTCCCGGAATACGGACGCGCAGATCGGGCATTTTTCAACGTATGCCTCGGTGTCCTCAGCAACGTGCAACACCGCCTTGCCATCTTCTGTGAAGTGCCACGTACGTGCTTTGTTGATGGCGAGTTTTTCGATCATCGCTTGGGTGATCTGATCATCCGTAATTCCGGCCCGTCGCTGCGCATCCCATAGCAGAAACTGCATATCCGCCCATTCGGACAAATCATGCACAGCGCCAGCCGCCTCCAAAGCTTCTTGGCTCAAATGCATCAGCGGACCCACGGGACCAACGTCACCGAACGCTGACTGCGACCACTCAGCATGTTCAAGTCTCACCTTTTGCCGAGGGGAAATGAAAATGCAGTCATCATCTGGCCTTTCCTCCATTGCACTGTTCATCACTCTTCTCCTTGCATCAAATCGTTGAAATCCTTGCCGATATGGCTTTTCTTCGCCACCACGGGTTTGCCAAAGCTTTCCAGCTTTGCCATTTCATCGGCAAATTGCTTTTGTGCCTGGGGCTTGGCCCAGTCATTGTCCTGGCAGATCAAGGCCCACTCTATGCAGGGCAGATTGAGCGGCGCGCCTGACAGCATGGAGAGCGAGCCGACAGCGGCGGCGCGGGCCATGTCACCATTGGCGCGGGCTTGGGAAAGCGCATCCTCGATCCCCTCGCCAAAGATCGCCGGATGCGGCTGGCGGGCTTCCCAGACCGGAAGGTTTTCCGGCCCATGGCTCACCCAGATCATCGCGCCCGCGCATTCGAACCGCATCATCTTGGCGTTTTCGTTGGCTGCTACCGCCAGCTTGACCGGCCGCACCGGATCGAGGAAGGTGTGATGCACGCCCGTCACCTGCCCGGTCGGCGTGCGCATGGCAGAAAGAATGCAGGGAAAGCGCGGCCCGGCCTGCACCTTCACCGAGCGACCACCCTCATTGCGATAGGTCGCCCGAGGCCAGAATTCGAGGCTCGGATGAAACCGGAAGGTATCGGCGGCCAGATTGGGAATGTCATCGAGCGGAATTTTCCGGCCCGCGAAATAGGCCAGCGCATGCGCTTCCGCCGCCGTGCCGCTGCCATAGGCATCCGCGCTCATGAACAGATCATTGGCCCATTTGATCCGCTGGAGACGCTTTTCCTCCGAGATCCGCGCCGCATCGGCCATGGCCTTTTGCGTATCGCGGGCAAAGCGGTCACGCTCTTCCCGGCTCATCTGGCGCAGCCCGAGGAAATCGCGCGCCCAGTCCATCGCCCCACGAAAATCTGTGGCGTTCAGATAGGCAATCAACCCGATCACATCGCCCTTTTCACCGGTGCGATAATCCTTCCACGCACCAACATCCCGCGTCAGCGCCACCTTGAATTCCCGGCTTTGCGCATAATCCCCGGTAATCGGATTATGCGCCACCCAAAGCCGCCCATTCTGCCTGCCATCCGGCAACAGATGCGCGCAAAGCCCGACAATCCGGGCTTTCAGGCCTTCCTTGATTTGCAGGGTGTCGTTGGGGCGGGTGTTCATCGACCTGCCCTCACATCACGGGCAGCATGAATGGTCCGATATACTGCATCTTCTTTCAGCGTCAGCATGCGGGCGATATCGAGCGTATCGAAAAAGCCGCTATTCCAGAGGATAATCACAGCCAGCGCCTGGTTAACTTCAAGCGGCACGGCCATGGCGGCAGACATGGCGGCGGAACGGTTGCGACACAGATCCCAATCATCAGCCATTACAAAAACACCTCCTCAACCGCGCCGATCATCGTCTGCACCTGCGCATCGCCGCGCAGATCCTCCATGTCTTTCAGCATGCCGCAGACGGCGGCGCGCGACAGGCCAGCGGCGCGGGCCAGATCGGCCTGCTTGATGCCCAACTGCACATTGGCGATGTAGATGGCGATCCGCCGCAGATGGGCGGCCCGCATCCATTCCGCATCCGCCGTGGCCCGCTTGGCCGGATCGGCGGCCAGCACCGGGCCGGGCGATACACCGGCAATGGTGCAGACCAGCCACAGGAGCAGCCGATATTGCGCCGTCAAAGGATCATGCCGGGCATGGGATTTTCCAACCACCGCCGCCAGCGCACGGCCAGCGGAAGCCCTGTCATGCGCGCCCTTTGCCTTCTGCAAATCGACAATCGCCGTGGTCAAACGCACATGGGCCTTTTCGGTCAACGAGCACTTGCCAGCGCGAACCCGGTAGAGATAACGCGGACACATTGCGGCATGTCGCAACACAACACTTTCCTTGATGCCAAGACGTTGAATACGCATGGAAATATCTCGAATACAGTCATCAGGCATCCGCATTTCAAACCTCGAAAGCGAGAGCCGTACGCAATACAAATCGGCGGGAAATTTCAGGGGCGCGCTATCGTCAACATGACTTCCGCGTAGGTATTCAAAGGCATAGCGCCAAGCGCGCGCGGTGCGCGCATCCGGGACAGTTCCCATTCCAGATAGACAACACCATCGAAGAACCCGGCAATTTGCAGCCGGTTGCGAATGGTCATTTCATACTTGGAAAGCACCATCAGCGGGCAGGTCAGCAGCCACACCGCCCGCTCCTGATGCGTCCGGCAATCCGATAGCTGCTGGATTTCATCGACAAGATGCAGATCCATCACGCCACCTCGGCGGTCTGTCGCCGCTGCAATGCGCGCTCACGCTTCGCTACCGCGTAGAATTCGCGGTATGCGATGGCATTTCGCCGCCTTACCTCAACGGGAGCTGGTATTTTTGCGCGCTTGTAACGATCATATTCGTTAAGCGCCTTCCGTAACTCGCAGGCCTTAGAGCCATCGTCGCAATCAGGGAGCCTACAATTGAGGCATGGATGTTCAGTATGAGCAACCATCACGCCACCTGCCTTTCTGCTTCGCGCGCCCGGCGCTGCTCTTCTCGAAATGCTGCCAGCCGTTCCAGCGTCAACGCTTCCGTTCCCGGCACGATTTCAATCGCAACCCGGTTATCCGCACGGCCGTAATGGGAAAAATCAGCGCCAGCCCAACCCTGCCGCGCCACTTCGCGGGTCAGATCGTCAAGCAGGCTTTGGTGAAACACCCGGTTTTCCGCGATATCCAGCGGAGCCTTGCCGCCATAGGCGATGAGATAAGCGCCGCTCATGCATCCACCCCGCCATAAGCAAAGGGCGCGGGTGTTTTGGTCAGATGCTGGCGGAACTGGTCAAGGCGGCGTTCGTCGAGCGGCTTGAAATGCCGCGCCGTGAAGAACCACTCACTTTCCAGAGGCTGGTATTTCGATGTTGGAACACCCAGACTAACGAATTCCACAAAGGTCAGGCAAAGCACCACTTCGCCATCAGAGCAATCACCCATCTCCGCCGCGCGGATCGTGTAAACCCTGCCTTTTTCAGGAATGATGGAGCAAAAGGATCGAGATTTAGAGAAATCGACCACACACACCACGCGCCGCCCCGGCTGATAGTCTGCCCAGTTCATCGCCCTTCCTCCTGCATGGAATTCAGTTCCCGCCGCCGTTCATCCACCAGCGCATCGAGCGCGGTCGAGAGGCAGGACAGGGTTTCCTCGCGCATATGGCCGCGTCCGCTTTTGCGGCGCGCATAAGTTGTCTGATGCACCCCGGCGCGCTGGCAAAGATCGCCCTGCGGAATGCCGGCACGTTTACGACGTTCTTCGATCTGCTCGAACATGCTGCAAATCACCTTGTTCATCTCACTGCTTAGTGTAATAAGCAAAATTGCTTATTCCGCAAGGTGTATTTTAGTGACAGCGTTAGCACTTGCACAGATTAGTTTTGCGCGCATGGCTCTTGATCAGCGCGAAACAAAAGATTGGCTTAAGGCGATTGCCAGGCATATGAACCTGTCATTGAGCCAGCTTGCCCTCAATTCCGGCATGGCCGCATCCACGCTGACGCGGTTCATCAATGATACCACCAACACGGTGGGCATCACCCAGGCCAGCCTTGAGAAGATCTCCCATTATTCCGGCTTCCGGCCCAATCAGATGCCGGGCCACCTGCGCGGCATGGCCGAGCCGGATGCACTTCCGCTTATTCACGACACCGATCAAAAGCCGAATTGGATCATGTCCGCCGTCGAGGCCGCCAAGGCGGGCCGCAATGGCGTGGAAGCATGGTCTATGAAGGGTGCGGCACTGGATGCACTCGGCATTTTTCCGGGCGATATCCTGCTTGTCGACCAGAACAAGCGCGCAAAGACCGGCGATATCGTCCTTGCCCAGCTGGTGGACCACTCCCTAGGCACCGCCGACACGGTGGTGCGCCTCTATCAGGCCCCATTCATCACCACCCACAGCATGCGGCTTGGCCCGCAAAGGCCCGAGCAGGTGGATGATGATCGCGTTTCGATTGTCGGCGTCGTGGTTGGCAGCCTGCGCAATACGCATTAGCTCAAAAGCGACACGTCACACTGAATTTTTGCACGTGCGGAAACCCGACCGCCGCCCCATAACCTTTTCCACAGGTTTGATGACATTTTGCACGTGAGGTTTTTCCGTCGCGGCAAATCTTTTTGCACGTGTGAAATTCCGGCCGACATCAGGGGCGCTGAAAACTTATCCACAGATCAAATGACATTTTGCACGTGTGAACGCTTAGGCGCTCGCTGATTTTTTGCACGTGCAAAAATGGGCATAGCTGCACACCCGGCAGCAGCCACGTGACGCACTTCCAAAACATGCGCCGATCCGAAATCAGCATCATTGCAAATATTGCTTGCCATAATAAGCAATTTCGCTTACTCCTAAGCACCGTAAGCATTTTAGCAAACGGGAGCTTTGCAAATGATCCCCCTGCATCAGCAGACAATAGACGCGGCAGAGATCGCCGCCGCTTTGGGGTACACGTCGAGTTATTTTCTGCGTCTCGTCTCTTCCCTCACCGACCGCCACGGCATGCCCCAGCGCCTGCCCGGCCGCAAACGCTGGTCGCGCCCCGCTATCGAGCAATGGCTGAAAAGCTACGGCGCCACCACCACCCCGGCACAAACCACGCTGCCCCCCACCATCGCCGCCCAGCGCCAGGCGCTGCATGAGGCTTACGCGGGGGTACGGGCATGACCGGCTGCCGCTGCGGTTCCGTATCGATCGACCACGACCGGTACAAGCGTTTGTCTTGCGTACAGAAAATGTCCTTCTGGATGGAAGCCCACGCCTGCGGCAACTGCGGCGGCGTGGCAGCAGGGCCGGAAGTCATTCCGCCCGCCATGGTCACAGCCAGCGCCTATGAGCGCTGCATGGGCCGGGAGGTGCGGCCATGATCGCCATGCCTCTGGCCGACAATCCGGCCATCAACAATCCACGCAAGGCGCTGACCAGCTATCAGCAGGACGCGCTTTGCACCATTAACTTCTACAAGATCGTCCGTTTCAAGTCTGGCTATTGGCTGGCAGGAAAGAAGTCTTTCAAACACAGCTCCATCATGGCGCTGGTGAGCTTCAACCTGCTTCAGATCAGCGGCAACAGCCTTACCCTCACCGTCGCGGGGAAACTGGTGATCGACAAACTCACAGGCGAAAACCAATGACCCAGAGCAAGCAGCCGATCCGCGAGATCATCATGGAGCTGGACAATCTGTCCGCCCGCCAGAAATACCTGTCCGACCAGTTGATTGCCGCCCTGTCCTTGGCTGGCCCTCTGGATGAGGAAGATCAGGCAACCCTCAAATCCAGCGCGCATGACGCCCGCGCCGAAAGCGTCAATTTCGTCGTCACCGCCGCAATGATCCGCGGCGAACAGGAAACCGGCTGCACCACGCGCCAGCTCTTCCGCAATCGTCGCGCCTCGCTTCGCATGGTGCAGTGATGGATTGGCTGTCCTTTTCCCTTGGCATGACGCTCGGCATCATCGCCAGCGTTTTCGCCGCTCTCATCGTCGGCCTCATCCTGGCCTTCTGGGTTCACAAGATCGACGAGAACGACACGATCTATTGATCGTCGCACGTTTCGGCCCCGCCGCCTCCCGGGCGTGGCCGTGAAAGCAGCGGGCCGGTTCATCCCCATCGATCATCCACGATCTGGGGATTGGTGGCGGACCACCGGCCCGCTGCATCCCTTCACCAGTACCCCCAGGCGCTGTCCGTTTGCCCGGCCAGCGCACCACCTGCCCGGCGGCGATCTGTATCGTGTACGCCGCCGGGCTCTTTTTGTTCGGAGACAGGAAATGACCGACACACTTTTGCCCTGCCCGTTTTGCGGCAGCACCGAACTGACTATCGCAGCAAACCAGTTTTCATGGGTAGCGTGCGCTTTCTGCGCCGCCGAAGGCCCGCAAGTTGTCAGTATCAGCGAAGCCACGAAGACATGGAACCGCCGCGCCATGATCGCCGTGGAATGCGGCGGCGAGGCTCCGCCGGTCTATGTCCCCAAAGTGACACCAGTTCTCAAGCTAGAACCGGGCAGGCTCTACGAGAGCCACAATTTCGGCTTAGTCGAATATATTGGCCTTGATCGATTTCATGACGAAACCACGCATGAGTTTCGCATCAGTGGCGCGTCTGGGCTTCATTCAGACCGGAGATACGCAAAGCCGGAAAAGCTCTTTGAGTTTTTGAAGCCATTGGACGGTAGCGCATCATGACCCCCTGTGATTTCCGCACCCACCGTGAATGCGCCTGCCCGCCCGACCAGTGCCAGCAGCAGCGCCCGGCCTATGGTCTTGCCAACCACCGAAAGCCCGTGCCGCTTTACATGCCGTCCCTGCGCGACGGCCTGGCGCTGGCCGCCATGGGTCTCACCCTCTTCCTCGGTGGCGCGCTGCTGCTGGAAACCAGCCTGAAACGGCAAAGCCTGATCGAACAGGAAAGCCGGGCAGTCGTGAGGGCCGCGAAATGACCACCACCATCAAAGCCGAAATCGAAATCAGCAGAACGGGTCGCCTCACCGCGCGCATTCTCGACCCTAAAATTCACTTCACCGGGCATCAAATTGGCGAAGACAATCGGGGCCTGTTCACGGTGCACAGCATCATCGACGGCAAACTCCTATGCGTCAGCGCCACACGCGAACAGGCGGAACAGGCCATCGCCACGGAGTGGCTAGCCTTCACCGCCGCCCACAAGCCGGAAACAAGCCGAGAGCATGCCGCACGGTGGGATAGCTTCCACAAGTTCGGACAGAATGCCGCCGAGAATAATCTACGAAACTTCTTGGCCGACCAGGCCTTGCGCCCAATCCTGAAACCCGGCGACCGCCTCCGCGCCACAAAGGCCGAATGCGGCAAAAAGGAAGCCAGCTTCCTTTTTTCGCACTGGGAACACGGCTGGATCGTCTCGACCGGCGGCAGCAGCATCGCGCCCGGATCGGTCTACAGCATCAACCACGAAATCTTTCGGATCTAGTCATGGCAAAACCATCCACCCCGAAAATCCGCTATGTCGCTTGGCGCAATGGCCGTCCGCGTTTCAATCCATCAGAGACGTTGCGGGCGCGCGGCCATGCCGGGCAGGATCTGAAAGACGAGGCGGGCAACTGGCTGAAAGAGGCCGAGTGCCGCGCCTGGTCGCAGAGCTTCGCGCGCCAGATGGAGGAAGAAGCCCGCCAGAACCGCCGCAAAAAGCCGGGCCGTCCGCGCGCCGCCACAGAAGCCGCTCCAGCGCGGCGCGGTCTCACGCTGGAAACCCTTTTGGAAAACTGGCTGAACACCGCCAGAAACCCAGATATGGCCGACCGCCAGCCCAATACCATCAGGGACTACCGCCAGAAGATCGGCGTCATCGAAAAGCGCGCACAAGATATCTGGTATTCGGCGGCCGAGGCGTTGAGCAAACAGATCTGCCTGGGCCTCTATGACAAGCTGCGCACCGAATGCGGGTTGCACACCGCCCATGCCGTGCTGCGCGTGCTGGGCATCGCCCTGCAATGGGGCATGGATCGCGGCCACCTGCCTTCCATGCTGATCAATCCGGCCCATAAGCTGAAAATGAAAACCCCGCCGCCGCGTATCCGCTTTGCCACCATCAAGGAAATCGACCATCTGGTGAAAGTAGCCGACGCCGGCGGCCGCCCCGAAATGGGCGACATGGTGATTTTCGCCGTCTGGTCAGGCCAGCGGCAGAATGACCGGCTGGCCTTCATCCACACCGGCCACGAAAACGGCCGCATCAAACTGCGCCAGGGCAAGACCGGTGCGCTGGTTTCCATTCCCAAGGCCGAGACCTTCCGCGTGCGGATCGACGCCGCCATGCAGCGCCGCAAGGAAGCGGGCGTGATCTCGCCCAATGTCATTCTGGACGAAAGGCGCTGGCAACCCTTCAAGGCGGACTACTATCGCCATTGCTTCGAAGACCTGCGCAGCGAAGCCGCCAAGACCATGCCCAGCCTGAAAACGCTCCGCGATCAGGATCTGCGCGACACCGCCGTAACATGGCTCGCCATGGCAGGCTGCACCATCCCTGAAATCTGCTCCATCACCGGCCACAGCTTCCAGACCGCCAACGAGGTGATGAAACACTATCTGGCCCTGAATGAAGAACTGGCCGACAGCGCCATGGCGAAAATGGTTCGCTGGCACGAGGGGGAGAGCAAGTGAGGCTTAAGAAAAAACAAGCCTTACAACATGCTGGAATGGATACTGAGATGATCCGACATATCCACCGGCGAACCGGCAAACCCTCCATGCGCAGAGCAAATATATCGCGGCAAGAGGCCCGGAGGCGATCAGCCCAAAGGCCTTTGATAACAGACTGTTGCCAAAAAAGGCGGCATTGAAAACGGAAAGAAACAACGCAAGCGCCGTAGCGACAATGCCAAAGGCAATACCTGCCGCGACGAAAAATCCAATCATGCGCAACACAGGGTCAACCAGACCCACAATCAACTCCAACACCGGCACACCCCTTGACAGCTCCCATTAACCACCGCACCATATGTGTGCTTCGCGAAAAAGGCGAGGCCCGGGTTGAGAGCCGGTTCTGTCAAAGGCGTCCGAACGCGCCACTCCTCTGTGAGCGCGTTTTTCTATGGTCGGGCGTAATGGGGAGGCTTTGCCTCGCCGTGTTCCTTTGCGCGGTCTCTCAAACCTATTACTGCCCGGCCACCAGGGTGAGAGCTGATGGTCCGGGTTCGCTCGAACAAAGGACCCGCGCCATGAACGCCACGCATCCGCTTGACCAGATGACAGACGAGAGCAGCCGTATCGAAGACACCATGTTCGATATGAAAGCCATGCTCCGCTTCGGCCTTCACATGACTGAAAGTTGCACCGAGGAAGAGTTCGGCCAGTACCGAAACGATTGGTGCACGCTCATGTATCTCCTCCTCGACAAGATCAAAACCATCAACGACGCGAACGACCACCTCATGGCGGCCGCCCGCAAAACAGCAACCATGGAGACCATGCAATGACAAACGCTGCACCCAAAAGACCAAAGACAGCAGAAGAATTCGAAGACGCTTTTATGAGCCTCGTTTCCAGCGAAATGGTTCGCCATCGCAAGAACGGCGAACGCATGGCCGCGTTGTTGGAACTACTGGCAAGCACCACAGGAAAGACAATCGCAGTGATGGCCGAGGGCGATGCTCGCGTTGCAGAAAAATTGATGATCGGAGTTGATGGACACATCGTTGAGACAACGACCAGCTTTACACCCATATTTTCCGCACTGAATGCAGTCTTCGACGAATTTCGCAGCAGGAGGGATCAGAAATGAGCGCACTTCAACACTTCAATTTTGAAGGAAAGCCGTTTCGGATAATTTTCAAAGATGAAATACCTTGGTTTGTCGCCAAAGATATTTGCGCAATTATCGGCCTCAAGAACCACAACGATGCTATCGAGCCTCTTGATGACGACGAAAAAGATTGGGTCGTTTTAAACGATGCACTCGGACGGCCCCGCAACACAAGGGTAATCAATGAAAGCGGCTACAGTATCCTAGTGCTTCGTTCTCGACAGGCAATGATACCGGGCACAGTGTTTCATCGGTTTCGGAAGATGGTAACAAACGAAATTCTACCACAAATTCGTAGAACTGGCAGCTTTTCAGGACAGCCATTAGCACCAACCTCCCCACAACCGAACACACCTGCCCCTGTTGATGAAATAACCAGAAAGCTAGCCGTCATTCAGGAAGCCCGCATGACCAAAGGCCCAGCCTATGCGGCACGGCTTTGGGACACCATGGGTATGCCAACGCCACCAGCACAGCTTCCAGCGCCCGTTTACGACGAGCAAGCCATAAGCTGCCTTCGCCACATGCTTCGCGCAGATTTTCAGGGCGTCAAGCTGGGGCAAATCATCCGATCAGCGTTTCAAGGTGAACGCCTGGCCGTGAACGTGCTGAAAGAATTGCGCATCGAGCTTAAAGATGACGGCTTCATCGTTCCAAACATCTTTCCGCCGTTCAACGCGCTTTTCGCGGGCACACGATGGGAACGCCCGTTTGAGCATTTGCGCAAGCTTCCGAATGCAAAACCCCATCTTCCTTGGGGCGGAAGACACGCAAAAGACTTCACCTTCATTCCATCAACATATCTGGATGAAGCATAGCCCATAAAACCCGTGCGACCGTACGACAAAGCGACCAAGTCGCACGGTCGCATAACCGGCGCAAATTGGTCGCAAAAATCTGCTAACTTATTGAAAAATGGTGGGTGATGTAGGGTTCGAACCTACGACCCGCTGATTAAGAGTCAGCTGCTCTACCAACTGAGCTAATCACCCGCCTGCAGCGCTTCGTTTGTGCTTCATCGCTGCCGTGAGCGGGGATATAAAGGGGTTGCCTCTGCTTGTCCAGCGCCGTTTCGAAAAAAATGACATGAAACAGCAAAAAAAATCAAAACTCCAAAAAACCAAGGAAAATCAAATGTCGAGCATGCCAGAAGCGATGCGGACGGCGGTTCCGCCGATGCGAGCGCGGAAAACTTTGCCTTCCTTGGTATCGATATGCAGATGGATGAAGGAGGGGCGCCCCATTTCCACGCCCTGCTCGATCAGCAGCGGATGGTGGCCGTCCGGTAGCGCGTCGAAATGCTGGATAGCGCCGGACAGCGCCGCCACTGCCGAGCCTGTGGCCGGGTCCTCGGCTATGCCCATATCAGGGGAAAACATCCGGGCGTGAAAATCAGCGGCGTGGTGAACACCACCACGACAATAGACATATGCCGAGGTCAGCGCGCCGTCGCAGAAAGGTGCGGCCCGCTCCCAGAGCTGCGGATCGAATTCGATGCTTTCGACATCTCCCAGACTACTAACCGGTATGAGCAGGAAAGGCACACCAGCCGACCAGATCGACGGCAGGTGATTTTCGAAAAGCAATTGGTTCGGCTTCAAGCCCAGCGCATCGGCGATGCCCTGGCGGTCGAGCGGCAGCTGAATCTGGGTGGAGGTTTTCGGCAGATCGAATTCCGCAAAACTCGCCTCACCCGGCCTCAGGCTCACCGCACAGCGCACCGGGCCGATCTTTTCGTCGATCACTGAAACCAGATCGAGCGGGCCCTCGCGGTCCTGATGAGCCTTTTCCGCCAGGCCGATCGCCGTGCCAACCGTCGGATGGCCGGCAAAGGGAAGCTCACGTCCGGGAGTGAAAATCCGAATACGCGCCACATGCGCGACATTGACGGAGGGGAAAACGAAAACCGTTTCCGAGAGATTGAATTCCCGCGCTATCGCCTGCAACGCATCGTCATCGAGATCCTCACAATCGAACACGATTGCCAAAGGATTGCCGCACAGCTTCTTGTCGGTGAAGACGTCGTAAATGCAATAGTGTCGAGCCAAACAAGCCTCCAGTCGCCGTTACAATGCCAGCAAACTGCACGAGCAGCGCCAGCCATGCAAGGCGAACCAGCCGCTTAGCTGGGAAAAATCCAATCCAACAGGGGATACATGTCTGGCGTGTAATCATGCGCATTGCGATCTGCCGAGCGAATGGCCACGGCGCGGGCAATTTCCTGCTCTTCATCGACAGCCATATGAGCCGCGATTCGCTCGAAAATCGCCTCAGTGGTCAAGGCTAGACGAAACACCCGAAACAACGTGACCCTCCGGCCCCGGCGATAACCGCGCAATTGCGGATCGATCACCGCGTCATCTACCGATAGTCCGGTTTCTTCCTGCACTTCGCGGCGCATATTGGCATCGACATCGACCATCGCATTGACGATATCCGAAGCATCGAGCGAGCCCGCCGGACAATAGACCCGGCCTGCATTGGCGGTGTGAGCGGCCATTTCAACCGCGATCAACGCGCCATCGGCCGACATCAGCACCGGAAACCCGAACAGGTGATAGCCACTCTGCGGTTCTGCCTGGCGGCGCCAAAACAAAAAGGTAGAATAAGGGATAAGGTGTCCCGCGCCAGTCACCGCTCCTTGCCCGATCTGCAATTCGTCAAACAAGACCATGGCACCATCGAAAAGCGCGGGATTGGCCGCCGACTCGGCCTGCCAATTGCGGCGGATCGCATCATGATTTGCGCTGTGAAACGGATGCTCCCCAGGCTTCACCCGCAATTCCAGCCGGTTCACATCGAATATTTCCCCATCCGCCGGCCAGGACAAATGATCGTCAGCGGTTTGCGGCAGAATGGCTTTTGCATGGGACAGCATGGATGAAACTTTCTTTTCCAGTCTCTGGCTCTTGCAGCACTGCCTCTTGCAGTTCACGGCCCTTGCGGGGGCAAACAAGACACCAGATCACTCTTTATTCGCTGCGACAAAGGCACTTTGTAAAGGTGTCGCAGCGCAAAAAGATGACGGTCTCATCACGTCTTTGCGTTTTGCCCATGTTTCAACTCGCAAACACGACTCAAGGCAGCAAAAAAGAGCCGCGCGCCCAGAGAGCGCACGGCACTGTCTTGAAGAGCAATACGCGACTTTGTCTTCAGGCGGCGCGAGAATAGGATGACGAAGAGCCAGTCGTCGTCGTCTTGAATTGCGCGACCATCTGGAACAGATCGTCTACATCCTTGGCAAGGGAGAAAGCTGCTGCCGTTGTTTCCTCAACCATGGCTGCATTCTTTTGCGTGGACTGGTCGATGACATTGACGGAACTGTTGATTTCCCGCAGCGCGGTGGTCTGCTCCTTGGAGCCTTGAACGATTGCCGTGACATTGGTATCGATGGCGCGGATCTGATTGAGGATATTTTCCAGAGCCGAACCGGTCTGGGCAACAAGGTCCACGCCACGGTCAACCTGCTTGCCGGATGTGCTGATCAACTGCCGGATTTCCTTGGCGGATGAAGCTGATCGCTGGGCCAGTTCGCGGACTTCCTGGGCGACGACCGCAAAACCCTTGCCTGCTTCACCGGCCCGGGCCGCTTCGACACCGGCATTCAACGCCAAGAGGTTAGTCTGAAAGGCGATTTCATCGATCACGCCCAGAATGCTGGAGATCCGCCCCGAAGACTGTTCGATCTCATTCATGGCAACCACGGCATCCCTGACAATGACACTGGATTGCTCGGTATTCAACCGGGTCTGCTCCATCAGCCGGCCAACTTCCTCGGCGCGTTTGGCGGAGTCGGCAACCGTTGTCGTCACCTCTTCCAGAGATGCAGCTGATTCCTCTACGGACGCAGCCTGTGCTTCGGTACGGCGCGACAGGTCGTTGGCAGCCTCCTTGATTTCATTGGTGCTCGAGGCAATCGACCTGGCGCTCAGGGTCACGCCATCCATTGTCTTGCGCAAATGGCTGAGGGCTTCGTTGAAGTCGACACGCAGTTTTTCCATGGTCGGCACGAAAACATTGTCCAGCGTGCCGGTCAGATCGCCGCCCGCCAGCGCCTTCAGCGCGGCACCCAGATGGGAAATAGCATCCATCCGGCTCGACACATCGGTTGCAAACTTCACCACCTTGTAGACTTTTCCCCATCTGTCGAAGACCGGATTGTAGGAGGCCTGTATCCAGACATCGTGGCCATCCTTGGCGATACGCCGGAACTCATTGGCCAAGGTCCGCCCAGTCGCCAGATCCCGCCAGAAGGATGCGTAGTCTGGGGAAGATGCATAGGCCTTCTCACAAAACAGACTGTGGTGACGCCCGACAAGTTCCGTCAGGCTATAGCCCAGCGCCTTGCAGAAATTTTCATTGGCGGTGATGATCTTGCCATCAGGGGTAAACTCGATGACCGCCATCGACGTCGAAATCGCCTTCAGCTTGGCATCGTCCTCCATCGCCTGCAATTTAACGCTGGTGATATCCGTGGCATATTTGACGACCTTATAAGGCTTATCACCCTTCATTATTGGATTGTATGAGGCTTCGATCCATACATCTCGACCGTCCTTGGCAATACGACGATACTGGGCGCGCTGGAATTTACCCTGCCGCAACCCCTCCCAGAAATTGCGGTAATCGCTGGTCTCAACCTCGCTTGCATCGACGAACATGCGGTGGTGCTTGCCTTTGATTTCAGCCAGACTGTAGCCGAGTGCCCGACAAAAATTGTCATTGGCGTCCAGAATAGTTCCGTCCAGTCCAAATTCTATAACGGCCTGAGATTTGCGCAAAGCCGCAACTTCCGACTTCGCGTCGGCGCCCAATCCAAAAATAGCCATGCCTAAATCCTTCGACATTTGCCTTGTGAGCGCATCTCATTTCGCTCTTGATAAGAAAAGCATCCCACAAGAAAGTATACAACAAATTACTAATTTAGGGAAAATCTCGAAAAGCTGTATATCATCGTCATGACGTAAAAATCGCGTTATTATTATCAATAAAATGCAACTCAACCAAAACAGACGATACATTAAACAATAGAAAAAGCGGTAACATCGTAAACAAAAGACTGAATATCGATCAATATGGCACAGCGCAAACCTTCCCCCCCTACGCAGTCCTCTCACTGTCTTTAAAAGGCTGACGCTAAAAAATATACACAAACCGACAATTTACAAACACATCCGCCTATGCGTATATATTTTATAACTACAATAAAAATGGCAACCGATTATGAAGGAAACCTATTCGCTTCGTGAAGTCGTGGACGAGACAGGCCTGACGAAGCTTGTCCTGCATGCGTGGGAGCGCCGCTATGCGTCAATCGTACCCGAGCGCACCGCGACGGGCCGCCGCATCTATTGTCATGAGGATCTTGTCCGCCTGCAATTGCTGAAGGCCTGCGTCGATAACGGACAAAGGATTGGCTCCATAATCCATTTGTCGAGCGAAGAACTCAGACGCTCTCTTATTAATGAGAGGCTGCTGAACGATCTCGCGCCCGTTTTCGAGGCTATTGAAAATCTCGATAGTGATAAATTGGACCGGCTGCTGAACACCCGCTATATCGGGCTTGGACCGGTGGACTTTTCAAAGCAAGTGGTCCTGCCTTTGATGGCGGAAGTCGGTCGACGCTGGGCGGACGGCAATTTGTCTATAGCGTCGGAGCATCTGGTTTCGACTTCGGTCAGAGCATTGTTGAGCAGCGGGTTCAAATTTTTGGCTTTGCCGCGCGGCTCGCAACGAATAGTCTTCAGCACACTTGAAGGCGAATTGCACGATCTGGGCGGGTTGGCGGCAGCGCTGATCGCTCGCAGCCACGGTGTCCACGCCACCTATCTCGGCGCGCAGCTTCCTGCCAGAGAAATTGCCACAATGGTCCGGCAGTCTGGCGCTACCATCGTGTGCATTAGTGGCGCATTCAAACGCATTCGTAATTTCGAAGCGCAGATCAAAGAGATCCGCCAGGCCTTACCGGCAGAGGTCCCGCTCTGGCTGGGTGGCGCGGCGTTCATGGATCTGCCCCCGATCGAAGGGGTACATTATTTTCAGCAGATGGACCTATTCGAACAGGCTGTCATCGCTCTGCAAGGCGAAAGCGTCTGAAAAAATCAAGCGCCGCATGTCGGCAGACACGCGGCGTTTGAAGATTTTCCGTTAATTACGGGCCTTATCAATCAGTTGGTTCTTGGCGATCCCCGCAATGCCGAAGGCATGCAGACAAGAAAGCTTGGAGCGCCAGGAACCCTTCAAGGCTGATGAGTTGCGGGCCTTATCGACCAGCTGGTTCTTGGCGATCCTCCGCGATGCCGAAGGCACGCAGACAAGAAAGCTTGGATCGCCAAGAGCATTCGAGGTTAATTAGTTGCGGGCCTTGTCAACCAACTGGTTCTTGGCGATCCAAGGCATCATGCCGCGCAGCTTGGCGCCGACTTCTTCGATCTGGTGCTTGTCGTTCATGCGGCGAATGCCCTTGAAGCGAGCGGCACCGGCGCGGTATTCCTGCATCCAATCCGAGGTGAACTTGCCGGTCTGAATGTCGTGCAACACGCGCTTCATTTCAGCCTTGGTTTCAGCAGTGATGATGCGCGGACCGGTGACGTATTCGCCCCACTCGGCAGTGTTGGAGATCGAGTAGTTCATGTTGGCGATGCCGCCTTCATAGATCAGGTCTACGATCAGCTTCACTTCGTGCAAGCACTCGAAATAGGCCATTTCAGGCGCATAACCGCCTTCAACCAGCGTTTCAAAGCCAGCGCGGATCAGCTCAACCAGACCGCCGCACAGAACGACCTGCTCGCCGAACAGGTCGGTTTCGCATTCTTCCTGGAAGGTGGTTTCGATAATGCCCGAACGGCCGCCGCCAACGCCACAAGCGTAGGACAGAGCCAGCTCAAGGGCATTGCCCGATGCATTGTGGTGAATAGCCACGAGGCAAGGCACGCCGCCGCCCTTCTGGTATTCACCACGAACCGTGTGGCCAGGGCCCTTCGGTGCGATCATCACAACGTCAACGGTGCTCTTTGGCTCAATCAGGCCGAAGTGAACGTTCAGGCCGTGGGCGAAAGCAATCGCTGCACCATCACGGATGTTGCCAGCAATGTCTGCCTTGTAGATATCAGCCTGCAATTCGTCAGGAGTTGCCATCATCATCAGGTCGGCCCATGCAGCCGCTTCGGCAACGGTCATGACCTTGAAGCCATCGGCTTCAGCCTTGGCAATGGTGGCCGAGCCAGCCTTGAGGGCGATGACGACGTTCTGTGCGCCCGAATCCTTGAGGTTCAGCGCGTGAGCGCGGCCCTGGGAGCCATAGCCAATGATGGCGACTTTCTTCGCCTTGATGAGGTTCAAATCGGCATCACGATCATAATAGACGCGCATTGTGTTATCCTTCCCTATGCTGTGTCTGATGTTAAAGTGTTTTATCCCTCGCCAGGATTTACGCTGACGATGTCTTGTCCGTGCCGTGCAACACAAGAAAGGCGGACACCGCCTTGTGTGCGCGGGCGTCGAATTTTCGTGGCTCGGGTTTTTCACCCAGGAGCAGGCGAACATGAAGATCGGAAACGATCAGGCCGTAGAGCGTGCGATAGGCATCCTCGCCGTCTTCAAACCGCAACAGGCCATCGCGCCGTCCGGCATCCAGCAGCGCCCTCGCCCGGCGGTCGATCTGGCGGCGGCCACGCTCCAGCAGCATTTGCCCCAGTTTCGAGCCGTCGCGACTGGTCTGGCCAATGGCAAGACGGTTCAGCGCCAACGAGATTTCCCCTGAGAGAACGTCCAGCAAATCGCGGGCGAAAACCTCCAAATGATCGGCCAGCATCTGCGGTGTCAGGCGCTCGCCGGCGCGCTCGAATGTGCGCACTTTGCTTGCCTGATAGGAAATCATCGCCGACAGCAGACCGTCGCGATCGCCGAACCATTTATAAAGGCTTTCCTTGGAGCAATTGGCTGCCCGCGCCAAACCGGCCGTGGTCAATGCCTTGTCGCCACCTTCGACCAAAAGGCGCAGAGCCTCCGCCAGAACCGCGCTCTGGCGTGCAGAAAATTCTGCTGTTGGCATGGCATTGGTCGACACGGTGAAGCCCTTCAATCTAAGTACCGTACGGTACGGTTCTTGTTAACGCTCTTCGCATTGCGCGTCAAGCGGCAGAGTGACTGAGAAGGCTAAAGAATGCAGCGATGACATGAAGAAGGGGAAATTTCAGGCGAAAGCGCCAGGTGGTTTTGGCAGCCGGAAGGTTTTGAAAACAGAAACAAGGAGGATTTCCGCCCTTCACTGAAAAGCGGAAATGCTCAATGATCTCAGGCGAGACGCTGAGAAGGCAAGCCGAGAAACTGCCGCCTTCAAGAGGCGGAACGTCTTTCGAGGACCGTTATGCCACGGCCTGACGTTTTGGCAGCTTCCAATTTGGCCGCGGAAAATGGCAGGTATAGCCGTTTGGAATGCGCTCAAGATAATCCTGATGCTCCGGCTCGGCCTGCCAGAAATCACCCACAGGCGCCAGTTCGGTCACGACCTTACCAGGCCAGATGCCGGAAGCATCCACGTCGGCAATGGTATCCTCGGCCACCTTTTTCTGCTCTTCACTCGTGTAGAAGATCGCCGAACGATAGCTGACGCCGACATCATTTCCCTGACGATTGGGCGTGCTTGGATCATGAATCTGGAAGAAAAACTCCAGAAGTTCGCGAAAGCTCATCTTTGATGGATCGAAGGTAATTTCAATCGCCTCGGCATGCGTTCCATGATTGCGATAGGTCGCGTTCGCGACATCGCCGCCGGAATATCCCACTCGGGTAGAGATCACCCCGGGACGCTTGCGGATCAGGTCCTGCATGCCCCAGAAGCAACCGCCTGCCAACACTGCGCGTTCACTCGTCATGGACGTAACTCCTATGGTTGGAATGCAATCTATGTAGGGACTATAGCACTCTGTTTCCAGCCGCCAATCGGCATAGTAACGGCCTTGCTGGCCATGGCGGCGGAATAATCCACCCGCCCCTGCCCGACAAAAAGTGACAAGTCATCTCCTCAGGTAGCTTTTCGTGCCGCTATCGGTAAGGCAGAACCGCCCACCTCGGGGACCAACGCAAAAGCTGCCGGAACGGCATGAGCAAGACCCTTCCGACGCTGGGGCCAAAGATGGGTCCATGGGTGGCGTCAGGTTGAACGCAGGACCATCCGTCCGCCCTACCGTTCCCCCCATAAATCTCGAGCATGACTTCTTGCTGGCGCTGATTGAGCCATCATTACAGACAAAAAGATCGCCGCGGCACATTGCGATGCCTGCTTTACGGCCACTACAGGGGAGATTTTCAGCGTGTAAAAGGGTTGGCATCACACAAACGGCTACCGAAAAAACCGCCGATCTCATGAAAAGGCCAGTCCGGTCTATGGGTCGAGAACACCTTCGTCGGGGCGCAGTTCCAGAATATCCATAGAGGGCGTTAAGGTCGCGCCGCCACCGACGTTCCCATCCCCGGCCTAAACCAGTTCTATATCCCATGAAAATGGCCACCCTGATCCCAAGGTGGCCATAATATCGTATTTAAGTGGAATTTCACATAACATACGTCATGGAAATCTTGCCTCGCGAATGCCTGGGACGATTAGTCCTTATGCGCAGGCATGTCCTTCAGCTGATCCTTCGTCCATGTGGTGACGGCATGGACGTCGCCATCTTCATCCCGCATGAATTGCAGATCCGACAGCGGAACGCCGACAGGCTTTGCACCTATACCCAGGAAGCCGCCGACATCGATGATCGCGGTGCCGCTGGCACCCAGACCATGGACGTGATCCAGCTTGCCGACCTTGTGGTCGTCAGCACCATAAATGGTTGCACCTTCGAGCACGGCGGGAGTGAGTTCAGCAGTGGTGAGACGAACGTGATTGGTATGATTCATTGGATTATCCTCCTTGTTTGTACTGTAGAGGTAACCAGCGGGGCCGGTGTTTGTTCCCTGCTTAACAAACCAAAGCGTGTGCAGAGAGTCAGGATCGAAATCCCCGGCGCTTATTCGCACCATATCGGCAGAGTCATCGCATAACGCGACCATCGCACAATTTTACATCACATCCATGTCCTCTAAACAGCACACCAATCAAAAGGAAGTGAGACTGCCGAGAGGAGGCCGCCCAAGGCGGAAACGCCTGGTGACAGCAAATTTAACAGGCTGATTTTAATAGCTTTTTATAATCAAAACTCGACAAGAGGCGCCAACGCATGCCTGCAATGCCTTTTCGGTCAGGCGCGCGCCGTTGCAAAGCGCAGCAAAAGCGCCCAGATTCCAGGCATCGAACCGAAGAGTTCGACTTAATTTTATCCACTTGTAAAGTTGGAGAGATCCATGAAGACCTTTATCGCCACAGCCCTGCTCGCAAGCCTGATCGGCGCTTCCGCATCGTTTGCCGCAACCACGACAAAGACCACCACCCAGCCTGCCCAGACCACTGCGTCCACGCAAACGGCGGCGCAACTGAGCGCGAGCGACAGCAGCCAGCAGTCGTCCAGCAGCGAATGGCAGTTCAAGGCCCCCACGAAGAAGCCGCATCACCGCAACGAATATAACGGCTGATTGCCGCGACCATCCAGATTGGGATGCCTTGTGGCATTAAGAGGGACAGCGAATCTCTGTGCGCCATATATGACGCACGGCGCTGTATTGAGCGAAACGCCGGTCTTTCGGCGTATCGCCTTTCTTCACACAGCATAATCCACCGGCACCGCGGACCCGCTTTTCATCGTCTCCATCGAAATAGAGGCGGACACATCGAAAAGCTCGATACGCCGCACCAGCCGACGATAGACGACGTCGTAATGCTCGACCCGTGGCAGGACAATCTTTAAGATATAATCATGATGTCCGGTCAGGCGATGCGCCTCGACGATTTCGGCGATATCGGTAATCGCTCTGCGAAACTCCTCCGTCCATTCATCAGTATGGTGCGCGGTTTTCACCAAGGCATACACGGTTGTCGGCACGCCCACCTTGTCGCGATTGAGCACGGCGATCCGTCGCTCGATATAGCCCGCCTCTTCCAGCTTCTGAATCCGGCGCGAACAAGCCGAAACCGATAGGGCGACCTTGTCGGCGAGATCGCTCACCGCAATGGCGGCATCCCGTTGCAGAAGGTCCAGAATCTTCCTGTCTCTCTCATCAATCACGCCTTAATTCTCCGCCCTTCAGGATGAATGCGCAAATCATACGCGCATTTCCATTTTTTCTCGCAATTTTTGTGCGGAACTTTTGGCGATTTTCAAGAAATTTGCAAATCAACCGCTTCCATCCACTGGCATAGTTCTGTTCATCACCACCAAAGACACTAGGGGAACACGACAATGCGGATGATCGGCTTGATCGGCGGAATGAGCTTTGAAAGCTCGGCGGTTTACTATCGGCTCATCAATGAGGCGGTTCGCCATCAGTTGGGCGGTTTGGCATCGGCTGAAATCGTCATGCGGTCGGTCGATTTTTCGCAGATCGTTGGCTACCAGAAGGCAGGCCGTTGGGATCTTGCGGAAAAAGTGCTGGGCGATGCCGCTGCTGCCCTGGAGCGTGCCGGTGCCGAATGCGTGCTGATCTGCACTAACACCATGCATCTGATTGCCGATGCCGTAGCAGCGCGTGTTTCCGTGCCGCTTATCCATATTGTCGATGCGACGGCCCAGGCTATCAAAGACTCTGGCTTCAAGCGGCCCCTGCTGCTCGCCACCCGCTACACGATGGAGCATGGCTTTTATACCGACCGCATGCGTGCCCTCGGCCTGCTGCCCATGGTGCCAGGCGCAGAGGATCGTGGCACTGTCCATGATGTGATTTTCGATGAACTCTGCGCGGGCCGCGTCGAAGAGCAGTCACGGGCTGCCTATCTGGCAATCATCGAAAAAGCCAAGGCAGACGGTGCCGATTGTGTCATTCTCGGCTGCACCGAGATTTGCCTTTTGCTCAATCCAGACGATCTTTGCCTGCCGGGCTTTGATTCCACTGCCATTCATTGTGGGTCTGCGGTCGAGTTTTCGCTCACTCCGCAAGAGGTTAAGAAGATCGCCTGAAGACATTGACTGCGGTTTATTGATCGCAGTCAATTTTTTGCTTGATTTGGAAACGATCATTTCCTATTGTAGAACCATGATGAACCAGCAAACAAAATCCGGCAGACCTGCGGGCCGCCCTCGGGAATTCGACACGGATGTGGCGCTGGACGCTGCCTTGGTGGTGTTTTCCGAGCGGGGCTACCAGGCCGCCTCGATCAGTGAGCTTGCCGAAGCCATGGGGTTGACGGCAGGTAGTATCTACAAGGCATTCGGCGACAAGCGCGGCGTGTTTCTCGCCGCCTTCGATCGCTACTGGTCGTTGCGCCATGCGATGATTCTGAAGCGCATGGCACCGCTTGCAACCGGGCGGGAAAAGTTGTTTGCCCTTTTGCAGCATTATGCCGACCACGCCCATGGCGCGGCAGGCCGGCGCGGCTGTCTCATCGTCGGCGGCGCCAATGATCTGGCACTGCTGGATGCGCAAGCCTCCGCCCGGGTGGGGCTCGCTTTTACCGCCAACCAACAGCGCCTGAAGGACCAGATTGTCACCGGACAGGCCGATGGCTCGATCCGGGCCGATCTGAATGCCGATGTCATTTCCAGCACCCTGCTCTGCCTGACGATGGGCATGCGCGTGGTCGGCAAAACAGGCCGAACAGAAGACGAGATGCAGGCCGTGGCGCAAGCGGCGCTGCGGCTTTTGGACTGAGCCGTATCTCATCCCTTACAGCGGCGTGCAGCAGCATGGTGCAGTGAGGTTCGCCATAACACTGCCTATTCGCTGAACCATTCAACAGTCGCCACTCACAACAGTACCATGGCATCCTCCCAAGACCATGGCGCCCCAAGCCGAAAAGCAACCACAATGACCCTTTCCAGCCCGCTCTTGCGGCATGACGCCGAACACGCCCTTTCGCCGATATTGACCTTTATTTTCGCCCTGGCCTGCGGGCTTATCGCCGCCAATCTCTATTACGGCCAGCCGCTGGCCGGACCGATCAGCGCGGATTTGGGGTTCTCACCCCAGGCGACCGGCCTGATCGTCACCCTCACTCAGCTTGGTTACTGTCTGGGCCTTTTGCTGCTGGTGCCGCTGGGTGACCTGATCGAAAACCGCAAGCTGGTGCTCATCCTGATTGGGCTTGCCGCGCTGGCCCTGCTGGGCGGCGCGCTTTCGACCTCGCCGGGTCTTTTCCTGCTGGCCTGCCTTGGCATTGGCCTTGCCTCCGCAGCCGCCCAGGTTCTGGTGCCGTTTGCCGCCAGCATGGCACCGGACGCCTCACGCGGGCGGGTTGTCGGCAATGTCATGAGTGGCCTGCTCTGCGGCATCATGCTGGCCCGGCCCATTGCCAGCTTCATCGCCGAGGCATCGTCCTGGCATGTCATCTACGTGCTTTCGGCGGTTGCCATGATCGGGCTGATGGTGGTGCTCGGCATGACCCTGCCCCGCCGCCAGCCGCATGCGCAGATCGGCTACGGCGCGCTGCTGTCCTCCATGGCCCATATGGCGCTCACCAACCGTGTACTCCAGCGCCGGGCGCTTTATCAGGCCGGGATGTTTGGTGCCTTCAGCCTGTTCTGGACCACGACGCCCTTGCTGCTGTCAGGCCCGCATTTTGGCCTGAGCCAGAATGGTATCGCGCTGTTTGCACTCGCCGGAGCATCCGGTGCCATCGCCTCACCCATTGCCGGACGAATGGCTGATCGCGGCCTGACCCGGCAAATTTCTATCGGTGCCATGGTCATGGGCATCGCTGCGTTCCTGCTTGGCCGTTATGCTATTGAAACCTCCCCGATCACCGGCGTGATCTGCCTGACACTCGCGGCTATTACCCTGGATTTCGGCGTGCAAGCCAATCTAATCAGCGGCCAGCGCATCATCTATTCGATGACAGCCGCCCATCGCAGCCGGCTCAATGGCATCTATATGGCGACATTCTTTCTTGGCGGAGCGCTTGGCTCAGCCATCGGCGGCTGGGCCTACGCAACAGGCGGATGGTCGCTGACCGCCTGGATCGGCCTTTGCTTTCCCGCCGCCTCGCTTGTGCTGCTGCTGACGGAAGGGCGGCAAACGGCCTAGAGTCTAACGAGACGAATAGGAAGCGCCGTACGTTTTATAAACGCACGGCGCTATACCGGTTTAAATTTATTCAGCTTTTTTAAAACTCGCTCCACCCGCCGCTGGATTGAGATGCGACGGAACCCGCCACCTTCGACATCAATTCCCGTGCGGGCGAGGTCGTGGGCCGATGAACTGATGTCGCCGCGCCGAGCTGGCGTGATGAAGGTCTCATGCCGGTTCCACCCAGCTGGAACTTTTCAATCAACTCACGCAGACGCGCCGTTTCCTGGGCAAGCGATGCACCGGCAGCATTTGTCTCTTCCACCATCGCCGCGTTTTGCTGCGTCACCTGGTCCATCTGGTTGACGGCCGCATTGACCTCGGAAAGCCCGGTGGCCTGCTCACGCGCTGAACTGGTAATGGCTTCCATATGCTCATTGACCGCAACAATATTCTGCTGGATCGTTCGAAGCGCCTCGCCCGTTTCGCTCACCAGCCTTACCCCGGTGCTGACCTCGTTTGAAGAATTACGGATCAGTTCCTTGATTTCCTTGGCTGCCTGGGCAGAGCGCTGCGCCAGTTCGCGCACCTCTTGCGCGACCACGGCAAAGCCCTTGCCGGCTTCTCCGGCACGAGCGGCCTCAACACCGGCATTCAGCGCCAAAAGATTGGTCTGGAAGGCGATTTCGTCGATCACCCCAATGATGTTGGAAATCTGATTGGACGAATTCTCAATGCGTGACATCGCGCCAACCGCATCCTCGACAACCTTTGCAGAGCGCACCGCATTGTCGCTGGCCGTCGATGCCGAATGACGGGCTTCTTCTGCCCGCTTTGAGGCATTCGAGACATTGACGGTAATTTCGTCAAGCGCCGCAGCGGTCTCTTCCAGGGAGGCGGCCTGCTGCTCGGTCCGCTTCGACAGATCTTCGGCGCTCTGGCTGATTTCGCGCGTGCCATTGTCGATCTGGCTGGTTGAATGCGACACCGCGCCAAGCGTGTTGCGCATCTGAAGCAATGCATCATTCATCGTGCGGCGCAGTTCTTCAAAATCAGGCGCAAACGGGTTGTCCAGAGTGAAGGTCAGATCACCCTGCGCCAGCCGCGTCAGGGCAGCGCCAATCGCATTGACCGCATTCACCCTTTCCGTCACATCGGTGGCAAATTTGACGACTTTTGTAACCTTGCCCTCGGCGTCCAGGATCGGGTTATAGGCGGCATTGATAACCACCTTTTTTCCATTCTTGCCGTAGCGAATGAATTCTGCCGATTGAACTTCTCCGCGGCGCAAACCAGCCCAGAACTCCTGGTAAGCGGAGGACTTTGCATATTCGGGGTCAACCAGCATGCTGTGGTGACGACCCTTTATGTCGTCCAGTTTATAATCAATGGCTTTGAGGAAGTTTTCGTTGGCGCTAACAATTTCCCCGTCCGTGGTAAACTCGATAATGCCTTGAGAACGGCTGATAGCCGCCATCTGCCCCTGATAATCCAGGTTTTGCAATCGCTCCTTGGCATTGGCCCATTCAACAACAAAACCGGTTGTTTTTCCACTTTCGCGCAAAGGCGTAACGATGAGATCGAAGGCGCGGTGACCCACCCAGATCGTTGCCCGGTGCTGCGTTTTGAGGGCAGCCAGCATATTGCGCTGATGGGAGGGGTTCTTGTGGAAAATATCGATATTGCTGCCAATGAGTTTGCTGAAATCGAAGCGCGGAAGTTCTTTTTTTAACTCCGACTCGGCATCCTTGAGCAAATCCTTAAGCGATTCGTTCATATATCGAATATTCAGGTTCACGTCGGAGACCATAATATTGGCTGTAATCAGTTTTAAGGCTTGGGTTTGCATCCGATTTATACTGGGGTTCCCGAACATAATTTAGTCCCTCTCAGAATATTTATGGAAGGCACGAAAATATGCTCTGTTCCGCACAGAGCTTCACGAAATCCGACCAAAATGACATTGCCAGCATAAGATGCAATCAAAAACCCATATATTTTATTAAAATTTTATAATATTCGGAATAATATATCTTAAAGCATCACTCCCATCTGAGCCTCTCGCTGGATTTTCATTTCAAAATGAGCTCGATGGGCTCCGAAGCCCGCTTTACCCTCGTGCAAATGCGGTTTTATTTCAGCGCTAACGGCCTGTTTCGAAAACGTAGAAACGCTTCGTATCCTTGCTTTGTAGCATTTCCAGATGCCAAACCACGACGGACTATGCTTGGGGCGAAAGTGCCTTAAATGTTCGGCTTGCATCCATCTTCAAACATTCTGCCTATCGAAACGGGCGCGAGCCTCAACCACGCGAGCATGGTTATCGATGGCAAACTCCACCAGATATTTAAGTGAAAATACCAGCTGCTCACCCATCTCCGTCAGTCCATATTCAACGCTGGGCGGCTTGGTGGGAAAGACCTGCCGGTGAACGTAACCATCACGTTGCAGATCTCTCAGGGTCTGAGTCAGCATGCGCTGGGAAATATCAGGCACCAGGCGTCGAAGCTCCCCGAAACGATAGGGTTTCTCGGCAAGCGAGCCTAGAATGAGCGTCGACCATTTGTCGCCAACATGGGAAATAACCGAGCGCACAGGACAATTGTCTTCGGCGCGCTTGCTTTTATTAGGGGCCCTCACCGTTGCCTCCAATGGAGCCCGCTGCATGGCATCGTTCATGATGGTACCCTTTCTGTAACCAAAGGCGCGAAAACTGCCTTCTTTACAGCAGTTTCAAAAAGCTGATTATAGCGCTGGTCTCATATTGAGAGCAACAAAATAGTCGGATATGAAGCGCTTACGGTGCCGTGCGGTTTGTAAAATACGCAAAGGACGCTGTAACACTTTATATCCGCTGGATAATTTTCCCTTCAACCAATTCCGGTTCAGGGAATTATGCAGTAGCCAGGATAGAGAAATATGACCAAAATACTGATTACCGGAGCCTCCGGAAAGCTTGGAAGACTTGTCATCAACCATTTGCTGGAAAGCCAGCATGTTGCCGCCGCTGATATCGTCGCCGCCAGCCGCAACCCGTCGGGTCTGGCGGATCTTGCCGCAAAGGGCATCGAAACGCGACGAGCCGACTTTACCGATACGGCATCGCTTGACCACGCCTTTTCCGGTATCGACCGGCTCCTGATCATTTCCACCGATGCCATCGGTTCGCGCATTGATCAACACAAGGCAGCGATTGCCGCCGCCACCAATGCCAAGGTCGGCCGGATTTTTTACACATCCATGCCAAATCCAGAGACATCCAAGATCCTGTTTGCTCCCGAACATGTGCAGACCGAACAGGCCATCAAGGCTTCCGGCCTTGCCTATACGATTTTGCGCAACAACTGGTACATGGAAAATCTGTTCCTGACGCTGCCATCGGCGCTGGCCAGCGGCCAGTGGTATACATCCGCCGGCGAGGGCAAGACCGCCTATATCGCTCGGGAAGACATTGCCCGCGCCATCGCCAGCACCCTGGCCAAGCCTGTGGCCGAAAACATCATCTATACGCTCAGCGGCAGCCGCGCCTACAGCAATAAGGAAATTGCCGCCCTGGCCGAAAAAGCCACAGGCAAGCCGCTTGCCGTGGTCGACATCACCGACCAGCAGCTGGAAGAGGGCATGGTCGCTGCCGGCGTTCCCAAACCCGTAGCGCCGGTGTTCGCCTCAATCGATACGGCCACACGCGCTGGCGACCTGGATGTGGTAACCGATGAGGCGCAAAGCTTGTCGGGCCATCCATTGCTGCCGCTACAGGCCTTCATGGAAGCGAACAAAGCCTCCCTTATCGGCTGATCGAGCCATATCAACCATCCGGCACAGGCTCTCGTAGCCTCAGAATGACGCCAGGCAATCTCTGCTCAGCATGGCGTCATTCTGGATGGCACATCTGGAATATATAGAACTGTATAAGTGGCGCCTGGACTTCAGACCAACTCGCCACCGGCCCGACGAAAACGCCGGACGGTTTCGGCCATGCCGAATTCCAGCGCGTCCGCCGTCAGCGCATGACCGATAGACACCTCGGCCAGGAAGGGAATCCGCTCCGCCAGCGCAGGGAGGTTGGCGACTGTCAGGTCATGACCACCATTCACGCCCATGCCCAGAGCATGCGCCGCATCCGCCGTAGCCCCCAGAAGCGCAAGTTCCCGAGCCGCTTTTTCCGGCGCGTCGTAGCAGCTGCCATATGGCCCCGTGTAAAGCTCGATCCGGTCGGCGCCGGTCGCCTTGGCCGTGGCAACCGCCTGCGCATTCCCATCGCCATCAGCAAACAGGGAAACCCGCATGCCCGCCGCCTTCAATCGTGCAACGACATCTGTCAAAAACACTTGATGCGCGGCGAAATCCCAGCCATGATCAGAGGTGGCCTGAGACGGGTCATCCGGAACCAAAGTCACCTGCTCCGGCTGCACCTCTTCGCATAGCTGTAGAAAATCTTCGCTGGGATAACCCTCGATATTGAACTCGGCCTTTGGAAACTCGTCATCGATCAACGCCCGCAGCAGCGGCAGATCGCTGAACCGGACATGCCGCTGATCGGGCCGCGGATGAACCGTCAGGCCTTGAGCACCCGCCTGAAGCGCCAGGCGACCAAAATGCCGGACATCCGGCCAGGGAAGATCACGCCGGTTACGCAGCATGGCGATGGCATTGAGATTGACGGATAATTTTGCTGGCATTGGCGAAACCCGTTTTCTTGCTGCGGCGCTCAAAGTCCGCACTCAGACGGTCATCGCCGTCCACCCACTTCTGTAAAACCTTGGCGCAGAAAAGACCAACGAGATTATGCAATAAATCGATGGAAATTGATGATCGGTCGCTAGAACTTGCTGGATAATACCAAGGGTCATTGAAAATGCCTCTTGGTATTCCCTTTGCACTCGCCTTCAAGGCGAGGATGTGCGAGCATCTTCGATGCCTTGGTACAAAACAGGGACTTGCTGTGCTGGCCGCTATTTTGGGCCAACCGAACCGTAAATCCATCCAGCATGAACAGCACCGACAAAACTTGAAGGCGCGATCGAATCTCCACGCCAGGAAAATAATATCGAGGAAAACATCCGAAGCCCTGAAAACCATGGGTTTGAATTTTAGTAAAATTGATGATAACATTGCAAACAAGAGTTTAGATCGATAATCTTTAGATCGGACATCATCGCATTTTGGAAATTCTTTGGCGGGGGCGTCAAGTATTTCCAGGTTTCGAACATCAAGCAGCTACATCTTATGGGTAGAGATATAGAATATTGCAACTCATGGATGGATCAACAGAGAACGATATTGGAACGAATTGAAAATATTTCCCGACATTATCGGGAAAAGGGGGACTTATCGCATGGCAGGCCAACCCGAGTTTCTTGACGTTACAGAATCCATCACTCATGCCTTGAAAGCAGGTCTTGCCATGATGCCGGATCTGCCTTTGCCCGAGGATCTACCACCGGAGCCGGTGGCAATTTCCGAAATGGCCAATCTGTTTGGCGTCACCCACAGGACCCTGCATTTTTATGAGGAAAAAAATCTCCTCTCCTCAAGCCGCATGGGGCTGATGCGGGTCTATTATCATCGTGACATTATCCGCATGGCCCTGATCAACACCTGCCGGGAAATCGGCATGCCGATTGCCGCCATTCAGGACCTGTTTGCCGAACTGAACGGCACCCTCACACAGGCGCAAGCCAATGAACTTCTCAACGCGGCGCTGGAGGCACGAAAACGGGAATTGATTGCATCGCAATCGATGATGTTCCGCCAGATCGAGCAAATCAACAGCCTTCTCACCCGCGAAGATGACCAGAACGAAACAGAGATACCGCCACTGCGCCATGGCATCGATCTGACCGAACTGGAACATCAATGCCTGTCGCTGATGGCGGAAGGCTATACCCAGGTGCGGGTGGCGCGAACCATGCAAATGACCTTTGAAGCTGTTATCGCGCTGGAAGCCAGCATCATGCGCAAGGTCCAGGCGACAAACCGGTTCCAGGCGGTGGCAAAAGCGGTTCTGCTTGGCATCGTCGCCAATTAGCAAAGCCAGCCACTACCGGCCCCCCTTACCGGACGCCCCCTTACCGCACAATGGTCAGCGTCTCCGCCGCACGGGTTACGGCGGTATAGAGCCACCGTTCGCGCGTATCACGAAACGCCCAGCTTTCATCAAACAGCACGACATTGTTCCACTGCGAGCCCTGGGCCTTATGCACCGTCAGCGCATAGCCGTAATCGAACTCGTCATAGCGCTTGCGCGTCGTCCAGGGAATGTCAGTCTCGACGTCTTCGAAGGCCGCTTTCAGCAGCTTGATTTTGGCCGCACCGCGATCCATGTCGTCGTCTTCCGGCTTGATCAGCAGGTTCATGCCGGGCTTCACCGTCTCCCGCGACGAGGTCATCACCTGCCAGAGCGAGCCGTTCAGAAGACCCTTGACCTGATCGTTGCGCAGGCAGACCAGCTTGTCACCCGATTGCGGGTAATCGGCGGTAAAGCCCTTCAACTCGCGCAGCCGCTTGTTATAGCGCCGCCGGGTTTTGTTGGTGCCAACCAGAACCTGATCGCAATTCAGCACCAGATCCTGCGTCACTTCGTTCTTGGAAATCACCCGCGCGGTGCTGCCATAATCGCCATGCATGATTTCCTTGCCTTCGCGGATCTGCATGGCCAGTTGGATGATCGGATTGTCGCGGGCCTGGCGATGAATATCCGTCAGCAGATAGTCCGGCTCCTGTTCAGTAAAGAACCCGCCGCCTGTCACCGGCGGCAACTGGCCAGGATCGCCCAGCACCAGAATCGGCGTGCCGAAGCTCATCAGGTCGCGGCCAAGCTGCTCATCGACCATTGAGCATTCGTCGATGACGATCAGCGCAGCCTTTGCCACCGGGCTTTGACGGTTGACGGAAAACATCGGCGTCATCGAGGTCTTGCCGGTTTCCTCGTCCGACACCTCCTCTTCGCCACGCGGACGATAGATCAGCGAGTGAATGGTGCGCGCCGTCGTCGCCCCGCGCGAGCGCAAGACCTGCGCCGCCTTGCCGGTAAAGGCTGCAAACAACACATCCCCATCGACATTCTCGGCAAAATGCCGGGCAAGCGTGGTCTTGCCGGTTCCGGCATAGCCGAACAGACGGAAAACCGGGGTCTTCCCCTCCTTCAACCATTTGGCAACGGCCTTGAGAGCTTCATCTTGTTGAGGTGCAAATTCCATAGCGAGGAAATGCGCGGATTCGCAGGGCAAAAGCAAGAACAAAGCGCTTTATGCCAGCATAGGCCACAGGCTTACGACCAGCAGCAAGGCCATGGTGATATTGAACCACTTCAACCGCACCGGATCGGACAGCCATTCCCGCAGCACTGAACCGAATCCCGCCCAGGCCGAGACGCTCGGCACATTCACCAGCGCAAACACCAGGCCGACCAGAAAGACCGTGAACCAATAGAATTCCGGATTGGTATAGGTCGCCATCGCCGTGACAGCCATGACCCAGGCCTTGGGATTGATCCATTGAAAACCCGCTGCGGCGAGAAAGGACATCGGTGCGGCCTGCGCCTTGCCTTCGCTGAGGCTGCGTGATGAGCCGATCTTCCAGGCAATCCACAGCAGATAGAGACCACCGGCAATTTTCAGCCCGTGATACAGCACGGGCACTGCCGCAAGCAAGGCGCCCAACCCCAGGCCAACGCCGATTAACAGCGTGAAAAATCCAGCACCAATGCCAAGCATATGCGGCACAGTCCGCAGAAAGCCGAAATTTACCCCTGACGCAAACAGCATCATATTGTTCGGTCCCGGCGTAATCGACGTGGTGAACGCAAAGAGGATCAAGGCGACAAGCGTTTCGGGTGTCATGAAAATGGTTCCGGTTCAACAGTAGGTCAATATAGCTGACCTATCATCTCCGTCCATCAGCAGATTGTATCGGTGACATCATTTACAGTTCCCAACTTGCCCGTTCCAACCACGCTGCTATCCTGACCGAACACTTTGGGAGCCAGATCATGAACGATACCCTTCCGACGATTACCCTGCCTTCCGGCCAGATCGTGCCAGCACTTGGCCTTGGCACCTGGATGATGGGTGAGAATTCGGCCGCGGAAAAAGATGAAATCGCCGCCGTGAATCATGCCCTCGATCTCGGCATGACAGTGATCGACACCGCTGAAATTTACGCGGATGGCGGCTCGGAGCGAATTGTCGGACAAGCCCTGAAAACCCGCCGCAACGATTCCTTCCTGGTCTCGAAGGTTGCGCCATGGAACGCCAGCCGCGACGGCACGATGAGCGCTTGCGAAGGGAGCCTCAAACGGCTCGGCACCGACTGCCTTGATCTCTATCTGCTGCACTGGCGCGGCGAACACCCGTTGGCGGACACGGTCGATGCATTTGAGACATTGAAACGTCAGGGCAAAATCAAAGCCTGGGGCGTCTCGAATTTCGATGTCGATGATATGGAGGAACTGTTTGCCGTAGAGAACGGCGCAAACTGCCAAGTCAACCAGATCCTCTACAATCTGAGCCGCCGTGGCGTGGAATATGATCTTCTGCCCTGGTGTCAGGAGCGCGGCATCGCCATTATGGCCTATTCGCCGATCGAACAGGGACGACTACTCAAACACCCCGAGCTGATCCACGTGGCAAAGGCCAATCAGGCAACGCCTGCGCAAGTGGCGCTTGCTTTTCTGCTTGAGCGCGACAACGTTTTGCCAATTCCGAAGACTACAGCCACAACCCGTATCGAAGAAAACCGTGGATCGGTCGATCTAGAACTAACGGATGAGGATCTCGCACGGCTCGATGCTGCGTTTCCACCACCGCAACGAAAGCAGCCGCTGGAAATGCTGTGATCGAAACAACTATACGCATCAGCCCTTCAAGCAGGCCTGCAAACTTACCTGGTTGGCCTCTTCGCCATCCGCACCATAGGCATCGTAGCAATCCAGCGCCCATTCACTCGATCCGTCGTCACCAAGAGCGCTTTGCTCGTCATGCGGCGGTTCTTGCTCAAGGGGAAGGCGCGAGGTTTTAGGTAGTTTGACCTCGGCAAATGGATAATCGATCACCGGTGATGCACTGACAAAAGACGCCGATGGTATTTGGCGTTCAACAAGTCCCTTTGCCGCAAGACCAGCCGGAAGAGACAAGGATGCGATAAGTATTACGACTGTTGCTGCTTTCATGGCAGGCTCCCGTGTTTGGTAAGCCGTTAACGCGCCATTAGCACTTTTGTTCAAACCAGGGCGTAAAGAGAAAATCACAAGCCCGTGTAGTGCAGCCTACTTGTCAAGAGCAATGACCAAAGAGGGCTGGGGAAAAGCAAGGGCGCATCCGGATTGAGGCTGGATGCGCCCTCAAATAGTTCAGCACAAACAGGGTAGCAATCACATACCCTGCGAGCCGCGGTTCATCGCGGCAATACCGGTGCGGCAGACTTCGTTCAGCCCCAGCGGCTTCATGATCGACACAAACTGGTCGATCTTCGAGGACTTGCCGGTCAGCTCGAAAATGAAGTGATCAACCGTCGCATCCACCACCTTGGCGTGGAAGGCGTCGGCCAGCCGCAGCGTTTCGGCCCTCATCTCGCCGGTCGATACCACCTTAACCAATGCCACTTCCCGCTCGATTGGCCGCTCCTGGCCAAGCTGGCGGGCGCGCACGGTCAAATCCAGCACCCGGTGGACCGGCACAATCCGCTCCAGCTGCGCCTTGATCTGCTCCAGCACCAGTGGCGTGCCACGGGTGACGATGGTGATGCGCGACAGATGCGCCTCATGCTCTGTTTCCGAGACGGTCAGGCTTTCAATATTGTAGCCACGCCCGGAAAACAGGCCGATAACACGGGCGAGAACGCCCGGTTCGTTATCGACCAGCACGGACAGGGTATGACTTTCGACGGCAGCCGTTTCCGGGGAGATGAAATAAGCCGAACCGGTCGGTTGTAGGTGTGCGTTCATAACTCTTGCTCCTCCTGGTGTTAAACGAGCTGACGGCCCTTGGCATCGATGGCCGTTGCCACCGCATCGTCCGTCGCCTCGTCCGGCAACAGCATTTCGTTATGCGCCTTGCCCGATGGGATCATCGGGAAGCAATTGGCGAGGTTCGCCACCCGGCAATCGAAGATCACAGGCTTCTTGACGTTGATCATTTCCAGGATCGCGTCATCCAGTTGATCCGGCTTTTCACAGCGGATGCCGACCGCGCCATAGGCTTCCGCCAGTTTGACGAAATCAGGCATGGCTTCGGTATAGGAGTTGGACAGCCGGTTGCCATGCAGCAACTGCTGCCACTGGCGCACCATGCCCATATACTGGTTGTTGAGAATGAAGATCTTCACCGCAGCGTTATATTGCACGGCGCAGGACATTTCCTGAATACACATCTGGATCGAGGCATCACCCGCAATGTCGATGACCAGGCTTTCCGGATGGGCGATCTGCACGCCAATCGCCGCCGGGAAACCATAGCCCATCGTGCCGAGGCCACCAGAGGTCATCCAGCGGTTCGGCTGTTCGAAACCGAAATACTGCGCCGCCCACATCTGGTGCTGGCCAACCTCTGTCGTGATATAGGTGTCATGACCCAGCGTCAGCGCCGACAATCGCTCGATGGCGTATTGCGGCATGATCACATCCTTGGACGGCGTATAGGAGAAGGACTTGCGGGCCTTCCAACCGGCAACGCTGGCCTTCCATTCCGCCGTCTGGGCCGCATCCGGCTTTTTCGCCAAAGCCCGCCATTGACGCACCATGTCTTCGAGAACATGGGCGATGTCGCCGGTGATCGGAATATCGACGCGCACCGTCTTGTTGATCGAAGACGGATCGATATCGATATGGATCTTCTTGGAATTGGGCGAAAACGCATTGAGACGACCGGTGATGCGGTCGTCGAACCGCGCACCGATACAGACCATTACGTCGCAATCATGCATGGCCATATTGGCCTCGTAGGAGCCGTGCATGCCCAGCATGCCCAGCCAATTCTCGCCCGATGCCGGATAGCTGCCCAGGCCCATCAGGGTCGAGGTGATCGGAAAATCGGTGAGGCTGACCAGTTCCCGCAGCAGCTTGGAGGCTTCCGGCCCGGAATTGACCACACCGCCACCCGAATAGATCACCGGACGCCGGGCGCTGGCCATCAGCTCGACTGCGGCCTGGATCGCCTTGGAATCACCCTGCATTTTCGGCTGATAGCTGCGCTGGATCGTATGGTTTTCCGGCGGCGTATAGGTGCCGGTGGCAAATTGCACGTCCTTCGGAATATCGACGACGACAGGGCCGGGACGCCCCGTCTGGGCAATACGGAAGGCTTCATGAATGACCCGGGCCAGATCGTTGACATCCTTGACCAGCCAATTGTGTTTGGTGCAGGGACGGGTAATGCCAACCGTGTCGCATTCCTGGAACGCATCCGAGCCAATCAGCGTGGTCGGCACCTGGCCGGACAGGCAGACCAATGGAATGCTGTCCATCAGCGCGTCCTGCAAGGGCGTGACGGCATTGGTGGCGCCAGGGCCTGACGTGACCAGCATGACGCCTGCCTTGCCGGTGGAGCGGGCATAGCCTTCAGCTGCGTGGCCTGCACCCTGCTCATGACGCACGAGAATGTGCTGGATCTCATCCTGCTGGAAGATTTCGTCATAGATCGGCAGCACAGCGCCGCCAGGATAGCCGAATATATGCTCGACCCCGTTATCCTTCAGCGCCCTCAAAACAATTTCCGCGCCGGTCATCCTGTTATCTGTGCCAGTCATGTCTGCTCCCGATATTTCCCGAATGCTGCTGTTATCGTGATTTTGGCCATAAAAAAAGGCCCCTGGAAGGAGCCTGTCTGTCGCGCATGGGAGGCTATTGCCTGACGGTCACACCGTCATGCCCATGCGCGTACCCACCACGAGAAGAATGTTAAAATTGATCATGGGCAAAGTGATAGCCAGTCTGACAGCAAGCGTCAACGGCAAAAAGCCTGCAAATGCGGCAGGAGGCGCACATTTTCGAAGCATCTGCGCCCGTCTTGCCGACAAGACGATATACCGGATCTTAATAGCAGACGGCTACCATCGCTGGCCGGTCCCTTTGCCAACCGATCTTTTGCCAGCCCAATCTTTTACCGTCCCCGGTCCATCACAGATGAGCGCCTTTTGCAAAACCCTGATCTTCCATTTCCTGGCTCCGCTCTTTCCACCCCATCCGCCGGGCAGGATCGCCGTGACCAGATGACACCCGGCAATCGCTTTCTGGGACGTGTGGTTGCCTGCAATGGCGCACGCGCCACGATTGCCGCTACCGCCCAGGAAGGCGGCACCGACCTGACGTCGCTCTGGTCGGTCGGGCGGCTGATTTCCATTACCGTCGGGGAAAACCGTGTCGTCGCGCTGGTCTATGCCATGCGCACCGAAACCGGCCTGTGGAGCGAAGATCGGGATAACGGCTTCATCGTCGATGTCGAGCTGATGGGCGAGGTCTGCCGGGGGCCGGATGGAAGCGAAGTTTTTACCTCAGGCATTACTCAATATCCCTATCTCGGCGCCATTGCCCACCGCATCCGCGTCGCCGATCTGAAGCGGATCTACGATTCGAAAGAAGGCGGCAGTTGCAAGATAGGGCGCTTGAGCCAGGACGATTCCATCGACGCCACCATCCATATCCCTTCCATGCTCTCCAAGCATTTCGCCGTGGTCGGCTCTACCGGCGTTGGAAAATCCACCGCCGTGTCCTTGCTGCTGCATAAGGCAATTGCCGCCGATCCCAAGCTGCGGGTGCTGATCCTCGATCCCCATAATGAATTTGCCGCAGCCTTTGGCAATCAGGCCGTGGTGATCGACACCGACACGCTGGACCTGCCCTTCTGGCTGATGCGCCTCGATGAACTGACCGAAGTGCTCTACCGAGGCAGACCTGCCGTCGTCGAAGAACTGGATGTTTTGCGCGACCTGATTCCGGAGGCCAAACGCGCGTTTAAAGGCTCTGAAGCTGGCCTGACACGCCGCAGCGAGCGGGCTGGCTTTACCGCCGATACACCTGTTCCCTACCGACTGTCTGATCTGCTGGCCGCCATTGACGAGCGGATCGGCAGGCTGGAAGGCCGCGACGAAAAGCCCGCCCTGCGTTCGCTGAAAATGCGGATCATGTCGGCGGTCAACGATCCGCGCTATCGCTTCATGTTCTCCAGCAACACGATCAGCGATACGATCATGGAAACCGTCGCGCATATCTTTCGCGTGCCGGGCCATGGCAAGCCGATTTCCACGTTCCAGCTGGCTGGCATCCCATCTGAGATTGTCAATTCCGTCGCGTCGGTCCTCTGCCGCATGGCCTTTGAGCTGGCGCTCTGGTCGAACGGCGCGATCCACATGCTGGTGGTCTGCGAAGAAGCGCATCGCTATGTACCGGCAGACCCCAGCCTTGGGTTTTTCCCGACCCGGCAGGCCATTGCGCGGATTGCCAAGGAAGGCCGCAAATACGGCGTCTCGCTCGGCATCATCACTCAGAGACCGGGGGAGCTGGACCAGACGATCCTGTCGCAATGTTCGACCGTTTTTGCCATGCGGCTTTCCAACGACAGCGATCAGGCCATTATCCGCAAGGCCCTGCCCGACAGCTCAATCTCCGCCACCAGCTTCATTTCCTCAATAGGCAATGGTGAAGCGATTGCCTTTGGCGAAGCGATTGCCGTGCCGATGCGCATGCGGTTTGACCGGGTGGAGCAACGCCACCTCCCCAAAGCCAGCGGCAGCACGCTGGCACCCTCCGAAGACATGCCCGATAATATCGACCTCAGCGAAGTCATCTCACGGATGCGCGCCAGCGCTGAGCCGGATATTTCAGGCTTTCAACAGAGCTATCGCGTACCGGAGCCGGAAGCGTATAGACCGCCAGCTCCCAATCCTGAGCCGACCATCGCCAGCCCACTTGCCGAACCATTCCACGCCCCAACCGTCGAGCCGCCGGAAGCGCCACGCCCGATCCTGCCCAGCCCGCCCATCGAGCCCTACCGGCCCGACATGCTACCCGGCACCGAGCTTGGCACCTCACCCGCTGCACCCCGCCCCGAACCCGCCTCCGGCTTTCGCCCTGCCAGCGCCTATGCGGGCCTGCGCAAACCGGACGCCCAAACCCTGTTTGCCGCCGCCCCCTCGCCCGCTGTGCCTCCCAGGCGTGACACGGGCATGAGTTTGCGCGAGAGTATCTTGAAGAAGCCGCTGGGTGGGTTGAAGGATTGAGCGATGGACGAGATCGTGCCTGTTTCGAGCTCTAAGCAGAACTCAACGAGCTGTAAAATTCCGGTAGCGACATTAATTTTATGCGCAGTGTTTCTAATCGTGTTCAGGCTGCAAACGGAATGGGCATTCAGCCCTCAAGACAAGGCAGGCTTTGACCTCCAGACATTGGTCGCATTCGGGGCAGCCTCCAGAAACCTTGTCTTTTCAGGCGATTGGTTTCGGTTGCTGTCCGCGAACTTCATCACTGACTCAGTCACTCAACTGCTTCTCAATCTACCGTTCCTGATTTTCGCCGGGATGTCGCTCGAAAGGCATTTTGGCTCCATATGCTTTCTCGCGATTTTCTTCGGAGGCTGTATTGTCGGCACGTCGTTTTCCGTGCTCTTCGGCAATCCTGGAATTATCCACTTCGGTCCGATTGGCGGACTGACGGCAATCCTGATAGCGAGAAGCATTTCAGTGCCGCAAACACCTAGCTCCCCGTCCAGAGGGAAGCTATATCGGCAAGCTGCCTCGCGTGGCAGGTTGTTTCTCACAATCGGCCTTCCCATTATATATTTCAAGACAAACCCAGCGTCGTATTTCGGCAATATCATGGGTGGGGTCTGTATCGGAGTAGCCTGCGGCATCATTCTGCGGTGCAAATGGGACATCAAATACGCAGCGCGCGTCAGGAAAGCAGCATCGGCACTGGTCTTTGCAAACGCGGCAATGGCAGCTTATGCCATATACGCGGTTAATGCCGGATTTGGAGACTACGGATATCTGCACAGTATGGCCCCGGCCCAGGAAACTAGGCGGTTAATTGCGGACGCCCAAAAAGGCGGCACCCTTTATATAAAATCCTATCCTCTCGATCCGATCGGCTATGCCCTTATCGCCGATCATGCTCTTGGCGAACACGATTATCCGGCGGCTGAAAAATACGCCAGGAAGGGCTTATATATCGTTCAGCAGATCAACAGGCCCGAATTGCAGTCAACAAAAATGGTTATGCTCGCCGAACTTGCTCTCAGTCTGCGTGGAGAGAACAAAATGGACGACGCTAAGGAACAGGCTAGGATGCCGTGTTCTAGATGGACGAAAATTGGAAGGACGCTGCGAAAAGACAGCTTGTGTGGATAAAGTTTGTCAGGGAAAAGTGGAACCCGATTTTCCTGAAACGACAAACGAAAAAAGAGAAGTAAGAGCCGGATGTGACCATGTCAGGCTATTGCAGCATCCATTTCAGATGCGTCCATCCCGCTTCGCCGCCTCCACAAGCACGCTCAGATGCCGCTCGATCAGCGTCAGGAAAGCGATGGTGCCGCAGACCAGAGCTGCGACCAGTATACCTCCCAAACCACCGATGACAGCGCCTGGAATGGAAAGCTCACCGGTGTAATACATGCCACGCGTGGCGCCGGATGCGGTCGCAATAGTGATGATCAACAGAGCAAACATGATGTTGAGAGCGGAAAGCGTTCTCGCGAGGAAGCGATTCATGGGGACTCCGTCATTGGACACGGCGGACCTTTTACCTCATGGGCAGCGTGGGCGCAAAGGAAGTAGCCTTGGTATTCGCTATGAAATGACGCTCTGGAACTGCGCACATACGCATTTCCAGCGGACGACGTAACCAATGTCACAGACAAATCGATGGAAACAATTCTTGATTGCAGCAATGCAACAAAGGAGCTTTCCATGACATTCGATTCAAATGCAATTCACGGCTATAATCCGGCCTATCGTAATCTGGGAGCCGGTACACGCTTCAGTTCCTTTAACATGAGTCCGAATGGTCAAAGACCAGTGCAGTTCAGCAGCCAGCCGATTGCCGGGACCGGCTATCTGGATCACCAGGGGCATATCATTCCACAGAACAACTATCAGGCCCGGCTGATCGTCATTGCCCAGGCTGCCGATCATGCGATGCAGGGCCAGCCGGCATATGATCTGGCGACCCTTGATGCACAGTTGGCCATTCTCTTTCCCGGAATGAATTTCAACACAGTCACAACCTACATTCAGCAACGGCTGATTGTTGCAGGCGGCGCCGCTCCTGCAATCTTCGTCGATCCAACCGAGAACGATCCCCTCGAAAGGCTGAATGGATATTTTTCAGTCATCAACTGGAACCCCGTCAACATATGCCGGGCGCCGGATGACAATCACAGGAACAACTACCCGGGCAATGGTCCAGATAATGTCGTGGCGGCAAAATTGCTAACCGATCCGAACAATGCCGGCATCACACTGGATGCGAACTACCAGGGCTTCCTCCAGGCCAATATCGGCAATTTGCTTGGCAATGTCGATAACTTCATCACGGCCTGCAATGCCAGTCTCGCCAATGCGCCGATAGGCTTCTACAAATTCGGCTGGGCAACTCTGCTGACAGCAGTGCCATGACGACAAGCTGGCATATATGCCATCAATCGGAAAGGGTCAGCCGACCCTTTCCCAACTCTCATCCATCTGATTGCGAAACCAGGTCATCTGGCGCTTGGCATATTGCCGGGTAGCAGCACTGGCTTTTTCGATAACATCCTCTCGGCTGATCTCGCCCCTCAGCATGGCGGCGATCTGGGAGACGCCGATGGCCTTCATGGCGGGCATGTCCGGGGAGAGGTTCTGCGCCAGCAATGCCTCGACCTCTTCCACCGCGCCCTCATCCATCATCATCGCAAAGCGACGGTTGATGCGGTCATGGAGCAGTTTTCGATCCGGCAGGACAACCAGTTTCTTCGCCCGGCTCGGATCAACAATCATTGGCCCGGAGCGGGTTTGAAAGACGGAAATCGACTGGCCGGTGACCTCAAGCACCTCCAGCGCCCGGATGATCCGCTGGCCGTCGCGGGGGTCGAGCCTTGCCGCAACGGCCGGATCACGCAGTGTCAGGTCGTGATGCAGGCTTTCCGCCCCTTCCAGTCTTTCACGCTGGCGCAGGGCCCCGCGCACCGCCTCGGGTATGGCGGGCATGTCGGACAAGCCGCCGGTCAGCGCCTTGAAATACAGCCCCGTGCCGCCGACGATTACTGGCAACCGGTTTTGCGCCCGCAGGTCCTGCAGCAACATAGTCACGTCGCGCAGCCAGTTGCCGGTCGAATAGGCAGCGCCCGCCGCCACGTGACCGTAGAGGCGATGCGGCACGCCCTGCATATCCTCTTCGCTCGGGCGTGCAGTCACCACACGCAGCGTGTCATAGACCTGCATGCTGTCGGCATTGATCACCACGCCACCCGCCTCAGCCGCAAGCCTCAGCGCCAACGCGGACTTGCCGCTGGCGGTCGGTCCGGTTATCAGGATGCCATCAAAATTGTCATCAAGGTTGTTCATCATGGCTTTCGTTGCCACGCTTATTGCCAATCCGTCAAATCCTGTTCTGACCCCGGCACTTGCCGAGCAAGCCGCAGAAGCGGTTTCAGCCTCTGGCCTCTATTGGCTGGCGGATGGTGTAGCCTGCGACATCGCGCTGAAAGATGGCAGCGATCTTGACGCAACGGAAGAGACCTTACGCCAGGTGATAGCAGGTCACCCCATTGATCTCGCCATCCAACAGGCCGACACGCGCCGCAAGGCTTTCCTGATTGCCGATATGGATTCGACCATGATCGGCCAGGAATGCATTGATGAACTGGCCGCCGAAGTCGGTCTGAAGGACGAGGTCTCGCAGATCACCGCCCGCGCCATGAATGGCGAAATCGCCTTCGAACCGGCGCTGCGCGAACGCGTCGCTCTGCTGAAAGGCCTGCCCATTACCGTGGTCGATGAGGTGATTGCCAAGCGGATCACGCTCACCCCCGGCGGCCTGGAGCTGATCGCCACCATGAAGGCCAAGGGCTATTATACCGCGCTGGTCTCCGGCGGGTTTACTGTCTTCACCTCGAAAATTGCAGCCACCCTGGGCTTTGACGAAAACCGCGCCAATATCCTGCTGGAACAGGACGGAATATTGACCGGCGAAGTCGCCGAACCCATCCTCGGCAAGCAGGCCAAGGTGGATGCATTGCTGGATATCGCCAACTGTCTTGGGATATCGCCCGACGACACGATAGCCGTCGGCGACGGCGCCAATGATCTCGGCATGCTCGGAATCGCGGGCTCGGGCGTAGCGCTCCATGCCAAGCCCATGGTGGCGGCACAGGCGAAAATCCGCATCGACCATGGTGATTTGACGGCTTTGCTTTATCTTCAAGGCTACCGCAAGACCGATTTCATGACCCCTTGAGTTGAGGCTATGATTATTCTCGAAACCGACCGGCTGTTGTTGCGCCGATGGAAAGATAGCGACCGCAATCTGTTTCGGGAAATCAATGCCGACCCGAAGGTCATGCAGTTCTTCCCTTTTCGCCGCACCTATGAAGAAGCGGACCTGATGATGGAGCGCGTCAACAGGCTGATCGATGAGACCGGCCTGTGCTTTTACGCGGTCGAACTCAAGGAAACCGAAGAGCCCATCGGCTTTTGCGGATTGTCGGACGCGATGATGCCGGACATTCTGACTGAGGGCACAATAGAAATTGGCTGGCGTCTCGCCACCCGCTTCTGGGGCCATGGCTATGCGACGGAAGCAGCACGTGGTCTTCTCGGTTACGGTTTCGAGACCAAAGGCTTGGACGAAATCGTCTCCTTTGCGGTCGCCACCAACCACCGCTCCACCGCCGTCATGCAGCGGTTGGGCATGATCCGCGACCTGAACGGCGACTTCGTCCATCCGCGTGTCCCTGACACCCATCCGCATCTGAAACGGCATGTGCTCTACCGGATGACAAAACTGCGTTGGGCGTCCCAACACATCACTTGAAGCAGCGGATTCAAACTCTGAACCCGCCGCCATAGACCGCTGAATCGGCTCTCAAAAATACCCTATTCCAGCGGCACAGCCACGAAACGCAGATCGCCCTGCGGGGTTGCCACCATCAGGTGAATGGCACGGCGGCCATCGGATTTCAGCTTGTCGATTTTCTCCACCAAGGCTTCTGGCGTGGCGACGAATTCCTGCGCCACTTCGACGATCACCTCACCGGCTTTCAAGCCCTTCTGGTCAGCGGCGGAGCCCTGCTGCACATCGGTTATCAGCAGGCCCTCGACACTTTTGGCAATCGAATTGGCGGCTCGCTTTTCATCGTCCAGCGCCTCGACGCTCATGCCAAGGACCATGCCGCTGGCCGCTTCATCCGTGTCTTCGCTGTCACTGGCCTTCGGATCGGCCTGTTCACTGTCCTTGGCTTCCGTCGCCTTGTCGTCGGGCAATTGCGCCAACTTCACTTTCAGGGTCTCCCGCTTGCCGTCACGAAACACCACGACATCGATATCCTGATCAATGGGGCTTTCCGCGACCGTGCGCACCAGATCGCGGCTTTCAGCAATATCCTTGCCGCCGAAGGAAATAATCACGTCGCCGGTTTTGAGCGGCCCCTTGGCCACCGGACCGCCTTCAATAATGCTGCTGACCAGCGCACCCCGGCCCGGTTTAAGGCCTGCCGACTTGGCCAGATCATCCGGCACCGGCTGAATGCGCACGCCCAACCAGCCGCGCCGCGTCTCGCCAAAGTCGCGAAGCTGCTTGATGACGTTTTCGGCCAGTTCCGAGGGCACGGCAAAACCAATACCGATGGAGCCGCCACTCGGCGAAATGATCGCGGTATTGATGCCGATCACTTCACCATGCATGTTGAACAACGGGCCACCGGAATTGCCCTTGTTGATCGCCGCATCGGTCTGAATGAAATTGTCATAGGGACCGGCATTGATATTGCGGCCCCGGGCCGAAACGATGCCGAGCGTCACCGATCCACCAAGCCCGAAGGGATTGCCGATCGCCATCACCCAATCGCCGATCCGCATCACTTTCGAATCACCGAATTTTACCGCCGTCAGCGGTTCGGTCGGTTCAACCTTAAGCAGCGAAAGATCGGTCTTGGTATCGGTGCCGATCAGCTTGGCCTGCAATTTCGACCCGTCGGAGAAAATCACTTCGATATCATCGGCATTCTCGATGACATGGTTGTTGGTAACGATGTAACCAGCGGGATCGATGACAAAGCCGGAGCCGAGCGAATTGACCTTGTGGTTGCTGCCCTTGCCCTCGCGATTCTTGTAGAAATCCTCAAACAGATCCTCAAAAGGCGACCCTTTCGGCACCTGTGGCAGGGGCGCAGACTCGTCATCGTCGACATTCTGCGACGTCGCGATATTGACCACCGCACCGAGAAGCCCCTCGGCGAGATCAGCGACGGGTGCCGGACCGCCCTGCGCGGATCCAGGTGTTGCGGATGCACTAGGGCCGGAAGCAGGCGGCGATGGGGGAATCGGCGCTGCGGTCTTGACCTGCGCGAAGGCTGCCGTGCTCGTGGCCACAGGCCCAAAGCTGACCATGCCCCCGACGACAACAGAGGTCAGAAGGCGGGTGGCCGGTCCGCAACACTTGATCATAAGCTTCCTCATCGTGAGTTTCATTCCTACTCGCATCCGACCGATCATAGGACGCATGGCTACAAACCGAAACCGCCTTGCCGGGTTTGTTCACGCTATCTTGAGTATAGGGCGGCGTCATGGCGCGAAGTACCGTTTATACCCGCCCCCCAAAATGCTGAGGCATCGTCGTTTCGAAGGATTCGGCGATCTCAACTGCATCAGGCGGTTGAGATATGTGCAAATGACATACCCATAGAAAAGGGGCCGGCCCATAGAAAAAGGGGCCGGAATGACCCGGCCCCTTTTGACTTTAAAGATGTGTCTATCAGTTGGCGGCAGGTGCTGTGGGCGTTGCCGCCCCAGTTCCAGCCTGCGAACGGAAGAACTTGAAGAATTCCGAATTCGGCGACAGCACCATGGACGTCCCAGTCGTGCCGAGCGATGCCTCGTAAGCCGCCATCGACCGGTAGAATTCGAAGAAGGACGGATCGCGCTGATAGGCATCGGCGAACACCCGGTTGCGTTCAGCATCACCCTGACCGCGCAGGATTTCCGAATCGCGCTGCGCATCGGCCTGCAACTCGACAACCTGACGGTCGGCGATGGCCCGGCGACGCTGGCCCTCTTCATTACCACGCGCCCGGATCAGTTCGGCTTCGGCCAGACGCTCGGAACGCATCCGGGCATAGGTCTGTTGCGAAATCTCCTGGGTCAAGTCGGTGCGGCGAATGCGCACGTCCTCAATGGTAATACCAAGGTTTTCCGCATCCGATTTCAGATCGTCGGCAACCTCCTGCATCATCTGCGAACGGGCATCCGACAGGGCGGCCTCGAAGCCGCGCAGACCGTAGACCCGACGCAAGGATGCATCGAGACGGGTGCGAAGCCGCGCTTCCGCCAGATCGCGGTCACCACCCGAAACGATCCCGATAAAGCGGCGGGCATCGGTGATCTTGTAGATCAGGAAGGCATCGACCTCATAGAACTTGCCGCCGGAAACCTGGACACGGATATTGTCCAGATCAAATCGCAGGGACTGATCCGAGATAATCTGCACCTTGTCGGCGCCGGCAAAGGCGAAGGGCATTTTGAAGTAAAGGCCAGGCTCGCTATAGACCGCCTTGATCTGGCCGAAGCGCACGACGACGGCCTGCTGGCGCTGGTTGATGACGAAAACCGAAGAGTAGATCAGCAGAAGCACGATGGCTAAGCCGATCAGCACGGCAGGAAGACGATTGGTCATCTTACTTGCCTCCCTGTGCTGGCTGGGTGCCCATGCGGCCGATTTCGTTCAACGGCAGATAGGGAACCACACCCTGGCCCTGCTCATCAACGATCACCTTGTTGGATTTCTTCAGGACCTGCTCCATGGTTTCAATGTAAAGCCGCGTGCGGGTCACGTCCGGCGCCTTGGTATACTGGTCGTAGATCGAGATGAAGCGCTGCGCCTCACCCTCGGCTTCCTTCACGACGCGATCCTTGTAGGCAGCAGCCTCTTCCCGCATCTGCGCGGACTGGCCACGGGCCTGACCAAGCTTCTGGTTGGAATATTGGTTGGCTTCCTCGACGAAGCGGTCCTCGTCCTGCTCGGCACGCTGCACTTCATCGAACGCATCGGCGACTTCGCGCGGCGGCGCCGCATCCTCGATAGCCACCGAATTGATGGAAATGCCGGAACCGTAGCTGTCCATCGTCCCCTGGATGATGTTGCGCACGTCGACAGAGATAGACTGACGGGCATCACGGAAAATTTCCTGGGCCGGGCGACGTCCGACGACTTCGCGCATGGCGCTCTCCGCCACCTGCTGCAAAGTCTGCGGCGGGCTTTCAAGATTGAACAGATAGGCCTTCGGATCGCTGACCGTGTACAACACGGAAAACTGCACGTTGACGATATTCTGGTCGCCGGTCAGCATCAGGCCAGCCGTGGAATTGGAGGCAACCTTGGCACCGATATTCTGTTGCTGCTCGGTCACCTTGACCTTCTCCACCGTTTCAAACGGCCAGAGATGGAAATGCAGACCGGGGGCGGAAATTTCGTCCTTCGGCTTGCCGAAACGCATTTCCACGCCGCGCTCATCCGGCTGCACGGTATAAACGGCCTGGGTCAACCAGAGACCGGCCACGGCGAGCACGACGATCAGGCCCATGCCTCCGCCCAGACCACCAGGAACCAGGTTCTTGAACTGATCCTGCCCACGCTTGATAATGTCTTCCAGATCCGGCGGCTGTTTGCCACCGCCGCCATTGCCGCGAGGCCGGTTCGGTCCCTGCCCCCACGGTCCTCCATTATTGTTATTACCACCGTTGTTATTACCACCGCCGCCGCCCCACGGGCCGCCGCCGTTCTGATTACTCCAAGGCATCAAAACCTCTTTTTCTGAGAATGCTCCCAACAGCGCCATGGAGCTCGTAAACCCGGCACGACGCTGCAAAACCTCTAGTCTCCTGCACAATCCACGCCAAAGACTATTTCAGTCCATAACTGTTGTGCAAAGGCCCGCAACGGCGCCGTCAAAAAGGCATCCACCCGGATTAATCCCGTTATAGGGATCGCGGCGACGCCTTTCAACGAAAAGGCCCTAACTTCTTCGATTTCTATGGAAATAAACGGTTACAAAGCCGCTTTTCGCCGATAGATCGTGTAGCGCGTGGCGAAACTGTCGCGTTCGCCGGCTGGCACGGCCTCTTCATGCAGTTTTTCAAACTGTGACGGATCGATTGCCGGAAAAACCGTATCGCCGTCGGCAATCTCCGTCTCCACATGGGTGACATGCAGGATATCAGCCAGCGGCAAAGCCTGCCGGTAGATTTCACCGCCGCCGATCACGCAGATCTCCTCTATCCCCAAATCCCCGGCAATCTGCCCTGCCCGCTCAAGCCCCGCCTCAAGGCTGCGCACGGTTTCCACCCAGGGCATGACGATATCGGCATGACGGCTGACGATCACATGCGGGCGACCGGGAAGCGGTCGGGAGCCGAAACTCTCGAAGGTCTTGCGGCCCATCACCAGCGGCTTGCCAAGCGTCAGCGCCTTGAACCGCTTGAGATCGGTACTCAGCTTCCAGGGCATGTCGCCGTTGCGACCGATCACGCCGTTGTTTGAGACGGCAACGACAATGGAGATTTTCGGCATGGTCTGCTCTCTTCATTTACCGGGCGAAGTGGTGTCACGAGCCACCGTAAACGTCCATAAAAAAGGCCGCCATCAACGCGACGGCGGCCTTAGAGCATCGTACTGAAAATTGAACGCAGCACGATGCTCTAAGTTTTTGTTTACGCATCGGAATTTTCCGAAAACCGGTTCCCACTTTTCGGTCCGACGCGCTAAATCCAACCTTTACAGGCAGACTATTCCTTGCGCATCGCCGCATCGACGCTGAGCGGGCCAGGGCCGGCAAAGACGATGTAGAAAAACACGAAGCAGAACAGGATAGCCGGCTCGCCGTGATTGTTCATCGGGTAAAAGCCCATCTGGGCATGCACGAGGAAATAGGCAAAAGCGCACATGCCCGACGCGATGAAGGCGGCTGGGCGGGTGAACAGACCGATGGTGATCAGTGCGCCGCCAACCAGCTCGATGCAGCCGGCAATCCACGGCAGCGACATCACAGCCGGGTTCATATCCGAGGGCGGAAAGCCCAGAAGCTTGCTCATGCCATGTTCAAGAAACAGCAGGCCCGCAATAATACGCAGGATGCTAAGGACTGTCGGAGCCCAAGGGCTCAGTCGAGTGAAGATCATGAAACCTAAACCTTTTTAGGAAGAAACGATGAAAGAGCGAAACCACAGCTGCGGCATTCTGTCACTGAAATTCTCGGTAACATTGTCGTGACCAACACCGAAAAATTGTATCACACCAAGGACTATTGAAAATGGCAGTTGGTATTCCCCTTGCAAACATCTCAAGCGGTGCAAGCATTTGAGATATTTGCAATGCCTTCAAGGCGAGGATGCGTGAGCATGTCAGAGACTTGGTATCAGACCGCAATCGGTGCCTTGATGACAGGATCGGCACTATAGTTTTCCAGGCTGAAGTCCTCAAAGGCAAAGCCGAAAACATCCTTCACGTCTGGATTGATCCGCATCACCGGCAAGGGTTTCGGCTGCCGGCTCAATTGCAGCTGTGCCTGCTCGAAGTGATTGGCGTAGAGATGCGCATCCCCCAGCGTATGAATGAAATCGCCCGATTTCAGCCCCGTCACCTGCGCCACCATCATGGTCAGCAGCGCATAGGAGGCGATATTGAAGGGCACGCCGAGGAAAATATCGGCGGAGCGTTGGTAGAGCTGGCAGGAGAGCTTGCCCTCGGCCACATAGAACTGGAACAGGCAATGGCAGGGCGGCAACGCCATGTCGTCCACCTCGGCCGGGTTCCAGGCCGAGACGATATGGCGACGGGAATTGGGGTTGGTCTTGATGCTCTCGACGAGATTGGCAATCTGGTCGATATGGCCACCATCGGGCTTTGGCCAGGAGCGCCACTGCGCGCCATAGACCGGTCCGAGATCACCATTTTCATCGGCCCACTCGTCCCAGATGGAAACGCCGTTTTCCTTGAGATAGGCAATATTGGTATCGCCCTTCAAAAACCACAGGAGTTCATGGATGATTGAGCGCAGATGCAGTTTTTTGGTGGTCAGGACCGGGAAGCCCTCAGCGAGGTCAAACCGCATCTGATACCCAAAGACCGAGCGTGTGCCAGTCCCGGTACGGTCGCCACGGTCGGAGCCGTTTTCCATCACATGCTGCAAAAGATCGAGATATTGCTTCATCGTCGCCCACTCATTTCCGGAGAACTGCCATGATAAGGCACCAGCCGCGAAGATAAAGCACGGATAGCACATCTTTCCACGACAATCGGTCCCGGCATCACAAAATCGCGCTTCTGAACCGAATGTATCTTTCGGTACAGACACAGCCGCGATTTTTTGAAGGTTACTACCGGTCTATAAACTGGAAAATTCCGATAGCTTGGAAGGAATTATCGTGAAGGTTGAATGGCAATTAACCGGGACCTACGCCGCGGAACAACTTGGACTCGACCTCGGCAACTTTGGCAATGCAGTGCAAACATGGGTGGACAGCAACCCGAAAGACATCAATCCTCATGGCGATACGGCAAACGTCATGTTTGAAAATGCAGCCTATACGGTAACTTACATGGTACAGAAAAGCATTCCTGTACAGAATAGCCTGTTCTACATCATAGACGTGACACCTAAACTGTAGTGACGCCGGAATAATGGCACTCGAGTGGGATTGCCTATTCCGCAGTTTCGGCAAAGGCGGGCCGCAAAACATGTGAAATCGGCCAACGACCCCTTTTCATGCGTTCATAAAATATCTATATCCCACTTGCCGGTGCTTGCATCGGCTATGGCAATAAACGGTCGGTGAAATAAACCTATTGGACCCGGGGGCGGTACCCGGCGCCTCCACCAAAAACCGGTCGGTCTTTGTGACCGGCTTTTGATGGGGGCGAAATAGGATCGACAAGGGCGTAAAGATCGAACTTTTGCTCGGCATGATACCACCGTCATCGGGTCACAAGTGTAGTTGCAAATGACAACAACGCTCAGGGTTACGCTGTCGCTGCTTAATCGCGGTGCCAGAAACCCAAACTAAGTCCTTACGGGTAGCACCGTAAGGCGGGGTTCGGAGGTACCTGGCAACAGAAACCTCCACTTTCTCCCTCCCTTCATATCCCTTGCCCTTCAATATTCTTTGTTTGGCCACATCCAGATGCCGTAGCTGTTGTATGCTGAATGGCTTGCTATCTGAGCCTCCTCGCGCATCCAGCCACCCTCGCGTCCTCCCCTGAGCCCTACCCTCGCCCTTGAGTTTGATTTATAGTGATATAGATAGAAGCGGAATCGGGCTTTGCGCCAAAGCCTTGCATGGCTTATAAACAACAGACACGCGCATCATTCGTGATGCACATGACCGGACGCAGAAGAAAGACAGGACCATATGGGGCAGGACCACATCCGTTACGACATTCTGGCTCAGGACGCATTGCGCGGCGTTATCCGCAAGGTGCTGACCGAAGTCGCCGCAACGGGCCGGCTGCCGGGTGAACATCATTTTTTCATCACCTTTCTGACGGGCGCTCCGGGTGTACGCATCTCCCAGCACCTCAAGGCCAAATATGCCGAGCAGATGACCATCGTCATCCAGCACCAGTTCTGGGACCTGAAGGTCACCGACAGCCTGTTCGAAGTGGGCCTGTCCTTCTCCGACACGCCGGAAAAACTGGTCATTCCTTTCAATGCAATTCGCGGCTTCTACGATCCTTCGGTGAATTTCGAACTGGAATTCGATGTACCCCAGGTTGAAGAAGACGAAAATTCTGCCGAAATCACCGCCTATCCGCTGGCCGCCGAATCGGAAAAATCCGAGGATGGCGCTGCCGACAAGCCGGAAGGCGAAAAGAAGGAAGGCTCTGTCGTCTCCCTGGATGCGTTTCGAAAGAAGCAGTAAGGCGGGCCAGCCAAGGAAAGCAGCGCATGTCGGGCGAAGTCGTTAATCTGCGTCAGGTCAGGAAAGCCAAAGCGCGCACCGAAAAGGAAAAGATCGCGGATCAGAACCGCGTGAGTTTCGGGCGAAGCAAGGCTGAGAAAAACCTGACCAGCGCACTGAACGACAAGGCCCGCGCTGCTCTCGACAATTCAAAGCTGGAACCGAAACCGACCAGTCCTGCGCCAGACGAACAAGGCTGAAAGCGACGTCTGCTCCTATCGCTCCTGCCAGCACTGTCCAAGCCAGCATTGCCCAAGCCAGGATGCGGACGTGCCAAACCAGTCGCTTGCCTTTTTATGTCCCTTGAATGGCGCACTCTATGCCGCTGATCCGCAAGCATTCTATTTCCCTCCATGGCCATCGCACCAGTTTTTCACTGGAAGATGCCTTCTGGCAGGAAATTCGGGCGATTGCCGAACGCCGCAATGTCCCGATTGCTGCATTGATTGCCGATATTGACGGCAAACGTCCGGCTGATTGCAATCTCTCGTCAGCGCTGCGGCTCTATGTGCTGGAATGGCTCAAACAGGCAGGTTCCGATTCGCATTGAAAATGCGCTTGCCTGTGACTGAGCCAATGATTCGGCAATCGATTCGCCAACGCGACAATTTGGGCATTTTATATGCCCCACCAAGAGGCCTGTCGTATTCCAGTTTACTGCCTGGTTAGCCAAGCTGGTACGTTTCAGGGGCCCATGAAGTAAAGTTATGTTAATCCGACCGATATCTCCGAACAAAGGTTATGTTGAATAACGTTTCATTAGGGAACGACTACTATGGTCAGGCTGCGCTGAAAGCTGCAGGACGCCCGGGAATGGTGCAGAATTTCTCCACCCGATACGCCCCCTCCAACAGCGCCAACTTAATTTGAAAAGGATTTCAAATATGACAAGCGCAGTTTCTTCCCAGATGTCCATGCCGATGATGCCGCCTATGGGCCGCATGCAGAAGCCAAGCGAAGAGCAGACCACCACCGACGCGACAGCATCGACCAGCACAACAGCATCATCCACCAGCACCTCCTCCGAGACATCGACCTCCGCCGAAGGTTCCGCACCTGAAGGTTTCGAAGGCTTTGAAGGCAAGTTCCCGAATTTCGGTGGCGGTAACATGGGTGGCGGCGCCATGCCTCCGTTTGGCCAGCGCGAAGCCTTCCTCTGAAATTTTCTGATCGATCTCTATCGAGACGCAGCACCGCTCTGCCATGATGGCATAGCGGTACTTTTTTGTCTTTTCGACAAGTGGCAAGTTCATAAGGCCGCAAAAGTGCGCGCAGCAAAGCCATCAGGCGGTAAGCTGCCGTTATGCACTCCCGTTATTGCACGTAAATTATTGCACTCCGGGCAAATCCTGCAACTCCAGTTTAAAACCGTTATTCGGCCCATCGCGCGGTGTTGATGGCGCAGCATTGCCAGCACCACGATCCGCCGCTCTCGCCGCAGCCTCCGCGGCCCGTGCCGCGGCATCGGCTGCCGCCGCAGCCTTGGCCTGCGCCGCCGCACGCTCCGCGGCAAGGGCGGTATAATAGGCCACTTCGCGCCGCAGCCTTTGCTTTTCCAACACAGCCGCTTGCAATGTTTCCACCCGTCGGCGCTCACGCTCAAATGCCTGGAGCGAGAGGTAGCTTGCCATTTCGCGGACATCCAACTGCCGCTTGGGCGCAGCAAGCGGACCCGTCAGCAGCAGGTGGACGGTCGGCGCGGCATCTCCCGCCGTTGCCTGCCCAGAACCCGTCTGCGCTGCACCAGCCTCCCCAGGCGTAGAGACCGCCGTAGCCGGATCGAAAGCGATCTGGACATCGGCATCGACGTCACCGGAGGCAACCGTCACGACGGCCTGTGTCTCGATAGCGGCATCCTTGGCTGGGACTTTGACGCCCTGCATCCGGGCTTTACCGTCACTCAGCGTAAACGGCATGGTCACGTCGCCCAGCCGGGCTGGCGCGCGGGCCAGTAGTGGTGTCAGAGCTGCGGAGACCTGCTCCGCCGTCACCTCACTGGTCGCAGTTCCAAAAGCCGCCGAGAGTGCCGGAAAGCTGGAGAGGTCCAGTTCCGGGATAGTCAAAGCGGAGAGATCGACCTGGCCGGAACCGTTGACCGATCCAAGCAGGCCTTGGGCGCTGCTGCCGCTGCCTTCCGCCATCACTTGCAGCCTGGCTTGACCGGACAGGCCGCTGTCAGGCCAGATCTTGCCCAAGTCGGCATTGGCAAGGGACAGTCTGCTGCGCAGGAAAGCCGTGCCCTGGTTATTGGCGAGCGACATGCGCCCGGACAGAGCGCCGCCAAACAGCGTGCCGGACAGATCCTCCAGCGCCATGCCGCCATCCACCAGCGTCAGGCGCGCTGCAACATCACGGGCGGCGGGCAGCGGGCCAAGATCGAGTGTGCCAGCCTTAAGACCGATGTCCATCTGCATGTCGCCCCAGACAGGGGGGTGCACGTTCGCCGCTGATAAGGCATCCGATGCGGCATCCTTGACCGGACCGATCACCGTCGATGCGAGCCACTCGAGATCAAGCGTATCCACCGCAACCGCACCGCCGATTTTAACCGCTGAAGCCGTTGGCTCCAGCACCAGCGAGCCGGACAAGCCATCGCCCGCAACCGCGCCTTTGATATCGTTCAATTGAGTCTTGTTGTCGCCCTGCCGCTCGATGTCGCCGGTTAGGGTGATCGGCAGACCGGTGTCGATGCCGGGGAGACTGACTGCATTCATGATCAGCAATGGGGCAATATCGTCGCTGGCCAGTTCCACCTTGCCCTTGCCCTGCAAGAACAGTTCGGCACCGAGATTGACCGTTCCGCTCACCCCAAGCCGGGTCGCCCCTGCCGTAAGCGACATCTGGCCATCCGCTGGCGCGGTGCCCTGCTGCTTTAATTGCAGGGTCAGTTTCGCACCGCCATCCATCGGCACCGGCAGCGGATCGAAGCCAAGCTGACCCAACAGCGCCGAAGGTTCTTCATTGGCAGCGGTCAGCGAAAAGCTCTTCTCAGAATCGTCGAACACATCAAACAGGCTGTCCTGCCGATAGGCGGCATTGACCGCCGTGCCATTCGCCTTGCCCTGTAGATCGACCTGCAAGCCGCCATACTGGGCATCGCCAAAACGGGCATTCACCACGATATCGGCATCGGAATACCATTGTCCACTGGACGCCAGCCGGGCGAGCAGCGGGTGCTGCGGCAATTGCTGATGCAGCATGGCCAGAAATCCGCTGATGTCGTCAGCATGCAGCATGACCTGCGCCTTGCCGCTATAATCGGCAAGCGAGCCGGTGGCTTCGCCAGTCGCCTTGATACTGGCACCGGCAAGATTGCCGATATCCAGCTTGCGCACTGAAAACCCGCCATCCTTGTAGGTAAACAGCCCGTCCACATCACGCGCTGTGATGCCGAATGCCAAAAAGGCATCGACCTTGATGTTCCCGGCGATCTGGTGGCTCAGCAGTGCATCGTCGCTGGCATCGCCGGACACCAGCGAGGCCAGTGCCTTCGTTGCATCGAAGTCGAAGGCATTGCCAGCGAGATCAAAGGACAGGCTGGGCATGGCGCCATCGGCTGATCGACGCTCAAGACGGCCATGCAGGCTGGCTGGCCCGATGGCCAGTTCAAGCTTTTCGAACCGTTGCAGGTCAGAGGTCAGGTTGACGTTGGCGGAAAAACCCGCCGTGCGCAATTGCCGGATGGCCGGATCGACATCGCCCGACAGCCAGGAAGCCAGCCCGGAAGGCTGGCTTGAGGCCACCAGCAGCGAACCGTTAAACGATGCCTGCCCCTTCAACTGCAACCGTCCCGATGCTTCCGCCTGGGTGCGGCCCGGCAGGGTGGCAACCGCCTTGTCCACCTGCCAGCCGGTTCCGGCGGGCCGCAGATCCAGGGTGATGTCTCTGATAACGGTATCGCCTGCGACAATCGCCGGCAGTTTCAGGCTGGCGCGACCCGGCATGTCGGGAATGGGGATCCGGTCTGCCAGCGCTATCAGCGACTGGATGCGCTGGCGGGCGGAATTCTGCATTTGGCGACCGGTCTTGCCCTTCGGCAGGGTGGGCGTCAACTTATCGACGTCGATCTGCTGGCCCTCGGCTGTCAGCAGGAATTCCGGCGCCTTGCCGCTATCCAGCGTCGCCTCGCCGGTGATGATGTAGGGCTGGTCGCTGGCGCCGATTTCCATCCGGTATTCCGGTACCCGCACCCGATCATTGGCCAGTTCGAACTTGCCCTTGATGCGCGGCGGCAGCACCGGGTTGCCCATTGGTGCGCTTACCTGACCGTCCTCGGCATTGGCGCGCAAGGCAGCCAGGAAGCTACCCTGCAATGTCGGGCGCTTGTCGACAAGCGCGAGATCGCCGGACAGGTCGATATCGACAGGTGTTGCATCAGGCGCGATATGGATTTTCACCGGCACCGCGCCCTTGGCCGGGTCCGGTTGCAGGCTGGACAGCGAGAAATTGCCGGACTGGCCATCCAGCGCCCCCTGCCCCAACACCGTCCACGGACCAGCCAGCGAGCGGGCCGTCATATCGGCATTCAGACCGCTGACCTGGCGGGTGCGGCCTGTCTGCTGATCGACCAGGGTCAGAGCGCCATCGACAACAGTGACTTTTTCCAGCACGACATTGCGGCCCGGCAGGCTTGGCTGGCTGCCCTGCAACCAGTCCAGCGAACCGTCCGGCAACAGTCTCAGCCGCACATTCGGCTGCTCGATCCGCATAGCGAAAATCCGGGCCTCACCAGACAGAAACGGCGCAAGCTCGGCATCCATGGAAAACCGCGCCACATGCGCCAGCGTCTTGCCATCGGTGCCCGGCCCGACCGTAACGTCATTCATCGTGATCGACGGAAACGGCAGGATACGTGCCTCGACAGCGCCGTGGACCACCACCTTTTTACCGAGAAGACGGCTGGCCTGATCCTCGAAATCCTTGCGGAAATCCGTCCAGTTGACGAAAAGCGGCGCTAGAAGCGCGGCAAACAGCGCCACCACGACCAATCCGCCAAACGCGATGAACAGTCTGCCTAGCACTGCGACTCCCTATGGTGTTTCATGCCCGTTATCATAACGGCTTACTCATTATCGTAACGGCTTTAAGCCTGCGGATCAAAGCCGGAAGATCTTGCCCGGATTAAACAGATTGTCGGGGTCCAGTCCACGCTTTACCTGGCGCATCACATCCAATGCGCCGCCAAGCTCAGCTTCCAGATAGGACATCTTGCCCTGACCGACCCCATGTTCGCCGGTGCAGGTGCCATCCATGGCCAGCGCACGGTCGTTCAACCGCGCCATGAACGCCTCTACCTTATCGACATTCTCAGCGTCCTTGTCGTCGAACAGGATCAGCAAATGGAAATTGCCATCGCCGACATGGCCGACAATCGGCGCCAGAAGCCCGGTCTCTGCAATATCGGCCTGGGTTTCAGCCACGCATTCCGCCAGTTTGGAGATCGGTACGCAGACATCGGTGGACAAGCCCGCCAGCTCCGGGGCCAGCGCCCGGCCAGCCCAATAGGCGTTGTGACGTGCTTTCCAAAGTTGGGCGCGCTCCTGCGGATCGGAGGTGAAGCGCAGATCTTCGGCGCCATATTCCTCGGCAATGGCGGCGAATTGCTCCGCCTGCAAGGCCACCGTTTGCTCCGTGCCGTGAAACTCCAGAAACAGCGTCGGCCTTTCCGGCAGGCTGAGGTTGGAATAAGCATTGCAGGCCCGGACCTGCATGGCATCGAGCAGCTCGATCCGCGCCACGGGAATGCCCATCTGAATGGTCATGATCACGGCGTCGCAGGCCGATTTAACGTCAGCAAAGGCGCAGACCCCGCCACCGATCTTTTCGGGGATGCCCTGGAGTTTAAGGGTGATCGAGGTGATCACCCCCAGCGTGCCTTCGGCACCGACGAACAGCCGCGTCAGATCATAGCCCGCCGAAGATTTACGGGCGCGGTGGGCGGTGCGGATCTCTTCGCCATTGGCAGTCACCACCGTCAGAGCCATGACATTGTCCTTCATCGTGCCATAGCGCACCGCATTGGTGCCGGAGGCACGGGTCGAGGCCATGCCGCCGATCGAGGCATTGGCGCCGGGATCGATGGGGAAGAACAGGCCGGTATCGCGCAGATAGGTGTTCAGCGCCTCGCGCGTCACACCGGGCTGGACGGTGCAGTCGAGATCCTCGGCATTGACCTCGATAACCTGGTCCATCCGGGTGAAATCGATGGAAATGCCGCCATGCGCCGCATTGACCTGCCCCTCCAGCGAAGAGCCAACCCCAAACGGCACCATCGGCACCTTATGCTGGGCGCAGGCCCGCACAACGGTCTTCACATCCTCGGCGCTTTCGACGAAAACCACCCCATCGGGCAATTGCGCCGGCAGATAGGTGGTGGTGTGGGCATGTTGCTCCCGGAAGGATTGCCCGGTCTGGAACCGCTCGCCGAAGGACTGCTTGAGCAGATCCAGAACGAGTGCAATCCCCTCCTCGTTGCGCATTCCCGCCACGACATCCTTCCTGCTCATGCCCGTCTCCCTGCATCTCGAGAATCTGTCAGGTTCAGATTGAACCAAACAGTCTCTCGATTCTCTAGTTTCGTTTGTTTTTTCGGGAAAACCGGTTTCCACTTTTCCCTGACAAACTCTAACCATTTTTTCAATTGGTTGCAGGTATGGCCAGACCAGACAGGCTTGTCCAGTCATTGCGGCAGGAATTGCCAATATCCTGTGAGCGTCATCCCCGAACGATCAGCCGAACCGGCCGGTCACATAATCGCTGGTACGCTGGTCGCTTGGGGCGCTGAAAATCGCTTCGGTGCGGTCAAATTCCACCAGTTCGCCCAGATACATGAAGGCGGTATATTGCGAGATACGCGCCGCCTGATGCAGATTATGGGTGACGATGGCGATGCAATAGGTGGACCGCAGGGTTTCGATCAATTCTTCCAGCTTGCTGGTCGAGATCGGATCGAGCGCCGAGGCTGGCTCATCCAGCAGCAGCACGGACGGCTTGACGGCAATGGCACGGGCAATGCACAGGCGCTGTTGCTGGCCACCGGAAAGACCAAGCCCGCTCTGATGCAGCTTGTCCTTCACCTCGCCCCAAAGTGCTGCTTCCTGAAGTGCTGCTTCAACGCGATTGTCCATATCCGGCTTGGAGAGCTTTTCATAAAGGCGGATGCCGAAAGCGATATTCTCGTAGATCGACATCGGAAACGGCGTCGGCTTTTGGAAAACCATGCCAATCTTGGCGCGCAGCCGGTTCAGGTCTTCGGATGGGTTGAGAATATCGCGTCCGTCGAGCAAAACCTCGCCCGTCACCCTCTGACCCGGATAGAGATCATACATCCGGTTGAAAATCCGTAACAAGGTCGATTTTCCACAGCCGGACGGGCCGATAAAGGCGGTGACCGTGCGGTCACGCAGGCCGAGATCGACATTTTTGATCGCCTGATAGCCATTCTGGTAATAAAACGACAGCTGCTTGGCCTCGACCTTGATAGGGCGGCCGATATCGGACGGATTAAAGGCTTGCAGAGGTGCGCGCATCAGGGGCGTCCTTGTACCCGTATCAGACATTTGCATCTATCTTTCCTTCTTTCCGAACAACAACCCCGCCGACAGGCTTCGTGCGACGATATTCAAAACCAGGATCGTCACCGTGATCAGCAACGCCCCGCCCCAGGCCAACCGCTGCCAATCCTCATAGGGGCTCATGGCGAACTGGAAGATCACCACCGGCAGATTGGCAATCGGCTGGCTGAGATCGGCGGTCCAGTATTGATTGTTGAGGGCGGTAAACAGCAAAGGTGCCGTCTCGCCGCTGATCCGGGCAACAGCCAGCAGCACGCCAGTCAGCATGCCGGAGCGGGCGCTGCGCCAGATCACCGAAGTCATGATTTTCCAGCGCGGCGCGCCAAGCGCCGCCGCCGCCTCGCGCATCGCATCCGGCACCAGCGCCAGCATATCCTGGGTGGTGCGGTTGATGACCGGAATGGCAATCAACGCCAGCGAGGCAGCCCCGGCATAGCCGGAAAAATGCCGGAACGGCACGACCATCAGCGTATAGACAAACAGGCCGATGACGATGGACGGTGCGGCCAACAGGATATCATTGACGAAGATCGCCACCATGCCAAGCTTGGTGCCACGCCCGTATTCCGCAAGATAGGTACCAGCCAGAATACCAATTGGCGTTGCCACCACGGTTGCCAGCAGCGTCATCATGAAGGAGCCGTAGATGGCATTGGCAAGACCGCCATCAGAGCCGGGCGGCGGTGTCATCTTGGTGAAGAGGTCAAGCGTGATCGCTTGCAGACCATTGCTGAACAGCGTCCACAGGATTGCCGCCAGAACGGCGAGACCAAGCATGGCCGAGGCTAGCGACAGGCCAAGGGCAATGCGGTTGACGAGATAGCGGCGGGAAACAATCGACATCGGCTGGCCTCAAAAACTTTCGCTGCGCCCGATCAGCCACTTGGCAAGCGCCAGCACTGCAAAGGTGATGAAGAACAGGATGAGACCGAGCGCCACCAGACTGGACGTATAGAGATCCGACGTCGCCTCGGAAAACTCATTGGCAATCGAAGCGGAAATCGTAGTGGCGGGCGACAACAGCGAGGTCGCGATCCGGTGTGAATTGCCGATCACGAAGGTGACTGCCATGGTTTCGCCCAGCGCCCGGCCAAGGCCCAGCATGACGCCGCCGATCAAGCCGCGCCGCGTATAGGGAATGATGATGTGGAAGACGACTTCCCAGGTGGTCATGCCCATGCCATAGGCCGATTCCCTGAGCAGCACCGGCACCGTGCCGAACACGTCGCGGGTCACGGAGGTGATGAACGGAATGACCATAATCGCCAGCACGATCCCCGCTGTCAGAAGACCGATGCCATAGGGTGCGCCGGTGAACAGCAGGCCGAGAACAGGCACATTTCCGAATGTGGCAATCAAAGCTGGCTGCACCACGGATTGCATGATCGGCGCCAGTACAAAGAAGCCCCAGAGCCCGTAAATAATGCTGGGAATGCCCGCCAGAAGCTCGATGGCCGTACCGATAGGCCGTTGCAGCAGCGGCGGACACATTTCAGTCAGGAAAATAGCAATGCCGAAGCTGACGGGAACGCCAATCACCAGACCGATGACCGAGGTAATCAACGTGCCGTAAATGGGTGCAGCGGCCCCGTAAATGTCCTTGGCCGGGCTCCAGCGTTCGTTCCACAGGAACGATAGGCCGAATTCGCGCCAGGTCGGTAGAGATTCGATCAGCAGCGACAGGAACACTCCGAGCAATGCGACCATAACCAGCATGGCACAAAGCCAGGTGGCGCGGATGAACACTGTATCGGCAAAGCGCACCCGCTTGGCGGCAGCTGTTCTTAGCTCGTCCTCGCTCATGGTCGGTTGATGGATGACAGTCATACAGAGCTTTCCGAAGGGACAAGGCAGCGCAGTGGTTCAGATATGCAAACAGCGGGCGATGACCGTCCGCTGTTATTGTAGAGGAAAGACCAGCGGCGATTACATCGCCTTGAAGACCGGCTTGCCGTCCTTCTGGATGCTATCCCAGGAGTTTTCGATCAGCTTCACAACCGGCTTGGGAATAGCGACATATTCCAGCGCCTTGGCTTCACCGGTGCCATCCTTGTAGGCCCAGGCGAAGAACTTCAGCGCGGCTTCGGTCGCGTCCTTGTCGACAGGGTCCTTATGGATCAGCACCCAGGTGGAAGCAGCAATCGGCCAGCTCTTTTCGCCGGGCTGATTGGTGATGACGACGTTGAAATTCTTGGCACCGGCCCAATCGGCATTGGCAGCGGCAGCAGCGAAGCTGTCCAGCGAAGGCTCGACCACCTTGCCGGCGTCGTTCTTCATCTTGGCATAGCCAAGCTTGTTCTGGATCACATAGGCATATTCGTTATAGCCGATAGCGCCAGCGGTCTGCTTGACCGTGTTGGCAACGCCTTCAGACCCCTTGGCACCGATACCAACCGGCCATTCGACAGCAGTGTCGGAGCCGATCTTGCTCTTCCACTCGGCGGAAACCTTGCTGAGGTAATCGGTGAAGTTGAAGGTCGTGCCGGAACCGTCGGCGCGATGCACGACAACGATGGCTTGCTCAGGCAGCTTGACGCCCTTGTTAAGGGCTACAATCGCCGGGTCGTTCCACTTGGTGATCGTACCCATGTAAATGGCTTCGAGCGCCTTGCCATCCAGCACCAGTTCGCCCGGCTTGACGCCTTCGATATTGTACATCGGCACGATGCCGCCCATCACCATCGGAAACTGCGTCAGGCCGTTCTTGGTGAGTTCTTCGTCGCTCAGCGGCTTGTCGGTAGCGCCGAAGGTGACGGTCTTGGCTTCGACCTGCTTGATACCGCCGCCTGAACCGATGGACTGATAGTTCAGGCTGATGCCGGTCTTGGCTTTGTAGGCTTCACCCCATTTGGAAAACACAGGATAGATGAAGCTGGAACCGGCACCGGAAATATCGGCGGCAAAAGCCGCACCGGTAAAGGCGACCGAAAAGGCGGCAAGCGCCGCACCCGTGGCGATCTTTTTCATGAAAGTCATCGGAATAATCCCCGTGTTCGTCGAGCAATCTCTTAAAGCCCCAGCGGCTTTTCGAGCGACACTGGAATTGGCGTAAGTCGCTTCCATGAAGCTTTCGTGACAAAATTCCGACCAGCGAGCGGCATCACGCGGCTGTGATTTTCAGGCAAGCTGGCGTGATTTTCCTTCCATTTGCAATCAGGTTTCTGACCGTCTTTTAAGGGAGGTTTTTTCCTCTCTTCACTGACCCATCGCTGAATCTGGAATGAAACAAGAACGTTTTCACTGGCCTTTCGGAGTAGAATCACTACATTGAGCAGCATGAGCAACGGTTTTGACGATATTCCCTTCTTCGACGAAGAGCCTGCACCCCGGACCTCCCCAGCGGGAGGAAAGGCCACGGCTACGCCGGAAAAGGAAACCACGACGCCTGCGGGCGGCGGTTTGGGCATCGCGGCGCGGGCCATGGCCGCGCGCGACCAGAACCGCAATCCGGATTACCTCTCCGGCCTCAACCCGGAACAGCGCGAAGCGGTGGAAACCCTTGATGGTCCGGTTCTGGTGCTGGCGGGTGCCGGCACCGGCAAGACACGGGTGTTGACCACCCGTATCGCCCATATTCTCGCCACTGGCCGCGCTTTCCCCAGCCAGATCCTCTCCGTGACCTTCACCAACAAGGCAGCCCGCGAGATGAAGGAGCGCGTCGGCGTTCTGGTCGGTGGCGCTGTCGAGGGCATGCCGTGGCTCGGTACGTTCCACTCCATCGGCGTCAAGCTTTTGCGCCGCCATGCCGAGCTGGTCGGCCTGACCTCGGATTTCACCATTCTCGATACCGATGACGTGGTGCGGCTGATCAAGCAGCTCATCCAGGCCGAAGGGCTGGACGATAAGCGCTGGCCCGCCAAGATGTTTGCCGGAATGATCGACGGCTGGAAAAACAAAGGCCTCGACCCGGCGCAGATCCCCGAGGGCGACGCGCGCGCCTTTGGCAATGGCAAGGGCCGCGAGCTTTACGCCGCTTACCAGGCCCGGCTGAAAAGCCTGAATGCCTGCGATTTCGGCGATCTTCTGCTGCACCCGATCCGCATGTTCCGCGCCAATCCGGATGTGCTGAAGGATTATCACCAGCGGTTTCGCTACATCCTTGTCGATGAGTATCAGGACACCAACACGGCGCAATATATGTGGCTGCGACTGTTGGCGCAGCGGCCAAGCAGCAGAACCGCTGACGGCAAGGTCACAAACGGCACAGTCAACATCTGCTGCGTCGGTGATGATGACCAGTCGATTTACGGCTGGCGCGGGGCCGAAGTGGACAACATCCTGCGCTTCGAGAAGGATTTTCCGGGCGCGAAAGTTATCAAGCTGGAGCGCAATTACCGCTCGACGGAGCATATTCTTGGCGCTGCCGGGTTCCTGATTGCCCATAACGAGGGGCGTCTGGGTAAGACGCTGTTTACCGACCGGGTCGATCCGAACGATGAAAAAGTCGTGGTGCATGCCGCCTGGGATTCCGAGGAGGAAGCCCGTGCAGTTGGCGAGGAAATCGAGCAGCTGCAACGCAACCAGCATAAGCTCAACGACATGGCCATTCTGGTGCGCGCCTCCTTCCAGATGCGCGAGTTTGAAGACCGGTTCGTAACGCTTGGGCTGAACTACCGGGTCATTGGCGGTCCACGCTTTTACGAGCGTTTGGAAATCCGCGATGCCATGGCCTATTTCCGCATGGTCTGCCAGCCCGCCGACGACCTGGCCTTTGAGCGGATCGTCAACACGCCGAAGCGCGGTCTGGGTGACACCACGGTGCGTACCCTGCATGACTATGCCCGCAAACGAGATATTCCGATGCTGGCGGCGGCGTCCGACATCATCGAGACCGATGAGCTGAAGCCGAAGGCGCGCAAGGCGCTGTTTGACGTGGTGACGGATTTCCGCCGCTGGCAGGATCTGCTGGAAAACACGCCGCATACCGAGCTTGCCGAACAGATCCTCGACGAGAGCGGCTATACCGCCATGTGGCAAAACGACAAATCGGCGGAAGCGCCGGGACGGTTGGAAAACCTGAAGGAACTGATCCGCTCGATGGAAGCCTTCGAGAGCATGCGCAGCTTCATGGAGCATGTCTCGCTGGTGATGGATGCCGAGACCAACGAAAATCTCGACGCCGTATCGATCATGACGCTGCATTCCGCCAAGGGGCTGGAATTCGAAACGGTGTTCCTGCCCGGCTGGGAAGAAGGCCTGTTTCCGCATCAACGTGCTCTGGATGAAGGCGGACGCGCCGCGCTGGAGGAAGAACGGCGGCTGGCCTATGTCGGCCTGACGCGGGCCAAGCGCCGCTGTCACCTGTGGTTTGTCTCCAACCGACGCATCCATGGCCTCTGGCAATCGACCATGCCGTCGCGCTTCCTGGATGAACTGCCGCCCGCCCATGTGGAAGTGGCGGAGGTGGAAACCAGCTATGGCGGCTATGGGCGCGGCGGCTACGGCCAGTCCCGCTTCGACAAGCAGGAACCGTTTGCCAATTCCTACTCCACCCCCGGCTGGAAACGCGCCCAGGCCAACAAAACCGACGCCACCCGCGAAAACTGGGGCAGCCGCTCCGGCCACACGGTCGAACGCATCGGCTACGGCGAAAGCGGCCCCCGCGGCCAAACCATAGACGGCCAGTTGGTCGCCAAATCCACCAGCAATGAACCATCAAAGTTCACAGTCGGCGACCGCGTGTTCCACATCAAGTTCGGCAACGGCAATGTGTCTGTCGTTGAGGGGAACAAGCTGACGATCGATTTTGACCGGGCGGGGCAGAAGCGGGTGCTCGATGGGTTTGTAGAGCGGGCTTGATTCGAACTGCTGTTTAAAATTTGGGAGTTAGATAAGTTGGAACCTGAAATTGGAAAATGCGGCTTTCCGTTGATTGGTCCACATAACGACCAGGAACTAGAACTTATGCTAAGGGGTGAAAAGCCCATGGCAACTTTTTCAGTCGAACCAGGGATGGAGCCGCAGTACACTGGAGAAGAATTTGAACCTTACGTATTAAATGGTACTTTCGTAAAATTCACAGCAATGGGAACTCCTCCAGTTATCGAAAAGCGATGGTTTTGCTTAAAAGGACAGGAGTGGCGGGGGAAATTAGCAAAATGGATATATGAACAAGCTCAAAGTGGAAAAAACCCGATTGCCTTCGATATAATTGATTTACATAAAGTAGACGGATTTTTATTAGGATATACAGATGAATGTATTGATTTTTTCATTTCAAAAATGACTGCAGAAAGAAAATAGTCGGATTTTTGCCCGATTTTTGCATCAGCTTTTTCGCGGGGGCCTGCATTCAAATTATCTCAAAACTTGTTGAACATAAGTGAGGATTTGAAATGGTCAAAGTTGCATTTCTGAGCATACTTCTTCTAACATCGGCACTGTTAACGTCAAATGAAGCAGTAGCTGCCCGCTCATCAGGCGCCCGATGCAGTTCTTGCGGCGCCCCTGGGCAGACAGGTTCAATTCGAAATATGAGCGGCGGCGTGATGTGCGATGACTGCGCAAGCAAGAATGGTGGAAAATCATGGGACGAAGATTCAGGTGGGTACACCTCGCCTGGTGACGATGATGATGATGGCGGCGGTGACGATGATTGAAAAAAAATGGACGTTGGCAATCTACGCCAACTCAACCGCTAGATAGATGGTTTACCTGAGATCAATTACTCGAAAAAATTTGGACTGGGCCGACTGCCCAGTTCATTTAAAAAAAATTATAGACGTAGCTAAAACAATCGAATTCAGTAGTAATATCACATTTTTCACTGGGGAAAACGGCTCCGGAAAATCAACAATTATCAAGATAATAGCGGCTGGAATGGATGCCTATGCTCTAGGATATTCGGGTCACGTTACCAGTGATCCTTATCTTAACATTACGTCAAAACTATCTGAATTGTATTATTTTTCACGTACAAAAAAAGCGCGAACAAGAATGCTATTAAGATCAGAGGATATCCTAGGATATGTAAAATATTTAAATGATTATGAAATCGATAATGGTAAAGAAACACACTCTTCTTCATTGAAGAAGAATTCATTCGACAATCAACAATTGATAGATACAATTAACAGCAATCAGTTGGGCATAAAATCCTACGGACAAATATTAATTGAGTTAATAAATAATAGAGTTCATGATGAAGGTCTATATTTACTTGATGAACCAGACACTCCATTATCAATTATGAATCAAATAATTCTCTCAGAAACAATAAAAGAAAAATCCAGAAATGGAGCGCAATTTATTATTGCCACCCATTCACCTATCCTATTAAGAAACAAAAATGCAACCATATATGAATTCAGCGAAGACGGCATAAAACAAAAGCAATTTGATGAATTGCGCAGCGTATATTTACTAAAACGATACTTGAGTGATCGGGATTTTTTAAATGAAGAAAATTAAATATTTTATAAAAAAAATTTAATTCAATAAATTTGAAGATCGAGCTAATATTTTACGGCGCGTGTCTTAATTCTGAGCAAGCCATATCAGTCCCACTTGCATAGCCTTCTATAAATTCATGATCTAGCCACGAGACAAGTCTTCCTGGCAACCAACGGTAAGGAGTTCAGCTCCACACGCTTAGGGTGCTGAAACTACTCTTGTCTCTCAATGGAAAGCATCCGCCAAACTGCAGCCCTCCATATTGCACCAAGAAAGGCGATGCGTTGTATGTAGGTATGTTCATACAATGGAGTATGCCGATAGGTACGTCCAGCTAAACCAGTCGCAAATTCAATCAGGATGTCAGCGGCGAAGCGGCCCGCGGAGGCGGCACCCATTATCATCACGGATCACGGCAGACCATCACATGAAAGCTTGAGCTGAACGGCCTTATGACCCTTCGTATCAGCCCAGCGCTTCTTCATTCCGGTGCAGCCACATCAGTTCCATTTGCACGGCGTCCTGGAAATTCATGATCTCACCGCGCATCACGTCTTCGGGGCAGCCGAGGTCGAGGAGTTCGGCACCGAGCTGGCGGCAGGTGGCGCGCCAGTAGATGGTGGCATCGTTGCCTTGCAGGCGGTCCAGCGTCACGGCGGCACCGCGCACCATGTCACGGCGGCTGGCCAGCGGGAAGAAGGCCAGCGTCGAGGCGACGGGCTCAAGCTTGGCGGCAGTGTTGGGCATACGAACCATCCTTTATACTGATGATTCGTTTTACGGCTTCATGGTTAAGGTTTGGTTGCCGTAGCGGAAGGACATTTGAATCAATTGTTTCAAAAGAAGACCCCTCCCGGTCAAAACCGGAAGGGGTGAGATTTTATAATATTTTGTATTCGCGGAATGCGAGGTGCCGGTTCGTTCCAGAATTGCCGATGACGTGGCGAAAATGGTGATGTCGAGAACCGGAGCGGAGCGTACTCATGTACGTGAGCCTAGGTAAGCACAGACATCACCATTTACAGCCCGTCAGCGGCGATTATGGGGCGGACCGGCTAGGGCAGCGTATAGGCGATCACGTAGTCCCCCGGCTTGGTGCCGAGAGAACCGTGGCCGCCAGCGACCATGACAACATATTGCTTACCGTTCAGTTCGTAGCTCATCGGCGTCGCCTGGCCGCCAGCCGGAAGCCGGCTTTCCCAGAGAACCTTGCCAGTGGCGAGGTCATAGGCGCGCAGATAATTATCGACGGCGGCACCGAGGAAAGCCACGCCGCCCTTGGTAATCATCGGCCCGCCAATGCCGGGTACGCCGACCTTGAAGGGCAGCGGCAGCGGCGTCATGTCATGCACGGTGCCATTGCGGTGCTGATAGGCGATTTTGCCGGTCTTCAGATCAACAGCGGCAACCGTACCCCATGGCGGCGCCTGGCAGGGAATGCCGATGGGCGACAGGAACGGACCCATCTTGACCGCATAGGGCGCGCCGTCATTGCGGTTCAGCCCCTGTTCTGAACCTTTTTCGTCCTGGCCCTTGGCCGGAACCTGATCGCGCGGCACAAGCTGCGAGGTGAAGGCCAGATAGGTCGGCATGCCGAACATGACCTGCTTTTCCGGATCGACAGCAACCGAACCCCAGTTGAACGTGCCGAAATTGCCGGGATAGATGATCGAGCCCTGCAACGATGGCGGGGTATATTGGCCGTCATAGCGCAACTGATGGAACTTGATGCGGCAGGCCAACTGATCGAGCAGCGTCACGCCCCACATATTGCGCTCTTCGAGCTTTGGTGGGCGAAAGCTTAAGGCCGAAATCGGCTGGGTCGGCGACGCATGATCTTCCGGAATAGTGCCGCCGGGGGCTGGAAGTTCCTTGATCGGAATGATCGGCTGACCGGTGCGCCGGTCCAGCACATAGATATCGCCCTGCTTGGTGGAGGCAACGAGCGCCGGAACAGTGGTGCCATCGCGGGTAATATCCAGCAGCACGGGCTGGGCAGGAACATCCATGTCCCAGAGGTCGTGATGGACGAATTGCTGCACCCAGCGGTCGGCACCGGTATTGAGGTCAAGCGCCACGACCGAGGAGGAATATTTCTCCACATTGGCGCTGCGGTTCATGCCCAACTGGTCCGGCACCTGATTGCCGAGCGGGATATAGACGAGGCCCAACTGTTCATCGACCGAGAATACCGACCAGCTATTCGGCGAATTGGCGGTGTAAGTCTGGCCTTGCGGAAGCGGCTGGGTCTGGCCCGGATTGCCGCTGTCCCAGTTCCACACCAGCGCCCCGGTCTGGACGTCAAAGGCGCGGATCACGCCGGATTGCTCCTTGGTGGAATAGTTGTCGTTGACCGCCCCACCAATGATGATCTTGCCAGCCGCAATCACCGGCGGCGACGTCGAATAGTAATAGCCAGCCGGATTATAGGGCATGCCCTGTTCCAGATGCAGCACGCCCTTGTCGGCAAAGCTCTCGCAGATCTTGCCATTGGCGGCATCGAGCGCGATCAGCCGCGCATCCGAGGTCGGAAGATAGACGCGGGTGGCGCAGGGCGCACCTGATGTAGCGGCAGGATCGGCATAATAGGTGACGCCACGGCAGGTCTGGTGCTGGCGATCCGGGTTCAGGCCGACATTGGGGTCAAATTTCCATTTCTGCTTGCCGGTTGCCGCATCCACGGCGATGGCCCAATTGTGCGGGGTGCAGAGATAGAGCGTGTCGCCCACTTTCAGCGGCGTGACCTGATAGGTGGTCTCGCCGACATCGCCGGGCAGTTTCACATCGCCGGTCTGGTAGGTCCAGGCGGTCTTCAGCGTCTTGACATTGTCGGTGGTGATCTGGGTCAGCGGCGAATAGCGCTGGCCATAGGGTGTGCGGCCATATTGGTGCCATTCGCCATCGGCCATGTCGCCGCCATAGGATGGCGTGGCGCTGGCCACATCCATCGGCAGCGTACCCGGCTTGTCATAGGGGTCCTGTGTCATGGAATAACCGGCGACAACAAGCGCGACCAACACCGGCAGCGCTACTGGCCAGGCGCTCGCCGCAATGCCGCCTTCACGGCGATGTAGCGGTCCCAGCCTGCGGCGGATGGCAGGCAGAAGCAGCACGAAGCCAAGTACGATGACCAGCCCTCCGCGGGTGCCAAGCTGCCACCAGTCGAAACCGACCTCCCAGATCGCCCAGCCTAGGCAGCCGAGAATGAACAGCCCATAGATCCACAGAGCAGCCGCCTTACGCATCAACAGAAGCAGCGCAACGAGAATGAAGGCAAGACCGGCGATGAGGTAAAACGGGCTACCGCCGAGCGACAGGAGATAGCCGCCTCCGCCGCCGAGCGCGAGCCCGAGGACGGCGAAAACGACCGCTGTAACGATAAGGATCATAGGACAAATCCGATGCATGTTGAAAATAAGCGGGGCTGCGTCAAAAATTTACGCATAGGTAAACTGCAAACGCATGAGCGACCGTTAGGTTCCTACCGATCTTACCGGCAAATCAAATTTTGAGACCAAATACTCTTACCCATACCCTTGCGCGCATCGATCCACCTTGCCATGGTCTGGCGCAAAATCAGCAGGAGGGATCATGACCAAGGCGCTGCTTCTCATCGATATCCAGAACGGCTTTTGCCCGGGCGGCAATCTGCCGGTGCCGGAAGGCGATCAGATCGTCCCCATCGCCAATGCCCTGATGGCCAGCGGGGCCTATGACCTGATTCTCGCCTCGCAGGACTGGCATCCAGCCAATCACGGCAGCTTCGCCTCTCAGCACCCCGGCACCAAGGTTTTCGAACTGGGCGAGCTTTCCGGCAAACCGCAGATGATGTGGCCGGACCATTGTGTGCAGGGCACGGATGATGCCGAGTTTTACCCCGGCCTCGATCTCTCCCGGATCGATCATGTGCAGAAAAAGGGACTGAACCCGTTGGTGGACAGCTATTCAGCTTTCCGCGACAACGATCAGGCAGCCCTGACCGGCCTTAGCACCTGGCTGATCGGTAAGGGCGTCACCGAACTGGATGTCATGGGCCTTGCCACCGATTACTGCGTCAAGTTTTCCGTGCTGGATGCGCTGGACATGCTGCCGGGCGTAACTGTGCGGTTGATTATCGACGGCAGCCGGGGCATCGATCCACAGACGGTGGAGGCGGCGATTGCCGACATGCAGGCTCACGGCGCAAGGCTTATCACCAGCGCTGATGTCCTCGTCTGAGAAACATCTATTACTGCAAAAAGAATGGGTTCGGGAGGGCCGCCATGGAGATTATCAACACGATTGCAGCGCTGCGCCAAAGGCTCGATGCCTGCCGCAAGGCTGGAAAATCCATCGGTTTCGTGCCGACCATGGGCTATCTGCATAAGGGTCACCTGACGCTGGTCGAACAGGCGGAGACTGAAAACGCTGTGACTGTGGTGTCGATCTTCGTCAACCCGCTGCAATTCGGCAAGGGCGAGGATCTGGAGAAATATCCCCGCGATCTCGCCCGCGACAGCGCCATGCTGGAGGCAGCAAGCGTCGATTTTCTGTTCGCGCCTGGCGTGGCCGACATGTATCCGCGACCGATACAAACGGTGGTCGATCTGCCGGAGCTGGGCGGCGAGCTGGAGGGCAAGGCCCGGCCCGGCCATTTCGCGGGCGTAGCAACCGTCGTTACCAAGCTGTTCAACATCGTCCAGCCGGATGCCGCCTATTTTGGCGAGAAGGATTATCAGCAGGTGGCGATCATCCGCCGCATGGTCGAGGATCTCGCCATGCCGGTGCGCGTCGTGCCGGTGGCAACCGTGCGCGAGGCCGATGGGCTGGCCTGCTCGTCGCGCAATGTCTATCTGACCGAGGAGCAGCGTGCCGCCTCCGCCATCGTGCCGAAAGCGCTGGAGGAGGCGGAACGGCTCTATCGCAACGGTCTGCGCGATGCGGCGGAGATGGAAGCCGCCCTTGCCGCCTTCATTGCCCGCGAGCCGCTGGCGCGGCCCGACGTGGTCGCCGTGCGTCACCCCGATACGCTCGCCACCCTGCCCCATCTGGACCAGCCGTTTCTGGTGCTGCTTTACGTACAAATCGGCACGACCAAACTGCTGGATAACCGGGTTATCGACATCGAAAGCAAGAAGGAAGCCGCCGAGTGAGCGCCCCGCCCCGCCAGAAACGCCTGACGCCCACCACCATTGCCGCGCTGAAGCATCAGCGCCCGATAGTGTCCCTCACCGCCTATACCACGCCGATGGCGCGGCTGATGGATGCCCATTGCGATCTGCTGCTGGTCGGCGACAGTCTTGGCATGGTGCTGTATGGGCTGGACACCACGGTTGGCGTCACCCTGGAGATGATGATTGCCCATGGGCAAGCGGTGTTACGCGGAGTCAGTCATGCCTGCGTCATCGTCGATATGCCCTTCGGCTCCTATCAGGAATCCAGAGAACAGGCCTTCCGCAATGCGGCACGGATCATGAAGGAAACCGGCTGCGATGGCGTCAAGCTGGAAGGCGGCACGGAAATGGCCGAGACCGTCGCCTTTCTGGTGGAACGCGGCATTCCGGTGCTGGGCCATGTCGGGCTGATGCCGCAACAGGTCAACACATCAGGCGGCTACCGTTCCAAGGGCCATGATGAGCCGGAAGCAGGCAAGATCCGGGCCGACGCCACCGCTATAGCCAAGGCAGGCGCTTTCGCGCTGGTCATTGAAGGCACCGTCGAGCCTTTGGCGCGAGACATAACCCAGACCCTTGCCATCCCCACCATCGGCATCGGCGCCTCGCCTGCCTGCGATGGCCAGATCCTGGTCTCAGACGACATGCTGGGCCTGTTCAACAATTTCAAACCGCGCTTCGTCAAACATTATGCCGAGCTGGCCGGGGTGATTTCAAAGGCCGTGGAAGACTATGCAACCGAGGTCAAGGCACGGCAATTTCCCGGACCGGAACATACGTTCCAGCCGCGTAAATCGTAACTGCCAAGGCAGCAGCACCTCGCGCCCTTTTCCGGCGCGCGGTGCTACGGCTATTTGACGATGATGAGCAGCCCCGCGGCAATCAGCAATGTGCAAAACGACAGAACCAGGGTGCGTTCATCGACCTTGTGGGCCAAATGAACGCCCGCTGGCACGCCCAAAAGCCCGCCGATGGCCAGCATGGAGCCAAGCACCCAATCGACATGGCCGTAATAGCCGTATTGCATCAGACTGATGCTACATCCGGGCAGCGCCAGCGCCAACCCGAGTCCTTGCGCGCGAACCTGGGAATGCCCGTAAAACATCACCAACAAGGGAACGGCCAGCATGGCGCCTCCCACCCCAAACAAGCCAAGCGATATGCCGCCAATAGCCCCCGGCAGAAAAGCCCATCGATAATCAAGGCTATGCGAGACGAATTTTATGTTGCGCGTGACAGCGACGAAGGCCGCAAGCAGCATCAAAAACACGCCATACCAGAGCTTCAATGTCTCGCTCGACGGCGACAGAGCCCAAAGAGAGCTGATCGCCGAGGTGATGCTGCCACTGGCGGCCAGCACAAGGGCCGTCTTGAGATCGAAACTGCCCTTGTTGCGGTATTTCACCAGGGCATAGAGAACATTGGTGACCACCATGACCAAAGCTGTCCCTTGGGCAAGCTTCTGGTCATAGGCCGCAAACAAAACCAGAAGCGGGATTGCAAATGTCCCGCCTCCGGTTCCCAGGAAGCCTCCGGCTGTTCCCAGAAGCGCGCCAAAGGGAAGTCCAAGCATATTAATCAGCATCGAATGCGGACCCAGGAATATTTACAAAAATTCATAAAAACAAATACTTAGAGGAGGTACACGTTGTAAAAACACAGTACATAGGTAGATGTGCTCTACAGCACTGTGCGCCCTATATGGGCGGAAGTGTTCGCTGCGCTTTACATCAGCTGCATATTTTTCTCCTTAAATCGATTCCGGTTTAAGGGAGCGGCTATGCTGGCTTGGTCGTCTACCAGGCAGAAGATAGTCGGCGCAGACTATTTATGTGAATGTGAGAGCCCGCGTCTCCCCGCTAAAGATAAGGCGAACGCCTGGCCCGCCAATCCGGCGCCAATCACCAGAACGTCGTAGTAATCCTCAGTTCCGTCTGAAATCATCATATTGCCCCCCGGCAAAACAGCAGATCAAGCGTTTCAATAATACCCATGCGCCAGATACCCGCAGAGGTTGCTTGATCAACAGGGCGCGCTTTAAGTTCTTGAAAGCATCAAGTCAACTGGAAGCGCCCCTTTTAATTGCAGTGCACTCACCCTTCAATCAAACGAATTTGACAGAAAAACGCACCATGGCGCAAACCTCAAGACGCCATCGTCCGCTCCAATTGGTAGATCCCGTCATTGAAGCGATCGATCTGCTCGGCCAGCAGGGTCTGGGCGTCGGCAAGGCCTCTGTTGTAGAAATGCACACCGACCGTTCCGGCCAGAAAATCGATCAGACTTTCGACCTCGAACCGTCCAAGCTCGACCTCATGTTCAATCGCCAGGTGTTTTTGCAGCCGTGAAACCAGCAGAGCCAGTTCTTCTTTTGAAAAATCGGCTTTGACATCATCGGGCTTCGGCATCTGAAACGGTTCCTTTTCGACAAGAATGGTCGGATGGAATAGGGCATGACTATGAGCACGCATCAATGGAAATCAACGCAGGATCACTCCTATTGATTTGCTCGTTTCGCGCTGATGTTCTAATCCACCCCTCATTCTTGGGAGGGAAAACAAGGGCTGGCCTGAAAGACAGGCCATCCCAAGGCATATACCCATTTAGAGCATTTCCGCCTTTCATAGAAACGCATAAATACTCTAACTGTTTGTTTCAACAGATTTCCAGACGCAAAACCGCACCGCATTTTTGCTGGAAATGCTCTAGGAAAAGACGATGTCAGACTTTACCGATGGTGCGCGCCAAAGCGTTCCCATCACTCTTTCCACATTGCCCTTCGCCGCCTTGTTTGGTGCAGTCGCTGCCGCCCATGGCCAATCGGTGGCTGAGGCGACGCTGATGAGTGCGACGATTTTTGCAGGCGCCAGTCAATTGGTCGGCATCGATCTGTTCGGCAATAACGTTCCGGCCTGGCTGATCGTGCTGTCGGTGTTTGCCGTCAATTTCCGCCATATCCTCTATTCGGCGGCCATTGGCCCTTATTTCCAAAGGCTGAGCGGACTGCAAAAGGCCGTCGCCTTCTTCTTCATGACCGATCCGCAATTCGCCGAAACCGTCAAACATGCCGAAGGTGGCAAGTCTGTTTCCTTTGGCTGGTATATGGGCTTTGCGCTGGCCATCTATATTCCCTGGGTCGGATTTTCGGCGATTGGCGCATTGTTCAGCAGCCTGATCGGCGATCCGAAAGCGGTCGGCCTCGACGTGCTGCTGCCCGTCTATTTCATGGGCAGCGTGCTTGGCTTTCGCAAGCGCCCGAACTTCCTGATCGTGGTTGCCGTCAGCGCCGTGGCCGCGGTGTTCGCCATGCATGCCGTTGGCTCACCCTGGCATGTCAGCCTCGGCGCACTGGCGGGCATTGTTACCGCAGCCCTGTTGCCACCGAAGACGCAGGCGGCCCTTGAGGATCGACCGGAGATGACGCAATGATGGATCTTGACCCTTCCATGGTGGCGATCATTCTGGCCGCCGCCCTTGCCACCTACCTCACCCGCGCTGGCGGCTATCTGGTGATCAGCCGTTTCAAGACTTTGCCACCCAGGGTCGATGCGGCGTTGAACGCGGTTCCTGCTGCCGTGCTGACCACGCTGGTCGCTCCGGCCTTTTACGCCGGTGGGATGGAGGTGAAATTCGCCATGCTGCTTGGCCTCGTCGTTGGCCTGCGCTTTTCGCTAATCCCCATGCTATTGACCGGTTGGGGTGCCGCCGTACTGATCCGCCAGTTCATGGCCTGATCGCTATCGGCTCCACCCCGCGGCAATCACCTCTCCAAAGCCGCTAAAACTGGGGTGAAGCTTGTTTTACAGTTAGTATCTCTTATTCAGCCATATTTAATATAAATAACCTATGGTAGAACTCTGTCGTCGCGACCGTTTGCCTTGCCGATTCGTCTCGTAACCACGTGAGGGCAATTTGATTGATGGCGCCATGCGGCAAAAAGGCGGAATGCATTGAGAGGGGTTTTTAAATGGGTCATCAACGTCATCGACTGGAACTGATTGCTGGCGGCAAGGAACCGGCAGCGAACGCCCATTCCATCCATCAGATTGCCGAGGACCTGCAAAAGCTGATCAAGGCGTCAGACGCCGCCCGCTGCGAGATGTTGAGCTATCTGCTGGAAGTGGCACTGGATGAGGCCATCCGCGAAAGCGAGGAAAGAGGGCGCTAATCACCCTGCTTCCTCCTCTGTCGTTTTTCTAAACGAACATGCCCAAAGCGAAGATGCCTATGCATCCTCGCTTTTTTAAATAGCCGACCGCGCCAATGGCTCGGTCGCCCGGATCAGCCAGCTTCGAGCATCGTCTCCCTCTACCAGCGGCAAAAGCTGCTCTCGCGTGCGGGCATGATAATCGTCCAGCCAGCGCAGTTCCTCACGGGTCAGCATGTCCTCAACGATCAGATAGCGGTCAATGGGCGCGAAGGTCAGCGTCTCGAAGCTCATCATATCAAGGTCGCCGCCGTCCACCGGCTCCAGATCGCGCACATAGACGAGGTTTTCGATCCTGATGCCGAAATGACCGGGCCGGTAGTAGCCAGGCTCATTGGACAGAATCATGCCTGGCAGCAATTCCTGGGTGGAGAGCCGGGAAATACGCTGCGGTCCCTCATGCACGGACAGAAACGAGCCGACGCCGTGGCCGGTGCCATGGGCGAAATCCGCCCCGGCCTTCCACAGATTGATACGCGCCAGCGGATCGAGATCGCAGCCGCGCGTACCCTTCGGAAAGCGCGCCGTGCTGATGGCGATCATACCTTTCAACACCAGCGTGAAGAACCGCTTCTGATCATCCGGCACCGCGCCGACGGCAAGCGTGCGGGTAATATCCGTGGTGCCGTTGACATATTGGGCGCCTGAATCGACCAGGAACATTTCGCCTGCCCGGATTGGCCGGTCGCTTTCCGTCGTCACGCGGTAATGCATGATGGCGGCATGTTCACCTGCGCCGGCAATTGTATCGAAAGACACATCCTTCAGCGGGTTCTGCATCCGCTCGCCCACTTTGGCGCGGATGGTTTCCAGCGCCCGCGTCGCACTGATTTCCGTCGCGCTGCCCGCCGGTTGCCGGTCGAGCCAGCTCAGGAATTCGACCACGGCCACGCCGTCCTGCACATGGGCGACGGCAGAGCCGTTCAACTCAACAAGGTTTTTCACCGCCCGCCCCAGCTTAGCCGGATCGCCACCGTCCACGACCTTACCGCCCCGGCTGGCCACCAGACGTGCCAATGCCGCTGGCGAGAGATCCGGGTCCATCAGAATGCGGGCACCGGTCTGCGCCAGCATTGCCAATTGAGACACGAAATTCTGCGGATCAAGCCGGGTGGCAAGACCATCGAGATAGGTCTCGACCTCCAGATTCGTCTTGCGTCGGTCCAGAAACAGTTCAGCCTTGCCATCGGCGTGGATGATTGCGCGCGACAGCGGATGCGGCGTGTGAGGCACATCCTGGCCACGAATATTAAAGATCCAGGCCACCGACGATGGATCGGTGATCACCACCGCCGCTGCGTCTTTTGCTGCAAGGCCATCGGCGATTTTGGCAATCTTCTCGCCCGCCTCGACCCCGGAGGCCGAGATCGGCTGGATCGACACGGCGCCCAACGGCTCGGCAGGACGGTCGGTCCAGACCGCATCGAGCGGATTTTCATCGACCAACACCAGCGTGCCGCCAATCTCGTTCAGCGCCTTTTCCAGCCGCGACACCTGCGCCACCGTATGCATCCATGGATCGATGCCCAGCCGGAAACCCTTCGGCGCATGGGCTGGAATCCACTTGGCCGGAGGCTCGTCAATCAGGTCGCCCGGCGTGAACACGTCGAGATCCACCTGCTGGCGCACCTGCGTGACATAGCGGCCATCGACAAACACCACGGCCTGGCTCTGCGTCACCAGAACTTCGCCCGCCGAGCCGGTAAAGCCGGTCAGCCAGGACAGGCGTTCGGCTGAAGCGGGCACATATTCGCCCTGATATTCATCGGCCCGCGGGATCAGAAAACCATCGATACCCAGCCCCGAAAACCGGTCACGCAGCGCCGCGACACGGTCGCGACCGAATTGAGGAGTGGAGGTAACGTCAAAACTTTGGAACATGAGACCTGTCCGACACTGTCAAAAACTGCTGCCAACCTATAACAGCGGCGCCGAAATGACACCCTTTCCATCACATTTGCCCTGCTTTTCGCCTTGCCCCGTCAGCCCGGGGCAGATTGTGACGGTTTTTTGACCACAAACAGTCTGACAGCATGATAATCGATGCGCTGAGCGCATGGCTCCCATGCCAGCAAAACGCTGTCGCAAATCAGCTAAACCGATTAGAAGCACCGCAACGCAACATGCTAAACAAAACCGAAGAGACATCCGATGACCAGCCCGATCCGCACCTCTGCTCCGACCCGCGCCATGCCGCTCGGCCGTCAGATTGGCCGCATCGGCCTGACCGGCGCCTCTTCCCTGTCGCGTGACATTCTGGCTGGTGAAACCCGCACTGGCACTGTCCGCAACGGCTCGGTTCGCGCTGCAATCTAACATCATCCTGAAATTGCCCATGCGACGCTGCCGCTATGGTGGCGTGTCGAGCGGACATTTCACCTATCGAACACAGTCCCGGCTACGGGACCCGCTTGAGCCTCTCCTCCCAGGGTTCGCGGGTTGATCAGGGAAACCTGATCGAGAAAAAGGCGGCATGGCGGTGCCGCCTTTTTTGTTTTTTGTGAAAAGCGACATTTCTGAAAACGCTAGTCCGATGGCATAAGTCTGACGGCAATTGGCCCGCTCAAGAGCCATGCGCGCTATTCACTGCTGCACCGCACACAATCATCGCAAGCTGAAAACCCATTACAGGTGGGCCTATTGCAGATGAATGGTGACCCAGCCATTGCGCCAGATGGTGCGCACATGCTTCACCCCTGCACCATTATAGGCGGCGATCACTTTCCAGCGTTGCGATGCCAGAATGCCGGAGAGGATGACGGAACCGCCCGGAGCCAGATGAGTGACAAGCTGCGGCGCCATCTTCATCAAGGGACGAGCAAGAATATTGGCGATGATCAGGTCGAAAGGCCCGAATTCACCAAAAGCCGTTGAATGGAAGCCCGGAGCGGTGCGCCATTCGATGCCGTTGGGAACGCCGTTGCGCGTGCCGTTTTCCTTGGCCACCCGCACTGCGATCGGATCGATATCGGTGGCCAGCACCGGTACATTCACCAGTTTGCGCACAGCGATGGCCAGAACGCCGCTGCCGGTGCCCAGATCCAGCGCGTTACGGGGCTTGCGGGCCCGCACCACGCTATCGATCATCTCCAGGCAGCCAGCGGTCGTGCCATGGTGGCCGGTGCCGAAAGCCTGACCGGCATCGATCTCGATGGCCAGATCATGAGGACGGACCTTGTCGCGGTCATGGGACCCATGCACCAGAAACCGCCCTGCCCTGACAGGCGTCAGGCCTTCCAGCGATTTGGCGATCCAGTCGATATCGGGGATCACTTCACGCTCGACCGGCAGATCCGGAAATTCCGCGACCAGCGCCGTCTTCACCCGCACCAGTATATCGTCTTCCTCATCGAACATCAGGTAGATCGATGTTTCCCAGATATCGCGTTTTTCATCGACCTCCGTGGTGGCAATCGCATAATCTTCTTCACCGAACTCAAAGCTTAAGAGGTCGAGAATGTGATTGGCCTGCACTTCGGTGGTGCTGGTGAAAAAACGAAGTTCGCTCACGGTCGATATTCCCTATGGGGCGGGCTGATTGAACGCCCACCTTTCTGCCGCTTCCGGTACAATGCCTGACGCGCCGTTGCAACATCAAAGCAGGACAGGCATCGCTCCGCCCCCACCCGCGAGCGGTCAACCCTTCATCAGCTTTTGCAGCTTCTGGACGGCGGTTTCAGGGTTCTCCCCATAGGCAATCGTTCCTTTGAACCGACCCTCGGCATCCAGCAAAAACACCGAGGCCGTGTGGTCCATGGTGTAATCGCCATTCGGATTGCCCTCATCCACCGGCACTTTCTTGGCGTAGACCCGGAAGCCCTTGACCATCTCCATGACCTTGTCGGGCGCGCCGGTAATGCCGGTGATCCGGTCGGAAACATTCGAAACATAGGTATTGAGGATCTCGGTCGTATCGCGCTCGGGATCGACGGTAACGAAATAGGCATTCAGATGGCCGCCCTGCGGATCGATCTGTTTCAGCCAACCATCCAGCTCGAACAGGGTGGTCGGGCAGACTTCGGGGCAATGGGTGAAGCCGAAGAATACCGCGCTCGGCTTGCCGCGCAGCACCTGCTCGCTGACCGCCTGCCCCCGTTGGTCCACCAGCTGGAAGGGCACGCCGTAAGCCGCCTCGCCCACCGTGCGGCTCGATTGGCCAATTTCAAGCGTGAGATAGCCCAGCAACGCCGCCGAGGCCGCCACCAATATCCAAAGCCCGATCCGCAGTCTCTTCATCGCTTCACTCAATTTTCAAAGCCCGGCATTTTCAAAGCGCACGGCATGATTGACCGCCGCAAATACCGTCCGCCCATGTCCTTCCATACAAGCCAAGGGACAGGCAAGGCAAATCAAACAAACCGCAAAGCTGGAAAATCCAATGCCATGGCCCGAGACATATCGTCGCCCGCAACCGTCCTACAGGCTTATGCACATGACCAAACCAAAGGTGTTGCGTGGTGCAGGATAGAAATAAATTATCAATCGGGAATAGTATTAGTAGAAGCTTAATAGTCTTGAGAGACAGTCAGCCTGCATGTCGGCCTTACGCCGTCAGGACATGATGTCCTTGGAGGATTGCTGCAAAGATCGCTGTCCCGCAAAGGGCTGGACGTGAAAGTTGCGGCGGTTTCAGCAATGACAGCAGCCCTTCCGTGGGAAGAGCGCAGTCCTTCTAAACTCCTCACAGCATGTTCCATAGGACCGACCCGGTCACGTCAACTGAGCCATGCGGGGATATTCATGAGCAACGCAATTTCCGGCCGAAGCCTTTCCGTCGGCCAGCGCCTGATGACCTTGGGCGGTGCTGCCATCTGCGCCATCGCGGCCATGCTGGCCGTCGGCTACTATAAAAGCAGCCAGCTGGATTACTCGTTGCACCGGGCGATAGAACTCAAGAACAAGCTGGAAACGGTCAACGAGCTTCGGCTCGCCAATGGCGAAATCACTCTTGCGGCCATGGACACGATCATCGACCGTGACGAAGGCAAGGTACAGCCGGACCGTCAGGAAATTTTCGAAAAGAGCGGTCTCGCGCTCGCCAATGGGGCCGCCATCGTCAAGCAGGTTGCCGCCGATGTCGGCCTGTCGGCAAATGTGGCAAGCTATGATAGTGACGTACAGAAGATCCGCCAGGAAACCACCGTCGAACTCAAGAAACTGGTGGAAACCCAGGCGCCGGACGAAGCCTATGCTCGGATCGACGATGTGATAGACGGCGCTGGTGGCAAGCTGAGCGACACCCTGGCCAATCTTTCAGCCGCCGCTGGAAAACTGGTCGAAAGCCGCGTGACTGCCGCAACTGAGGCTTCCAGAAGCGCCATCACCATGCAGATTACCATCGGATTGATTGCATTTTTCCTGGTTCTCGGATTGCAGATCATTCATGCCCGTTCTGTCGTCAGCGGCATCCGCAATGTCCGCACCAGCCTCAAGGATATTATCGATGGCAATTACGACAGCGAGATTGTCGGTCTCACCCGCGGCGATGAAATCGGCGACATCGCGCGTTCCGCTGATATTTTCCGTCAGGCTGTCATCGACAAACGCACGCTGGAAGCCGAGGCTGAAGACAGCCGAAAGAGCCGCGAAACCGAGATGCGCGAGAGCGAAGCCGCCGCGGCTGCCGAGCGCGACCGGATGAAAGCCGCCGTCGATGCCCTAGGCAAAGGCCTGAACCGATTGGCCGAGGGCGATTTACAGGCAGCGGTCGATGAAGCATTCCCGCAGGAAGTCGAACGCCTGCGTACCGATTTCAACCTGGTCACCACGCATCTGCGCAATGTCATGGGCGAGATCTCCATCAATTCCAGCTCAATCCAGGCCAATGCCAATCAGATGCGCTCCGCCGCCGACGACTTGGCGCGCCGGACCGAACAGCAGGCCGCATCGCTGGAAGAAACGTCGGCTGCACTGGCCGAGATTACCGAAACGGTCCGCACCAGCACGCAGCGCGCCGAAGATGCCAGCCACATGGTTGACAATGCCAAGACCTATGCCGAACAGTCCGGTGCCGTCGTCTCCGACGCCATGGCCGCCATGGAGCGGATTGAAAGCGCCACCGGCGAAATCGGCAAGATCATCAACGTCGTTGACGAGATCGCCTTCCAGACCAACCTCCTTGCCCTAAACGCAGGCGTCGAAGCCGCCCGCGCTGGCGAGGCCGGCAAGGGCTTTGCCGTCGTTGCCCAGGAAGTGCGCGCCCTGGCCGGACGCGCCGCCGACGCCGCGCGTACCATCAAGGATCTGGTGACGAAATCCAACGACGAAGTGCGCACCGGGGTCGAGCTTGTGACCGCCACCGGCGAGGCTTTGCATAAAATAGGCGAAGATGTTCTCCGAATTAACGATCACGTTAAGTCGATTGTAACCTCGGCGCGCGAACAATCAGTTGGCCTGAGTGAAATCAATTCCGCCGTTGGACAGATGGACCAGGTCACGCAGCAAAATGCCGCCATGGTCGAAGAGACCAATGCGGCAAGTCATACGCTTGCCAGCGATGCAGACAATCTTGGACAGCTCGTTGGGCAATTCAAGATCGGCGGCGCAGGCGAGACGCGGCCAGGCTCACACCCGGCGCGACCGACATCAAGCAGACCTGAGTCGGCAAGACCGACCTCAGCACCGACGCAGTCTCCCGCAAAACAGCTCATGAGCAAGGTTGCGGGGGCTTTCACCAAAGGCAGCGGCTCCGCGCCAGCCCGTGCAACGGCGGCCGCCCCATCAACCGACCACTGGGAAGAGTTCTAAACCATGTCCAATGCCATCAAGCAGTCCGGCGCCTACCTCGAAATCGTCTCCTTCCATCTTGGCGATCAGGAATTCTGTATCGACATCATGGCTATCCGTGAAATTCGCGGCTGGGCACCCGTCACCCCGATGCCGCATACCCCCCCATACGTCCTGGGCCTGATCAACCTGCGCGGCGCCGTCATCCCGGTCATCGACATGGCCTGCCGGCTGGGCATGAGCATGACAGAACCGTCCGAGCGCTCAGCCATCATCGTCACCGACATCGCCGGCAAGCTGGTTGGCCTGTTGGTCGAACAGGTCTCGGACATGATGACCATTCGCGGTGAAGACTTGCAGCCCGCCCCGGAAATCATCCCGGAAATGCAGCGCGCCTTCTGCCGCGGCATCGTGGCGCTGGAAAAATCCATGGTCTGCTTCCTCAACCTCGACACGGTAATCGCCGACGAGCTGGCCAACGCCGCCTGAACGGCGGAGTGTAAGCCTGGCTGAGCAGCCGAAGAAACAAGAGACCGCCGGTTCGGACGTGATGGCACCGAACCGGTGGTTTGTTGTGTTTTAAAATTGTGATGGTGACGGGGCTGAAATTGCCGCTATCGGCTCTCTATATGTCTTAAGAGGTCGGCACGATGGTCGCAGTCAAGAAACCTGAGGCTCCGCCGCAAAACGGCCTTGGAGTTTTGCGCGACATGGTTTGGAAGGGCATATCGTGACAGCAAAACCGCTGCACACTTTTGCGCGACATGCCTGATGGAGAATGATGATGAAAAAACAGATTTCGGCACTTCTAACCGCAGCAAGCCTGGCGATAGGCTTTACATTTCCCGCAATGGCAGGCGAGCTTACCCTCCCCGACATCCTGTTTGGCAAGCGCTATAATGACGGCGTCTCGGTGGAGTTTATCGCCCAGCATCCGCCCGGCCACGGCAATGACCTGCCGCTTCTGGTACGCTACCCCTCACGCCAGCGGATTGAGACATCACAGGCCGAAGTCAATGGCAGCCCCGCTTTGCGTGAGGCCATGAAGGTCCGGGGTATTTTGGTGAAAAATGTCATCTGGGTGCAGACCGCCGCCAATGGCGGCAAGGTCGTCTACGTCAAGTAGGTCAAACAAGGTTGGCACGTCCCGAGACGCCATACCGACTGAAAAACCTGTCCGCCCAAGTTGAGCGCACAGCGAGGAGATCAGCTTAAGAAAAGCGGGCCTGTTTCTTGAGAAAGACAGCTGAGAACAAAACGATCGAGGGTCTGTCCGGCTCAATCTGAACCGGACAGACCCTCGAATACAGAAGTCCACCCCGGTGGCATGGAGGCGACTTTCAACATCTCCAGACTGGTGATCCCAGGAGAAGGATCAACGGCCTTGGCAGACAAGCGGTAGATCACGAGCTTCGTAACAACTGTCACGTTATCGGAAACGCTCTCAAGCCGGTAACGGCTTAAGGAACAGACGATCCGCAGACAAAAGCGTTACAACAGACCCATGACGCTGCAACTCCCCAGCGCTCCGCTGGCGACTAATCTGCACCATAAGGGCGCACCAATAAAGCCGCGACACGCCCGAATTGGCGGCTCATCCGCTACGAATCCTGACCTTTTTTGGTATTTGCCTTGGCATTCATCAAGGGCAAGCCATACAATCAGGGCTTGCCGTTTTTCCAGGTTACGCTTTGATTGAACAGCGGTACGGTCGAAATCGCCATTTTGGCGGAGCCATCAACCACCTGCCGGGAATGGATGAGATAGACCAGCGTGTCATTATCCTTGTCATAGATCCGGTTGACGACCAGCGTCTTCCAGATCAGCGACCGGCCCTGGCGAAACACTTCCTCGCCGCCTTTTGACAGATTGATATCGCCAATCTCGATCGGGCCGGTCTGACGGCAGGCGATGGAATTGTTGGACGGGTCCTCAAACCAATTACCCTTATGCAGCCTGTCAATCAGCGAACGGTCGAAATAGGTGACATGGCAGGTAATGCCTTTCACCTGCGGATCGGCCACGGCCTCAACGACGATATCGTTGCCCACCCAGTCCACACCGACCTTGCCGACCACATCGGCCATGGCAGGCGTACCAAGAAGTCCGGCAAAAGCCGCAGCCAGCAGCAGCTTGGATGATTTGAACATAACAGCCTCCGAGAAATACTCAGTCAGAGATATGCTTTCGCCATCACGTTACAAGATGCGCGGCAATGCCATGCCAAAAACTGTCAAGCAGACACCCGCGCTGGCTTGCGCACCGAGCAGGCTTGATAGCCACCCGGAAACAGCCGCCCGATGGAAAGACCCATCATGCCAGCAAGCTCGCCCAGATCCTGCGCGCCCCGGCGCTCCATCATCGCGATCACCGCTTGCGCGCAAACCGACGCATCTTCAGCGGCATTGTGATGCCGGAAGGACAATTGCAGATGTGCCGCCAGCACATTCAGCCGGTGGGAAGGCAGATGCGGCCAGACCTTCTGCGCCAGTTTGACGCTGCACACATAAGACAGGCTTGGATAGGGCTGGCGATAGAGATCACAACTTGCCCGCCATACCGACAGATCGAAGGCGGCATTATGCGCCACCACCATCGCACCGGCGAAATCATCGGCAAATTCGTCCATCACTTCGGGAAACTCGCCCGCATCCTCGACATGATCGGGCCTGATCCCGTGAATGGCGATGTTGAAGGAGGAAAACCGCATGGTCTTTGGCCTGATCAACCGCTCCTCCACCCGCACCACCTGCCCGTTCTCGACAAAGGCCAGCCCGACCGAACAGGCGCTGGCCCGCTCTTCATTGGCGGTCTCGAAATCGATTGCGATGATTTTGGGCTGCAATGGCGTTGACATCGATCCCCTTTATGGTGCGAGAGCGATTCGAGCAATGTGAGGAGGGACGGGCATGTCGAAAATCTCCGGATTCCACTGCGAAATAGACGGACCGGATGAAACCGGCAGCCCAATCGTCATGCTGCATGGCAGCGGCCAGGATGAAACATGCTGGGGAGACATTCCGGCACGCATCGGCCCCGGCTCGCCCATCGTCCGTGTGCGCGGCAATATCATCTGGGAAGGCAAATACGCATTTTTCCGGCGCAAGCCAGATAGAACGTTGGATCTGGCCGACCTGGCACGCTCCGCCAGCGAAATCAGCTTGCTGCTCGAAAGCCTGACGCAACGGTTCACTGAGCGAAAGCCGATCCTGATCGGATATTCGAACGGCGCAATTCTCTCCGCAGCCGTTCTTCGCGATTTTCCGGATTTGATCGAGGGCGCCATCCTGCTGCGGGGCTTATCACCGGCTCCGGCTTCACCCTTTCCTCGGTCCGTGACCTGTCCGGTGCTGGTCATATCAGGCGAAACCGACAGCCGTCGCACCCCGCAGGACGGAGCAATCCTCGCGTCGCAACTCGTGGCGGCCGGGGCACCGACCTCCTATCATCTTCTGCCCTGCGGCCACGGCTGGGACCCGCAGGAACGGGATCTGGTCTTGATGCAGGACTGGCTATGTCAGGTGACGAGACGCACCGTGTCCGGTTCCTGATCAGAGCTGACCCGCAAGAGACAAGGATGGTACAACCGAGCGAGCGGAACGCCTATCATGCCGCCCGATCACGCCGTCCCGTCGTGACGCCGCCTTGCCTGTCAGCCAGAAGAAAGCGGTCGACGAGCTTTTTCAGCCCTTCGGCACTGTCGCTCATCGTGTGAGCTGTGCCGCTACAGGCATTGGCCAGATCTGCATTTTCATGGGTCATCTGATCCATTTGCCGGACCATGTCGGTCATGTCCTTGAGGCTGGCGGATTGTGATGCGGAGCTGTCGGCGATCGCCTCAATGCCGACGGCGATCCCCGTGATCCGGTTCTGGATTTCGCTTAAGGATTGCCCGGTTCGCCGCACCAGTTCGACACCCTGCGTAACCTCGGCGCTGGAGGTCGATATCAAGGCGTCAATTTCCTTGGCGGCATTGGCAGAGCGCTGCGCCAGATCGCGGACCTCTTGCGCCACAACGGCAAAGCCCTTGCCCGCTTCTCCCGCCCGGGCTGCTTCCACGCCGGCATTCAAGGCCAGCAGATTGGTCTGGAAGGCGATTTCATCGATAACACCGGTGATTGAGGCAATCTTGCCGGAAGCATCCTCGATCCGGGACATAGCCGCCACCGCCTGCTGCACCACGGTGGCCGAACGCTCCACGGCACCACGCACCTCAATCGTCTGGCCCTTCGTTTCGGCACTCCGCGACGAATTGACATCGACATTGCCGCTGATCTGGCTGATCGCCGCAGCGGCTTGCTTCAGGGCCACAGACTGGCTTTCGGTTCTCTCGGCAATCGAGGATACCTGGTTGTAGAGATCAGCGGAGTTAGCTTTCACATATTCCACCTTGCCCAGGATATCCGCGACGGTCGCCTGGAACAGTCCGAGAGACTTGTTGAGATTGACCCGGAGCGGTTCGAAATCCTCGGCAAAAGGATGATCGAGCGTCATGCGCAGATCGAATTGCGCCAGCCGCTCCAACGCCGCGCCGAGATCGTCTACGACATGCTTGAGCGCCTTAGCCTGCACAGCCTGCTCTGCCAATCGCTCCGTCCCCTGTTGCAGGTCGGCTTCGGCGCGCATCCGTTCGGCTTCGCGCATACGCCGCCGCTCGATAGCGGCTTCGCGCAGCACGGCACCGGCTCTCGCCATTTTTCCGACTTCGTCATGCCGGTTCAGGAAAGGCACGGTCAGATCGAAATTCCCCTCCGCAAGCACTGTCATGAACCGCTGGAAGTCCTGCATCGGCCCGATGGCGGAGCGGCGGAAAGCATAGAGACCGACACAGAGAACGAGGATGGAAACCGCCGTCGCCGTGCCGGCAAGCACCTGCCAGGTCATGGATTTCAACGCTGCCTCGCGTTCCACGGTCTGCAAATATTCGTTGGAGGCCTGCACCAGCTTCTCTACCGCGGCCTTTTGCGCCAGAAAGAGCGTACGCAGCTTGACCAGGCTTTGCCCGGCATCGGCAGCGCGATCCGCTTTCAAGGCCGGGAGCAGAACGGTTTCCACTTCCCGCCAAAAGATGGCGCTCGCGGGTTCCACCTCATTGCGCAGCAGAGTGTCCAGTGCCTTAGGCAGCGTCACGCCGTGCCAGAACGCAATACGCGTGTCAAAGCTTACCCGCAGCCGCGCCAGCTCCTCGGCATTGGCCTGAAGCCTTTGCGGCTCGGCGCCCGCATCCACTGCCGCCACATAGGCCTCGATGACGAAAAGCGGCGGCGGCAGGATATCGGCGATCATGTCCTTGGCATACACAATCCGCTCATAGACCGGCCCATTCACTTTAAGTGTCACCAAGGCATAAAACATAATGCCACTGGACAATAAAAGCCCGAGAAACAGGCTGGCTCCGAAAAGCGCAAGGCTGCGGGAAAGGCTCAATCGTGCCATGCTATTATACTCCTTCACAAGCCAATCGAGGGCGTTGCTGCGCGCGCAATCGGGCCTGTCAATCACATCCGAACGCCAAATTGTCCTGTAGAGTTTTCAAGGATAGTTATTTAAACATTACTAATAAATACGTCTTTTAAATTGCAAAGCGAAGGTAAAACAGCCCTTTTATATCTGCGATGCAGCATATCTTGACATGTGTCATGTTGTGCGGGACACTTCTCATCATGATCGCCAATCGCTCGACCCATTTGATGACCGTCCTCACCACCGTTCCGCAGGGAACGTGGGACCGTCGTCACATCGTCACGATGTAAAAACGATCATTCCACAAACCCTGCCGAGTAGAGCAGGGTTTTGAAAGCACCGCTGCTCCCTCGCCTCACCTGGAGACCAGCCGTGCCGGACAATGCCTCTCTCGCACCACCCGCCTCGCCCGTTGCTGCAAATGCCCCTGTGGCCAAAGATACAAGCTGGCCGGATGGACTGCTTATTCGTGCCCAATCCCCTGATGATGCCGCTGGCATTGCCGCCCTGCAAAGCCTGCCCGGTGTGCGCGCCGGTACGCTGCGGCTGCCCTATCCAGCGCAACAGGATGTCCGCAAATATATCGAAAACCGCCAGTCAAACGGCGTATCGCTGGTCGCTGTGATGGATGGTATCGTGGTTGGCAATGCAGGCTTCATGCAGGGCCAAGGTCGCCGCAGCCACACGGCCAGTCTCGGCATCGGCGTTCACGATGCCTATCAGGGGCGCGGCATTGGCCGGGCGCTGGTGAGCGAACTGGTGGCGATTGCCGAGGACTGGCTGAACATTTGTCGCCTGGAGCTGACAGTGTTTACCGACAATACCGCCGCCATCGCTCTCTACGAAAACCTCGGTTTCATTCGTGAAGGCACCCACCGCGCCTTTGCCTTCCGTGCCGGCGCCTTTGTCGATGCTTATGCCATGGCGCGAGTGCGGGTTTAAACGGCGGATGATGGGGGGCTCGTCTGCCCCTCTTCACCATTTCACCCCTTTTTCCACCGTCCCCCTGTACTTTCCGTGGTTTGGAGGGTAGGAACAGCCCAAACATGCCCGCAATCGGCGGGCGTCGTGCTTTTTGCGCGACCTGAAGACAGACATTTCGAGAGATGACCCCCATGACCGATTATGACGGCATCGTCCCGGCGATTGCCGAGGCCTTGCGCAAACGTGGCTATGCCACCCTCACCCCCGTTCAGCAGGCGATGATCGATACCGATCTCGAAGGCCGGGATGCGCTGGTTTCGGCCCAGACAGGCTCCGGCAAGACAGTGGCTTTCGGCCTGGCGCTGGCCCCGACCCTGCTGGGTAGCGAGAACCGTTTCGGTCGGGCCGTCAAGCCTTTGGCGCTGTGCATTGCGCCGACCCGCGAGCTGGCCTTGCAGGTGCAGCGCGAGCTGGAATGGCTCTATGAAAACACCGGCGCGATTTTCGCCACCTGCGTCGGCGGCATGGACATCCGCAACGAGCGCCGGGCGCTGGAACGTGGCGCCCATATCATCGTCGGCACACCGGGCCGCTTGCGCGACCATATTACCCGCCGCGCCCTCGACCTCTCCGGCCTGCGCGCCGTGGTGATGGACGAGGCCGATGAAATGCTCGATCTCGGCTTCCGCGAGGATCTGGAATTCATCCTGAAGGAATCGCCGGACGAGCGCCGCACCCTGATGTTCTCGGCCACCGTGCCGCGCTCCATCGCCGATCTGGCCCGCAGCTATCAGCGCGATGCCAAGCGTATCGAGACCGTTTCCGAACAGAAGCAGCATATCGATATCGAATATCGCGCCATGCTGACCGTGCCTGCCGACAAGGAAAACGCGATCATCAACGCGCTGCGCTTTTATGAAGCCCGCAACGCCATCGTGTTCTGTTCCACCCGCGCCAATGTCAACCATCTGACCGCCCGCCTGCACAATCGCGGCTTTTCCGTCGTGGCCCTGTCGGGCGAGCTTTCGCAGAGCGAGCGCACCCATGCGCTACAAGCCATGCGCGATGGCCGCGCCCGTGTGTGCGTCGCGACAGACGTTGCAGCCCGCGGCATCGACCTGCCCGGCCTGGAGCTCGTCATCCATGCCGACCTGCCAACCAATTCTGAAACGCTGCTGCACCGCTCGGGCCGCACAGGCCGCGCCGGTAACAAGGGCGTTTCGGCGCTGATCGTGCCGATGAGCCAGCGTCGCAAGGCCGAACGTATCCTTGGCGGTGCCAATGTCCAGGCCGCCTGGGTCAAGCCACCTTCCGCCGATGAAGTCATTGCCCGCGACGATGAACGCTTGCTGGCCGATCCGGTGTTCAGCGAAGCCATCAGCGAGGAAGAAGCCGCCACCATCGCCCGGTTGCTGGAAGCCCACGGTGCCGACAAGATCGCTGCCGCCTATCTGCGCGCCTATCGCAGCACCCGGTCCGCTCCGGAAGACCTGATGGAAGTCAAGATCCAGGCGGAACGTCCGCGCCGCGAGAATGACACCTATGAGCCGAACACCCCGCCGCGTCCGCGCAGCGAGTTTGGCCCCAGCGTCTGGTTCTCGCTGTCGGTCGGCCGCCGCCAGAGTGCGGAGCCGCGCTGGCTGATCCCGATGCTGTGCCGCAACGGCAATATCACCAAGAACGAAATCGGCGCGATCAAGATGCAGCCGGAAGAAACCTTCGTGGAGATCGCCCAGGCCAATCTCGACCAGTTCCTGACGGCTCTTGGCCCCAACAAGACTCTGGAACGCGGCATTATCGTCAAGCAATTGCCCGGCATGCCGGATTTCAACGCGCCGCCAAAGGAACGTGCGGCCCGCCCGCCACGCGATGATAGCGACTTTGCCGAGCGCAAGCCGCGCGCCGCCCAAGGCGACAAGAAGCCCTATGCCGCCAAGGCCGAAGCCACCGAACGCCGCCCCTACAAGGACGACCTGGCCAAGGCCGATGACGATGTCTGGGGCAACCCAAAGCCTGCGTCTTCCTTCAAGAAAAAATCCAATGCCGCTGGCGACACCCGCAGCTGGGACAAGCCCAAGGCCGATTGGGCGGGCAAGCCTAGAGGTGATAAGCCAGCTTATGCGGGCAAGGGCGAGAAGCCCGCTTATGCCGGAAAGGGCGATAAGCCCGCTTATGCAGGAAAGCCAAAGGGCAAGTTCGAAGGCCCGGCTGGTGGCGCCAAGAAAAGCTTCAAGCCGAAAGGCTGATGAGTACCAACCATTTTGATAGGTCAGCAGCCCGGAAATCACCCCTGATTTCCGGGCTGCTGCGTTGAAGGCTTGTTTTTTCGACAACCGCACTCAAGTGCAAGACCAGACATTGCAACCAAAAATAGTCTATCCTTTCCGTCCATCAAGAGTTGACGGTGAATTTTAGATACTTCATGATTACCGCTGGAGGTTGTAGATTTGTGCTGTCTGCTGAACGCAGAGCGCAGGAGCACCCTCGAAATTTCACAGAAAATTTCATTCTCCTTTCCATGAAGGAAGGGGCTCTTTTTCCGATCGAGCCGACCTTGATCATGACGTTCCCGGCCGCTCGCCACCCTCTCTTCAATGACAGGATTGCGATGTCTTACTCGATTTCCCGCCGCACGCTGCTGCGCGGCATGACAGCCCTGGCCGGTTCTTTTGCGGCTCCGTCTCTCATCACCGGTTTCAGCACTGCCCAAGCTGCCTACCAGACCAGCAAGCCCAATCTGCCGACCGGTTTCGGCAAAGGCAAAAGCGTCGCCATCCTCGGTGCCGGTGTTGCCGGGTTGACGGCTGCCTTGACGCTGGCCCGAAGCGGCTTTTCCGTTCAGGTCTTCGAGGCCGACAACCGCTATGGCGGCCGCAGCCTGACGGTGCGGCCAACGAATGAGCACTACAAGAGTTGGTGGTTCAAGAACTATCCTGGCACCCAGGAATTTTCCGAGATGTATGTGGACCGCTATCAGGAGACAGCGGACAGCCCGGCACCTGACCTGCAAATCTGCCAGTTCATGGACGACGCCTGGGCCGCGAAAAAATATGCTGGCAAGCCTGTCGAGCTTTACCTGAATGCCGGGCCGGGCCGCATCCCTTCAAACCATGTCAATCTCATCGGCCTTTGCCAGGAAATCGGCGTGTCGCTGGAGCCTTACTTCTTCCAGTCAATGTCCAACCTGATGCAAAGCAAAGAGTTCAACAACGGCGCGCCGGTATCCTTCGCCCAGGCCACATTCAGCCTCTATAGTGAAATGGCGGCGATGATGTACAAGGTGACGAAAGAAGGCGTGCTTTTGCAGGGCGATACCAATGCCGTGACCCGCGAAAAGCTCAAGGATCTTTACCGTGTTTTCGGCGACCTGACAGGCACCGGCGAGATCCAGACAACGACCCGCGTCGGCTTCAGCCATCTGCCCGGCGGCTGGCGCGATGCGCCAAAGACGCGGGATGCCATCGGGCTCGAAAAAATCCTCGATTCGGGCTTCGTTGGCGATCCCACGGCCAATCCGGAATTGACGCCCGGCTCCTTCCTGTTCAACAGTTTCAACACGGATTGGCAGCCAAGTTTGATGCAGCCGGTTGGCGGCATGGACCGGATCTGGCAACAATTGCTGATTCAGGATGTTCCGACAACCGCCCTGTGGAAAAAGGGCAGCAAACCTCGCCACCCCAAAGTCGGCCATCTGGTGATGCTCAAGACCAAAGCGTCGAAGATCGCCTCCGCTGGTGAAAAAGTGGTCGTGACCTTTGAAACGGCTGGCCGGAAAGCCGAACAGGCCCAGTTCGATTTCTGCATTTCCACCATGGCGCCTTCGCTGCTCAACACCATCATTGGCGATTATCCGGTCCCGCCCGACTTCCGCAAAGGCCTTGAGGCCTTTTCCAAGACCGGCAACTGGAATGATAAGACCCCCAATCTCTGGACGCCCGCCATCAAGGTCGGTTGGCAGGGCAAAGATCGTTTCTGGGAAACGGACAATGAGATCTATGGCGGTATTTCCTGGACAACGGATATTATCGGCCAGATCTGGTATCCTTCCGAGGATTTCACCGCCCATACCGGCGTGCTGACCGGCGCCTATAACCGTGGACCGCTGGCCGTAGATTATGCCAAGCTGAACAATACCCAGCGCGTTGAAACAGCCCGCAAGGGACTTGGCCTGCTGCATCCGGGGAAAACCGACCAGGTCTATCGCGGCGTCTCCATTGCCTGGCAATATATGCCACACCAGGTCGGCGGATGGGCGTCGGATACGGCAACGACAGACAACGAAGCCTATCAGCAGATCACCACCTTCGAGAAAAACGGCCACTTCTTCTGCGCGGGCGATACCTGGAGCTACCTGCCCGGCTGGCAGGAAGGCTCCGTCACCTCAGCCTATTGCGCCGTCAACGCCATAGCCCGGACCATGGACCCGGCCAAATACAGCGACTGCGCCTGCTTCCAATAAACTGATGGCCGCCGGGGACCATGTTCCCGGCGGCCTTTCATTGGCTCAATCACCTTTTGATTGATTATCCTGCCGATAGGTATGACTGGGCTTCACAACATATTTTTTCGCCTGATCGTTCAATTCCTTGCTGTGATACAGATCGAGGCACTTCAAGAAATCGAATTTCACACCTTTGACTTCCGATTCAGCGAGCGGGTTGCTGTAATTTTTCGTCAGAAATTTTTCGATCAAAGCCTTCATGTCATCAGGGCTTTTGTCCATATCGTAATATGTCCAGTCCCTCAGCGCGCTCACACTGCTCCCCGCATCGACTGACGCGCCCTTATCCTCTTTATAGGCATTGGAAATGCAGGTGGCCAAAACCATGTCCTTGTAATTCTGAAGATAGGTGCGACCAGCCGCTTGAGGCCCGTTGCCCACACCCAAGTCGTTGGCGGCAGCGACTTGGGAGCTAACACAAAGACCGACCAAGCCGAGAAGAAGCAAACGGTACATCATTGCAAACTCCAGAAATTTGCCTTGTCTGTTTTGTAAGCCACTCCTGGCTCATTAAAATAGCAATGATCGTAGCAAACTGTTCCATTAAAAAGCGTTGCATGACCCTGTGCGTCGCTCCAACCTGATACTTCAAAGAGAATGACACCCCTTTTTCCCGCAAGCGTACCTCCATTAGACGGAGGGTACTGAACCACCTCTGGCTTACCCCAGGTTTTTTCAAGATAATCAATTAGGTTTTTCACGCGAAAAAAATACCATTTCTGGTCTGCGCCAGAAACCGTTTGGGCAGCGACATGCGGGAGGTGCATGCCGGAATAGTTCAAAATATAGCTCATTCTGACTGCGCAAGTGTTGCTCCAACGCGCAACCGGATTGGGATTATTGACATTTTTTGCGACATTTCCCCCAATGACTTCAGAAACTTTGGCTCCTGATGCTTGCGGATCGTAAATCCGCATTGAAGCTGCCCACGCAATGTTAAAATTTGGCCGTCCCATATCTAACCTCAGAAAATTTACAACAATGTCGCAATCAGGATAAAACGACAAAACCCTAAGGGCAATCGCCTATTCCGGAAATAAAATTTCCAAAGCAAAAACGCTTGCGGCGAGCAGCACATGCCAATAACGTTGCATCATGCAACCAATATGGAACTGGTATGATGCAAGACCATTCACACGTCGAAGCTATTCGCGCCTCATCACGCCAACTGGTTCGTGAACTCGGCTTTATGGGAGGAGATTTTGCTGGAACGGACCTTCCTCCATCAGCCGTCCATGCCTTGATCGAGATTGATGCGTGTCCTGATATCACCGCCCGCGACCTTGGGCATCTTCTTCGCCTTGAGAAATCAAGCGTCAGCCGAATGCTCCGCAGGCTCATTTCATCGGGCGATCTGTTGGAAGAGGTGGATAAGGACGATTCCCGAATCAAGCGGCTGCGCTTGAGCGAGAGCGGGCAGAAGCGAACCGAAACCATTCATGCGTTTGCGCGTCATCAGGTTTCAAATGCTCTGAACCGATTGAGACCCAACGACAATCGCAGAGTTCTTGACGGGCTTCGCCTGTATGTTCAGGCTCTTGCCAATCGGGGCGATGCGACCGCACCCGAAATTGACATTGTCCAAGGCTACAGACCGGGTCTCATTGCCCGCATCACGCAGATGCATGCGCTTTACTATGCGCGAACGGCAGGCTTCGGGCTCAATTTCGAATGCGTTGTCGCCACTGGCCTCGCCGACTTTTGCAATCGTCTGGGAAACTCGAAAAACTCCATCTGGCTGGCCATGCAGGCGGGTGAAATCATCGGCTCCATCGCCATAGATGGCGAGGATCTGGGAGCCAAAACAGCCCATCTGCGATGGTTCATCATCGATGATGGCTTGCGCGGCGGAGGCGTCGGGCGTCAATTGCTCTCCGCCGCCCTCGCCTTTGCGGATGAGAAAGGCTTTGAAGAAACGCATCTATGGACGTTCAGCGGCCTGACGGCGGCGCGACATCTGTACGAAAGCCACGGTTTTGTTTGCGTCGAGGAGCGCACCGGCAATCAGTGGGGAAGCGAAGTGCTGGAGCAGAAATTTGTCAGAGCTCCGCAGTTGTAGAGTCTGCCCGGTTCAGATTGAACCCGACAGACCCTGTGTCCTGGCAGAGCAGAAACCGGATTTGTATCCAGATCTGGCTGCCATCAAGTAGATGGCTCCTCAGCTCAGTTGGCGCTGAGCACAAACTGGCCAAGTTTGCAAAGATCGGCCTTGCTCATCAGGTCGTAATAACCGGAATCCTGCTCCATCTCGCCCAGCACACCATATTTGCAGGTACCGTCGTTCGGAACAGAGACAACGCGGCTCTGGCCCTTGCCAACGCTGTGGCCGTTCAAGACCTCCACTTTACCGCCCTTGCCATCCAGAGAACGGAAGGTCAATCGGACAATCGCCGACTCGGTCTTGTTGACAAACAGAAAACGATGGCTGCCGGAAGCAGCAGAAACAGTCGAGGCCATAGCAATAGCAGCCACGCCAAACACTAAACCTGTCAATAAACGCATAATGTCCCCACGATAAACATGCCGTGTAAAACCGTCGGGCGGCGTTACAAGTCGGCATAACAGATCAAAACCTCAAGGCACCCCTTCCCGATACCCCTCGGCGGAAGCAACCCTGGCACAGATTTTTGTGTGCATTGAGAGACATGCACCCGGACAAGGGACTTTGCAACTGGCCTGATCGAGCATTTTTGGGGCCTGTTCCAACACGGTAAATACCCAATCCCTGATAGCCGGGAGGATCAGGTTACCCGCCAATCAACGCCAGCCACTCATCCTCGGTCATGACAGTCACGCCCACCTCACGGGCCTTGTCCAGCTTGGAGCCGGCACCAGGGCCAGCCACCAGATAATCGGTCTTTTTCGAGACTGATCCGGCTACCTTGGCACCGAGGCTTTCGGCCCTGGCCTTGGCCTCATCACGGGTAAAGCGCTCCAGTGATCCGGTAAAGACCACGGTTTTTCCAGTCACGGGGCTATTGCTTGCCGTAACGGCTTCTGCATCCCGTGGAGTCACTTCCTTCAACAAACGGGAGACAACTTCAAGATTGCGAGGTTCCTTGAAGAATTCAACCATGGAGGCGGCGACCACTTCGCCGATGCCATCGATGCTGTTCAGCTCATTCCAGGCCTCGCCGAATTTCGGGGCGGCCTCCTGCATGGCCTCGGCAAACGCCGCGTAAGAGCCATAGGAGCGGGCCAGCAGCTTGGCAGTGGTTTCGCCAACATGGCGGATGCCGAGCGCGAAAATGAAACGGTTGAGGGCAATCTCGCGGCGCGCGTCGATGGCATCGAACAATTTGCGCACGCTGACCCGGCCAAAACCGTCGATATTTTCAAGGCGGGTCAGCGACGAGGCTTCCTGCCTCTGGTTGAGCGTGAAAATATCCGGCGCGGTGCGGATCATCAACGCTGGGTCTTCACTGTCGAAGAAGAAATCCACCTGTTTGGTACCCAGCCCTTCAATGTCGAAGGCATTGCGCGATACGAAATGCTTGATGTGCTCCTTGGCCTGCGCCGAGCAGACAAAGCCGCCGGTGCAGCGGGTCACGGAATCCAGCTTGCCGGTCTTCTCGTTTTTCTCGCGCACCGCATGGCTGCCGCAAACCGGGCAGGTTTTCGGAAATTCGTATTTCACCGAACTCTCAGGCCGTTTTTCCAGCACCACATCCAGCACCTGCGGGATAACGTCACCGGCCCGCTGGACAATCACCGTATCGCCGATGCGAATGTCGTGGCCTTCCTCTCGGATACGCTCGCCGCCATTGCCGATACCCTCGATATAATCGGCATTGTGCAGGGTCGCATTGGTCACCACCACCCCACCAACGGTAATCGGCTCCAGCCGCGCCACCGGCGTCAGCGCGCCGGTGCGGCCCACCTGGATGTCGATGGCCTCCACCTTGGTAAAGGCCTGCTCTGCCGGGAATTTATGGGCTGTCGCCCAACGCGGCGAGCGGGACCGGAAGCCGAGCCGGGCCTGCAAATCCAGCCGGTCGACCTTATAGACCACACCATCGATATCGTAATCCAGATCGGCTCTTTGAAGGCCGATCTCGCGGTAATGGGCAATGATTTCCTCAACCGACGTCAGACGCCGGGTCAGCGGATTGACTGGGAAGCCCCAGCCCTTGAAGGCCTCGACCATGCCCGATTGGGTCTCGGCAGGCATGGTGCTCATCTCGCCCCAGGCATAGGCGAAGAATTTCAGCTTGCGGCTGGCGGTGACTTTCGCATCCAACTGGCGCAGTGACCCGGCAGCCGTATTGCGTGGGTTGACATAGGTTTGGCGGCCCTCGGCCTCCATCTGGGCGTTCAGTGCCAGAAAGTCGCTTTTCGCCATATAGACCTCGCCGCGCACCTCCACCACATCGGGGGCATCAGCGGGCAATTCGGTCGGGATTTCCTTGATGGTCAGGATATTGGCGGTGACATTTTCGCCCGTCGTGCCATCACCGCGCGTCGCCGCCGTCTTGAGTTTGCGGTTCTCATAGCGGATCGACATCGACAGGCCATCGATCTTCGGTTCGGCTGTAAAGGCAATGGAATTATCCGGCATCACGCCCAGAAAGCGGTAAACCGAGGCAACGAAATCCGAGACGTCTTCGTCGGAAAACGTGTTGTCCAGCGACAGCATCGGCCTTGCATGGGTGATCTGCGTGAAAATCCCGGCGGGAGCCGCCCCAACCCGCTGCGAGGGGCTATCGCTGCGCACAAGCATTGGAAACCGGGCCTCGATGGCATCGTTGCGCCGCTTCAGCGCATCGTATTCGGCATCGGAAATTTCCGGCTGGTCGTTGCCGTGATAGAGCGCATCGTGATGGGCGATGGCAGCAGCCAACCGGGTCAGTTCCTGCCCAGCCTGCTCTTCGCTGAGGTCTTCGACCGGGATCAATGCATCCACCATGACTGTCTCCTGACTATAGGCTTTGTCCGGTCTTAAATGAAAATTTCCAGATTAGAAGCTCTCATCCGACAGCTTCTACTGCCTTGTCCAGATCAATCCACGCTTTCAGTGGCAGGTGGTCAGAGGCGAGCCGGGCCAGCGGACTGTCATGCACCTGCATGTCGGCAATCAGGCCCGGGCGGTTGGTCATGATCCGGTCCAGCGCCAGAACCGGCAGACGGGCCGGAAAGCTGGGGACCGGCGGTGGCAGCGGGCCAAACAGCGGCTCCAGCCGGGTCAGCGCCGAACCCGGCCCGACCCGCCACTCGTTGAAATCCCCCATCAGCACGGTCGGACAATCGGCCCGCTCGCGCATCAGCTTCAGGATGAAATCCGCCTGCTGGCGGCGCGCCCAACGCAACAGGCCAAGATGGGCGGCGATGATCCTGAGTTCACGCCCGCCGTTCAATTCGATTTCCGCTACGACAGCGCCGCGCGGCTCCAACCCCGGCAGCACAAAGGGATGCACATCCCGCACCACGCCTTCGCGAAACAGCAGCACATTGCCGCGCCAGCCATGGCTTTTCGTGAGGCCCGCGACCGGGACGCGGGTCAAACCGGTTTCACCTTGCAAGCGAGAAAGGTCGAGAAGCCCGTTGCGCTCGCCAAAACGCTGGTCCGCCTCCTGAAGCGCGATCACGTCAGGACCGATTTCGCGGATCACATGCGCAATCCGTTCCGGGTCGAACCGGCCATCCACGCCGACACATTTGTGCACATTGTAGGAGGCCACCAGAAGCCCGGGCGTCTCCGCTTCCCGTCCACCGGCATTGGACGTCAGGGGACGGCTGCGGCGATTGCGCAGCGAGGTCAACATTTGCGTTCGTAGCGAATGGGTTTGCTTTTTCATGCTCACTCAAAAAATAGGAGGCGGAAGGCCGATGTCCACCCGCTTTACAAAGCCAGCGAGCCCAGCCACAGCACTCTTTGCATCAGTTTCAGCAGGAAAGGACGGTCATGCAGGCTTTCCAGCGTCACCTCCACGGCTCCTTCCAGGCTCTCGTCCATCCGGCTCGCCACGAAGCGAGCAAAATCATCATCATAGACTTCCAGATCGATCTCGAAATTCAGCCGCAGCGACCTGGCATCAAGATTGGACGAGCCGACAAAGGCCCATTTATCATCGATCACAAGCAGTTTCGAATGATCGAACGGTCCGGTTGAACGAAAGATCCGGCAGCCATCCCGAATGATCTGCTCGAATTGCGCGTTCATCGCATGGCTGACGACAGCCAGATTGTTTTTCGAGGGTACAATGATTTCCACCGCCACCCCGCGCCGGGCCGCCGTCGCCAGGCCAGAGAGAAAAATACTGTCCGGCAGGAAATAGGGCGACAGAATGCGGATGGAGCGTTCGGCGACGGAAAACGCCCCGGTCAGCACCCGGTGATTGCTCTCCAGATGCGCATCCGGCCCGGACACCACGGCGCGGGCGTAAGGCGTTTCACCGGCCTCACCGGCAGCAAGATGCAATTGCCAGGCTTCGCCGTTCAGGGCTTCGTCGGTCTCGAAATGCCAGTCGTCGGCGGCAACCGAAAACAGTTCGGCCACGACCGGTCCGGTGACGTGGAAATGTGTGTCACGGGCCGCATTCGGCCCTGCAAAGGCCTCGCGGATATTCATACCGCCGAAAAAGCCCACCGCGCCATCCACCACCAGGATTTTCCGGTGGGTGCGCAGATTGGCATAGGGCAGCCTCAAGCCGACAATGACCTTGCCGTTGAAGGAAGCGACCGTGATGCCTCCATCGGCGAGATAGCCGACAATGCTCGGCACGCTGTAGCGCGCGCCCACGGCATCGATCAGCACCCGCACCTCGACGCCCCGCTTGCGCGCCGCAATCAGGCAATCGGCAATGCGCAGGCCAACGCTGTCCCTGTCGAAAATATAGGTTTCCAGCAAGATACTATGCTGCGCCGCCTCGATGGCCGCACACATCGCATCATAGGCCTCATCGCCGCTGGCAAGCGGTGTCAGGCGATTACCCGACGTCAGCGGATGGCGGGTGACACGCTCGCCCAGATGCCGCAGCGCTTCCAGGCGCCCGCCGAATTTTGCCTTAACATCACCTTCCGGCACGGCGTAATGGGCCAGAATGCCTTCCATCTGGCTCCGGCGCAGCGCCCGGCGCGCCATATAGGAGGCGCGCCTTATGCGGTTGACGCCCGCGACCGCATAGATCAGCGTGCCGATGATCGGCGACAGAATGATGACCCCAACCCAGGACAGCGCCGAACGCACATCGCGCTTGGTCATCGCCGCATGCACGGCAGCCACCGTGCCGATCACCGTGGAAAGCACAGCAAGAAGATGCGGCCAATAATGGGAGACAAGGTCGAGCATCACTTACCGGCATAAAGGGAATGGAACCGCGCGAACGCGCAGTATTCGACGAAACGAAGATTGGCGCAAACGTCTGACTTAAGGAATTGTTCCTCCTTAGGCCCGACGAGATGACAGGATCACAAGATCCATCGGCAATCCGTCAGCGTCAATGGTCCCCGGCCAGAAGCTTGGCCGCCGCCGCTCTTGCCTCATCCGTCACGGAAGCGCCTGCAAGCATCCGGGCGATTTCTTCGCGGCGATGGTCGGGGCCGATCATCGCAACTTGGGTGGCGATCTTTTCCGCATTGCCGCTGGCCGGTCCCTTGGAGATCAGCAGATGCGTGGCGGCCCGTGCGGCCACCTGTGGCGCATGGGTCACCGACAAGACCTGGACGCGCTCAGACAGCCGCTTCAGCCGCTGGCCAATGGCATCGGCCACAGCCCCGCCGACACCGGTATCGATTTCATCAAACACAAGCGTTGGGGCAGAACCGCGATCGGCCAGCGCCACTTTCAGCGCCAGCAGAAACCGCGAAAGCTCACCACCGGAGGCCACTTTCATGATCGGGCCGGGCCGTGTGCCAGGATTGGTCTGCACATGAAACTCGACCAGGTCGATACCGTCTGCAGTCGCATTGTCGGCATCTGCCGTGACCTCAACCATGAAGCGGGCGCGCTCCAGCTTCAGCGCAGGCAGTTCATCCATGACCGCTTCGGCCAGCGAGGACGCGGCGTTCTGGCGTTTCTGCGACAGGGATTGCGCATTGGCGAAATAGACAGTCTTGGTTTCGGCGACGGCTTTTTCCAACGCGCCGAGCTTTTCCTCACCGGCATCGAGATCGGCGAGATCTGTGATCATCTTTTCGGCAAGGGCCGGAAGATCGGCCACAGCGACCGAATATTTGCGGCCAGCGGCCCGCAGCGCAAACAGCCGTTCCTCGACCCGCTCCAGCTCACGAGGATCAAACTCGGTACGGCGCAGCGCCGATTCGACCTCCATCTGCGCGCTCGACAAGGTGTCCAGCGCCGTACCCAGCAGGCTGACCGTGTCCTCCAGCAGGCCCGGGGCTTCGCCGCTCTTGCGCTCCAGGCGGCGCATCAGCGAGGCGATCATTGGCACGGGCGAAGCATTGCCATTCAGGAATTCACTGGCCTCGGCGATATCGCCAGCGATCCGCTCGGATTTCTGCATCCGGGATCGGCGCTCGGCCAGATCCTCTTCCTCGCCATCCTGGGGGCTCAGGCCTTCCAACTCCTCAACCGAGGCCCGCAGGTAGTCCGCCTCGCGGGCAGCAGCCTCGACCTTGGCCTTGTGGATCTTGAAGGCGCGCTCGGCCTCACGCCAGCGGCGATAGCTTTCGCCCAGCGCCTGCGCTTCTTCAGTCAGCCCGGCAAAGGCGTCCAGCAGCAGACGGTGGGCAGCGGTATCCACCAGCGCCCGATCATCATGCTGTCCATGGATTTCGACCAGATATTGCCCGGCCTGGCGCATCAGCTGTACGCTGATCGGCTGGTCGTTGACATAGGCGCGGGTGCGGCCATCGGCGGATTGCACCCGGCGGAAAATCAGGTCGCCGTCGTCATCGATGCCGTTTTCGCGCAGCATGATGCGGGCCGGATGGCTGACGGCGACATCGAACACCGCCGTCACCTGCCCCTTGTCTTCGCCGTGGCGTACAAGGGAGCCATCGCCGCGCCCACCAAGGGCCAGCGATAGACTGTCGAGCAGAATGGATTTCCCCGCCCCCGTTTCGCCGGTCAGCACAGACAGACCGGCCGAAAAGTCAAGGTCGAGCCGCTCGATCAAGACGATGTCGCGGATCGAAAGCTGGACGAGCATGAGTGTTCACATCTCTCCGAAGGCGACGGTAAACCGTCTGGAAAATCAGGATGAGCCCAAAATCTTTTTGCCAGCTCTGGAAATCCAGCTCTCCTGGGCTTCCCGCGGCTCAAGACCACCGGTTTTCAGCAGTTCGAAACTATCCTTGTACCATTTGCTGTCAGGATAGTTGTGACCCAGCACGGCAGCCGCCGTCTGTGCTTCCTGCACCACGCCCATGGCATAATAGGCTTCCACGAGACGCGCCAGCGCTTCCTCGATCTGGTTGGTCGTCGGATATTGCTCAACCACATTGCGGAACCGCTGGATCGAGGCCAGATATTCCTTGCGCTCCAGATAATAGCGGCCGATCTGCATTTCCTTGCCGGCCAGCTGGTCGCGGGCAAAGCGCATCTTTTCCTGGGCGTCGGACACATATTCGGAGGTCGGATAGTTCTTGACCACCTTATCCATGGCCTCAAGCGTCCTGGACGAGAATTTCTGGTCCTGGGTCACGTTGGGGATCTGGCGCCAGTTGGACAGGCCGATCAGATATTGCACATAGGCCGAATCCTTGGTCGACGGATAAAGCGTCATGTAGCGCGTGCCGGTCGAGATGGCCTCGGTATATTTGGCCTGGCGGTATTTGACGAAAGTGCTCATCACAAGCGCCTTCTGCGACCAGTCAGAGAACGGGTTCTGCTTGTCGACAGCGTCGAACTTGCGAGACGCTTCAGCAAGATTGCCAGCCTTGATGTTGGCCAGGCCTTGATTATAGAGCGTCTCCGGCGGATCGGTCTCGGCGCCGAGCTTGGTAATGTCAATATCCTTGTCGGTATTGCAGGCGCTGAGCAGCGGCGCAACGCCGGCGATAGACAGGCAAACGGCAAGCATCCGCGCTGATTTGTTGATCATGGAAGACTTCACTTCACTCATACGACAGATCCCGATTGCAGCGCTGCTTCTAAAAGCCATCGCTTCCGCTTGGCGTTTTAGCCATAAAGATAACGATAGGGCAACGCAATGGTGATGTTTTAACGCATTTTTATGGCGTGACGCCACAATCTGCTGTTTTATTTTGGACAATAGAGCATCAAGCAGAAAACCGGAATCAGCACGATGCGATAGCTTTTTGCTTTCATATCGGATTTATCCGAGAACCGGCTCTTAACTGTCGCTCCTATATTATAGCATTCAATGAAATGCCTGAAACCAACCACACGAAAACGGCGCCTTCCGGCGCCGCTTTAATTCAACTGATTCTATCGCCACTTCGCCAAACACAGATCTCCGCGAAATGATGCGGCGAATCTTCAGGCCGTCCAAGGTGCGAAACCCGGTGCATTGACTGCCACGAATTCCCGCACTCTTGCCTTGCCGCTCCGTGCGCCGGGTGCTTCCACCACTTCATAGGCTGAAGCGTCCGACAGCAGCGCCTTCAGCGCCAGCGAGTTCATTTTGTGACCGCCGCGATAGGAGCGGTAGCAGCCGATGAACTGCGCGCCGGCCAGAGCCAGATCGCCAACAGCATCCAGCGTCTTGTGACGGGCGAATTCGTCGGGATAACGAAGACCCTCGATATTGACGACCTTGTCGTCATCGGAAATCACCACGGAATTTTCGAGCGACGAACCAAGCGCCAGGCCTGCGGCCCACAGGCGCTCTACATCACGCATGAAACCAAAGGTCCGGGCGCGTGACAATTCCTGCTTGAAGCTCTGCGGTGTCAGGTCACCCTGCCAGGACTGGCGGCCAATCAGCGGGCAATCGAAATCGATTTCCACTTCAAAGCGCGTCCCCTCATAGGGGCGAAACTCCGCCCAAGACGCGCCATTATCGACCCGAACCGGCTTCATCACCCTGATATAGCGGCGCTTGACACCGAGGCTGACAATGCCAGCCTGCTCGATAGCGTCGATATAGACGGCGGAGCTGCCATCCATGACCGGGGTTTCCGGTCCATCGACCTCAACTACCAGATTGTCGAGACCGAGCGAATAAATGGCCGCCATCACATGCTCGACGGTGGCGACCCAATGGGTTGGCGAAGAGCCCAGAACGGTGCTGAGATCGGTATTGCCGACCTGAGAGGCGACAGCCTTCAACTCGGTAACGGAACCATTGGCATGCTGGCGGTGGAACACGATGCCAGTTCCGGCTTCGGCAGGCAGAAAGCTCATGGTAACAGGCTGACCGGAATGCACGCCGATCCCCTTCAGGGTGACCGGTTGAGCGATAGTCGTCTGGAAGCTCAACAAACCGATTGCCATTAACATTCACCTTTCAAGTCTTCAAATCCGATCCGAGGCCGTGAAGGCTGAACCGGCTAGTCATCTGCCCGTCCATGCCCTTGCGTAACCGCCGGGCCTCGTCGCTTCTGAAGCGCCACCCAACCGCTCATCGGTCTGCCTGGCACTCTTCGTTATCAGGGATATACGTTTGGAAACGCAACAATCCAAATCAATGTTTCTTTCCGATTGTTACGAAACCGAATCCTTGAAAAAACCTTGGAAAACTGTGGATTAACGGCACTGTCTCAACAAGAAATCAGCAACTGAAATAGGCAGCATACAAGCAGAAACCCGGATCTTTCGATCCGGGTTTCAAAACAGTGTCTCTGGCGAGAGACTCAGAGTCTGGCAGGTTCCAATTGAACCAGCCAGACTCCGGATTTTTTCACATCGTTTGTCTTTTCGGGAAACCCGGGTTCCACTTTTCCCTGACAAATCTTAGCTTGACCAAACTTTAGTTCGACTGGCGGCGCAAGAAGGCCGGGATTTCCAGCTGATCGTCATCATGGGCCGCGCGCTGCTGCGGCACCTGACGACCCTGATCGTCCAGACTGCCACGACGCGGTGCGTAGAGGCTTGCTTCCGGCGACAGCGGACGACGCTGCTGCGAGGCGGCAGCCGGTGCTGGTGCAGTCATGTCGGAAGCGACATTGTCTTCCTGACGGCCGAGCGAGTTGGTGATGCGGCGCAGCAGCCCCATCGGACCACGATCCTCGGACGCCTGCTGGGCGGCAGGCTGGTTGCGGTGGTCCAGCTCCGCCTGCACGACCGGCGAGAAATCCTCGACCTTCGGCATGCGGGACTGTTCGGGCTGGCGCATGACCGGCGCGGCAGGTTCCTGGCGCATGACAGGAGCAACCGGCTCCTGGCGGAAGGCTGGCTGTGGCGCAGCAGCAGGCTGCATGGCAGGCGTTGGCTGCGGCGCACGGGCTACCGGCTGTTCCGGAGCGGCAAACGAGGAGAACAGCTTGCTCTGCGGGCGGAAATCGTCAGCAGGCTGGGCAGCAGCAGGCTGCTGCACCTCAGGCTGGGCATGCATGGCGGCCTGACGGGCGACAGCGATTTCCAGTTCGCGTTCCATTTCAGCTTCAGCATTGCGGATCTGCTCGGCGACCGGATCAAGCGGGCGCGTTGCAAAGATCGACGGAGCTGCGGCAACCGGAGCTGGAGCTGGTGCCGGGGCAGCAGCAACAGGTGCTGGCTGAGGCGCCGGAGCGGCAGGAGCAGGTGTGAAGGCAGCGGAAGGACGAATCGCTGACTTGGCAGAGATCGTGCGCATTTCAGCGCCGCGGGCTTCCAGCGCATTGGCGGCGCGGTCGATGCCGGTGGCAACAACCGATACGCGGATCAGGCCTTCCAGCGCTTCGTCGAAGGTGGCGCCGAGGATGATGTTAGCGTCGGCATCCACTTCTTCGCGGATACGGGTTGCGGCTTCGTCGACTTCGAACAGCGTAAGGTCGCGACCACCGGTGATGGAGATCAACAGGCCCTGGGCGCCCTTCATCGAGGTTTCGTCGAGCAGCGGGTTGGCAATGGCAGCTTCGGCAGCCTGAAGCGCACGGCCTGGGCCGGAAGCCTCGCCGGTGCCCATCATGGCGCGACCCATCTCACGCATCACCGAGCGAACGTCGGCGAAGTCGAGATTGATCAGGCCTTCCTTGACCATCAGGTCGGTGATGCAGGCAACGCCGGAATAGAGAACCTGGTCGGCCATCGCGAAAGCGTCAGCAAAGGTCGTCCGGTCGTTGGCAATGCGGAACAGGTTCTGGTTCGGGATGACGATCAACGTATCGACCGACTTCTGCAGCGCATCGATACCGGCTTCGGCCAGACGCATGCGGCGCGCGCCTTCGAAATGGAAGGGCTTGGTGACGACGCCAACCGTCAGGATGCCTTTGTTACGGGCAGCCTGGGCAACGACCGGAGCCGCACCGGTGCCGGTGCCGCCGCCCATGCCGGCGGTGACGAAGCACATATGTGTGCCGTTCAGGTGATCGATGATCTCATCGATGCATTCTTCGGCAGCTGCGCGGCCGACTTCCGGCTGCGAACCGGCGCCGAGGCCTTCGGTAACATTGGCGCCGAGCTGGATGATCCGCTCTGCCTTGGTCATGGTCAGGGCCTGGGCGTCGGTGTTGGCAACAACGAAATCCACCCCCTGAAGACCAGCGGTGATCATGTTATTGACGGCATTGCCGCCGCCGCCGCCGACGCCGAACACGGTAATGCGCGGCTTGAGTTCGGTAATATCCGGCTTGTTCAGATTGATGGTCATGTTACCCGTTCCTTCTTTCCCTGGCCGCATCGCCACGCTAGCCATGTCTTGTCTCTTGATCGCGCGCCCCGAATCGATTTTTCACCCGCAAGGCGCAGGTCCTCAAAAACTCTCTTTCAACCATTGTCCCACGCGCATCATGCGGCTGTTGCCGGAGCCAGAGGAGAACAAGCCTCCCTGCCCCACGGCGATCTCCTGATCGGCCACCTGCGGATAGATCATCAGACCTACCGCAGTGGAGAAAGCCGGTCCCTTGGCCGCCACAGGCAGGCCAGAGACCCCCATCGGGCGACCAATCCGAACATTGCGGGCGAGCATCCGCCGCGCAACTTCCGGAAGACCGGTCAACTGGCTTGCGCCACCGGTCAGAACCAAACGCTTGCCGACCACGGGGCTAAAGCCCGATGCGTGGATTCGGTCGCGAATCATCTCCAGAGTCTCTTCAATACGCGCTTGAATGATTCGCGTCAGCAAAGAACGTGGAACCTGGATCGGTAAATCGCGATCGTCTTCGCCGATTGGCGGAATTGCAACAACATCGCGCTCCTCAGAGCCATTGGCAAAGGCCGAACCATGCACGACCTTCAACCGCTCCGCATCCTCGATGCGGGTCGAAAGACCACGCGCCAGATCCGTGGTGACATGATGGCCGCCAATGGCGATGGCATCCGTATGGATCAGCTTACCCTCGGCAAATACCGAGATCGTTGTGGTGCCGCCACCCATGTCAATGGCGGCGCAGCCCAGTTCGACTTCGTCGTCCACCAGAGCGGCAAGGCCGCTGGCGTAAGGCGTCGCCACCAGGCCCTCGACCGTCAGATGGGCGCGGTTGATGCAAAGCTCGAGATTTTTCAGCGCCGGCCGTTCCGCCGTCACCACATGCATGTCGACACCCAGCGTATCGCCGAACATGCCAAGCGGATCGCGGATGCCACGCTCGCCATCCAGCGAAAAGCCGGTCGCCAGCGAATGCAGCAGCACGCGGTCACGACGTTGCGACTGGTGGCTTGCAGCCGACAGAACCCGCTTGAGATCGGCGCTTTCCACTTCCTGGCCGCCAAGATCGATGGTGGCGGTATAAACGTCCGAACCGATCCGGCCAGCCGAAACATTGACGATCAGGCTGTCGACAGTCAGGCCCGCCATGCGCTCGGCGGCATCGACTGCAAGCCGCACGACGCTTTCTACCGATTCAATATCGGAGATCACGCCGGACTTCATGCCACGTGAACGCTGGTGGCCGATGCCGATCACTTCGACATGATGGGTCCGGCCTGGCAGGACATCGCTTTCCTTGCGCGGCGTCAGCCGACCGATCATGCAGACCACTTTGGTAGAGCCGATATCGAGAACCGAAACGACATGGCTGCGCTTGTGCGAGAGAGGTTTCATACGGGGCAATCCGAAAGAGGAACCGAAGACGCTCATGTCTCTTTCTCCGCCTTGGCGAGGGCCTTGGCGCGAGCCGTCACCGCAGCCTGACGGCGCACCAGCGCTTCGGGCGTCAATTGGACGGTCATGCGGTCTGAAAGGCGAAGATCAACGGCGGCAATGTCGCGGTCCAGCAATTGGTGATCCGCTTCCATCTTCGCCAGACGCGCCATCGCGCCATCGACATCGTCTTCCGGCAACCTCACCACGACGCCATTGTCGAGATAGAGATCCCAGCGACGGCTGGCGACGCGCACATAAGCTTTGACGCGACCGGTAATCTGAGGCCAGGTCGCAAACTCTCCGGCAATGTCCTGGGCTGCCACTTCGGCATCACGGCCAACGAACAGCGGCAGGGTGGCAAATTTATTGTCACGCAGCGGCGCGATGATGCTGCCGCTCTTTTCGATCAGCGACAGGTCGGTGCCATGCTGCCAGATACCATAGGCCTCACGTTCCTTGATATTCACCTCGATGGTGCGCGGATAGATCTTGCGAACCTCGACTTGCTCTACCCACGGCAGATCCGCCACCTTACGGCGTGCGTCGTCGGCGTCGATAGCCACCAGGGAGGTCGCACCATCCAGACCCAGCGATTGCAGCACATCGATTTCGGATGTGTGAACATTGCCCGACAGCTTGACGTCTTCAACCGCAAAACCCGCAGTCGAGGTCATCGCTTCGGCAAAGTCCGGCCAGTGACCACCCTTGACGATACCGTAACCACCGACAGCAAGAATATAGGCTGCGAAGGAAACCTTGCCGAGATGCTCCGGCACAGCCACCCTGCCCGAGCAGAGAGCGACGACGAACCGCATCAGCCGACGAACCGGGCGCGGCAGGGCCATCAAACCGTCATCCGCCAGACTGGGCGCGCGATAAGGTGCAGCCTTGCTGCCCTTTGCCGATTTTTTGGCGCTTACCGTGAACACGACGCGTCCTCCACCATCCAGCTGACGAATTCACCAAAGGAAATGCCCGCATGCGCGGCCATTTCAGGCACAAGCGAGGTCGGCGTCATGCCCGGCTGGGTATTCACTTCCAGCCAGATCAAGTCGCCATCTTCGGAAAATCGGTCGTCGTAACGGAAGTCGGACCGACTGACGCCACGGCACCCGATCGCGTTATGGGCCCCGACAGACAAGTCTTGTATTTTTTGGTAAATTTTCGGTGAAAGTTGCGCAGGAATGACATGGGTCGAGCCGCCCGCAGCGTATTTGGAGTCGTAATCGTAGAATGTATTGGCCTTGGCGATCACCTCGGTCACAGCCAGCGGCTTACCATCCATGACACCGCAGGTCAGCTCACGGCCAGCCACATAGGATTCAACCATTACGGTATCGCCGTAGCGCCACTCCGAGGAGCCAAGGATCTGCGGTGGATGCGACTGATCCTCCTTGACGATCACCACGCCGAAACTGGAACCTTCCCGCACTGGCTTGACGACATAAGGCGGCTCGATCGGATGGATATTGCCGATCTCAAAGCGCGACATCTGCCGGGCAAAAGCCACGGGAATACCCGCCGCCGCCGCTACGATCTTCGCCTGCGCCTTATCCATTGCCAGCGCCGAGGCCAGCACACCGGAATGCGTATAGGGAATGGAGAGATATTCGAGGATGCCCTGAATGGTGCCATCTTCACCGAAAGGACCATGCAAAGCATTGAAGACCACATCAGGCTTCAATTCCTGAAGCACGCTGGCGATATCGCGGGTGACATCGACCCGCGTCACGCGGTAGCCCTGCTCCTCAAGCGCCGATGCGCAAGGGGTGCCAGAGGCCAGACTGACTGGCCGCTCCGACGAAAATCCTCCCAGCAATACGGCAACATGCTTCTTAGCCATTCACGCACCCAAACAAAACAATCGCGGTTTTCCGCCTTACCTTTGCGCCCGACTTGCGGCGCGAATCGCGCCGGTTCATGCACCTGACATGATAAAACGCCATTAAGGTTAACGAACCGTTTACAGGTGTTAACGGCCAAAAATTACTTTTATTTTTCTGGGAGTTATCGAGGGGCGCCCGATGGGTTCGGCCCCAGAACGGAAGGCGCAGGCCCTCAGTGAAGCAGGCCATGCCGATGGGTGAGAACAGAGACAGCACACTGGGTACCGGCAGCGACATGATGGCCGGAATAACAAAAAGCCGTGCCGAGGGAACAATGAGAACCCTATACAGCACGGCTTCAAATTCATCGATCACGTCAACCCGAAGAGGGTCAACGCTTCATCAAGGCTTGGAAACAGACGAGCAGCCCGATATCGAAACGCAACTTAATACGTTCGATGCGAAGCCGCACATCCGTATCAGGGTTCCACAACGCCTGGAACTCGCCGTCCATCGGGAAGCCGGCAGCTACAAGGCGCGCCAGGCGGCAGTGGCCTGCGAACCGGGCAAACCAGCGGCGGCATACCGCGCCGTGGCGGCGGTGCGACACAGGATGGCGGCGGCGGCATTGCCCCCGGCCCCGGGGGCACAGGACCTGGACCTGGTGGCGGTGGCGGCATTTGTGCAATGGCTTGCCCCGCCATTAGCACGATAGAACAGACGAAAAGAAACCGTTTCATAAATCCACTCCGGAAGCCGCACCGAATAAATCCTGTCATTGATGACGGGAAAATATCGGAGCGATTAAGTCAACAAATCCCACAGTTTGCACTTGTCGACATCGCGATTATATAAATATTTTATAAACAACAACAATGATAAAAGTCAATCTAAACTTCGTTCGTCTAAAGGCACACAGAGATGAGCCGATCGGTCATCCTGATGGTTTCCGACGATTTTCAAGCGATGTTCCCCGCATGACGATTGACCAGGAAAACACCGCTTATAGCGCCCAAATAAGCAGGACCAGTTGAAATTGCCTATGCAAATGCGTAAAGCCAACCGCTAACGACAAGTGCCGCATACTCTTTCAACATACGGCACGATTGCGAAAAACCACCATTGAACTCAAATTGGACCCCATCACCATGACTGATGCGATACGCACCGTATCGCCGTCCGCCGAGCCGCTGGCACCTGTTGCATTGAATTCTCCTGCACGAGTCCTGACGGCAAGCCTGGTCGGCACCACAATCGAATTCTTTGATTTCTACGTCTACGCCACTGCCGCCGTCCTGGTTTTCCCGGCGCTGTTCTTCCCCAACAGCGATCCGATGACGGCTCTGCTGGCGTCTTTTGCCACATTTTCCATCGCATTTTTCGCCCGTCCGCTGGGTGCTGTGGTGTTCGGCCATTTCGGTGATCGTATCGGCCGCAAGACGACGCTGGTGGCGGCTCTGCTGACCATGGGCATTTCCACCGTGGTGATCGGCCTTCTGCCAACCTATGCACAGATCGGCGTATTTGCGCCGTTGCTGCTGGCACTTTGCCGGTTTGGGCAAGGTTTTGGCCTTGGTGGCGAATGGGGTGGAGCCGTGTTGCTGGCCACCGAAAACGCCCCGGAAGGCAAGCGCAACTGGTATGCAATGTTCCCGCAGCTTGGCGCACCGATTGGCTTGTTCCTGTCTTCGGGCATTTTCTGGCTGCTGCTGCATGTGATTTCCAAGGACGACCTGCTGGCCTGGGGCTGGCGCGTTCCGTTCCTGGCTTCCACCCTGCTGATCGTCATCGGTCTTTGGGTGCGTTTCTCGATTTCCGAAACGCCCGCCTTCCAAAAGGCCATGGACGCCCATGAGCGGGTGGCTGTGCCGGTTGCCGAAATCTTTGGCAAATACAAGCGCAGCCTGTTCCTCGGCACCTTCGTGGCGCTGGTCACCTTCGTGCTGTTCTACATCGGCACGGCATGGCTGCTGTCCTACAATATCAAGGTCTTGCAGATCCCCTTCCTCGACGCTCTGGAAATCCAGATCATGAGCTCGGTGGTGTTCGGCATCTTCATTCCGCTGACGGCCAAGGTCGGTGACAAGATCGGCCGACGCAAGGCACTGATCGGCATCACCGTGATGATCGCCGGTTTCTCCTTCCTGCTGCCGGTTCTGCTGACCTCAGGTGAGACAGGCGTGGCAATCTTCGCCGCAGGCTCCATGGCCTTGATGGGCATGACCTATGCGTTGATCGGGGCAGCCCTTTCGGCACCCTTCCCCACCAATGTCCGCTATACCGGCGCCTCGCTGACCTTCAATTTCGCAGGCATCGTTGGCGCGTCGCTGGCGCCCTATGCGGCCACCTGGCTCCAGACCAATTACGGCATGGCCTATGTCGGCTACTATCTCGGCCTTGCTGCGGTGATCACGCTGGTCTGCATTCTCGCCTCTCGGAAGGGTGAAGTTTAAGCGTCTTAAAGCCCGGCACGCCGGGCTTCTTCTGGCGATATTGAATCAGATTCTGAACAACAAAAAACGCCGCCAAGTGATTCACCTGGCGGCGTTTTTTATGAATTCGCTGTTGAGTTTATTCGCTCGTCACGCCCATGAAGGGCCGCACTTCGCTGCCGGGCATGAACAGGCCGAGGCGCTTGATTTCCCATTGCAGCTTGATGCCGGACTGTTCGAATACCTGACCACGAATGGTCTCGCCCAGATATTCGAGATCGTAGGCCGTGGCATGGCCGACATTGATCATGAAATTGCAATGCAGCGACGACATTTGTGCGCCACCGATCATCAGACCGCGTCCGCCGACTTCATCGATCAATTCCCAGGCGGAATGGCCTTCCGGATTTTTGAAGGTCGAGCCACCAGTCTTTTCCTTGACCGGCTGCACGGTTTCGCGGTGCTGGCGCACGGCGTCCATTTCAGCCCGGATCGCGGATTTCTCCTGGGGGAAGCCCTCAAACAGACCGCTGATGAAGATCAAACTTTCCGGTGCCGAGGAGTGACGGTAACCATAGCCCATGTCAGCCTTGGACAGCACATGCAGATTGCCCTGGCGATCCACGGCCTCGACCTCAACCACCCGCTCTGCCGTCTCGCCGCCATTGGCGCCAGCATTCATCCTGAGCGCACCGCCGATCGAGCCGGGAATGCCATAGTAGAACGCGAACCCGCCGATATTGTTGTCCATCGCCATGGCGGCGATATGCTTGTCCGGGCAGATGGCACCGGCGCGGATGCGGTTTTCGCCTTCCAGCTCAAGGCCGCCAAACCCCTTGGCCGACAGGCGGATCACCACGCCGGGAATACCGCCATCGCGCACCAAAAGGTTGGAGCCGACACCGACAACGGTGAGCGGCACATCATCGGGCAGCAGTTTCAGGAAGGTGACCAGATCGTCCCTGTCGTGCGGCTGGAACATCAGTTCCGCCAAACCGCCCGCCTGGAACCACGTCACCCGGTCCATCGGCGCGTCCGGTGTCAACCGTCCCCGCAGCGCATCCACACCCGGCCCCAAGCGGGCCAGCAGCTTTTCCCCATCCACCTGTTTCATTCCGATTTTCCCGAAAGCGCTTGCAATTCTGAAGGCAGCGCCGCTGCCCATTGTGTAATATTTCCAGCCCCCAACAGGACCACAAAGTCACCCGGCTGTGCAATGGCCGAAATGATCCCTGCCAGCTGATCCGGTGAGGCCAAATAGCGCACATCGCGATGGCCGCCCGATCGGATGCGCGATACCAGCGCTTCAGAATCGATGCCCTCGATGGGATCTTCTCCCGCAGCATAAACTGGCGACAACAGAATACTATCGGCATCGTTGAAGCAATTGGCGAAATCCTCGAATAGACTCGACAAACGCGAGAAGCGATGCGGCTGATGCACGGCGATGATCCGGCCCTTGCAGCTCTCGCGGGCCGCCTTCAGCACGGCCTTGATTTCCACCGGATGGTGGCCGTAATCGTCAAACACCTGCACGCCGTTCCATGTGCCGGTCAAGGTGAAGCGCCGCTTGACGCCGCCGAACGTGGACAGGCCCTTGCGGATTGCTTCCTCGGAAATATCCAGCCGGTTGGCGACGGCAATGGCCGCGCAAGCATTGGAAATATTGTGGCGGCCCGGCATCGGCAGGGTCAGGTCTTTGAAGTTGAAAACACGGCCCGTGCGGCGACGGCGGATTTCCACATCGAAAATCGACTTGGTGCCTTCGTTGCGCACATTGAAAAACCGCACATCGGCCTGCGGGTTTTCACCATAGGTGACGACCTTACGGTCCTCGATCCGGCCAACCAGCGCCTGCACTTCGGGGTGATCGAGGCACATGACCCCAAAACCGTAGAACGGCACATTCTCGACGAACTGCCGAAACGCGGCACGCACGGCGTCAAAATTGCCATAATGGTCCAGATGCTCCGGGTCGATATTGGTGACAACAGCCACATCGGCAGGCAGTTTCAGGAAAGTGCCGTCCGATTCGTCAGCCTCAACCACCATCCACTCACCCTCACCCATGCGGGCATTGGTGCCATAGGCATTGATAATGCCGCCATTGATCACAGTCGGATCGAGCTGGCCCGCCTCAAGCAGCGCCGCCACCATCGAGGTGGTCGTCGTCTTGCCATGCGTGCCGCCAATGGCGATGGCATTTCGGAACCGCATCAGCTCGGCGAGCATTTCGGCGCGACGCACCACTGGCAGCAGCTTTTCACGCGCGGCCACCAGTTCGGGATTGTCTTTCTTGATGGCGGTGGAAACGACAACGACCTCGGCATCACCAAGGTTCTCCGGCTTGTGGCCAACAAACACCTCGATGCCCTTGGCACGCAGGCGCTGCACATTGGCGCTTTCGGCCTGATCCGATCCCTGTACCCGATGGCCGAGATTGTGCAGCACTTCGGCAATGCCGCTCATGCCGATCCCGCCGATCCCGATGAAATGCACCAGACCGATGCTCTTCGGCATTTTCATGCTTTCACGTCCTTCATAGTCTTCACGTCCTTGCCTTCGGCAATAGTCTGAACCAGATCAGCAAGCAAGCCTGCTGCCAGCGGTTGTCCCGCACTTCGCGCCGAGGCCGCCATTTGGGCCAGTTTGGCCGGGCTGGTCATCCAGTCCTTCAACAACGCCGACAGCTTTTCCGGCGTCAGATCCGATTGCGGCACGACAACCGCACCACCCTGACCGGAAATCGCCGCCGCATTGGCGGCCTGGTCGTGATCCAGCGCATAGGGATAGGGAACCAGCACCGCAGGGCGACCAATCACGCCCAACTCCGATACGGTAGACGCGCCGGAGCGGGAAATCACCATTTGCGATGCGCCGATCCGTTCCGCCATATCGCCGAAGAACGGCGAGACCGACGCGGGAACCTTCAACTTCTCATAAAGCGCCTTCACCCGGTCGGCATCTTCCAGCCGTGCCTGCTGCGTTATCCGCAGGCGCGCGCGCAACACGTCGTCCAGAATGCAGATGGCGCTCGGCACGGCATTGGAAAAATGCTGGGCGCCCTGGCTGCCGCCAAACACCACAAGTTCGAATGGATCGCCATCGCCGGACGGCTGATAATCCGTCTTGGAGGCCGCCAACACGGCAGGCCGCACAGGATTGCCAGTCACCACGGTCTTGTCGGCATAGGCACCGCCCGCTGGCAAGAAGCCACCGGCAATGGCCTTGACCCTTGGCGCCAGAAACCGGTTGGCCCGGCCCATCACAGCGTTCTGCTCATGGATAACCGTGGCAACACCAAGCGCGCGCGCCGCTAGCAAGGGCGGGATGGTCGGATAGCCGCCAAACCCGATCACCACTTGAGGCTTCAAGCCTGCGATCAGGGTGCGAGCGGCACGATAACCGCGCCACAAGGTCAAAAGCGCTTTCGCGACGGCAATCGGATTTTTCGAGCTGATGGTGGCAGAAGGCACGACATGGATGGCGTCGGCTGGGAACTTGCCCGCATAGCGCTCGGCGCGGCTATCCGTCACCAGATGCACGCTATAGCCCCTGGCCCTCAGTTCATGAGCCAGCGCCTCGGCTGGAAACAGATGGCCGCCGGTTCCCCCGGCGGCAAGAAGAATGAGACCTTTGGTCATGATTTACTCCGCTGGCCCCTATTCTGCTGGAACACCCTGGACCGACCTGAACAAGCGTCGCTCCTGCGAGCGCTTTTCCGGCCGGTGGCGCGTCAGCGCCAGAATGAAGCCCGCTGTCACTCCGATCGCCACCATGGAAGACCCACCATAGGAGATCAAGGGCAGCGTCATGCCCTTGGCGGGCAGGAGTTCCAGGTTGACGCCGATATTGATCATCGACTGCACACCGATTTGCAGGATCAGGCCAGCCACCGCGAACCGATTGAAGTCATTGCGTTCACGAAAGGCATGGCCGAGACCGCGAATGACCAGAAAGGCGAAGATCGACACCAGCAGCAGGCAGAAAATAATGCCGAACTCCTCGGCAGCCACCGAAAAGATGAAGTCGGTATGGGCATCGGGAATGATCCGCTTGACGATGCCTTCACCCGGCCCGACCCCAAACCAGTTGCCGCGAATAATCGCCTCACGCGCCGTATCCACCTGGAACGTATCGCCCTCGCCGGTCAGAAAGCGGTCGATACGGCCAGCCACGTGCGGCATGGTGTAATAGGCAATCGTCGAACCAGCCCCACCGACCAGGGCCAGCACGATGATGAAGATCCACGGCACGCCCGCCATGAAGAACATGCCGCTCCACACCACGGAGGTCAGGATGGTCTGGCCGAAATCCGGCTGGACCATCAATAGCGCCACGACGACCATGAACAGCAGGATAGCAAAGAAATTGCCCGGAATATCCGGCTGGCGGGCATGTTCGGCAAACAGCCAGGCGCAAACCACCACGAAGGCGGGCTTCATGAATTCCGAAGGCTGGATCGACAGGCTGCCGAAATTGATCCAGCGATGCGCGCCCTTGACCTCCGGCCCGAAGAACAGCGCCAGGATCATCAAGGCGATCGAGGCAAGCAGGATGAGGACAGCGGCGCGGCGCACCTGCCGGGGAGACAGGAAGGACAGGCCGACCATGGTCGCAAGACAAGGAATGGTAAAGGCGGCCTGACGGCGCACAAAATGGAAACTGTCCAGCCCGATGCGCTCAGCCACCGCTGGAGACGCGGCAAAGGACAGCATGAAGCCAATGCCGAGAAGCACGATGAATGTTACCAGAAAGAGCCGGTCGATGGTCCAGAACCAATCCGCCAAAGCTCCACGTTCTGCACGGCTTACCATGTCATGTCTCTCCTGAAGCCTGTTGGATCAGCATCGTCACATCGTCAAGCCCGGCTACCAGCGAAACGAAGGCTTCGCCCCTGACTTCAAAATTCTTGTACTGGTCGAAGCTTGCGCAAGCCGGGGAGAGCATCACCGCAACCTCGCCGCCGTTCATATCGTCTTGCGCATCGGCGCTGGCATGGGCAAGCGCCCGGTCCAGCGTGCCGGAAATTTCGTAAGGAACGGCATTGCCGAGCGTGGCGGCAAAGCCGGACGCCGCCTCGCCGATCAGATAGGCCTTGGCAATGCGCGCAAACAGCGGCGAAAGGCTGGCAATCCCGCCTTGCTTGGGCAGGCCGCCAGCAATCCAGTAGATCCGCTCGTAACTGGACAAGGCCGGTGCAGACGCCTCGGCATTGGTCGCCTTGCTGTCATTGACGAACACCACATGTCCCCGCCGCCCGACAGGCTGCATCCGGTGTTTCAACCCTGCAAAGGAGGACAAGCCAGCCTGGATTTGCTCTTTCGATAAACCGACCGTCAGGCAAGCGGCAATGGCCGTTGCCGCGTTCTGAGCATTGTGGCTGCCACGCAGCGTGGCGATCCCGTTCAGGTCGGCGATCAGATCGGCGGCTCCACCCGAGCCACGCATAATCCGCTGGCCGTCATTGTAAAGACCGTCGGTCAAAGGCTGGCCCTTGGAAATCCGCACGACCTCTTTGCCCGCCTCTTCGAGCCGTGTGGCGATCTCAAGGCAATAAGCGTCATCGACGCCGATGATCGCCACACCGCTGCCAGACACCAGCCGCTCCTTCACCGCCGCATAACTCTCCATGCTGCCGTGGCGGTCGAGATGGTCGGGGGTGAGGTTGAGGAGAATGCCCGCCGTCGGATCAATGCCGGGGGCAAGATCGATCTGGTAAGACGAGCATTCCACCACATAATAACGATCAGGTGCAGGTGGCTCCAGGGTCAGCACCGCCGTGCCGATATTGCCGCCCATCTGCACGTCATAGCCGTTGTGGCGAAGAATATGACCGATCAGCGCCGTGGTGGTCGATTTGCCATTGGTGCCGGTAATGGCGATGAACGGGCAATCTGGCGCTTTCGCCCGACGCTCGCGCACGAAAAGCTCGATATCGCCGATGATCTCGACGCCTGCTGCCTTTGCCAGGTCCACAGTCCAATGCGGTTTTGGATGGGTCAGCGGCACGCCCGGCGACAAGACAAAGGCGGAAAGCCCGCTCCAGTCGATTTGGCGCAGATCCCGCGCCTCCAGCCCTTCTGCCCGCGCTTTCTCAACGCTGTCAGGATTGTCATCCCAGACCGTCACCGCTGCCCCACCAGCCACCAGGGCGCGAGCCGTGGCGAGGCCGGAGCCGCCAAGCCCGAACAGGGCGACGCTGCAATTGGAAAAGCTGGTGACCGGGATCATCGCGCCCTCACCGCAGCTTCAGCGTGGCAAGGCCCAGCATGGCAAGGCCGACAGCAATGATCCAGAACCGGATGACGACCTGGCTTTCCGTCCAGCCCTTCTTTTCGAAATGATGATGGATCGGCGCCATCAGAAACACACGCTTCTTGGTGCGCTTGTACCAGAACACCTGGATGATGACCGACAGGGTTTCCATGACGAACAGCCCGCCGATGATTACCATGACGATCTCGTGCTTGGTGGCAACCGCCACCGTGCCGATCAACCCGCCCAAAGCCAGCGAACCGGTATCGCCCATGAAAATTGCCGCTGGCGGCGCATTGAACCACAGGAAGCCAAGTCCGGCCCCGATGACCGCGCCGAGAATGACGGCCAGTTCGCCGGTGCCCGGCACGAAATTGATCTGCAAATATCCTGAGAACACCGCATTACCGGCGAGATAGGCAATCAGCCCGAAGGCCGCCGAGGCGATCATCACAGGCACAATGGCCAAACCGTCCAGCCCGTCCGTCAGGTTGACGGCATTCCCGGCGCTGACGATGACGAAGCCGCCAAACACGATGAAGAAATAACCGACATTGAGCAGCGCATCCTTGAAGAACGGAAACGCGATGGAGGTCGCCAGATGCGGGCCTTGCGGCGCGGAAATCTTTGCCGCTTCCATCATGAAAAATACCGCGATACCGGCAATCAGAAACTCGATGGCCAGCCGCGCCTTGCCGGAAAAGCCCTTGTCCGACTGTTTGGTGACTTTCAGGTAGTCGTCGTAAAAGCCGATGGCACCGAAACCCAGCGTCACCAGCAGTGTTGCCACCACATAGACATTGGACAGATCAGCCCAAAGCAGTGAGGAGCCGACAATACCCGCCAGAATCATCAACCCGCCCATGGTTGGCGTACCGGATTTCTTGAAATGGGTCTGCGGCCCGTCGGCGCGGATCGGCTGGCCCTTGCCCTGGCGCACTTTGAGAGAGGCGATGATCTTCGGTCCAAACAGGAAGACGATCAAGGCTGCCGTGAACATCGCCGCCCCGGTCCGGAAGGTGATGTACCGGAACAGGTTGAAAAATTGTACGTGGTTTGCGAGTTCGACGAGCCAAATCAGCATCAAAGGCACTTTCTAACATCTATCCAGCCCGCGACGCGGGTCCGGCATTAGCCTATTCTGGGCGGCGGGTGTCGTCCAATGGGGGATACTTGTCAAGCAAAGCCGCGACAATCTTGCCAAAACCGATGCCCAGCGACGACTTGACCATCACCACATCACCACCGTGAACAGAGGCGACGGCAAAAGCGGCCAGATCTTCAGCGGTGTCGAAAGACGCAACGGAAACGGTCTCCGGCAATTGCGCGCGCAGTGCCGCCATGGCGGGTCCGGCCAGCCAGACATGCTCGATCCCGGCGGCCAGCAGAGGGCCAGCCAGATCGGCGTGCAATTCTTCAGAAAACTCGCCCATCTCCAGCATATCGCCAAGCACCGCGATGCGACGACCCTCGCCACGCGGCTGGGCGGCGGCCAGGACGGCAATCGCGGCACGCATAGAGGCGGGGTTGGCGTTATAGCTTTCATCAATTAGCGTGAAGAGACCCGAGGCACAGCGCAGACGATGGCGCTCCCCCCGGCCCTTGACAGGCGACAAGCGGCTCAGTGCATCGACCGCACCGTCAAGATCGGCACCCAGAAGACGGGCCGCGCCCAGCGCCGCCATGGCGTTTTCAGCGATGTGACGGCCAGGCGCCGCAATCACCACTTCACGGGTCTCGCCATCGATAATTGCCCAGGCGGTCGAGCTTTCGGCAGCGCCATCAAATTCTGCCAGCCGGAATTCCGCCTTGGCATGCTGGCCGAAGGAATGGATGTGGGTGATGCCCGCTTCCTGCGCCTTGTGTTCCAGATACTCGAAATAGGGATTGTCGTGGTTTAAAAGCACGCCGCCATTGGCCGCGACACCGGAAAAGATTTCCGCCTTGGCATCGGCGATCTCATCGACGCTGGCGAAATTGCCGAGATGGGCAGGCGCAATGGTGGTGATAACAGCCAGATGCGGGCGGACCATCTGCACCAACGGGGTGATTTCGCCGGAATGATTCATGCCGATCTCAAACACACCGAATTGCGCGCTGGCTGGCATCCGCGCCAGCGTCAGCGGCACGCCCCAGTGATTGTTGAAGGAGGCAACAGCCGCGTGCACTTCACCTGACGGTGCAAGCACCTGACGCAGCATTTCCTTGGTCGTCGTCTTGCCGACTGAGCCGGTCACAGCCACGATCCTTGCCCTTGAGCGGGCGCGGGCAGCGATGGCAAGCCTTCCCAGCGCCTGCAACACATCGTCAACGACGATCATTGGCACGGTCAACCGGCCGAGCGCTGGCAGTTTGGCCTCGTTGACCACCATCAGCGCCGCGCCATTCGCCACGGCGATGCTGGCATAATCATGCCCGTCCACCCTATCGCCCTTGATGGCGAAAAAGGCTTCTCCGGGCTGGATGCTGCGGCTGTCGATGGAAATGCCGGTAATGCCCGGCGGCATGGTACCGACCGGGCGTCCGATCATGGCCGCAACCAGATCTTCGATGGTCCAGAGCAAGGTCAAGGGTGAAACTCCTCCATGGCTTTGCGGATTTCGGCGTGATCGGAAAACGGCAGCGTCTGCGCGCCGACAATCTGGCCCTCTTCATGGCCCTTGCCAGCAACAATCAGCGTATCGCCGGTCGCAAGCATTGCCACACCGGCGCGGATTGCCTGGGCGCGGTCACCGATCTCAATACCTTTCGGAGAGGCCGCCATCACCTCACCGCGAATGGTGGCCGCCACTTCCGAACGTGGATTGTCATCGGTGACGATAACGATATCGGCCAGCCGGTCGGCGATCTCGCCCATGATTGGGCGTTTGCCCTTGTCGCGGTCGCCGCCACAGCCAAACACCACGATAATCCTGCCGCTGGTAAAGGGCCTGACCGCCGTCAGCACCTTTTCCAAGGCATCCGGCTTATGAGCGTAATCGACATAGGCGAGCGCACCGCTTTTCGCCTGCCCCACCAGTTCCAGGCGGCCCGAAGCGCCTTGCAGTTTTTCCAGTGCTTTCAGAGCAACCGAAACCTCGACGCCGGTGGAAATGGCAAGACCGGCGGACACCAGCGCATTGGCAATCTGGAAATCCCCCGCCAGCGGCAGATCAACCTCATAAATCGCGCCTTGATGATGAATTTCGGCAATCTGCTTGTGGCGGAAGTGCTCGACCCGTTTCAGGCTGAGAAAATCCCCGGCCCGGCCAACGGTGCGCACATCATGACCCGCCTGCCTTGCCACCCGGATTGCTTCCGCCGACCATTCGTCATCGGCAAAGATCACCGCAGGAGACCCCTTGGGCAGCAGGGTGTCGAACAGGCGCATCTTGGCGGCCATGTAATCGGCAACGGTTGGATGATAATCCATATGGTCGCGGCCAAGATTGGTAAAGGCGGCAGCGGCAAGCCGCACACCATCCAACCGGCTCTGGTCGAGACCATGGCTGGAGGCTTCCATGGCCGCGTGGGTCACGCCCTCTTGCGCAAGGTCTGCCAGCAATTGGTGCAGGGCAACCGGATCGGGCGTGGTCAGCGAACCGTAATCGCTGCGAGTTGGGGAAATCACCCCGGTCGTGCCAATCTGCGCACTGGCAAGCCCGGCATACGCCCAGATCTGGCGGGTGAAAGAGGCAACCGATGTCTTGCCCGCCGTGCCGGTTACCGCCACCATGGTTTCCGGCTGACCGGAATAGAAGCGGGCGGCAAGACGTGCCAGCGCGTGGCGCGGCTGGTCGGTAACCAGAGCCGGAACGGCAATATCCAGATGAGAACCGGAGAGCACGGCAGCAGCGCCCCGCGCTACCGCATCGGCAACGAAACCCGCGCCATCGGCCTTGACGCCTTGCAAGGCCACGAACAGCATGCCGGGTTCAACCTTGCGGCTGTCGGCGGTTAGGCCGGTGATTTCAACGTCGCCAACCAGACCATCCAGTGGTCCGGTCAGATCCCCAAAATCGCCGCTGGCGAGATCTCGCAATTTCATCGTCTACCTGTCCCCTGCCGCGCAGCAGGAGCAGAGCCCTGCGGCAACGGCGAATCAATCACCCTCAATATGAGACGAGCATATCATTGCCCACCTGACCATAATTGGGTTCTACACCGAGAATTGGGGCCGTTCTGCGAATAACGTCACGCACGATCGGCAAAGCGGTAAAGGCGGAAATCGTTCCTCCACCCTCGCCGCTCAAGGGTTCGTCGATAAAGCTTAGAACCACATAGCGCGGCTTGCTCATCGGGAAGGCACCCAGAAATGCGTTGAAATTCAGCTTGTTATCGTAGCGACCGTTGACGACCTTATCGGCTGTCCCCGTTTTGCCGCCGACATCGAGACCGGGGACGCGCGCGCCACGACCGGAACCGTTAATGCCGTTATATTCAAAGAGATAACGCATATCGGCGCTGGTGGATGGCTTAAGCACCGCCTCGGCCACTTCATTGGCCTCATCCACAGTGCGCGGCAGGAATGTCGGCTGGATCAGTTTGCCGCCATTGATGAGTGCCGCACCGGCAACCGCCGTCTGCAGCGGCGTCGTTGCAACACCGTGACCAAATGAAATGGTGACCGAGCTGATCTTCTTCCACTCGCCCCGTGGCTGAGACGGCATTTTTACTTCCGGCAGTTCCGTCTTCATCTTGGTCAGAAGACCGAGACGGTTCAGGTATTCCTTCTGCTCGGGAATACCGACCACGTCGATGATCTTTGCCGTGCCGATATTGGAGGAATATTTGAAAATATCGGGAACGCTCAGGAATTTGCTCTGGCCGTGAAAGTCGTGAATGGTAAATCCACCGATTTTCAGTGGATAGCGTGCATCGAACACGTCGGTCAGCTTCACCCGACCGGTATCAAGCCCCATCGCCATCGTGAAAGATTTAAAGGTCGAGCCCATTTCGAACGTACCGTTCGACATCCGGTTCAACCAGCCTTCCTTAGCGCCTTCCTCGGGCTTGTTGGGGTCGAAATCGGGATAGGACGCCATGCCCAGCACTTCGCCGGTCTCGACATCCAGCACCACGGCACCCGCCGACTTGGCCTTGAAATTCACCTGGGCTGCCGCCACCACGTCATGCACGATATTCTGGACACGCAGGTCGATGGAAAGCTTGACCGGTTCCAGCGGCGCATTGCTGGTCATGCCGAGATCGGCCAGATCCGCCAGGCCCTGATTGTCGATATATTTTTCCATCCCGGCCATGCCGCGATTGTCGATATTGACGAAACCGACAATATGGGCCGCCGTGGAACCGCCGGGATAGAAACGGCGAATTTCCGGACGGAAGCCAATGCCGGGAATGCCCAGCGCCAAGATCTGGCTCTGCTGCTTGGGCGTCAACTGACGGCGAAGCCACTGGAAATGCGATTTCGACGAGAGTTTCTTGTAGGTGTCGCGGCTATCGAGATCAGCCAGCACCGTTTGCAGCTTTTCGACGGCTTCATCCACATCGACAATCTTATGCGGCTCTGCAAACAGCGACACCGTCCTGATATCGGTGGCCAGAACCTGGCCATTGCGATCGAGAATATCGGGACGCGCCGCCATCAGCCGATCCGGCGGCATGATGCTGGAGGTGCTTTCGGGATGGGCATAGCCGTATTGCACCAGCCGACCGCCAATCACGCCATAGACCAGCGTGAAACCGAGGATCAGCAGGCCGACGCGGCGCTTGGCCATATCGGCCTTGCGCTTGCCAGCGCCTTCGAACGCACGGCCCTTGCCGCGCACGGCGCCACGGCGCACATCGGTGGAGAAATGGGCCCGGCTTTTCAGGAGCATCATGCGAGAAAGAAAAGTCATCAGCGTTTCACCGATCCGGTTATGACCTTATCCATCGGCACGGGGACCGGTTTACCATTCACCATCTTAATGCCATCCGCGATCTTGGGACCGCCTGTCTTGGCCGCCGGGGCCTGTACCACAGGCACCTGGGATTTCAGCATCGGCAATTCATTGGCTCGCGCCAACTGGTTGGGATCGGTCTGCTGGAGCTTCAGCTCCTGACCAAAGGTATTGGCCAGTTTTTCGAGACGATTCGGCTGGGTCAACAAGGCCCAGTCAGCCTGGAGAAGCTCGATCGTATCCTTCTCCAGCTTGATCTCGGCTTCGATACGCTTCAGATCCTGCACTTTCTCATCGGTATTGTGCTTGATCTGGTACGTTACGGCTGCCGCTGCCGCCATGGCGCCAATCATCACGATGTCAAAGGTTCGCAACATGGTTCAGGCCCCCAACCGTTCGATTTCCGCAAGATCCGGCAAATCGAAAATGGAAAAATCGGCCTTCATGGCTGGATGTGCGGTACGGATGCCCGCGCGTAGTTTTGCAGAACGGGCACGAGGATTGATCTCGGCCTCCTCTTCTGTGGCTGTCACCATTCCCTTACCGACCGGCTCAAAGGTTGCCGGGCGCTCGAACGCCATAGGCATATGGCGCGAACCGGCGGCCTTGCCGGAACGGTCTGAAAAGAATTTCTTGACGATACGATCTTCAAGCGAATGAAAGGTGACGACAACCAGCCGCCCACCCGGCTTCAAGGCCCGCTCGGCAGCAAACAGTGCCTCGGCCAATTCGCCAAGCTCATCATTGACGAAGACCCGCAAGGCCTGAAACACCCGCGTCGCCGGATGTATCTTGTCCTTCGCCTTGCGCGGCGTCACGATCTCGATCATGCCCGCCAGATCGCGTGTGGTCTGGAAAGGATGATTGACGCGGCGCTTTTCGATGGCGCGCGCAATGCGGCCGGATTGCTTTTCTTCGCCCAGAAAGCCGAAAATCCTGATGAGGTCACCAACCTTGGCCCGGTTGACGACATCGGCGGCAGACACGCCCGTGCCGGACATCCGCATATCGAGCGGCCCGTTGCGCTGGAAGGAAAACCCACGCTCGGCCTCATCAATCTGCATGGAGGAGACGCCTATATCCAGCACGATGCCATCCAGCCCGCCTTCGGGGGCAAAATTATCCAGCGTGGAAAACCGGGTATGGTGAAGCGTGAGATGACCCGCCCGAGAGGCGACCATGGCTTGACCGCCAGCAATGGCGTTCGGATCACGGTCGAGCGCGATTACATCAGCGCCAGTATCGAGAATGGCTGAGGTATAACCACCCGCTCCAAACGTGCCATCCAGGATAACCTTACCGGCAGAGGGCTCGAGGGCATCTATGACAGGCTCGAGAAGAACCGGAATGTGACGGACCGGTCCGCCTTCGGCTTCAGCATACCCTCCGCCAAGATCCGTCACCATTCCGCTTCTCCGTCTCAAACTATCTCCACTTTTCTTTGAAAAGTGGAGATAGTCTACATCATTGCATTTGCGCATTTCAGGACGGAAAACCGGTTTCCACTTTTCCTGGAAATGCTCTAACTGGACCCCGCCCTCTTCAGACCAAGTCCCCTTCTTGCCGCCGCCTGCGCCTCGTGAAACGCCTGCGGCTGCCACACTTGAAAATGATCCGAGCGACCGACAAAGGTCACCTCGGACGCAATCCCCGTAAAGTCGCGGATAAAATCCGTGACCATCAGACGCCCCTCGCTGTCGAGGCGCATGAAAACGCCGCCCCCATGTACGAGAAGCGACATTTCGTTGGCAACCGGCGAAAACGGATCCTCGCCGACAATTTGCCGTTCGTAGCGCTCCAACAGATCCGGACCACCGATACTGATCGCCGGAAAGGTGAAATCCTGGAAGCAATAAAGCTCCTGAATGCCCCGCCCCACCAGAACAGCACGAAACGCCGCCGGAACGGAAACCCGCCCCTTCGCATCGATCCGGTTCGTCGCATTGGACAAGAAGCGGTTCATAACGCTTTACCGCCGCCCTTTTCCCATCTACGCGGCCCACACATCCGCATTTCCATTGATACACCCGAGCAGGCATGCCCATTGCCGCAAGGTCGAAACAGGAAAAATAGCCCTTCAGGACCTGCTTCGCAGTTTCGCATGTCGGGGCCGTTATTCGCCCCTCGGCAGTGCAATTATGGGATAACATGGGACACCATGGGCGTCAATGGGATTAGGGTTGGCAAACCAGTCTACTGCATCGGAAATTTATAACCCGTTAAGATTAATGAATAGTTATTACGGCTTGCGGGCAGCAAACTACCTATATCCGCAAGCATGCTTTTTAAGCACTTGAAAATAAATGTAAATTAGAAGGTGAAGGCAAAAATGACGCGGGTGCGCCTTTGCTTTTTCAACCCGAAGCGACGCCTTTGAGCGGCCCGCGATAGGAAACACCAGTCGGCCTGTAAGCCGGGTTCTGTATGGCCCCGGTTTCCCGGAACGTGGCAGCCATTCATCTGGGACGATACTTGCGCACCGCCTCTCGCAACCCACCCGGATGACTGGCCCGAAAACCGGCTGTAGCGCAACTTGCGTTGCACCCGCGTCATCCCTATTCGGTCTTGCTCCCGGTGGGGTTTACCATGCCGTCCCTGTCACCAGGAACGCGGTGGGCTCTTACCCCACCCTTTCACCCTGACCCCGATAAACGGGGCGGTCTGCTTTCTGTGGCACTTTCCCTGAGGTCGCCCTCGCCGGACGTTATCCGGCACCGTGTTTCCGTGGAGCCCGGACTTTCCTCACCCTACCGCCTTTCGGCATTGGTAAAGCGCGGCTGCCCGGCCGACTGGTTCGGCGTGATTAACGGAGACATCTGGAGAAAGCCACCGAAATCATCCGCTCAGACGAAAACAGGGGTGAAATCTGCATCATAACCCTCATGCGCAATCGTGCCGCGCAGGATAAACTCGGCACCCAAACGGCCAATTTCATCCGAGCTTTTCGCCGCCGCCCCGCAGCCACCGGTCAGAACGGCGATGCGCGGGCTGTCGCTAAACCCGATGGCCGGATAGCCGCTCCCCGTAAAGGAGGTCACACAGGGTGCCATCGACACCGGCGCCTGAGCAACTCCTGGCACCAGCGATCTGCAAATGAGCGCCAGATGATCGCGGGCGCTTTCCCGTCCGCCACCCCTGAACCAGGCTCGGATTTCGGGCTCCGTCTTCAGCCTGACATCATCGGGATCGCCGCCGATTTTGAGATAGGTTTTACCGTCAGGATAGCGCACCGGTGGCAGCAGATAGATATGATCGCGCGGATTGGACGGCTCGTGAATGAGCGACGGCATGCCGTGATAGGCTGGCAGATCCTGATCGGCGATTTCGAAAAAGGTAACGGTGCGGGCATAAACCGACAGATCGATCCGGCGCGGCAACAACGTGTCGGCAATGGAAAACCCGCCCGTGGCAACCAGCAGCTTTTCGGCTTTCAACGCCTTGCCGCCTGCGGTCGTGACCACCGCATGTCCGCCCTCGTCACGAATGCCGATAACCACATCGTTGATCAGAGACGCTCCCGCCCGAGCCGCCAGCAGCGACTGGGCCTCCACCAACCGGCGCGGATTGACGTAGCCGGCGTGATGCGCCTCATAAATCCCAATGGAAACAGGCTCGAAACGGAAATAACCGAAATGCTCAGCAAGACCGGCATGGTCGAAGGACTGTGTTGAAATGCCAAGCCCTTCGGCAGCGCGCGCCGCCTTGTCGACATAGTCGGAATGACCATCCGGGCTCGTCCCGACAATCAGGCAACCGGCTTCGTGGTAAAACCGGATACCGCTCTGCTGTTCGATTTCACTGTAGCGGGCAATCGACGCATGTGCGAGCTTTGCCCAGACAGGATCGCCATCGATGGTGCGAGTGATTCGGGCTTCGTCGTAATGGCTGGCAAAGACGCCTTCGTGGCTTTGCTTGTCGGCAGGCTCATCCGGCCCAACCAGTGCCACGCCATCCGTTTGCAAGGCCAGGTGCCGCGCTGCCGCCGCCCCCATCATACCGCGTCCGATAATGAGATATTTGAAGACCTGATCCGTCATGCCGCTCGTCCAGAATGATTTGCCAACTGGATAGCATTATCAATCAAACTTGCCATTCAGTTTGATTGATCTGACGCAAGAACCGGCAGAAACTGCGGTTCTTGCGTGATCGTCAAACCGTCTCACCCACATGATCGGCAGAAGGGACGCTGTCAGGTTTTCAGCTGTTTTCAAGCGCCGCTTCAACCTGACCGCAATATTGCTTGGAAACCGGGTTCATGCGGGTCGCGCCGTGGCCTGCATTGTAGCGCAGGATGGCACCGCAGGTATCACCGCCGCCGAGCTGGTGGGCCATGGCGAGATATTTCATCCCGTATTTGAGATTGGTGGAAGGGTCGTAAAGCCCGGCGACAGTGCCGGTATAGCCCATGGCGCGGGCGGTGGCGGGCTTGATCTGCATCAGACCAACTTCGCCATGCGTGCCGCGCGCTTTCGGATTGAAGCCGCTTTCGATCTTCACCACGGCGCTGGCCAGCTCCACCGGCACGCCATATTGCTTGGCATAGGAAGAAATCAGGGCGTGATAGGGTGCCTTGCCAGTTGCCGCACCGGTATCGGCCTTCTGATCATCAGCCTCGGTTTTATTCGAGAGCCTGGTTTTCTCCAAGGGCTTGGCGAGGTCGGCTTGCTGTTTATTGGCACGCAACATGTCCATCAGGGTCAAGCCCTTGCCGGTATCAGCAGCCTCGGCGTGGGAAACAGCAGACATAGAAACGGCGATGCATGCCGCGGCAGCGAAAAGCGAGGTTTTCATGAAAAAGGTCAGTCTCCAGACAAAGGGGCGGACACGGATGCCAGCAAAGCGCACTATTTACCCGTCCACTGCCCAGCAAAGGACAGCGATGTTCATCGCCCTCATCGTTGATATTTGCGAAAGACTTCCATTTCGGAAATCACATTCGCTGTTCATCTCAACCGCTGCCGAGGAATACCATGGCTGCGACGGCTGCTGTTAGACAGACTCAATAAGGAAATCCTATGGCATGGTAAAAAGAGCTGGTTTTTGCCCCTGCCGAAAGCCGTCTGCGAACCTCAGCGACCCGCAATCCTCAGCTGAACTTTGGCAGCGCTGCCAGCAGACGATGCAAGGTGTCTATGGTCGAATAATCGGCCACGCCATCGACCTTGGAGGGGCGGAAATGCAGCTGGAAACTCCTGACGACACCCTCGGTCGCCGCATCGAAATCCCCACTGATTTCAATAGGGTATCCATAGAGCGACAGCATGGACTGCAGTGCTTCGACCGGCTGGCCGCGATCGCCTCTCTGGAAGAACCGGCCACCAGTGATCGCGGTTGGTTCCACCCAATGCCCTACGCCCATGGCGTGCAGACGGTTCCAGGGGAAATGTTCGCCCGGATCGACCTTGCGAACCGGGGCAATATCGGAATGGGCCAGCACCCGCTCCGGGGCGATGGACCAGCGACTTGCACAATCCAGACACAATTGCGCGACGGCCTCGATCTGTTTTTCGGGGTAATCCGGCAGAGACGGATGTCCGGCATTGGCAATCTCGATGCCAACAGAGCGGGAATTCATATCAGTCGCGCCCGCCCAAAAACTCTTGCCGGCATGCCAGGCCCGACGGCTTTCCGGCACCATCTGCACGACATCACCGTTTTCACGCACCAGATAATGGCTGGAAACCTGGCTTTCGACAGTGCAGAGCCAGGAGAGCGCCGCCTCTTCGCTGGGCATGCCGGTATAATGCAGAATGATGGTGTCAGGGGCCGCGCAATCAATACGCTCACCGTGGTTGGGGGATGGCACCACCACGGCGTCTGGATAATCGGCGATGAATGCAGTCATGCGGCCCGGCGTTCCTTTTCAATCGCGGCATAGGCCGCGTTGAAACTGGCCATCCGTTGATGGGCGGCGGCATGCATTTCCACAGGCAAGCCGCGCGCATGCAGCCGGTCGGGATGATGCTCGGAGGCCAGCGCCCGGTAGCGTTTGCGAATCGTGCCGAAATCATCGCTGCGCGACACGCCGAGAATGCCATAGGGGTCGTGGTCGGGCGCGAGATGACGGGCGGAAATCTGCTCGAACCGATCCTCGCCAATTTCAAAAATTTCGGCGATGCGAGAGAGAAAAGCCAGTTCCTTCTCGTGGATCAGCCCATCCGCCGTGGCGATGTGAAACAAGGCGTCGACAATCTCTTCGAGCACAGGGCACCCTCTGGTGCGCGAGCCGCAGAGATTGGCGAGCTTTTCAGCATAGGCTTCGTAACCGGCAATATCCTGCTTGGCGAGATTGTAGAGGCGCGCGACATTGCGGGCCTCTTCCGGCGGAAAATCGAAAATGCTGCGAAACGCATTGACCTCCGCCTGCGACACGACGCCATCCGCCTTGGCCATCTTGGCGGAAAGCGCGATGATCGCCACGGAAAAAGACACGCGCCTGCGCGTTTCCGGATCGCCTTCAAAGACGGTGCGGATCGCTTCGACAATCGACGACAAGGCATTGCCAGCCGCGTCGCTGACCGCGCCGAGCAGCCGCTCCCAGAGTGACGACAATTGTTGGCAGGCGAAATCGAAAATCATTTTGACAGATTGACCAAATTATCACTTGAAATGCAAGGGAAGCACCCCACTGTTTCGGGTTAAACTTTGTTCACTTTCCAGGTTTAGCCGCAGTGCGGAGTCAGCGGATGCTTCACGTCGTCACGGGCATACCAGCTTTTCCACAAGCCTCGCGCTCACCGCTTTCCATTTGAAACGATTATATTTCCGCGGTTGATGACAATTCCACGAAACTGCGGATTTTGTTCAATTTTTCGCTTTACAGCATCCGGCCGCTGTCGCATCCATTGGCACCATTTCGCAAACGTCTGCGGCGTTTTGTCCGCAAGAAGGAGGATTTGATGGCCAAGACCAAAGTCGCATTGCTGACCGCCGGGGGCCTGGCGCCCTGTCTCTCATCGGCAGTGGGCGGGTTGATCGAGCGCTATAGCGACATCGCGCCCGATGCCGAGATCGTTGCCTATAAATCCGGCTATCGCGGCCTGTTGATGGACTACAAGATCGAGATCAACCAGCATATGCGTGAACAGGCCCATGTCCTGCATCGCTATGGCGGCTCGCCCATCGGCAATAGCCGCGTCAAGCTCACCAATATCGCAGATTGCGTCAAGCGCGGCCTGGTGAAGGAAGGCCAGAACCCGTTGCAGGTGGCCGCCGAGCGCCTGGCCGCCGATGGCATTACCATTCTGCACACGATCGGTGGCGACGACACCAATACGACGGCGGCTGATCTCGCCGCCTATCTCGGCGCCAATGGCTATGACCTGACGGTCGTCGGCCTGCCCAAAACGGTCGATAACGATGTCGTACCGATTCGCCAGTCGCTCGGCGCCTGGACGGCGGCGGATGTCGGCGCCCGCTTCTTCGACCATGTTTCCAACGAGCAGAGTGCCGCCCCGCGCACGCTGGTCATCCACGAAGTCATGGGCCGCCATTGCGGCTGGCTGACAGCGGCGACCGCCCGCGCCTATATTCAGCGCATCAAGCATAATGAATATGTCGAGGGCTTCATGATGAATGAAGAACTGAAGACCATCGACGGTCTTTATCTTCCCGAGACCCATTTCGACATGGAGGCCGAGGCCGAACGCCTGAAGGAACTGATGGACCGCACCGGTTTCGTCACCCTGTTCGTTTCGGAAGGCGCCTGCATGGATGAAATCATCGCCGACCGGGAAAAGGCCGGCGAAGAGATCAAGCGCGACGCTTTCGGCCATGTGAAGCTCGACACCATCAATGTCGGCGGCTGGTTCCAGAAGCATTTCGCCAAATTGCTCGATGCTGAACGCTCGATGGTGCAGAAGTCAGGCTATTATGCCCGTTCGGCTCCGGCAAATTACGAGGACCTGCGGCTGATCCAGAGCATGGTGGATCTGGCCGTCGAAAGCGGCCTGAACGGCGTTTCCGGCGTGACCGGTCATGACGAGGACCAGGGCGGCAAATTGCGCGCCATCGAATTCCCCCGCATCAAGGGCGGCAAGGCTTTCGACCTCTCCACCCCATGGTTCAAAGATGTGATGGACCATCTGGGCCAGAAATTCCGTCCGGCACATTGACCTTGACGGCGAATGGTGGCTTCTGTTTGCAGGCGGTGCTGACGGTATAATAGCCCGAAGCATGCCTGCATGACTGTTAGGACCCACCTTGGGTTTTCCGAACGGAAATGACAGACTATTTATTGTGACAGCGCCGGTGCCAATGGCATGCGGCGCTGCTATGTTTGTATCGGAAGTGCCTGGACCGGGATGAGGTTCACGATATCCCGCTACAGGCTTACCGAACACGGAGGCAGGCCCATGACATTTCAGGATTGGCTGTTGTTTTCAGCAGCAAGCGCTGCCTTCCTTGTTGTGCCTGGACGCAATACCAAACGGATCATCGCCTGCCGGCAGGCGGGCGGCGGTCGGGCCGCGACACTCTGCGTGCTGGGCAGCATGACAGGCTATGGAATTGCCGCCTGTCTGGTATTCGGCATGGCGCAAGCGCTGAGCAATATCAACGCCACCGCCCTCTCTGCCCTGCGCTGGCCGGGCATGGCCGTGTTGATGGTCCTGGCGCTCAGGCTCTGGCGGGCGCCTTTGCACATCGGCCCGGTGGCCGATAACGACAATCTGGCCGACCGGCGCGCCATGGTCATTGTGTCGCAGGCCGTGATCGGTTCGGCTCTGGATGCGCGCACGCTCGTCTTCCTTTTGGCGATCACCACTCAGATCACATCGGGCTTTTCACCGTTCAGCGGCGATTTTCTGGCCATGGAGCTGGCTTTCCTGGCTCTCGCGGCCTTTGCCTGTGGGCTGCAGGCAATTTATGCACACGCTTTCGACAGGATGATTCGCCGCCGCTCGGCACGCCGTATGGTGCAGCCGAAAGGCAAATCCATGCTGATTTCCGCCCGCTCCGTCAGCGCCGGTTATCGCCGGATTGCCGCCTGAATCACGGCCTTTGACAGGTTATCCCCTTTTAGACCAAGGCATCGAAGATGCTCACGCATCCTCGCCTTGATGACATTGCAAATATCTCAAATGCATCAGTGGCTTGAGATATTTGCAAAGGGAATACCAACGGTCATTTTCAATGATCGTCGGCATTAGACTTCAAGGGGGCTGTCAAATTTGTGAATCCGATGTTAATAGTTCGTGCGTTGCCTATGGGCAGCGCTCGTTTCAATAGCCGACGGACATCTGCATGACAGCGAAAACGGACCGCACGATTGCCATCAGCATCACTGCTGTCATCGTCGCAGCCCTTTCCAGTTGCACCAATGTAAATGACAATTCCAAAGCCGATATAGCCCCAAAGCCTGCATCGGCGCATCAAGCCGTTGCCGCCGCAGCGCAGCCGGGCACTGGAACTGGCACCGCAACACCGGCAAATGGCACCGTAGCAACAGGCGCCTCGACCACTGTGGCCGCTGCAAACGGCATCATGACGACGGTCGCTCCTGGCACGCAGGTCGTGACGCCACCCTCGCAATCTGCTGTCACCGCGCTTGCCAATACCGCGTCGGGAAACAATGCACTGGCCGCCATAAATGGTGCCTCGGGTACAGGCCAGACGGTCAACCTCGCGACCGGCCAAGGCCCCTATCCGATCCAGAAGCCAGGCCTGACGCAGGTCGCCTCTCTCGGACCAACCGTCAGCACCGTACCGTCTTCCGACAATGCACCAGCCCGGATTTCGGATAACGAACCGATCGGCCTTGAAAACGAAGCGTTGCAGCCGGATGTGATGGCCATGCATTCCGCCGTTCCCACGCCGCGCCCGGGTTCGGTTGCCTCATCGTCGGTCGCCTATGCCTCACCGGCCAAGCCGGTCGTCAAATCTTTTGCCCTCCTTGATGCACAATTCGATACCAGCGCCCCCGGCCCCGTGCCGAGCGCCACGCCGGAAGCCTCCAAAAGCTCCGCTTCTGGCGCAAGTGAAACGGCAAGCCGTGGCCCGACGGTCATCAACGGCCTGGTCAACAAATATGCCGCCCTATACGGAATGCCATCCGCGTTGATCCACCGGGTCATACACCGCGAAAGCCGTTATAATCCGTCGGCCTATAGTCGTGGCAATTATGGGCTGATGCAGATCCGCTATAATACGGCCCGTTCTCTCGGCTATGAAGGTCCGGCAGAGGGTCTGTTCGACCCGGAAACCAACCTGAAATACGCGATCAAGTATCTGCGCGGTGCGTGGATGGTGGCCGAAAACAACAATGACAACGCCGTTCGCCTCTATGCCCGTGGCTATTATTTCGATGCCAAGCGCAAGGGCCTGCTGGACGAAGTGCAGTAAACCACTTCGTCCATGCCGACACGGACCACTGTCCCTTTCTGTCGATTCGATTTCCTACGGCATTGCGTCCAGAACCGCTTTCAGCAATTTCTGCGGCCTGTAGTTATCCCAGGCAGGCGTCAGCCCCATCCGCAGCACAATCAACTTACGTGACGGGACAATCGCAATTGTTTGTCCATCATGACCCTGAAACCAGAGGGTTTCTTCGGTAATGCCGAAGGTGGAATCAGGTTCCCGGCCCGGCCCGCTCCGCCAGATCTGCCCCTGCCCGTAGGTGCCGCCGGATGACTTTGTCGGGGTCGCCATGATCTTTACATAGCCTTCCGGCAACAGACGCCGCCCCTGCCAGACGCCATCCTGCAACAGGCATTGGGCAAGCTTGGCCCAATCACGGGCATTGGCATAGAGATAGGACCCACCCGCCAAAGTGCCGGTTTCATCTGCCTCCAGCACGGCGCTGGTCATGCCGAGCGGTTTGAACAAGGATGTTTGGGGATAAGACAATGCCTGTTCCGGGGGCAGGCTGTCCATCAGCAGGCGAGCCAACAGCACGCTGGTGCCAGTCGAATAGTGAAACAGCGTACCGGGCGTCGCGTCTAACGGCTGAGAGGCGACAAATGCCGCCTGATCCGGCTCCAGAAACAGCATGCGTGTCGCATCACTGACATCGCCATAATCCTCGTTGAACCGCAGGCCGCTTTCCATGCCCATCAATTGACGCAGCGTGGTTGCCGCGCGCCCATCGGTCCATTTCGGCAAAAGATGGCCCTTGTCGAGATCAAGCCCGCCCTCCCCCATCCGCTGGCCAATCAGCATAGCCATGACAGTCTTGGTCATCGACCAGCCGATCAGCGGCGTATCGGGGCCAAAACCCGGACCATAGGCCTCACCAAGCAACTCTCCATCCCGAATCACCAGTGTGGCCCGCATCGATGGCCCGGTCAGGGCTGGATCAGCAAGAATGCCCGCCAGCACCGGGTCGGTGTGCGGTGCGCCCGTTCCATCCGGCCAGGGTGCCGGGTTCGGTGCTGAGCTTTGTGCCGGGGCAACAGGAACCTGCTGCGGCAGATGCACTTTGCGAGCCGCATCGATTTTTCCATCGGGCACGTTGGCGCAACCCAGACCGGGCCGGGCAATGGCCGTGCTGGGTGCAAAAGCCCCGAACATATAGGCCGTGACCATGCCTGCATCCCTATCGACATTCAGCCGCAGGAAACGCAACAGCGGATGGCCCGGCGCCTGCACATCCTCAGACAAAACCTCCATCGGATCACGTTTGGCGATGAACACATTGGAGCAGACAATCTTGGCGGCGTAGCCTGTCCCGACCCGCAGCAATTCCGGCGGCGCCAGCCAAAGCCATGTGACAGCCCCGACGATAACCACCAGGACAACAAGCAGCAGTCCTTGGACAAACCTGATCAGCAAACGCATGCGATTTCCTCCCGCCCCGGATGGTCTCGCGGATCGGGAACTGCGAACCGATATCCGGAAAATCCGATGCTTAAACAATAACCTGGAGCGGAAAAGTGATTCTGTTTCACAAGCCGCCACACGAGGTCCGTATGCAAGCATGATTACAGCGGGCATGAAAGGGTATGACGGTTGAAAAACCATGGGATTTTCCCCGGGCGCACCGCCCGGCCACTGGTCAACAGGCCCCGTCATCAAACTGTAGTGGACAGCCACTATTCCGATAAAAACTTCAGAACGGGGCACCCTTCACATGACAGAACTTGTTCCAGATGCCGGATTCCGCAAAAACCAGAAGCTGAAATCGGCGCTGCTTCAACATAATGCACTGTCACGCAAGGGCTTGTCGGAACGGTTGTTCGGGCTGCTGTTTTCCGGCCTGGTCTATCCGCAGATCTGGGAAGACCCGGATGTCGACATGCAGGCCATGCAGCTTGGCGCTGGACACCGTGTCGTTACCATCGGCTCCGGTGGCTGCAACATGCTGGCCTATCTGTCGCGCGAGCCTGACAGCATCGACGTCGTCGATCTCAACCCGCATCACATCGCCCTCAACAAGCTGAAGCTGGCCGCCTTCCGGCATCTGCCCGATCACACCGCCGTGGTGCGCCTGCTGGGAACGGACAATGCCCGCAGCAATGCCGCCATGGTCGAGCAATATGTGGCACCGCATCTGGACGCCACCACGCGGCGCTACTGGAGCCGTCGCACCCTGACCGGACGCCGCCGCATCCGGGTGTTCAACGGCAATTTCTATCGTACCGGCCTCTTGGGCCGCTTCATCACCGCCACGCATCTTCTTGCCCGCCTGCACGGCGTCAAGCTGGAAGAAATCACCCAGTGCCGCACCCCGCGCGAACAACGGCAGTTTTTCGAAACCCGCATCGCGCCGCTGTTTGAAAAGCCTGTTATCCGCTGGCTGACCAACCGCAAAAGCTCGTTGTTCGGCCTTGGCATTCCGCCGCAGCAATATGACGAACTGGCCAGCGTTTCGGAAACCGGCACCATTGCCCCGGTGCTGAAAGGCCGGCTGGAAAAGCTCGCCTGTCATTTCTCACTGCGGGATAATTATTTTGCCTGGCAGGCTTTCGCCCGCCGCTATCCAAAATCCCACGAAGGCGCGCTGCCGGATTATCTGCGGGCCGATTACTACCGCACGATCCGCACCAGCGTCGACCGCGTCAATGTCCATCATGCCAGCTATACCGAATTGCTCTCCACCAAGCCCGCGGGCAGCGTCGACCGGTTCATTCTGCTCGATGCCCAGGACTGGATGACCGACGAGCAGTTGAACGATCTCTGGACCGAAATCACCCGCACCGCCGCTAAGGATGCGCGGGTCATCTTCCGGACCGCCGCCGAAAAAAGCGTAATCGAAGGTCGGATTTCCCCGGCCCTTGCCGAGCAATGGTCCTATCTGAAAGAGCTGTCCGTGCATTTCAACGCGCTTGACCGCTCGGCGATTTACGGTGGCTTCCATATCTATGAGAAGACGGCATGAGCGATGCCCGTATCGGTCAGGACCACTCCAACCCTAAATTGGACCGTCAGCATGCCAGCAAGATGGATCAGGTCTATCGCAGCCAGCGTCATATCTATGACCTGACCCGCAAATATTACCTGCTTGGGCGCGACACCGCCATTGTCGATCTGGACCTGCCAAAGGATGGCAGCCTGCTGGAAGTGGCCTGTGGCACGGGCCGCAATCTGATCTGCACCGAGCGGCTCTATCCGATGTCGCATCTCTACGGCCTGGACATTTCCAGCGAAATGCTGGTGCAGGCCAGGCGTAACTTTCGCGGTCGCCCCCGCCAACCGGATCTGCGCATCGCCGACGCTTCGGCGTTCACCGCCGCGGATTTTGCCGTGACCGGTTTCGACCGCGTGCTGATTTCCTATGCCCTGTCGATGATCCCCGACTGGCAAAAAGCAATTGCCTGTTCGCTTGCCGCCTTAAACCCCGGCGGCTCGCTGCATATCGTCGATTTTGGCCAGCAGGAACAATTGCCGGGCTGGTTCCGAAACGGCCTGCATGCCTGGCTTGTCCGGTTTCACGTCACGCCACGGGCTGATCTGCGCGACGAACTTGCCGCCCAGACTGAAGCCGCAGGCGCAACACTGAGCTTTTCATCGCTCTATCGTGGCTATGCCTGGCATGCCATTATCCGCCGCCCGGCGGCCTGACAGTTCGCCGCTCTTTCCGGTCTAACAGGCCGGTATTTTCGATCTATCGATATGAGCGGTTGAAAATAACCACATTTTAACGATGATGAAGCAAAGTTGGGTTGGAGGCATTCCAGTTCGGCTTCGTCGGATCGGTGTTATCTCCAGTTCTGATTTTCCGCGTCTTTTGATCTTGCCATGCGCATGTGCTGCCTTGGCATAACAGTTGAATGAATGGGTTTTCGATGCGGTCGCTGGTCCTGGCACTTATTCCGATTTGTTTGGCGATGGCGTCCTGCACCTCGACGAGCTACGACTTTATGGAAACCGGCTCGATCCAGCCGAAATTCCAGGACAAGGACCCGCAGGATTTCGGTATCAATTCCCCGCATCGCCATCAGGTGCACGGCATCGACGTGTCGAAATGGAACGGTAACATCAACTGGATGCAAGTGCGCCAGTCCGGCGTCTCCTTCGCCTTCATCAAGGCAACAGAAGGCAAGGATGTGATCGATCCAAAATTTGCGGATTATTGGCAGCAGGCCAATGCCGCTGGCCTGCCCCATGCGCCCTATCATTTCTATTATTTCTGCTCCAGCGCCGACGAACAGGCGGACTGGTTCATCGCCAATGTGCCGAAAGCCTCGATGGACATGCCGCCGGTTTTGGATGTCGAGTGGAACCACACGTCCAAGACCTGCACCAAGCGCCCGCCCGCCGATGTGGTACGCAGCGAGATGAAACGCTTTATGGACCGGCTGGAAGCCTATTACGGCAAGCGCCCAATCATCTATACATCGGTCGATTTTCATAAGGACAATTTGCAAGGTGCGTTCCAGGATCATTATTTCTGGGTCCGGGCCGTCGCCAAACACCCCTCGGAAATCTATCCGGACCGCCGCTGGGCCTTCTGGCAATATACCTCGACCGGCGTCATCCCCGGCATCAAGGGCGATACGGACATCAACGTCTTTGCGGGTACCCAGCAGAACTGGCGCAAATGGGTACAGGCCGTTTCCCTGCCGACCCAGCAGACTGCCGCAAACTGACAATTCCAGACCGGGGTTTTGCGCCATGCCGGGCAAAACCCGGCTCCTCTCCATGCTTCCGTCACAAAGCTTCGGCAGAGCGGAGCATGTTCTTTTCATATCCGGGGGCTTTATCCATGCATATCCTGTCTCGCTTCACGCTCGCAGCCGTGTTGAGCGGCCTTATGGCCGGCACGGCCTTTGCCCAGGCACCGCAATGCGGCGGTGATCTCAGCGCTTTCCTGGCTGGCGTCAAGGCGGAAGCTGTCGCCAACGGCGCGTCGGCCGAGGCAGCCGACAAGGCACTGGCCGGTGCGCAGATCGACCAGAAGGTGCTGGGCCGCGACCGCGCCCAGGGCGTCTTCAAGCAAACCTTTACAGAATTTTCCACCCGCACCGTTTCCAAAGGCCGGTTGGACCAGGGAAAGCAGAAATTGCAGCAATATAGTGCGGTCTTTGATCGCGCCGAAAAGGAATACGGCGTTGCCCCCGGCGTGATCGCCGCCTTCTGGGCGATGGAAACCGATTTCGGCGCGGTACAGGGCGATTTCAATACCCGCAACGCCCTGGTAACGCTGGCGCATGATTGCCGCCGCCCGGAACTGTTTCGCCCGCAATTGCTGGCGCTGATCACCATGGTTCAGCATGGCGACCTCGACCCCGCCACCAATACCGGTGCCTGGGCCGGTGAAGTTGGCCAGGTACAGATGCTGCCCAAGGATATCGTTGCCTTCGGCGTCGATGGCGACGGCGATGGCCATGTGGCGCTGAAATCCAGCTCACCCGATGCGATCATGACGGCAGCGAAATTCATCGAGCATCTCGGCTTCAAGCGCGGCGAGCCGTGGATTCAGGAAGTCACCGTGCCGGACACCCTGCCCTGGGAAAAGAGCGGCTTCGACAGCGGCATGAAGGCGGGCGACTGGTTCAAGCTTGGCGTCAAGCCGCGTGACGGCAACACCAAATTTGCCGATCTGGAAGGCGAACTGGTGCTGCCTCAGGGCCGCAAGGGACCGGCCTTCATCACCTATCCCAATTTCGGCATTTATCTGGAATGGAACAAGTCGTTTATCTACACGACCTCTGCCGCCTATTTCGCCACCCGTCTCGAAGGTGCCGAGGCTTATCTGAAGGGCAACCCGGAACAGGGTTTGACCGATGTGCAGATGAAGGAATTGCAGACCAAGCTGAAGGGCCTGGGCTATGACGTCGGCGAAATCGACGGCATCCTGGGCGGCGGCACCCGCGACGCCGTGCAAAAGGAACAGTTGAAGCGCAATATCCCTGCCGATGGCTGGCCCACGCCAGCACTTCTGGCAGCGCTGTAAGATATAAAAAGCCAGAGTCTGTGAGGCCGCGCATCCGAAGGGATGGGCGGCCTTTTTATGCCTATGTGCCGTAACGAAGAATACGAAGAGCCGCTTTCAATGATTTATCGTGTTGCCCATTACGCGGCGACAGCATCTGAGAAGCGTTTGACTAAACGGGCGATGCTGTTAGCTCCGTTTTTGCCTCGTAAAGATCAACAATCGTACGGACCTTATGACCGAGGCTTTCCAGAGCCTCGACACCGGTGTCGCCGCGCCGTATCGCGGCGGCAATGCCAACCACCGTCGCATCCTGGCGTGCCAATATATCAAGTGCCCTTCGCATGGATGCGCCGGTACTGATCACATCATCTATGATACAGACCTTCTGGCCCGATCCAATGTCATGATTTAGCAATCCGACATAGCCATGGGTCTTTTCGCGGTCGCGGATCATTGCCACAGGAATTGGGCGCGCCGTTTCAACACTCAAAACACTGATTGCGCCGGCAAGACAACATCCGCCCATGGCAAGTCCGACAAGATATGTGGCGTCCGTCCGTTGAACGAAATCATGCAATATTTCGCTGCACAGCCGAAGAATTGCCGGGGATGCAAGCAGCTTGTGACTGTTAAGATAACGCGGCCGCATAATGCCATTGGAATCGCACAATGGCGTCGCACTCATACTCTCAGTGATTGCCACCAAAAGCCTTTGACGGTCGCCGTCACGCAGCATCATGCCCTCGCATTAACCGTTCAGCGATCTGCGACAAGGATGAGAAGACGCTTCCTCCCGCGGCTAGAATCGCAGCCGTCTCAGCTTCGGCGCGATCCACACCGATAAACGCAAGGCCTGCATCGCGTGCCGCCTGCATGTCCTTGATGCCATCACCAATGTAGACCGTGTTGGCTTTATCGAGATCAGGAAACTCGACAAGCATTTCATCAAAAACCCTACCCGAAGGCTTGTGAAACTTGGTGTCAAAACAGCCGTAAATTCTTGCAGGTTTAAGAGTGGAAAGCTCACATGCGGCGAGCTGTCGCTCAATCAATTGCCGCTCGCAGGAAGAGACGATGATGAGCTTATACTTCGTTTGCAACCATTCGAGGGCAGATTTCGCGTCCCTGTGCGGGATCAAGGGAAACTCGCTATCCATGGCCGCATACTGCGAAAGGGCGGCGTCCAATTGGGAGCCGGAAATGGAGAAAACGGTTTCGAAAAGCGCTGTGTGGGCAATTCCCCAGTGCTTTTCAATCTCCTGTCGCGCAATGTCACGGCTGAACATTCTGCGACCGAGTTCCACGATGGCAGAGATCTTGCATTGACGTGTCTGCATGATGGTGTCGTCGTAGTCCAAGACACAGTAACCACAGCCTGTGAAATCTAGAAGCATTTGGCATTTCCAATATAGGTTTCAGGAGACAATTCCGCCAGTTTCCGTTTTATGTCCTCGGAAACTGTAAGTCCTTCGATCCAATGTACGAGTTCAGCGCGACCGATTGACGTACCTCTCACCAGATTTTTCACCAGATCGTAGGATTGAGGAATGCCCTCTGAACGAAGGATGGTTTGAATACCTTCCGCGACCACGACAAAATGCCTTTCAAGATCGGACGCGATATTCGCTTCATGGGCGATACTGCGTGACAGCCCCTCGCCGATATTCTTCACGGAGAGCAACAGATGCGCCATCGGCACGCCGATATTGCGCTTCAGCGTATAATCGGTCAGATCGCGCTGAAGCCGCGACACCAGCAACTTGCGGCTCAGAAACGAAAAAATCGCTGAGGCCATCTGAAGGTTTCCCTCTGCATTCTCAAAGCTGATTGGATTGACCTTATGCGGCATGGCGGAAGAACCGACCTCGTTCTTCTCAGACCTCAAGGTCAGCAAACCAAGCGAAAGATAGAGCCAGACATCCTGCGACAGGTCCTGCAAAATCGCGGCGATGCGTGATAGGCAATCAAAGATCCGTGCCAAACCTTCATGGTTGTTGATCTGGGTTGTCAGTGCGCTTCTGACCAGGCCAAACTCGTCGTGAAGGAACTCAGCACCAAATGTGACCCAATCAACATCCGGGTAAACAAGAATATGAGCGTTCAAATTGCCAGTTGCACCGCCGAATTTGCCATAGTGGGGAATAGCTTTGAGCACATCCAACTCGCCACGCAGGCGATGTGCAAAAACGCGAAACTCTTTTCCGAAGGTACTTGGTGAAGCGGGCTGACCATGCGTCCGTGCTATGAAGGTCACGAACCGCAACGTCTCCGAAAGTCCTTCTATCGAAGCGGCAAGCGTTTCAAGCTCCGGTACAAGGATATCGGCAAGCGACAGCCGCAGCAGGAACGGAATAGCGACATCGTTGATGTCCTGAGAGGTCAATCCGAAATGGACCAACTCAGCCGCCCGGCTTCCCAACAACGTTGATATACGCCGCTTCAGGAAAATTTCCACCGCCTTTACATCGTGCCGAGTTTCCCGCTCTATGGCCTGAATTTCCTCGTAATCTTCGAGAGAAAATCCATCATGGTACTTCCGCAGGCTGGCAGTATCAGCAGCTGACAATGCCTGCTCGCCGTGTCCAATGGCATGCCATAGACGAATGAAATACTCAATTTCGACCTTCAGACGTGTTTTCACCAACGCAAAGTCTGAAAAATATCGGCTCAGATCTCCGACCTTTTGAAAATAACGACCGTCGATGGGGCTGATTGCCGTCGCGTGGCAAAATTCGGTAATCATTGGCAGGTCCAGAAGAGAAGCAGGGATTTACACCAAAAAATGCAATGTCGCGGTTTGAAGCACAGCATGTGCAATCAAATTCTTTTTGCCAATTCGTATAATTCCTGCTCCTCGCTGTCGTTAAGGTAGTTAACAGAGGCGGATGCGAGATGGGCAAGTTCCGTGGCCATCATGATCCGGCGCACCTCCGCCACCATGCTATTCAGGCGATGATAGGCCTGAGAGAGACTGGCGCCGTAAGTGGTAATGCCGTGATTGGCAAGGATGAGCGTGTTTGTTCTCATGATTGCCGCCGAGGCCTGGGCAGCATCGACCTCAACATTCAGTTCCGGTGGAAAAATCTCGACCGGAGCACCCAGAATGGCCGCCGCATCTGCTGAGATAAAACGGAAGCGGCGTTGATAAAATAGCGAGAAATAGGCAATCAGCTCGTCAGCGTGAACATGTATGACCGCCATCACATCCGGACGGCACAGAAAGATTTCCCTGTTCAGAGCGTGACCGATGCTTGGAAGCACATCGCCAAGATAAAGCCTGTTGGATTCCAGGCCGATCGCGATAATGTTGTCACGGGTCATTTCCTCAAGTGAAATGCCTTTATGTTTCGTCAAGATCAGGTTTTCAGCAAGTTCGTCCTGCTTTTTTGAGCGAAGGGCGATGTTGCCCAATTGATTACAGACATAGCCTTTTTTTGAAACCAAGTCGGCATAGCGCATCAACTCGACAATTTCCTGTTGAACATGGCCGCCTAACATGATGCCTCCTGAAAAACGATGTTAAAAACTGCTTGAGCATCTCCAGGAAAAGCTTGGAATGGATTTGCCAACTCGAAATGCATAAAAACAAAGAGATTAGGCATTTCAGCGCCTCCCCGAGGCGCTGAAATTCATTATTAAAAAATAACTTGCCTTCTGTCGGCGCGACAATTAGTTGATTTTTTTATTTTGTCAATCTAGGGGTGCAATCGTTACAAAAGCAGTGTTTTATAGCGCACGTAACGTTGCTACAGCCGGAATGGATGGGCGTAAACGTCCAGAGGTGACCTTGATGCTTGCGGACGTGTATGCTCGTAGATATGCACTCTATGGACGCAAACGACAATTCCAGAGCAGAGTTTATTGATTTTTTTTAGAGCGCAAAACGTGGCCGTGAATCCGAAAATCCTATCTCTCACCGCCGCCCTCGGTTCGGGTGGCCTTTTGGCCGTCATGGCACATTTGAATGGTGTGCTGACAATACACGGCGGTGCCGTGCTCGCATCCTGGATTGCCCATGGCACCGGCACAATAACAGCACTGGTGTTTATGCTGGGGTTCGCGGCCTTTGGCCGGAAAGAACAGCTCAAAGTCACCTCACAGGCGCCAGCCTGGGCTTATCTTGGCGGCGTATCCGGGGCGGCCACGGTTATTCTCATCAGCCTTGCAGTAAACTCACCCATCGCCCTTTCGGGAACGATTGCCCTGACGCTTGTAGGACAAGGGCTTTTCAGCCTCGCCGCAGACTGGTGGGGATTATTTGGCTTGTCAGCACGGCGGGTGACGCTCCGCGACGTGGCAGCCATGACCCTGATTATCGCCGGCAGTTGCCTCATGGTTTTCTATGGAAAATAAATTATGATGGTTTCGATCCTTTTTGCCGCAATCGCCGGCGTCCTCATTAGCCTGAGCCGCCAGCTGAATGGCAGACTGAGCCTTACCACCACCGCTCTCGTGGCGTCTTTCTGGAACCATATCGTTGGCTTTGCAGTGCTGACGATATTGGGCTTGGCCTACGGCGAACTTTCGCGTCCAGATGTTTTCGAAGCGCCGCTCTACGCCTTTTGGGGTGGCACGCTCGGGGTGATCTTCGTGGCATCAGGTAGTTGGCTGATTGCCCGAATCGGGGCAACGGCGACAGCTATTTTGATCATTGCAGGTCAGATGGGCACTGGTCTCATTCTCGACATCCTGCACGGCACAGAAATGTCCTATACCTTCACCGGCTTGGGCCTCGCCATGATTCTGGGTGGTGTGGCGCTGATACAGCGCAGAGAGGCGGAGGAAACCTAATACACCAATCCAAATGGAGCCGTCAGCCGAGTTTGGATCGGTGCATAAACAAAAGGCTACTGCATAATTCCTTAAAACAGAAGGATGCGCGGCTTTTTCATGCTCGACAGAGCAGACCGCATCGTCGACAAAGATTGGCGTGATTTGTCCCATCCTCGTCAGAAAGCGGTATTTCGCCGGGGGATTACATCGTTAGATTGGCATCATCTTCAGCGATAAAAACTCCCTTGGAGGCAATGGCCATGACACATTCCGACAGCGCCCTGCTGGTCATCGATGTACAGCAATCCTTCCGCCACAGCTCCTATTTCCGCGAGGATGCGTTGCCCGCCTATCTGGACCGGCAGCAGGCGTTGATCGATGGCGCCCGCAAGGCGGGCATTGCCATCGTGCAGATTTTCCATTTGAACGACACTGGTCCGTTTAGCGAGGCCTCAGGCTTCGTCTCCACACTGTCCCCTTTGACGATTGTGCCGGATGCGGTTTTCCGCAAGCATCGGCATAGCGCGCTGGTCGGTACGGGGCTTGATGTCTGGCTGACCCGAAACAATATCCGCCATGTGATCGTCTCAGGTATCCGTACGGAGCAATGTTGCGAAACCACCACACGTCATGCTTCCGACCTGGGCTATAGCGTTGATTTCGTCGGTGAAGCCACCCTCACCTTTCCGATGACCGACGATCAGGGCCGTGAATGGAGTGCGGCAGAGATCCGCGCCCGCACCGAACTGGTTTTGGCCGGTCGCTTCGCACGCATTGCCACGGTCGAGCAGGCATTGTCACTCCCACCCACAACACTCGCGGCATAGACTTGATGACAGGACTGATCCCGCCGCAGCGCCTTATCGAAATGTTCGTCGTCGTACCGCCACGCCTGCTGCTGCTGGATCTGGCAGGGCCGATGGAAGTCCTGCGCAAGGCCAATCTTGAGCAGGACAGTGTGCGGTTCACGGTTCGATATGTCGGCCCCTCTCCCCACGTCAACAGCTCGGTCGGCCTGGCGCTTGCCGGGATCGAACCGCTGCCGGATGCCGTAGCCGACGGCGCGATGATTATCGTGCTGGGCAATGCCGCACAGCCGCTCGGTGCAGTCGATGCGAAGCCGGAGCCGGACGATCATCTCCAGGAGGCCGCTATCGTCGCCTGGCTGCGGGCTGCTGTCCGGCCAGGCGTAAAGCTCGTCACCATTTGCTCTGGCGCCTTGTTGGCGGCCCGCGCCGGACTATTGGAAGGTTATACCTGTACCGCACACCACACCGAAATTGCTGAGTTGCGGCAGTTGGCACCGACGGCAAAGGTTGCGGAAAATCGCCTCTATATCCAGGACCGGGACAGGTTGAGCACGGCAGGCATCACCGCCGGTATCGATATGATGCTGGCCCTGGTCGCAGACGAGGCAGGACATACGATAGCACTCAACGTCGCCCGTTACCTGGTCGTTTATCTGCGCCGGGCGGGCAACGACCCGCAGCTCTCTCCCTGGCTGGAGGGGCGTAACCACATCCACCCCGTCATTCACAAGGTCCAGGATGCGGTTTCGGCTGACCCTGCCGGCAACTGGACGGTTGCCAGCATGGCAGCCGTTGCCGCCACCAGCGCCCGCAGCCTCTCCCGCCTGTTTAACGAGCAAACCGGCATGAGCGTAACCGATTATGTCAACCGCCTTCGGGTCGCGTTGGCCCATCAGTTGGTCACCGCATCGCGGTTGGATATGGAAACCGTTGCGCAACGCGCTGGTTTTGCATCCACCCGACACATGCGCCGCGCCTGGAAAAAGTTACATGGCGGAACGCCAACAGCATTGCGCAATACCTGACTTCACCAAACCCGAGTCGTCTGTCCTGCAACGGTCCAGATTCATGCCGATGACATCACCGCCATTAACGATGAAATATTTCGTTATCACGCGACTTTAACAATATGTTTCCGTGCGTTACCTTTTCTTCCAAGGGTTTATACAGGCAGGCTGCTGCATCGCAGCACAATTTTCGCTTTTCAAATGACACGAAACGGTCATATTCTTTAACTGTTAACGCAAGGGAGACCGAGATGGGACTGACACGTTCTTTCAACATCCTGGCAGTCGGAGTAGCGTTTCTTTTTGTCGCAGCGATGCTTTTCATCTGAGGACGACAACGACAAGAACTCCAACACCGTATGCGGCGGCGGCATGGACCGCCAAACATTTTCATCATCAACGATGCTAAAAACGCCGTGCGCCCTTGATGGCGCACGGCGGTTTTTTATGGAGCACGAGGGTTGAGCCACCAACCGACTCATTAGAGCATCGGACCGAAAATAGGAATCGGAACGATGCTCTAAGTTTTTGTTTACGCATCGGATTCACCCGAAAACCGGTTCCCACTTTTCGGTCCGATGCTTTAATTGCGGAGAACGAGTAGAAACCCGCCCTCATTTACGCGATTGGGTATGTCGCGATCAGGCGAGCGTCTCACGCTTTAAGGTTTTGCTTTATCGCAAAATTATTGCACGTTTTACGCCACAACCCCTGCCCGCTCGGCGACGGCAGTATCAGAGCGCTGCAATCCCAGCCGTTCCAGCGTGGCATGGACCAGCGGAGCACGGTTCATCGTATAGATATGGAATTCGTCGATACCCCGTCCCTGCAGGTCGGCGATCTGCTCGGCAGCCAGCGCCGCGGCGACATTGGCGCGCTCGGTGGGCTTGTCGTCAAGCCCTTCGAAACGCTTGTCCAGCATAGCGGGAACGGATGTGCCGCACATTCCAGCAAAGCGCTTCAACTGCGTGAGGTTGAGGATCGGCATGATGCCTGGCACGATAGGAATGCTGATCCCGGCGGCCCGTACCTTGTCGAGATAGCGTTCAAAAATATCGTTATCGAAGAAAAACTGGGTGAGCGCCCGGGTCGCGCCATTGTCGACCTTGCGTTTCAACATGTCGAGATCCATGGCAAGATCCGCACTTTCCGGATGCTTTTCTGGATAGGCAGAGACAGAGATCTCGAAATCGCCAAGCTCTTTCAGACCCTTCACCAGGGCTGCTGCGTTTTCAAAGCCACCCGGATGCGGCTGATAGGCCGAACCGACACCGGTCGGCGGATCGCCGCGCAGTGCCACGAAATGCTTGACGCCAACCGCACGAAAATCCTCGACCACCTGGGCGATTTCCTCGCGTGTCGCACCGACGCAGGTGAGATGGGACGCGGTGGCAAGCGGCGTTTCTGCCAGCAAGCGGCGCACGGCGGCCAAGGTCGGCGCCTTGGTGGTGCCGCCAGCGCCATAGGTCACGGAGACGAATTCCGGCTCCCAGCCGGTGAGTTCATCGACCGTGGCCCAGAGCTGAGCCTCCATCTCCTCGGATTTCGGCGGAAAGAATTCAAAGGACAGCTTGAAGGGCCGCGCCTGATCTTTTTTGGACGATGTATGTGCCATCAGTAAACTCCCGCCCGCGCGGCCTGCTGCGCCACGGATGCTGTGGCTTGACCATAGGTCGCCAGCCAGATTGTTGCCGTAAGCGCCTCCCCATCCCTGTGGTTCGGCGCAATATCGATTGCGTTTGTGACGTCAAAACCAGTCTTGACGAGCCAGCCCTCCATCAAATGATGAGAAAACCCCAACCGCACATGCGCGTGATCCTCGCGCAAATGCTCCAGCTTATGCGGTGCAAGATCGATGATCACCAGGCGGCCACCGGGCTTCAGCATACGCGCCGCCTCGTTCAGCGCCAGCTCCGGCTCCACCAGGAAATGCAGTACCTGATGAATGATCACCACATCGAACTCGCCACCATCGAGCGGCAGATTGAGAATATCGCCCTGGCGCACGGCAGCCTTGGCCACACCGGCCTTGTCGAGATTGACCCGGGCAACCGCCAGCATGTCGCGGCTGGCATCAATGCCCACCGCCCGATGATAGCGGCTTTCGAGCAGTTGCAGGATACGCCCGGTCCCGGTGCCAAGATCCAGCAAAGCCTCGACTGTGTCTTCGCCGATCAGCTTCACCAATGCATCTTCGACCTCGCGGTCATTGATATGCAGCCGGCGCAACTCGTCCCATTCAGCGGCGTTGCGACTGAAATAGGCCTGTGCCTTTTCCGCCCGCGCCCGTTTGACCGCTCCAAGCCGCTCGCCGTCCCGCGCCAAAACAGGATCGGAGGTGGAGGCAACCGCCAGGAGATGACGGGCGAGATCGCCCGCAGCCCCCTCCTGTTTCAAACGGAAATAGGCCCAGGCACCTTCCTGGTAACGATCCACCAATTCCGCCTCAGCCAGAAGCTTGAGGTGGCGCGAGATACGCGGCTGGGACTGACCGAGAATGTCGGTCAGGTCAGATACGGTCAGATCTCCCGCCGCCAGAAGTGCCAGCAGACGCAGGCGGGTTGGTTCACCTGCCGCCTTGAGAAGATCGACCAGACCGTCCAATGTAAAAGACATGCTCATGTCGCTTCCATCAATCAAGATATAAACATATCTTTATGTGATGCGTGGAGTTTTCGCAAGCCCCAAATTGCTGTTCACTATCCTCCCTGCACCGTGAATTAGGCCGCACACTCATAAACCGGGTTTGCAAATCGGCCTGATTTTGATTCACTGAGGCCTTGATTTGGAGGCCTCTCATGACCCGTCGCCGGTTTGATCTCACCGATTTCGAATGGACTGTCATCCAGCCCTTGTTGCCCAACAAGCCGCGTGGGGTGCCACGTGTTGACGACCGGCGGGTGATCAACGGCATCTTGTGGCGGTTTCGGACAGGTTCACCCTGGGCAGACGTTCCTGATCGATATGGTCCATATACAACCTGCTACAACCGGTTCGTGCGATGGCGAAAGGCGGGTGTCTGGGATCATGTTCTGGGCGAGATTTCCAAGGCTTTCGACGGCGATATCGTTATGATCGACAGCTCCTGTGTCCGTGTTCATCAACATGCGGCCACGGGAAAAAGGGGGATCAACACGATGGCTGCATGGGACGTTCCCGTGGCGGCTTGACCACCAAAATCCACGCCGTTGTCGATGCCGATGGCCGACCGATCCGTCTCGCACTCACAGCCGGTCAAACCCATGATGGTCGCATGGCAGAACCATTGTTACAGACAATCTCCAAGGGTGCGATCCTGCTGGCGGACAAGGCCTACGATACCAACGCGATCAGAGCATTTGCAAAGCAAAGGCAGGCATGGGCCAATATTCCTGCCAAGAGCAATCGGAAGGGAAGCTTCCCTTTCAGCCAATGGGTTTACCGACAGCGCAATCTCGTTGAGCGTTTCTTCAGCAAACTCAAACAGTTCAGAGGCATCGCAACCCGTTACGACAAAGACCCATTGAACTTTCTCGCCGCTGTCAAATTGGCAGCAGCAAGAATTTGGATCAGATCGTTATGAGTCTACGGCCTAACAAAAATCCGCCGGTGACTGGTGCCACCGGCGGTATTGAAAGTCCTGCCTCCTGAAATAAACAGGCTCGGCATTGTTTGTCTTTTTGGGAAAATCGGCCCGATTTTTCCCTGACGAGCTCTAGGCGACCCGCTGGCGTGCGAAATCCGCCCGTCCAGCGGAAGCCGCAGCACGACCGGAGTTCTGGTGGCCCGTCTTGAAATTCGCCAGTAGTTCCGAGAGCTTGGCTGCTTCATCGGCAAGCCCTGCCCCGGCGGCATTCATCTCTTCGACCATCGCTGCATTCTGCTGCGTGGCTTGGTCCATATGGTTGACGGCGACATTGACTTCGCCAAGCCCTACCGATTGCTCCTGGGCGGCTGTCGCGATGGCATCCATATGTTCATTGATCTCCTCGACCACCTGCGCGATGGCACCAAGGCCCTCGCCCGTATCATGAACCAGCTTGACCCCCTCGGAAACCGCAACTTCCGAATTTCCGATCAACTGTTTGATTTCCTTAGCCGCGTTGGCGGAACGCTGCGCAAGCTCGCGCACTTCCTGGGCAACGACGGCAAAGCCCTTACCGGCCTCCCCGGCGCGCGCTGCCTCAACGCCTGCGTTGAGCGCCAGAAGATTGGTCTGGAAAGCGATTTCGTCGATCACGCCGATGATCTGGACAATCTGCCGAGACGCATTCTCGATCCGGCCCATCGCAGTCACTGCATTGCCGACCACGTTACTGGACTTGTCGGCGCGGCTGCGGGCATCCCGAACGAGATCACGGGCCTGGCCAGTTCGCAGCGAGGTCGACTTCACATTGGCGGTGATTTCTTCCAGCGCCGCCGCTGTCTGTTCCAGTGAGGCCGCCTGGGTTTCGGTCCGCTTGGAAAGATCGTTGGAGGCATCGGAAATTTCACCGCTGCCATTGCGGACGCCGCTCGCGGATATGCCGACGGAAATCAGAACGGACCGCAGCTGGTTGACCGATGTATTGAAGTCGTGCCTCAACGCCTCGAACTGCGGCGCAAATTGCTCCTGGATTTCGCAGAGCAAATCACCCGCCGCCAACTGGCGTAGCCCGGCGGCCAAGGCCCCGGTGGCGCGGGCGAGACGTTCGTTTGCCTCCGCCTCGGCCTTGGCCTGCATTTCCTCGCGCTCGATCTCGGCAAGACGGCGATTTTCCTGAGCCGACCGTTCCAATTCATCGTTGCGAAGCGCTGCCTGGCGGAACACCTCAACGGAGTGGGCAATGTCGCCGATCTCATCTTTGCGGTCGAGATAGGGAATAGCGCCAGCTTTGTCACCCTCGGCAAGGCCGGTCATACGGCTCAATATCCGGCGAATGGCATTCGAGAGAACCCGCAGGACCGAAATGCTGAACACGGCAGTGACCAAAACCAGGATGCCGAGAACCGTCACCATGACATAGAAGGAGTTACGCGCGTCCGACAGCTGCGCATCGGCAAAGGCGCCCAGATCTAGCGAGGTGGATTTGATCAGGTTGGCAACGAAATCCCGCCGCTTGGCCATGATCGTGTTCCAGGTGTCGAGATCGCCAGCGGTTGGAGTATATGCACGACCCACGGACATTGCGTCGACGGCGTTCTGGACAGGCGCGACATCGTTTCCTCGCCAGAACTGGTCGTACTGATCGATCAACGGCTTGGGCAGGAATTGCTGCATCGGCTTCAAGTAGATCATGGCCTTATTGAAACCAGCATGGAAACGGGCCGACTCTTCCGGAGAAAGCGTGCCTTTTTGGGTATAAACCTGGCCGATCCGGTTGATGATCAGATAGGAGTCGTTGACCTGCAACAGGGAATAATAGCCCTGGATACCTTGTGACAACAGGCGATCATCGACCAGATTGGCGGCACGACCGGCCAATTCCATTCCCATGGCGGAAATAGGCTGGAGATATTTCAGAGGCATGATCGGATCGACGCGATCAGCATCGACGGCAGAGCGAAATTCGCCGATTTTGGCAAAGGAATCAACCAGCCGGTTCTTCAGGCCATTCAGGATTGCGTCATCATAGCCAGCGGCGATGACATCGTTATAGGCGCTCACCACCTTCGCATAGGCCGCATCCGATGTTGCCCGCGCCTCTGCCCTTGCTGCCGGCTCAGCCGCGCCCTCCAGAGGCATGACCAACAATAGATTGCCGCCGTCCCGTGCCAGTTGCTCGAGGGTCACGGCCTTGGACGTTTTCGTATAGTTTTCCCAGGCCTCCCAGCTCAGGATCGCACCCAGCACGATCGCCGCCAACAAGGGCACGATCCCAAGGCTCGTCAAAAGCACCTTAAACGGCAAAGCGGAAATAATTCGCATAACCCCCCCCAAAAAACATAGGATTCGTCGCATAGAGCAACAAAAACTCATAGTGATTTTCAATTTGCGAGAAATTGATTATTTTTTCGTAAGTAAATTAAAACAAACGGAATCAACCTAAAGATGCTGTATTTCATATTAATCGCATCAATGATTAGCATTTATTAATATAAATCAAAAAATGCCCTCGAAATTTTTCGAGCTAATTTTCTCTGGCTGGGGTTTTCTCTAACTGCGGACTGGGCCTCACATTGAACGAAAAAGCCTCCCCCCTGAGCGATGCCGGGCTTTTTTGTGTTGGAGAGGGGTTTAGAATTCTTCCCAGGCATCCTTCGAAACGGTAACAGCGGCGTTACCTCGGCTCTGACTTGCTACCACTCGGCTGGCTCGCGTGAGGGTGGCTGGCTGCCGCTCCGTACGGGCCGGCGCTGCCGCAGCCGGTCGAACGGATCGATGCGTGCCACTCGCCGCCGCGCGAAACAAACCAGCCTTTTGCCCGCCCGTCTCGAAATTTGCCAACAGGTCGACAAGCCTGGTTGCTTCACTGGAAAGACCCGCCCCGCCGCGCTCATTTTCTCTACCATGGCAGCATTCTGTTGGGTGGCAAGGTCCATGTGATTGACGGCGGTATTGACTTCGCTAAGACCGACCGACTGTTCCTGCGCCGCCGTCACGATGGCATCCCTATGCGCATTGCTGGTCTGCACGAGTTTGGTAATTTCGCTCAGGCCCTTGCCGGTATCGTTTACAAGCCTCCCGCCATCGCCGACTGCCACTTCCGAATTGGCAATCAGTGCCTTGATTTCCTTTGCTGCATTGGCGGAACGCTGGGCAAGCTCGCGAACGCGCTGAACTTCAATGCAATCAAGCTCATCACAACGCCGCATCTCCTCGGCTTCAGGCTGTTATCCTGAGTCCGAATGGTCGATTCGGTGAAAACCGAGCTTGTTTTCGTGATCGCGAGCACGGTATCGCCATAGAAAAGCTGCTTTACATTCAAATTCTTATTGCGACTTTCCAGGGGACGCGAAAACGCGCGTCAAGCAGTTGGCACATCGAGACGATCGTGTCGAAATGTCCTTGGATCTTGTTCAACATCGCCGCGAATTTTGGGCTGCCGACAAAGGTGACCGCTGCGATAAAATCCTTCATGGCCGCGTTTCAGACGGCAATTCAGCAGAAAATCAAACAGCGGCTTATTGACCGTTGTCAGTTTTGCGACATCGCGGAGCACACCGAACTGCTTTTAAGCGACATAGAGCGATCACGATACCATGGCGCCCAAGGCAATGCTGATAATAAAAAAGACTGAAACCAGAACGTTACGTATAGAAAACATACCTCCCAGGGGACTAAACCCCTGGATGAATTTCATCACGTAAGCAATCAATGCGGCGGTAAAATTATGATATCCGATAAACAACCCTGAGATGGAAAAACCTTCTCAGGGTTGCCAATAATCACGATTAACGGGTCAGGCGCTTGTAGCTGACGCGCTTCGGATTGACGCTTTCGGCGCCCAACCGGCGGATCTTGTCCTTTTCATAGTCTTCGAAATTGCCTTCGAACCATTCCACGTGGCTGTCGCCTTCGAAGGCGAGAATGTGAGTGGCCAGGCGGTCGAGGAACATGCGGTCATGCGAAATGATGATCGCGCAGCCAGCAAAGCTTTCCAGCGCATTTTCCAGCGCGCCGAGCGTTTCGGTATCGAGGTCGTTGGTTGGTTCGTCGAGCAGCAGAACATTGCCGCCAGCCTTCAGCATCTTGGCCAGATGCACGCGGTTACGCTGACCACCGGAGAGATTGCCAACCTTCTGTTGCTGGTCGCCGCCCTTGAAGTTGAAGGCACCGCAATAAGCGCGGGAGTTCATGTCGAACTTGCCGAGCTTGATGATTTCGGCACCACCGGAAATTTCTTCCCAAACCGTTTTGTCAGCAGCCAACGTATCGCGGCTCTGGTCGACATAACCGAGCTGCACGCTGTCGCCGACTTTGACCGAGCCTGAATCTGGCGTTTCCTGGCCGGTGATCATCCGAAACAGTGTTGTCTTACCGGCACCGTTCGGGCCGATCACACCAACGATACCGCCCGGCGGCAGTTTCAGGCTCAGATTGTCGATCAGCAGACGGTCGCCATAGGACTTCGAAATCCCGTCCAGTTCGATCACCACCTGGCCGAGCCGTTCGCTAACGGGAATGATGATCTGCGCATCGCCGGGACGCTGCTTTTCAGCTGCTTCCACCAGTTGCTCATAGGACTTGATACGGGCCTTGGACTTGGCCTGACGGGCCTTGGGGCTGGATGCAATCCATTCCTGCTCGCGCGACAGCGCCTTCTGGCGCGACGCATCTTCGCGGCTTTCCTGCATCAGGCGCTTGGCCTTGGCTTGCAGATAGGCCGAGTAATTGCCTTCGTAAGGAATGCCACGGCCACGGTCGAGTTCGAGAATCCAGCCGGTGACATTGTCGAGGAAGTAGCGATCGTGGGTAATCATCAGCACGGAGCCGGGATATTCCCGCAAATGGTTTTCCAGCCAGCCAATGGTTTCAGCGTCCAGATGGTTGGTTGGTTCGTCGAGCAGCAGCAGGTCTGGCTTTGACAGCAGCAGCTTGCAGAGTGCCACGCGACGGCGCTCACCACCGGAAAGGCTGGTTACATCGCTGTCGCCGGGCGGGCAACGCAGCGCATCCATGGCCATTTCGACCTGATTTTCCAGATCCCAAAGGTTCTGGCTGTCGATAATATCCTGAAGCTTGGCGCCCTCGTCAGCCGTCTCGTCCGAGTAATTCATCATCAACTCGTTGTAACGGTCGAGGACGGCGGTCTTGGAGGCAACGCCTTCCATGACGTTTTCGAACACGGTCTTATCAGGGTTCAGCTTCGGTTCCTGTTCCAGATAGCCCATGGTCGCGCCTTCGGCGAGCCAGGCTTCACCGGTATATTCCTTGTCGAGACCGGCGATGATGCGCAGAACCGTCGATTTACCGGCACCGTTCGGGCCGAGAATACCGATCTTGGCATCGGGATAGAAGGACAGGTTGACGTTCTCAAGGATCTTCTTGGCGCCATAGGACTTGTTAAGCCCGGACATGTGGTAGATGAACTGACGTGCCATCGGTAAAATGCTCCGCACGGGTAAATGGAATTGCCCGCTATGTAGGCGAAACCGCAAGCGGGGGCAATGCCGCCCGCGCAATTCCTTCAGGTCTTGCCCTGTTTACGGGATAGGATGGAGCCGCACTATTCGGTCTTAAAGCAGGCTCATTGCAGCCCAACCGGATCGACAATACCTTGATTGCAATCAAACTTGGTTGAGCCTGCCGCCTGGATGCGCTCCTGTAGCGGCGTCCCGGCATCGCCATCGCCAAGTCCTATGGTCAATTCCGTCACAATCCGTCTGTTGCCGTCTTGTTCACAGCTCATTTTGACCCGCCGTCCAGCACCCGTACCAAAGCTGGCATCAAACGCCGTCTGCACATCTTCCTGGGTGACCGTCTTGCCCACATTGGCGGCAAACAGACCGTTGACCGCCGAACCGTTCAGGGTCTCGATCAGCGCGATCGCCTCGGCAAAATAATCTTGCTGACCAAGCCCAGTGCAGGTGCCATGCTTGATCCATTCGTGCCGCTCCAATGATGACTGTGTGCCGGGCATGACCCGGTCCAGCGCCTGACGAGTGGAGGCAGACAGTGTCACTTCCGGCAGATCGGTCCAGCGGCTTTTCTTGTCGGCATCGATATCGGCCTGATCAACACCGCAATAGTTCTGGCGCATCGGCCAAAGACCATGCAGGGTAAAATGGCTGGCATCATAGCGGTCCGCCGTCTGGCTCTTGCATTCCGGCTTGTCCGGCTTGGTTTCGCAAAAGCCCGGCTGCCAACTGACGGCCAGAATGCTGGTCGTCCTGCCTTTTTCTGCTGCGAAAGACGGATGACCGGCCAAAAAGACCGCCGCAGCCAGACCCAGATAGTGAAAATGCTTCATGATGCTCTCTCTCCGAATCGCTTAAGGTCTTCATGGAACGGTTGAAACAGGCTTGCAACCTTGAATAACGGTATGAACCTGCCTTTCAGCAATTGCACTTGGCAGCAAAATCACGTCATTTTTCGGGGCGGGCCGGTTTTCGGGGCAGAACGAGTTGAGACTCGCGATATACCATTCGCGTTCGGCACTATCGGGAGGACAGCATGTTTGACGAAACGCTTTACCTGCAAAGGCCGGATGGTGCCCGGATCGCCTACCATCATCATCAGGCAGACAATGACGGCAAGGCCATTCTGCTCGTCAATCACGGGCTGATCGAACATTCGCGTCGCTATCGCCGCTTTGCCGCCTTCATGGCCGCTTCGGGCTTTCACGTTTACGCCCACGACCACCGTGGACATGGAGAAACCCAGGCGCCGAATGCGCCGCTTGGCCGCTTTGCGCGAAAGGATGGCGTTTCGCTGGTGATCGAAGATGCCAAGGCAATCCGCGACCTGGCCATTGCCAACCATCCAGGCCTGCCGGTTCTGCTGTTTGGTCATTCCATGGGCGGGCTGATCGCGCTGCGCACCGCCACGGAGTTCCCGGAAAGCTTTCAGGCGCTGGCGGTGTGGAATTCCAATTTCAACAACGGCATCGAGACCCGGTTCGCCCGGCTGGTTCTGAAGATCGAGCGGGCCTTGAAAGGCTCTGACGTGCCAAGCCTGCTGATGGCCAAGGCCACCTTCGAGGCCTGGGGCAAGTCCGTACCCGGCCGGCGCACTCTGTTCGATTGGCTGAGCCGCGATGACGCGGAAGTCGATCTCTATGCCAATGATCCGCTCTGCCGGTTTCAGGCCAGCAATTCCCTATGGATGGACGTGCTTGACCTGACGGCGCAAACCGCCACCCTGCCCCGCCTTGCCCGGTTGCGGACCGACCTGCCCATTCATCTGGTCGGTGGCGGGCAGGACCCGGCCACCAAGGGCGGCGAGGCCACCCGCGCACTGGACCACCGCCTGCGGCAATCCGGTTTGACCGATGTCACGCTGACCCTTTATCCGGCCATGCGGCATGAAACGCTCAACGAAATTGGTCGTGACGAGGCCATGGCGGCGTTTCGGGATTGGGCGCGAACGGCGCTGGGGCTAGAGACTGTTCATTCCGGTTTGGAATGACCCTATAACAGAAAGTCACGTGCCGTCCGGCACGATGGACGGTATAGACAGACGATCAAAAGCGAGACAATTCCGCATGTCCACTCCACCGCGCGCCCCTTCAGGCACATCCAGCCAAGCGCCGTTGTTCTCCGGCGTCACGTTCGGACTTGGCATGATGGTCCTGTCGGTACTGGTCACGCCGCTGGTGGATGTGTTTTCCAAGCTGGCAACAGAAACCATGCCTGCTGCCGAAATCAGCCTTGCCCGGTTTTTCTTTCAGATCCTTTTCATGCTTCCCGTGCTGATGATACGCCGCACATGGTTGAAACTGTCCTGGTCCAACACCCGCCTGCACATGATCCGTGGCGGTGTGCTCTGCCTGTCGATGCTGACCTTTGTTACGGCTCTCAGGACCATGGAAGTGGCGGATGCCGTGGCAATCTTTTTCGTCGAGCCGATCATCCTGACGATCTTGAGCGGCATTATCCTCAAGGAAAAAATCGGCTGGCGCCGCTACCTCGCCTGTGGCACCGGATTTATCGGCGCCATGCTGGTGGTGCAGCCCAGCTTCCAGGAAGTCGGAGCTGTCGCCTTCCTGCCGATCATCACCGCCTTTTGCATCGCCATTTTTGCAATCCTGACACGGCTATTGTCACGCCATCAGGACCCGTTCGTCATGCAGGTGGAAACCGGCTGCTGGGCCATGGTGTTTTGCACCATCATGATCGCCATAGGCCAGACAATGAACCTCGCCATGTTCGATCTGGTCCAGCCGGACATGACCGGTACCATCTGGCTCATCTGCACCGGGGCCACCGCCGCCGTGGGCGGTGTGCTGGGCGTGTTTGCCTATCGCGCCGCACCACCCTCGATGCTCGCGCCGCTGCAATATCTGGAAATCGTCACCGCCACCCTGTTTGGCTGGCTGGTCTTCCATGACCTGCCGGATGCGCTGAAATGGCTGGGTATTGCCATCATCATCGGCTCCGGCCTCACCATCATCTGGCGGGAGCGTAAACACGCATCCAGCCCTGTTTCCGACAGCAACGGGCCACCGCAACCTTAAATTCGGCCAAACCACATCCAAGGATTACTCGATGAAAAGAACCGGCGGACAATTGATCGTTGAAGCCCTGAAGGCCAATGGCGTGAAGCGCGTCGCCTGCGTGCCCGGCGAAAGCTATCTGGCGGTGCTGGACGCGCTGGTCGATAGCCAGATTGAAACCGTCGTCTGCCGTCAGGAAGGCGGGGCGGCGATGATGGCCGATTGCTGGGGCCGGTTAACCGGCGAGCCCGGCATTTGCATGGTAACGCGCGGTCCCGGCGCCACAAATGCCTCGGCGGGCCTGCATATCGCCCGGCAGGATTCGGTGCCGATGATCCTGTTTATCGGACAGGTCGCCCGCGACATGCGCGAACGCGAGGCGTTTCAGGAAGTCGAATACCGTCGCGCCTTTACCGAATTTGCCAAATGGGTCGGCGAGATCGATGATGTCGCCCGCATCCCGGAATTTGTCAGCCGCGCCTTTGCGGTCGCCACCTCCGGGCGTCCCGGTTCCGTGGTGCTGACCCTGCCGGAAGATGTGCTGGTGGAAGAGGCGGACGCGCCAGAAGCCCGCCCCTATATGCCGGTGGACGCGCATCCCGGCCCTAGCCAGATCGCTGCGCTTGGCGCGATGCTGGAAAAGGCGGAACGCCCGCTGGTCATTCTCGGCGGCACCCGCTGGGATGAGGCCTCGGTGAAGGCGTTTGAAGATTTCGCCGCGCAGTGGAAACTGCCGGTCGGCTGCTCCTTCCGCCGCCAGATGCTGTTTGACCATCTGCACCCCAATTACGCGGGCGATGTCGGCATCGGCATCAATCCGGCGCTGGCGAAAGAGGTGAAAGAAGCCGATCTCATCCTGTTGCTGGGCGGGCGTTTTTCCGAAATGCCGTCGTCCTCCTACACACTGATGGACATCCCCTACCCCAACCAAAAACTGGTGCATGTCTACCCAGATCCCTCCGAGCTTGGCCGGGTTTATCGCCCTGATCTCGCCATCTGCGCCAGCCCAAAAGATTTCGTTGCGCCTCTGGTAAGCCTCAAAGCGCCAGCCTTGCCGGTTTGGGCCGAGCGGACAAAAGCCATGCATGCCGCCTATCTGACCTGGTCCACGCCGCCTAAGACCGGACCCGGTGCCGTGCAGATGGGGCCGATCATGGAATGGATCGAAGCCAATACCGCGAAAGACGCCGTCTTCACCAATGGCGCGGGCAATTACGCCACATGGCTGCACCGTTTCCATCGTTTTCAGGGCTACAACACGCAGGCAGCCCCCACCTCTGGCTCCATGGGCTACGGCCTGCCCGCTGCCGTGGCCGCCAAGGCGCAGTTTCCCGAACGTGAAGTGATCTGCTTTGCCGGAGACGGCTGCTTCATGATGCACGGACAGGAATTCATCACTGCCGTGCGCTACAATCTGCCGATCATCGTTTTGCTGATCAACAACAGCACCTATGGCACGATCCGCATGCATCAGGAGCGCGAATACCCGGGCCGCATCAGCGCCACCGATCTGGTGAACCCGGATTTCAAGGCCTTTGCGCAGGCCTATGGCGGACATGGAGAGCTGGTGGAAAAGACTGAGGATTTCGCGGCGGCGTTTAAGCGGGCCCGCGCTTCTGGCAAACCGTCGATCATCGAAATCAAGCTGGATGCAGAAGCAATTACGCCGACCCGGACCTTGACTCAAATTCGCGAGAAAAGCTGATAACGCTTTGAAATGACAGCCCTCACCCCAAAAGCAAAGCTTGGCAACGGTCTCTCCGCATCATGCTGGAGAGGCCATTGCGGCAAGCCGCACCAGCCAGCTGCGAACAACGGCTTCATCATTCTGCGAAAGACCGGATACTAATTCATTTTCAAGCGCATAGACACGTTTCTTTGCCTCATTCAGACGATGATGCCCGGTTTCGGTTAAATCGAGTTGCTGAATGCGGCCATGAATGGGATGCGGTCGCCGCTCCACAAGCCCTGCCTTCATAAGATTGGCGACGATCACGGTCATGGTCTGCGGTGTCAGCAGCGATAAGCGCGCCATATCCGCGCTGGAATGTCCGGGATAGGCAGCCAGCATGGTCAGGACGGAAAACTGCGGCTGGGTTAGATGGAGGTCATCCAACTCCTGCTCGACGCGGTTTCGATAAGCATTTGCTCCTTGGCGCAGCAGGTAGCCCAAATATCCATCCTCACCCCGTTTCCCTTGGCCTGCCTCAGGCAGGGCGGAATCGTTTTGCGTCTTGCACATTGTAAGAGCCCTGATATGTTATTCGTACACTGATAATAGCATCCAAACCGGGCAAACCCAATATGACAAATCCAAATGCGCCAGATCCGCAGAGCATAACCTATGAGCACTTTCGCCAGACGTCGGCCGCCGCCCATGCAGCGCTTTTAGCGATGGGAAAAGCTGTCGATGACAGCGGCCTCGAAAAAGAACTGACGGAACTGGTAAAATTGCGGGTGTCCCAGATCAATGGATGCGCGTTTTGCACGCAACTGCATCTCAATATGGCGCGCCGGATTGGCGTGGAGACACAAAAACTTGATCTACTGGTCGCATGGCGAGACGCAGGCGTTTATTCGGCCAGGGAAAGAGCAGCACTTTTGTGGGCCGAACAGATCACAACCATGGCAACACACCGCACAACAAACGATGATTACATAGCGTTTTTCAGAGATTTCAGCGAGGAAGAAGCCATCAATCTCACGGTTGCCATTGCCAATATCAATGCATGGAACAGGATTGCAGGCGGACTGCATTTTCCGCCGCCAGCAGCCTAAATATAACGAACAAGAAGGCCGGCTTCCACCGGCCTTCAAGGTAAAATGCAGTGTCTTAAATCGCAGCCGTCACGATGAACTCGACCTTGTAATCCGGGGTTGCCAAAGCAGCTTCGCTGGTGGCGCGGGCTGGCGGGTTGGCGGGGTCGATCCAGGCTTCCCAGACAGCGTTCATTTCAGCGAAAGTCGACATGTCGGAGAGGTAGATGATGGTTTGCAGGATCTTCGACTTGTCGGAACCGGCAGCGGCCAGCAGGCGATCCACTTCGGCCAGCGCCGACTTGGACTGTTCGGTGACACCAGTGCCTTCGCCGACCTGGCCAGCCAGATAGACGGTATTGCCGTGGACGACAGCACCGCTCATACGCTTGCCGGGCTCGATACGCTTGATGGACATGGAATATCTCCTTGAGGTTGTGAAACACGAAAACGCTGCGGAACTTGCCGCAGCGTGGGTAAGTTTTTTTGACCGCTTAACGCTGGCGCAAGCTGTGTTCGTAGGTTGCCGTGGAGCGGGCACCGGAACGACAATAGCCGAGCATCGGGCGCTCCAAATCATCAAGCGCGTCGACCATGGCGGCGACGGCATCCGGCGTGACGCCCATCGGGCCAACCGGAATATGGCGGATAGCAAGCCCCAGTTCTTCGGCCCGGGCAGCAATGGCGGCAAAATCCGGCTGGCCGGGCTCTTCTCCATCCGGGCGATGGCAAACGATGGATTTGAAACCCAGCGCCTTGATATCATCCAGATCATCGAGACTGATCTGACCGCTGACGGAATATTCCTCGTTGATCGGCCTGATATTCATCGTCGCATCCTTTTCAAAACCGGCTTAATTGAAACCGGCCAAACATTTACGATGTGGATACCGGGGCGTCAACGCCGCAAGCGGATTCCAGACGCGCCAGTTCTTATACGAAGAAGAAATCCAGCCCGAAGTCCCGGCTCTCACCCGGCGCCAGCATGTCGAGTTCGCCGCCCTTGGCGAGATCCTCGCGCCCAACCCAGCGATGGGAGACCGGCTCGATGCCCACCACATTGGCGGGTGCCTGCTGGTTGCGCCAGATTTGCAGGAAGGGCAGGCTTGCCGTGTCAAAACGCACCACCAGCGTCAGCCCGCCAACCGAGGCGATTGGGCCGAGCCGAAATTCCGCCCAGCCATTCGCTCCCGCCGAGTCGCCGCTGGCGGCAACGCAGAACACCCCGCCCGGCTCCGCGCCGAAGCGCCAGCCGAAACCGCCTTCGTCCAGCATTGCGCCTTCCATCCGCACCGCATCGTCGAACAGTTTTGCAGCTACATTCATGTGATACATCAGCATGGCGGGAAACGGCCCATCACCGCTATTGGTGATCCGGTCGCGGAGCGCGACAGCACCGGTTTGCGCATCGATGCGCCAATGACGCTCCAGAAGCGACTGGCCGCCATCGGCATGACTTACCGGAATTTCAGCCCGGCACTCACTGTCGCTCTGATGAAGGATCGTCGCTGGATGCGATGAAAACGAACCATGCAACGGATAGCGCCGATCGCTGCCATCGCCAATCGGTTCCGGGTGACGAATATGGTCCGGGCCACAGGTAAAGAGAAAACCTTCAAGCGAATGGTCGATGCGCGGATCGCCATCATCAGGGATGGCCCGATGCGGCGACAGATCGACACCATCGATGGTCAAGGTGCGAATATCCAGAACCGAGGTCGGGTCCAGTTCAACGATTGGACCCTTGGCTGCCCGTAGCTTCATGATTCGTCTCCTCCTGCAATCCGCACAGCATTACCGCGTCGATAGCGACCTATGCCATGTCCCAGACCGTGTAAAATGCGGCAGACACCGTTTTTCCGCTTTAAACCCCTATTGATCATGGGGGTTTAACAGTTTCTTCACTTCGTTTTCATTTTTCCATATTAGCGTCAAAATTACAGTGTCTCAGCAGATTATCTGGAATTGTCCATGCTTTGGCGCGAACGCCTCAAATTCCCTGAACCGGATAGGGTTGAACCGGATAGGGTTTGGGACGTTATGCAAGAAACCAACCGGAAAGATCACCCGTGCAGCCGCTTTGGAAAACTGGTCTCATCGTCGTCGCGCTTCTCTCAACCGTGTCGCAGCCTGCGCTGGCGCGCAGCCCCTATACGGGGCAGAACGCGAATACCGTGCTGATTACACCCTCAGGAGAGGTTCTGGATTTCGTACCAGAACAAGGCTCGGTGATGATTAGCCGCGACCGCATGGGCCGCACGGTATTGATCGACCGCTCCGGCAATCTTATCGCCACGGAAATGCCTGCGGACATGGTCTATGGCCGCGCCGACCGCAATCGTTATCCCAATGATTATTATCCGCCTGCCCCTTCTGGCGGCGGCTATGACGATGAGGACATGGCGACCGGCGGCATTCCAGAGGATCAACCCGTCGAGCGTCAGCCCCTCGGCCAGGGCTATCCGCAAAATGTCAACCACGATCCGTCGGTGAGCGACGATGCCCTGGCACGGCCTGCGTCCCCCTCGACCGCAACGCCTTCAACGCTTGGCAGCACCGGCAAGGCCAAGCCGGAAATCACCGCACTTCAGGTGTTTCTTGCCCGCGAAGGGTTTTCGCCGGGCGCTATCGACGGCCATATGGGCATGAATGTGCAAAAGGCGCTGGAAGCCTGGCAGCAGAAGACCGGCGAGACGCTGAACCCTAATGACACCGACGCCATCATGGAGCGGCTGCGGATGAATGGCGGCCTGCCCTTCACCAGCTACACGCTGACCGCCGCCGATGCCGCTGGTCCGTATGTGGCGGAAATTCCTGAGGATTACAGCCAGAAGGCTGCGATGCCGTCGCTTGGCTATACATCCACCACGGAAATGCTGGCGGAGAAATTCCACATGGATGAGGGCTACTTGAAAGCGCTCAATCCCGGTGTCGATTTCACTGTTCCCGGCAGCACGGTCAAAGTGGTCAGCATCGGCCAGCCCCATAGTGGCAGAGTTGCTCGCATCGTTGCCGACAAGGGACGCAAACAGGTTCTGGCATATGGCGAGGATGGCCAGTTGATCACCGCCTATCCGGCCAGCATCGGCTCCAATGACACGCCGTCGCCATCCGGCACCGTGCAGGTACAGCGCGTCGCGTTCGATCCCGGCTATACCTATAATCCGAAGGTGAATTTCCAGCAGGGTGCCAATGACAAGGTGCTGAATATTCCGCCAGGCCCGAATGGCCCGGTCGGCACCGTCTGGATTGCCCTGTCCAAGCCCACCTACGGCATCCACGGCACGCCGGAGCCCTCGAAAATCGGTCGCACCCAGAGCCACGGCTGTATCCGCCTGACCAATTGGGATGCAACGGAACTGGCCAAGATGGTGCAGCCGGGTGTTACCGTGGAATTCGTTGACTGAGTGCGGTCATCTTAAGCACATAAAAATGCCCCGCCGACGGTTGTCGTAGCGGGGCATTTTTTTGGCTTATACCATTATACAAGTCTCAGGCGGCATCGCCGATCAGCCGCAAAAGGCGCGGGCGCAGGCTGCGCACCACTTTGACCGGCAGCAGATGCACGACTTCCGCAGCAAAGGCGCGTGAATTGTCCTGCGCCTTATCCAGATTGCTGACCTTGGCCGGGTCCATCGAATAGACCGTGCCGCCGGTTTCAAAAATGTCGCGGAAGGCGTTGCGCTCGGCAATCGGCGTGTTGATGACATTCACCCCCCGCGCCGCCAGCAGGCCCTTGATGGCAAGAAGCGCCCGCGTGGTAACCATCGACGCAACCCGCGTCAGAACCACTGAATGCGGGATGACCAGATTACCAGCAATCCGCATCTGTTCGATCAGGTCGAGGATCTGGGCGGCACCCTTGGCGTCCATGGCACAGCCCTGAACCGGGATCATCACATGGTCGGAAAGCCCGATGGCCATGGTGACGATGGCGTCACGCGCACCGGCCAGGTCGATGATAACGTAATCGGCGGTTTTGCGGCCTTCCCGGATATGGCCTTGCAACGACCCAACGCTGACTTCGGAAATGACTTCGATATTGTGCTGCAACCCGGCGGCTTCCGACCATTGGGTAATCCAGCGTTGCGGATCGGCATCGAGAATACAGATCCGGTAGCCCTGATGGGCAAGTTCTGTGGCAAGCAGCAGTGCTGCTGTGGTTTTACCCGCACCGCCCTTGGCATTGGCAAATGAGATGACTGGCATTGGTGTCCTCGATGCTATGATTGAGCCACTCATCGCTCTAACAGGCACCCGGCTATTCATGGCGCCCGGTTAATACATCCTTGCTAAAAATGGTTAATAAATAGCAAATGACGTATATAAGTTCTTGTGAATAAAATTCTGGGTTACGGTTCTTACTCTACAGCGCCGTTCGTTTTATAAAACGCACAAAGGACGCTGTAACACTTTAAATCTGCCGCATAATTTTCTCCTTAAATCGATTCCGATTTAAGGAATTATGCAGTAGGCTGGAGATGGATTTCTTAAAAACATTCAGCCAGCAACGCCCTGGTATTCTCCAAGGTCATTTTGACGGGATTGCTCGCTGCACTTGCATCCCGGATCGCCATGGCGGCCAGGTCGTCCAGCCGGTCGCCGGGCACGCCAAGCTCGCTCAGATTGCCCGGAATGGCGAGATCCTCACGAAACACCATCAGAAAATCATGGAAGCCATCGAAGCCGCCCTGGATTTCCAGATAGCCCGCCAATTTCTCGATCTTGCGCTCTATGGCCTTGCGGTTGAAATGCACCACCATCGGCATCAGCACGGCATTGGTTGTGCCATGATGGGTGTTATAGACTGCCCCGATCGGGTGCGACAGCGCGTGAATGGCCCCCAGCCCCTTTTGCAGGGCAATCGATCCCATGACCGCCGCCGACATCATGTTAAGCCGGGCTTCCAGATCCACCGGATCACGATAGGCCTTGGGCAGAAACTCCTTGACCAAACGCATCCCCTCGATGGCGATACCCTGGCCGAGTGGATGATAGACCGGTGAACAATAGGCCTCCAGGCAATGGGCGAAAGCATCCATGCCGGTGCCAGCCGTGATGGATTTTGGCATGCCAACCGTCAATTCCGGGTCGCAAATGACGATTGCCGGCAGCATTTTCGGATGAAAGATCGCGGTCTTGACATGGGTGACGGTATTGGTGATCACGCAGGTGCGCCCCACTTCGGCACCGGTTCCCGCAGTGGTTGGCACGGTCACGACCGGCAAAATCGTCGCCTCATTGGCATCACGCCAGCCCTCGGTGCCAGCGGCGAAATCCCAAACCGGTCGGGCCTGGCCTGCCATGAAAGCCAAGCATTTACCCAGATCAATCCCCGACCCGCCGCCAAAGGCGACAACACCATCGTGACCACCCTGTCGAAGGGCCACCAGCCCGGCTTCCAGATTAAGTTCTGTCGGGTTTGGGTCGACATCGGCAAACAGGGCATTGTCCAACCCAGCGTCACTCAACGTTTCCTTTGCCACCCTGGTAATCGCCAGCGATGCCAATCCGCGGTCGGTCACCAGCAGCGGATTGCGCATACCAAGGGATTTGCACGCATCGCCGAGTTCTTCTATTCGCCCGCGCCCGACCCTGATGTCGGTCGGATAACTCCAATTCGCAAAGATTTTCATGATCGCATCACTCCTTCCACCGGAGGATCGAAGAGGGATCGGAAAAGGCAAAAAGGACACAGCTAGGATCATGCCGCTGCTTGCGTCTGACCACAGTGCAAACCTCAGAAAACTTGAACCTCCCGAATGCGGGCTTTCCTCCTTGCCCACACCAGCCATGGTAGGGCATCTAATATAAATAACTACTAATCAAAAAGGGAAAATCACTGGCTTCGCCACAGCAATTTAAAATTTCAAAAGAAACAAGCCTCACGCTTCCATTGAGTCAAACTGAGGTCGCCGACCCGGGCGACCTCTCTTCGTATCAGGTCAGGCTATTCAGGCTTGGCCGACAGCCTTTTCCGCAGCGGCAATTTCCGCCTGCCGCTTTGCCACTTCATCGCCAATCGGCGGCCCCTTGAAGCGACGCTGCTCGAACAGAACCCAGATCAGCGCCGTCAGCGCCAGGAAACCGACAGTGATATACAGCGCCCACTGGTTGGGCGGCTGCACGCCGATGATGAAAATAGCCACCATGGCCAGAATGACCAGCAGCCCGACAAACCTGAAAGCGCCAATTCCCATGTTCCACGGCCCCATTTTCGGCCATTTCGCCGTACCGATCACCTTCATGCCGAGCACGATCGGAATGGCGAAGGACAGGAACAGGAAAATCACCGTGCAGGACACGACAATCGTATAGGCCGAGGCCCCGGCAATGGTGACAAGCGAGGCACCCCAAACAAACAGCACCGACAGCACAGCCCCGACCCAGATGGCCGTCGCCGGAGTGCGAAACCTTGGGCTGACGCTGGAAAGCGCCTTGGAGGCAGGCAGCCCGCCATCGCGCGAAAAGGCATAGATCATCCGTGATACCGAGGTGACGGTCGCCAGACCGCAGATGAACTGCGCAACGAAAATCGCCAGATACAGGATATTGGCGACAACCGGGTGGGTGACGCTGTTCAGCGTCCAGAAGAACACGTTCCAACCCTGGGCTGCGGCTTCATTCATATCGGGAATGGCCAGGAGGAAGGCCAGCAACATGATGTAGCCGAACAGCGACGCCCAGAAGACCGAGGAAATAATCCCCTTCGGCACCGATTCCGAAGCCTTGATGGTTTCCTCAGAGGTGTGGGCAGAGGCATCGTAACCGGTGATCGTATAGATCGGCAAAAGCAGGCTGAGAGCAAAAATATACCAGACACTGCCGGTTTGCGGCCAGACCGGCGCATCGCCAGCCGGCGTGCCGGAATAATTGGTAAAGGTCCAGATACGCGAGAAATCCCAGGTTTTCACGCCGATCAGGCAGACGATCGTCAAGGCGATGGCGGTGATGAAGATCAGATAGCCCGAGAGATCCGTCAGCTTGGCGGTAAGCTTGATGCCGAGATGGTTGATCAGCGCCTGAACCGCGGTAATCGCTGCCACGAACAGGATCTGATTGGCAAAGCCGCCCGCCGTCGTCGTATCGACATTGATGCCGAACCAGCCGGCAATCGATCCGGCGAAAAAGCCCCAGGTGCCGACATTGATGGCACCAAGCACCGTAACCAGACCGATCAGGTTAAACCAGGCCGTCACCCAGCCGGTGAACCGGTTGCCGAGGATCGAGCCCCAGTGGTAAAGCCCGCCTGCCGTGGGATAGGCCGAGGCGATCTGCGCCATGCCGAGCGCGAAAACGCCGGAAATGACGCAGCCCAACGGCCAGCCGATGCCGATGGCCGCCCCACCGGCCCCGGATGTCGCCTGGGCCAGCGAATTGATGCCGCCGGACAGAATACAAATGATCGAGAAGGAAATCGCAAAGTTCGAGAACGAACTCATGCGCCGCTCCAGCTCCTGCGCATAGCCCATGGAATGGAGGATATGCAGGTCTTCCTGCTTATCGACGTCGCTATAACCGGTCATGATGACCCCCAGTTAAGCCAAGGTAAAACACCTCGGCAGCCTCTGCCTTTCGGTTTGCCGGTTATTACCGTTACAAACCGCACGCAGTCTTCGCTGCTCCCTATGGATCTTGTTATCTTGAGCCGGACCGGCATGGCCGGATGGCTTGAAGACCCGTCACGATCCTGTGATACAGGCTCCTGTTTTCAGTCTTGTCTAAAATCAATTTCGGTCGAGAAAAAAATCAACCTCCAGTTTTCCAAATGCCCATGCAATTCACATGCCTGTTCGCGCCATTCCCCAGCCTGCAACCGCCGTGACAACCGGTAATGCTGGAAAAATGCCTCGTGAATCCCCGCCATTTGCACGGCCACCCAGACACGGATGACAAAGCGTACCCCACGGTCCAGCCTGCACGGGCAAAGCCCCAGAACTGATTTTTTGAGACAAAAAGCTTATTTTCTTTTTGAAATCAGAGAACTAAGCGCCAATTTCCGGAGACTGCCCTAGTCTGAACCGGGAAAAGTCATTTTTTCCGGTTGGGGCAGATTGACTCAATGACCCTCTGTCGTCTTATCTTTGCGCAATAAACCGGCAAAGACCGGAGGGGAACAATCGACGCTTGCAGATACCTGTCATCTCAGCAGCAACGCGCGCAAAATCCAGGGTCATGGCTTTTACCTGCTCTGCCGGTTCATCCGCGCTATCAGCGACACCGCAGATTGTCCCCAAGAATACCGTTGCAGAAATACTTGCAGATATGCCCGTTATAGCAGTGCTCACCCACCCTATCCGTCACATAACTATCATCTGCGCCCCCTATGCAGTCGCTCGGCTTACCGCAGACAATTTTGCAGATCAAAGATTTGCAGATCCACAAGGAGGACACACGTGAACATCCGTTTGCACCGCATTCTTTCCCTCTCGACCGCCATGGTCGTCGCATCGGCCGCCTATGCGAGCGCCGAGCCAAGCGCCGAATTGATCGCAGCTGCCAAAAAAGAAGGCATGCTCACCACCATCGCCCTGCCCCATGACTGGTGCGGCTATGGCGACGTGATCGCCGGTTTCAAGAAAAAATACCCTGAAATCAAGGTCAACGAGCTGAACCCGAATGCGGGCTCTGGCGACGAAATCGAAGCGATCAAGGCCAATAAGGGCAATACCGGCCCACAGGCTCCCGATGTTATCGATGTCGGCCTGTCCTTCGGTCCTGCGGCCAAGAAAGACGGTCTCGTTCAGCCTTACAAGGTCTCCACCTGGGATTCGATCCCGGCTTCGGCCAAGGATGCCGACGGCTATTGGTATGGCGATTATTACGGCGTTCTGGCCATCGGCGTGAACAAGGATATCGTCAAGGACGTTCCGAAGAGCTTTGCCGATCTGACCGCTTCCAAATATGCCAATTCCGTTGCCATGCCTGGCGATCCGCGCACCGGCAACAGCTCGATGATGACGGTTTATGCCGCTGGCGCCGCGCAGTCCGGCAAGGCTGGCGCTGACGCCGCCAAGGCAGGCATCGAGTTCATGAAATCGCTCAAGGAAAAGGGCAATCTCGTGCCGGTCAACGGTTCGGCCCAGAACATGGCGCAGGGTACCACGCCGATCCTGTTCGATTGGGACTATAACGTGCTCGCCATGCGCGACAAGCTGGCTGGCAACCCACCGATGGACGTTGTCGTTCCCTCGGATTCGGTCATCGCCGGCGTTTACGTTCAGGCGATTTCGGCCTTCGCACCGCATCCGAATGCTGCCAAGCTGTGGATGGAATACCTCTATTCCGACGAAGGTCAGCTCGGCTGGCTGGCTGGCTATTGCCATCCGATCCGCTTCAACGATCTGGCTGAAAAGAAGAAGATTCCGCAGGCCCTGCTCGACAAGATGCCGGATGCCGCAGGCTATGCCAAGGCGCTCTTCCCGACGCTGGACGAACAGTCTGCTGCCAAGGCCGTCGTTGCCGCCGATTGGGCAAAGCAGATGGGCGCACAATAAGTTAGCGCCAGTGCTGAAATTTCACTCCACCTTTGCGCAGGCCGGTTTTTACCGGCCTGCGTGCCTAATTTGAAGGGAAAAAGTGGCATGACCGTTGCGGAGACCGAGCTTCATTCGCCAGCCAGTGCATCCGTGCCAAACTCATCCAGGCCCAGTGCACCGACGCTCAACGCCCCCCTGCCCAGCCTACCCATAGTCGAAGACTCCAGACAGCAACCAGCGCCTCGCCCCAAAAGCCGGGTAAACTGGGATTGGCTGGGTGTGCTGCCGTTTTTTCTGTTTGCCATTCTGTTTCTGATCGGCCCGATCCTGTATCTGGTCAAAGGCTCTTTCCAGAATCCTGCCGGTGATTTCACGCTGGAGAATTTCATCAGCCTGGCCACACCCAATATCATGGCCGCCTATTCCCTGTCGCTGCGCCTGAGCCTGGCCGCCGCTTGTCTTGGCGCCATCGCCGGTCTTCTGGTTGGCTATGCCATTATTCTCGGCGGCTTGCCGCGCTGGGTGCGCACGGCCTTCATGACATTTTCGGGTGTCGCCTCGAATTTTGCCGGTATCCCGCTGGCCTTCGCCTTCATCGCCACCCTGGGCAGGCTCGGCCTGGTCACGGTTCTGTTGCGTGACATGTTCGGCTTCAACCTCTATGGCACGGGCTTCAGCCTGTTCTCCTTTTGGGGCCTGGCGATAACCTACCTTTACTTCCAGCTGCCGCTGATGGTTCTGATCATCACCCCCGCTCTCGACGGCTTGAAGGGCGAATGGCGCGAAGCGGCGGAAATCCTCGGTGCCACCCGCCGCCAATATTGGCAAATGGTCGCCCTGCCGGTGCTGACCCCCTCCATTCTCGGCTGTTTCCTGCTGCTGTTTGCCAATGCCTTCGGCACGCTGGTCACTGTCTATGCCCTGACCGGCTCCAGCTTCGGCGTTGTGCCAATCGTGCTTTACCAGCAGATTCAAGGCAATGTGCTGTACAATCCCAATCTTGGCTATGCGCTGGCGGTTGGCATGGTGGCGATCATGGCCGTCACCAACACGCTCTATCTTATCCTGCGCAGCCGCGCCGAACGGTGGCAAAAATGAAAAAGCCCTTTCCGCTGGTCTCGACGGTCATCGTCCTTATCGCTGCCGCCTATTTCCTTGTTCCGCTCTATGCGACCTTCCAGTTTTCCCTGCAAATGCTGCGGGGCCAATGGAGCTTTGCCGCTTACCGTTCGGTGTTTTCCAGCGACGAGTTTCTGTCTACCCTTGGCTACTCGGCCTTCGCCTCACTGATGGCGATCGTGGTCGGTGCCGTCATCGTCGTGCCAACAGCCTATTGGGTAAGGCTGCGGCTGCCGAAACTGCGGCCAATCGTCGAGTTCGTCAGCCTCCTGCCGCTGATCATTCCGCCCGTCGTGCTGGTGTTCGGTTATATCCGGTTGTTTGGTTCCAGTTCCTATCTGCCGCTCACCATGTCGGAAAACGGCACCAATATCCTGCTGGTGATTGGCTACGTCACATTGTCCTTGCCCTATATGTTCCGGGCCGTGGATAATGGCATGGCCGCCATCGACATCACCACCCTGACGGAAGCCGCCGAAAGCCTCGGCGCATCACGCCTTCGCACCATTGCCGAGGTCATTTTCCCCAATGTGCGCGCGGCCATCGTCTCGGGCGCGTTTTTGACCTTTTCCATCTCGCTTGGCGAATTCGTCTTCGCTAGCCTGCTCAATCGCCCGGCCTTCGGCCCCTATATGGTCAAGATCGGCCAGGACCGCGCCTATGAACCGGCAGCGCTTGCCATTCTGTCCTTTGCGCTGACCTGGGGCTGCATGGTCCTCATGCAATTATTCGCCAATAAAAAACCCGGACAGCGCTGGTTGCCACGCCGCATCGCACGCCAGGCCCCGCTGTCCTCTTCCATGCCCCAAGGAGTGCAACCCGATGAGTTTCCTCAGGATCGAAGCGGTCAGCAAGAGTTTCGCTGCCAATACCGTCGTCAAGGAATTCGATCTCCCGGTGAATAAAGGCGAGTTCATCTCCTTCCTGGGGCCGTCCGGCTGCGGCAAGACAACCGTTCTGCGCATGGTGGCCGGGTTTGAAACGCCCTCCTCCGGCTCGATTGTCATCGATGGGCAGGACGTGACGAAACTGCCGCCCAATCGCCGCCGGATCGGTATGGTCTTCCAGGCCTATGCGCTGTTTCCAAACATGAATGTGTTCGACAACGTCGCCTTCGGCCTGAAGATCGCCAAGAAGCCCAAGGCGGAAATTCACAGCCGGGTGATGGAAATGCTGAAGCTGATCCATCTCGATCATCTGGCCGAGCGCTATCCCTACCAGATGTCCGGTGGCCAGCAGCAGCGCGTGGCGCTGGCCCGGGCGCTGGCCCCAAAGCCGCAGGTTTTGCTGCTGGATGAGCCGCTGTCGGCGCTGGATGCGAAGATCCGCGTGTCGCTGCGCGAGGAAATCCGCCAGATCCAGCGCCAGCTTGGCATCACCACCGTGTTCGTGACCCATGACCAGGAGGAGGCCCTGTCGATATCCGACCGGATCGTGGTGATGAACGGCGGGCGCGCCGACCAGATCGGCACGCCTTCAGAAATCTACAACCATCCCCAGACCCGTTTCGTCGCCTCCTTCGTCGGCACGCTCAACCTGATCGACGCCAAGGTGACGGATACATCCACCAATACGATCCTGATCGGCGACCAGCAGGTGAGCCTGAAAAAGCCACTGGGCAAAGCCAATGGCGAAACCGTTACTGTGGCGTTGCGCCCGGAAGCGGGATCGCCTGCCGAAGGTGCAAAGGGTGATGTGCGGATCAGCGGCAAAGTCACCTCAAGCCATTTTCTCGGCTCGGTCATCCGCACACGGCTGGATGTCGGCGGCGCCACGCTGTCCTTCGACATGTTCAACGATCCGGGCGTAAGCCCTGCGGCGATTGGTGAAACCGTCACCCTAAAATTTGCTGGGGATGATTTGTTAGTGGTCGCCGATTGATTTCCGATCAAGGCCGCACCAGGCAGCGGCAAAAGATATACAAATTCTAAGCTTTTGGAATTTTTGTATATTTTTAAATATTAACTTATTCTAAATAAAGATCAAATAGCGTATTTTCTTCAGCAAGAGGCAGCGCTATGGGATTGATGTCACTTAGCTTCGGAAACGATGCAAAAGCACTGTTAGAGGCTTTCAATCGTTCTCAAGCAATCATCGAATTTGACCTTAAAGGCAATATTCTCGATGCAAACGAGAATTTCTGCAAAGCGGTTGGCTACGCAAGGTCTGAAATTATCGGCAAACATCACCGGATCTTTGTCGATCCTGAAGAAGTGAAAACCCAAGCCTATGCCGCTTTCTGGGCAAAACTCGCCTCCGGCCAGTTCGATCAGCGCCAGTATAAGCGCTTCACCAAGACTGGTGACCCAATCTGGATCGAAGCCTCCTATAACCCGGTTTTTCGCGGCAAAACACCTTATAAGGTTGTGAAAATTGCCACGGACATCACATCCGCCAAGAACAAGGCAATAGATAGCGACGGCAAAATCGACGCTCTCTTACGTTCGCAGGCCGTCATCGAGTTTACGCCGACGGGCCAAATCGCGACCGCCAACGAGAATTTCTGCAAAACGCTTGGCTATGACTTGAGCGAAATCGTCGGCAAGCATCATTCGATGTTTTGCGATCAAACCTATGTATCGTCGCCCGCCTACAAGGAATTCTGGCGCAAGCTGGGTGCTGGCGAATTCCAGAGCGATGAATTCCTGCGCATCGGCAAGGGCGGCAAGAAGGTCTATATCCAGGCAACCTATAATCCCATTCTCGATGAAAAGGGAAAAGTCATCAAGGTTGTGAAATTCGCAACCGACGTGACCGGTCGCGTCAATGCCATTGCCGCCATTGGTGCCGGACTGGAGCGCCTGTCGAACTGCAATATCCGCATGACGATCGATGAGCCCTTCATGCCGGAATTCGAGCATTTGCGCAACGACTTCAATATGTCCATCGGCAAGTTCCAGGAGACCCTTGCCCAGGTTCTGTCTGAAACCGCCTCCGTCTCCAGCAATAGCAGCGAGATGCTGACAGCGTCCGGCAGTCTTGCCCAACGCTCTGAACAACAGGCAGCAGCGCTCGAGCAGACCTCCGCAGCGCTGGAAGAAATCACCGCGACGGTAAAGGAATCCAGCATTCGCACCAAGGATACCCGAAATCTCGTTCGCGACGCCCGCCAGGCCGCGACCGAATCCGTCAAGGTCGTCAATTTCACCGTGGACGCCATGAGCAGGATCGAGGGCGCCTCAAAGGAAATCAGCAATATCATCAGTGTCATCGATGAAATTGCCTTTCAGACCAACCTTCTTGCCCTGAATGCTGGCGTGGAAGCGGCGCGCGCCGGGGAAAGTGGCAAGGGTTTTGCTGTCGTTGCCCAGGAAGTGCGCGAACTGGCCCAGCGTTCTGCCAAGGCCGCCAAGGAAATTTCTGAACTGATTGCCAAATCCAGCAACGAGGTGAAAGACGGGGTCCGTCTGGTCGGGGAAACCGGCAGTGCGCTGACGCGGATCGAGTCTTTCGTGCACTCCATCGACGTGAATATCGAGGCCATCGCCACGGCATCATCCGAACAGTCCACCAGCCTTAGCGAAATCAGCACCGCGGTCAATGCGCTTGACCAGATGACGCAAAAGAACGCTGGCATGGTCGGCAGCATGAATGCCATCAGCGAAGCGCTTTCCAGCGGCGCTGCCAAGCTGACAGAACTGGCCAACCGGTTCCAACTGAACAGGCGATCCGCGATCCGCGAGCCGGGAAGCTCCGCATCGATGCGCGGTAGCGACAGACGGCAAAGCAACCGCACGGCAGCCTGACCGAATGACCATTGAGGCACCCCACCACCTTTAAGCAACACATTGGCGAAAACATCGGCGGTGTGTTTCCTTTTCAGCATTTTTATTTTGCGGTCCGTGAGGCGATAGGCCAATTTTCGCGCATCTTCCAAGCTGCGGCTGAACGAAAGAGTGCCTATGTCTGCCAAGCCAGCCTTGACCACCCCTGCCCTGGCCATCATCGACACAATCAGCGATCCGGGCAAAAGCGACCGTAGCAACGAGGACAGACTGGGATATAATGAGCACGCCGCTTTCGTGCTCGACGGCGCAACCGGGCTGGGCGACGTCCAGTTCATGGAGGGTTACGGTTCCGATGCCGCCTGGATTGCCCAGTTTGCGGCAAAACGACTGACCACGGAACTGACCTGTGACACCAATGTCACCGAGGTGATCCGCGCCATCGCTTTCGACGCCCATGAGCTTTTTACCGCAGCGGCAGGCAATCAGCCCCGCTATGCCTGGCCGCTGGCGGCCCTGGCCGCCCTGCGGGTCACGCCGGATGGCGCAGAGTTCATTGGCCTTGGCGATAGCGTGCTTTACCTTCTGCATGACAATGGCCGGGTGGAAACCCATATGGCCCTGCCGGATGCATTTGAGCGTGAACAGCAGGCCGCCCGCGCCCATGTGGAGCGCGCGGGCGGCATCGGTGCAAGCGGCATGGCCCACACAAGCGACACCGAAACATTGGAAAATTTACGCAGCAAACGCGAACAGCAAAACACACCCGGCGGCAGTGTCTGGTCTCTGGGACTCATACCCGATACCGCTGATCATCTGGTTCGCACAGCCCTGACCGTCGAGACGGGCGCCACGGCGCTGATCTGCTCGGATGGGCTGGCCGATCTCGTCAGCCTCTACCAGGCCTATGATCCTGCCGGCCTGGTCAAACGCGCTGCGACCGCCGGATTGAAAGCCCTGGTCGCCGAATTACGGCATCTGGAACGCGAGGTCGATCCCGACGGGCTACAATTTCCGCGCTTCAAGCAAAGCGACGACACGACGGCGATCCTCTGCCGGATCGACCGTTAACTCCTACCTCATATCTCGCTCAGAGCCCCCAGCAGCCGGTCGCATTCGGCATCGGTGCCAATGCTGATGCGCAAAAAGTCACCGATCCGAGGCTTTTGAAAATTGCGCACCAGGACAGATTTTTGCCGCAGCGCCAAGGCGAGATCGGCACCGGACCGGTCCGAATGTCGCGCAAAGACAAAATTGGCAGAGGATGGCAGGACCTCGAAACCCAACTCCTGAAGGCCAAGGGAAAGACGCTCCCGGCTGGCGACAACCAGATCACGGTGATGCTCGAACCACGCCCGGTCCTCCCAGGAGGCAACGGCACCAGCGAGCGCCAGCCGGTCGAGCGGGTAGGAATTGAAACTGTCCTTGACCCGCTCCAGGGCCTCGATCAATTCCCGTTGCCCGACAGCAAAACCAACCCGCAATCCGGCAAGGCCCCGCGATTTCGAAAAGGTCTGAACCACCAGCAGGTTCGGATAGGTTTTGACCAGCGGAATGGCACTGTCCGCACCGAAATCCACATAGGCCTCATCAATCACCACGACCTGATCGGGATGGTCGCGCACGAGAGTTTCAATCTCCGTCAAAGGCAAGGCAATACCCGTCGGTGCATTGGGATTGGGCAGGATGATCGCACCACACGGCTGCCGGTAATCCTCTATCCGCACCCGCATGGCATCATCCAAGGGAACCTCCTGGAAGGAGATGCCAAAGAGCCGGCAATAGGTTGGGTAAAAAATATAGCTGACATCCGGAAACAGCAGCGGCTTATCGTGATTCAGTAGAGCCTGAAACGTATGCGCCAAGACCTCATCGGAGCCATTGCCGACAAACACCTCGCCCGGGTCGAGATTGTGGCTCTTGGCAATCGCATGGCGCAGCGGCAGACCGGTCGGGTCTGGGTAAAGCCGAAGCGTGTCATCCACCGCGTCTCGCATCGCGGCAATCGCGTGCGGCGAAGGACCATAAGGGCTTTCATTGGTGTTCAGCTTGACCAGATCACTGATAGCGGGTTGTTCGCCCGCCACATAAGGCATCAGCGATCGAACGATCGGGCTCCAGAAGCGGCTCATGAAAACTCTCCACGGATGGGAGGAGGAATAGAGGGTGGCAGCAATCAATTTTCATTTTTGATATCTCACACGGAGATCGATGCCAAGGCACAGGAGATGCTCATGCATCACGCCCCTTTCGGCATTGCCGCCGGTTCGAATGCCGCAAGAGAGCCGAAAGGAGAACACTATTCACTATTTTTAATGACGATTGGAATCGTAAGCAAAAAATTCAAGTCACGATGATCCTCTCTCGCGTGATTTGAATTTTTTTGATAGTATGTCTTATATAATATTCATATCAAATAAGTAATAAAAAACCCATTAAAAAATAGGGGTGGCCATGACCGTAGACATGATATCGCCGAATCTTGATGAAACCCTATCATTTCTATCTAAAATAAAGCAAACAGATACACTCGAACATCTTATAGATTTAACAAAGCATGCGACATCTCGTTACGGTGTTAAAAATATCGTTCTAGGATTTCCACCTAAAATTGGAATGCTACCCAACCAGCAAATGCAGGGTATTTTACTTGCCGACTGGCCTGACGAATGGTCGCATCTCTATTTTCGCGACAACCTGGCATTTCAAGATCCGGCCATACGACACATTGTCAGATCGGAACCCTCCTTCGTCTGGTCGGATTTTTCCAAAACATTGCCCATAAGCCGCGACGAAAAATGGCTGATGGATCAGGCCAAGGAATTTTTCGTCAGCAATGGCTTCACCCTACCCATCGTATCCTTGGACGGACGCTGCGCTGGCGTCACATTCGCCGGCAGCGACATCGATGATTCTCCGCAGGCAAGAACCGGCATGGCGCTGATCGCAAGCCTGATCTTCGCACGTACGATGGAACTATATGGCGCAAACCAGAAACAGACCACTCGACTGACCCCAAGAGAAAGGGAAGTCATCGGCTGGATTGCCAACGGCAAAACGGATTGGGAAATCAGCGTGATTTTCGGGGTCTCCGAAAAAGCAGTTAGCAAGCATGTGGGTAATATCATGATGAAACTCGGCGCCGTCAGCAGATCACACGCCATTGCAGAAGCCTTCCGGCAAAAATTGATATGCTGAAATCTGTCAAGGTGGCTTTTCCTCTACTACGCGAATTTAAAGTTTTTTGTAACATTTAAAATTTTCAACAATTAAGCCAAAATCTACCGTTCAAATAACTAACGCAATGATTAAAAGGAGATTTACTTAAGCTATTAAAAAAATAAAGTCCCGATAACTGATTATAAAACTCCAAAAATAAACATAATTTACAGTATTATGTCTTAAGATCGAGCAGATAGATGACGATATTTTCTCATTTTTTGATCATTTATCATATTCTAAAACACAAAACGAAACATGAGCTAATTTCCGCTGTAGTGTATTGAGATAGCCAATGACATTACTCAAAAAAACTCCTGACGTGCATGATTATAACATCCTGGCGGGTGAACGCTTGAAAAGCGCCCGAAAGAATAAGGGGATGAGCCAATCCGACGTTGCAAGAGAACTGGGCGTGACATTCCAACAGCTGCATAAATATGAAAAAGGCATCAACGGCATGAGCGCCAGCAGACTTGCCGCTGCCGCCACTCTCTTGGGAATGGACCCCGATTTTTCCTACATCGCCGATAATGCCGTTGCAGCGCCCGTGGATACCTCAGGCGAGTTGACAGATCTGGTTAAAGCGACATCACGTTCAGACGCGCTTGAACTCAACACATGCTTCGCCAGCATCAAAAACCCCAATACGCGCAAAATCATTATTTCCATTATCGAGCAGATTGCATCTGCCCGTTAGAGCTCGTCCGGCACAGCATCAAAGCCCGCACACCTCCAAGCTCCTTAAGCCGGTAGAATACCGGGCCTCAGCTCTCCATAACCCCAATCACCTATGACCACGGGCCCGCATTGTGATGGCAGTGCCTTGGCCTGAGCATCGCCCATGTCCTGGTCCATTTCCTGGGTGAAGCAGGCCTCTCTCCGACAAAAGTGTAGTATCAAAAATTTCAACCAAAATATATCGATCTAAATTTGAACAGTATTTTCCTGAATAAGGAAATCAACTGAGCAAACTACGAATTAGTTCATATCAGTTTTATAATATAACTAATTCTAGTCTATTATAATCGAGGTATTTTAGATGAAGTCGATTGGTTCTGTCTTGAATGAACATCGAGGCATCGGTCCGGGATTTGATTTTCTCAGAATTTTCCTGGCAATCATGGTTTTACTCGACCATTCATTCCTGATTGCCGAAGGTGAAAAATACCAATTTTCGCAGCCCGGAATCACGGTCCTGCAGGCTGCTATCCTGCCGATGTTTTTTGCGCTCAGTGGTTTTCTAATTACCGGCAGCGCCATCCGCCTTCGCCTGAAGGACTTCCTGCTCAATCGAGGCATCAGGATCGTGCCGGCGCTTGCGGTCGACATTGTGTTTGCGGCCCTGATCCTCGGTCCGCTGTTTACCACGAGCAGCTTGCCGACCTATTTTCAGTCCTATGAATTCTGGGCCTATTTCGCCAATATATTTGGCGTTATCCATTATGTCCTACCGGGCGTGTTCGAGCACAATCCCTTTCCAGCTACCGTTAACGGCTCGCTCTGGACCGTTCCCTATGAGATCGGTTGCTATGCCATCATGTCAGCGCTGATCATTTTTGGATTTCTGAAGCGCCCGCGAGCAGCGCTGGTGGCGACGGCAGGTGTCGCCGTGATCATCATCGCCCTGAAGGTCGAAAACATCAGTCCGTCGAGCATGGGCGGGCTCTTTCCGCCTGAAAGCTCCGGCTACACCCTGCTTAACCACTTCATCGGCCTGCGCGGCCTGATGCTCTATGTCAACTTCATGCTGGGGTCGGTGCTCTTCCTGTTCCGCCGCTTCATTCCGAAACATTGGACGCTGGCGGTTATGTCCTGCATCGTTCCGATTGCCGCCTCTTTCGCGCTTCCTGACGTCAGCGGCAGCACGCTCTGCACGATTTTTGCGCCGATGCTGGTCTATCTCACCGTCTATGTCGGAATGCTGCACATTCCACCCATTCCGCTTTACCATCGGGGAGACTATTCCTACGGGATCTATCTCTATGGATATCCCTTTCAGCAGGCTCTCGTCAGCCTGTTTCCTAAACTGACCTTACCCTGGCTGCACTTTGCCATATCCCTTCCCATCGCAACCGTAATTGCCATGGGCTCCTGGCATTTCATCGAAAAGCCGATTCTGCGCCTGAGGAAGAAGTTTAGCTTCACAGCCCAGAAGGGTAACACCAGCGAAGCACTGCCACACGCCGAGGCGGTGATGAAATAAGTGTTCGTATCCCTTGTCGATTATAGGTCTGAGGGTATGCGGTGTCGTGCCGCCTTTCAAACTCAATCCCTTGATGGCGACACGCAATAATTGCACCTCTACATCATGCGGATTCTCGTTATCCAACAAGCCTTATACCAAGTCTCGAAGATGCTGACGCATCATCGACTTGAAGAAAATGAAAATATATCAAATACATCAGACGCTTGATATATTCCCAAAGAAATACCAAGGGCCATTTTCAAAGACCCTTGGTATCGGTGGAGCATGTCAAGTTTTACGCTGTGGTTGTTTGCATACCTTTATCAATGTAGCACAATCAGAACTCTTCCCAGGATGCATTGGCCGTTGCTGCCTGAGCAGCGCCCCCCTTGCTTGAAAAGGCGCTGGCAATTTTGCGGCCAAGTGCACGCACCGGCGAGGTCGCGGGCATGTCTGTCGAGCGAGCCGGACGGACCGCATTCGGCTGCGAGCCACCGGACAGCTGGAATTGCGACAGAAGCTGGTTCATAGAGGCCACTTCCCGAGCCAAACTGTGGCTGGCGGCGGTGGATTCTTCCACCATGGCTGCATTTTTCTGGGTGTCCTGATCCATCTGGTTTACGGCTGTATTGATTTGCTGCAAGCTAGTAGATTGTTCCTGAGCAGCCTCAACTATCGCGCTGACATGCCGGTTGATTTCCTGCACTTCCGAAACGATGGTCTCCAACGCCCTGCCCGTTTCTCCAACAAGCTCCACACCGGATTGGACCTGTGCGTTGGAGGTATTGATCAGCGCCTTGATGTCCTTGGCGGCATTGGCCGAGCGCTGGGCAAGTTCGCGCACTTCCTGTGCGACGACGGCAAAGCCCTTGCCGGCTTCGCCAGCCCTTGCAGCCTCAACGCCCGCGTTGAGCGCCAGCAGGTTGGTCTGGAAGGCGATTTCGTCAATCACGGTGATGATATTGGAAATCTCGGAGGACGACTTTTCGATCTGCTCCATGGCGACGACAGCGCGGCGGACCACTTGACCGGATTGCTCCGCTCCGCTCTTGGTTTTCGACACCAGTACACCGGCTTCCTGGGCGCGGCGCGTGCTGTCCTTGACCGTTGTGGTGATCTCTTCCAGTGCCGCAGCGGTTTCCTCCACAGAGGCTGCCTGTTGCTCCGTCCGCTTGGCAAGGTCGTTGGCAGCCGCTTTGATTTCGTTGGCACCCGCGTCAATGGCACGCGCATTCTGCGTTACGCCCGACAGCGCCTGTTCCAGCTTTTCCACCGCAGTGTTGAAATTTGAACGCACGGCATCAAGACTGTCGATGAACGGCTGAGCGATGCGGAAGGACACATTGCCCTCAGCCAGATGCGAAAGCCCGGTTGCCAGATTATCGACGGCAAACTGAATGTCTGCGGCATCCCTCGCCTTTTGAGCTTCGCGCTCCAGACGTTCGTTTTCGGCCAAATTCCGGTTGGCCTCCGTTTCCTGGGTCAGTCGATTGGCCTCGATGGCATTGTCACGGAAAACCGCTACGGCCCGCGCCATCTGCCCGACTTCATCCTGGCGACCGATGCCGCTGACAGCTTCCGTAACGTCTCCGTCCGCCAATGTTGTCATCCGAGCGCAAAGCTGACGGATCGGCCATGTGATGCCAGGAAGAGCAACATAGAGCGATGCAAAAATGCCGAGAAGAAACAATATTCCCAAACTGACGAGAGCCGTGATGATCGTGCTGTTTGTTTGATCCGAAAGGCCGTCGCTATCCTTGATAATCTTTAGAATATTGGCATCGTTCCAGGTGCGAAGTTCTACGCGCCAGGCGTCAATCATTGGATTGGCCGTGGTCATGATCGCCTTGCTTTGTTCATCATTTCCGACAAGGGCGGCTTCAAGTGCCTTGTCCATCACGGCAATAACATCATTGGCGCGAGACGTGAATTGATTGATGATCTGCGTGTTTTCAGGCGTCAGCGATTTCGCCTTCTCAAAGCGGGCCATGAGCGTCTGCTGGCTACCCTTGTAGGCCTTGGCAATTTTCTGAGATTCTGGAGAATTCGTCTCTTGGGCTGCGGCCTGATAGACGGCATAGGCCATCGACATCAGTGAAGTGGTCGAGCGCGACATCTCGTTAGCGGCGAGATTATCCTCGGAAATGAATTCGGAATATAAGTTGTCCGAATTTTTATACTGCAATGACATATGAGAAATACCGCTAATGCCAAGCAGACATATCGATATTATGATCGTCATAATTTTGGTTGAAATTCCTAGATTCGATAAAAACGCCATGGCAAAATGCTCCTCCGGACTTTTAATTGGTGAGAATATCCCGATCCCGGCAGGATCAAATAGAGAGGTTCAACCGGAAGATTTTGCCTGTCATAGGCACTAATGCAGGATTGCGTTATTTGTAATGTGCCATAACTAAAAAAATATTAAATATCGACGTTGTTTTCGGAAACCAATATATTGTGTTTTATCAATAATTTAGTTGCCTCACGATTTTATTTATTTATATGTTTGGAAGTACATTAGCAATTTCAAATTGTAAAAAGGATAAGCACAATTAAATTTACCCCTCTCGGCCACAGGGGCATTTGACCGAGGTTAGGTGATTACAAGTTTGCGCTTTGAAACGGTGCTTCGCTGCTTTTCTTAATTGCCGCCAAAACGCGGCGTCTGATAAGGGCGCTCGCGGGGTAGATCAAATACCAATATGGTGCAAATTTCAGCCAAGTCGCGCGATCAGGGCAGAAAATACGGGTTTCCGTGACAAGGCGAGTCGTACCATTCTCTTGCCGTTCAGCCGAGAAACCCAAAGCGAGCTTTGCTACGCCCGGCGCATCAAAACGAAGAAACGCACTTCCATCCACGATGGGAACGAGACCAAAATCAAACCGCCAGAACCGGCCAACCAAACCATAGGCCAGTTCGGAGCCATCGCGCCTCTCAAGCAACTCAAAATTGTGCATACCGAAGGATTGCGGCAATTGGGCCTGCGTCCCCTTCAGGAAACCGGCCAGCCGCATTGGGACTTCGCGAAGTCCGATCATCGTTCGAAATATCGGATCAGCCTCCGGTGTATAGTCAGCCGCAGCGCTAATCACGGTATCGGTCGATGCCGCAATGGTACAGGAATGTACTTCCCTGAAGCTGTAGTCTGGAAGATACGTGGCAAGCAGCGTCATCGCGGTTTCCGAGACAAAAAGTTGCAATCCGCGAACCCTCTGATCCTTCACCCAACGTGAAAGACCCTGTTTGCCAGATCACATCATAATGCTTTGACGCAACACAACAACCAATAACGGCACCTGATGCGCCTTGACGACGTTACGCCGCAGCATCCTCATCCACAGCAACCTTCGGCACGTAATTCAGCACTGGCCCCAGCCAACGCTCAATCTCGCGCACCTCCATGCCTTTACGGGCCGCATAATCTTCCACCTGATCACGCTCCACTTTGGCCACGCCAAAATAATAGCTATCCGGGTGGCCGATGTAGAGGCCGGAGACGGAGGAGCCGGGCCACATGGCGTAGCTTTCCGTCAATGTCACCCCAGTGGTGGCGGTGGCGTCCAGCAGGTTGAACAGCGTGACCTTTTCGGTGTGGTCGGGCTGGGCTGGATAGCCGGGAGCTGGGCGGATACCGGCGTAGGATTCCGAGATCAGCTCTTCTGGCGTATAGGTCTCATCCGCACCGTAGCCCCAGAATTCCCTGCGCACGCGCTCGTGCATGCGCTCGGCAAAGGCTTCGGCGAAGCGGTCAGCCAATGCCTTGACCATGATGGAGGAGTAATCGTCGTTGGCCCGCTCGAAACGCTCGGCAATCGCCACTTCTTCGATACCTGCCGTGACCACAAAGCCGCCGACGTAATCTTCCACACCGCTATCAACCGGGGCAACGAAATCGCTCAAGGCGACATTTGGGCGGCCGTCGCGCTTGGAGAGCTGCTGGCGCAGCGTGAAGAAGGTGGCCAGTTCCTGGCTACGCTCTTCATCGGCAAACAGCCTGATATCATCCCCAACGCTGTTGGCAGGCCAGAAGCCAATGACGGCACGCGGACGGAACCATGTCTCGTCGATGATTTTTTCCAGCATGGCTTGCGCGTCAGCATAGAGTGCGCGTGCGGCTTCGCCTTGCTTTTCATCCTCCAGAATGGCGGGATAACGGCCTTTCAACTCCCATGTCTGGAAGAAAGGTGTCCAGTCGATGTACTTGGCCAATTCCTTGAGGTCGTAATCGTCAAACACCTTGATGCCGGTGAAGCTTGGCTTTTTCGGCTTGTAGCTGGTCCAATCCACCTTGGCGGCATTGGCACGGGCACGGGCAATTGGCAGGCGTTGCTTTTCCAGCTCGGCGCGGGCGTGGGCATCGGCCACCTTGGCATACTCAGCCCGTAGGGTTTCAATGGTGGTGTCGCGGGTATCAGGCGACAGCAAGGACGAGACAACGCCCACGGCGCGGCTGGCGTCCAGCACATAAACCGCTTGGCCCTTCTGATATTGCGGATGGATTTTCACCGCCGTATGCACGCGGCTGGTGGTGGCTCCACCAATCAGCAGCGGCACGTTAAAGCCTTGGCGCTGCATTTCAGCGGCCACATGCACCATTTCATCCAGCGATGGAGTGATCAGGCCGGAAAGGCCGATGATATCGACATTTTCCTTGATCGCCACTTCCAGAATTTTGGCCGCAGGCACCATCACGCCAAGGTCGATGATCTCGTAATTGTTGCAGGCCAAGACCACGCCGACAATGTTTTTGCCAATGTCATGCACATCGCCCTTCACAGTGGCCATCAGGATTTTGCCTGCGGCTTCGCGCTCGCCTGTGCCGCCATTGGCGCGCTTTTCTTCTTCCATGTAAGGCAGCAGCACGGCCACTGCCTGCTTCATCACGCGGGCGGATTTTACCACCTGCGGCAGGAACATTTTACCCGCGCCAAACAGATCGCCCACCACATTCATGCCCGCCATCAGCGGGCCTTCAATGACGTGCAAAGGCCGCGCCGCATTCTGCCGGGCTTCTTCGGTATCGCCATCGATAAATTCGGTAATGCCGTTGACCAGCGCATGCTCCAGCCGCTTTTCCACCGGCAGTTCGCGCCAGGACATATCCTGCACACGCGCTTTCGCCTCGCCCGTGCCGCGATAGCGCTCGGCAATTTCCAGCAGGCGTTCGGTGCCATCGTCGCGGCGGTTCAGCACCACGTCTTCGCAGGCTTCGCGCAGCTCTGCATCAATGCTTTCATACACCGCCAGCTGACCGGCGTTGACAATGCCCATATCCATCCCCGCCTGAATGGCGTGGTAGAGGAACACGGCGTGCATGGCCTCGCGCACCGGCTCATTGCCACGGAACGAGAAGGACAGGTTGGAAACACCGCCGGAAATATGCACCAGTGGCATGCGCTGGCGGATGGTGCGGGTGGCCTCAATGAAATCAACGCCGTAATTGTTGTGCTCTTCAATGCCCGTGGCAACCGCGAACACATTGGGGTCGAAGATAATGTCTTCCGGTGAGAAGCCCGCTTCTTCGGTGAGGATTTTATAAGCGCGGGAACAGATTTCCACCTTGCGCTCATAGGTATCCGCTTGCCCCTGCTCGTCAAAGGCCATGACGACAACAGCGGCACCGTAATTGCGGACCAATTTAGCATGGGCGACAAAACTCTCCTCGCCTTCCTTCAGCGAGATGGAGTTGACGATGGCCTTGCCCTGCACGCATTTCAGGCCGGATTCGATGATCTGGAACTTGGACGAGTCAATCATGACAGGAACGCGGGCAATATCGGGTTCTGCGGCAATCAGGTTGAGGAATTCAACCATGGCCTTTTCCGAATCGATCAGGCCTTCATCCATATTGATGTCGATGATCTGCGCGCCGTTTTCCACCTGATCGCGGGCCACCACGAGGGCGGCATTGTAATCACCAGCGGTGATCAGCTTGCGGAACTTTGCAGAACCCGTAACGTTGGTGCGCTCACCCACGTTGACGAAGGGAATTTCCTTGGTCAGCTCAAAAGGCTCAAGGCCCGAGAGCGACATGAACGGGCGATGCTCTGCTGGCTGGCGTGGTGCCTTGCCCTTCACCGCATCGGCAATGGCCGCAATATGGGCTGGCGTGGAGCCGCAGCAGCCGCCAACCACGTTGACGATGCCTTCCTCGGCAAAGCCTTCCACCAATTTCGCCATGTATTCCGGGCTTTGGTCATACTGACCAAATTCATTGGGCAGACCAGCATTGGGGTAAGCCGAGACGAACGTATCGGCAATGCCCGAAAGCTCCTGCAAATGCGGGCGCATGGCATCGGCACCCAAGGCGCAGTTGAGACCCACGGTAAAGGGACGTGCATGGCGCACAGAGTTCCAGAAAGCCGATGGGGTCTGGCCAGACAGCGTGCGGCCGGAAAGGTCAGTGATCGTGCCGGAAATCATCACCGGCAGGCGAATGCCCTTGGCAATGAAGCGCTCCTCGCAGGCGAAAATCGCCGCCTTGGCGTTCAGCGTATCAAAGATGGTTTCGATCAGGATGAGATCGGCACCGCCATCAATCAAACCATCGATCTGCTCGCCATAGGCGCGGCGAAGATCATCAAAGGAGACGGCACGGTAACCGGGGTTGTTCACATCAGGCGAAATCGAGGCTGTGCGGTTGGTTGGGCCAATCGCGCCCGCCACAAAACGGCGCTTGCCGTCTTCACGCTCGGCCCGCAGAATGGCGCGGCGCACCACTTGCGCGCCATATTTGTTGAGATCGTAGACAGCACCTTCCATCTCATAATCGGCCTGGGCGATGCGGGTGGAGGAGAAGGTGTTGGTTTCAACAATATCCGCACCCGCCATGGCGTAGCGAAAATGGATGTCTTCAATGGCATCCGGCTGGGTCAGAATCAAAAGGTCGTTATTGCCCTTCTGGTGGCAGGCGCAACCAATGAAGCGCTCGCCGCGAAAATCATCTTCATCAAGGCCAAGGCCCTGAATTTCGGTGCCCATGGCCCCGTCGAGGATCAGAATACGCTCACGCGCTGCCTGTTGCAGGGCTTTGAGAATCTCTGCGCCGTCGCGGTTCGCCCCTTCACGTCCAAACAATTGATCGAGCATGAGCGACTTCCTTCCGTTCCCAGGGTTACGTACCCAATCACATAAAGATATGTTTATGTCAATATACGCGGCGTCATTAGATCGCGTCGTTCATCTGCCACCGCAGCTTCCAAACGCATTGCGGCACAGTCTATCATAAAGGGTGAACGGAGCGGTAACACTCTATGGCTGCTGGATAATTTTCTCCTTAAATCGATTTCGATTTCGTCGATTATGCAGTATAGACACGGGCGATTTTGTACCGCGTGGAGGATGATATGTCGAACGTCAATCAAGGAAAACCGCTGGCTGACCAATGGAGCGGACGGCCTTACCATCGCAAATGGCTGCTGGATCAGGCCGATGGCCTGTTTGATTTCTTCCAGACCGCAGCGATCAACCCCAAGGGCGGCTTCTACGATCTTGCCCGCGATGGCAAACCGTTGACGACAGACAATCCGGTGCGTGGCATCCATGCCAGCGCCCGCATGGTGCATTGCTATGCCATCGGCGATCTGCTGGGCCGTCCCGGCGCTGCCGATGTGGTAGACCACGGCATGCGTTATCTGTGGCGCAAACATCGTGACGAAAAGAACGGCGGCTATGTCTGGCAGTTGAACGACGATGGCGTCGCCGATGGCTCCAAGCAGGGCTATGGCCATGCTTTCGTGCTGCTGGCCGCCTCGTCGGCCAAAACCGTCGGCCATCCGCTGGCCGACCGGATGCTGGAAGACATTACTGAGGTGCTGGAGACCAAATTCTGGGAGGAGCGCCACGGCGCCATTGCCGAGGAATTTTCGCAGGACTGGCAACCCGTGCCCGGCTATCGCGGCCAGAATTCCAACATGCATCTCACCGAAGCGCTGATGGCAGCGTTCGAGGCGACCGGCGAGCAGCATTATCTCGACAAGGCCACCCGGATCGCCGATCTGATCATCAACCGCCGCGCCCGCGAAGAAGCCTTCCGCGTTGCCGAACATTTCGATGAGGAATGGGTGGTGGACCGCAATTACTATCACCCCAATGAAATGTTCCGCCCCGCCGGCACCACGCCCGGCCATTGGCTGGAATGGGCGCGTCTGGTGTTGCAACTCTGGGTACTGACCGGCAAGCAGCATGACTGGATGCCGGAAGCGGCAAGCGGCCTGTTCTATCAATCGATGCTGCTGGGCTGGGACCGTAAGAAGGGCGGCTTTTACTACACGCTGGATTGGGACAACGTGCCTGCCAAGACCTTCAAGCTGTGGTGGCCGCTTTGTGAGGCCGCAGGCGCTGCCCATTACCTCAACCAGCACCAGGGCCGCGACCTGAACGAGGAAAACTACCGCAAGATCTGGAATTTCATCGCCAACAACACCATCGACAAGCAATTCGGCGGCTGGCACGAAGAAATGACCGAAGACCTCGCGCCATCAAACAGCCTGTTCCCTGGCAAGGGTGACATCTATCACGCTCTTCAAGCCTGCCTCATCCCGCTGTTTCCAGCCGAAGGCAGCCTGACCAAGGTTATCCAGGACTATCCGCTGGACGTGTAATCCGAGAGCACAATCACCTATTGTAAGCCCGCCTTCTGTCCGAAGGCGGGTTAACGGGTGCATTTGCGCAGTTCCGGACGGAAAACCGCTTCACACTTTTCCTGGAAATGCTCAAAGTCTTTGCTCTCGCATTTCCGGACGGAAAACCGCTTCACACTTTTCCTGGAAATGCTCTATTTCAACGATTTGTCGATTTCGAAACTGGCCGAGAATTTCGTGCCTTTTTGCAGCGTGCCAGTGCAAGCCACCAGAAACCGGTCGTTATTGATCTGGCTGGTATTGCAGGCGCCATTGGCAGCGATCCGTTGCAAGCCGCTCTTGGTGTTTCCGTCATTGAGGATGACTTCGTCCAGCTTGAGCGTCTCAACCTGGCTCTTGTCGCGCGACTTTTCCTTGGAGGGGATGCCCGTAAAGGTAATGATATGCGTGGCACCCATGAAGAAATAAAGGCCGGAGCGGCCATCGCTATGCAGGCTACGGCCAATTTCAGAAGAACAGGCCTTGGTCAGATCCTGATCACCGATGGAAACCCTAAGGCATCGCCCCTTGACCGAAGCAAACTGCGGATCGGTCGCTTCCTTGGCACCTGCGGCATAGACAACTGTCGCAGAACCAATGGCAGCCACGGACAGCGCAAAAAACAACCGAGCCATCTTCATTGCCAACCCTTACGCTCGCTTAAACTTCAGACCGTGAGTCTTGGTAGAAAACGAAACTGCCGCGAACCTTGCGTGGTCATCGCGGCAGAATAAGAGCGGCCATTGGAAACGGCGCTGCTGGCACAGTTTAAAGTCAAACGTTACAGGCAGTCGGCAGGCGCCTGCACATGAGAAAGACTGTCGATCACATGGGCTGCGGGAACGCCTGCTTTGCGGCAACGCAAGGCCAGATTACGCTGGCGGGCCGCATCATCCAGCAGGACGGCAAAAGCGCTGAGAGATACTCCGTCTGCCCGCAAGAGCTGACGGATCATTGGGTCCTTGAGAACTTCGGACATGGTCAGGTCAGTCATATCGTAGGTCACTGGTCTTTTCTCCCTTTGTCCGTGTTATGCGTGCCGCGCAATCTTTGCCTTAGGCTTCTTTGAAGTCAGCAAACAATTAGGAACGCCGCAAACCGGATTTTGCTCCATGAGTTCCAAAAGTTTTTTATTCTCTGCTTATGGAGGAAAGCATAAAGCCAAGGTGTTACGATCTGATGTCGTGCAGATGGCGTAAAAGTGGCAAGACTGGCAAATTTTGGAGGCGTGCGTCACGAAACGGTACAACATAGACGTGTATCACTCAGAACAGCACAGAAAAAACAGTCAGACTGTGTCAGGTTCAGATTGAACCAAACAAACTCTGGCTTCTTTCGTTTTTCTTTTCGGGAAAACCGAGCTCCACTTTTCCTAGGGCAAACTCTCTCAGCACCAGGGCTGGCGATGGCCGGTCCAGGGCCTGACCAATCCCTCATCGACCATCATCGCGCCGAGTGAACGACCATTTCGGCTCACCACGCGCAATTTTCGTCCATATTGGTCTTCATCCCGCATTCCAAAGGGAGAAAGATCGAAACTGCCGGCGCTGAGCAGATCACGCAATCGTACCTTGGCGGCAAAGCCCCGGTCGCGCTCGGATTTGCATTTTGCCTGTTCGGTTTCGGGCGCATCGATATCGGCAACCCGGATCTTGGTCTTGTTGACCCAGAAGGTGTCGCCATCGACAACGCAATTGTCGAGCCCGCTCGTGCCGCAATAATAGAATTTGCCGGAAACCCGCTGCTTATCGACCCCGCGCGGCTGAAGGGAGGCAACGACCTGTCCCGGTACCAGCGTGGTGGCGGGCGGCAAGGGGCTGTCATCTCTCGAACGCGGCATCATCGATGCGGTCGGTATCATCGTCGTGGCCGGTGGCAGTGGCGTCGGATCGAGCCTGCGCGCCATCGGTGTTGGAACGCTTGCGGGCGGAACCGGGCCAGTCTCGCTGCGGCTACTGGTTTCGCGGGGCGCATGGCCCTGCAATTGCGCAGTATATTTGCCACCTGTTCCGAACGTCTTGTCGATCAGCCCAGGCAATTCCTTGCGGTGGTCATAGGCCGAAACGCCAGCCACCACCACGACAAGCGCCCCAAACCAAGGCCAAAGGCTGCCGCCAGACCCTGCCCGTTTTGCTCTTGACCCACCGGATGCCCGGCGTTTGTTTGCGCCCCCGCGCCTTGCCCCTCCCGCTGCTTTTCTAGCCGCCATGTTTTACTCCTTATCGAATGGCGGCATTATCGTCGTTAAGAGTTTCTAAAAGGTTGGCGCCTTCAGGAGAAAACAGTTATCCAAAATGAAACAGCATGTCTCTGCATCAGCCCGCGAGATAGGCATGAAAAAGCCCGCATCGCTGCGGGCTTATCATAAGAGGTAAAGAGATCACCGGCTGCCGATCAGGGCGTAACGGTCAATGTGCCCTGCATACCGGCCTCGTAGTGACCCTTGATATTGCAGAACACCAGATAGCTGCCCGGCTTCAGCGTCACCTTAAGCTTGCCATCGGCGCCGGGCTTCAGATCCGACACTTCGCCAAGGCTTTTCAGCTTCTTTTCGTCAACCCGATGCTTGGCTGTATCAAGCGGGATCTTGGCATCCGGCGTCGCCAGTTTTACCACGATCATCTCATGGTCTTCCGACATGGCATCGTTATGAACGTGGAACACCGCCGGACCGGCGGCAACCGTTGCAGGCTCCATCTTCAGCCCCATGGCGCCACCACCCTCACCCGTTTCAGTAACCTTGATCTGGGTTTCAGCCGCAAAAGCTACCGATGCGGTAAGGCTCGTGGCAATAAGGGCTGCGTAAAGACCGGTCTTGAACATCATGGTGTAAACTCCTGATTGGGTTTCTTCTGGCACCACCTATGATGATCATTGCTGACAGCGCTCTGAACGCGCCGCACCCTTCACCGCAATTGCTGCAAACCCGCCTTCAATGAGCTCAGCACTCTTGCATCCATGGTCTGTGCCACATTAAACCGCATGAACCGGCCCGCATTCTGCGACAGGCTGAAGACATTGCCGGGTGCCAGAATGACGCCATCGTCAAGGCAATGCCGCGCCAGAGCGCCCGATTCGATCCCATCAGGCATTTTACACCATAGAAAAAGTCCCGCCTTCGGCTGGAGCCAGGGCGTGAAGCCAAGCGACGACAACTCCGCCGCCACAGTGCTGCGCGCTGCGGCCAGCCGGGTTTTCAGCCCTTCAAGATGTTTACGATAGCCACCATCCGTCAGCACGGCCAACACCAGCTCGGCGGAAAGCCGCCCGCCACCAAAACTCGTGGCAATCTTCAAGTCGGTCAGACCCTCAATCCAATCACGCCGGGCGGCGATATAACCGCAGCGCACCGAGGCCGACAATGTCTTGGAAAAACTGCCGATCTGCACCACTCGGTTCAATCCATCGAAGGCCGACAGCCGCGCAGACGCGACATCTTCGAAATCGGCAAAAATATCATCTTCGACGATGGTCAGGTCGGCCCGGTCGGCAAGGGTCAGCAGCCGATGAGCATTCACCGCCGAAAGGCTTGCGCCGGTGGGATTATGCACGCCAGAATTGGTAATATAGAGCCGCGGCTTATGCGCCTCGACAATAGCTGCGAACGCCTCCAGATCCGGGCCATCCGCCAGATAAGGCACACTGACGATGGTGGCGCGGTGCGCCCGCAGCAGGGCGTGAAAGTTGAAATAGCAGGGGTCATCGACCAGAACGCAATCGCCCGGCTCCAGAAAAAACCGGCAGACCAGATCAATGGCATGGGTGCCGGATTCCGCCAGCATGATCGCGTCCGCTGCGACCGTCAGCCCATGATCGGCCATCCGCCGCGACAGCAATTGCCGAAGCCCCGGCAGACCCAACGGAGAACCATAATCCGTTAGCACAGCACCATCGGCGCGGCCAAGCATGCGCAGCGCGCGCCGAATTGCCGCCTCCGGCAACCAATCAGGCGGCAGCCAGCCGCATCCCGGTTTCAGCATATCGCCACGGGTTTCCAGCGATTGGCGAGAGACCCAGAAAGGATCGATCTCCCGCTCCAGCCGAGGCCCGAGATTGGTCAAGGACAGCGGTGCCAAGGGCGCCGCCACGAAAAACCCGGAGCCCGGCCGCGAGCGGATCAGCCCTTCCGCCGCTAACCGTTCGTAAGCCTCCACCACCGTGGAAACCGAAACCTGCATAGTCTTGGCAAAGCCGCGCACAGAAGGCAGACGCGCGCCCGTCGCCAGACTTCGGGAGGAAATACGCGTCCGAATAGCCGCCATTACCGTCTCTATCCGGCTTGCTCCCTGCGCGTCCAAATCGCTCACCATCGCCTCTGTATTGCTCAAACACCCATAACAGTTTGGCAAAATTGTATTGCACCGTCTCTGGCATAACCATCACCTCGGCGCAAGAACACCAAAAACAGGAGCATCACATGAACAAGACGACGAGCGGGCTGATCAATGGTTTTCTGGGCATGCTGATCTTCAGCGGTTCGCTTCCCGCCACAAGGGCTGCGATCGGCAGTTTCGATCCGGTTTTTCTGACCGTCGCCCGCGCCAGCATAGCCGGCTTGCTCGGCTGCGGCCTGCTGCTTGTCTTTCGTCCAGCAAAACCCAACCTCGCTGAGATCGCGGCGCTCGCCATGGTCTCGCTCTGCGTGGTGATTGGCTTTCCCTTACTGACGGCCTACGCCTTGCAACATATACCCTCGGCCCGTTCGCTGGTTTTCATCGCGTTATTACCACTTTCAACCGCACTGTTTGCCGTTCTGCGGGGCGGTGAGCGTCCGCGGCCGATCTTCTGGCTGTTTTCCGGCCTCGGTAGCGCGCTGGTGATCGGCTTTGCACTGTCTCAAGGGGCCGCCACCGCATCCTATGGCGATCTACTGATGGTCCTCGCCATCCTGATTTGCGGCCTTGGCTACGCCGAAGGCGCAAGACTGTCGCGCCGCTTGGGCGGTTGGCAGGTGATCTGCTGGGCGCTGACGTTGGCTTTGCCCATCAGTGTCGTGGCCGCCGCCCTCACCTTGCCACCAACGCTGAGTGGTGTCACCGCCGGTGCCTGGCTCGGACTCGGTTATGTCTCGCTGTTCAGCATGTTGATCGGCTTCATCTTCTGGTATCGCGGCCTTGCCCAGGGGGGCATAGCCGCCATCGGTCAATTGCAATTGCTGCAACCGTTTTTCGGCCTGGCGCTCGCCGCCGCCCTTCTCCACGAAACCGTCAGCGCCTCCATGCTGGTCACCACCCTTGCCGTTGTTGCCTGCGTGACTGGCGCCAGAAGGGCGACACTGTAGCCTTCACCAAAAACCCGCCAAAAGAACACCAAGGCGCTCAGCGCCCTGGGCATTCCCTCACCCCAATAACTAAAAATTCATCACAAAAACAGAATGCACAGGTTTTTCCCTGCCCTATCGGAGGGAAAGAAACAGCAAAAACCCGGGAAATCTGACAGAAAAACACTCGAATAAGGTGTGTATTGGCCTTCTTTGCGGAATTTAAAGCTCATAATTGCATATATTGTGATATTTTTGCTACATACACGCAAATGAATAGATTATATCCCACTCACCTATTAAACGAGTGGAGACGACTATGAATAGAATGACCCTCCTTGCAACTGCTGCAACCCTCTTTGTATCGACCGGCATTGCCATGGCCGCCGATGCGGTCGACCAGGTTCCGACAGCTCCTGCTGCTGTTGAAACTCCCGCAGCGTTTTCATGGGCAGGCGGCTATGTCGGTGTTTACGGCGGCTACGGCTGGCTGGATGCCACACTTTCGCAGGGCGGCGCATCGCTCTCGGATAATTTCGATGGCGGCCGCATTGGCGGGTTTGGTGGCTGGAACTTCGATGTCGGCCACAACGTGATTCTCGGCGTAGAAGCCGACGTGAACTACGACTGGAACGAAAACAACTATTCCGGCGTCAAGGTGGGCATGGATGTCTCCGGCTCTGCCCGCGCCCGCGCCGGTTACGCCATTGACCGCACCCTGCTATTTGTGGCTGGCGGCTGGACGGCAGACAGAACCTATATCAAGTCTTCATCCGGCGATTTCGACAAGACCCTGAACGGCTGGACCATCGGCGCTGGTGTCGATTATGCGATTACCAATCGCATCTTTACCCGCCTCGAATATCGCTACAACGATTTCGGCACCAAGAATATTAGCGGCATCGATTTCGACAGCAAGCAGAATGTCGTCAATCTCGGCATCGGTGTCAAATTCTGATAGACTCCCTTAGAAATCAGCCCCGGTTTAACGACCGGGGCTTTTTTATTTGGCCAAAAGCATAGCATCATGCCGGAAATTGAAATCGTCACGAGGCTGTCGTGGGCTATTGCTCCAATGCAAAGCTGACATTCACGGTCACACGATAGGTATTCTCGCCTGCTGCCATCGGCGTTGGCGCGGGCGCCATATCCCGGGCCATGCTGGCTTTCATCATCATGCCCTGCTCAAAGGGCCGCGCTGCGTTTTCATTGATGGAAATGATTCGGCCAAGCTTGACACCCGCCGCTTCCGTCAGCACTTTCGCCTTGGCCAAGGCATCCGCCATGGCGGATTTGCGGGCCGCATCGATGGCCGTTTCCGGCTTGTCATTGGTGAAGCGGATCTCTCCACCCTGGTTGGCGCCAAGCCCGACGGACGTATCGATTACCCCTCCCAGCTTGGACAGATCACGCACCCGGATCGTCAGCCCATTGCTGACGGAATAGCCCTCAATAACCGGCGGGCGGCTATCGGCCTTGTCTTCCGGCTCCTGCCGATAGCGCGGCGTAATCTGAAAGCCGGATGTTTGCAGATCGCGATCCGCCAATCCCTTGTCCTTAAGAGATTTCAAAACCTTGGCCAAAGCCTCGTTATTGTCCTTCAACGCCTGCGCAGCCTCGGCAGCCTCAGTCACGACACCCAATTGCATCAAAGCCATATCCGGCGCCAGACTGACCTCCCCTTCGCCCGATACATTAATGACCGCCTCCTGCCGTGAGGCCTCCTGCGCCATAGCCGGAGAAACAAAAGCCAGAGATGCCAACACAAAGCCAAGCCGCCCAAGGCCAAAAACCGCACCCAAATTCACCATCTCGTCTCCCAAGCTCCGCTTTCTGATTGCTCAACCTCACTCTAAACAACCTATTGCAAAACCATTGCGGCAAACACTTGTCGCACCCCACGTTTTCCGCTAGAGCGTCACCATGGACGTTGGAACCATTGCCAACCCCACCGCCGGCCACGCGCCAGGCCGGGCCTGTAGCTCAATGGTTAGAGCTGGCGGCTCATAACCGCTTGGTTGGGAGTTCGAGTCTCTCCAGGCCCACCACTATCCTTGCTGTTTGTAGCTGTAGCTCGCCGCGGACTTCCGGAATTTTGACACGCAGATCCGGAAAAATAAAAATCGCAATCCTACCGTCGAATTTTAGCGCCTAGCCGCACGAACGCTTTAGATTTGAGATCGGTGTAGCTCGCCGCGCACTTCCGGAATTTTGACACGAAGAACTGGAAAAATGAAATTTGCTAGAAGCGATGTAAATGCGTCGATTTTCATAAGCTCCGGTGCCACGAACATGGAATTTGCCATTTCGATTTAATCAGATGAGGTGCCCTTAGAATGGCTTTGACATCCGATCGGGGTCACATTCGGATGAACCAACATTGGGGACGTATAGCGATAAGCGAAAATGCTATCGACGGAAGCCCGAGGGGCGGAAGTGACCCAGAGTGGTTTCTCCCGTAGGACTCGGCATCAGAAAGCAGAAACGCCGCCGCGGTCACCATGTCACGCTGAGGTCATCATCGTAGCGGAGCCCCGGTATCAGAGCTATCACCTCATGGTTCGGGAGGATCTTTGTGACTCTCTTCTTGCGGAGTTCGTAGCCTGGAAAGGGGTCATTTATCACCTGCTCAAAGAACCACTTGTTTCTAGGCGAAAGGTGATCGACAAGAACCACGAGAAAGAGGTGCACCGCCTCATAGTCAGCGATGACTTCCTTTGGTGCATTTATCTGATCGAGATGCTCGAAGAACTTGACGAGATTGTCGCCGCTTTCATTGAAAAGAGGGCGCTTTCCCTCGAAAAAAACTGTCTCTATCTGCTCGCGCACGGGTTCCACATTGCCATGAATTGCGAAATTGCGCTTGTCCATCACCCGCTTAAATCCGCCATATTCGGCAGAGGTTTGGTCAATCGGCCTGGAGAAGCCATCGCAGTTTTCGCTGAGTAGAGCAAGACGTTCGGGAATTGTGGCTCGGATGAATGCAGCGTATCGCACTGGATCATTGCGCACCCCATCCTTGCAGAACACCAGAATGACCATATTGATAAACGCCTCTGCCATAACTGGTGTCAGCATACGCAACTTGAGGCAATCGCCGTACAGATCGGTCGCACGCTTAGACATTTGTTTGAGTGCGTTAGAGTAACGTTGTACCCCACGTTTTGTGTCGGTTCGGGGAAGCGAAAGCGGAATAGAACGCGCGTCACTTATAGCCTCATGCATTTCTGCGCAGAGTTCCGCAAGAGTTAGGAATTTGTTCTGGAAAACGACGAACTTCTCAAATGACTTCGTCATCTCGGACTTGGCCTTGGCTGTCCGCGCGAACTCAGCCTTCAATCCGACAATAAGTGCTTTCCATTCGTCGTCGCTCAGCGGTTCAGAGATCAAAAAATGAACTTCCCGCGAGGTCCCTGTGATGGAAACGCGAACTTCATCAGCCCTAAGGTCGAAATCCCAATGTATCCAGTTGTCGCTATCGTCGCGGCGATTAAAATTCTGTAACCCATTGGGTTCACCGAACCGAGCGCGAAGATAGGCGTAGATGTCGACTGGCTTTATTCGCGTTCTAACGACAAGCGCGGCAGATGACTTGCGCCGCCGTTTCGGCGACGTAGGGCGATCATTCAAAAACTCAGACATTTCCGCAGGCGTGGCTAGACGCCACGCTTCGAAGTTGAGCGACTTTGCCACCAGCAGATCCCCCTTATGTAACTTTGAGTTTAATTTCTTCTAACGGAAACTTTAGTTATCGCAAGCAACACAAAACACTCAGCATGTTATGGAAAGAGAAGTTCTCAAGGAGGCATTAGCCTCTAAAACATTGTCCTCACGATATAAAATTTATGTTTCTCGGAACCCGCACCCATCACCCCAATAAATCAACTCCCGCGCTTCCGTCCCTTTGCCGCCGGACACCGAATAGGACAACTGCGCCCCCTCAACCGAAAACCCCGCGAAGATCTCACGAACCTCCGGCCGGTCATTTATGGACAGTATGAAGCCCCCTTGAAGGCTCTTCAAACGGTCTGCAAGAACCTCGAACTGATCCCGGCCAAACAGCGCTTTTCCGTAATCATCCTCGCAACCGAAGTACGGCGGATCGAGATAGAAGAGCACACCCGGCCGGTCATAGCGGTTGATGAAGGCCAACCAGTCCAGGTTCTCGATGACAACGCCAGATAGGCGCTCGTGGACATCTTCCAGGAGTGGAGCGAGGCGGGTCAAGTTGAACCGGGCGCTGCCATTGTGCTGGACGCCGAAGGTCTGACCTGCGACCTTACCACCAAAGGCGAGCTTCTGGAGATAGATGAACCGGGCGGCCCGCTCCAGATCGGTGAGCGTTGCCGGATCACAGGCCTTCAGCCGCTCGAACTCGCGGCGACTGGTGATCTGGAATTTGAGCGTATCCATGAACTGCGGATAGTGGCGCTGGAGGATGCGGAACAGGTTCACGACATCGCCGCTGCGGTCGTTGATCACCTCAGTCCTGGGCGCTTGCCGACGCCGGAAGAACACACCGCCCATCCCGACAAACGGCTCCGCATAGGTCTGGTGCTGCATCGCCTCGATCATCTTGACCAAACGCGGTGCCAGGCTACGCTTGCCACCGATCCAAGCGGCTGGCGGCTGAGTATTGGGGACCGGCCGGAAGGCTTCACGATTCACCATTTCAAATATCTCACGACTCAGTCACACAGATCCGGCCCTGCAGGGTACGGGTGCGACGGTTATCGTTTTTCACTGTCGGACGGGTTTGGACGCCAATCTTTGGCCCGTCGTTGGGGTGCTTCAACACCCCGGCCACCCGGTCAATATTCCGGTACGCCGCTAATTAATTCATCGTATTTCGAAGGTGCTCGTTGGACACGCCGCCGAAAAAATCACCTCCCGCGCCTCTGTGTCATTTCCGCCTAACGCACCCATCTAATTCCAGCGGTGGAATCTTGACCTTGCGCTTTATGATTGACGGAAAAAAGCGATCACATTAGCGTCCGCTACCTATGGAACGTATTATCTACTCCTCATCAACCTATGTGGCGCGGCAGTGCATCAACAGTGATGCCGCCTTGACCGTGATAACATTTGATCCTCGCCGCGATCCGGCCCCATGGGGAGAAGGTCTCTTTTTCGGGCAACGCTTTTTCCAACAACTGAGTATGAATGTCATCGGGGTGACACCGGCAGGAAACGATTGGTATCAATCCGATGACATGCCTTCTGTGGTCGAAGCTATATGCAACGCGACTAAAGGGCATAATCTGGTCGGATATGGCGGCAGCATGGGGGCTTATGGGCTGCTTAATTTCTATCACGATTTGGGTCTTTCTACCGTCGTTGCAGTCTCTCCACAGTACTCGCCAGACGTCGCTAAAACTGATTTTGACGACAGGTGGCTGCTTGATCGGCAGGTGATAAAGCCTCGACATGATAAGATTGGCTCCATTTCACCCATTAGAAACGGGTATATAATTTATGACAGGGCATACAGTTTGGACCGCCAACATGTTGAGATGATCCAAGCTAGGCACGAGTTGAAGGAAGTTATCGTTCCTATGTCTGGGCACCTTCCGATCTATTTTATGAACGAGGCGGAGCTAACGGATAAGGTAATTCCTTCAATGCTTACGGGAGGGTTCAGTCAGCGCTGGTTCCGTGATCTTCACCGTCAGCAACGCCGAATGAGCGCGCCCTACCTATCCGCTATTGGTGAGTACGCCACACTTCGCCTCCAGCGCCTCAATGCGCGTGAGGGCTGCTTGCAGAGCCCGCCAGAGGATCGGGGTGAATTGAGCATCGCGTAGACCGTAAATACCGGTTTCCTCATCGATGATGAGGCCTGCAAACTCCTGGCTGGTCAAGCCAACTGCCCCTATGGCAGCCTCTACCTGTTGTGCGGAATGTTGATTTCCAGTGAGAACTGACCCGGTAGCACAGGATATTTCCATCGAGAATTGACCCATGTTTGAACCTTGCCCTGCGTGTTTTCAGCGGGGGCTACGGAGTGATCGACATGGCGTTACTGAGCGTGATCCGACGCTGGCATTTTCGAGACCACATATCGATCCGGGAGATTTGCCGCCGGACCGGCCTATCCCGGAACACCATCCGCAAGTATCTCCGTCTTGATGGCGTGGAACCAGTGTTCAAGGTGCCGGAGCGGCCGAGCAAGCTTGATCCTTTTGCCGACCGGCTGTCAGCGTGGCTGCGGACGGAAGCCAAGAAGAACCGGAAGCAGCGGCGCAACCTGAAGCAATTACATGCCGATCTGATGAGCCTTGGCTACGATGGATCGTATGGTCGGGTTGCTGCTTTTGCTCGGGAATGGAAAGCTGATCTGCAAAGAGAGCTGCAGACCACGGGGCGTGGGACGTTCGTTCCGCTGGCCTTTGATCCGGGTGAGGCCTTCCAGTTCGACTGGTCGGAAGACTGGGCAATCATCGGCAATGAGCGCACCAAACTGCAGGTGGCCCATACAAAGCTTAGCTATTCCAGGGCGTTCATCGTCCGGGCGTATCTTTTGCAGACGCACGAGATGCTGTTCGATGCCCATAACCACGCGTTCCGTGTCTTCGGCGGGGTGCCACGGCGCGGCATCTACGACAACATGCGCACGGCAATCGATAAGATTGGACGCGGCAAGGAGCGCGACGTCAACATCCGCTTCATGGCAATGGCCAGCCACTACCTCTATGAGCCGGAGTTCTGCAATCCGGCGTCTGGTTGGGGTGAGGAGGAAAAGAAAACAGTCCAGTGAACTGTTTTCCCGACGAACGCCCGGAGCCCAAGCGCAGGGCCGGGTGGCCAGGTCGAGAAGAATGTTCAGGATTCGCGCCATCGGTTCTTTCAACCGACACCACGCTTTCCATCGTTGGAAGCCCTGAACGACTGGCTGGAGCTTCGATGCAAGGAGGTTTGGCAGCAGACCCCGCACGGAAAGATGCGTGGCACGATCGCTGACCTCCTGGCCGAGGAAACAAAAGCTCTGATGCCAACGACGCGTGTCTTCGATGGTTTTGTCGAGCATACCAAACGGGTGTCCCCGACTTGCCTGGTTCACTTCGATCGCAATCGCTACAGCGTTCCGGCATCCTTCGCCAATCGACCCGTCAGCATTCGAGTTTATCCAGACCGTATCGTTGTTGCAGCGGAGGGTCTGATCATATGCGAGCACCCTCGCATCATCAGCCGTTCGTATGACGGGCCTGGGCAGACGGTTTACGATTGGCGGCACTATCTTTCGGTCGTGCAGCGCAAACCCGGCGCTCTTCGCAATGGTGCGCCGTTCGTCGATCTTCCCGAAGCCTTCAGAACGCTGCAGCAGCACCTGCTCAAAAAGCCGGGCGGCGATCGAGAGATGGTCGATATCCTGGCGCTCGTTCTTCAGCACGACGAACAGGCAGTGCTATCGGCAGTCGATATGGCTTTGACGTCCGGTGTTCCGACCAAAACCCATGTGCTGAACCTGTTGCATCGCCTCGTCGATGGCAAATCCTCGACACCACCGACGATCGACGCGCCGCAAGCTCTTACACTTGCCAACGAGCCCAAGGCCAATGTCGAACGCTACGATACCCTGAGGAAGACTGCGGAGGTCCGCCATGCGTCATAACCCAGCCAGCGGCGCGATCGTTATCATGCTGCGCCAACTCAAGATGCACGGCATGGCTCAGGCAATCGGTGAGCTCACCGAACAGGGATCACCAGCTTTTGAGGCTACCATTCCTATTCTGTCGCAACTGCTCAAAGCGGAAACGGCAGAGCGGGAGGTCAGATCAACCGCCTATCAGCTCAAGATTGCCCGCTTCCCGGCCTATCGCGATCTCAACGGCTTCGACTTCTCGAGCAGCGAGATCAACGAGGCGCTCGTGCGCCAGCTCCATCGCTGCGACTTCCTCGATGATGCCAATAACATTGTCCTGGTCGGCGGCCCTGGCACAGGCAAAACCCACATTGCGACCGCCTTGGGTATCCAGGCGATCGAGCATCATCATAAGCGCGTCCGGTTCTTCTCGACAGTCGAATTGGTCAACGCGCTTGAACAGGAGAAGACGCAAGGTCGCTCAGGGCAGATCGCCAATCGGCTTGTCCATTCCGATCTCGTCATCCTCGACGAGCTGGGCTACCTGCCGTTCAGTGCGTCAGGTGGCGCGTTGCTATTCCATCTCCTGAGCAGGCTCTACGAACGTACCAGTGTCGTCATCACCACCAACCTGAGCTTCAGCGAATGGGCCTGTGTCTTTGGCGATGCCAAGATGACCACGGCGCTGCTCGACCGCCTGACCCACCACTGCCACATCCTCGAAACCGGAAACGACAGCTTCCGCTTCAAGAATAGCTCAGCTCATGAACCGAAAAACACGAAGGAGAAAAACAGGAGCTTGACCACTACACCAGACCCGAAACATATCTAAAAGGAGGGTCAAATCTCGGTGGAAATAACGGGTCAGTTCTCAGTGGAAATCAACAACGTGGTGCATCGGGGACAAAACCCTACAGAACTATACAGAGGAATCCGATCAATCCAACCAACGCGACAAGCAAAAGAAGAAGCCGCATTTTCATCCAGAATGCCGTTTTACGAGAAATCGGCTTCTGGAGGTTTTCATACGCTTGGGAGTAATCGAGCTTGCTGAACCCAGACCCCAATCGACGAGGCGGCATCGTCGCACCGACGACACCGCAAGCCAAGACAAGAACGACAACGAATACGATCGTCACCTCGTGACCCTCCGACATCAGCAGTTTATCCGACTACTCAGGCCGAGAATAATTTGCTTGCTTGGCCTCAAGGTCAAGCGTCGAGAAAGGAAACACGTCTTCTTCTGGCGCGAACCGCGCCATGGCGGCTTTTGGTCCGAAGCGGACTATTCTAACCACTGCACAGTGCGTAAAGTTAAGCAACGCAAGTATTCGGAGATGTCGATGACTGCTACGCCTGAAAAATTGCATTTGGCTTTGGCCTACTGCACCGATTTCGCCAAAACGATGCTGGAGAAGTACGGCGAATTTCACCCGTTCGGCGCTATCGTCAATTTAGAGGGGGATGTCGAAGCCAGAGGCGCGTGGACAGAGGAGGAGCATCCAAACGGACAGGATGTATATGCGCTCCTGATTGAAGCCCTGCGCAAAGAATTGATGGAAGGCAGCGCCATTGCAATCGCCGTGACGGCCAACGTGGACATTCCGGAAAAATATGCAGCGGCCCACAGGGATGGTTTGCGCATTACTTTGGAGGCACATAACTACTATCGATGTATATACGTGCCATATCGATTTGAGCGCGGAAGCTTTTTTCGTCGGAAGAAAACCGTCGCACTATCCGAGCCCTTTGCTGTTGAATTGAAGGACTCAGAATAGCGCAGACATGTCTCGTTTTGGCGTAAAGCGGTCATTTCAAAAGCTTTGCCATAAGAGGATTAGGCAGGTGTGCATCGACAAGTTCCCAGCCAATCTTGTGATAGAAACCCACTGCGTCAGGCGCTGCGTGGGCTTCTAGCCTGAATGCCTCTTGAGCCATTGCTAGTCTCTCGACGTCGGTCATCATGGCTCGGCCGATACCTTGCCGCTGGCGCTCTGCAACAATTGCAACCGTGCGAACGACCCCGTTCCCATTCCCAGTGAGATCAAGACGGACGGCACCGACAAACTCATCGCCATCGACAAAAATTAGCGGAAGATGCTCCGGCTTTCTATCGTCCGGATGGTGCTCGTCGTATCCAGACAATCCGCGCAGATCGAACAGCACATGCCGTCGAATCTGATGATACGCTTCCCATTCAGGTTGGCTTGATACCCTTACCAGCTTCAAATCAGTAGCCTCTCGCAGGAGAACTAATATAAGGCCAGTCCATCGGCGCACATGCCCTTAAGCATTTGCGCTCAATATTACCCATCCCTACCATAATAAATCAACTCCCGCGCTTCCGTCCCTTTGCCGCCGGACACCGAATAGGACAACTCCGCCACTTCAACCGGAAACCCAGCAAAGATTTCTCGGATCTCAGGACGGTCGTTTATCGACAAGATAAACCGCCCTTGAAGGCCCTTCAAACACCCTGCAAGAACCTCGAACTGATCTCGCCCGAACAGCGCTTTTCCGTAATCGTCCTCACAGCCGAAGTACGGCGGATCGAGGTAGAACAGCACGCCCGGTCGTTCATAGCGGTTGATGAAGGCAAGCTTCTGGAGAAAGATGAACTGAGCTGGCGCTCCAGATAAAACCGGATTTTGGCGCGTGCCAACTGATATCAAATGAAAACCCGGAACATTAATCACCTCAAACGGCCCAGACTCGTTCCTGAATAGGTCGAAGTGTTGGATTTGGCGGATGTGAGCAGGCAGACCATGCTGGCTGGATGTTTAATACGAAGAGTCATTGAAAATGACTCTTCGTATGCCACTTTCGATTCTCTCAAGCCCTTGATGCATTTGAGATATTTTAAATTTTTTAAGTCCAGGATGCATGAGCATCTTCCAGACTTGGTATAACCTGGTCATCAGCCGGAATATTGGAAGATACTAGGCGCGCAACGGCGATTGCCTTTCTGCGGACAGATTGCATTTGTAGTGGATATAAATGTTTGGAAATAAGGCCGTGTACTTCAAACAGCTAGGACAGCACAAAGCAGCCTATGCTCGCATTCACTCAATGATCGGACCGAAAAGCGATTATCACTTTTCGGTCCGATGCTTTAGTAACAGGACGAGATAGAAACGGCGATCAGACTATCTTCTCGCCTTCTACTCGACCATGTCGACACATTCGCGTTCAAACCACGCAATACGTTTGTGCGCATCGCTGTGCACTGAACGCGCAAACCGTCAATTACAGAACGCTGACGTTTTCAGCCTTCGACTTCCCGGTCTTACGGTCCTGCCCGATTTCGAAGCTGACCTTGTCACCTTCTCTGAGCGAGTCACCGCGCTGCAGGGAAGACACGTGAACGAATACATCCGTTCCACCATTCTCGGGCGTGATAAAACCAAAACCCTTGTCGTCGTTAAAAAATTTCACAGTACCAGTAGGCATGACATTTCCTCTTGAATTCCCGTAGCCGTTTGACTCCGCGCCAGACTTTTATAGCGTGATCCCCTGTCGATCAACCACCAACACAGAGATAGAAAGCTAATTGGCAGAATTGATTGCTTCTTCCGGTTTCAAAATAGGTCTTCAACACCGCTTCGACCTGGGTGACGTTGCAAAAATTATCGCGGCATTCGTCATGGCCGACAGAACCGGCCTTCAAAATGACCTTATCCAAAGACAGCTCGGTGACGATCTCGTCCAGCTTTGCATTGTCCTTCTCCCACCGCAGCCATAGTGGCCTGAAAGACCCCAGTGAACTCAAGAATTCTGCGTCACCTCTGAGTTTACCCTTTCTCAACCAGACACAAATTTCTTTGCGCAATCAAGCGCTTCGGCGATGGAGACATCCATGTCGAGATATCGGAAAGTGCCGAGCCGGCCGACGAAGGTTACATTTTTCTCGACGGTAGCCAGTTCCTGGTAGCGGGTGAGGTTGTCCGACAGACCTGTCAGGTGTACCGGGTAATAGGGAATGTCCTTCTCCGTGCAGGAGCGGCTATATTCTTTATAGCAGATGGTTTTCTCATGCGTTTCCCAGGGCGAGAAATGCTTATGTTCAGTGATCCGGGTATAAGGCACGTCAGACCCACAATAATTAACCACGGCATTTCCCTGAAAATCGCCCTCACCCCGCAGGATTTCGAAGTCCAGCGTACGATAAGGAAGCCTGCCTTCGCGATAGTCGAACCAGGCATCGAGTGGACCACTATAGAAAACATGGTCGAAATCATCCTTTTCTACCGGAGAAAAGGGCCTGTTCAGATGAACTTCAACGCCATCGATATCCAGTATGCGCTCGACGATCTGTGTATAACCGTGCTTGGGCATGCCCTGGAAACGATGATTGAAGTAGTTATCGTCGTAATTGAACCGAACCGGCAGCCTTTTCAAAATACTGGCCGGCAACTGGTCCGGTTGCACACCCCACTGCTTGATCGTGTACCCCTTGAAGAAGGCTTCATAGAGTTCCTTGCCGATAAATTTCAGCGCCTGTTCTTCAAAGGATTGCGGCTCCTGATCCATTTTCAGGCCCTTCGATTCGATAAAGGCGCGGGCCTCCGTCGGGCTGAAAGTCTTGCCGAAATACTGGTTGATCGTGTGAAGGTTGATTGGCAGCGAAAAAACCCGCCCTTCCGTTATGGCCTTCACCCGGTTGGTATAGGGTTGAAATGTGTCGAACCCAGTAATGTAGTTCCATACGGTTTCATTATCTGTGTGAAAGATATGCGGCCCATAGACATGCACCATGACGCCCGTTTCAGGGTCGCGTGCCGTGTGGCAATTGCCGGCGATATGATCACGCGCCTCGAACACCGAGACCTTGTGCCCCGCTGCGGCGAGCTCGCGAGCGATGACCGCTCCTGAAAGTCCTGCGCCGACAATTGCAATTTCTTTCATCAACCCCGATTCCCCATTGCTGTTCAACACAAATGGTAAATCATTGTGTTTGCGATAAGAAGGCCAAGATCAACAAGAGATCTACATCTCCACCAGATAACGCCGATCTCTGGAATTTGCTATTGTCAATAATCTATTTCCATAGCAACACATTCAGCAAATGCAATGTTTTTTGAGAATTGCGCCAAGAGAGACATCAAGGATCAAATAACGTTTCTAAAAACAGAAGTTGCACCATCGCTCTACCGTCGCCCATTAAATGAAAATTAGTAATTCCTCGGGTACATATGATCGCATAAGTCGATCTCCCATGCAGAACGGAGGTGGACTGTGTTAAAGGCAAATTTTGGCGAAACGACATGCACCTTTGCAACACGTTATCGCCAATTGACGTAGGATCAGAGCTTCTGTGAGCTCTTATGCATGATGCGCTCCTAACGTGCCGGCTCATCCGAGCCATGTCCTGAGTAGCATTTTCTCTTCTGATGCGATTTGATTCGACGGTGCGACGTGTCGTGACCCGATAGAATCCATGGTGGGAGGGTGATGTTGGCATTCCGTTAACCCAAGGGGCACATCTCAATGACTTCTATTGTTTCGTCGTTATCCATCACGCAAATCAAGGCGCTGTCCACCACAGCGATCGCATCACTGAATACGGACGATGCAGCTGCACTATCGACCACTCAGGTTGCGGCATTGTCTTCCAAGCAGATCGCAGCGATCGAAACGGTAGACCTGGCCGTGCTGGACTCAAGCCAGATGGGCGCCATTTCCGCTACTGGCGTTGTCGGCCTGACGCTCAGCCAGCTGACGGCATTGAGCTCGGGTCAGGAAGCCGCCTTGAGCACCAAGGCTGTGGCAGCACTGACGGCGTCCCAGATCGGCAATTTCGGCACGACGCAGACAGCCAATCTGTTGTCATCGCAAGTCTCGGTTCTGTCTGCGACACAAATCGCTGCACTCGGCACCGATGACATCGCCGTGATGACGTCCGACCAGATCCAGGCAATCAGCACCAAGGCGGTCTCCGGCCTGACCTCGACGCAGCTTGGCGCCTTGTCCACAGACCAGGTCACTCAGCTCTCAACCGGTCAGATCTCCGCTCTCAGCGCCAAGCAGCTCGCTGGCCTGTCCACGGATTCAGTCGCCGCCCTTACCAGCGCCCAGGTTGGTGCAATCAGCGCCAAGTCCATCAGCGGCCTGAGCACAAGCCAGATGGCTGCGCTGGAAACCGCTGACGAAGCCGCCCTGACATCGACACAGATCGCCGCATTGTCCACTGCACAGGTCAAGGCGCTGTCTTCCGACCAGGTCTCGGCCTTGTCGTCCACGCAGATTTCCGGCTTCTCTTCTGCCCAGCTCGGCAGCCTCGACACCGCTGATATTGCAACGCTCGACAGCACCGATCTCGCTGCCATCAGCACCAAGACCATTGTCGGCCTCACGACCACGCAGATCGCGTCCTTGTCCACCGATCAGGTCAGTGCACTGTCGTCCGGCCAGATCTCTGCCCTCGGCGCAAAGCAAATCGCTGCCCTGAGCACCGACGCCATTGCTGCACTTTCCAGCACCCAGGTTGGCGCAATCAGTGCCAAGTCCATCACCGGCCTGACCACCAGCCAGGTCGCCGCGCTGGAAACCGCAGATGAAGCTGCCCTGACAACGGCACAGATCGCCGCATTGTCCACCGCACAGGTCAAGGCCCTGTCTTCCGATCAGGTCGTTGCCTTGTCAACAACCCAGGTAGCGACCCTGTCTTCAGCCCAGATTGGCGTCCTCACCACAGATGCCGTGGCTGGCTTGTCAACCGACCAGGTCGCGTCGATCTCCACCAAGTCAATTGGCGGCCTGTCCACCGGCCAGATTGCGGCATTGACAACCGCTCAGGCCGAAGCTTTGACAACCAGCCAGGTTGCCAACCTGAGCTCCAAGCAGATCTCTGCGATCGAAACTTCCGATATCGTTACTTTCTCCACCGGCGATATTGCTGCGATCAGCGTCAAGTCGATCACCGGCTTGACCACCCAGGATATCGGCGTCCTGACCAGCGACCAGTTGCAGTCTCTCACCACCTCGCAGGTTCAGGCTTTCAATTCATCGCAGGTTGAAGCCATCATCCTGGCATATCAAAGCATCTAACTTCTGATGACAGGCGCGGCTCAGGCCGCGCTTGTAGAAGCCTCGATAGCAAGACCAAATGCGGCGCCTCATCCAGGCGCCGCATTTGCTTTTGCAGACCCCATTCTACCCTTATGCGATGTTCTGTGGCCATGGTTTCTGCCGGGAATCCGTCGTCAAGCCCGATGCAAGCTAATGCCGCTACCAAGGCTAGGCATGACATCGCGGTCCAGTTTGCCGTGGAAAAATGTCATGCGTCAGCCTCATGCTTGTCGGCATAGGCCTGTTGTCGTTACCTGGCCTTGCGGCCGACTGTTCCTGGGGTGGATATGGACACTGGCATTGTAACATCGACTATCGCGACACCTGCTGCCGATTTCGTGGAGCAAGCACGCACTCAACAGCTCTCGCTGACAAAGTTGTTCGAGACCGCCGAGCAATTCGCCAGAGCAGGTCGAGTCGATCAGGCCGTGGAACTTTACAAGGCCTGGATTGCCTATAACAGCGCCCATCCGCTGGTGCATATGGTCTACTTCAACTATTCCGTCACCTTAAGGCAGATTGGCGATATGGCAGGGGCGATCAATGCTCTGCGCGCCTGCCTGAAGATTGATCCGCAATTTGGCGCCGCCCATGTCAATCTGGGCAGATCTCTGGAAGATAGCGGGCTGCTCAACGATGCCCTGCAACAATGGCGCAGCTTTGCCGAAATGACCACGGATGTTTCGCCCGACAGGCTTGCCAATCGCATCATGGTGCTGGAGCATATCGGTCGTGTGCTGGAAAATGCCGGCCTGATGGAAGAGGCTGAAGCCTCCCTGTGGAAAGCAATCGAACTGCGTCCGGATAAAACTGAAGCCGGTCAGCATTGGTCCGCAATACGGTTGCGTCAATGCAAATGGCCGGTCCTTCAAGAATCTCCCCATGTCACCATGCGCCAATTGCTGGATGCAGTGTCGCCCTTGACGATCTCTTGCTACTCAGACGATCCGCTGTTTCATCTGGCTAAGGCCTATCGCTGCAATAAAACGATGATCGGCCGTCCGGATCTCAGCGCCGTACCACACCAGTCGCCACGCCAGAAGACAGGAACCGGCCAGCGGTTACGCGTCGGTTACCTGTCATCCGACCTGCGCGACCATGCGGTCGGCTTTGCGCTGCGCGAAGTTCTGGAGTTACATGACAAGACCAGTATCGAAGTGTTCGCCTATTATTGCGGTGAACCGATAGCACTCGACGAGACCCAGCAACGTATCAAACAGGCGGTCGATGGCTGGCGCGATATTTTTGCGCTGAGTGATGTCGATGCCGCCCGGCTGATCGCAGCCGATGAAATCGACGTGCTGATCGATGTTAACGGCTATACGAAACATGCGCGCACCCGGATTTTCGCCTATCGGCCCGCACCGGTTATCGTCAATTTCTGCGGCTATCCCGGCTCGATGGCGAGCCCCTTCCATCAATATATGATCGCGGACAATCATATTGTTCCGCCTGAATACGAGATCTATTACTCGGAAAAAGTATTGCGGATCGCATGCAATCAGCCGGTCGATCGCAAGCGGAAGGTGGCGCCGCGCCCAACACGCGCCGAAGTGGGCCTGCCAGAAGACGCCTTCGTCTTTGCCTGCTTCAATGGCATGCAGAAGATTACGCAAAGCGGCTTTGCCCGCTGGATGACCATCCTGCAGGCGACACCCGGTAGCGTGCTCTGGTTGCTGTCCGGCAACGAAGAGGTCAATCAGCGTCTGCGCGATACGGCAACCCGATGCGGAGTCGATTCGGCTCGGCTGCTGTTTGCGGCCAAGGCTGGCAATGCGCAGCATCTTGCCCGAATCGCAGTTGCCGATCTCTTTCTCGACACCTTCCCTTACGGTGCGCATTCCACCGCCGCCGACGCCATCAACATGGGCCTGCCGGTCCTGACCTTTCCCGGCAAGAGCTTCGCATCGCGTTTCTGCGCCAGCGTCGTTGCCTCAGCGGGTGCGCCGGAGCTGATCTGCCAATCTCCAGATGATTATGTGCGGCGCGCCATCGCCTTCGCCCAGGATCGCCAGAGCCTTATAGCCGTCAAGGAAAGCTTGAGTCGGCAATTCGAAACCAGCGCCCTGCGTGATATGCCCGGCCTTGCCCGCCGGCTCGAAGAATTGTTCTGGCAGATGCAAGGCGAGTGCGAGCGGGGTGAAACACCCAAGCCCGAACTGCTCAATATGGAAGCCTATTACGAGATCGGTGTCGAATTCGCCATGGAGAATATCGATTTCGAGGATGATCGCACTTATCGACAGCGCTACCGGGAAAAGCTCGCCAAGTGGAACAGGCACGCGCCTCTCCTCCCCGACAAACGGCTGTGGACCGGCGTCGAAGACTGACACTAAGGCTCGAAGACACTGCATAATTTCTTAAACCGGCATCGATTGAACGAGAAAATTATGCAGCACATATAAAGCGCTACAGCGCCGCGCGCCAAATCTGGCGGGCGGCGCTGCTCTACTTTATGCCGAAGACAAGATTGAAGGCCTAGGGCCGGACCTGCTCCCAGACACGCAGGAAATTGCCGCTATAGACATCGATGATTCGCTGCGCCGGCCAACCGGCGGCGACCATGGCTTCAGTCAATTTCGGAAGATCGGCGCCGCTCTGCATGCCGGTCGGAAGGCTGGAAATGCCACCATCGAAATCGCTGCCAAAGGAGAGATGCTTCCAGGGGTCTTCTACGATGTCCATGCTGGCGATGAGCTGCGCGAACGCTTCATAATAGGCGATCACGAAGGCAATGTCGGCATCCATGTCCGGCTTGCCATCGGCAAGATAACGATTCTGAAGGAAATACGGCGCCAGGATAACGCTGATACAGCCGCCGGTCCGGACAATGGCGCGGATGGCCTCATCGCTCAACGCCCTGTCCAGATGACGCGACGGTCTCTCTTCCCTACCCCGCGTCACAGTGCGCGATGCGCCATGCGAGGCAAAGGCTGGTACATGGCGGCGAACACAGATCTCGCAGGAATCGAGAATGCCCTGCGTCGATGTATGGGTGACATCCACCAACAGACCGACATCGATGCAGCGCTCCACCACCTGCCTGCCAAAGGAAGACAGACCGCCGCCCTCAATCTTGCGCCACGGATTGACCGGCGCATAGCCGGATTCGGAGATATCGGTATGGCTGAAATGGTTGAGGGTCAGATAAGCGGCACCGGCCCGGGCAATTTCGCCCAACCTGTCCAGCCGCAGGACCTGGCTTTTCATCCCGCCTGGCCCCAACATATGCGCGCCTTCCATGGACAGGATCGCGCATCGCGAACCCTCAGCCTTTGCGGCACGGACCTCTCTTGCATTGCGTGCCAACCGCATCCGGCCCTGGCTCTGCCTGACAACCTCTTCCACATAACGGTGATGATCCACCCAGTTTTTCCAGGGGTCGAGAAAGGGCGCCGGGATGAGGTTTTCCCACAAGGCGTGGGCGCTGAAACACGCCCCGCCATAACCGCCTTCCAGAAAATCCGGGCCGCTGACATGTTCGGACAATGGCCTGTTGCGTCCTCTGGGTGAGGTTTTGCGGATCAGCCAGACCACGAGGGAGCGCCGATGCGCCTTCCAGTCTCCCTTCCAGAAATCATATCCAGCCAGTCGCGATAGAAAGAGCGAATCCAGATGGGTATCGATGGGATAGGCACGCGCGTGAAGCACGCTGACAGTCATATCGGTTATTTCGGAAACGGAATCTGTTGGGTTTTCAGAAGAAAGCCTGTCCATTGAGACATATCTCCAGCAAAGAATTTTAAAAATGACTAAATATAAATATTGACGTGAATGTTACGCGCATCCTGTGCCCGGTTTATAGAAACACAAATAATGCAGTAGGCTCTGAAATGCTTCGGCCAGACCAAGCGACACACTCTATTTCGTCGCCATTGCCTCTCGTATCGATACGACAGCGCCTTTTGATCTGATCCGTCCCCATAGTCAGACGAATAGAACAATAAGTCCAGAGCGATTACAAATGCGCGTTCAGCGGAGAAACGTAAAACGGCGCGCGTCCTGTCGGGACGCGCGCCGCCAATCATTTAACATCACTCTTCAATTCTAACCGGCTTCAATCCGCGAAGGGGCAGCCGGGGCGGTTTGCGAGAACGACGCGATCATATTCGCCGTAACGGATACCACCGACAATCACACGGCGCGGCGTGACACGTTCGATATTGGGCCGGCGCAAACCGTCGCGGCGGGCCTGACGGATCGCATCGCCGGGTGAGCAAACGCCACCGTAACGCGGATCGGGACCATCCCAACGCCGTGGGGGCGGAGGCGGCGGGCCGCCCCATGGCGGAGGCGGAGGTGGCGGACCACCCCATGGCGGCGGTGGCGGTGGTGGACGACGATAGCCGTCATCACCCCAGGCCTGTACCAGTTGCGGCGCATCGCCACCGATATAGACGCCCAGGCGAACATCAGGCTGGGCCGCGGCCGGGCCAACCGTGGCAACCACCGCGCCGATCAAGGCCAGTCCAGCCAGCGCTGTTTTCGCAAAAATGCTTCGCATCGTTTTTCTCCTCGAAGGACGGCATGGGTTTCTCTTTGAAAAACCGGTTTACCGCCCCGAAAACCTTGTCTAATCATGGGTTTGACTAATCAGCAAAAAACTCAGATGCAGAAAAGCCAACCAAGATCTCGCGTCGGACAGCCCGTTTCCGTAAGCGATTGACTGAGAGATTAACGCCGCAATACTGAACGCCATCAGAAGCGTCCATTCAGTCTCGGTTCATTAGTTTCAGCTTGTGGTTCAAGAGCTTAGATGCATTACTACCTGGCGCATATGGGGTTGGTCGCGATGTTCGAACAGGTAAATACCCTGCCAGGTTCCAAGTAAAAGCTGCCCATTCGCAACCGGAATGCCAATCGATACCTGCGTTAGCGCCGATTTTATATGGGCCGGCATGTCATCGGGCCCTTCCTGGCGATGGGTAATCCATGCCATGGACGGATCGTTGCATGGCGGGACCAAGCGCTGAAAAAACACTTTGAGATCGCGCTTCACATCCGGATCGGCATTTTCCTGGATGATCAGCGAGCAGGACGTATGGCGCACGAAAACAGTCAATAGTCCTTCCTGGGCGCCCGCATGCCTGACAAAATCATCGACCTGATCGGTAAATTCGTACAGACCCTGGCCACGCGTGGAAATCGACAGACTGGTTTGCGGCATGGCATGTTCCTCGAATTGCGCTCCGTCAAGGAAATGGCCCATAGAACGCCTGCGTCAAGGGCTCTTTCCAACTGCAAGGCTTAGACGTTCCGGTTGCGAGAAACACAGCAAGTCTTCGAGAGGTGCCGGGCGGCCATAGAGAAAACCTTGATGTTTGCGGCATCCGGCATCCACAAGCCAGCGTGCCTGCACCTCCGTTTCGATGCCTTCCGCCACCACATCGATGCCGAGCGCCTGGGCCATTTGCAGCACGGCCTGAACGATAACCTGCCCAACCCGATCGTCCCCAACCCGGCTGATCAGGCTGCGATCCAGCTTCAACCACTGGATCGGCAGGCTGCTGAGTGAAGAAATATTCGAATAGCCAGTGCCGAAATCATCGAGCGCGACCCGAACACCGAGCCGCGAAAGTTCGGAAAGCTCGCGCCCGGCCCTCAGCAGGTCCGACATGATCAGGTCCTCGGTAATCTCCACCACCAATGCCGTGGCGGGAAAACCGGTCTGTTCCAGGATAGACGCGATGACCATCGCCAGATTACCGGACTTGAACTGGCTTGGAGAAATATTGACCGACACGTAGTTGAGCTTTCCCGCCTTGACCAGCGGCGCTGTTTGCGCACAGGCCGCGCGGGCGACCTGCGCAAACAACCGATCCAGAAGATTGCGCTCTTCGGCCAGCGGCAGGAAAACACCCGGCAGCACCAGACCGCGATAGGGATGATGCCAGCGTGCCAGCACTTCCACCCCTAGTATCCGCTTACTGGCTCCATCAACGATCGGCTGATACCAGGGCATGATTTCATGGCGGTCCATGGCCAGCACAAATTCCAGTTCCAGCAAGCGTCGCTCGTTGGCCTCGGCCCAAAGGTCGTCGTCAAAACCGGTCGCCAGCGACAGCCCGGCTTTCTTGGAAACGTAGAGCGCCATATCGGCATGCCGCAGCAATTCGGTGGACGATGCGGCGTGATCCGGCAGGCTCGCATATCCAATAGACGCCGAGACCTCCAGGCGTTTGCCGTTGAAGAGAACCGGCTCCTGCAAGCTGGCGCGAAAGCTAGAGACAAAGGCATGATCGGCCGTCACATCCGGCAGGTGGTCGAGAATCAATGCAAATTCGTCACCACCCAGCCGTGCCACCGTTCCAGGTCCAGCCGCAACCATCAGCCGGCGGGCAAATTCCCGCAGCACCGCATCTCCCGCCTCATGACCATAAGCGTCGTTGATCAACTTGAACCTGTCCATATCAACGATAACGACGGTGATACGGTCGCCTCGAAGGCGGCTCTTCTGGCAAGCGTCGGTCAAAACTGCGGTAAAGCTGCGGCGATTGGCAAGCCCGGTCAATTGATCCTGCTGGGCCAGCGCCATGGCGCGTTCGCGCTCCTGCACCAGTTCCGCAGTGCGCTGCATGACGCGCTGTTCGAGATCTTCCGCCTGCCTGGCCAGCTGGCAATTGGCCATATAAAGTTCACGCGCACGCTCTTCCAGCAATGTCTCTGCTTGGCGGCGGGCCTCGCGCTCGCGCTCCAGGCGGCGAGTCAGCCGGTCGATCCTATCAGAATCGGAAACCTCAAGTGGCTGGTTTACCATCACGATACGCTCTCGGCGATCACAAACAGAGTTGACCCATCGTCGCGCGCGCTGCGTTCGACCGTAACAGTACTGCCGAAATGCTGGGCGGCTCCCTGGATCAAGCCTTCCGCCAGGGCCTCCATTTTTCTCCCGGACCGATAGAGCATGGACAGGGACGTAGCGTCCTGGCTGAGAATTTCAAAGGAAGGCAATTCCGCATCGGGATAGAGCTTTTTCACCTCGACATGAATATGGGCGTCAATGCTGGCGAGAAAGCCAAAGAGACCGCCGCTGCGCTCGAAAAAGCCTGGAAACAACACGGCGAAACGCCTCGCAAGGTGCAGTCCGAACGCTTGCATCAATGCATCGACGTCAAGACCGGAGCGCTGCGACAGCGCGCCCAGCAGCGCGCCCATTTCACGATGGTCATAAGTGCCAACGCTGGTATAGGCGCCACCGCTGGCAAGCCCATTGGTGAGCAGAGAGGCTTCGATAATGTCGTCAGCCATGTCTTCATTCCAGGTCGCGGCGACGAATTCGAGCATTTCCGTAAAAACCATCCCCTTCATCGTCTATCCCAAGGCCTCCCAGCTATCGACGCGAGGCAACAATATGAGAGAAAGCTTAACAACAAAGCGTTGTACCATCCGTCTCTACGACCCCAATATACTTTGTGGTGAATGCAGTCTTACCGCATGGATAAAGGCTTCTGCGCCATGGGCTGCAAGCATTGACGGGCTGCGGCAAGGACGCTTGCCGTTAGCGGATCGAGCGCCTGGCCCAGCGCCCTGCTCCAGTGCCAATAAAGCGGCACGGCAAGCGGTTGATCCGGCATCAGATCCACCAGCACGCCCTCGGCAATCAAAGGTGCCACCGTGACTTCCGGGTTCATGCCCCAGCCCAGCCCCAGACGCGAAGCGTCGATAAAAGCCTGGCTGGAGGGCAGCCAATGGCAAGGCGGCGACAGGCGGCATCCGGCCACCTGCTCCATCCAAGCGGTTTGCAGTCCATCCTTGGCATTGAAGGTAAGACAGGGGGCACCCCCCAGAGCCTCAGCGGTCACCCCTTGCGCAAACCATCGCGCCGCGAAATCAGGGCTGGCCGTGGCGCGGTAGGTCAGCAAACCAAGCGGTCGGCAATCGCAGCCCTGAACGGGCGCAGCAAGCGAAGTCACCGCCGCCCGCACCTCACCGCGCCGCAGCCAATCGGCGCTGTGGTCCTGATCGTCAAGCACGAGATCGAACAACAGGCCCTCCACCGCGGCCATGGCTGGCACGAACCACGTCGCCAGACTATCGGCGTTGATTGCCAGCCGCACCGTCACCTGGGCCGCTTGCGCAAGTCCGAGATCACCGATCACCTGGCGCTCCAGCAGGGCGACTTCCTCGGCATGGCGGCAAAGTCGCGCCCCCGCCGAAGTCGGCAAGCAGGGCTGGCCACGAATGATCAGCGCCGTGCCGGATCGCTCCTCCAGCAGCTTGATGCGCTGCGAGATCGCCGATTGCGTAACTCCCAACTGACGGGCGGCTTTTTCGAAACTGCCGCTGCGCAGCACAGCCACCAGCGCTGACAGGTGCTCACCATCAAATGTCATTAGAATTTCTTATGCCTGGTTATATTTGTTAATTTTTCTAATGAATTCATTTGCATTAGTCAAAGGGCGGAAACCTGGAGACCTCGATGCAAAACGCCTATTTTTCCGGCCTGTTTCTTGGCCTGAGCCTGATTGTCGCCATTGGGGCGCAAAACGCCTTCCTGCTGCGTCAGGGCTTGCGACGCGAGCATGTCTTTATCCTGTCCCTCACCTGCGCCACCGCAGATGCCTTGCTGATTTCGCTTGGCATTGGCGCGCTGGCGACGGTAACCGCCCTTCTGCCCGCTTTTGAGCCAGTGCTGCGCTATGGTGGCGCGGCGTTTCTTCTGGCCTATAGCGCCCGGCACACCCTGGCCGCATTGAAAACCGAAAGCAGCCTTGCGCCCGGCGAGGCCAAGCCCAGCACTCTCACCGCAAGCCTTGCCACCTGCCTCGCCCTCACCTTTCTCAATCCGCATGTCTATCTGGATACGGTGCTGCTGATCGGCTCCATTTCCAGCCGCTTTGCGGATCACAAGACAGCCTTCGGCCTTGGCGCGGTTTCGGCATCCTTCCTGTTTTTCTTCTCGCTCGGCTATGGCGCACGGTTGCTGGTGCCGGTCTTTGCCCGGCCCGCCTCCTGGCGCATTCTGGATGCGATCATCGCCGTGGTCATGGCCTGGATCGCCATCGGGCTGCTCCGGCATTCGTAAGCGTCAGTTCACCGGAAACCGCCGTGCCTGCCACTGGCTTTTCGGCACGGCGGCCCCGAGTGAAAAACTGAAACTGGTGATCGCCAAGGTCTTGGCATCCGTTTCGCAATGGTAACTGATATCATACCATTGCCCCCGGCTGCGGAACGCAGCACCCGAAACATCCATCAACCGTGCGGTAATGGTCTGTCGCGTTGTCGGCGATCCCGTAATCACATCCGGCACGGCACCGGGAACGGCGCGGCGGATCTGTTCCAGCATTTCAATGCTGCAAATCTGCACGATCCGGCGTTCCGGCGGCAGCGTGCCGAGGGCCTGGCGCACACGCGGATCGGATAGCGTTGCCTTGGAATAGATCCGTTTGGCGGGCTTCAACGCGGCAACAGGCCCGGCTTTCTTGTCCGCCGATGCAGGCGAAGGCGAGGCCTCGCGCTTTTGCTGCGGCTGCGCGGCGCTCTCCTCATCCAGTGCAAAGCGTTGTTCCGTCACCAGCCCGCCGCCCGGCTTTTCCACCTTGTCCGGCGCTGGCAATTGTCCGGCCAGCCCGGCATCCGGTGGCGTCACATCCTTTGGCAGGGCGGGCGGTTGCGGCGGGTCGGGTTTTTGCGGATCGCCTGCGGCAGATTTATCCGGCCCGGGTTTCGGTGCAGCGGGAGGTGGTGACTGGGGTTGTGCCGCCGGTTCCTCGGCAGGCGGCGGCACGGGGGGCGCATCCTCCTTCGGGGCCTCCTCGTCCTTCGGCGCGGATTCGAAGGCCTGGGGCTTATCCTCGGCGGGCTTTGGCGGCTCCGGTGATGGTGCGGGTGCAGGCGGTTTGGCCTCCTGCTTCTCCTCTGGCTTCTTCTCTTCTGCTTTGGGTGCGGGGGCTTTGGGGGCTGGTGCCGCCGGTTCTTCCTTCGGCTTGGCCTCCGGCTTCAACTCCAGCTGCAATTGCTGTTCCGGCTTGGTTTTCTCGGGTTGAGGTTTTTCCTCTGGTGGCGGTTCAATGGAAACCGACACGACCTCTTCCTTCGGTGCATCCGGCGCAGGGGTGGGCCAATGGGCCAGGAATGCCAGAACCAAAAGCCCATGCAGCAGCACCGAGGCGGTGACGCCCCAGACAAAGCGTTTATGCATCGGTTGCGGCTTTTCCTGCATTGCACGATCCATACACGGGGCTGATGCCCGCCGCAAACCCGCAAGCCGCGTTTCGACACTTTCAGCCCGACACAATACTTTCAGACCGACACAAGGGCGTGCTAACAGACGCATGTCAGCCACGCCATTGCGGAGCCACCATGTTCCTCAGCCCTACCGATCTGCACGCTCTCACCGCCATCCGCCACGAGCTTCATCGCTATCCTGAAGTCTCCGGTGAGGAACAAGAGACAGCCCGGCGGATCGTCGAGGCACTGACACCGCTCAACCCCACCCGCATCCTGACCGGGCTTGGCGGCCATGGTGTGGCGGCGGTGTTTTCGGGTGCGGCACCCGGCCCGACCCTGCTGTTTCGCTCCGAACTCGACGCCCTGCCGATTACGGAAAAAACCGGCCCGCCCTATGGATCGACAATTCCGGGAAAAGGCCATCTCTGCGGCCATGACGGCCATTCCACCATTCTGCTGGCGCTGGCGCTTGGCCTGTCGCGCCAGCCGCCTGCCACAGGCCGCGTTGTGCTGCTGTTTCAGCCTGCCGAGGAAAATGGCGCGGGTGCCGCCGCTGTGCTGGCCGATCCGCGTTTTGCTGAGATTGCGCCGGATCTGGCCTTTTCCCTCCACAATCTGCCGGGCATTCCGCTCGGCCATGTGGCGCTGAAGGCAGGCCCGGTCAACTGCGCCTCACGCGGGTTGAAAATCACGCTGACCGGCAAGACCGCCCATGCCTCGCAGCCCGAAACCGGCCTGTCGCCAATGCAGGCGGTCAGCAGCCTGATGCCAGCCCTGACCGCCCTCTCCCACAGCGCCCCACCGGCCACCGACTTCCGCCTTGCCACCGTGACCCACGCAACACTCGGCGAACCCGCCTTCGGCATCGCGCCCGGCGACGGCGAAATCCGGGTGACGCTGAGAACCCTGACCGATGAGGGCATGGACGGGCTTTGCAGCCAAGCCGAAGCCCTCGCACACGCGACCGCAGCACAACACGGCCTTGGCCTGACCCTCACCTATCACGACATCTTCCTGCATTGCGAAAACGCTCCCGAAGCCGTCACCGCCCTCGCCACCGCCCTCGATGCCGAAGGCATAACCCACGACGCCCGCGCCCTGCCGATGCGCGCCTCAGAAGATTTCGGCCGCTTCCGCACCACCTCCCCCGCCGCCATGTTCTTCCTCGGCGCAGGTGAGACACACCCGGCCCTGCACAACCCGGATTATGACTTTCCAGATGCGTTGATTGAGGTTGGAGCGAGGGTGTTTATGCGGGTGGTGCGGGGGAGATTGGGGTGATTGGCCGCGAGGCATAGGTCTGCTGCCACTCGTCTGAGCGCGGAAAATAACCGAAGACTTTTGAGTGATCGGCAAAAACCAACTCGAAATGCTCATTGAGAGCCGCTACCCCAAAATTCAAATCCGGCGGACTCAAATTCTTTTATCAGAGCCGTGACTAGCATTCCCAGAAGTACAGTACGTGTCACTCGGGAACCAACCGCACTGCACCGCTAAGAATGCTCAGACCGTTCCCAGTATTCCAGCAATTTGCCGCTATCGGCTCGTGTTACAGGCAGGAAAATTGGGTCGGTGTGGGGGGTGCCGGTGCCGTGGCTGTAGATTTGCACGGTCTGGTCGTCCTGGCGGATGACGGTGTAGGTCAGTTCGGTGTTTTTATCTGCCTCGCTCCGTCGCAGGCGGTAGCGGAGCAGCAGCGCCAGGACGGCCAGAAACACGCCCGGCGGGATCAGCAGCCAGAGGGCCTTGATCGCATCCGGCGAGGCGCGGAAGGTGGCGAGAAGGTCAGCCCAGATATCGTAAGTCTCCATTGCGGCGCTCCCTGTGAACAACACGAGCGATCACCGGAGGGTTTTGCCCTCTGGTGATCGGGGAGTTGGAAAGCCGTACACAAGACGACCGCCCCGACCTTTAAGCCGAAGCTCTGGACATACGCCGAGACCTCCCCGACCATAGAGAATGGTAGAGAGCGAACCGTATAGACACAGTTCACCGCCTCAGCCACAAACCTATGGCTGAGGGGTGTCTTTATAACGACCGACACAGGCCGTTGTGTAAGGGGTTTCCATGCCCCAAGATCGGCGCGTTACAACCGATCTCACCCGATGTTTAGCGCATAAAGGGTGGGGATTGGAAGTGGGGCAGATGGGATTTTATTGGGCGGGGATGAAGGCGTTGATGCAGCAAGATCAGCCCATTACCGCGCGGGCTTGCGGCACGAGTTTTTGATAAAGCACACCCATGCGGCGAGAATTTCGCCACAGCAGCAATTTTTGCGCTGCATTATGCACAATCAATAAAATTATCTTTTTTCAAATCAGAATTTTCTCACGGGTGTACAGGATATTGGCGCGCGCCGGGCAAGCCCGGTTATTCTGGCGGGGCGATGATGGCCTCGCTATCAACCGGACGACGCCACATGATACGGAAAAGGCCGGTCAGGAGAACAAAATGACATCTGCATCCGCCATAGCAGCCAGCATCCCCCCAGCCCCCTCGCGGACGGGATATTTGATTGCCGCGAACCCCGCGCCGCCCATTGCAAAACCCACCGTGGTCACCTCATCCGCCGCCAGCGTTCCGTCTACCATCGCCGCCCTATCGGTCCGCGATACGTAAGCATTAGGCAGCGAGAGTTTGCCGGGTTCAGATTGAACCATAGGACACGGCGCAGACGTTTTGATATGCCGCTTACCCCCCTCTGCCTTGCCAGGCATCTCCCCCTCAAGGGGGGAGATCGGATGGTGGTGCATACCCGTTTTCCCATCAAGCCTGTTGCGAAATAGAATCGATTTTTATGCGCGTGAGAGGCCTGCTCCACGTCGATCTCCCCCCTTGAGGGGGAGATGTCCGGCAGGACAGAGGGGGGTAAACCCCGCTCCATCAGCAACCATCTTCCTCACCCTAAGATGCAAAAACCCGGCGTTTCCGCCGGGTTTTCAACTTTTGTCTCTTGGCTAACCTTAGCTGTCCAGGAAGCTGCGCAGTTTGCGGCTCCGGCTTGGATGCTTGAGCTTGCGCAGGGCCTTGGCTTCGATCTGGCGGATACGTTCGCGGGTGACCGAGAACTGTTGGCCGACTTCTTCCAGCGTGTGGTCGGTGTTCATGCCGATGCCGAAGCGCATGCGCAGCACGCGCTCTTCGCGCGGTGTCAGCGAGGCCAGCACGCGAGTTGTGGTTTCGCGCAGGTTGGCCTGGATGGCGGCATCGATGGGCAGCAGCGCGTTCTTGTCCTCGATGAAGTCGCCGAGATGCGAATCTTCCTCGTCGCCCACGGGGGTTTCGAGCGAGATCGGCTCCTTGGCGATTTTCAGCACCTTGCGAACTTTTTCGAGCGGCATGGCCAGCTTTTCAGCCAGTTCTTCCGGGGTGGGTTCGCGGCCAATTTCGTGCAGCATCTGGCGCGAGGTACGAACGATCTTGTTGATCGTTTCGATCATATGCACCGGAATACGGATCGTGCGGGCCTGGTCGGCAATCGAACGGGTGATTGCCTGCCTGATCCACCACGTCGCATAGGTGGAGAACTTATAGCCGCGCCGGTATTCGAACTTATCAACCGCCTTCATCAGGCCGATATTGCCTTCCTGAATCAGGTCGAGGAATTGCAGGCCGCGATTGGTGTATTTCTTGGCAATCGAAATAACCAGACGCAGATTGGCCTCGACCATTTCCTTCTTGGCGATCCGGGCTTCGCGTTCGCCCTTCTGTACCATGGAGACGATACGGCGGAATTCGGCGATGGAAATGCCGGTTTCGGTGGCCAGATTCTGGATTTCCTGACGAATTTCCCGGATCGTGTTGTTTTCCTCGCGGGCGAAATCCTTCCAGCCGCGGGCAGCAAGATTTCCGACCGACTTCATCCAGTTGGGATCAAGTTCCGCGCCCTGATACTGCTCCAGGAAGCTATCGCGCTTGACGCCGTAGCTTTCAGCCAGCCGCAACAGACGGCCTTCGTTCTGCATCAGGCGCTTGGAAATGTCGTAGAGCTGCTCGACAAGGCTGTCGATACGGTTCTGGTTCAGCGACAGCGATTTGACTGCCGTGATCAGCTGATCCTTCAGTTCCTTGTAACGCCGCTCCTGGCCGGATGACAGCGTGCCGGCACAGGCCAGCCGCGCTTCCACCTGCTGGTCCTGCAACTTGCGCAGCTTCTTGTAGGTATCGGCGATCAGGTCGAGGGTTTCCATGACCTGCGGGCGCAGCTCGGCTTCCATGGCGGCCAGCGAAAGATTGGACTCGTCTTCGTCCTCTTCCTCTTCTTCCGGCATCTGCATGTCGCCGCCGACATTGGTGATGTCGTCTTCGCTGGAGCGGACCCGGCGGGTCTTTTCCTTTTCCTCGGCAGCCTTGCGGTCCGCCTCGATCTTTTCCGGGCTCTGGAATTGCGGTGCGGCCTTGGCCTCGGGACCGGAATAGGTGGTCTCGAGATCGATGATCTCGCGCAGCAGTGTCGTGCCTTCGTTCAGCTCGTCACGCCAGATAATCAGCGCCTGGAAGGTCAGCGGGCTCTCGCAGAGACCGGCGATCATCGTTTCGCGGCCAGCCTCGATGCGCTTGGCAATGGCGATTTCGCCTTCGCGCGACAGAAGCTCGACCGAGCCCATTTCGCGCAGATACATGCGCACCGGGTCGTCCGTGCGGTCTGTCGGTTCTTTCTTCTTGGCTGTGGCAACAGCGGTATTGCCAGCAGGTGCCAGCTCGCCGCCTTCGCTTTCGGCTTCTTCGTCGTTATCGCTTTCTTCGGCCGCCGGATCTTCGGCGTCCTCGTCCTCGACAACGTTGATGCCCATGTCGGAAAGCATCGCCATGGTGTCTTCGATCTGCTCCGAGGTCACTTCCTCAGACGGCAGAACCGAATTCAGCTCATCCATAGTGACGTAGCCGCGCTTCTTGGCGGCTTTGATCATTTTCTTGACCGCGTCATCCGAAAGATCGAGAAGCGGACCGTCGGTCGCGCCATCGCGCTCGTTCTCGGCTTCTTCGTTTTCCTTGACCTTGGTTGCCATATGTCTCGTCGCTTTCCCTGACGCTTCAATTTTCCGCAGTGCTGTCACGCGCCAGATGGGGCATAGCCTTGCACCGACCACTGCGAATCACTGGTTACGACCTACAGTGCCATGCGTTGACCATACGCACGAAACGCTCTGTAAAACCCTAAATGTGCAGCATAATTTCTCAAACCAGATGCGGCCGAAGATAAACCATGCCCTAAATGCCGAACGATATACCAGCCTTGTTACGTTTTACACGCTCTAAAGGCCGTTACGCCGCGATGTCTAATTCCCGATTGACCACCATGGTTCCCGCCGATTGCAGTATAACTGCACAAACAGGCGACGAAGCCCGCCAGCATAGACCCGGCGCAACCTGCGTCACCTCATTTTTTCGTTTGACCGTGATTCCCACAATTTATCGATACGTCAAGCCTCTTAAAGCGATTGTGCCTGTTGATATCGCGAAAAAACCATTCATCTCGCTCTACGCTCCTTATCTAACGCCTCCATACGCGCCACACGTGGCAGGGAGCCATTCAATCGTCACGTCATTAACCCGTCCTTTTGGAACATCCTTTCGGGACAGGCACGGCCTCGATCTCAGGAACTTCACCCGGTTTGAACTGAAATCTAGGCACTCACGCCGCCGATACAAGGGGCGCGGTCGGTATCTGCCATAACAAAGCTTGCAAAAGCGTTATGAATTGTGACCATAAGCTGGTCCCTTGACACGGCCCGACATCACGCCGAAGCCATCGATGATCGCTTCCTGGTTCTCCATCCGAACGATTTCCAGCTGCACTTCCTGCAAAACCGACATCAGTCCATCGATCCGCCCGGCATCATCAGCCTCGGTGGCTTCGGCAATCTCGCGTTCCAGCTCGATACGCTGGCGGCGCAGCGCCTTGGCACGCTTATGCAGGGACAGCGCCTGGGTATAGCCCTCGCGGGCGTCTTCCAGTGCGGCCACCGTCGTTGCCGTCCACAGTCTGGCATTGCGGATCTGCTGGTCCAGCGCCTTTAGCAGCGTATCGAAACCACTCGCCGTCAGCCGTTCGGACAGATCTTCGCGGGTCAGCTGCGCCCCGGTTTGCGCAACCGCAGTCAGTACTGCTGGCCAAAGCCTTTGCAGATCACGGCTGTCGAAATCGATGCAGGAAATCTCGTCATAATCCTCCTGCAACAATTGCGGATGATTGACGATGGTCAGCGCCAGCACGCTTTCGCGCAGGCTGGGCTGGTCGTGGCTGCGACTAACCATGCCCGACCGGGTCAGCCGGTCGGAGGCCACCGTGCTGCCGGGACGCTGGCCACCCGGCCCGCCGCGTCCACCCGCCCCGTTTTGAAAACGGCCATTGCCAGGCCGGTTGCCGGAAAAGCCACCACCACCCCGCTCGAAATTGCCGCGCCCGGCGCGAGCCGTCCCCTGCCCCTGGAAGAACCCATAGAGCCGGTCGCGGACATTCTGCTGATAGTGGCGACGCACATTCTCATCAGCAATGATATTGACGATCTGCTTTAACCGCGCCTCCAGCTCGGCGCGCTGCTCTGGCGTATCGAACCGGCCTTGGCCTGTTTCGCGTACCCAGACCATTTCATCCAGAGAGCGGGCCTCGGCCAGCACCCTATCGAAAGGCGCACGGCCATCCTGTTTGACCAGATCGTCGGGGTCCTTGCCATCCGGCAGCATAGCAAAGCGGACGCTCTTGCCGGGTTTCAGATGCGGCAGCGCAAGATCGACAGCGCGAAACGCCGCACGCTGCCCGGCACCGTCGCCATCGAAACACAGAACCGGCTGCGGCGTCATTTTCCACATCAGTTCCAGCTGGTTTTCGGTCAGCGCCGTACCGAGTGGCGCAACGGCATTTTCGACGCCCGCCTGATAGAGCGCGATCACATCCATATAGCCTTCCACGGCTATGATCGTCTCTGCTCCATCGGCGCCCTGAAGCGTCCGCCTGGCGCGGGAGAAATTATAGAGCACATTGCCCTTGTGAAACAGTTCCGTCTCGTTGGAATTGAGATATTTGGCGGGCGCATCCGGCGACATCGCCCGACCGCCAAAGGCAATCACCTTGTCGCGGGAAGACAGGATTGGAAACATGATCCGATCACGGAAACGGTCATAGGAGACCGGAATATCCGGCCCATGTACCACCAGCCCGCAGGCCTCGATCTGCTCTTTCGGCACGCCTTTGCCAGCCAGATGTTCCTTCAGCGCATTGCGGCTTTCCGGCGCATAGCCCAGCCGGAAGGTCTCGATGGTGCGGCCCGAAAGCCCGCGCTCCCGCAGATAGGCCCGCGCCTTGGCGCCCTGGGCTGCTTGCAGCTGGTCCTGGAAGAACAGGGTGGCCATTTCCATGACATCCTGAAGGCTGGTGCGCTCGCGCTCACGCTCTATGTCGCGCACATCCACCTTGGGCATGGCGATACCGGCCATGTCGGCAATCCGCTCGACGGCTTCCGGAAAGTTAAGGCCTTCCAGATCGGTCAGGAAGCGAAAATGATCGCCGGACACACCGCAGCCGAAGCAATGGTAACGGCCCTTGCGATCCTCACAGTGAAAGCTCGGGCTTTTTTCGCCATGAAACGGGCAGCAGGCCCAGTAATCGCCGCGCGACACGTTGGTTTTCTTGCGATCCCACGGCACGCGCGCGCCAATCACGGCCGAAATCGGCACGCGGTCGCGGATCTCGTCGAGAAAGTCGTTTGAAAAGCGCATTGGGCAACCTTGAGGAATGATCTGGTTATATAGGAGGTATGAAAGGCAAGCGCCACGGCTTTCATGGGATGTGCCCGCTATTCACATGTGCTTTCCCCTTTGCGCCCTCCATGCTCCAGCGTCTGCAGTCCCTTTCCGGCCTTTGGCCCATCATAAGGGCACATCCCATTCGAAAATGAGGGAAATCCCCGGGCCTCAAAATGAGCCAACGACTCCCAAGGAGCAAGCGTTGGGATTGACAACAAGCCCAGGCTCGATATTTTATCGATAATTTTTCAAAATAGACATAAAAATTGGAGGCAACATGGACATTTCCCTTCTTTCTCGAGTCAATAAGAATGCGTTTTATATTTTTATCGATAAAATAATCATTGTTTCTGTCGGCGTGCTGCTGATGACCTTGGCGGCCAAAGTGCAGATCCCCTTCTGGCCGGTCCCAATGACACTGCATACCTTTGCGGTGATGGCGTTCGCGCTGATGCTTGGGCCGCAGATGTCGCTGACCATCTTCACCACCTACCTGGCCGTCGGTGCTGTCGGTGCGCCCGTGTTTTCCGGCTCGCCGGAACGCGGCATCGGGCTTGCCTATATGATGGGACCAACTGGCGGCTATCTTGCTGGATACTGGCTGGCGGCCTGGCTCACCGGTTTGATCGGCCATGGACGCGGGCTGGTGATGCACCTTCTTGCCAGTTTTGCTGGGCTGGCATTGGTCTATGCCGCAGGCCTCGCCTGGCTTGCCTTCTTCGTTCCGACCGCAACACTGCTAACCGTTGGCCTCCTGCCCTTTCTGGGCGGTGACCTGGTGAAATGTGTGCTTGCGGCGCTGATCGCCAGCCAGTGGCCATCAAAGACAAAACGCCAGCAGGAGACGGAGCAATGAGTCGGGCGGCGGGCGAAATTCGCCATGACTGGAGCGTGGAAGAGATCGTCACCCTTCACAATCTACCCCTTCTGGAATTGATCGGCCATGCCAACGCTGTCCATGGCCGTCACCACGACCCAAATGCCGTGCAGAAGGCAAGCCTGCTGTCGATCAAGACCGGCGGGTGTCCGGAAGACTGCGCCTATTGCCCGCAATCGGCCCATCACCGGGAGGTGAAGCTGACGAAGGATCGCCTCATGCAGCCAGACAGCGTGCTGGCGCTTGCAAAGCGGGCAAGGGATGCCGGTGCCGAGCGCTTCTGCATGGGGGCAGCGTGGCGGCAGGTGCGCGATGGCAAAGAGTTTGACGCCGTACTGACCATGGTGCGCGGCGTTCGCGATCTCGGCATGGAAGCCTGCGTGACACTCGGCATGCTGGAAAAGCACCAGGCTGAGAAACTGGCCGAGGCTGGACTAACGGCTTACAACCATAATCTGGACACCAGTCCGGAATTTTACGGTGAGATCATCACCACCCGCAGCTATGCAGACCGGCTGGAAACCCTGTCCATCGTCCGCTCTTTCGGCATCGACCTCTGTTGCGGCGGCATTATCGGCATGGGCGAGACCATCCGCGATCGCGCCTCCATGCTCCAGGTCCTGGCATCGATGCGCCCGCATCCCGAAAGCGTCCCGATCAACGCGCTGGTGCCTGTGGAGGGGACACCGCTTGCCGCCATGCCGCGGATCGATCCGCTGGAACTGGTGCGCATGGTGGCGACGACAAGGATCGTCATGCCGAGATCCACGGTCCGCCTGTCGGCCGGTCGCTCGACATTAAACCGGGAAGCGCAAATTCTTTGTCTGGTCTCCGGTGCCAACTCGGTCTTCTACGGCGATACGCTGTTGACCACACCCAATGCCGGCATAGGTGAGGACAAGGCACTGTTTGCCGCTATCGGCGCATTGCCACGAGAGGCTGCGCCACTCGCCGCAGAATAAAGAAAGCGAGAAGCTGCCATAGATATAAAGCGCTTTAGCGACCCGTTGTGCGCCATCTATGGCGCACAACGCTGTATACGGCGACTTCGGCCTTACTTCGTCAAAAGCTCTTTCACCACGCCGGAGGCCTTGGCGAAATCCATCTGACCGGCATAGCGTTCTTTCAAAGCGGCCATCACCTTGCCCATGTCGCGCACGCCTTCGGCGCTGATTTCGGTGATGATGCCAGAAATCGCTTCGCGGACTTTATCGTCATCCATCTGCTCGGGCATGAAGCCCTTGATGATCGCCACTTCCTCACGCTCCTGGGCGGCAAGCTCGGGGCGGGCATTGTCTTCGTAGATCTTGGCCGATTCCTCACGCTGCTTCACCAGCTTGGCCATCAGCTGAAGGATGTCGTCGTCGCTGGCCTCGGCCTTGCCCTCGCCGCGATTGGCGATATCGCGGTCCTTGATGGCCGATTGCACCAGGCGGATGGTGGAAAGCCGACGGCTGTCCTTGGCTTTCATCGCTTCCTTCAGCGCAGTCGTCAGATCCTCGCGTAGCATGTCTTCATCTCCTTGGGTGACTGTGGAGCCCCTGGCCGCCGTTCAAACGGCATCGTGGCTCGCTTCAGGCGTGGTGATACCCCTCCCAGAGGCTCCGCGCAATGCGGGGGTCTTTCAAGACTTCAAGGGAAAACACCTCTTTTGCCAGAGGAACAATTGACCCGGCCCACGCTTCTCGTCTATGTACCATCGCCTGCACAGACATCGACATCAGGTTCCCGCACGCGCATCCTCTTGCTGCGCGAGGACCCTTGGCACAACTAGATACTGGCACATACAGATAGCCACGCGCCGCCGGTTTGCATCGGCCGGGGCAAGCGGCTGGAAAAGGAACGGATATGACCGCAACATCGCCATTGCCCACCGCAGCCTGGACAACAACCAAGCCGACAGCGCTTCTGGTTCTGGCTGACGGCACCGTCATCGAAGGTCAGGGCGTCGGCGCCACCGGCGATGTTCAGGCCGAGGTGTGCTTCAACACCGCGCTGACCGGCTATGAGGAAATCCTCACCGATCCCTCCTATCTCGGCCAGATCGTTACCTTCACCTTTCCCCATATCGGCAATGTCGGCACCAATGAGGAAGACATTGAAGACCTGACGCCCGCCGCCCGCCACGGCGCAGTCGGGGTGATCTTCAAGGCCGATATCACCGAACCATCCAATTTCCGCGCCACCAAGCATCTTGATGCCTGGTTGAAGGCACGCGGCATGATCGGCCTGTCCGGTGTCGATACGCGGGCGCTGACTGCCTGGATTCGCGAAAACGGTGCGCCGAACGCGGTCATCGCCCATGACCCGAACGGCAATTTCGACATCGAGGCGCTGAAGGCCAAGGCCAAGGCCTGGAGCGGGCTGGAAGGTCTTGATCTTGCCAAGGTCGCCTCCTCCGGTCAGTCCTCGACATGGGGTGAAAAGCCCTGGGTGTGGAACGAAGGCTTTTCGGAGCTGGCTGACAAGGATGCCGATTATCACGTCGTCTGCGTGGATTTTGGCGTGAAGCGCAATATCCTGCGGCTGTTTACCGGCCTGAAATGCAAGGTCACGGTCGTGCCTGCCAATACCAGCGCCGAAGATATTCTGGCCTTGTCGCCGGATGGCATTTTCCTCTCCAATGGCCCCGGCGATCCGGCTGCAACCGGTGAATACGCCGTGCCGGTCATCAAGGAATTGATCAACACCGATATCCCGCTGTTCGGCATTTGCCTTGGCCATCAGATGCTGGGTCTGGCGCTGGGCGCCAAGACAGAAAAGATGCATCAGGGCCACCACGGCGCCAACCATCCGGTCAAGGATTTCACCACCGGCAAGGTGGAGATCGTCTCGATGAACCACGGCTTCGCAGTGGATTCGAAGTCCCTGCCGGAAGGCGTTGAAGAGACTCATATTTCGCTGTTCGACAACACCAATTGCGGCCTGCGCCTGACCGGCAAGCCGGTGTTTTCCGTCCAGCACCACCCGGAAGCCTCGCCCGGCCCGCAAGACAGCCACTATCTGTTCCGCCGCTTCATCAACATGGTACGCGAGAAGAAGGGCGAACCGGCTTTGGCCGAGCGCTGAACCACAGATTATAGCCCATAAAAAAACATAAGCCGACCAATCACTTGGTCGGCTTATTTGATTCTCATGCAGAACCTTATAATACGGGTAGAACAGCTTTACCGGCTCATCATCCGCATTTCGTGGCGAAGCCGTAGCCAGAACCGCAGCCCCATCATGACAGCGGCGCTGGAAAGCCCGATCAGGAAACCAAACCAGACGCCAAGACCGCCCATACCCAAGGGAAACGCCATGAACCAGGCCAGGCCGAAACCAATTGGCCAATAGGAAATCAGCGCCAGGATCATCGGCACGCTGGCATCCTTCAGGCCACGCAGCAGCCCGGTAGCAACCGCCTGCATGCCATCGACCAGCTGGAAAATACCGGCGACCACCACCAGCGGCGCTGCATAATCCAGCACCGCCGCCGCATCGCCCCGACCCCGGTCGAGGAACATTCCACTCAATTCGTTGGAAAAAAAGAAGAACAGCAACCCGCCGATCACCGAGATCAGGGCTGCCATGCAGACAACCGTGATGGAGGCCCGTACCACATCGGTAAAATCGCCGCGTCCATGGGCAACACCGATCCGCACGGTGGCGGCCTGCGCCAGCCCCAGCGGGATCATGAAGGCGATGGAGGCCAATTGCAGGGCAATGCCATGCGCGGCCAACTCAATCGTGCCAATGCTGCCCATCAACAGGGAAGCCGCCGTAAACAGGCTGACTTCAGCCAGCACCGTGACGCCAATCGGCAGGCCAAGCTTGATCACATCGCGCAACGCATCCCAATCGGGCCGCCAGAAGCGCACGAACAATTCGTATTTCCGGGTGACGCTGTTGAAGTGCAGATAGAGACCCATGGCGATCATGGCGAAGACATTGACCGAAACCGCCACCCAGGCAGCCCCAAGAATGCCGAAAGCCGGAAAGCCGAAATGGCCCAGCACAATGCAGTAAGCCAGGGCGGCATTCAGCAGCAAGGTGGCGATGGTGATATACAGGACGATCTGCGCCCGCCCGATGGCGCTGACCAACGCCCGCATCACCGCAAACATCAGCGCGACAGGCAGGCTCAGCCACATGATGCGGATATAGCTCGAGGCAAGCTCGACCACCTGTGGCACCTGCCCCAGGGCCAGCAGCACATCACGCGAGTAATGGAAGAGCGGCCACATCACCACGCTGTAGGCGAGCGACACCCACAAGCCCATGCGAATGGAGCGGCGTGCCAGGCGCACATCGCCCTTGCCATAGGCATTGGCCACCATCGGCATAACTGCGATGGAAAAGCCGGAGCCGAAAATAAACACCGTGAAGAAAAACTGGCCGGCCAGCACCAAAGCCGCCAGCGATTCGGCTCCCAGACGACCGACAATCACCACATCGGTCGTGTGGATTGCCAGCTGCGCCAATTGCGCACCAGCCAGGGGAATGCCCAGCGCCAGCGTGGCGCGAACATGGCTAAGCCAGCTTTCAATGGGCGCGCCAAGGCGCTGGGACGAGGCATAAGTCATGAGAACTTCCAAAACGAAAAAAAGCCGCTTCCAGTCAGGCTGGACGAGCGGCGGGGTTTCAGCATCGTATACCGGACATGGCGCATACAGGTCAGCTGCATGCATATTTTCTCCTCAACCGATATGCTGCATGAGGAAATAATATGCAATTGCCTCGGTACGTCAAAGCCGTGACGTTTTCAAGACATAAGCAGATGCTTCAGAAAAACTCGTCGTCCCATCACGGTTGTTTATGGGCGATCAACCGGGATCGCCATGCTGGCGGATATAATCGATAAAGACCCGCAGTGGCACGGGCATGTGGCGACGGCTGTGATAATAGAGGAAGGGACCGGAAAACTCATCCTCCCAATCGGTCAGCACCCGCTCCAGTCGTCCGGCATTCAAATCCTCGATCATGAAGTCCTCGAATGTGCGCATCATGCCAAGCCCAGCCCGCACGGCGGCCAGTTCCAGATCGACCGTTTCGGCGATCAGCCGGGGTGGCGGGGAGACATTGATCACCTCGCCATCGCGTTCGAAATGCCATTCATTCACCCGGCCACTGTTGAAGCGATGCAGAATGGAGCGGTGATGGATCAGGTCGCGCGGATGATCCGGTCTGCCATACTGCGCAAGATAAGACGGGGCTGCCACGCAGACATAGCGCTGGCGGCGCGGGCCGATAGGAACCGCGATCATATCCTGATGCAGCGCCTCTTCATAGCGAATGCCGGCATCGCAGCCTTCAGCCAGCACGTCGATCAAAGCATCATTGACCATCACCTCCAGCAGGATATCCGGATAGGCGGCCAGAAAGCCGTTGACAACTGGCGGCAGCACACACCGGGCGACAATGCCCGGCACATTGAGCCGCAATCGCCCGAAGGGTCGCTCGCGAAACTGATTGATATCGTCAAGTGCCAGTTCAATATCCGCCAGCGTCGGCGATAACCGTTCCAACAGCCGCGCTCCGGCATCGGTCAGGGTCACGCTGCGGGTGGTGCGGTTCAGCAGCCGCACGCCAACCCGCGCCTCCAGCCGCCGCATCGCCTCGCTCAACGACGAGGCCGAAACGCCGCGCAACTTTCCGGCTGCCCGGAAGTTTCTCAACCGGGCAATGGTGGCGAAGGCATCGAGATCGGCCAGCGGTAGATCGCTCATTGTGCATAATTCCAAACAACACATACGGAATAAACAGGATTATCGCACAAAGCCAAACAGCGTAAACCTGTTTTCAGACAGACAGCAGAAAAGGAAACTGGATATGCAAACGGTAAAACTTGGAAAATCCGGCCCTCAGACCTCGCGCCTTGGATTGGGATGCATGGGCATGTCGGGCATGTACGGGCCTGCCGACCGCACAGAAAGCCTCGCCACCCTGCACGCCGCCATTGATGCCGGGGTAACGCTGATCGATACCGGCGATTTCTACGGCATGGGCCACAATGAAATGCTGATTGGAGAAGGGCTGAAGGGTGGCCTGCGCGACAAAGTGCAGATCAGCGTCAAATTCGGCGCTCAGCGCGACCCGGCGGGCGGCTGGATCGGGTACGATGCACGTCCATCGGCAGTAAAGACGGCGCTGGCTTACACATTGCAACGGCTGGGCACCGACCATATCGATATCTACCGCCCGGCCCGGCTCGATCCCAATGTGCCGATTGAAGAGACCATCGGCGCCATCGCAGAGATGGTCCAGGCTGGCTATGTCAAGCATATCGGCCTGTCGGAAGTCGGCGCCGATACGATCCGGCGGGCAGCAGCCGTCCATCCGATCGTTGACCTGCAAATCGAATATTCGCTGATTTCGCGTGGCATAGAGGACAGTATCCTGCCGACCTGCCGGGAACTCGGCATCGGCATTACCGCCTATGGGGTTCTGTCGCGCGGGCTGATCAGCGGCAACTGGACCGCACCAACGGCACCAACGGATTTCCGCGCCCATTCGCCACGCTTCCAGGGCGAGAATGCCAACCACAATCTGGCGCTCGTCAAAGTCCTGACGCAGGTCGCGACCTCAAAAGGCATGACCACTGCGCAAGCCGCCATCGCCTGGGTGCTGGCCAAGGGCGAGGATATCGTCCCGCTGATAGGTGCCCGCCGCCGCGACCGATTGACGGAATCGCTTAGCGCCCTCGACTTTACCCTGTCACAGGAGGATATCGCTGCCCTTGAAACCGCAGTCCCCAAGGGCAGCGCCGCCGGTTCCCGCTATGCAGAGGCGCAAATGGCGCATCTGGACAGCGAAAAGTAACCGCCATCAGATCGGGCCGGAAAAGGTGTCGCAGGCATCCATCCGGCCCTGGTCATAGCCTTTCTTGAACCATTTCATCCGCTGTGCGGCGGAGCCGTGGTTGAAGCTCTCAGGCACGACATAGCCCTGGGACCGCTTTTGAATCGTATCGTCGCCAATCTGCTGAGCTGCATTCATTGCTTCCTGAAGATCGCCTGCCGAGAGCAATCCCTGCTGATCGGCCTTCCGGCCCCAGATCCCGGCAAAGCAATCAGCCTGCAATTCGACGCGGACCGACATCCGATTGGCGTCGGCGGCACTCATCGAGCTGCGCATCTGGTTGAATTTCGGCAGGATGCCGGTCAGGTTCTGGACGTGGTGGCCGACTTCATGAGCGATCACATAGGCCTGGGCAAAATCGCCGGAGGCCTGGAACCGCTTGGATAGCTCCGTGAAAAACGCGGTATCGAGATAGATACGGCGATCTCCAGGGCAGTAGAAAGGCCCGGTCGCCGCAGAGGCAGCGCCACAGGCAGAGGGATATTGACCGGAAAACAGCCGTAGCTTTGGCATTTCATAGGTTACGTCGCGCTCTTGAAATGCGGTGGTCCAGACATCCTCGGTAGACGCCAGCACTCGGCTCACGAATACTTTCATGTCCGCCTGTTCTGGCGTGTCACTGACCTGCTGCTGCGAAGAAGATGGCGCGGACCCACTGCCCTCCTCCAGCAATTGCAACATATCGATGCCCATCAGGCGAAGACCGAAATAGATCAGCACCAGAATGATGATGGTGGAAAAACTCAAACCCCGCCCACCACCGCCAAGCGGCAGCCGGATGCCGCGTCGGCCAAAGCCACCGCCGCCTGATGCACCCCTGACATCCTCGAGATTTTCGGACTGACGACGCCCATCCAGTTCCATCGGTTCTCTCCCCAGCCGCGTAGCAGAACGCCCATGTTCAGCAAAAACTGCCGCCGTGCAACAGCAACGGCGGCAGGCTGGTAACGGCTTGAGCCCAACAGTGTTCCAAACACCTTAAGCCCAACAGTGTTCAAAACACTGAGTTTGAAGAAAAAGGCGGTCAGGTCTTGGAGAACATATAAGCTCCGCCGCGTTGCAGGGCGCGCTGATAGGCCGGCCTGGCGCGGATTGTGGAAAGATAGGAACGAAGGATGGTAACATCGCCCGTATCGCCGGAAATCGACAGCACCGATTCCACCGGGAAGCTCATGGCGATATCGGCGGCGGTAAAATCCGACCCAGCAAAATAGCCGTCTTTTTTTAATTCCGCCTGCCAGAAGGCCAGATGCTCAGCGATCTGCGGATCGATCATCTTGCCGCAAACGCCATCGGAAATCCGCTTAGCCACTCCGCGCAACAGAAACGGCATCTGCTTGGACAACCGGGAGAATACCAGCTTCAAGATCAGAAGGGGCATGGCCGAGCCTTCGGCATAATGCAGCCAGTAACGGTAACGCAGGAAAGCGTCGCTGCCCGGTGCCGGACGCAAAACCATCTTGCCATTGGTATCGGCGCCATAGGTGTCGATCAGATATTCGATAATGGCGCCGCTTTCGGCGAAGATCCGGCCATTGTCTTCGATAACAGGCGATTTCCCCAGCGGATGCACGGCCTTCAATGCCGCCGGTGCATGCATATCGGCGCCGCGCTTGTAGGTTTTCACCTCATAAGACAATCCCAGCTCTTCCAGCAGCCAGAGAATGCGGTGCGCCCTGGAATGCTCCAGATAATGGACAGTAATCATGGGCAGGTCTCCTGGCTTATATCGGTTGCCTGGGCAAATAGGCCGTAGCCAGAGCATTTCCAGGAAAAGTGTGAAACGGTTTTACATGCGCAAACGCGATGGATTAAAAAATGTCTCATGAAAATACCTTGGATTTTTAAAATCTGCTGTCATGCCCCTGGCATGTGCCAGGACCGGCCCCAGGCATCTGCCAGAACCAGCAAGGAACATGACGAAAATCAGGCTGCACGCCTTGCCATGGCAAGTCGATAGCCAATTTTGCAACCCTGACGGAGCGTAAAAAAATGCACTTCGCCTTGATGGCGCCATTAAAGAGAGGCAGCCAGGGGAAATGGTCGAGGACGGCGTCTGTTTCCCATAAATTCTCGTAGGATCAAATAGTTAAACAACCACCTCGTTGAGAATTTCCAAAAAAATCCGAGTCCAGAGGAGCATAGAGATGTCGCAAAACGGCGGCAGACTCTGTTTGCGAAAAGCATAAAAACCCCATGGCATCGATCTGGAAAAGCCAACAGGGTTTCAGATACCTGCGACGCGAAAACGATACAACATCGTATTGCTTAACAGTTGCTTTTTTTAGTCGATATTACCCTGCAATACGATCAGTTCTTCGAAATGCTTCATATCGTTAAAAGCACAGAAAGCCGGAGGATCAAGAGCGATATCCTCAAATTGCTTCAGAAACTCTTCTCGCGCCGTCTCCAGCATGGCCTGCCACTGAAAAAGGGCCGCCTCTGAAAATGGCTTGATGACATAGGCAAAGGTGATATGAAACTCGTAAGTCTCATGGTCGGGATGGCGATAGCCGAACAGATCCGCCAGCCTGTCGCGCCACTGCGCCAAGGCCCGGCGATCCGCCTCACCCATTGGCTCCAACCGAAGCCCCGTCGGCAGCATCCGGGCAATCTTCATGCGAAAATCCGGCCCGGGCGTAAAATGCATCAGCCTTTGCGCGAGGATTTCCGTCATGTCGTCGATTGGCGCATCCAGCGGCAGATCCTTTGGCCAGAAACCGGCGGTGCGGCGATGTTCGATAATGCCTTGAAACAGGGTCATATGCAGGCTGGAGGCAGGGGTAACGGCCAGATGGTCAGCCTCCGGCATTTGCTTATAGCGCTCCTGCAAGGCGACAATCGCCTTCTGGCTTTCACTTCCCGGGCGAAGATGGCAAACAATCGTGTTGCCCGGTTCGGGTAGGAAATTACCTTCAGCATCGAAACGGATGCCGAGACGTTTCGATGGCCCGGAGCGGCCAGCCGCAGAGAAACGGATGAGGTCGGACGACAGTTGCGTCTGCGGCATGAGGGCCATCTCCTTTGAAACCGAACAGGTTTCCTACAGCGTCTGCGCAAATGGCATGTGACAAAACGGTCCATTTCTCACTGTAATATCCCAGGGGAAATTGCAGGACCACATCCCCGCCGCGCCTGCCCTTCACTTATCCGTAGAAAAAGCGAAAACGGGGGTTCCGCTGATCGCCACAATTCCCTATAAGCCGCTTCTAGCCTGAAATGACCATGGATCTGCGCCCGACCGGTGATGCCCCTCACCTTGGCCGGTTTTTCGCGCAGGTGAAGAGATCGGATAGAGACATGCCAAAGCGCCAAGACATTAAATCCATCCTCATCATCGGCGCTGGACCGATTGTCATCGGCCAGGCATGCGAATTCGACTATTCCGGCACCCAGGCCTGTAAGGCGCTGAAGGAAGAAGGCTACCGGGTCATTCTGGTCAATTCCAACCCGGCGACCATCATGACCGATCCGGGCCTCGCCGACGCAACTTACGTTGAGCCGATCACGCCGGAAGTGGTCGCCAAGATCATCGCCAAGGAACGCCCGGATGCGCTGCTGCCAACCATGGGCGGGCAGACGGCCTTGAATACCGCGCTCTCCCTGAAGCGGATGGGCGTGTTGGATCGCTACAATGTCGAGATGATTGGCGCCAAGCCTGCCGCCATCGACATGGCCGAAGACCGCGCCCTGTTTCGGGAAGCCATGGCCCGCATTGGCCTTGAAACGCCGAAATCCATGCTGGCCAATGCCACCGAGATCAAGGACGCCGACCGCAAGACCCATGAAATTGCTCGTAATGAGGTAAAGGCCCGGCTTTCCGGCGACGCGCTCGACAAGGCGCTGGATGAGCTGGAAAACCAGTGGAACCTCGGCGAAACCGACCGCAAGCAGCGCTATATGAACCACGCGATGGCGGTGGCAGCCCAGGCGCTTGACGTTGTTGGCCTGCCCACCATCATCCGCCCGTCCTTTACCATGGGCGGCACCGGCGGCGGCATTGCCTATAACCGCTCGGAATTCTTCGAGATCATCGGCTCCGGCCTTGATGCATCGCCGACGACCGAAGTGCTGATCGAGGAATCGGTGCTGGGTTGGAAAGAATATGAAATGGAAGTTGTCCGCGACAAGGCGGACAATTGCATCATCATCTGCTCCATCGAAAATATCGATCCGATGGGCGTCCATACCGGCGACAGCATCACCGTTGCCCCGGCTCTGACGCTGACCGACAAAGAATACCAGATGATGCGCAACGCTTCGATTGCGGTGCTGCGCGAAATTGGTGTTGAGACCGGCGGCTCCAACGTGCAGTTTGCGGTCAACCCCAAGGACGGCCGCCTCGTCGTCATCGAGATGAACCCGCGCGTGTCACGCTCGTCGGCGCTGGCCTCCAAGGCGACCGGCTTCCCGATTGCCAAGATCGCTGCCAAGCTGGCAGTTGGCTATACGCTGGACGAGTTGGACAATGACATTACCGGCGGCGCAACGCCCGCCTCCTTCGAGCCGTCAATTGATTATGTCGTCACCAAGATCCCGCGCTTTGCCTTTGAAAAATTCCCGGGCGCCGAACCGACGCTGACCACCGCAATGAAGTCGGTCGGCGAAGTCATGGCGATTGGCCGCACCTTCGCCGAATCCTTGCAAAAGGCGCTGCGTGGCCTGGAAACCGGCCTGACCGGTCTGGACGAAATTGAGATCCCCGGCCTTGGCCAGGGCGACGACAAGAACGCCATCCGCGCCGCCATCGGCACCCCGACCCCGGACCGGCTGCGCATGGTGGCCCAGGCCTTGCGGCTCGGCATGTCGGAAGCCGAAGTGCATGAAGGCTGCAAGATCGATCCGTGGTTCATCGCCCAGTTGAAGGCAATCACCGATCTGGAAGCCCGTATCCGCGAGCATGGTCTGCCCGAAGATGCCGAAAACCTGCGGATGCTGAAAGCCAAGGGCTTTTCCGATGCGCGCCTTGCCAGCCTTTCGGGCAAGCGTCCGAAGGAAGTGGCAGAGCTGCGCAACGGCCTCAACGTCCGCCCGGTCTTCAAGCGGATCGATACCTGCGCTGCCGAATTCGCGTCACCGACGGCTTACATGTATTCGACCTATGAGACGCCTTTCGTCGGCGCGCTGCGCTCGGAAGCGCAAGTGTCGGATCGCAAGAAAATCGTCATCCTCGGCGGTGGCCCGAACCGCATCGGCCAGGGTATCGAGTTCGATTATTGCTGCTGCCACGCCGCCTTCGCCCTGAAGGATGCCGGTTTTGAAGCGATCATGATCAACTGCAACCCGGAAACCGTTTCCACCGACTACGACACCTCCGACCGCCTGTATTTCGAGCCGCTGACGGCGGAAGACGTCATCGAAATCCTGCGCGCCGAACAGGAAAAGGGTGAAGTGGTTGGCGTCATCGTGCAGTTTGGCGGCCAGACTCCGCTGAAACTGGCAGAGGCCCTGGAAAAGAACGGTATTCCGATCCTCGGCACCGCGCCTGACATGATCGATCTGGCCGAAGACCGCGACCGGTTCCAGAAGCTGCTGATGAAGCTCGATCTCAACCAGCCCAACAACGGCATCGCCTATTCGGTCGAGCAAGCGCGCCTCGTTGCTTCCGAAATCGGCTTCCCGCTGGTGGTGCGCCCATCCTACGTGCTGGGCGGCCGGGCCATGCAGATCATCCACAATGAGAGCATGTTGCAGAGCTACCTGCTGGATACCGTGCCGGGCCTGGTGCCGGAAGCCATCAAGCAGCGGTACCCCAATGACAAGACGGGCCAGATCAACACCCTTCTCAGCAAGAACCCGCTGCTGTTCGATAGCTACCTCACCAACGCAATTGAGGTGGACGTGGATGCGCTGTGCGACGGCGAAAGCGTCTTCGTGTCGGGTATCATGGAGCATATTGAAGAGGCCGGCATCCATTCCGGCGACAGCGCCTGCTCGCTGCCATCGCGCTCGTTGAGCAAGGAAACCCTTGACGAACTGGAACGCCAGACTGCCGCCATGGCCAAGGCGCTGCATGTCGGCGGGTTGATGAATGTGCAATATGCCATCAAGGATGGCGTGATCTACGTGCTGGAAGTCAATCCGCGCGCCTCGCGTACCGTGCCGTTCGTGGCCAAGACCATCGGCGCGCCAATCGCCAAGATCGCCGCCCGGATCATGGCCGGTGAAAAGCTGGATGCGGCAATTGCCGCTTACGGCGCCAAGCCCGATCCGCGCAACTTGAAGCACATTGCGGTCAAGGAAGCCGTGTTCCCGTTTGCCCGCTTCCCCGGTGTCGATACGCTGCTTGGCCCGGAAATGCGCTCGACCGGCGAAGTGATCGGCCTCGACACCAGCTTTGCTCTGGCCTTTGCCAAAAGCCAGCTCGGTGCCAGCGTCGAGCTTCCCCGTGACGGCGCGGTCTTCGTGTCGGTGCGTGACGAGGACAAGGTCCGCGTTCTGCCCGCCATCAAGCTGTTGACCTCGATCGGCTTCAAGGTTCTGGCCACCGGCGGCACGCAACGCTTCCTAGCCGAACAGGGCATCGAGGCCATCAAGATCAACAAGGTTCTGGAAGGCCGTCCGCATATCGAGGACGCCATCCGCAACCGGCAGGTCCAACTGGTAATCAACACCACCGACAGCAACAAGGCGATCTCGGACAGCAAATCACTGCGCCGCGCCGCCCTGATGCAGAAAGTGCCCTATTACACCACCATGGCCGGTGCGCTTGCCGCCGCCGAAGCCATCGAGGCGCTGAAAAAGGGCCAGTTGGAAGTTCGTCCGCTGCAAAGCTATTTCTGACAGCCCGCTCAATAATCGACGCTGGCCGTCTGCGGTCGAAGGGTGAGGCTTTTCGCCTGACCCTTCAAAAGCCAGGGATGCCGTACCGCGCTGATAATGCTATGAAAAGCCTCTTATCTGGCAAGGGGACAGCGTGGGCAAAAACATCGTCATTCTGTTTGACGGCACGTCGAATGAAATTTCAGCCAGCCGAACCAATATCGTCAGACTGCTTGGCTGCCTGACCCGCAGCGACGAGCAATTGGTCTATTATGAGCCGGGCGTCGGCACGTTCGGTGCAGACGACGCCTGGTTGCGACTTGCACGCCAATCCGCCGAAGTCTGGGGCCTTGCAACAGGCTGGGGTCTCGACCGCAATGTCAAGCGCGCCTACCGGTTTCTTGTCGAGAACTATCGGGCTGCACCGCGTGACGAGGCCGGCAACACAATTGGCGACGATGACAGGATCTACATCCTCGGCTTCAGCCGGGGTGCCTATAGCGCCAGGGTTCTGGCCGGTTTCATCAACAGCCTGGGCATTATTGCGCCGAATTTTCTCAATCTTGTGGACTACGCCTACCGGACCTATAAAACCATTCCCATAAACGAGCGGCATGGCGAAACGGCTGACATCGCGAGCCACTCAGCACCCTCTGCCTTCGCCGCCATGCGACTTTATGAGCGTACATTGCGCGGCTACCGTCCGGCGATTGCCTTTCTCGGCCTGTTCGACACCGTATCGACGTTGATCAACCAGACACAGAGAGGTCTCACGTTCCAGACCTTTCCCTTCACGACCCGCAATCCGAGCGTGGCCGCTGTCCGCCAGGCCCTGGCCATTGATGAACGGCGCACGATGTTTCGACCGGTCTATTGGAAGTCCGGCCAGCCATTCTGGGGAAGCCCGTTCAAGCCGGAGGACCCGCATATGATCAAGCCTCAGGATTTCAAACAGGTCTGGTTTGCCGGGTCACATGGCGATGTCGGCGGCGGCTATAGCGAAGCGCAGAGCGCGACGGCAAAGATTCCTCTGGCCTGGATGATCGCCGAAAGCAGGCCATTCGGGCTGCACTACGACGAAGACACCGTCCATGACATCGTCTATGGCGAAGATGACGACAACGACCATGTCAAGCTCGAGCCCCTGGCCCCGATCCATGATTCCATGACCTGGTCCTGGCTGCCGTTCGAGATCGTGCCGCGACGCGTACCCTTTTCCTCCTGGCGCTGCCGGCCTCCCAAGGGCTGGTATCTGCCACTCTGCGACCCTCGCTATATCGGAAAGGGCAGCGTCATCCATCAATCCGTCATCGACCGGCTGGGCAACCCGTCAAGAACGAGCCCCTACAAGCCACCCAATATGCCGCCGCCCGGCGATTACACAATCGAGCCTTGGTCTAGCATGCCGAGTGAAGATTGACCTGCAGAGGCCTCCATGAACCAAAACGAGACAGCCCCACCTTGGCATTTACAAAAAATCATCCTTGATCGAAGGTTAACATCCACGTAGGCCGAATCATCGGTTAGACTCGCCAGCGAGAACCGGCGATAGACGGCAGAGATAATGACCCCAAGGATGAAATACCTGCTTCTGGTCTTCGCGATTTCGATTGCGATGTGGCTTGTCGCCATTGCCCTTGTTAACGACATCTGGAACCTTATATCAGCATCGTGACACGGTTGCGGCTGGATGGTTGTGCCGGATGGACAGATTGAAAATACGTCCATTCGAAATCTCTGGAAATTGACTGTTACAGTCTGCTATGATGTCACGAGTTGGATATGTGGCTGGTTCCGTGGCTTTGCTTCGGGACCTGTTTTATTTTCATGGCCACGCCATGCGGGCATGAAAGGTGAAGGAAGAGGACATGGTTGATAAGGTACCGATGACGCAGAACGGCTTCTCCAAGCTTCAGGAGGAACTGCGCTGGCGTCAGCAAGAAGAACGTCCTCGGATCATTGAGGCCATTGCCGAAGCGCGCGCCCATGGCGACCTTTCGGAAAATGCAGAATATCATGCCGCAAAGGAAGCCCAGAGCCATAATGAAGGCCGGGTCTCCGAACTCGAAGATCTGACTGCGCGCGCGGAAGTCATTGATCTGTCGAAAATGTCCGGCTCGAAAATCAAGTTCGGCGCCACCGTCAAGCTGGTGGATGAGGATACGGACGAGGAAAAGATCTATCAGATCGTCGGCGATCAGGAGGCCGATGTGAAGGCTGGCCGTATCTCGATTTCCTCGCCGATTGCCCGCGCCATGATTGGCAAGGAAGCTGGCGACAGTATCGAAGTCGTGGCTCCCGGCGGCTCCAAGGCCTACGAAATTATCGCGGTTAACTGGGGTTGATCTCCAGCCTCTGCTGTTGAAAAAGGCGCGCCTTGCAGGTGCGTCTTTTTTCTGTGAGCAGTAACCTGCAATGTAGCCGTGATGACGAAAGGTACCTGTTGCGTGCTTGATCCTGCTTCAATCCTTGTGGTGGCTCCTCATTTCAAGCGGCGGCTTTCGGGCGTAACCTCCACCGTGGTGCAACTGATCCCGCAGCAGCGCCGCCGCGGACTGGCCATTGCCACACTTGGTCCCGGCCTGCCGGACACCATGCCCGCGCTGTCTTTCGCACAAATGCCAGCCTTGTGGAAAAAGCCGCGCGGCGCTTCTCATCGCGTCTGGCATGCTCGGCGCAATCTGGAAATGCTGGCAGGCGTGGTGCTGCGCGATGTGCTGCGCATGCCGCTGAAACTGCTGTTTACCTCGGCGGCCCAGCGTCATCACAGCCGCTATACCCGTTGGCTGATCTCGAAAATGGACGCCGTGGTCGCCACCAGCGCCCGCTCCGGCTCGTTTTTGCAGGTGCCGCATAGCGTCATCCGCCACGGTATCGACACCGAGCTGTTTCACCCGCCTCAAGGTGCCGAAGACAGGATAGCCGCAACCAACCTGCCGGGCGATTATCTGATCGGCTGCTTCGGTCGGGTGCGCCATCAGAAGGGCACCGATCTGTTCGTCAAGGCGATGATTGAGCTTCTGCCACGCTATCCCGGCTGGACAGCCGTGGTCTCCGGCCGCGTCACCCCGGAACATAAGGGTTTTGCCGAGGGGCTTAAGGCGCATATTGCCGCTGCCGGTCTGACCGAGCGGATCTTTTTTTTAGGCGAGGTCGAGGATATCAAACCATGGTATCGGCGGCTGACGCTCTATGTCGCGCCCTCGCGCAATGAAGGCTTCGGCCTGACACCGCTGGAAGCCATGGCGTCCGAGACCGTTGTGGTCGCCTCGGATGCCGGGGCCTATGCGGAACTGATCGCCGAAGGCGCAACCGGTGCCGTGGTTGCCGCCGACGCCTATGCACCGCTGCGTGACGCAATCGAGCCTTATCTGGCCGATCCCGGACGCGCCTGCCTGCATGGCAAGGCGGCCGTTGCCCATGTGCGGGAAAATTTTGCGTTGGCGAGAGAAGCGGCAGGGCTGGAGGCGGTCTATAGCCGGTTACTCGGCAGGCCGGTGATCGCACCGCCCACGCCCCAACCATAAAGCCGACGCCATGCAGGTGATGATCATCAATCTCAACCGCGCCCGTGAGCGGCTGGCCTTCCAGCAGGCGCAGATGCACGCCCTTGGGTTACCCTTCACCCGCATAGCGGCCTTGGATGCCGATCATCTTCCCGATCTGGACGAGGCCTATTGGAGCGGCTGGGAAAGACCGATCCGGCCCGCCGAACGGGCCTGCCTGCTCAGCCATCGCCAGATCTGGGAGGCGGTTGCCACAGGCGCAGATCCCGTGCTGGTATTGGAAGACGACGCGGTTCTGTCCGATAAGGTGCCTGCTCTTTTGGAAGCGCTGCGCCATCGCACCGATCTCGACCATGTGACGCTGGAAACCCGCAGCCGCAAAAAACTTGTCGCTCACGCCAGCCTCTCCGATCTACCGCTGCGCCGGCTCTACCAGGATCGCTCCGGGGCTGCGGCCTATATTCTCTGGCCGAGGGGAGCCGCCAAACTCCTCCAGCGCAGTGCACGCCACGGCGCCATTGCCGATGCGGTGATCTGCGCGGCCTATGAGCTTGCCTCCTTCCAGGCCGATCCGGCTCTGGCCGTGCAACTGGACCGCTGCGTCCCCTATGGCCTGCCCGAGCCGATTGCGACCCAGTCTTCGATTTCGCCCGCTCAATCCGAAAAACAACGCCCTACCCTCGCCTTCCGCCTCAGGCGGATCAAGGCGCAACTGCGGATGGGCCTGCGTCAGCTTTGTCATAGTCATGATGCACAGCGGCGGCAGGTGCCGGTCCGGCGCGAGGATTTCGACTATCTGAAGGCCTTGGCCGTCACTCAGACCACCAACCCGTCCGCCCCCGGTGATGCTGCGCCTTGAGGCGGGCAAAGGCGGTATCTTCCATCTGCAACCGGTCGAAGACAGTTTTCAGCATCAGGCCAACCGGGCCTTGTGCCATCAACCCATCCAGCCGCCAGCGCATGTTGCGCAGGGTATCGTCAGTGCCGATGGTAAAGCAGGACAGGCCGGAAAACAGCGGAATCAGCTCGGTTTGCAGCCGCTCCAGCTTTTGCGCATCGGCCGGGGCCGGAGCTGTCGCCAGCACCCGCTCGGTCTCATAGATTTTCACCGTATTGACCAGCAACGACACCAGCATGGCGCGCGCGCGCTCCCCGGCATCCGGGTGATGATCGACAAAACTGTCGGCAGCCGAAACCAGCCAGCGCAGATTAAGGTTTTCGCAGAGGAAATCAGCCTCCGCCTCCCATAGCGCCTGCAATTGCGCAAATGTCTGTTCCACCTGGAATTCGCGGCGCAGCAGCACGATCAGCCGGGCATGATGCCAGAGCAGTTCCGGCTGGCCAGCAAACTCCCGACGCAGGTTTTCCAGATGCAGATCAAGCGATTTTTCCGAGCCTCGCGTCTGCTGCGCAGTGTCACCCTCGACCATTTGATGTTTGAGTGCCTGGTAATCCAGATCCCCCTCAGCATAGCGCGCCGCGCCCCAGCGCTTGCGATGCTGGTTAAGGGAAAAGAACCGCTCAAGCCGGGTTTTCTTGCGAGGCCGGGTTTTCTTGCCGAACATGCCCTATCCTGTCACGAAGGTCGCAGCAGCCTGATGAGAGGCAGCCACACAAAGCGCAACACGGCGCATTACAGTCCCTGTAGCTGAAAACCAGGCAAAACGGAATGGGCAGGACTATGTCGCACCTGACGGCTACCGCCAGCGCACCGTCTGGCGAGGATTGGGGCAAACCGTTTCAACACATCCCCGGCGCGGATGTCATCCAGCGTCCAATGGGCATACGCGATATCATGGAAAAGCTGCTCGCGTTCCGGCAAAGGCGGATCGACCACATCCTCGATCTGCTTGGAGCAAATCGGTGCCGCAATATTGAAGCGTGATAAGGTTATGACCGGCACCCCTTCCAGCAGGGAATCCAGCGAAAAAGACGAGGAATAGCATATGGTGCAATGCGCCCGCGCCAGCTCATCGACAACGGTGAGGGACGACAGGCCGGAAAGGTGCAGGCCGGGAACTGTCGCAAGCTCGGTCTCAAGCGCCGCAAAATCCTCGTTTTTCATGCCCGGATGCGGCCGAACGATGATGGGCCGGTCCGTCAGCCTGCGCACGTGGCGAGCGGTCGCCACCAACCATTGGCGAACATCCATGCCGCGCATGGCAGCATCTCCGGGAATCTGCCCGATGATCAACACGTGCTCGCCAGCGCTGCGATAGGGCTTCAATCGGATATTCAACGCGGCGCTTTGCTGTTCCCAGCGGTCCGGCGGGCTATTGGCATTACAGAAATCACCCTCGCCGGGCAGGGAGCCATCAAGAGCGATCCGGTAGAAATTATGCTTGAATTTATACAGGCTGCGGCGATGTCCAAGCAGGGTATGATACCAGTTAAACGATCGCTTGCTGGTCTCACGCCCCCAGAAGCCGGTTTCGACCGTCAGCAACGGTCCCTTATGCTCAACGGCAATAGCGGTGCGCAAGGCATGGACCGGCGTCGAATCGCGCCCGAAAGATCCGAAAATTACGGCCACGTCGCAGGGCTTATAGCGCGCATCGTCCACAAGCGAAACGCGAAGGGACGGATGAGACTGTTTCGCAAAGGCCTCGAAGGGGAATTCCTTCTTCGTCGCCCGAAACAAATTGACGCGTATCGCATCAGATACCTGCATTTCGGAGTCCTCTCGGCCGTCATGGCCCTCTTGCCCGTTACGCGGCAATCCACAGGATGCAAAATACCAGGCTTGCGAAACATTAATCATAAACCCGTGATTGTCACGAGACCAACCAATTCGCACTTGCCTTGCCCGCACAACCGCGATTTCCCCCAATTTTCCATGAAAAACCCGGGGATATGCCCGGAATTTTTGAAAAGTCCTCCCCATCCCCTTACGGACTTGTGATTTATTTTAAAAACCCTGGCGCGAATCAGTAACTTATAGGTTACTACAATACCGAGCCGTTCTATCCTCCAAGCGTCGCATCTGGCGCAAAGCGGATAAGGGCAGGAATTGGGATCAAGATGAGCTTGATCCGCATATCTACGCAGGATTGCGGGATCCTAAAGCCGGCATAAGGCCAAGGGTATCGCGCAACAGGCATGGGGCGTCACATCAAGCGCCGCTGCGCTGTTTCCTGTGTTTGTTGCATAAATCTTTAAATCAAGTTGGGTTTAAAGAATTGCGCAACAAATTCAAATATTTAAAGCATGTTGCATTTAACAAAACGCATGATGCTGTGGCGCTGAGACAGCGCTATCCATTCAAAGGAGGGACCATGACGGTCGTTGCGCCAAACTTTGTCTTTGTACATGTTCCGAAATCCGCCGGGAGATCCATCACCAAAGTGCTGGGCGGCGAGACGCAGGGTGTCCCAACCCATACACCACATCACAAGCTCAGTGATTTCGGCATCGACACCCGTTTTTCGTTCGGCTTTGTGCGCAATCCATGGGATCGGCTCGTCTCGGTCTATGCCTTCATGTGCCAGAAGCGCCTGCAATCCTTCGAATGCCCGCAATACCAACAGCGAATCCGGGATATCGGCTTCAAAGCCTGGCTGCTGGACGACCAGTTCTATATGAAACAGGATGAGCACTGGTCGGATGACGCCCTTCCTCCTATCCAGCAACGCTCGCAAATGTTTTGGCTGGAAGGCTGCGATTTCATTGGCACGATTGAAAATATCGATGCCGATTTCAGCCGGATCCGTAAACAGGTTGGGTTGAAACCCAGTATCCTGGAAAGGCTGCGGCTTGTCTCACCGGTTCCAAAGAAAAACACGTCGCAGCGCGGCTGCTATTCTCGTTATTTCGACGACGAAACAAATGCTTTCGTCTTGAAACATTTCCATAAGGAAATTAGGATGTTCGATTATAAATATGCGTCTTAACAGCAGACTATCGCCGCATGGTGTCCTCTCGTGGGCGCAATACAAAGTGGACACACTGCGGCGGTCCTGACAAGGCGCAGGGGGAATTGCAAGCACTCGGACAGCGGAAGGGGTTCCACTGGACATGTTGGACGGCTTTTATAGACGATGTCTTCGGCCGATCCTGAAGGCGCCGAAAACGATCTATCGACATTGGCAATGGGCAAAACGGCTGACGGGAAGCCCGGAAGACCGATTCACCCGCATTTATCGGGATCGGGCTTGGAGCAGCCGGGAATCGATCAGCGGCACAGGGTCCGAACTGCGGTACACCGAAGGGCTGCGAAACAGCTTTCCAGGCCTGCTACAAAGTTTTGGCATCCAGCGCCTGCTCGATGCGCCCTGCGGTGATTTCAACTGGATGCGGCATGTCGTGGCGGCGACCTCGGTGGATTATATCGGCGGCGATATCGTCAGACCGCTGATCGAAACCAACCAGAGAGAATACGGCGCGCAAGGGGTGCGCTTTCTGCATCTCGATATCACCCGCGATAGCTTGCCCGCCGCCGACATGATGATGGTCAGGGATTGCCTGTTTCACTTGAGCAATGCCGATATCCGTCTCTTTCTCGATAATTTCCTGAAAAGTGAAATACCCTACCTGTTCACCACGACCCACAAGCCCGGTCCCTTCACCAATAGTGATATCGTTACAGGCGATTTTCGCTTCATCGATCTGTTTGCCCCACCCTATAGTTTTTCCAGTGATCCGGTGTTTCGGGTAGATGACTTTATCGCGGGTCACAAACCGAGGGAGATGTGCCTGTTTACCCGCTCGCAGGTTGAAGCCGCAGCCAGAGGCATGGCGGACACCAGGCTCCTTATATCGCCAAGGGCCGAAGATATCCCCGCATCCGCGCCATGAAGTGAGAGAAATGCCATGAGGTCATTTTCACTGGCTGGACATATCAACCCTTGAAGATCGAGCTGGCTGTAAACGCACCGGTAAAATCATGGGCCGAAAGCGCAGCCATGAACTGCGCTGACAAGTCGTTGCTGCCAAGTTCATTTTCCCGTTTTGCGGCCTTGTCCACGAAACTTTTCAGGGTTCTGGACGCCTGTTTCTGATCAACGAACGGGCGCATCTTCTTCTTTCTCGGATAATAGAACAACCGGTCGCGCAGGTCCCGCAGCACAGGCCGGGGAAACCGGAAGACGCCATCGGGCAGAAACAGTGATTTCATCTGATGATCGCGCGTCACGTCATACCAGGCCAGCGTCAGCAGCACCTGATCCCAGACATGCGGATTTTGGCGGCATAGCTCGGCCCAATGGCGCACGAGCCGGCCAGTGGCTTCCGTCTTGTTGAGGTAGACGAAGCTGGAAATATCGTACCAACCATGACGGCGCACGACAGCAATATCGAACGGATTGTCATGAACGAACCAGGGCATGCGCAGCAGTTCGGCATCGGCATCCACCCAGCAGATCGGCCGGTCGCTTTCCAGCCAGACCCGCTCAATGAAGGCTGACTTCAAACCGGTATTGGCAACCCAGCTTCCCAACGAGGAAATCGGCTCGATTCGATGGGCAAGCCCCAGCCGGTCCAGCGAGGCCTTCAGCCGATCGGCCAGCGCTTCATAAGGGGTATTGGCGGTGTAATAGGAGACGAAAAGCGGACTGCGCGCTGAATTGCGCGGCGTCTCGAAAAGATCGATCATCGATCGTAAATCCGCGACAGCCGAAAGATCCACAACAGAAAGATCCTCTGGCTGCGGTCGTCGGATATGCGCCAAACCATGCATCTTGCCAGGCCCGGACTTCGCCTGTCCGACAGGATGAAGGCTGATTGCCCCCAGGAAATCCTCGATCGTCGTCATGCTCTCAAAGCCTTTCCACGGCGCGCGATACCGCGCAATCAAATATCCACCAAACCCAGCCGCTTGATTTGCCGGATCGTCAACAGGGTTTTTACCGTATCGACATGACTATTGGCCGTCAGCGTCTCAATCACGAAATCCTGGAAACTGGTGAGGTTGTCGGCAACGCAGTGCAACAGGAAATCGCTTTCGCCGTTGACCATCCAGGCCTGGCGCACCAGCGGCCATTGCTCGGTGGCAGCAGCAAAGCTCTTCAGATTGGCCTCCGACTGATGCTTCAGTCCAACCATGCAGAAGGCGACCAGGTCGAAGCCCAGCTTGGGGCCGCTTAAAGCCGCATGATAGCCTTGAATAATGCCCGTCTCTTCCAGCTTGCGCACCCGGCGCAGGCAGGGCGGGGCTGAAATGCCGACGCGCTCGGAAAGCTCGACATTGGTCATCCGACCGTCGCGTTGCAGCTCTCTTAGAATTTTGATGTCGATGGCATCCAATTCGGCGCGAAACACGCGGTCACCCTTTTATCAAACTCCATGCGCGCTTATGACCCTGACCGGGTTCCAACGCAAGAAAATGTCCGTTTGCCGCAGTAAAATTACGGTGGATGGAATTGCCCTGTTATAAACGCAGAGCTGCCCTTGAATAAATGCATGGAGCCTTCATAAATGAAATGAAGAAAAGGCGGGGCAGGCATCCTATATGCCGCACACCACACGTCCCTCGCCACGGAAAGGAAAGACCATGTCCGCCCGCCATACCAAAGTGCTGATCATCGGCTCTGGTCCCGCCGGTTATACCGCCGCCATCTATGCAGCCCGCGCCATGCTGAAACCGGTGTTGATCGCCGGCATGGAACAGGGCGGCCAGCTGATGATCACCACCGATGTGGAAAACTATCCCGGCTTTGCCGATCCGATCCAGGGGCCCTGGCTGATGGGCGAAATGCTGAAACAGGCAACCCATGTCGGCACGGAAATCGTCAACGACCTGGTGACCGAGGTGGAAACCACCCGCCGCCCCTTCACCGTCAAGACCGATTCCGGCACGGTCTGGACTGCCGATACGCTGATCATCTGCACCGGCGCCAAGGCGAAATGGCTGGGCATCGAAAGCGAACAGCATTTCCAGGGTTTCGGGGTTTCGGCCTGTGCCACCTGCGATGGGTTTTTCTATCGCAACAAGGATGTGATCGTGGTCGGCGGCGGCAATTCGGCCGTCGAGGAATCGCTCTACCTGTCGCATATCGCCAAGACCGTCACCGTCGTGCATCGCCGCGATAGTTTCCGCTCCGAGAAGATTTTGCAGGAGCGGCTATTTGCCAAGGATAATGTCAAGGTCCTCTGGAATACCGTCATCGATGAAGTCACCGGCATCCCGGCCAAGCCGCCGATGCCGCCATCGGTCACCGGCGTGCGGCTGAAGAATCTCGACAGCGGCATCGTTACCGATACCCCCATCGACGGCGTTTTCGTCGCCATCGGCCATGCGCCCGCCGTGGAACTGTTCACCGGCAAGCTGAAGCTGAAGCCAAACGGCTATCTGTGGACCGCACCGGATTCGACCGCGACCGACGTACCCGGCATTTTTGCCGCCGGTGACGTAACGGATGATATCTACCGCCAGGCTATTACTGCTGCCGGCATGGGGTGCATGGCCGCCCTTGAGGCAGAACGTTATCTTGCCGCGGAGATTATCCCGGCTCAGGCCGCGGAGTGAGGGCATGATGCGAGGCAGCAGCAATATACCGCTGGATTGGGACAAATTGCGGATTTTCCACGCCGCAGCCGAAGCCGGGTCCTTTACCCATGCGGCAGATAAGCTGCATCTCTCGCAATCGGCGATCAGCCGGCAGGTGAGCGCGCTGGAGCAGGATGTGGGGGTGAAGCTGTTTCACCGCCACGCCCGCGGCCTCATTCTGACCGAACAGGGCGAATTGCTCTATCGCACCGCCCATGACGTGCTGCTGAAGCTGGAAACAGTGAAAATGCAGCTGACCGAAACCACCGAGAAGCCGAGCGGCAAGCTGCGCGTCACCACCACGGTCGGGCTTGGCCAGGGCTGGCTCACCGACAAGGTGCAGGAATTCCTGCAACTTTATCCTGATATGTCGATCCAACTGATCCTCGACAACGAGGAACTGGACGTCAACATGCGCCACGCCGACTGCGCCATCCGCCTGCGCCAGCCGCAGCAATCGGACCTGATCCAGCGCAAGCTGTTTACCGTGCATATGCATGTCTATGCCGCTCCCTCCTATATCAATCGCTATGGGGAGCCGCAGACCATTGAGGATCTCGATAACCATCGGATCATCAGCTTTGGCGAACCGGCGCCCAATTACCTGCTGGATGTCAACTGGCTGGAAGTGGCCGGGCGCTCCTCCGACAATCGCCGCATTCCCCATCTGCAAATCAACAGCCAGACCTCGATCAAGCGTGCCTGCCTGCTGGGTATAGGGGTTGCCTGCATGCCCGATTACATCGTCGGACGCGATCCGGGACTGATTCAGTTGCCGATCAGTGCCGAAGTTCCGTCCTTCGATACCTATTTTTGCTATCCGGACGAGATGAAAAATGCGGCCAAGCTAAAAGTTTTTCGCGACTTCATCGTCAGCAAGGCGCGCAATTGGAATTTCTGAATCCGACAGATCTTCTTATGCGCATCTATGCATAGGCCTTACTGAGCAGTCGCAGCAAGGTCACGAATCATCGTCAAATCGTTTTTCAATTGCGACGCAAATAGCAGACATGCGACACCTGCATGCCTCCTATGCACAAAAAAGCATTGTTCACTGCACAAAAAACCACCATATCGCTCATAGCTGATGCACACGGTGGCTTCCTCCCAGTTCCCACCGCACCAGCTGTTCCCCTCTGGAGGTTTTTAACCTTCACACTTTAAGGGCCCTGGAGTAATCCGGTGGCCCCTTTTTTTTGCGTTTTTTCTTTTTGAGTTTTACTTCTGTTTTTTTACGGAAAGCAAACTTCTGCCGACGCCCTTGAAAGTTCCAAGGATTGACCTATATAATTGCATAGCTGCAGAAAAACTATCCATGGTAGTTTTTGTAGCTGTTCCCCTCTGGAGGTTTGACGACCTTCACACTTGAAGCATCCGTTCGCGGGTGCTTTTTTTTGCCCGCTCCAAAATCACCGGCCGCCTCTCTTGATATCGGATTTTTACGATCCATATATCGTTCATGGACGATACAAATTCTGACACGCTGGAAAACCTCGGCAAGCCGGACATGGATGACGCGCTGAAAGCACTGTCGCATCCCGTTCGGCGTGAGATCCTCCAATGGCTGCGCGAACCGGAAAAGCATTTCAGCGACCAGGCTCATCCGCTGGAAATGGGCATTTGCGCGGGGCAGTTCGAGCGCTGCGGCCTGTCGCAATCCACCGTATCGGCCCATCTCGCGAGCCTGCATAAGGCTGGACTGATCACCTCCCACAAGGTCGGCCAATGGATTTTCTACAAGCGGGACGAGGCAGCCATTGCTGCTTTTCTATCCCGGCTGTCGTTGGAACTCTGACCTCCCCCATCACACTCTCATCATAACCCTCAGAAGGACATTTCAATGGCCACTCTTTTTGACCCCTTGCAAGTTGGCGATATCGCCGTTGCAAACCGCATCGCCATGGCACCGCTGACGCGCAACCGCTCCCCCAATGCGGTTCCAAAGCCAATCACCGCCACTTATTACCAGCAGCGCGCCACCGCCGGTCTGCTGATCACCGAAGCCACGGCTATTTCTCATCAGGGCCAGGGTTATGCCGATGTTCCGGGCCTTTATACACCGGAAGCCCTTGAAGGCTGGAAAGCGGTCACCAAGGCGGTGCATGAGGCGGGCGGCAAAATCGTCACCCAGCTTTGGCATGTCGGGCGTATTTCCCATACCTCACTTCAGCCGAATGGCGGTAAGCCTGTTGCTCCTTCGGCGATCGCTGCCAAGGGCAAGACCTATGTAATCAACCCGGATGGCAACGGCGCGTTTGTCGACACTTCCGAGCCCCGCGCCCTGGAACTCTCGGAAATCCCCGGCCTGATCGAGGATTACCGCAAGGCGGCGCGCGCCGCCATCGATGCCGGTTTTGACGGCGTCGAAATCCATGCCGCCAACGGTTATCTGCTGGAGCAATTCATGCGGTTGAGCAGCAATCAGCGCAGCGATGCCTATGGCGGCTCGATTGAGAACCGTATCCGCCTGACGATTGAGGTCGTTCAGGCCGTGACCCGTGAAATCGGCAGCGGCCGCACCGGCATTCGCCTGTCGCCGGTCACGCCTGCCAATGACGTTTCGGATCCGGATCCGCAGTCGGTCTATACCACGCTGGTGGAAAAGCTGGCGGCCTTCGATCTGGCCTACATTCACGTGATCGAGGGTGCGACCGGCGGCCCGCGTGATTTCAGCCAGGGCGACAAGCCCTTCGATTGGGATGCCTTCAAGGGCGCTTACCGCAATGCGGGCGGCAAGGCTGTCTGGATCGGCAATAACGGCTATGACCGGCAGATGGCCATGGATGCCGTTGCCTCCGGCAAGGTTGACATGGTCGCCTTCGGCAAGCCCTTCATCGCCAATCCGGATCTGGTGCGTCGCCTGAAGGAAGACGCGCCACTGAATGAAGCCGACCAGAGCACATTCTACGGCGGCGGAGAAAAGGGCTATATCGACTATCCGACGCTCGATAACTAATCCTAAACCCTGATACAGACCCCGCCATCCTCCGGCGGGGTCTTGTTGCATCAATCCAGCGCAATTTCTGATGCCATCGAACGGCTTGCTTCAGGGTAAACCGCAGGGGTTTGCAAGCACTTCAGGCTCTTCAAGGTCGTGGCAACCGCCACATCCAGCCCCGTCCTTGGTTCTTCCCCAAGCACCTCGACAAGATGACGATTATCCAGCGCAATGGGTTCGCGCCACAGGTAGCGCATTTCCAGCAATTCCCGAAACACCGGCAGGACGGGTGACAGCAGCGGCACCATCCACCAGGCAAAGCGCTTGAACCGGACAGAATCGCTGCCGCTTGCCCGCCGGATTGCCTGCGCCATGGCATATCCGTCCGCATCGACATGGCCCTGCATGTGAAAACGGGCGAAGGCTGGCAGATCAGGCGCGCGTTCCAGTAGCCGGACAAAGGTTTCCGCGACATCAGGCAGATAGGCCCAGCTATGGCTGACGCCCGGCCTGCCCGGCAGGTTAACCCGCGTCACCGGCTTACCTGGGGTAATCAGCCCTTGAGCAAACCAGTTGTTTCCCGCCTCAGGCCCGAAGAAATCACCAGCCCGGACAACAATGACCCGCACCCCCTCGCCTGCTGCCTGTTCCAGCCGCCGCTCCAGCTCTACCCGTATCCGACCCTTGACCGTTTGCGGATGCTGCGGGCTCTCCTCGCTGAGCAGCGGGAAGGCATCCGGGCCGTAGTTATAGATCGTCCCCGGCATCAGGATACAGGCACCGCTGGCACGGGCGGCGGCAATAGTGTTGTCGATCATCGGCAGCACCAGCTTCCCCCAGTTGCGATAGCCGGGCGGATTGACACCATGCAGGATAACCGAGGCGCCCCTGGCCGCCTGGAGGACATCGGCGCAGTTCATCGCATCGCCCTGCACCCATTCCAGTGCTGGCTGTCCTTCCCTATGTTTCGCCGCAAGTCGAGCTGCATCGCGGTGCAAAGCCCGTACATGGTATCCGCGACCGGCCAAAGCCCGTGCGACGGCGCCACCAACACCTCCGGTCGCCCCAAGCACGAGGGCAATCGGGCCGGAGTGAGGAATAGAACCAGTGATATCGTTGATTTCTGTCATAGCAATCTCCAGACTTCTGCTGTTTCGATTGCCAATCATTCCTCATTATTGAGGTATTCGAAATTGTATATTTTCTTATCCATGCTATACAAAAATGCATGAATGCTGAACACTTGAGTTGGGATCTGTACCGCAGTCTTCTCGCCGTCATCACGGAGGGTTCACTGTCTGCGGCAGCGCGTCAACTGAGCCTGACCCAGCCGACAGTCGGTCGCCATATAGAGATGCTGGAACAGGCTTTTGGCACGCCCTTGTTCCTGCGCAGCCAGCGCGGCCTGCTGCCAACGGAAACCGCGCTGGCGATGCGGAGCCATGCTGCCCTGATGGCCGCCACCAGCACATCGCTGGCGCGCATCGCAGCCGGGGAGCAGGGAGACGCAGGAGATGTGCGCGGACCGGTGCGGGTCAGCGCCAGTGAAATGATCGCCGTGGAAGTGCTTCCCCCAATGTTCACCCGTTTGCAGGAGCAGTTTCCCGGGTTGGAAATCGAGCTATCGGCCACCGACCAGATGGAAAACCTTCTCAACCGGCAAGTCGATATTGCCGTGCGCATGGTGGCGCCAACCCAGCTCGCCCTGATCAGCCGACATATCGGGCCGATTGGCATCGGCTTTTATGCCCATCGGCGCTATCTGGAGCGTCACGGCACGCCATCACGTCTGGCGGAGCTTGCCGATCATCGCCTCATCGGTTTCGACCGGCAATTGGCCTATATCAGGGATCTGCTGAAAACCCGCCCGGATCTGGATGCCCTGCATTTTCAGTTCCGCAGCGACAGCAATTTAGCGCAATTTGCAGCCATCCGCGCCGGTCTGGGGATTGGCATGTGCCAGCCCGGCCTCGCCCGCCGCCATGCGGATCTCATCGAAGTCCTGCCCGGAACCCTCGATATCGCGCTCGACACATTCGTGGTCATGCACGAGGACCTGAAACTCAGCCGACGCTGCCGGACGGTGTTCGACGCCGTGGTCGAGGGATTATTGGCCTATTTGGACGAATGACATCGACGCCGCAATGCGGGATCTATCCGCAAACCGATCTGAATTGACCGCTCCGTTCAGGCGGTACGGGATTGGTCGTACTGGTCAAGGATTTCCACCTCGGGCCGATCATCGCCATTGCTCATTTCGGCCCGCCACTTGCCGCTCTCATCCTGATAGACAATCCGCACCGGCTCATCGGCCTGGGCGATTTCCTGCATGACGATCCGCGCCGCTTCCAATGCCTGGTCATGCGTATCGAAGCGTTCGGAATAGGCGCCGTTCAGCCGATAGGCCCAGCCTTCATCATGCGGAACGATTTCATAGGTAACCTTGACCATGATGTATCTTCTCCCTGTGCAATGAATGAGCTCCCTGTCATCTCCATACCAAGGCTCGAAGATGCTCACGCATCCTCACCTTGAAGGCGTTTCGAATATCTCAAATGCGTCAAAGGCTTGAGATATTCGAAAGAGGAACACCAACGGCCATTTTCAATGCCGTTCGTGTAACTATCGCATCTTGACGAGGGAACTGCAAATTGCCTCAGCACGTTGCAGGTGCGAAAGAGAATGGACGCACCGCAACGGCGAATCGCTTTACTGAAATCCATGCCCCCTGAATGGCCTTTGCTTGCTCAAATACCTTACTAGAATGACAAATGCCGCGCTGCGGTTTCAAAGGATAAAGAGACGTGACAGTTTTGCTCCGGGAAAAGTCCCTGCTGATCCCCATCGCATTGGCGATAGCCGTGTTCTTCCTCGAACATTCGCTGATCGAGGCGGGACCAACCATCAGCCTGATCGCTGCGGCAGTGCTGATTGGCGGCATATTGGTGGCCTCGATCCGGGTCGCGCATCACGCGGAAATCCTCGCCCGCCGGGTTGGCGACCCCTATGGCACAATGATCCTCACCTTGTCAGCCGTGGCCGTGGAAGTGCTGATCCTTGCCATCATGATGCAGGGCGAAAGCTCGCCCACCCTGGTGCGCGACACGATCTATTCGGCTGTGATGCTGGATATCAACGGCATTCTGGGCCTTGCCGCCTTGCTGGGCGGGCTGAAACACGGCGAACAGCCCTATAATGATGATAGTGGCAAGACCTATGGCGTGATGATCCTGACGGCCATGGGCATCTCGATGATCGTGCCGGAATTCATCCCCGTCGACAAATGGACCTATTATTCCAGCTTCACCATCTTTGCCATGCTGGCGCTTTATGGGCTGTTCTTGCGCATGCAGGTCGGCCAGCACAGCTATTTCTTCAGCTATAGCTATACCGGCCGCGCCGCGCCCAAGGCAGCCACGACAGCAAAGGCGCCATCTATCGAAGTCGCCGCCACCAAAAGTGCTACAGAACAACAGCAAGCACCACAGGAGGCCTTGTCCCATGACGAAGAAGACGGAAGCATCGCCTCCTCCATCGCCGTCATCCTGTTTGGCGTGGTGCTGATCGGAGTTCTCGCTGAATTCATGTCCGCCCTGATGACCGAGGGCCTGCGCGATACCGGCGCGCCGCCAACCATCATGGCCATCGTCGTTGCCACCATCTCGGCTGCTCCAGAAATCATGACCGCCCTGAAGGCGGCTTTGCGCAACCGAATGCAAGCCACCGTCAACATCGCCATGGGGGCATCGCTGTCGACCGTCATCCTGACGGTTCCGGTCATGGAGGCCATCGCCCTTTACACCGGCCAGCCGTTCATCATGGCGATGACCCCGGTACAGACGGTGATGGTGCTGATCACCCTTGTTGCGGCGGCCATCAACCTCAACGATGGCGAGACCAATGCCATCGAGGGCATGACCCATTTCATCCTGTTTGCCACCTTCATCATGCTGTCTGCTCTGGGGCTTTGATCTCAGCGGTTTCCGGTCAAAATCCAGTCACAAGATTTTGATGCAGGAACCTTTCTTGCAAACACTCGTTGCGGTTATGTGATCGGGTCGTTACCCGGTCCGCCGCATTGTCACCACGATGAAGGGCAAAAACCGACCTGCTGGGCAGGACGCGAACCGGGAGCCGGGACCTTGAAAAGATTAGATGTCCTAGACGGAATGCGGGGATATTTCCTTGTATTCATGATGTTGAACCACCTGATCTTCACGGGCGGCTATCTGCTGGTAGAGGTCAATCACCGCAACCTGACATTTGTTGAGGACGCACAGGGCTTCGTGTTCATGTCCGGTCTGCTGGTCGGCATGGTCTATGGCCGCAAGATGCTGAAAAGCGGCTATGAAGCGGGACGCGAGCGGATCTGGGCACGAGCGCTGGAGCTTTATCGCTACGCCATGGGCATTATTCTGCTGGTCCTGCTGGCCCGGTTCGTGTTGCCGGGAGCCGCTGGAATCTGGCATGACTGGCTTGGCGAAGTGTCGCTCAGCGATCCGTTGCGCCTCGCCTCAATCGCCACATTCCTGTTCCAGCCGACCTATATGGATATACTGCCGCAATATATCATCTACATGGTGTTTGCGCCTGTCTTGATCTGGCTGTGCATTACCGGACGCTGGGCAAGCGTCGCCATCGGCTCATTGGTCGTGTGGATGGCGGGCCAGCTTGGTCTGCACCGTCTGATCACCTATCCGCTCGATGCCTGGCTGGGCGCTGCCGAAAAGGAAGGCATTCGCGCCAGCTTCAACCTGCTGGGCTGGCAGATCGTGTTTTTCGGCGGCCTGATTGCCGGCAGCTTGACCGCGACGGGCAACATCGAGTGGAGCAAGGTCTTCAGCCCGGAAAAGACGCTGATCCCCAAGACGGCCCTTGCCATTCTCATCTTCTTCCTTCCACTCAGGATCATGACCGCCCATGGGTTGATGCCTGACGTCGTGCTGCAAAAATTTGGAACGATGGAAGTGCGTGCCGATTTCGGCCCCGTCTATCTGCTGAATTTCGCCGCCATGGCCAGCCTGGTTGCCTGGCTGCTGATTGCCGGTCCGAAATATGACAGCGCTGTCGTGCGCAAGATTGCAAGCGTGGTCAACAGTGTCTTCAGCCTCAGCTTCCTGCAATTGCTGGGCCGTCACTCGCTGCATGTCTATCTCTGGCATGTGTTGGTGGTGTTTGCGGTGCGTTATATGGATGGGCGGATTGGGCCGTTCTCGGAACTGACGAAAACCGCGATTGCCGTGTTCTGTGTCTCGCTTCTGGCACTGCCAGCACTCTACCGCGAACGCGACATCCATTTTGCTCCGGCGCCGCAGCCAAAGCCGGTTCCAGCCCCCGTCCCGGCAGGCAAGCAAATGCAGAATGCCTGATCGGTGCTGCCTATGGATCAATAGAAAAGGGCGGGATGGTATTACCATCCCGCCCTATTATTTTTGATGTTACGATGAAGCTTATTTGCAGGCCGCGCAGAAGCGCTGGATGCGCTTGCAGGCTTCTTCCAACAGGGCTTCCGAGGTCGCGTAGGAAATGCGGAAATTCGGGCCAAGGCCGAAGGCGCTGCCATGCACCACAGCCACGCCTTCTGTTTCCAGCAGTTCGGTGACGAAATCCTCATCGCTTTCCAGAACCTTGCCCGACGGCGCGGTCTTGCCCATCAGCCCTGCGCAGGACGGATAGACATAGAAAGCCCCTTCCGGCGACGGGCATACGATGCCCTTGGCCTGGTTGAGCATCGAAACCACCAGATCGCGGCGGCCTTCGAAGATCTTCTTGTTTTCCGGAATGAAGTCCTGGGTGCCGTTCAACGCTTCCACAGCCGCCCACTGCGCGATGGAGCAAGCGCCCGAGGTCTGCTGACCCTGGATCATGTCCATCGCCTTGATCAGCGGCAGCGGGCCTGCGGCATAGCCGATACGCCAGCCGGTCATGGCATAGGCCTTGGAAACGCCGTTCATGGTCAATGTGCGGTCATAGAGCTTCGGCTCGACTTCCGCTGGCGTGGTGAATTTGAAGTCACCATAGACCAGATGCTCGTACATGTCGTCGGTCAGCACCCAGACCTGCTCGTGGCGCAGCAGCACGTCGGTCAGAGCCTTCAGCTCGGCCTCAGTATAGGCAGCACCCGACGGGTTGGACGGCGAGTTGAACAGGAACCACTTGGTCTTCGGTGTGATCGCCTTTTCGAGATCTTCCGCCGTCAGCTTGAAGTTATTTTCCTGCGTGGTGGCAACGAAGACAGGCGTGCCGCCGCACAGCGCCACCATCTCCGGATAGGAGACCCAGTAAGGCGTGGGGATGATCACTTCATCACCAGCGTTCAGCGTCGCCATGAACGCGTTGAACAGGATCTGCTTGCCACCGGTGCCGACAATCGTCTGCTCCGGCTTGTAGTCGAGATTGTTCTCGCGCTTGTACTTGTCGGCAATCGCCTTGCGCAGTTCCGGAATGCCCGAGATCGGCGTGTACTTGGTCTCGCCGCGATGGATGGCGTCGATGGCGGCCTGCTTGATGTTGTCGGGCGTGTCGAAGTCCGGTTCGCCCGCGCCAAGGCCGATCACGTCACGGCCTTTGGCTTTCAGTTCACGAGCTTTCTGCGACACGGCAATGGTGGCGGAAGGCTTAACACGGGAAAGGGCGTCGGCAAGAAAAGCCATGAAATTATCCTGAAGCTGTTGATCGATTGCAAACCTTGGTTTGCCCAAGGCTTCAGGTTACAGCTGTATGACAATTCTGCCTGCCCGGATCAAGCGGAAACGGCCAGTGCCGATGCTTTTCTTGTCACGGTGACAGGAGCGCGCAAAAACCACCGCCGAGGATGCTGGCCAGGACGATGAAAAGCGCCGTTAACCGGCTGGAATGGCCAAATGTTAACGCGCCACAATATCGCCTCAATTTTTGCAGTGCAGTGCCGCAATTCGGTCCCTTTGCCGACGATTTCGACCGGCTTTTATCATCCTGCGGTTGGGCAGAAGGAAGCGGCGAGATGAGACGGAACAGGACGGAAAATAACCCCTCGAAACCCTGGGATTTTGGCCGGAAAACCATGTTTGCGGCCTGGATTGCTCTGGCTGCTTTGACACTGCCGACCGCATGGGTTTCGGCGGCCCCCGCAAGCGGGCAACAGTCCCCCTCAGTGGCGGCAAGCACAATGACCGATCAAACACCAGTCGATACGATGGAAACAGGCAGTATTGCCCTGCCGATCACCCAGAAAGATCTGCTGAGCAATACGCTTGCCCGCAACAACGGTGTCGACCGAGCCGTCGCTGGCACCGTCTCCTCCGTGCATGTCCCCGGCTATCTCTCAGTATTGGCGGACCGCCGCGTTCTTGCCCTGCTCAGCCTGTTTGGCCTGCTGGTCGTCTGGCTCAACCGGGCGCCGCCAAAAAACAATCAGGATCTGTAGAGCTCTTCGACAGGGATATTTCGTATCTTCTGACGTATCTGAAAATCAACCCTGGGATGGTCCAAAACAGCCATCGCTGTTCTTGCAGCCGTTGAGGGCGCCTGATAGAGGCACGGAATTGCCTGCGCCGCCTCAAATCCAGCCGCAGGGCAGGATCAGGATGGTTCAGTGACCCGCATTCAGGCCAATCTCCTTCTTCTTCTGGCTGCCGCTATCTGGGGCGGCGGGTTCGTAGCGCAATCCACCGCCATGGACCATCTGGAAGCCAACTGGTTCAACGCCCTGCGGTTTGGCATTGCAACACTCGTGCTGCTGCCCTTTGCCGTGCTCGAAAGCCGACGGAGCCGCGACAGATTGTCGGTGGGTGACGTGAGGATGTTCGTCATTATCGGCATCCTGCTGTTCGCCGCCCAAACCGCCCAGCAATTTGGCCTGAAAACCACCACCGTCACCAATGCCAGTTTCCTCACCGGCCTTTATGTGGTGATCGTGCCTGTCATGGCAGTGGTGTTTCTGCGGCACCGGCCCCATTGGATCATCTGGCCAGCGGCACTGGCCGCCCTGCTCGGCATCCTGCTGCTCAGCGGCGGCAGCCTGTCGGCACTCAGTACCGGCGACGGCCTGACCATCCTGTGCGCCGGGTTTTTCGCGGTGCAGATCCTGTTGACGGGACGGATTATCCAGACCCTGTCACGGCCCTATGCACTTGCCACCATCCAGTTTGCCGTCACCGCCCTCCTCTGCACGCTGGCCGCCATTGGCCTGGAACCAATCAGCCTTGCCAGTATCGAAAATTCGATGACGCAGATCCTGTATGGTGGCCTGTTGTCGAGCGGACTGGCTTTCAGCCTGCAAATCATCGCCCAGCGCTACACATCTTCATCGCAAGCGGCAATTTTCATGTCGTCGGAGGCGCTGTTCGGTGCGCTCCTGGGTGCAATTATCCTGCATGAATCCCTGACGCCGATTGGCTATCTCGGCTGTGCCCTGATGTTTCTCGCCATGCTGGCGGTGGAAATCGTGCCTGAATGGGGCAAACAGCGCGCTATCAGGCAATAAAATTTAACTCACGCCTTATTTTACAGCTTTGAAAAACTTTACCGCTGCAACCGGCCTATTGAGGATGAATTACATCGTCCACGATGCACTTTTTGCAATTTTTAGCGAAAACAGCACAGATATGGCCCGGAAAGACACGAATCGCCCCGGCTTGAACCATGCCAGATCATAGATTGGTAAAAAAACTTTTGCTTGCCAATTTCCCACAAACCAAGCACTCTTCAAGGGTTCGGGCAATTTAAAGGCGCGGAAAGATCTAGATTTCGACTGGCACCGGAGACGCAGAAGTTCCGGGCATCCATAAGGGGATACGACTGGCGTCGTTCACAGCTTGTGGCTGCGGTAACAGGGACCTTTCCTCACAATTTAAACCTGCTCGCCTAGACCCCTGCCTCGACCCGGGCAGGATTGAGCAATGCTGTCCGCCGATCCCGGACAGAGACAAAAGGACCTGACGCATGGCCGAAACTGGCATTGTAAAATTCTTCAATAACGACAAAGGCTTCGGCTTTATCAAGCCGGATAATGGCGGTGCGGATATTTTCGTCCACATCTCCGCCGTACAGGCTTCCGGTCTGAACGGACTGAGTGAAAATCAGAAAGTAAGCTTCGATACGGAACCGGACCGCCGCGGCAAGGGACCAAAGGCCGTCAATCTGCAAATCGCAGGCTGAGACCCTCGTTCACATATCTCATTTCGCCCAGCGGCCCGGCAAGTTTTGCCGGGTTTTTTCTGCTACATAATTCCTTAAATTGGAGTGGATTTAAGGAATTATGCAGTAAATTTAAAGTGTTATATCGTCCTTTGTGCAATTTATAAAACGCACGGCGCTGTAGCCTTTTCAAAGGCCTTTCAGAAACGGATTGCTGCGGCGCTCGTCTCCGATCCGGCTGCCGGGGCCATGGCCGCAAATGAAGCCGACATCGTCGCCCAATGGCAAGACCTTATCGCGGATAGAAGCCAGCAATTGCTGGTGATTGCCGCCCGGCAGATCTGTCCGGCCAATGGAACCGTTGAACAGCACATCGCCCAGATGGGCGAAATTCTGGACGCGATTGAAAAACACCACATGACCCGGTGCATGGCCAGGGCAATGCAGCACCTCGAACTCATGACCGGAAAAGCCGACCACATCGCCCTCTTCCAGAAAGCGGTCGGGCGTCACATTGCGCAGCTTGATGGGAAGATTGAAGCGGGCGCTCTGCCCCTCCAGTGCATCCAGCAGCACCTTGTCATCGCGATGCGGGCCGATAATCTGGATGCCGAGCGCGTCCTTGAGGTCTTCCGCACCACCGGCGTGATCGAGATGGCCGTGGGTCAGCCAGATCTCCTTCAAGGTGATGCCGTTTTCCTGCACCATGCGCAGGATTTCCTCAACATCGCCACCCGGATCGACCACCACGCCTTCCTTTGTCTCGCTATCGAAGAATACAGTGCAATTCTGCTGAAATGGCGTGACGGGAATAATCCCCGCCTGAAGCTGTCCCATACCTAAACCTCTGACTATCGGCGTGCCGCGAACCAATGGCGACCTTCACAAACCATATACAGCATCGGGCTGAAAAGTGGACAGAGGTCATGTGAAAAATCCTATAGCAACCTCGCATCAAGCGACGTCTGAGACCATCGAAGATGGTCAGGGTACGGCGACCATTTCGGCTTCAGCCGAATGAAGGTTCGGCATCATCACATTGCCGACCAGAAGCGCTGCCACGGCAATTTTCAGGGTGAAAACCAGGATCATCACCGGCTTCAGGGTGTTTTCAACGGCGTGCGCGACAGGAATGTCGGACGAGAATTCCGGTGCGGTGTCCGACGCGAGATTTGATGACATTGCAGTCAGCCTCTTGTTCTACCAGTGCATGAAAACGCCAACGCATTTTCATCGCCTTGAAGGGATCGCGACTGTTTCCATCGACAATCGCCACCCCGTTCCCCATCTATTGTCCTCATAAAGCCTTGAGCGGAGCTTTGGTTGCATGGCCTTGAAAATATTTCTCAGGCAGGAACGGCCTCTGTTGAGCGCATCTTTGGAAAACCGGCTTTTTTAATAGCGTTTTGATCGCACTCGTCATAGTTTTGCACCGAATTTCAAGTGCATGGACCACGCCGCCCGAGATGATCGGCCACAGATGACCGGCCGGACCTTCCCGAAACACCGGGGCGGCGCAAAGACCGGTAGAACAAGGAATTGAAACACGTGCAGAAAACGTCATCGGTAAGAACGGCGAAAAAGCAGCTGCCGGACATGCCGCATATCGACGATAAAAGCATCGATTTCGAAACGATCGAGGCCTTCTTCTTCGCCTATCGTGATTTCATTTCCGATCCGGACGAAATTCTGGCCAAGCTGGGCTATGGCCGCGCCCATCACCGCGCGGTGCATTTCGTCAATCGCCAGCCGGGCATGACAGTGGCCGATCTTCTGGGGTTGCTGCGGATCACCAAGCAAAGCCTCGCCCGGGTGCTGAAGGAATTGATCGACGAGGGCTATATTCGCCAGATGACCGGCCCCGCCGACCGACGCCAGCGCCGGCTCTATCCGACACTGGCCGGGCGCGAACTGGCGCTGGCACTGTCGGACCCGCAATCACGCCGGATTGCCCGTGCCTTCGAAGGGTTTTCCGGCGAACAGAGACAGGCGGTTCGCACCTTTCTGGCTGCCATGCGCAGTGAGAGTGGCGCGGCAAGCCCGCTAGATCAGGAGCCTTGAGCAGTATGAAGCGTATTGACCTGACCGACGACGCCCCACACCTCCTTGTTGTCGATGACGATACACGCATCCGCGATCTCTTGCATCGCTACCTGACCGAGCAGGGCTTTCGCGTCACCGTCGCTGCCGAAGCGCAGGAAGCCCGCCGCAAGCTGGCGGGCCTGGCTTATGACCTGCTGATCGTCGATGTGATGATGCCCGGCGAAAACGGCTTGTCGCTGACAAAATCGCTGAGCGGCGAGATCAATGCGCCGATCATTCTTCTGACGGCCCGCACGGAAGCCGATTCGCGAATTGCCGGGCTGGAAGCAGGTGCCGACGACTATCTCGCCAAGCCTTTCGATCCGCGCGAACTGGTGCTGCGCATCAACAATATCCTGCGGCGCAACACCAGCGCCGATACGCCAAAGATCGAACAGGTGATGTTCGGCCCCTATACGTTCTCCATCCTGCGTAAGGAGTTGAAAAAGGGACCGGAGGTCATTCACCTCACCGATCGCGAACAGGATATCATGCTGCTGTTTGCCAATCGGGCTGGAGAGACCATTCCGCGCCATGAGTTGGTGGGTGAGGATACCGATGTCGGTGAACGCACCATCGACGTGCAGATCAACCGCCTGCGCCGCAAGATCGAGGACGACCCGGCCAATCCGGTCTGGCTGCAAACCGTGCGCGGCATCGGCTATCGCCTCAGCCGGGATTAGAGCATCGGACCAGCAGAGCGGTCCAGCAAACGGAAACAACAATGACGTTCAGGCAAGCCTTCAGCCGGCTGAGATATCGGCGCATTTCATGGATCGACCTGCGCTGGTTCAGCCGCTGGCTGCGCCGCCAGTTTCCGACAGGCCTGTTTGCCCGGGCGCTGCTGATCATCATCCTGCCGATGCTGATCCTCCAGACCGTCTTGCTGTTCGTGTTCATGGAGCGTCACTGGCAGATGGTGACGCAACGCCTGTCCGCCGCCGTCACCCGTGACATCGCCACGGTGATCGAATTGCTGGAAACCTATCCGCAGGACGCGGCCAATACGCTGAAACTTGCCAATTCCAAGCTGGGTCTGGTCGCCTCCCTTGAGAAAAACGGCGAATTGCCTGCCCCTCGCCCCAAGCCGTTCTTTTCGATTCTCGATCAATTGCTCAGCGATGAATTGCGCAACCAGATCAAGCGGCCCTTCTGGATCGATACGGTCGGCGATTCGCCGCTGATCGAGATCCGTATCCAGTTGAATGGCGAGGTGCTGCGGATTTTCGCCCGGCGCAACCAGGCCTATGCCTCCAACACCCATATCTTCCTGCTGTGGATGTTCGGGACGTCGCTGGTGCTGATCGTTATCGCAACACTGTTCCTGCGCGGCCAGATCCGCCCGATCCTGTCGCTGGCCGAGGCCGCCGAAAGCTTTGGTAAGGGACAGAAGCCGGCCAAGGATTTCAGTCCGCGCGGCGCCGATGAAATCCGCCGGGCGGGCCTCGCCTTCATTCTGATGCGCGAGCGCATCGAGCGGCAGATGGAACAGCGCACCGCCATGCTGACTGGCGTCAGCCACGATCTGCGCACCATACTCACCCGGTTCAAACTACAATTGGCGTTAGCGGGCGACAATCCCGATCTCGAACCGCTGAATGAAGATGTCGATGCCATGCAATCAATGCTGGAAGGCTATATGGCCTTTGCCAAAGGCGAGGCCGAGGAAAATTTCGGCCCCTTCAGCCTGAAGGACATGATGGAAAAAATCAGCGCCGATTACCGGCTGCACGGCAAGGCCTTCAGCTATGTGATCGAGGGTGACGAGCAGATCCGGGTGCGCCCCAATGCCTTCTGGCGGCTGGTGGGCAACCTTGCCGCCAATGGCCGCCGCTATGCCAATACCATGCATGTCGAGGCCCGCCACGGGGCCAAGTGGCTGACCATCGTCTTCGATGATGACGGTCCCGGCATTCCCGCCCAATCCCGCGACGATGTGTTCAAGCCGTTTTTCCGGCTGGATGAGGCCCGCAACCAGGATGCGTCAGGCACCGGCCTTGGCCTTGCCATTGCCCGCGATATCGCCCGCAGCCATGGTGGCAATGTCACGCTTGGCGACAGCCCGCTCGGGGGGCTGCGCGCCACGATCCGCATTCCGGTTTAAGAATGTAGGCCGGTTACGGAACGCCAGAACACAGCAAATTACATCATTTTGCGCCCATTCGGCACGCCGCGCTCTACCGAAGCCAGCACGATGGCCCCGCTCTCATCCTCAAAACCAAGGGTGAGAACCTCGGAGCGTACAGGCCCGATCTGGCGCGGTGGAAAATTCACCACGCCGAGCACCTGGCGGCCAACGAGGCTTTCCGGCGTATAATGTACGGTGATCTGCGCCGAAGATCGCTTGATGCCGATCTCAGGTCCGAAATCGATCCGCAGCTTGAAAGCGGGCTTGCGGGCCTCAGGAAAAGGCTCTGCCTCAATGATCGTCCCGACCCGGATATCGACTTTTTCGAAATCACCGTAAGTGATCTCGGTCGAAGTCTTGTCGCCGCCACTCAAGAGGCAAGCTCCTCGGCCCGGCGTTTCGCGGCGGCTATCGCCGTGTCGAACAGCGGCTGCATGCCGTCTTCGGCCATCAACACGCCAAGGGCTGCGGCGGTGGTGCCGCCCGGCGAGGTGACATTCTTGCGCAGCGTGGCGGCATCGTCCGGGGACTGGTGCAACATTTCACCAGCCCCCGCAACGGTTTCCCGTGCGAGACGCATGGCGAGGTCCGCTGGCAGACCGGCTTTACGGCCTGCCTCAGCCATGCATTCGACGAGATAAAACACATAGGCCGGACCGCTGCCGGAAACGGCGGTCACGGCGTCAATATCACTTTCACTGTCCACCCACTCGACAGGCCCGGACACGGCTAGAAGCGCCGTCACCCGCGCCCGCTGCGCCTCGCTGACGTCAGCATTGGCATAGGCGCCGGTGACACCACGTCCGACCATGGCAGGCGTATTGGGCATGGCGCGGACCATGGCCGCAACCCCCAAATGGGTTTCCATGAAAGACAGGGTCTTTCCGGCAGCCACGGACACCACAACCGTATCGACACCCACCAGCGACTTGAGCGGCGCAAGCACTGCTTCCATCACCTGCGGCTTGACTGCCAGAAACAGCAGACCAGCCACGATATCGTCCGGTGCCTGCGTGAGATGACGCACGCCAGCCTGGGTAAACCGCTCCTTGGCGGCATCACTCGCGCCGGGATCGATGACGATCACCGTCGACGGATCGACGCCGTTCTTCAGCCAGCCGGACAGCATGGCGCCGCCCATATTGCCGGCGCCGACAAGAACGATCGGACCCGAGATCTGCGCACTGGCCATGGTCAGGCCTCTCCGACCGTGGTGAACAGCGCCGCATCCATGGCCGACTTGGCATCGATCCCCGACCAGACGACGAACTGGAACGCCTGGAAATAGGTCTCGCAGGCCTCGACCGCGCTGGACAACAGCACTTCAACCTGCTGGTTGGTCGGCTCGGCACCGCCAGCCAGCAGCAGCGACTGGCGGAAGATCACCACGTCTTCCTGCCGCCACAGATCGAAATGGCCCATCAGCACCTGACCATTGATATGCGACAGAAGCCGGATGATCTCGTTGACCCTGGGTTCCGGCACCCTGATATCGAAGGCGCAGGCCAGATGCAGCGCCTCGCATTCCTCCATCCAGGAGAAGGACACGTGATAGGCAGCCCAGCGGCCATCCACAGTCATGGCGATTTCATCTTCGCCGGACCGCTCGAAAGACCAGTCATTATTGGAGGCCACATACTCGATCGTATCGACCGGGTTGGACTGACGTTCAAATTGAAATTCCATTAGGCTCATGCCGCACCTTCTAAACCGGGAATGCCCTTGTGACGACGACACGCTGACACCATCGACAAACCACAACGCACTGACCGGAAATACGCTTCGAATGACACCCGATAGCCCCAGAATGCTTGCGGCACCCTGCCCGAAACTGGTCGGGTTCGTTTCGAATCATCATTTAAAATCAGTGTATAGCGGGCACTCATCCAAACCAGCCCCTCCCGGCCGATTTCACGAGCACCGCTGTGGACAGCGCGTGTATCAACACCCCGATGCACAGGCTTAACTGACTCATGGAATTGCCTTTTTTGGAACAATCCACATGTGGAAAAAAAACGTAAGCAATCATTAACCACAATGCCCGGTGAACGCTCCTACGACCCCATAGCGCACATAAAAAACGGCTGTGCGCGAGCACAACCGTCAGATAGCGTGATTATTGATTTGCAAGTCCATCTACGGACAATCGGGCCGATGGCCAGCCGGTCCGTAGCTAGCCGATGCTTTTCCCTCTTAAAGGGCCGGATCGGTGGTCACAGGCGCACTGCCGCCCGTCTGCTTTTCCAGCGCCTCGATTCGGGCCTTGAGGGCTTCGTTTTCTTCCAATGCCTTCAACGCCATTTCGCGCACCACGTCGAATTCCTCGCGGCGCACCACGTCCAGGCTGTTCAGCCAGCGTTCGGCCTGGGCATGCAAGGCGGTTTCCGCTTCCTTGCGCACGCCCTGGGCGGCGCCCGCGGCATCGGTCATCAACTTGGCGAATTCATCCATGATACGGCTTGTTCCGGTGCTCATGATCGTGTTCCTTACGCTCCACCACAAGACGCCCGATTGGGGCGCGGCATTCCTTGGAGGTAGGGATTCGGCGCAGGCTATGCAAGAGAAAACCACGTGAAGAGCACCAGCCCTTGCACCCACCGCCTAAACAGCGGATGGGCCACGCCAAAAGCGCCCAAACGCCGCCCGCCAAAAACCCTTGCCAAAAGCCTTTTCCCGGCCTTTACACAGATCATTGAGGATCTCACGTCTTTTTAAGCTCTCGGTGCAATTTTCACCTTAATCGGAGCAGATCAAGGCGGGCGGGCAGATTCACCTTGACCAGCGCAAGCCTGCCCGCCATTTTTCGGACAAATCGAATGAAAGCATATCCTTGAACACAGTAGCCAGCCTTTTCGCCATTCTGCCCTATCCGCAGATCGACCCGATTGCGCTCAGCATCGGCCCCGTTGCCATTCGCTGGTATGGACTGGCCTATGTTACGGGCATTCTCATCGGCTGGTGGCTGGCGCGCCGGATGATCGCCAATCTGTCGCTCTGGCCCGGCAACACCACGCCGATCACCGAAAAGCATCTGGATGACTTTCTGGTCTGGGCGGCCATCGGCATCGTGCTGGGCGGGCGGATTGGCTATATCCTGTTCTATGATCTGCAACCGGTGCTGGACAATCCGCTGGTGGCGCTGGAAATCTGGCGCGGCGGCATGTCCTTCCATGGCGGCCTGACTGGGGCTACGCTGGCAATGATCGTCTTTGCCCGCCGCAACGGTCTGCCCGTGTGGATGCTGTTCGACCTCGTGGCCTGTGTTGCACCCATCGGTCTTTTCTTCGGCCGGATCGCCAATTTCATCAACGGCGAATTGTGGGGCCGAATCAGCGATGTAGCCTGGGCCATGCAGTTCCCGACCGGCGGCCCCTTCACTCGCCATCCAAGTCAGCTTTATGAAGCAGCACTGGAAGGCCTCGTGCTGTTTGTGCTGCTGCAAGTGCTCGTCCGCCGGTTCCACGCGCTGAAAACCTCAGGCGTTATCAGCGGCGTATTTATCTGCGGCTATGCGCTGGCGCGTATTTTTGTTGAATTTTTCCGGGAACCAGATGAGCAGCTCGGCTATCTGGCAGGTGGTTGGTTAACCATGGGCATGGTACTCTCGCTGCCGATGCTGGCGCTGGGGCTGTGGGCTATCTGGCGGGCAAGACGTGCCGGGCGCAACCACCAGACGTCAGGACTAAAAGGATGAATCGGGAAACGCTGACCATGACCACCACGCTTGGTGATAAGATCAAGGCGCTCATCCGGTTGAACGGTCCGTTGAGCGTCACGGACTACTTTGCTCTTTGCCTCGCCGATCCGGAATTCGGCTATTACAAGACCCGTGAGCCGTTCGGCACTTCGGGCGATTTCATCACCGGGCCGGAAATCAGCCAGATCTTCGGGGAGATGATCGGGGTTTTCATCGTCCATGCCTGGCAGCGCCATGGCCTGCCCGCCCCCGTGCGGCTGGCCGAGGTCGGCCCCGGACGCGGCACGATGATGAGTGACATGCTTCGGGTGATCGCCCGGCTTGCCCCTGACCTCTACCGGGATTCCACCGTGCATCTGGTGGAAACCAGCGACCGGCTGCGCCAGATCCAGCGCAACAGCCTGGAACCACATATCGAAAAGATTGACTGGCATGACAGCTTTGGCGATGTGCCGGAAGGCTTCGTGCTGGTGGTGGCCAACGAGCTGTTCGACGCCATTCCCATCCGCCAGTTCGTCAAGCTCGGTCCGCATTACCGCGAACGGATGGTCAGCCTCGGCGTGGACGACGAGCTGATCTTTTCGACCGGGGTTGCGACGCTTGATCCTGCTCTTCTGCCGCCGGGCGCCAGCGCCCAGCCTGATGGCACGGTGTTTGAATTTTCACCGGCCCGCCGCGCGGTGATGACCGCCATGTGCGAGCGGCTGAAAGCCGAAGGCGGCGCGGCTCTGATTATCGATTACGGCCATATCTCCACTGGTTTCGGCGATACGCTGCAAGCCTTGCGCGCCCATGATTACGATCCGCCGCTGGCCAATCCCGGCATTGCCGACCTGACCAGCCATGTCGATTTCGAGGATCTGGCCCGCACCGCCATTGCCGCCGGGGTCACGCCCAGCGGCTGCCTGCGCCAGGGCGATTTCCTGCTCGGCCTTGGCATCAAGGAACGCGCCGGCATTCTGGGACGCGGCAAGGACGAGGCCACCCAGATCGAGCTGGCGGAGGTCGTCAACCGGCTGGCCGGTGCTGGCGTCGGGCGGATGGGCGAATTGTTCAAGGTACTGGCCCTCTCCAGCCCCACCCTGTCGCTCGCCCCGTTCCGGCCCCTGCCCCAGGCGGACCTTTAGCTCAGGCGGACCTTTAGCTCAGGCCGAGCTTTGACCCAGGATTGACAGATTACCACAGTGATGGTCACATCCGGCCAAATCGCCGGATGTGACCATGCTGCGGGCAAAATCCTGGACATAATGCCGATTGATTCGGATTAAGACATGCGAAAGGGACACCGATGCCGTCCTCGACACACGATGTGGCCCACCTTCAGCCCGAAACCAGACCATCCCCCTTGCAAAGCGCCCTTCTGGCTCCCTGCGAGTCGGCAGGCATTGCCCACGGCTTTTTCACCCGGCATGGCGGCGTTTCCACCGGCATTTACGCGGGGCTGAATATCGGGCTCGGCTCGAATGACAATCCGGCGCATGTGCATGAAAACCGCGCCCGGGTGGCGGGCTGGTTTGGTGGAGAAGAGGCGGATCTTGTCACGGTCCATCAGGTCCATTCTCCCAATGTGGTGACGGTGACAGAGCCTTTCGGGTCGCAACGGCCACAGGTCGATGCCATGGTCACCGACCGGCCCGGCCTTATCCTGGGGGCGCTTGCCGCCGATTGCGGACCGATCCTGTTTGCCGATCCGGTCAACCGCATCATCGGGGCTGCCCATGCCGGATGGAAGGGCGCCCTGACCGGTGTGCTGGAAAACACCATCAAGGCGATGATCGCGCTTGGCGCTGCCCGCACCAGCATCGTCGCCACGCTTGGCCCGTCGATCAGCGCGAAGGCCTATGAGGTTGGCCCGGAATTCGTCGAACGGTTTCTGGCCCATGATACCGCCTATCAGCAGTTCTTCACGCCTTCGACCAAACCCGGCCATTCAATGTTCGACCTGCCGGGCTTTACGGTAAAACGATTGACGGATGCCGGGATTGCCGCCGACATGCTTGGCCTCTGCACCTATGGCGACCCGGAGCAATTCTTCTCCTATCGCCGCACCACCCACGCCAGTGAGCCGGACTACGGCCGCCAGATCTCCGCCATCATGCTTCAGGGGCCTCGTGTATGACTTTGCATTTTTCAAACGCCGAATACGCCGCCCGGCTGGACCGCCTGACCAACAGGATGCGCGAACAGAAGCTGGATGCCATGCTGCTGTTTGCCCAGGAAAGTATGTATTGGCTCACCGGCTATGACACGTTCGGCTATTGCTTCTTTCAGACGCTGGTGGTGAAGGCCGATGGCTCTATGACGCTTCTGACCCGTTCGGCGGATCTGCGTCAGGCGCGCCAGACCTCGACCATCGACAATATCCTGATCTGGGTTGACCGTACCAATGCCGATCCGACCAGCGACCTGAAGGATCTGCTCAACGATCTCGACCTGCTCGGCTGCCGGCTGGGCATCGAATATGACACCCATGGCATGACCGGACGGGTCGCTCGGCTGCTCGACAATCAATTGCTGAGCTTTGGTGAATTGATCGACGCCTCGATGCTGGTCAGCGAATTGCGGCTGATCAAGAGCGCGGAAGAGATTGCCTATGTCGAAAAGGCTGCCAGTCTGGCCGATGACGCGCTGGATGCGGCCCTGCCGCTGATTTCAGCCGGGGGCGACGAGGCCGCCATTCTCGCTGCCATGCAGGGTGCTGTTTTTGCTGGCGGCGGCGATTATCCGGCCAATGAATTCATCATCGGCTCCGGTCAGGATGCACTGCTGTGCCGCTACAAGGCAGGCCGCCGCACGTTGTCGGCCAATGACCAGCTGACGCTGGAATGGGCTGGCGCTTCTGCCCATTACCATGTCGCCATGATGCGCACCGTGTTGGTCGGCGAACCCTCGCCCCGCCACCGTGAACTTTACGCCGCCTGCCGCGAGGCGATCCAGGAAATCGAAACCGTGCTGCGGCCCGGCCATACCTTCGGCGATGTATTCGAGACCCATGCCAGGGTACTGGACGAGCGCGGACTGACCCGCCACCGGCTGAACGCCTGCGGCTATTCGCTGGGCGCCCGCTTCTCCCCGTCCTGGATGGAGCACCAGATGTTCCACATCGGCAATCCGCAGCAAATCCTGCCTGATATGTCGCTGTTCATCCACATGATCATCATGGATTCTGAACGCGAAACCGCGATGACGCTCGGCCATACCTATCTGACCACCGAAGGGGCGCCACGCGCGCTGTCGCGTCATCCGCTGGACCTGATCGTCAAGGCGTGAGCATCTTCGATGCCCTGACATCAAAGATGCAATTCTGTCGATAAAAGGCGACATGTAGGTCGCGTTTGAAGCAAAATTTAACGTTTTAGGAAGATAATCGCGGGATTCTCATACGAACGCAGCCGTTAAGGAGGCAGCCAATGAGACGTCCCGCTTCCAGCATCGGCTCCGCGCTCGTTCTGGCCCTTGGTGGTCTGGCCAGCGCTGGCTTGGCCAGTGCCGGTCTGGCCGGTTGCAGCGTCTCCGACACGCTGACACCCCCCCTCGATGTCGGCACCAGCGGCTCGATCAGCAAGCCGCTGACCGGTGAAGACATGCAGACGGCCATGCGCCAGAATGAGGAGGTTCCCCGCCGCCCACATCGCCAGATGCGTGAGCAAGCGCCGGAACAGGCCTACTCCCCCTATCCGCAACAGCAGGCCCAGCCACAAAATTCGCTTGAAGCCCAGGCGCAAGCTCTCCAAAACGGCTATAATCCGGTTGCCTCCGAGCCTCTGGACGGCCAGCCCCGCCGTCAGCAAAGCTGGCAGCAGCCAGAACGGCAGCAGAGCCAGATGCACGCGCAGGCCGAGGCTGGACCAGCGGTCAACCAATCAGAGCCTGAGGAACAGGCCGCTCTCGCTCCGCAAACCGATGATGAGGCAGCGGCTCCTGCCTCGCCCACCCCTTCGCAGCAAGCCTCGCTTGCTCCGGCTGGCGATGCCGGACCAGACTCGATCCGCTTCCTGCCGATCATCGGCGCGCCGGTTGAGGCCGTGACCCCGCTTTCACGCCAGTTGGGGGCCGAGGCCCGCGCCAAAGGCCTGATGATGCGCAGCTCCAGCGGCGAACAGGCCCGCCATATCCTCAAAGGCTATTTCTCCGCCTATGGCGAGGGCGGCAAGATCACCGTCGTCTATGTCTGGGACGTTCTCGACGCCAGCGGCAACCGCCTGCACCGCATCCAGGGCCAGCAGACTGTGCCGGGCAAAGCCCAAGACCCCTGGGCCGCCGTCCCCGCCTCCGTCATGCAGATCATCGCCAACAAGACCCTTGAGGAATATGTTGACTGGCGTGCGAAAAATACGGGGTGACGATGAAGACAGTCGCGGACGTTCTATGAAGAGTCAGGCTATACAGCGCCGTGCGCCATATATGGCACACAAAGAGTCGCTGTAACACTTTATATCTACTGCATAATTTTCTCTGCAATTCGATGCCGATTTACGGAATGATGCATTAACCTCAAATATCAGTTTCGAGTCGCAATCGCGGCTGCGGCCCCACCTAAAGCGACAGCTCCAAGCCGGTTGGCAAGCCTTGTGGCACGAGGCGTTCGTAAGAGAAGCCGCGCCTTGTGGGCGAAGAAGGTCCAAGTCAGATCAATTGCAGCCAGTGTAACCAGTGTGACGATGGCAAGGATCGCCCATTCCCGAACTCCTGTCGCCGAAAGGTCAATCAAGGATGGAAGAAGGGCAAGGTAGAACACCATAATCTTTGGATTGCCCAAGGTAAGGGCCATACCCGCACCGAACATTGACCACTGCGAGCTTCTCCGAGGAAGATTGTCAGCATCGCCACCCATCGGCATGCGCCACATCTTGAAAGCCAGCCAGCAGAGATAGGCAACTCCTAGCCATTTCAAGACATGAAAGCCAAACTGGAAGGTCTGTGCCAACGCTGTCAGGCCAGCCATTGCCATGGTGAGCCAGATCACCTCTCCGATCCACATGGCAGCGACAAAAGGAATAACATCGCGCCAACCGCTGGTGAGCACACGCGAGACCAGCGCGGCAATACTCGGACCAGGAGTGCCCGCATTAAGGAGCAGCGCCCCTGCGAAGATGGCAATCGATAATAAATCCATAGGAACCCTCAGCTAAACGAGCGACTTTGGAACAAATATAGCAAGAATCAGCTCGAATGTTGGTTGTCAAAACTATCTACCCAAGCGGAGAAAGCAGACCATTTCCAAATACAATCAGCCATAAAGGCATATCCGGCTCTATCCGGGTGAGTACCATCTCCCGCTGCAGCACCTTGGGTCCATTGAGGCGCATGTCGTAAGGTGTCGAGCATCGGTATGAAAGGAATATTGTATTGCTCTGCAATGGATTGCAAAGCAGGCTCAAGTTCCTCAATTCTATGATCTGCTGTCGGGTCGTCTAGAATGGGTGGCGGTCCGATCAGAATTGTCGGAGCCAACGCAGCAGATCGCGCAAGGATAGCATGTGTGTTCTTGACCGTTTCGGCGTAAGAGACGCGGCGTATTCCGCTTCCATCGTCAGCACAGTCGTTCGTACCAAAACAAAAGGCGAGACGATGCTGATAGCCCTGCGGGAGGCGCACCAGAGCCTCCATTTCCCAACGATTTGAAATATCAGCGCTGGTGTCGCGCCGGATACCGAGATCATAGGCAGTAAGATTCGGCCGTTCTTTGAGTAGTCTAGCGACGATACGCCCGCGCCACCCCAACCCTTCTTCGTCGCCTACGTCATGCGTGAAGCTGTCACCGAAAAAACAAATCCGCAATATTATCCCCAAATGCCAAGGTGATGTTACTGTCGATTAATCGTGAAAGCTCTGATTAAATCGATAATTGTTTTTCTGGATTTTGCAACCTCACAGAATAGGGAATTTTGTGGCAGCCGCAACGTCCCGCTTCTGGCACTTATTCACCGCACCAATCAAATCCGCTCTTTTGCGCCCCGAATCCAGGCCCATGCGGAACGCTGCGTGCGGGAAAATCACTTCGTTTACGAATTTCCGTGAGAACTGTCGCAAACCACTTGCATTCAGGGGCAAGGGCGCTAAAAAGCCCGCATTGCAGCGCCGCGCATGAAACAAGTGTGCTGGGGTCGGTTGTAACAGTTTTAATCCGAGGCGGGATGCCCAGACGGGGTCGCGTAGCGGGATGCAAACAGGCGGGCACAAATGAAGGTCTTCGCAGGTAATTCGAACCGGCAACTTGCTGAAGCGGTCTGTAAATATCTCAATGTTCCCCTTGGAAAAGCCAGTGTTCGGCGCTTTGCGGACCAGGAAATCTTCGTGGAAATTCAGGAAAACGTGCGTGGCGAGGATATCTTCATCGTCCAGTCGACGTCGTTTCCGACCAATGACCACCTGATGGAACTGCTGATCATGATCGACGCCTTCCGCCGTTCTTCGGCGCGGCGGATCACAGCCGTCATTCCCTATTTCGGCTATGCCCGCCAGGACCGTCGCGCCTCTGGCCGCACACCGATCTCGGCGAAGCTGGTTGCCAACCTGATCACCGAGGCGGGCGCCGACCGTGTTCTGACGCTTGATCTGCATGCCGGCCAGATCCAGGGCTTTTTCGATATCCCGACCGACAACCTTTTTGCAGCACCCGTCCTTGCCCGTGACGTCAAGGAACATTACGACCTTGCCAATCTGATGGTCGTTTCACCTGACGTCGGCGGCGTGGTGCGTGCGCGTGCGCTTGCCAAGCGTCTGGACTGTCTTCTGGCCATCGTCGACAAGCGTCGCGATCGTCCAGGCGAGTCCGAAGTGATGAACATCATCGGCGATGTCGAAGGCAAGGATTGTATTCTGATCGACGATATCGTCGATAGCGGCGGCACGCTCTGCAACGCGGCTGAAGCGATGCTGAACATGGGCGCAGCCAGCGTTACCGCCTATATTACCCATGGGGTGCTATCGGGAGGCGCCGTTACCCGCGTCACCTCCTCCAAACTGCGCGAATTGGTGATCACAGATTCCATCCAGCCGACCGTCGCGGTTCAATCGGCCCATAATATCCGGGTGTTGAGCACCGCCACCCTGCTTGGCGAAGCCATCAACCGCACCAGCGCCGAAGCCTCGGTTTCCAGCCTGTTCGATTAATCGTCGCGGCACGCTTGCGCAAATCCCTGAACCGAAATCGGTTTCAGGGATTACCTGGCAAATTTAACGTGTTACAGCGCCGTTTGCTGCCGTTTGTCTTTTCGGGGAGACGGACCGCGCTTTTCGCATTCCGATGCAAAACGGAAATACCCTATTCGTCGCACATGCTTTTCCGGCTGGCATGACGTCAGCACCGATCCTGTGTAAAAATTTCCACCAAAAATCTATTGAGCATTTCCAAGAAAGGTGGACACCGGTTTTACCAACCGGAAATGCTTAAAAACAAAGAGCGAGAGCGTTGCTGCGATCCACGAAGAGCAGAAACAATCCGGTCAAAACAGAACGGTTGCAGGCCGCTATTCCATTGATGAATGGTTGAGCTTCGGATACCCTTCTATTTGCATTGAAAAACTGGCCCGGAAACCATGACCTGCACGCAAGCTCAAGACGACATTCCAGCGCAGCCAACGAAACACCAGGCCATGCCTTTCACATCCAGCGCCATGCTATCCCATCCGCGGATTCATCCGATCATCCGCGTGCAGGCGGAGGCCTTCTTGAAACGGTTTGAGGAGCATCCTCAGATCGCCAGGGTTTTTGCCAGTCACCAGCGCTGGCTTCTCGGACAGATTGCCTTGATGCAATATTTCGAGGCGGGCCAGATCCTGCCTGCCCGCTATTTCGACTTTGTCGAAGCCACTGGCGTGGCCAGCCGCAATACGGCGGACTCATTTCTGAAAGAAATGGAAACCTATGGCATCGCCCGCGAAACAACCACCACCGACCGGCGCAGCAGACCGCTGGTGCCGAGCGAGGCCAGTCTCGGCAGTGCGGCGGGCTGGATGGAAATCCATCTGCGAAGCCTGGATGGGTTTGACGATGGCGCACGGCTGCAAAACTTTGAGGCCAACGGACGGGACATGAGCAAGCTGCATCCGCTTGTCGCCTCCGCCTTCATGCAGACCCCCGAGCTGCGCGAGCAGCCGAAGATTTTCGATCCCTTTGTCTGGTTGAACAACGGCAATATCATTATCGATTGGCTGATCGCCAAGAGCCAGGATAGCGAGGCCGATGCTGAGCAGATTTTGATCGGCACCGTATCGATCCAGACCATGGCAGAGACATTCCACCTGTCGCGCTCGCATCTCACCCGCAAGTTGCTCGATGCTGCAAACGCTGGGACAATCGGCTGGAAAGGACGGCGCGGACGCTCGGAACTCTGGGTTTCCAACCTCTTCCGACGAGAATATGCAAGGGCGCAAACCGTCAAGCTCGAAATCATCGACGCCGCCTGCGCCAAATGCGGCTTGCTATAGAGCAAGATATCAACGCCTCGGCACAATTGTTAGCGGGCTTAACTGTTAGCGGACAATCGTTACCGGACAGGCAAGGCACAGACCTCACCGCCGAACAGTTTCGAGCGGGTCAAAAAGCGCTTTTCGCGGCCATTATCCAGCGAAAACATGCCCCCTCGCCCCGGCACGACATCGATAATCAACTGGGTATGTTTCCAGACTTCATACTGGCTCTGATGGATATAGAAGGGCACGCCATCGATCTCGCCCAGCTTCACATCGGTATCCCCGACGATATAATCATCCACGGGGTAACACATCGGCGATGACCCATCACAACAGCCCCCGGACTGATGAAACAGGATCTGCGGATGATCCCGGCGGATCTCGCCGATCAAATCGATGGCCGCCTGTGTCGCGACGACCCTTGGTTCACCATCCAAAATCGTGTCCATCACTGCCTCGTTTCAAAATGAAAGAAGTCCGTCTTGGCTTCGCCCCCCCTCATCCGGCTGCCGCCACCTTCTCCCCGCTGGGGAGAAGAATGCAAGAGCAGCAAGCCCTTGCGAATTCCCAAAAACCACGAACTCGACGGCTAAACCCGTCGAGATTCGCGGCTGGAGGTGGCGAAAATGGTTATGTTCGAGAACCGGAGCGGAGCGTACTATAGTACGTGAGCACCGGAAGCGCAGAACATGACCATTTGCAGCCCCTCCAGACGTGAATATCGGCGGGTTTAGAAGAAGCCGAGAGCTTTGGGGCTGTAACTCACCAGCATGTTCTTGGTCTGCTGATAATGATCGAGCATCATCTTGTGGGTCTCGCGGCCAATGCCCGATTGCTTGTAACCACCGAAGGCCGCGTGGGCGGGATAGGCGTGATAGCAATTGGTCCAGACGCGCCCGGCCTGGATATTGCGACCGAAGCGGTAGCATGTATTGGCATCGCGGCTCCAGACGCCCGCACCCAGGCCATAGAGGGTGTCATTGGCGATTTCCAGTGCCTCGGCCTCGTCCTTGAAAGTGGTGACAGAGACGACCGGGCCGAAGATTTCCTCCTGGAACACCCGCATCTTATTATGACCCTTGAACACGGTCGGCTTGACGTAATAGCCGCCCGCGAGATCGCCGGTCAGGGTATTGCGATGGCCGCCGGTCAGGATTTCGGCGCCTTCCTGGCGACCAATATCCATATAGGACAGGATTTTTTCAAGCTGCTCGCTGGAGGCCTGCGCCCCGATCATCGTGCCCATGTCCAGCGGATCGCCTTGAACGATGGCCTCGACGCGCTTGATGGCCTTTTCCATGAAGCGGTCATAGATCTTTTCATGGACGATTGCCCGGCTGGGGCAGGTGCAAACTTCACCCTGGTTGAGGGCAAACATCGCAAAGCCTTCCAGGGCCTTGTCGAGATAATCGTCATCTTCGCGCAGCACATCCTCAAAGAAGATATTCGGCGATTTTCCACCCAGTTCCAGCGTCACCGGAATGAGATTCTGGCTGGCATATTGCATGATCAACCGGCCCGTCGAGGTCTCGCCGGTAAAGGCGATCTTGGCGATGCGCGGGCTGGAGGCCAGGGGCTTGCCAGCTTCCAGGCCAAAGCCGTTGACGATATTGAGCACGCCGGGCGGCAGGATGTCGCCGATCAACTCGGCCCAGACGAGAATCGATGCCGGTGTCTGTTCGGCGGGCTTCAACACCACGCAATTGCCGGCAGCAAGAGCGGGTGCCAGCTTCCAGGCGGCCATCAGGATCGGAAAATTCCAGGGAATGATCTGGCCGACGACTCCAAGCGGCTCGTGGAAATGATAGGCAACCGTATCGTGGTCAATCTCACCAATCGAGCCTTCCTGAGCGCGCACGCAGGCGGCAAAATAGCGGAAATGATCGACGGCCAGCGGAATATCGGCAGCCATGGTTTCACGCAGCGGCTTGCCATTGTCCCAGGTTTCGGCCCGGGCCAGAAGCTCCAGATTGCTTTCCATCCGGTCGGCAATGCGGTTGAGCATATTGGCGCGCTCGGCAACCGGGGTCTTGCCCCATTTGTCCTTGGCGGCATGGGCGGCGTCCAGCGCCAGATTGATGTCGCGCTCGTCGGAGCGGGCGATATCGCACAGCTTGCCACCGGTGACCGGAGTGGTGTTTTCAAAATACCGACCGCCCACCGGCTCACGCCAGTCGCCACCGATGAAATTGCCGTATTTCAGCTTGAACGGGGTGCTTGCCGTGGTTTGAACCTGAATGTTCATCTCTCATCCTCCCTGATGAAGGTTCCTGTGGTGATGTTTGTCTTTAGGGAAAACCGGTCCTCCACTTTTCCCCGACAAACTCCAGAACCGTAGGTGGAAGATGCACCCCGCTAAGGCCGGATACCAGCCACGCTTCGCAATGCCGCAGCGCACAGTGTCGCATCGCTGCGACACTGTTGCGTGCATTAGTGAATATTAAAACGCTTCATCTTGCGATGCAGGGTCGCCCGGCTGATGCCCAGCAATTGCGCTGCCTGGGAGACATTGCCTTTGGTACGAGACAGGACCCGGCGCAGCGCCGCCCGTTCGGCTTCATGCAGATCGTCCCCCTCTTCCCCGCGCTTTTCCTTCAGGGCATCGGCGGCAGGCAGACCGGCGGCGATCGCCTGATCGTCGATCTGCAATGCCAGCCGCGCCGCCCGCGTTGCGCCCAGCACCAGATCGTCACCGTCCACGGCCAGCAGCGCCGTGGGATTGGCAACCGTGGGGATCATGACGATGCGCGCGCCCGCAAACGCCATGCGAAACAGGTTGACCTCGACGCGGAGTGCGGCATCGCGCACCGCCTGGGCGAGAATGGTCATCGACAGATCCGTCACATCATGGCGGCAGGTGGAAATGTCGAGCGCGGCGGCAATCTGGCCACGATGGTCGCGGATCGGCGCCGTGGTGCAGCTCAGTGCGATATTGGCCGAGAGAAAATGCTGGTCGCGGTGGATGATGACCGGGCGCTCATCGGCCAGCGCCGTGCCGATACCATTGGTGCCGACGCTGGCCTCGCTCCATTCCGTCTGCTGCCAAAGGCCAAGCCTGTGAAAATCCCGGTCGTCGCCAGCCGCGCTGCGCCGCTCAAGCACCACGCCATGACTATCGGCCAGCACCAGGCAGCAGCCAGAACGCCCGACCGTCGAAAACAGCCGGTCCAACTCCTCGGCGCTGGCGGCGATCAGGTGGTCCATGCGTTGGCGCGCTTCACGGAAAGCCACCGCATCCAGGGTGCGCGGCATGGCCGCCTGTTCAGGGTCTAGCCCATGGACATCAAGGCAACGCCGCCAGGACGCGGCAATCGGCGAACTGGCCGCCTTAGACCCCTGTAACGCCGTCGAATAGACCGTATCGGCATGTTTATAACCGACGCTCATATGCTCCTCCCAAAGCAAATTCACATCTCTCTGGACTATCATGAACCTTTGCGGGCAGGATGGCAATCGACAGGAATGACGCAAGTTGCAGCCAAAACAGGTGGGACGGCTGCATCCCATGCTCGAAAAAAGCCCGGGATCGCTTGCATCCTTGGCACTTTCATACTATAGCGCCCCCGTCCGCGCAGACACCCTTGGAGGCAATGCGGATGAAATTGTGACGGCTGCTATATGTTTCCTTCAATCCTGAACGGTTGGAGTGAAATGATGCGGCAGATTTAAAAACCGGCACCGTTTCCAGTTTCAATCCGGAATTTCAAAGACAAAACCGGCTGAAACTCTCCAGTAACATCGAAAGGAAATGCCATGAGCCACGCATCTTACGAGCTCAAGGCCGAAACGCGCGAACGGGTTGGTAAGGGGTCCTCCCGTGAACTTCGCCGCAACGGTCTCATTCCCGCTGTCATCTATGGTGACAAGCAGGCTCCCATTGCCATCACCCTGAACACCAATGAAGTCACCAAGCGTATTCACGCTGGCGGTTTCATGACCACGGTGGCGACCATTGAAGTCAACGGCGAAAAGATCCGCGTCCTGCCCAAGGACTACCAGCTGGATCCGGTCCGCGACTTCACCATGCATATCGACTTCCTGCGCGTTTCCGCAAACAGCCAGGTCACGGTTGCCGTGCCTGTGCGTTTCGTCAATGAAGAGAAGTCCGCCATCAAGACCGGCGCTGTCCTCAACATCGTGCGCCACGACGTCGAGTTGCAGGTTCCGGCCAACAACATTCCAGAAGCCATCACCTTCGATCTGGAAGGCCTGAAGATCGGCGACAGCGTGCATATCTCTGCCGTCAAGCTGCCTTCTGGTGTGACCCCTGTCATCACCGACCGCGACTTCACCATCGCAACTCTCGTTGCTCCGGATGTTGACGCTGCCGACGAAGAAGCCACCGAAGAATAATCGACCTACTCGTTTAGAGTGATCGATAAACCCGCCCTTTACCGGGCGGGTTTTTTTGTGCCTTCAGATATCCGGTTCATGATAAAACTTTACGGCAAAAGCTTCGACACTGGCACGGCCAATCGAACCGTGTTCTTTTCGTCCATAGCGGGTAACTTTGCACAAAAGTCGCAAATAACTTTGCGTAAAGTTGCAAATCTCCTTTATGACTTCAGTCATCGTTAACGTATCGCATGGAATCCTGCCCCCAAATAAGAGAAGAACCAGGGGCCGTGGGGTTGTATTGTTTCATCCCTATTCATTTTCCAGCACCGCTCAGCAAATACGATGGAAAAATGTTTAATATTACATCTATTGGTTGCCATTTGAGTTTGCACACCGTCGGATGCGATCGATGACCCGGTCGGTGGAGCAGCGCTTCCTTGCATTGGTGGCCGGAACGGTGTTCGTTTGCGTGGTGCCACTGTTTCTGCTGTTTCTCTGGCTGTCGTCGCAGCGGGCCGAAACCGACCAGCAAAACAGCGCTGCCGTGCTGCTGGCTGCCAATGCCCAGGCACTCGCCAAGCCACTTTGGGATTTCGATGCCGAAAGCGTTCGCCAGATCAGCGCTGCTCTGGTCTCCAGCGGCGAGATCGCGCGGGTTACGGTTTCTGATCTGACCGGCAATATCCGCATCGACATGCCGCAAACACTGGCGCCGGCAAAAACACTTGCCTCCCTGTCCCAAACCATCGTCTACCAGCATCAGGATGGACCGAAAACCGTCGGCACCATTACGCTTTCCTTTCAAAAGCACGGCCTGTTTGCCAGCATTCGCCGCACTGAAGGCGTGTTCATTGCCATCTTCATCCTCTCAATGATTGTGGTCATCCTGGCGGCTATCGTCGGAAACCGGATAATGGTCATGAGACCGCTGATACAACTGACCGCCGCCATCGAAGCCACGCGTAGGCTTGGTTCCCGCCGTTCGGTCGATTGGCATTCCAATGATGAGATGGGACGGCTGGCGCAGAGCTTTAACGCCATGCAATCCAAGCTCCAGCAGGAAGAAATCGACCTGAAACAGGCGCACCGGTTGGCAACCGACATCTACCATGCCACGCCGGCCATGCTGTTTTCCGTCGATGCCGATGACCGCATTACCGGCATCAGCGACTACTGGACATCGGTGACGGGCTATCACCGCGAAGACATCATCGGCCTCAGTTTTGAAAGCCTGATCACAATCGGGGCCCGTCAAGCCTACCGGGAAGTCAAACGGGATAGCGAAATCGGCCTGCAACAGCAATATACTACCAAATTCATCTGCGCCGACGGACGGATCATGGATGTCCTGGTTGTCGAATCCGGCAATGCCACACCGATGGCGCAGTCCAACCTTTCGCTGAGCGTCATGACTGACATCACCGCCCTTAAGCAATCGGAGGCACGCAATCGGCGCCAGGCAATGACCGATCATCTGACCGGACTTCTCAACCGCCAGGGTTTCGAGAACGAACTGGATGTGCAGATCGAGGCAACCGACCGCCAGGGCGGTTCACTTGCCTGCCTGTTCGTCGATCTCGACCGGTTCAAATGGATCAATGACAATCTCGGCCATCATGCCGGCGACACGACCCTGAAAATTCTGGTGGACATGATCGTCCACCTCCTGCCGGAAAACTCGGTGGCCGCCCGCATCGGCGGCGACGAATTCGCCATCCTGCTGCGTGCCGACGATTGCGAGGCCGCTGCCCGCGCCATGGCCAACGATATTTGCGGGATTTTCGAAACCCCCTTCATCGTCAAGGGCACCGCCACAAGACTGAGCGCCAGCATCGGCATCGCGCTTTATCCGCAGCACGCCGAGACAGCGACGGAACTGCTGCAAAAGGCCGACATGGCCATGTATAATCGCAAGCGCGACGGAAAGAACGGCTTCCAGATCTTCGACGACAGCATCGGCAACACCACCCGCCGCCGCGCCGAGATCGAGCAGATGATCGAGCAGGCGTTGAGCAATGACTGGCTCGATGCCTTCTTGCAGCCGATCATTGACCTGCAAAGCGGCAAGACGGTCGGCTACGAGGCCCTGATGCGCCTGCGCCATCCCGTCCATGGCATCATGACACCGACCGAAATCATCAGTCTGGCCGAGGAAACCGGCACCATTCACGATATCGGCAAGCAGGTTTTCGATAAGGCTCTGGATCACTTTACCCGGCTTTCCGCTCTCAGTGGCGACACCACCTCCTACCTGGCGCTGAATGTCTCGCCAACGCAGATCGATGCCAGCCTGCTGGTCTGGCTTGCCAGCGCCGTGCATCTTTTCAACATCGACCCATCGCGGATCATCATCGAGATCACGGAAGCGACGTTGCTCCACGACAGCCCGCATATCCAGACAGTCCTCCAAAAAATCGGTGATTTTGGCTGCCGCATTGCGCTGGACGATTTCGGTACCGGATATTCCTCGCTCAGCTATCTCAGCCGCTTCCCGGTCAATATCATCAAGATCGACCAATCCTTCATCCGCTCCATGACCGGCGACACCCCGGATCTGCGCGAGCGCAGCCGCATGTTGATCGAAGGCATTGCTGCTATCTCACATAAGATGAAATGCACCGTGGTGGCCGAGGGTATCGAGACCAAGGAACAATGGCGAGCACTACAGGCGATCGGTGTGGATTACGGCCAAGGCTATCTGTTCGATCGGCCCTTGTCCTTCGAAGACCTGCAAGCCCGTTTCGGGGCCAATGGCACGACGCCGCCAAAAGCCACGGCCATTGCCAGGATTGGACAGCGGACAACGGGGTAGGACGAGACAGCCCAAGCTGCCATTTCAGCAGGACAAGCACAACCAGTCACAATCTAAAGGAGGCCGAAGATGGGCTGTCGAAGAAGTGCATTCCGCCTTGCCGCCCTGTCCTCCCTGGTGTTTATGACCACCACAGCCATGGCGCAGAACAGTATCGTCTTCACCACGGAAGATTACCCTCCTTACAATTTCAGGGAAAACGACGTGGACAAGGGCGTCGGCTACGAGCAAGTCGTCATGATCATGAAGGATCTGTCGATCCCCTATACAATCGAGATGATGCCCTGGGCCCGCGCCATCGCGATGGCCGAAACCGAGCAGATGACCTGCGTGTTTACCGCAGCCCATATCCCCGAGCGCGATAGCCGCTTCAAGTGGGTCGAGCCGCTGGCCATCGATCGCAATATCATCATGAGCCGCAAGGACTCCGGCATTCGGGTGCGCAATGTCGAAGAGGCCCGTAAGTATATTGTCGGCACCCAGCGCGACGACTACACTCAGGCCCTTCTGGAACGGCATGGTTTTCCCAGAATCGACCTCGCCTCCAACCTCGATCTGACCATTAAGAAACTGGAAAGCGACCGGATCGATCTCATGCCGGTCTCGGAGAAATTCTATCACAAGCTGGTGGCCGAAGGTCATCCTCTGGAACAACAATTCGTACTGACCGAGCAGAAATTCGCCATTGCCTGCAACAAGTCCCTGCCCGATTCCCTGATCGGGCAAATGCAACAAGCGCTTGATCGACTGATTGCCGACGGCACGCAAGCCAGGCTTTCGCGAGAATATGGTCTGTTACAGCCTCAGTAGCCATCGCAATCGGGGTTGACATGTCGGTCATTTCGCTGTCGTGAAGACCAACCGAAATACGTTCGTGGAAAATGCGATGATCGTTCTTGCAGGGCTTGGCAATCCCGGCTCCCAATATGCCGGCAACCGCCACAATATCGGCTTCATGGCGCTCGACGCCATCCACCGCCGTCACGGCTTTTCGCCCTGGTCGAAGAAATTCAAGGCCGAGATTGCCGATGGCACGCTGGCAGGCGAAAAAGTCCTGCTGATCAAGCCGCAGACCTTCATGAACCTGTCGGGCGAATCGGTCGGCGAAGCGCTGCGCTTCTACAAGCTTGGCCCCGAACAGCTGGTGGCGATCTACGATGAGCTGGATCTTCTTCCCGGCAAGGCTCGCATCAAGCTGGGCGGCGGCCATGGTGGTCATAATGGCATCAAGTCGCTGGATGCCCATTGCGGCCTGAACTACCGCCGCCTGCGGCTTGGCATCGGCCATCCCGGCGATAAATCCCGGGTCCAGGCGCATGTGCTGGGCGATTTCGGCAAGCTCGACGCCGAATGGCTCGACCCGCTGCTGGAAACGCTGGCCGAAAACGCCGACATGCTGGTGCGCGGTGAAGACAGCCAGTTGATGAACAAACTGGCGCTCTCCACCGGAGCCAAGCCGGAAGAAGAAAAGCCCAAGCCCGCCAAACCGGCTAAATCCCACATTCATCAGGCCCGCAATGGGGTCCAACCGAAAAAGCTGCCGGAAACCGGGCCGATGGCTGAGATGTTGAAGAAGATGTTTGGGCCGAAGAAGGATTAGGAAATGTCTGTTCAGGAGCAGGTAGAGTGGGGCATTTTCGACACTCTTACCGTCGATTGTCAATTTTTTGAAAAAGACATTGGGTCAGGCTACAAGCTTTATTCGAGAAGTAAAATTAAAATCAGAAAAATATTAATATATTTTTTCTGCTATAGCGCACTGTATTACGTCGCGGGAATTTTGCTCAACGGCGAGCAAAACGATTTCGATTTTGTCAGCTTTATTTTTATAAATCTTGGATTCATCGTTCTTCTCTTATCCATCGTAAGGATGGTAGGTCATCGAAGAGTGAAAGCCTATTTTCGCGCAATGCCCTCTGCCAACCGTCCCGCCAAATTGGGCTGGGACGCGGACGGATTCTACATCGCCACTGCAACGAGTCGGATTTTCTATCCCTGGAGCGATTTCCAGTCTTGGGCCGAAGACAAAACGGTCCTCGCGCTACTGTTTGCGGCGCCAATGATAATCCCGTTGCCGAAACGCGCCCTGACAGACCAGCAACTGGCAGAACTCAAGGCTCATATTCAGGCATCAACCTTGCCGAGAGCCAAACTGTTTCCAATTTGAGATCGAGGGGTATCCGATGTCCAATGCGATTACCGTCCGCCCCGCAACGTTCAATGATCTGGAGGCATTGCTAGCACTTTACAAAGACTTGAGCAGCAACAACAATTTTGACGCCGCTGAACGAGTGCATGACACCTATGCAGCTATTCTCTCCCACCCTGGCCTGACCGTTTTCATGGCTCTCGACCGTGAAAGACCCGTAGCAACGGCAAGTTTGCTGATAACCCCCAACCTGACGCGCGGTTGCCGGCCTTATGCACTGATCGAGAATGTCGTAAGTGCCGAGAGCCATCGAGGCAAGGGCTATGGCCGAGCGGTCGTTCTCCATGCCATCGACGCCGCCTGGAATGCTGACTGCTATAAGGTCATGCTGCTGACAGGCAGCACACGTCCCGAAATCCACCGCTTCTACGAAGCCTGCGGCTTTCTCCAGAACAAGACCGGCTATCAGTTCCGCCGTACGTGATGCCTATTCTTCCGGCTCAATGGTAAACAGCAGCGGAAACCCTGCTTCCTTGGCGAGATCATTGGCCTCAGTGGATTTGGTCTCGGCGATGTCGCGGGTGCAGACCACCACCACCGCCGAGCCAAAACGGTGAGCGGTCATCATCACGCGGTTGCCGGTTTCCTCGCTCATCCGGAACACGGCTTTCAGCACGATGGTCACGAATTCGCGCGGAGTGTAATCATCATTGGTCAGGATGACCTTGTAGAGCCTGGGCTGCTCCAGCTTTGGCCTGGTTTTCACCTTTGGCTGCCCGACAATGACTTTTTGAGGCATTGGCAACTCCCATCGGCACACGCTCGCGTTACCATAATGCGAACTGCTTCCGGCTTCAAGCAATTGGCGCCAAGAAGCGGCAAAGCCTTGACCGGGCCGTTCCATTCCCCCATAGGCAAGGCAACAAAACCTTTACTGAGCACGGAAAACACCCATGGGCTTCAAATGCGGTATCGTGGGACTGCCGAATGTCGGCAAGTCCACCCTTTTCAACGCGCTGACCAGGACGGCGGCAGCCCAGGCGGCCAACTATCCTTTCTGCACCATCGAGCCGAATACCGGCGAAGTGGCCGTGCCCGATCCGCGCATGCAGACGCTGGCAACCGTTGCCGGCTCCAAGGAAATCATCCCGACCCGGATTTCCTTCGTGGATATTGCCGGTCTGGTGCGTGGCGCTTCCAAGGGTGAAGGCCTCGGCAACAAGTTCCTCGCCAATATCCGCGAAGTCGATGCCGTCGTGCATGTACTGCGCTGTTTCGAAGATGACGACATCACCCATGTCGAAGGCCGGATCGATCCGGTGGGCGATGCCGAAACCATCGAAACCGAGCTGATGCTGGCCGATCTGGAAAGCCTGGAGCGCCGCACCGAGCAGACCCGCAAGCGCGCCGCCTCCAAGGACAAGGAATCGATGACGCTGCTGCCTGTCATGGATGGCGCGCTGAAGCTGTTGCAGGAAGGCAAGCCTGCCCGCCTGCTGTTGGCAAGCCTTGATGCCGAGGAACGCGAGGTGCTGAAAAGCCTGAACCTGCTGACCTCCCATCCGGTCCTCTATGTCTGCAATGTCGCCGAAGCCGATGCGGTGGGTGGCAATGCCCATACCAAAGCCGTCGAGGAAATGGCCAAGGCACAAGGGGCGGAAACCGTGATCATTTCGGCGGCCATCGAAGCCGAAGTGGCGCAATTGCCGGACGAGGAAGCTGCCGAATTTCTGTCGGCGCTCGGGCTGGAAGAAGCAGGTCTCGACCGGCTGATCCGCGCTGGCTACCACCTGCTCGACCTGATCACCTATTTCACCGTTGGCCCCAAGGAAACCCGCGCCTGGACCATTCCGCGCGGCACCAAGGCGCCCGCCGCAGCAGGCGTGATCCATACCGATTTCGAACGCGGCTTCATCCGCGCCTTCACCATCGCCTATGACGATTACATCACCTACAAGGGCGAAGTTGGCGCCAAGGAAGCTGGCAAGGGCCGCGACGAAGGTAAGGAATATGTCGTGAATGACGGCGACGTCATCCACTTCCGCTTCAACACCTGATCCATATTTGCGACGGTCGAACTGTCAATCATAAGCGGGATGCTCTTCCAAAAGCATCCCGCTTTTATTTTGCCCTTTAAAACGGTGGCCAACTGGGCAATATCAACCTGTTGGAGCGGTGTGGGTTACCGCCTCCTGAAACGAGGGGAGTAAGCATGCGTTCGATGTCTGTGCCTGTGTTGTTTCTATCCGCTGTCCTGGTGCATGGGCAGGCAAACGCCGCCGATGTTACCCCGAAGGGCGCCAAGGACCTCAAGCAGCAGCTCCTGTCCGCCCTGCCGGACGGCATGGTCAAGGATGCGAGCGCCATGACGGTGCGGGCGCGCAAGAACGCCTATGAGGTCCGGGTCAATACCATTGCGCTCTTCGGACTGGAGGCGATCAAATTCACCAAAGCCGTGGGCATCAGCCCGGTCGTTTCCCTCATTCGTCCGCTGGACGGTGGCCTGTGGCAAATCGACCAGGCAGGCGGGGTCGATGTCAAAGGGCAGACTAAAGAGAAAGGCCCCAAGACCGACTTTCTCTTTTCGGTCGATTCCTACAGCATGACGGGGATCTACGATCCGAGCATCACCTATCTCCAGTCCGGCACCTACAAGGCCGAGGACATGCGGCTGCGATTGCAGACGGGTGACAGCTCGACGGACATACGCCTGGACGCCATCAATTCCACGGTCCAGGGGATGAAGGAAGGTGATAATACGATCACGGTTGCCAGCAGCGGCACCTTCACCAATCTCGTTGAAGACATAAGGGCTTCGAAAGCGGACCCTGCCGGTTTCCGCGCCGGTTCAGGCGAAAGCTCCGTGAAAATCGAGGGCGTTGCCTATCAGCCGCTTCAGAAAATGATCGCGATCCTGGTCAGGAATTGGGACAAGCCGCCGATGGATGAGGCTGAAAAGCGCATATTGATCCAGCTGTTCCGCTCGAATTTCCCGCTTTTCAAGACCATGTCCCAGACCGTTGTCTATCGCGACATGCAGGTCGAGACCCCGCAAGGGCCGTTCACCGCCAAGCGTTTCGGTATAGAGACCATGATCGACGGTATCAGCAATGGCGCCAGATTCGGCTTCGGCCTGGATCTCGTCGAGCCTCAGATGGTGGCAGGTGTTGTGCCGGCGGCCTATACGCCCCTCATTCCGCAGACCGCGACGATCAAGGTGAAGGTGCCCACCGTCAACGCGGCAGATGGCATCAATTACCTGATGGACAATGTCGATTACGATCCCGCCCAGCCGCTGACACCGCCGCAAAAGAGCGAAATCAGCCGCCGCTTCTTTCCTGAGGGCATCGCCACCATTGCCTATGACGGTACCCGTCTGACATCTTCGCTCTATGACGTCACGGTTACCGGCAAAACTACGTTTGCCCTGACCGGCAACGACAAACCGCTGGTCGACGTAACAGTAACAGCACGCGATTTCGACAAGACCATTGCCTATCTCCAGACCAATGCCAAGCAAACGCCAGAGCTTGGTCAGACAGCATTTTTCCTGCTGATGGCGAAAGGCTTTGCCAAGACACAGGATGATGGCCAACTGATTTGGCACGTGGAAACGGATCGCACCGGCCAGATCAAGGTCAACGGCAATGCTTTCAGTATTCCGGGTGCCGCTCCAGACCCCGCTCCAGGCACGCCTCCGGCACCGTAATTGAAATTCTTGTATCTGCGCTATCAGGGCTCGGATACGCCCAGAGAGGATATTATGCAGACAGACAAATTATATTTTGAAGATTTTCCGGTTGGTACACGCCTGCCGCTTGGCCCCGTTACGGTGGATTTAAACGACATTATAGAGTTTGCCACAGAGTTCGATCCGCAGCCGATGCATCTCGATGCGGCAGCCGGTGAGGCCAGCATTCTCGGCGGCTTGGCGGCCTCCGGCTGGCATACCTGCGGGCTTTTAATGCGGATGATGATCGACAGCTATATCCTGCGCTCCTATTCCGAAGGCGCGCCGGGCATCGACTTCGTGCAGTGGAAAACGCCTGTCCTGGCGGGTGATACCCTGAGTGGCTTTTCCCTGGTTGAAGAGGCCCGGCCATTGCGCTCGCGCCCGGGAATCGGTGTCATCACCAGCCGCCATGAACTGGTCAACCAGAAGGGCGAAACCGTCATCGTCGCCCGCAATGCGGCCATGATGCGCCAGCGCCAACCGGCAGGAGATGCGGCATGAGAATGGTTGACCTGTTCCCCTTCGAGCAAAAAGTCGTGCTCGGCACCCGCCATTTCAACGCGGAAGACATTATCCGCTTTGCTACAAAATTCGATCCGCAACCCTTCCATGTCGATGCGGAAGCGGCGAAGTCCTACGTCTTCGGCGGTCTCTGCGCTTCCGGTTGGCACACCTGTTCAGTGTGGATGCGCACCTTTCTCGACTTCATGGGCGAAGCCAACGCCAAAGCCCTTGCCGAAGGCGTGACACCGCCGCGACTTGGCCCCTCGCCCGGCTTTACCGACCTGAAATGGCTGAAACCGGTCTATGCCGGGGACGACATTACCTATAGCCTGACGGCACAAAACAGCCGTGCGCTCAGGTCGCGTCCCGGCTGGCACCTCCACGCCAGCGTTGCCGAGGGTATGAACCAGCAGGGCGAGCCGGTGCTGCGTTTCGTCAGCACCGTGCTCGAACAGGAGAATGACAATGAACGTTCATGACTTTTCAGCCAAGGATATTACCGGTCGGGAGCGCAAGCTTGCCGAATTTGCCGGAAAACTGCTCCTGATCGTCAACACCGCCAGCAAATGCGGCTTCACACCGCAATATGAAGGCCTGGAGACCCTGCAAAAGCGTTTTCAGGACGATCTCGTCATCATCGGCTTTCCCTGCAACCAGTTCGGCGGCCAGGAACCGGGATCGGAAGCCGAAATTGCCAGTTTCTGCGACCTAAATTTCAAGGTCAGCTTCCCGATGTTTGCCAAGATTGATGTCAAAGGCAACGAGGCCCACCCGCTTTACAAATACCTGACCCACGAAGTGCGCGGCATTCTCGGCACCGAAGCGATCAAATGGAATTTCACCAAATTCCTTGTTGGGCGCGACGGCACACCGATTGCCCGCTATGCGCCGATCACCAAACCGGAAGAAATTGCCGATGATATTGCCAAGGCGGTAAAGGGTTAAGGGCGATGGGCCGGATGCAGGACTTTCAGTCATTCCGGCCCAGAGACCCACGGCTTCGCGCCGTTTGCGCCCAAAGTAAACACAGATTTTCTCGACACACCCACGACGAGTTCGGCATCGGGCTGATCGTCAATGGCGGGCAGATATCAGCCTCTGGCCGGGGCCAGGTCACGGCTGAGCCCGGCAACATCATCACCGTCAATCCTGGAGAGGTGCATGATGGCGCGCCACTCGATGACCACGGCCGACATTGGTTGATGCTCTATATGGAGCCGGAGTTTCTCAACGACATGCAGACGGATCTAGGCGAGACCGGACAGGTTGAATTCGAAAGACCGGTCTTCGACAATCCGGATTGGGCGAACCGGTTCTACCGTGCCTTTCAAGCCATGCGCGAAGGCAAAGGGTCAGCGGCAGCCCTGGCCCAAGACGAGACCCTGATTGACCTGCTGGCGCCACTGATCTCTTGGCGAAGCAATGCAGTGCGGCCGAAGAACGATCCGCCCATGGAGCGGGTCAGGCAGATGATCTGTGACGACCCGGCGGCAAATCCATCCCTCCAGGACTTGGCCACTGTCGCAAATGCCAGCCGATTCCAAACGCTGCGGGCTTTCCAGGCCATGACCGGGCTGACGCCCCATGCCTATATTCTGCAGCAGCGCGCCAACCAGGCCCGCCGCCTGATTCTATCGGGTAAGAGCAGCCTTGCCGACATCGCCGCTACCTGCGGCTATGCCGACCAAAGCCATATGACGCGAGAATTCAAACGCCGATATGGCCTCACACCTGCGGCTTTTCGGGCCTGAGAGGAACCTGCAATTCCATTCAAGACCGGACGGGCAAGTGGTGACCAAATGGCGCAAGGATCAACACAGCGCGGTCACTCATCATGCCTCTCGATTTTTACCTGACATCCCTCATCATCGTTGCAACACCCGGAACCGGAGCGCTTTACACTCTGACTGTCGCACTGTCCGGCGGATGGCGAGCCGCAACCATTGCCGCCTTCGGCTGCACGCTGGGCATTCTGCCCCATATGGCAGCAGCCAGTTTTGGCCTGGCAGCGATACTGGCCGCAAATGAAACCCTCTTCCAAGCAGTCAAAATCGCCGGTGTCGTCTATTTGCTCTATATGGCAGCCAGCCTCTGGCGCGGCGGCGAAATCGAGATGAGCCAGGAGCAACCCCAGCCGTACAATGCCTTGCGAATCATCGGCAAAGCCGTGCTGATCAACCTGCTGAACCCGAAACTCTCGCTGTTTTTCCTGGCCTTCCTGCCGCAATTCGTTGATGGCAAGGCCCCGCAGGCCATCAGGCAATTCGTCCTCTGCTCGGGCCTGTTCATGGCGATGACATTCATCGTCTTCGCCCTCTATGGCTGGATGGCAAGCGGATTGCGCAAGCATATCCTCTCAAAGCCAAGAACGGTCAAAACGCTCTACAAAGGATTTTCCGCCGCATTCCTGTTGATGAGCGTCAGACTGGCGCTGGCCGAGCGCTGACGCGAAGCAAATAAACAACGCTGGCTATTCGGCAGCGGCCAGCCTTTCACGGCAAACCATCTCTACAGCCGTCTGCAATCGTGTGACCGCATCGAACAGCCAGTCAAGCTCTTCAGAGGTCACCTTGTATTGGGTGGAATAGCGAGCCTCGACATAAGCGCGATGCAGCCGGTCAAAACAACGACGTGCCAAACGGTTTTTCGGCGGCCAGACGTCTCGAAGACGGGCGTCATAGCTCTCAGCCAGGGGCCTGAGCTTCCGAAGGCTATGAAGCGGTGGGCTATAGAGAGTGAAAACCAGCAGGACGCAGTGATAAAAGCGTTCCGTGGCCTGATGGAGGTTGAAAGCCGCCTGTTTGAGCTGCATGTCCTTGCTGGCATAGCCCGCCAGTGTCACATTATAGACAGCGCTCGGAAACCAGTCATCAAAATAGGCTTGCGCCCGCGCTTGTCTCTCTTCGGCAGTGATCGGCTTCGGTTCAGCAAAGCCATGGCCCGGCACCTCGTAAAGAGGAATGCCATCGCTGATAACATCGACGAAAAACGGCAGTCCCTGGGCCAGCTTGTCGTTCACGTCATGAAGCGAATGGACGATGAAATTTACCGGGGTTTTCAGGCGCTTGGTGACCTGCTCTTCGCGGATGATGCGGTCATGGGCCGTGCGCCAGAATTCATCCTCGTCGGCAAAGGTCTCCGTGTTGACCACGACCAGTATATCGTAATCCGAGTAGTAGCCGCTGGCATGGTCCTCGACCCAGTTGCCACGCGCGTAAGAGCCGAACAGGAGGACCTTGAGAATCTGGCCGCCCTTGTTCTTGGCCGAAAGCCTGCCCTTTTGCGCCTCGTCGAATTCCTCGAAGAGAATTTTCAGAACACGATCCAGCTCCCGCCTTTTGCGCAGCGGCAAATGAGCTAGAAGATCGTGATCCATCGCGGCATCCGTCGTTTCGGTTCAATAAAGATCAATGCCCGGAAAATTCCACCAGCGTGCGCACTTCAACACCTAGAGCTTCCAGCTTCTTGCGGCCGCCGAGATCCGGCAGGTCGATGACGAAGCAGGCGGAGACGACGTCGGCGCCGATCTGACGCAGTAGCTGCACTGCGCCGACGGCGGTGCCGCCAGTGGCGATCAGGTCATCGACCAGAATGACCTTTTCACCGGGCTGCACGGCATCGACATGCATTTCCATCTCGTCCACGCCATATTCCAGGCTATAGGCGATCCGCACCGTCGTGTGCGGCAGCTTGCCCTTCTTGCGGATCGGCACGAAACCGGCAGACAGCTGATGCGCCACCGCCCCGCCCAGAATGAAGCCGCGTGCTTCCATGCCAGCGATCTTGTCGATCTTCAACCCGGCATAGGGTTGCACTAGTTCATCGACGGCGCGGCGAAAAGCGCGTGGATTGCCGAGCAGCGTGGTGATATCGCGAAACACGATGCCGGGCTTGGGATAATCCGGAATGGAGCGGATAGCGGCGGAAAGTTCCTGGGAAATCTGTGTCATGGTCTGCCCGGCTGACGGAATTTCTAGTTGCGCCGGACCCTACTGCATAAAATCTTAAATCGGAATCAATTTAAGGCTCTGTCCAGAGGGAATATGTCCTGCCATCCCACAGCCATCGCCGCGGCGTGTCTTATGGTATTTGGGTGAAACGAAAGACGAAAAAGGCGGCCCGAAAGCCGCCTTTTCGAAATTGCGTCACCCCAAGGGTCAATCAATGCCCCTTGTTGGCATAGACCGATTTTTTGGTCAGGTAGACCAGGCCGGAGAAAATCAGCAAGAAAACCATGACCATGAAGCCAGTGCGCTTGCGTTCTTCCAGATGCGGCTCGGCAGCCCACATCAGGAAGGCCGAGACGTCCTTGGCATATTGATCGACGGTCTGCGGCGCGCCATCGTCATAAGTCACCTGCCCCTCGCTGAGCGGCGGAGCCATGGCAAGGGCCGAGGCGGCAGAGAAATACGGGTTATAATGGGTGCCTTCGGCCACCGTCACGCCAGCCGGCGGGTCCTGATAGCCGGTCAGCAGCGCGTGGATATAATCCGGCCCGCCCTCCTGATATTGCGTGAAGATATCAAAGATGAAGGTCGGGAAACCACGCTCGATGCCGCGTGCCTTGGCCAGCAGCGACATGTCCGGTGGTGCGGCGCCATTATTGGCGGCAGCGGCGGCTTCATGGTTGGGGAAGGGCGACGGGAAATGATCCGAAGGCACGGCCTTGCGGGTATACATTTCGCCGGATGCGTTCGGCCCGTCCTGCACTTCGTATTCGGCGGCAAAGGTCTTCACCTGCGCTTCCGAATAGCCAAGGCCTTCCAGCGTACGGAAGGAAACCAGGTTCATGGAATGGCAGGCGGAACAGACTTCCTTGTAGATCTTCAGTCCGCGCTGCAATTGCCCCTTGTCATATTTGCCGAAAGGCCCGGAAAAACTCCATTCCACCGGGGCTGGCTTATGAATGGGGTAATGGGGCGTTTCGCCTTCCGCATGTTCCTGCGCAAGCGCTGCGGAAAAGCCGAGACCGGTGGCGAATGCCAGCGACAGGAGGCTTGTGGCAAGCTTCTTCATTGAGTTTATCCTCTCCCTGCCTGTCTCAGACATGCGCTTCGGTTTTGCCGGCTTTGGCCAGAACAGCCTCGGTAATGGAGTTCGGCACGCGCCTTGGCGTTTCCAGCAGACCGAGCAGCGGCATGATCACCAGGAAAAAGCCGAAGTAATACAGCGTCCCGAACTGCGCCATGGTGGTGAATGTATCCGTCGGCTGACGTGAACCGAGCCAACCCAGCAGAATGCAATCGGCGACAAAGATCCAGAAGAACAGCTTGTACCAGGGACGGTACACGGCGGAACGCACCTTGGACGTATCCAGCCAGGGCAGGAAGAACAAGACGATGATCGCCCCGAACATCACCAACACGCCGCCCAGCTTGGAATCGATGAACAGCACGTTGAAGGTGATGGCACGCAGCATGGCGTAGAACGGCAGGAAGTACCATTCAGGCACGATATGTGCCGGGGTCTTTAGCGGATCGGCCATGATGTAATTGTCGGGATGGCCGAGGAAGTTCGGCATGTAGAAGATGAACCAGGCATAGGCGATCAGGAAGATCGACACGCCGAAGGCGTCCTTCAGCGTCGCATAGGGCGTAAACGGCACCGTGTCGGTCTTTGACTTCACCTCAACCCCGGTCGGATTGGTCTGCCCGGTGACATGCAGTGCCCAGATATGCAGGATAACCACGCCTGCGATCATGAAGGGCAGCAGGTAATGCAGCGAGAAGAACCGATTCAGCGTTGGCTGATCGACGGCGAAGCCACCAAGCAGGAAGGTCTGGATCCACTCGCCCACATAAGGAAAGGCCGAGAAGAAGCCGGTGATAACAGTCGCACCCCAGAAGGACATCTGGCCCCAGGGCAGAACGTAGCCCATGAAGGCGGTTGCCATCATCAGCAGGAAGATCACCACACCGAGAATCCAGAGGATTTCGCGGGGCGCCTTGTAGGACCCATAGTAAAGACCGCGGGCGATATGCAGGTAGACGGCGATGAAGAAGAAGGACGCGCCATTGGCATGCATATAGCGCAGCAGCCAACCATGGTTGACGTCGCGCATGATCTTTTCGACGGAGTTGAAAGCAACAGTGGTATCAGCGGTATAATGCATGGCCAGCACGACGCCGGTCAGGATCTGCACGATCAGCATCACGGCCAGCATGGCACCGAATGTATAGGCGTAGTTCAGATTGCGCGGTACGGGAAAAGCAATGAAACTATCATAGACCAAGCGCGGCAAGGGTAGCCGCTGATCGATCCACCGTGTCAGCCCGCTCGAAGGCTGGTAACTGGAATGCCCACTCATCAATCTCTCCCCCTCAGCCGATCTTGATCACGGTATTGGATACGAACCCATAATTTGGAATATGCAGGTTTTCCGGCGCCGGGCCTTTGCGGATACGGCCGGCCGTATCGTAGACAGAGCCATGACAGGGACAGAACCACCCGCCATATTCCCCGGCCTGACCAAGCGGTACGCAGCCGAGATGGGTGCAGGAGCCGATCATCACGATCCAGTTTTCCTTGCCCTGCCCCGCCGAGCGGGCAAGATCGGTCGCCTGGGCGTCGTCGCCGGCATTGGCGTTGCGCGCCACCGGGTCCTTCAGCTGGGCAATCGGCACGCCCTTGGCCTCTTCCACTTCCTTGTCGGTGCGGTTGCGGATGAAGACCGGCTTGCCGCGCCATTTGACCGTCAGCGACATGCCCGGCTGAAGAGCCGAGACATCTACCTCGATAGAGGCCAGAGCCAGGGTCGAGGCATCGGGCCGCATCTGGTCGATAAAGGGCCAGGCCACAGCCGCAACGCCAACTGCGCCCGCCATGCCGGTGGCGAGATAAAGGAAGTCGCGGCGCGTCGGCTCGCCCGCGCCCATGCCTCCGCCCGCAGTTTCAGTCTGTGTATTGTGTTCGCTCACGGTCAAACCATCCTCTTCGCATCGCCTGCGACAAACCGTTGGAGCGCCATGGGTCACTCTCACCCGCAAAGGACGCTCGATCACTTTTCATCCGCCGCAATACCCGTTCAACGAGCAGGTCCTACGGCAGCGGTCCCCCTGACGGCATCCATGACGCCACAAAATCGCCATAGATTCTCCGCCTCCAAGTCAATTTCTATGCGCGCTGGTGAAATCTGTCCAGTGTTCAACCGCATCAGAGGCAACATGTCGCGGAAAACTTTAGGAAAACCAGGGATAAAAATTCCCCTGCAATTGCAGGGATTTGCGCTTTATCAAGAGCCAGGACACGAGAAGAGCCCGGTTTTTCACGCTTTTGACTGCAAACCTGATTTGAAAAAAGTCAAGACTTGTGCAATGCGCAAGTGACTGTTGCGCTGCAAAATTTTCGTGATCCGCATGTGTAATCGTTGTGAGTTGACCTCGGGATTTTGGCAGTCTCGTTATGAAGCCCAAAGGTGCAGGCTTGATTGCAGGATATTGTCTTTTCGGAAATCAGGTTCCGTGCCATCTGACAGGCCGTATGCATGGCGATTGAAGCATGGGACGACAACCGGAACCGGCTTGAAGATAAAATCATGCAACAAATAGAAAGTGTTATAGAAGCGCAGTCGACACCCTATAGGCTGCATAACACTGCAATCCCGCAAAAGGCAAGAAGATGAAATCGATGCTGCTGCACATCATGGCAACCCTGCTCGTGCTTGCCCTTGGCGTCTTTGCCCTGCGTTACACGACCAGTTTCTGGGGTGCGGGGGTGATCTATAGCCTTCAGCTGCACGCCGGGCTGGCCATGTTGCTCATGGCGCTGTTCTGCCTGGCGCTGCGCCCCGGCCTGTTCACCATGACCCTTCTGGCCGCCACACTGTTCATCGCCGGTCATGCCGTCTGGATGATCTGGGCCACCCTGCCGCAAACACCCCGGATTGATCTGGCGCGCATGCAGCCGTTCAGGGTCCTGTCCTTCAACGTGCTGGGCGACAACCTGGAAAACGGCGGTGCGATCACCGATTACATTCTCGAATCGGGGGCGGATGTCGCCTATGTGATGGAGGCGGCCCCCGTTTCCCTGCATCTCGACCGGCTGGTGAAGACCTACCCTTATCGGATCGGCTGCGGCGAGCACACGCCGACCTGCGACCTGATGATCCTCTCGAAATATCCGCTTGATATGATCTATGTCGGCAATCTCAGCGATCTCAGGCGCGACCGGTTCGCCATGGCGAAAATCCACGTCGGCGGCACCGCCTTGCATCTGGCAGCCGCCCATTTGAGCAAGCCCTATTTCGACGGCTACCACATGGAGGAACTGGGAGAGCTGGGCGACGTCTTGAGCGGCATCGATGGCCCTCTCCTGCTGGCCGGTGATTTCAATGCCTCGACGCTGGCACCCGACATGCAGAAACTGCTGAAAGTCACCGGCATGACCACGACCGGGTTGGAGCCCGCCACATGGCCAATCATCGGCGGCGCCTTCGGCGTGCCAATCGACCATATTTTCATCCGCAGCCCGCTGATGGCGGCGAAGCTGTCACGCATTCCCTCGAATTTCGGCTCCAACCATTATGGACTGATCACCGATCTGCTGCTGCCGAAGGGGTGATGAAGCTCACGTCCGTCCGCATCCAGATTATCGAAAGGACGACAGCCACAGAAGACATTGCACCCGCACTCTTCCGCATTTATCTTGCACGTCCATAATTTTGCACCCAATGCCCAAAGTCAGACATTTTCAATCCTAATTATCGACATAGAGAATTGGCCGCCGACAAAAAAGGCCTTATCCAAATGGCGCAAATATTTTTCTTTGTAATATTCACTTTGATTGGTGTGTTTGCCACTAGTTGGCAAGCTGAAGCAGAAGACAATCAAGTTTGGCAACCTTCGGGCGGCATTCAGCAAATTCCAATCTGGCCCCATGAAGCGCCAGACATGGAGACTATTTCACTCCCACCAGAGAGTTTGAAACCGGGAAAGCAGACGATCCTTAACGTAACCCATCCAACAATGACTATTTACCCGCCTAAAGGTAAGAACAGCGGCACTGCAATCGTGGTGTTTCCCGGCGGCGGGTTCCGTGTTCTGGCAATGGACCTGGAGGGTACCGAGATCTGCGATTGGATAACAGGCAACGGCATAACCTGTATTCTTCTCAAATATCGAGTGCCAGGAAGTGACGATTATTGGGACCCCGACTGCCATTGCCGGGTTATCCCAAAAATACGCCGAGCCCTTCAAGACGCACAGCGCACGGTTCGCCTCGTCAGAGCGCGCTCGCAGACATTGAATATCGATCCACACAAAGTTGGCGTGATTGGATTTTCATCCGGCGGGTTTTTGGTCGCTGAAATAAGCAATATTTCGAAGCCCAATTACGTGCCCGTGGATGAAGCAGACAAGTTGAGCAGCCACCCGGACTTTGCTATCGCTGCATATCCGGGGCATATGTGTTACGATTCCGGCCAACCTAGGCATTTAAATTTCGCGATCACGAAAGCGGCGCCGCCGACATTTCTCGTTCAAGCAAGCGACGACGACGTCGATAACCCCTGCAATAGCAAGGTTTATGCGGATGGCCTCAAGAAAGCTGGCGTGCCCACCGAACTCCATATTTTTGATAGGGGAGGTCATGCGTTTGCGCTGCGAAAGCCTGATTTACCGGTAGGACAATGGCCTAATCTCGCAATCGTCTGGCTAAAGAAAGTGGGCATGTTGTGATAAGGGAATTGCCACTGGAAGAAGGTCCAGGGGGCGTTAGATAGCGGGTTCGTAATACAAAAATTACCTCGAATGAATCAGGCTGGTCCATGTATGAGATAACGAAAACGAAGGGGTCTTTCACGAAAATGAGGACGCTTCGCTGGAGGCTGGCGATTACCTTTTTAAAGATCGTTTTCCGAAAGGAAGAAAGACTAATCTATTCTCTCAAGGCGCTTGGAATGAGTGATCTCTTCTGCGTGCGGGCTCTCGAATTCGCTTATCATCTGGACAATCACTCAGCGAGCATGCTGATCGGCAAGTTCATTGCTAATCCATTTACTGAACCTAAAATCTGAGCCGTCCTTCCGGGTCGGAGTTCATTATTCCGCTCGCATGCAACGCTTATGATCATTATTCCGCCGCCCGATCCGCCTCCTCACCGCCAATAAATCCCCCCGATTGGCGCGCCCAAAGCTCGGCGTAGAGCCCGCCCCGCTCCACCAGTTCGTCATGGCTGCCCTCTTCGATGATCCGACCCTGGTCGATCACCACGAGGCGGTCGAGGCTGGCGATGGTGGAGAGGCGGTGGGCGATGGCGAGCACGGTTTTGCCGGTCATCAGCTGTTCCAGATTGGACTGGATGGCGGCTTCCACTTCCGAATCGAGCGCCGAGGTCGCCTCGTCCAGCACCAGGATCGGCGCATCCTTCAGCATCACCCGGGCGATGGCGATCCGCTGGCGCTGGCCGCCGGAAAGTTTCACGCCGCGTTCGCCGACATGGACGTCAAAGCCGGTGCGGCCGCGCTGATCGACCAGTTTTTCGATAAAGCCCAGCGCCTCGGCCTGATCGGCGGCGGCGCGCAGTTGCTCTTCGCTCGCCTCATCGCGGCCAAACAGGATGTTGTCACGGATCGAGCGGTGCAGCAGGGCTGTATCCTGGGTCACCATGCCGATCTTGCCCCGCAGGCTTTCCTGCGTCACCGCGCGCAGATCCTGACCATCGATCCGGATCGCGCCGCCCTCGACATCGTAGAACCGCAGCAGAAGGTTGACCAGCGTGGTCTTGCCAGCCCCGGAGCGCCCGACAATGCCGACTTTCTCGCCGGGCTTGATGGTCAGCGACAGATGATCGATGGCCCCCTTCTGCTTGCCATAATGGAAAGACACATCCTCAAAGCGGATTTCCGGACCGGTGACAGCGAGCACTTTGGCATCGGGCCGGTCCTTCAGGCCGATGGGCTGGGAAATCATCTCGGCGGCGTTCTGGATCGTGCCGATATTGCGCATCATACCGTTCAACTGGGTCATCATCCGGTTTAGCAGCATGCTGAGGCGCAGAACGAGGCCAAGGGTAAACGCCATGCCACCCGCCGTCATCGCCCCTGAAAACCACCGGTCGATGCAGACGGCGGCAATCATCAGGATCATACCGCCCGACAGCAGTGCCAGCGAGGCGCGCACCCCGGTGATCAGCCGGGTAAAGGGTGCCTGTGCCGCCTGGAACCGCTCGAACCCGGCGCGGATGTAATGATCGTTCTGCCGTTCGCGGGCAAACAATTTCAGGGTCTGGATATTCGCATAGCTATCCACCAGCCTGCCGGTCAGCGCCGAACCTGCTTCGGCTGTGTCACGGGCATGGCGGCGGATGCGCGGTACGAAATAGCGGGCCAGCACAGCGAAAACCAGCACCCATACGGCGATGATCGCCGCCAGCACCCAGTCCAGTTGCGCCAAAAGCGCCATGGTGGAAATCGTATAGATCACCATGAACCAGGCGACTTGCAACAGCGACGTCAGGAGATCGCCCGTTGCCTGCCCGCCCGCCCAGACCTTGGTGGCAATCCGCCCGGCAAAATCATTATGGAAGAAGTTCAGCGATTGGCGCGCGACATGCACATGGCTTTGCCAGCGCACCAGATTGAGGAAATTCAGCACCACGACCTGTTCTTCGACCAGCGCGCTCAGCGTGATCACCGCAAATCGCACGAAGACGACAACGGCGGCAATGCCCAGCAGTTCAAGCCCATGCGCACCGAGCAGCCCCTGCCAGCCTGCCGCTTTGGGGACGGTATCGATCAGATCCACCAGCCGCCCGACAAACCAGAACATGCTGGCTTCCATGACCGCCACCGCGCCACCAAATATCGCCATGGCAAAAAATGCCCACTTGGCTTGGCGCACGTAAAACCACACGAAAGCCGTGGTGCCGCGCGGTGGGCAAAGATCCGCACGCTCGGTAAAGGGATCGACCCAGCGTTCGAATAGACGGATGACGGCGGCAATCAGCATGGAGCGGGACCTCGATAGAGCCGAACGGGACGAGTCGGTTCTCTCGCAAACTAGGGCTATTGCGGACCGGGACAAAGGTGCTGATGTCGATTGGCCGGTTATATTTGCGTGATCAGGATGGTAACACCCTGGTTGCCGTGACACCTGTACGTCGAGCCGAAATCGCCCTGAAGGGAACCCCAATATGAAGTTGATTGTTGAGATTGGGACGATAAAAGATGTTGAGCCGTGGGCGCAGCTTCGTACCGCGCTCTGGCCGCATCACACACTTGAAGATCATCGCGCTGAATTGGTCCGAACGTTTCTCTCGGAAAATGGAAAAGCCATCGCGTTTATCGCCCGAAACACCGCGAATGAAGCGGTCGGCTTTGCTGAGGCCAGCTTGCGACATGATTATGTGAATGGATGCAGCAGTTCGCCCGTTCTATTCCTCGAAGGAATTTATGTCTGGCCCGCTGACAGGCGACAAGGGATTGCAGGATTGCTTTGCAATGCCGTTGCCGAATGGGGAAAGTCGCTTGGATGTGTTGAATTTGGCTCTGACGCGCCGCTAGACAATTCAGCCAGCCATGCGCTCCATACCGCTTTGGGCTTTGAGGAGACACAGCGCGTCGTCGTCTTCCGAAAGCCGTTATAGGCCCGTATAGCTTTTCAACCAGGATCTGCCGCCAGATCCATGCCATCACCTTCATTCAAGACAGTCAGCCGTATCAGATGCTCGACACAAGGCCGAGCATGACGCCGGAAATGAGAGCGGCTGCCAGCAAACAAAGACGGCGGATCACTCCGCCGCCGTTTCCTGCACCTCGTTGGCCTCGTCGGCCAAAAACCCGCCAGACTGGCGGTTCCATAGATCGGCATAGACGCCGCTCTGGCTGGCGAGCTGGTGATGGGTGCCGGTCTCGATGATCCGGCCCTTGTCCAGCACCACGAGACGGTCCATTTCGGTCAAGGTCGAGAGGCGATGGGCGATGGCGATCACCGTCTTGCCCTCCATCAAGGCAAACAAGCTCTCCTGAATGGCGGCCTCTACCTCAGAGTCAAGCGCAGAGGTCGCCTCGTCCAGCACCAGGATTGGCGCATTTTTCAGGAAGACCCGGGCGATGGCAATCCGCTGGCGCTGACCGCCTGACAGTTTCACGCCCCGCTCACCCACCTGCGCATCCAGACCAACCCGGCCTTGCATATCGACGAGGTTCTCGATGAAGTCCCAGGCATTGGCGCGTTTTGCCGCCTCGACCACTTCGGCATCGCTGGCATCCGGGCGGCCATAGGCGATGTTGTCGCGGATCGAGCGGTGCAGCAGCGAGGTATCCTGCGTGACGACGCCGATCTGGCCGCGCAGGCTATCCTGGGTCACCGACCCGATATCCTGCCCGTCGATGGTGACGTGGCCCTTTTCGACATCGTAGAACCGCAGCAGCAGGTTCATCAGCGTCGTCTTGCCAGCGCCGGAGCGGCCAACCAGCCCGACCTTTTCGCCAGCCTTTATGATCAGCGAGAAATCGTCGATCACGCCGCGCGACTTGCCATAATGGAAGCGAACTTTGTCATAGACGATTTCGCCCTTCGGCACGGTCAGTGGCTTTGCATCGGGCTTGTCGGTAATGTCATGGGGCTTGGTCATCATGTCCATGCCGTCATAGACGGTGCCGATATTTTCAAACAGCGCCGAGACTTCCCACATCACCCATTGCGACATGCTGTTGACCCGCATGGCAAGCCCGATGGCAATGGCGATAGCGCCGACCTGGATGGAGGCCGTCAGCCACAGCCAAACGGAGAGCGTGCCGATCATGAAGATGACCGTGCAATTGTTGAGATAGACCAGAACCTGGAACAGCGTCACCTTGCGCATCTGCGCATGCACGGATTGCAGGAATTCGTCCATCGCACCCTTGGCATAGTCCTCCTCCCGCCTGGTATGGGAGAACAGCTTGACCGTGGCGATATTGGTATAGCTGTCAACGATCCGCCCGGTCATGGTCGAGCGGGTATCGGCCTGGAGTGCGGCAATCTTGCGCAGCCTGGGCACGTAATAGGTGACGATCGAGATATAGATGCCCAGCCAGACCAGCATCGGCACCAGCAGACGCAGGTCGGCGGAGGCAATCACCACCAGCATCGAGATGAAATAGGTGATGACATAGACAAAGACATCCAGCACCTTGACCACGGTTTCGCGCACCGCCAGCGAGGTCTGCATGACCTTGGTCGAGACCCGGCCAGAAAACTCATTGGCGAAAAACGTCATGGAATGGTTAAGCAGAAAGCGATGCATCTGCCAGCGGGCGATCATCGGGAAATTGCCCAGCAGCGTCTGATGCACGATCAGTGAATTGATCGTGGCAATGCCCGGCAGAAACACCAGGACCAAGGCCCCCATGCCCACCAGCCGCCAGCCCTCGGTTTGCAGGAACGTATCGCGGTTGGCATGGGAGAGCCAGGTGACGATATCGCCGAGAAACTGGAAGAGCATCACCTCGCCCACCGCAATCAGCATCACCAGCACGGCCATCAGCGCCAGCCAGCCGGCAGCGGGCCTGGTATAATGCCAGATGAAGCGGAACAGGCCCTTGGGCGGCAGGCTGGGTTGCTCGACCGGATAGGGATTGAGTTGGCGTTCGAACCAGGTAAACATCTTCAGTCTCCATCAGCTTGCCGGACCGATATAGCGCGTATCGCGGCAAAGCAACCGGGATATGGCAAGCTCAATCGGTAAACGGCGGCCAACCGCGAAAGGGCCAGCCGATTGGCGGCATGACCGCCTGACTGCAAAGGTTCAGGCGAAATCAGCCATGGGATTGAGAAAGACATCGCCTCTTGCAAAGATTGCAGATCAGGCAAGAGCGCAGTTCAGGCGATGGCGTTTCGACAGGTTAAGGAAAAGTCGAGAGGGCTCAGCGCTGACGGAGAATTCGTGCAGCGGGGTGGCGCATCCAGTGGATATCGGTCATGCGTGCCTCCCTGTCTCGAGTAAAGATGCACTTTCAATAAAGACGCAGCGGGAAATTGAAAAGTCGCAATCGGAACGGCACCCTGTTTTGCGGTCGCACTGTTGCCCATCGACAACAGACAGGCCGCAGCGAAGCCGATATTCAAACGCCATGACCAATAACATCACCGGCGTCTCCCCCTCCACGCTCCGCATCGCCCTTTACCAGCCGGATATTCCCGGCAATACCGGCACGATCCTGCGGCTCGCCGCCTGCCTGGGCCTGGGTGTCGATATTATCGAGCCTGCCGGTTTCGACCTGTCGGACCGCAATCTGAAGCGGGCGGGAATGGACTATCTTGCCGCCGTCACCCTCACCCGGCATGTCAACTGGGTGCAATTTGAGGACTGGCGCAAGGAGAGCGGGCGGCGGCTGGTTCTGGCCTCCACCAAGGCGGCCATGCCCTATACCGATCTCGCCTTCCAGGCCGACGATATCCTGCTGTTTGGCCGCGAAAGCGCCGGTGTGCCTGACCATGTCCATGACGGCGCCGATGCCCGCATCCTGATCCCGATGGTCGAGAGCCAGCGTTCCATCAATGTCGCCATGTCGGCAGCGATGATTGCCGGTGAGGCGCTGCGCCAGACGCGGCGCTGACCCCAAGAATTTCCTGATTTTCCAAACGTTTTCATCAGGATAAGCGCCAGAGCGCTTCTGCATGGACATTTGGCTTTGCGCAAAGCCAACCGGTTCAGCCTGTGCTATCCTTGAAGCTGGATTTGCAATCATGAGCCAATACAGCTTTTCCGTTAGTGCAAAAAAAATAAAGTAACAGTTGCTAATCGAATTGCGCGCCCATAAGTTGCAACGCAACAAACCACATGGGAGAAGACCAATGTTCGAGACGGCGTTCACCTTTGGCTTGACCCAATTTGCCCGGTCGCTATCGCTGCCGGAAAGGCTGCAAAGGCGGCCCTTGCGCAATGCCGCGCTGGAGCCCTGGCGTTTGCGCAACAGCAGCCTCGACGCGCTCTATTACGACATCCGGGCGCTGACCTCGGACGAGGCCTTCTATATCAGCGACGCATTGGCCGCCGAAGGGCTGATCATGATCGTGCCGCCCACCGGCCAGGGCATGTTGACGCTATGCGAAACGGTGGATGAATATCTGCTGCGCGGTGGCCGCGAGGTCCTGGCCATGGCGGTGGCGGGCATTGGTGGCTCGGCTGCCGGGGCCGCCGCCTTTGCCCGCAATATCGCCGACGCCATCGAGGCACCGGTCTGCGCTGTGGTGTCCGGCTATGGACTTGGCGATGTCGTTGCAGAGGCCCTGGGCGGCGCTTTCTTCTTTGGCCCGCTGGGCTTTCTGCGCCGCAATTTCGAGATGATCGACGATCTGGTCGGACGCCCACAATTCGGTGCCTACCAGCGCCGCCCGAAACCATCGCAACCGCCGCGTCGCACCAGTCTCGATGCCGATACGGTCCAGGCGCTGCTGTGCCACCCGGACCTGCGTTTCAATCTCGTCACCGGCCATTCCAAGGGCAATCAAATTGTCGCTGAAGCGCTGAACGCCATTGAAAAAGAAGCACCCGAGCGGCTTACCATCCTGGCAGAACGATTGCAGATTATCACATTTAGCACCCGCGTCGCGCTGCCCGCGCCATTTTCGCCGCCCTTGGCGATCATCGGTGAACTTGACTGGTACGGCGAATTGAATGCCACCGCGCCGGTGACCAATATTGTTCGCGTCGCACGCGCCGGCCATTCGACCAACGTATCCCTGCCGGGTGCACTGAAGATCACCGATCTTTTGGCGCAGGCGCTTTCCGCGTCACCTGCCAGCGCCTCAGACACGGCTAGAACAGACGAACCGGTGGAAAATGCAATTCCGTCGCTTCTGGCTCTGGTCGTTCCACCTGCGGCGACGCAAGCCAGCGAAACGCCCGCCCAAGCCAGTGCCATGAACGACAATGACAGAAACGATGATGAGAGAGTTATCGTTGAGGAGCCAGTTTCATTGGAACCGGAGCCGGAAATATCTGCCGAACCCGTCGACGCGGTGGCTGCCGACAACACGCACGATGTCATCCCGCAGCAGCCTGCCGATGCGCCGCTCTCCGAGCCGGTCACGCACGAAGACAAGGCCGAAACTGCACAGATACTGGCTCCTGACGAACCGGCGCCCGAAGCGTCTGCCCAAACGATTTCCGAGCCTGTCGCTGTTGCCGATACGCCCTCACCCGTTCAGCAAAGCCCCGTTAAGCAAAGCCCCGTTAATCAAGGCTTCGGCCAACCAGGCAATACCCGCAAGCGCAACAGATCACGCAAGCGGTAAGGCGTGTTTGACGGCGCGACGCCGCCATCACTTGGCACAGCGGTTACATAAACAGCTGTGCCAGGCTCTTCTGCTGGCTGTTGGCAATGCTGAGGCTGGCCGTTTGCAACTGGGATTGGACGCTCTGTGCGGAAAGCTTGGTGGCTTCCTCTTCCATATCGGCATCGGTCAAGCGGCCAATGCTGATCGTGGCGGTATCCTGCAGATCCTTCATCAAATCGGAACTGTTGGAAATCCGATTCTGGGTTGCGCCCACAGCGGCGCTGGCATCGGTCATGCTAGAAAGGATGGATTGGGTGGCGCCGATCATCGCATCGATCTGCGCATTCGACGTATCATCCGAAATGGCGATTTCCGCAGCCGTCGGCGCGGCTGGTGTCTGTGAACCGACATTCATCAGATAATATTCACTGGCGCTGCCATCGGAGCCAATGGTCAGGGTCGAGCGCGTCAAAATGCCGTCGCTCGCATCGTTTTTGCTGGTCAGCACGCTTTGCGCCGTGTCGAAATTGGTGACATTGACCGCCAGATTGCCACTGCCGTCGGTGCCGACCGAGGACACCATCGACGTCACTTTCGGTGACTGGTTGCTATCGAGCGCCAGCCAGTTCTGGCCGTTGAAGCTGGAGGACTGCGTCACGGTCGAAAGCTGGTCCTTGAGTTGGCTGATCTCGTCATTGATCGCACCCTTGTTGGCACCAGCCGCCTTGGAGGCTATCAGCTTGGCCTGGATGTCGGAAACAAGCCCCGTTGCCTGCTCCAGCCCAAGGGCTGCGGTGTCGGAGACGGCAGCCGACAGCGCCGTGGCGTCCTCGGCGCTCGACAGCGACAGGCTGTCGGATTTCATCGTCGTGGCAATCGACCAATAGGCGGCGTTATCAGAGGCGTCATCGACCTTTTTGCCCGTTGCAACCTTGGTCTGGGTCGCTTCAAGCGCCTTCGAAGACCCGCTCAGAAGAGACAGGGCCGATGCAGACGTGGAATTGATCGATACGGAATCCATGCTGCCCCCTTCAACGTGGGCTTTAAAGCGCGTGAATGGCGCTTTGAAGAAAAATACCCCACAATGTAAGGGATTTATAATCTACGAGATATTTCCATCGCCTTTCAGCAAAGGCTGCAATTTTAACGATTAAGAAATATTCAACGCCAAGCTGCTGAGAAGGACGCCGGATCAGGCCAAGCCTCAATCCGCAGACGACAGGCGCCGCATGGTAAACTCGATGGCATCGCCCTCCAATTGCCGCCAGCTTTCCACTTCGGTCCAGTAGGCGGCCTTGGGAAAGGCATCGAACCATTCGCGCGCCTTGGCGCGGGCCTCTTCCCGGTTGAGGCGAAAGGTTTCCCGAATGAAGGGCGAAGTATCCCGTATCCCCTGGCCCCGGTCTGTTGTTTGTCGATCACGGTGGCGGGCAATCTGCCGTTTCAGGCCGTCGAGCGGCGGAAGAGGACGTTTTGCTGTCATGGTGACAATCCTTTCGAGACCCGGCCTTTCGAGACCCGGCCTTTCTAGACCCGGCCTTTCGAGACCCGATGATAAGCCATGCGCGATGGTTTTTCCAGTATCAGGAGGTTTGGCGGCGATGGCACAACCGAGCTGGATCTGATAGTCACCGTGCTTCGATCAACGCGCCGGGATCTGATGAAAGCGGCGACAGGGAGAGCATATGCAACGGCCCATTCTGCCCAAAGGCCTGCCTGAGGATATCGAGGCGAAAAAAGCCACCGCCCGCGCCTGGTTCGAAAGCCTTCGTGACCAGATCTGCCGGTCCTTCGAGGCGCTGGAAGACGAATTGACCGGTCCCTTGAGCGAGCGCGAACCTGGACGCTTTGTCCCAAAGGACTGGCAGCGTGAGGAAGGTTTAGGCGGCGGCGGACGCATGTCTATGATGAATGGCCGGGTGTTTGAGAAGGTCGGCGTTCATACCTCCACAGTGCATGGCGAATTCTCGCCGGAATTTCGCAAGCAGATGCCGGGTGCCGAGGAAGATCCAAGATTCTGGGCCTCGGGCATTTCGCTGATCGCCCATCCCTGCAATCCGCATGTCCCGGCGGTGCATATGAACACCCGCATGGTGGTCACCACCAGCCAGTGGTTCGGTGGCGGGGCAGACCTGACCCCGGTTCTGGATCGCCGCCGTACCCAGGAGGATGCCGACACGGTGGCCTTTCATGCCGCGCTCGAATCCGCCTGTTCGGCCCATCCTGACATTGCCGATTATCCGCATTACAAAGCCTGGTGCGAGGAATATTTCTTTCTGCCGCACCGCCAGGAACCGCGTGGCATCGGCGGAATTTTCTTCGACTGGCTGCATGCTGGGGAAAAATTCGATCTCTGGGCTGCCAATTTCGCCTTCGTGCAGGATGTCGGCCGCAAGTTTGCCTCCGTCTACCCGGATCTGGTTCGTCGCAACTTCAACACGCCATGGACAGATGAAGATCGGGAAGAGCAGTTGGTGCGCCGGGGCCGCTACGTGGAGTTCAATCTGCTCTATGACCGGGGCACGATCTTTGGTCTGAAGACGGGCGGCAATGTCGAATCGATTTTGTCGTCACTCCCGCCCCTCGTCCGCTGGCCTTGAGGCGGAAATCTGCTTCAGAATGGGTCTGATCGCAGCAGAAACCCCATAATTATAGGGGCTTTCGCTGCGATGACGTTCAATTCATATTTTCTTGATTAACAAAAACTGCATTACAGGCCCATTAATCGAAAATTAACATTGGCATGTCGCGTTCCCGTGCTATCCTTCCGCCTATGGAATGAGGAGGAGGATTGCAATGGCTACGCACAGCATGACTATTCCCACGGACATGACGAGTTCCGCAGATCGGGTAAGTCGTGATCGACTGATCGACACAGCGGAACTGATTGATCGCATGGCGCATGACCTGAAAGCGTCCAGCGATGCCAATCTGCCGCATTGCTACTTTGTCGAACAGGCAAAATTGCGGCTTGCCGGCCTGCATGGCCGCGAACATCGCACCAACGACGCCCATAAGATGGTCAGCAAAAACACGGTCAACGGCTCAAGTTCAGTGTTTTACGCCTGGGCCATGCCGGAATAAATAGTCTGGCGAAACAATAGTTTATGAAGGGTCGGAAATGTCACTTCATAACAATTGGAAGAGAGCGACAAGCCGCCAGGTGAAGCGTTTAGCAAGCTCCATGCGAAAATTCTTGAATACAGGAAGCACTGACCTTTGAGGGGTCGTTGCCAACGACACCTCACCGCAGCAATGCTTCGGGAGGAAAGAACCATGAAACAATTCGAATGTGGAAGTCTCGTACCCGGTTGCGAATGGCATACGCGCGCCAATGAAGAAGCCGAGGTGGTGCATCGCGCGGTCGAGCATATGCGGATGGTGCATGGAGAAAGCGTGATCCGCGAACATATGGTGCAGAATGTCCGTGCGCGCATTACCGATGCAGGCGATGGTGACACCGCAGATAACAAACACAGTGCCACCCACAAGCAAAGTGATCAGGCTGCCTGATTGCAATCAACCCGATGGCGTGACCGCCTCTTTAAGCCGGGAGAGAAGCTTTTCCCGGCTGAAGGTAAAATTCGCCTGAACCCAGCTGTCTTCCAGCGTCGTCAGCACCCGGCCAATCTCCGGTCCCGGCGCAAGACCGGCGGCAATGGCGTCACTGCCTGTCACAGGAAAGACGGGCTTTTCGAAAGCCTGCGCCCGTTGCAGCAAGCGAAACCAGCGAGCTGATGCTGCCATGCTGGCCGTATCGCCCTCCGCCTTCGCACGGGCTGCTGCCAAAGACAGTTTCAACTGCGCGACAATGCCCGGCTTGTCTTGCCGATAGAGCAAGCGGTCGAGGGCGAGGTCGGCCATGTCGTCCTTGATCTTCGGCGCGGTGGCAAAGCGCTGCAAAAACTCCGCCTCGGCCCGCGAAAGTTTCAGCCGCTCGGCCAGTCCCTTCATCCGCTCAGGGTTATCAGGCACCATTGCCGCCAGCCGCAAGAGGGGCTCAGGCTGCCAGTTCAGGGCGGTTTGCGTGGCGATCAGGCCTGGAATGGCATCAATCCCCCATTTTTCCGTTTCCGGCAGGATCGCCGTCAACACGCCGGATTGGCGCATCCACAACAGCGCCCGGCCCGGGTCTTGTGCCGAGAGTAGCTTTTTTGTCTCCGACCAGACTCGCTCGGCAGACAGCCGGTGCAATTCGTCACGCGCCGCCGCACAGGCCCGCAGGCCATCGGCATCCGGGCGTCCGCGTCCATACCAGGCAAAAAACCGGAAGAAGCGCAGCACCCGCAGATAATCCTCGGCAATCCGCAGGCGGGCATCGCCAATGAACCGCAGCGTGCCGGTTTGAAGATCCGCCAGCCCGCCGACCGGATCGATCACCTCGCCGGACGCCGTGGCATAGAGCGCATTGATGGTGAAATCCCTTCGCTCGGCATCCACCTGCCAGTCGGTGCCGAACGCGACCTCGGCATGGCGGCCATCGGTTTCCATGTCGCGACGCAGCGTCGTCACTTCAAACGGCTTGCCGCCGATCACCAGCGTCACTGTGCCATGCTCAATGCCTGTTGGCACTGCCTTGATGGCTGCCGCCTCGGCCCGAGCCGTCACTTCGGAGGGAACAAGCGTGGTGGCGAGATCGATATCGCCAACCGGTTCACCCAGCAGGCTATTGCGCACCGCGCCGCCCACCACTCGCACCTCGCCGCCATCGGCGTTCAACAGGGCAAAGACCTTGGCCAGCGCCGCATCCTGAAACCAGGGCCGATCCGCAACCGTCGTCATGCATAAAGCCTTTCATAAAGCGTGCGCAGAATGCCTGCGGTAATGCCCCAGATCTGGCGTTCGCCATAGGGCATCACATAAAAATGCCTGGTCGTTCCATTAAAGACTTTGCTGTCGCGGCGGTGATTGTCCGGGTTCATCAGGAAGGATAGCGGCACTTCGAACACATCGGCCACTTCATCCGGGTTGATGGTCAGTTGAAATCCCGGCTGCACCACCGCCAGCACCGGCGTGATGCGAAAGCCGGTGCCTGCAAGATAATGCGGCAGCCGTCCGACGGTTTCGACAAAGCGCGGATCAAGGCCGATTTCCTCTTCCGCCTCGCGCAGCGCCGCCGCTTCCGGGCTTGCATCGGCATCATCGATACCGCCGCCGGGAAAGGCGATCTGGCCGGAATGCTTGCGCAGCGTTGTGGTGCGCTGGGTCAGGATGATCCGCGTATCATTGCCGTCATCCACCACCGGCACCAGCACGGCGGCATCCTTTAGCCGCAGGCCTTCCAGCTTCAGCAATATCTCGGCATTCAACACATGATCGCCATGGTCGCGCCAAGCGGTTTCCAGTGGCGCACCGCTTTGGCTCTGCGCCCGGCTGCGAAATTCATCGGCGGTGAAGCTTGGCAGGACAAGATCGTTGCGGTCGGTTTCCGTCATGATGCCAATCCATTCAGCTCAGCGGCAGGCATCACGGCAAATGTCTCGCCGCCAGAGCGGATCGCAAACATTGCCTGTCCGTCGATATCCACTACCTCACCCAGCGCCATCAGCTCATAGGTCACGGCACGCGATACCAACGCCTCCAGCCGTCCGCGCACGGCAAGATAGGGTTTCAATTGCTGGTGTTCGCCCTCGATCACAAACCGCAATGGATGCCCAGGCCCAGCCTCGACCAGATCGCCGACATTGGTGCGAAAGGTCAACACAGCTTCGCCATCCCTTGCACTAACCGTCATTTCCACGGCGACGAAATGGGCGTCTGCGACCTTGATTCCTAGTTTTTCCAAAGGCGTGACCAGATAGGTCCGCCCATCCTCGTCCTTGCGCAGCACGGTTGAAAACAACCGCACCAAGGGCGCGCGGCCAATCGGCGTGCCGAGATAGAACCAGCTGCCATCGGCCAGGATTTCCATGTCGATATCGCCGCAAAATGCCGGGTTCCAGCGCTCGACCGGTGGAAGACCGGGCTTGCCCCCTGCCGTCTGGTCGGCCGCACGGGCAATCATTGCAGCCAATCCAGCCGCATCGCCCGCCTCATTGTTTTTATCGCCTGCCATGTTTGCGTCCCGGTTTTAACCTTATTAGATATCGAAGTGAGACATGGGACACGAGATAGTCATTTGAAACCCGCTTGTCAGCCGCCTCACGGGGAATAAGTTAGATAAACTGTGCCGATACACGTAATGATCGATTCTTCTGGCAATCGGCACAGGCCTGCCTTACCTACCAATGACGATATGAGCCAACGGAGACCGCCATGGGCATGATCAACACCACGGACACCGCGCTCGATGAAAAAGCCATCGTCGCCCAGGCCGAACAGGCTCTTGCCGACATTGCCAGCGTGCGCGCTGAGGTCTCAAAGGTTATTTTCGGGCAGGAAAAGGTGGTGGAAAACACCCTGCTCGCCATTCTCTCCGGTGGCCATGCGCTGCTGGTCGGCGTGCCGGGCCTGGCCAAGACCAAGCTGGTGACGACGCTCGGCACCGTGCTGGGGCTGGACGCCAACCGCATCCAGTTCACCCCCGACCTGATGCCGTCAGACATTCTCGGCACCGAGGTGATGGACCAGGACGAGCATGGCCGCCGCTCTTTCCGCTTCGTCAAGGGTCCGGTGTTTGCACAATTGCTGATGGCCGACGAAATCAACCGGGCCAGCCCCCGCACCCAATCCGCCCTGCTACAATCCATGCAGGAATACCACATTACCATTGCCGGTCAGCGCTATGACCTGCCCGCCCCTTTCCATGTGCTGGCCACCCAGAACCCACTGGAACAGGAAGGCACCTATCCGCTGCCGGAAGCCCAGCTTGACCGCTTCCTGTTGCAGGTCGATGTCGGCTATCCGGATCTGGCGGCGGAACGGCAGATCCTGCTCGACACAACCGGTGTCAGTGACAGCCATGCCAGTGCCGTGCTGGACGCGCCGCGCCTGCTCGACATTCAGCGGCTGATCCGCCAGATGCCGGTGCCCGACAGTGTGGTCGATGCCATCCTGTCGCTGGTGCGCGCCGCCCGGCCCGGCCAAGGTCATGGGGAAACCGACAAGCATGTCGCCTGGGGCCCCGGTCCGCGCGCCGGACAGGCCTTGATGCTCTGCGCCCGCGCCCGCGCGCTCTACGAAGGCCGTCTTGCCCCATCGATCGATGATGTGCATGCGCTGGCCGAACCGGTGCTTCAGCACCGCATGGCCTTGACCTTTGCGGCCCGCGCCGAAGGCATGGCGGTGCGTGACGTGATTGCGGGCCTCATCAAGCACAACCCAATCAAGCACAGCAAAGCGTGAGGGAGCGGTAGCGTTTTGGCAGGATTTGCACCAGAAGCGATGAGAGGGGCCGTTGACGGACGGATCGTCGAGAAAACCCCGACCGGGGATGTTCTGGCCCGCGCCCGCCAACGCGCTGCCCTCATTCCCGACTGCATGGTGGAAGCCAAGCGCATCGCCAATACGGTGATTTCCGGCTGGCATGGCCGCAGAAAACGCGGCATTGGCGAAAATTTCTGGCAGTTCCGTCCCTATGCGGAGGGCGAAAGCCTGGCCGGAATCGATTGGCGTCGCTCGGCACGCGACGATCATCTCTACATCCGCGACCGCGAATGGGAAGCGGCCCACACGATCTGGCTCTGGGCCGATCTGTCGCCCTCGATGATGTATAAATCCCGCTTCGGCAGTGTTTCCAAGGAAAGCCGGGCGCTGGTGCTGATGCTGGCGCTGGCCGAAGTGCTGGCGCGCTCCGGCGAGCGCATCGGCTGCCCCGGTGTCATGGAGCCGATGTCCGCCCGCAATGCTTCCGAGCGGCTGGCGGCAGCGCTGATCCATGCGCCGGACCTGAGCGGCCTGCCCAATCAGGGCCTTCCCGATACCGCCATGATCCGCAATGCCAGCGATATCGTGCTGATCGGTGATTTTCTCGACGATCCCGATGCGATTATGGCGGGCATTGCACCGCTGGCCCGGCGCGGGTTGCGCGGCCATGTCATCGAGGTTGCCGATCCGGCGGAAGAACTGTTTCCCTATGCGGGCCGCACCGAATTCACCGACCCGGAAACCGGGGAAAAGCTGGTATCGGGCCGCGCCGAAAGCATCAGGGAAGACTATCGCCGCGCCTATTTCCTGCGCCGTGAAGCCTTGAGCGAGGAATTGCGTCGGCTGGGCTGGAGCTTCACCCCGCATCTCACCGACCGACTGGCCTCCGAAGCGCTGGTCAAGGTGCATATGCATCTGTCGGGCGCGCCGCAGCTTTCGCATCGTGGAGGCGCTTAATGGGTGGCCTTCCGCTTGCCTTTGCCAGTCCTGCCCTGCTCGGCGCACTCGTCGTGCTGCCAGCCATCTGGTTCCTGCTGAAACTGACGCCGCCGCGCCCGCAGATGGAGATCTTTCCACCGCTGCGCATTCTGGCTCGTGTATTGAAGCGGGAGGAAACCCCGGCCCGAAGCCCCTGGTGGCTGACGCTGCTGCGCATGGCGATGGCAACCCTGGTCATTCTGGCCTTGGCTGAACCGGTGCTCAACCCGCGCGGCACATCGGTTGCCGGTGGCGGTCCGCTGGTTCTGGTCATCGATAACAGCTGGGCCAGCGTCACCGATTGGGAGCGCCGCGTCGAGACGGCAAACGGCCTGATCGATGAGGCCGAAAGCAGCAATCTACCGATTTCCCTGGTGCTGACCGCCGACCTGACCCAGGATGCCGTCCCCGTCAATGCCGCCACCGCCCGCGAAAAACTAAGCGCCGCACGGCCAAGGCCTTTGACGCCGGACCGCAACCGCGCCCTCACCGCGCTAACGGCAGCGTTGAAAGAAACCAAGCCCGGCACGCTGGCCTTCCTGAGCGATGGACTCGCGGCCAGCGAAAGCGAACAGATCACCAGCCAGTTCTCTGCCCTTGCCCCTGCCGAATTGCGCGTAATCACCGATGACGGCAAGGCGAGTATCGCCCTGACCGGTGCCACCAATGGCGTCGATCAGCTTGTCGCCAAAGTCACCCGTCTGTCGCCCACCGATCCCCAGCAGGTCATCGTCGATGCGCAGGACCAGCAGGGCCGGCCGATTGCGTCAGGCACAGCCAGTTTTGCCGCCGGGCAAAGCGTCGCCACGGCGGAGATTGCCGCACCTTTTGAGTTGCGTAATGATTTTGCCCGGTTGAGCCTTGCCGGTTATGGCACAGCCGGTGCCGTCCAGCTGCTGGATGACGGCTTTCGCCGCCGCAAGGTGGCGCTGCTGGCCGGTGACGCCAATGACGAATTCCAGCCGCTGCTATCGCCGCTCTATTACATTCAGCGGGCGCTGCAACCCTATGCTGATCTGATCAAATCCAGTGACAAGGATCTGGCCAGGGCCATTCCCGAACTGTTGCAGCAGAACCCCTCGGCCCTGATCATGGCCGATATTGGCCGCCTGCCGCCGGATGTGCAGCAACAGCTGCAACGCTGGCTGCAACGCGGCGGCACGCTGATCCGCTTTGCCGGGCCAAGGCTTGCCGCTGCCCCTGCCGATGATCCGCTGGTGCCGGTAACACTGCGCCAGGGCGAACGCCAATTGGGCGGTGCGCTCTCGTGGTCGGAGCCGCAACCGCTGGCCCCCTTCCCGTCCACCAGCCCGTTTGCCGGGCTTGCGCCACCCGATGGCGTGCTGGTCAAGCGACAGGTTCTGGCTGAACCGACCCCTGATCTTGCCAGCCGCACCTGGGCAAGCCTTGCCGATGGCACGCCACTGGTCACCGCCAGGGATAGCGGTGCCGGGCGCATCGTGCTGTTTCATGTCAGCGCCGAGGCCAGCTGGTCCAACCTGCCAATCTCAGGCGATTTCGTGGAAATGCTGCGCCGGGTCGTGCAGCTAGCCCATGCTAGCGGGGCAAATACCGGTAGTAATGCCAGTGCCGCAGCCGCCAGCCTGCCGCCCTACCGGCTGCTGACCGAGCATGGCGGACTGACGGCAGAGGCCAGCAATGCCAAACCGCTGGAGCTGGGGGCGAAGCGTCCACCTGCCGCCACATTCGATAATCCACCCGGCCTGTACGGCTCCGAAGATGGATTTTCCGCCCTCAACCTTCTGCCAGCAGGTGCCGAGCTGAAACCGATAAACCTTGATGGCATGACGGTTCCGGTGGTGCGCGAGCCGCTGGCCGGGGCAAGTGCCACACCGCTGAAGCCGCCGCTGCTGGGTATCGCATTGGTGCTGTTCATTATCGATAGTCTGGTCGTGCTTCTGATGGGCGGCGCCTTTGCCCGGATGCCGAAAGCCCGGATCGCCAAAAGCGCGGGTGCTCTCGTGGTCCTGGCCACGGCATTGGCCCTGCTGCCTGCGGACCGCAGCTTTGCCAATGACACCAAGCCGGGAGACGACATCCTGCTGCAACGGCTGGATACCACCCATCTGGCCTATGTGAAAACCGGGGAGCAGGACGTCGATAGCATTTCGGAGCGGGGCTTAAGCGGGCTCACCGAATTTCTCACCTATCGCACCACGCTGGAGCCGGGCGCGCCGGTCGGGCTGGACATTACCAAGGACGAGCTATCGCTTTACCCGATCATCTTCTGGCCGATTTCGGCCAGCGCCCCGATGCCAAGCGCCGAGGCGATCAGCCGGATCGACGCCTATATGCGCTCCGGCGGCACCGTGCTGTTCGACACCCGCGACCAATTGGGCAGCATGGGTGGGCAAGGAGATGCCGGGACCAGCGCCAATGGTGAGCGCCTGCGCGAGATTCTTGCCAATATTGATATTCCGCCGCTGGAGCCAGTGCCGAAGGACCATGTGATCAACCGGTCCTTCTATCTGCTGCACACCTATCCGGGCCGCTATACGGGCAGTCCGCTGTGGGTCGAGGCCAGGCAGGAGGCGCGCGCCAGCCAGAACGGCCTGACCTCGGGCGGTGACGGCGTGTCGCCGATCATCATCACCGGCAATGATTTTCTCTCCGCCTGGGCTATCGACGCCAATGGCGTGCCCATGCTGCCGACCGTACCGCCGGATGAAAATCAGCGGGAAATCTCTTACCGCGTCGGGGTCAATATCATGATGTATATGCTGACCGGCAATTACAAAGCCGATCAGGTCCATGTTCCGGCCCTGCTGGAAAGGCTGGGTCAATAAGATGAGCCTGTCCTTCTCCCCCTTCCTGCCTCTCTGGGCGCTGGCCGCGCTGGCCTTACTGGCGCTGGCCGTCGCGGCTATCGGCTTTCGCCGTGGCATACGCGGCGCAACGATCCGGCTGGTCGCCTTTGCCGCATTGATCGCTGCGCTTGCCAATCCGCAGCTTCTGTCTGAGAACCGCGACAAGCTCTCGACCGTCGTGCCTGTGATCGTCGACCGCAGCCAGAGCCAGACCGATATCGCCAGCCGCAAGGCGATGACCGATCAGGCTTTGCAGGGCGTCAAGGACAAGCTGGCCCGCTTCCCCGGCATCGAACCCCGCATTGTTGAGGCCTCGACGCCGGAAAACGCCGACACGCCATCGACCCGGCTGTTCGAAGCCTTGTCCTCGGCTATATCCGACGTGCCTCCAGCGCGGGTTGGTGCGGCGATCTTCATCACCGATGGGCAGGTGCATGATGTGCCGTCCAACCTGAAGACGCTCGGCATGGATGCACCGGTCCACACGCTGTTGACCGGCAAGGCCAATGAATTCGACCGGCGGATCGAAGTGGTGCGCGCGCCCCGCTTCGGCATTGTCGGCCAGAACCAGGACATGTCGCTGCGGGTGATCGATGAAGGGGTGAAGGGCCGCCAGCCCGCCACCGTAACCGTGCGGATCAACGGCCAGGATGGCGGTTCGTTTGCCGCCATTCCGGGGGCGGAAACGCCCTATTCATTTGCTGTGCCGCGCGCCGGTAGCAATGTGCTGGAATTTTCCGTTTCCGGCCTGCCCGGCGAAGTGACGGAAACCAATAACAAGACCGTGCATCTGATTGACGGCATCCGCCAGAACCTGCGGGTGCTGCTGGTGTCAGGCGAACCGCATGCTGGCGAGCGCGCCTGGCGCAACCTGCTGAAATCCGATGCCTCCGTGGATCTCGTGCATTTCACCATTCTGCGGCCCCCGGAAAAGCAGGATGGCACGCCGATCAATGAGTTGTCACTGATCGCCTTTCCGACCCGCGAGCTGTTTGTTGAAAAGATCAGTGATTTCGACCTGATCATCTTCGACCGATACCAGCATCGCGGTGTGCTGCCGATCCTCTATTATGATTATATCGCCGAATATGTCCGCAAGGGCGGCGCGCTGCTGATTGCGGCTGGCCCCGAACATGCCGGTCAAGATTCGATCGCCATGACCCCGCTGGCCACGGTTCTGCCAGCAGCCCCGACCGGCAATATGCAGGAGGGCGGGTTTTATCCGCGCCTTTCGGAGATTGGCAAGAAACACCCCGTGACCCGCGATCTCGATGGCGCCAGCACCGAGCCGCCGCATTGGGGCCGCTGGTTCCGCAGTGTCGAAGTCGATCCGCCGCAAGGCGAAACGGTCATGACCGCCAATGACAAGCCGTTGCTGGTGCTGAACCGCGCCGGACAAGGCCGCGTCGCCATGCTGTTGTCCGATCAGGGCTGGCTCTGGGCGCGCGGCTTTGAAGGCGGCGGCCCGCATGTGGCGCTTTACCGCCGCATCGCCCATTGGCTGATGAAGGAACCGGAACTGGAAGAAGAAGCGCTGACGGCGCGCGCCAGTGGCCGGATGCTGACCATTACCCGCCAGACCATCGGCAATGACCCCGGCCCCGCCACCATCACCAGCCCCTCGGGCAAGGTGCAGGACGTGACCTTGGCCCAGACCGAACCGGGCCGCTTCACGGCGGAGCAGCGAATGGCGGAAACCGGTCTGTTCACCATCACCAATGGCGAATTTTCCACCCTCGTCCATATCGGCGCTGTCGATGCGCCGGAATTCAAGGCGATGATCTCCACCCCTGACATTATGAAACCGGTATCAGACGCTACCCACGGCCTGATCCGGCGGCTGGACAACGGGGCCAGCGGTGTCACGGTTCCCGACATCCTGCCCGTCAGCGGCCCGGTCCGCAGCAGCGACGGCGAACGCATGGCGATCCGCATGACCAGCGAAACCCTGCTGAAAGGCGTGGACACCCTGCCCCTGTTTGCCGGTTTCGGCGGCCTTGCCCTGCTGCTGTTTGCGGTTTCGGCCATGTGGTGGCGCGAGGGACGGTGATGGAGGAGTTCGTGCTTAAGGTTCTGGATGACGTGCCGCCTCACTCGAAAGCCCTGATCTCAGGCTGGCTGACGGCTCATAACGACATGATGTTTGGCAGGACTGGCGGGCATAAGAGCTTGTTTATTCCTATCCAAAGCCAAGAGGGCCAGATCGAGGGTGGATTGATCGGAGGCTCCGCCAGAGGCTGGCTGGATATCGATATCCTCTTCATCCCGGAGCCTCTGCGCGGTAGGGGACTTGCTGGAAAGCTGCTGGCATTGGCCGAAGATGAGGCTAAAAAACGTGGCTGCAAAGGCGCTCATATCCAAACCGCCAATCCCATTGCGACAAAGACCTACCAAAAATGCGGCTACGAAATTTTCGGGACAATCGATCATTTCATCGATGATTTTGCGCTGATGATGTTGGTGAAGCGGTGGTGATTGCAGCTCTGTGGTGACACGAGGGATGGTGATGGACGAGTTGGTTCTTGAGATTTTTGATGACGTGCCGGAAGACGCCGTTGAAACCATTGAAACGGCAATCCTCGATTTTAACAGACAGCATCTCAGTCTAAGACGAAAAGTTTTCATCCCACTTAAAGACGAGTATGGAATCGTTGATGGCGGTTTGATCGGATACACAGGTAGAGCCTGGCTTTATACTGAATTGTTGTTTGTCCCCGAATATCGTCGCGGTCAGGGGCTTGCCGGTCAGTTGCTTTTGCTGGCCGAAGACGAAGGCAGAAGGCGAGGATGCAAAGCTTCTATAGTGGATACCATGAATCCAACTGCCCGGCGGCTCTATGAAAAACTGGGGTATGAAACATTTGGCAGTCTGGCAGACCCGGCAGAGAGGTACAGCGTCACCTGGATGAGAAAACAGCTGTAAGCCGCGATATTCGCTTGTCCCCCCCGTCCAAGGAACTCCCCATGTCCCCCTATCACTTCACACTTGGAGCAGCGCAGATCTTCGCCCTTCAGGATGGCGTTCTGACCGCCGATGTCGGCAAGCTTTATCGCCGCAATGGCGAGCCTGTCGCAGAGGGGTTTGCAGATGCCGCGACCTCGCTGTCCGTCAACTGCTTCCTCATCAAAACCCCTGAACGGACTGTGCTGATCGACACTGGTTCCGGCCAGCTCTTCGGGCCGGATCACGGCAAGCTTTCTGCCGGGCTGGCAGCACTCGGCCTCAACCCCGCCGATATCGACGACATCATTCTCACCCATATTCATGCCGATCACACCGGCGGGCTGGTGCGCGATGGTGCGCCGATTTTCCCCAACGCCATTGTCCACGCCGGACGCACGGAAACAGGTTTCTGGCTATCGCCGGGGGCTGCCGATGCGCCTGATGCGACGGAGCGGGTCAAGGGCCAGATCGGTCGGGCGCATCTTTGCCTCGACCCGTATGAGGCCGAAGGAAGTTTGACGATTTTTGACGATAACGGGCCGATCCTTCCCGGCTTCAGCGCTATGCTTCGAGCCGGTCATACGCCCGGCCATCTGGCGGTCCGGTTTGAGAGCGAGGGGACGGCCATGCTGTTCGTCGGCGATATCGTCCATGGCGAGAACGTGCAGTTCCGCGATCCCGCCATCACCATCGATTTCGATTATGATCAGACCAATGCCGCCAAGGCACGGGCGCAGGTTTTCGAACAGGCGGCAAACGAAGGCTACCTGATTGCCGCCGCGCACCTGCCTTTTCCGGGTGTCGGTTCTATCAGGAAAGAGGGCGCGGCCTATCGGTTTGAAACGCTACAGCAGAAATACGAGACGCCATGAAATCGATTAGAATCCATGACGTGATGAAGAATGGCGTGCTGGCCTTTGATCTGCGCGATCTTCTGCGTCTTTTGGCACCTCGATCGCTGCAAGCAGTCTGGCGGGTTTCAACAGTCAAATCCGGTTTGCCTGAGCTTGAGTGGTTTGACGCCACCGGGGACGGCGGCGAAAAACTGGAATTGCTGGCAAACCGGGACGCCGTGATTACAGGCCAGGAGTTGCTAGCCCTTGCCAAACAAACGACACAGGTCATCTGGGGAGAGTTCACCGGGTATTTTCCAAACGCAACCGATGACAACTGGCTGATGATCCGCGCCATAGACAGCAGCTATTATGAAATCACCACAGCCGATGAAGCCGTGTTGAAAAAACTGAAGGACTCGTTCCAGCATATCGGCCCGGCCGACATTCCTTTCGCACCAAATCCAGCAGATCTTATCCGCTAAGCTTGGCAACAGAGACTGAGCTACTTCAACCGTTAGCGACCAACAGCACCGGTTCGTAATCCGCGTCATCGGCCGCGACGTCGGTGCTCCCGGCCTCATCCTTTCGCCAGCCAATCACACCCTTCAGCCGGGCATGCACATCCTCAACCAGTGGCACGACCAGCACCCGACCGGGATCGACCGGACCGGGGAAGGACAGGGCATTGTAAGCGATTTTTTCAAAGCCGAGCGGCATGTAATAGGGAGGATCGCCGATCAGGATCACCGCTTCGGAACCGTTCCGCCGTGCGGCTTCAATGGCGATGCGCACCAGTTCCCGGCCAATGCCCAGGCATTTATGGGAGGGGCGCACGGCAAGCGGGCCAAGCATATGGCCTTTGACTGTTCCCGCCAGCACCGGTGTCATGCGCACCGAGGCAATGGTTTCGCCCTGATCGGCGCAGACGAAGGACAGCGAGCGATCATGCGGACCTTGTTCCCGGATACGGGCAGCGGCTCGTGTGAACCGGCCAGGGCCGAAAGCTTCCGCGTTGATGAGTTCGATAATGGCGTCGTGAGACGCATCCTCGGTGAGGTAGACGAGATCGTGCTTTTGCATGAAGACCGGAACCGTATAGCGAATTGCGCAGGAGTGTTCACACCATCACAGGGATGGTCGAGAGCATCAGCGTCGTCGCAGGTTCCGGCAGAAGGTCATGGGATCACTGTCCAATTTCGATGGCAATTTGCATAACAACAAATTTTCCGACCGTCTATAGCATCGTGCAGAAAAACGGTTTCCACGTTTCGGTACGATGCTTTATCCCAAAACACACTGTTCATCAGCCAAATCATCGCAATTCCTCGCCAGCATCGCATATAAGAACAACGGAAATTTGAAACAGCGATGGAAGGAAGAGCCGATGGGCATGCTGGTTGATGGCGTCTGGAGCGACATCTGGTACGATACGAAAGCCACCAAAGGGCATTTCCAGCGCTCGGCCAGCCGGTTTCGCAATTGGTTGACCGCCGATGGCGCACCGGGGCCAAGCGGTGATGGCGGTTTCAAGGCTGAGGCCGGGCGCTACCATCTCTATGTGTCGCTGGCCTGCCCCTGGGCGCATCGCACACTGATTTTCCGCACGCTCAAAAAGCTGGAAGAGTTGATTTCGGTTTCCGTCGTCCATCCGCTGATGCTGGAAAACGGCTGGACGTTTCAGCAGGACGGCGCGGCAACCGGCGACCATCTGTTCGGGGCGGATTATCTCTGGCAGGTCTATCTCAAGGCCGATCCGCATTATAGCGGCCGGGTCACGGTGCCTGTCCTCTGGGACAAGCATTTGAATACCGTGGTCTCCAACGAATCCGCCGAGATCATCCGCATGTTCAACTCCGCCTTCAATGCGCTGACAGGGGATATCAAGGATTTCTATCCCGAGCCGCTGCGTGGCGAGATCGATGCGCTGAACGACCGCATCTACGACACCGTCAATAACGGCGTCTACAAGGCCGGTTTCGCCACCACGCAAGACGCGTATGAAGACGCGATTGCCCCACTGTTCGAAACGCTGGATATGCTGGAGGAAAGACTTTCCTCCAGCCAGTTCCTGGTCGGTGATACGCTGACCGAGGCGGACTGGCGGCTGTTTACCACGCTGGTGCGGTTCGATGCGGTTTATGTCGGCCATTTCAAATGCAACATCCGCCGCATTGCCGATTATCCGGCGCTATCGGCCTATCTGTCAGCGCTCTACCACTGGCCGGGCGTGGCGGAGACCGTCAATATCGACCATATCAAACGCCATTACTACGGCAGCCACAAGACCATCAACCCGACGGGAATCATACCGGTCGGCCCGGACCTTCCCTTTCTTCACCAGAAATCGGCGTAAGGCCCATCCGTAACAAGCTCCGCTAGGCGACGCCGGGTGGCGGGGGTGATTCCTTCAGGGAGAGCGTCGAGAGGGAAAAAGCCCGATTCGGCGATTTCCCGGTCCGGCAGGCGCGGCGCGGTCTGGCGCACCAGGGTACGGTAAAACAACACATGATCGCGGCGGCTGGCGGTGCGGTTCAGGTAGGATTGCAACAGAACGGGCGGCGCGGTCATCAGCAGATTGCCCTCTTCCCGCAATTCCTTTTCCAGCGCTTGACTCGCGGTTTCGCCGCGCTCCACCCCGCCGCCGGGCATGTACCAGCCGGGGAGATAGGTGTGCCGCACCAGGAAAATCCGGCCCTGATCATCAAAACAGGCGGCCCGCACCCCAAGCGTCATGCCGCGTGAGATGGCAAAATAAACGTGCAATAGCCGCACCACACATTTTTTCACGGAACTCAACCCGCTGTCATCCGGTTGAGACCCTGATGGATACAGTGTCATCGCGCTTGCCCCGCTGTCCGGAAAGTATAGATAAGGTTCATGTTCAAACTCGCCCATATATCCGATATCCATCTGGGACCTATGCCACATCTCACCTTTCGAGAATTGGCATCGAAGCGCATCACAGGTTATGTCAACTGGCACCGCAACCGGGCAAAACATATGGTCTCCGGCACGCTGGAGGCGTTGGTGGCCGATATTCACGCCAAAGCCCCCGACCATCTGACGGTTACCGGCGATCTCGTCAATCTGGCATCCGGGCTGGAAATCAACAAGGCCGCCGAGTGGCTGCGCATGGTCGGCCCACCGGCCACGACATCGGTCGTGCCGGGCAATCACGATGCCTATGTGCCCGGCGCCCATGAAAAAGCAATGCATGCCTGGTATGATTATGTGCGCGGCGACACGGACCCGGACATCTGGCGCAAAGATTTCAAGCTCTGGCCGACGTTTCGTCGCCGGGGACCGGTCGGGCTGATCGGTTGTTCCACCTCCATTGCCACCCCGCCCTTTTCCGCCAGCGGCTATTTCAGCTCGCGCCAGGCCCGTGAAACCGCCCAATTGCTGCGTCAGGCTGGCGAAGAGGGCCTGTTCCGGGTGGTGCTGATCCACCATCCCCCTGTTCGGGGTGCCGCCTCACAGCACAAGCGGATGATCGGCATCCGCCGCTTTGCCGCAGCGATCTCGCTGGGCGGGGCCGAACTGGTGCTGCACGGCCATACCCATCTCAACACCCTGAACTGGCTGCACAATCGCCATGGCCGCGTACCGGTGGTGGGTATTGCCTCGGCCAGCCAGGGGCCGGGCAGCAAAAAGCCGCAGGCTGCCTATAATCTGTTTTCGATTTCCGGTGCGCCTGGGGCCTGGGTGCTGGACTGGGAGCGCTATGCTTTGACGGGTGATACCAGCGAGGTCTCCCTGACCCATAACCAGAGATTGTCGGGTTGACCCGCCGAGCTCTGCAATCCCAGTTGCCGAACCGAGGCGTTGAAAAATCGATATACAGGATCAACTTCCTGTTCACTGCGTCCACGCTTGCCTTTTTCCGGCATTGTTTTAAGCCTTGATAAGCACTATTTGCATAGGAAGTGGTAAGCGTGCCGTCCGCAGCCTATCGGTCATTATGATGGCCCAGGACACGGTCGGTTCGGGTGAGCAAAACGCAAATGAGGAATTGCCGAATGAACGAAGAAGACGACGACAAGAGCAAGGAACTGCCGCTCGGCAAGGAAACGGAAGCGAATCTTTTCAAGTCGCGTTCGATCTTCATCTATGGCGGAATCACCCAGGAACTGGCGCAGAAGGTCTGCACACAGCTGGTGGCTCTGGCTGCCGCCAGCGACGACGACATCCGCGTCTACGTCAATTCTCCAGGCGGCCATGTCGAATCGGGCGATTCGATCCATGACATGATCAAGTTCATCAAGCCGAAGGTCTGGATCATCGGCACCGGATGGGTCGCCTCCGCTGGCGCGCTGATCTATGTTTCGGTGCCGAAGGAGCAGCGCCTTTGCCTGCCCAATACCCGCTTCCTGCTGCACCAACCCTCGGGCGGCACACGCGGCATGGCCTCGGATATCGAAATCCAGGCCCGCGAAATCATCAAGATGAACGAGCGACTGATCAAGATCTTCTCCAAGGCCACCGGCCAGACGGAAGAAAAGATCGCCAAGGACATCGACCGCGATTACTGGCTCTCGGCTGAACAAGCCAAGGATTACGGCCTGGTTTCGAAGATCGTTGAAAGCCAGTCGGAAATCTGAGTTTACAACCATGAAGATATAACCCCGCCGGAGCAATCCGGCAGGGTTTTGTTTTGTGTGCCTGCCATCGCAAATGTATTTCGATACGTACCCGTTTGCCTCATCTCAGCCTTGCGTGTTTCATTAAAACCTGATGTTCCAGCCGGATCGATACTGTGGCCGGGACCATCCGCATGCTGAAAGAATTCTCGCCGCAAAGCCTGTTTATGGGGCTTCTGGTGGCCTTTGTCGGCTTTGCCAGTTCCTTCGCCGTTATCCTGCAAGGGCTGAAAGGAGTTGGCGCCAGCGATCTGCAAGCGGCCTCCGGCCTGATGGCGCTGTCGGTTGCCATGGGCATTTGCGGTCTTATCGTGTGTCTCAAGACGCGGATGCCGATTTCCATTGCCTGGTCGACGCCGGGTGCTGCCTTGCTGGTGACAGCCGGTGTGCCGCAAGGCGGTTTTTCAGCAGCGGTCGGCGCGTTTCTGGTCTGCGCCGCGCTGATCGTCATTGCCGGGCTGTTCAAGCCGCTTGGCCGGGCCATTGGCACCATCCCCGCCCCGCTTGCCAATGCCATGCTATCAGGGGTGATTGTCGGCCTTTGTTTTGCGCCGTTCAAGGCCATCGAAGAAAGCCCGCTGCTTGGCTTGCCGATCCTGCTGGCCTGGGCGATTGTCGGCACCATCAATCGGCTCTTTGCCGTTCCCGCCGCTCTTGCCGCCTTCGTTCTGGTCCTGGTATTCGCCGTTCCCCTGCCCGACGGCGCATTTGCAGCACTGGGTGCCTCCTTCGTGCCGCCGGTCGCATTCGTGATGCCGACGTTCACATTCGCGTCGATGGTTTCCATCTCATTGCCACTGTTCATCGTCACCATGGCCTCGCAGAACATTCCAGGCATCGCCGTGCTGAAAGTGCATGATTACCATCCAAGGCCGGGTCCGCTTTTCACCATTACCGGCCTGTTCACCGCCCTTGCCGCGCCGTTTGGCGCCCATGCCATTAATCTCGCCGCCGTCACTGCCGCCATGGCGGCGGGCCATGATGCCCATGCCGATCCGCAGCGGCGCTACTGGGCGGCGATGATTGGCAGCGTCGGCTATCTGGTGCTTGGGCTTTTGGCCGGTGTGGTCACCTCCTTCGTAGGCCTGGCACCCGCCATCCTGATCGAATCGGTGGCGGGTCTGGCGCTGATCGGCGCCTTTTCCGGCTCACTCGTCGCGGCCTTCCGCGAACCGACAACCCGCGAGGCCGCCGCCGTCACTTTCCTGGTCACCGCATCGGGCATTTCGCTTCTCGGCATTTCCGCCGCCTTCTGGGGATTGATAGGCGGTCTGGCTATGCTGGGGCTGACGCGGTTCGCTGTCCGGCTGCGGCGCTGACCGTCATCCGCAGCCTTGATGAAAATTGCCCTTGCCAGCCCGGAAACCGCTGATTATAGATTGAAGCATGAAGACATTGGGCCATTCCATGACAAAGACTGCACAGCGAGGCAATTTTAGCCGCGCCGCAGCTTTGCGCGCCCTATCCTCGCTTCTTCTTCTCGACCTTATCCGCGGTTGCCGGGTCCATTGAGGAGCGCCCGGCGGCCGGGTTAGCCGTCGCAGGCGATTGCTCCTCACCACTCCACAATTTTGACTATTGACCCCTGAAGGGGCCGAATTTTGCATTCGCATGCGGCACTCGAACCGCTATAAGCCGGGCATATTCGGGATGAGAAGAGAGCGAACATGTTGAAGACCAATTCCATCAAAAAGGGCATGCCCGACGCGGCAAAGAAATACCAGGCCTATCCGCAGATCGACATTTCCGACCGCACCTGGCCAAGCAAGACCATCACACAGGCGCCGATCTGGTGTTCGGTTGATCTGCGCGACGGCAACCAGTCGCTGGTCAATCCAATGGGCCACGACCGCAAGGCAAGAATGTTCCAACTGCTGCTGGAAATGGGCTTCAAGGAAATCGAGATCGGCTTTCCCTCGGCCTCGCAGACCGATTTCGACTTTGCCCGCTGGTGCGTCGAGCAAGGTAATGTGCCCGATGACGTCTCCCTGCAAGTGCTGGTGCAGTGCCGCCCGGAACTGATCACCCGCACCTTCGAGGCCTTGGAAGGCGCCCATAAGCCAATCATCCACTTCTACAATTCGACTTCGGAATTGCAGCGCCGCGTGGTGTTTGCCAAGGACGTGCCCGGCATCAAGCAGATCGCCGTCGATGCGGCGAAAATGATCATCGACATGGCCACCAAGGCTGGCGGCGGCTACCGGTTTGAATATTCGCCGGAAAGCTTTACCGGCACCGAGTTGGACGTGGCGCTGGAGATCTGCAACGCTGTGATTGCCGAGATCAAGCCGACGCCCGACAACAAGCTGATCCTCAACCTGCCCTCAACCGTGGAAATGGCGACGCCGAACATCTATGCCGACCAGATCGAATGGATGTGCCGCAATATCGACAACCGCGAAAACGTCATCATCTCGCTGCATCCGCACAACGACCGCGGCACCGGCATCGCAGCCACCGAACTGGCCCTGATGGCAGGCGCCGACCGGGTGGAAGGCACGCTGTTTGGCAATGGCGAGCGCACCGGCAATGTCGACGTGGTGACGCTGGCGCTGAACATGTACACCCAGGGCATCGATCCCGAGCTGGACTGCTCGCAGATCGAGCGCATCAAGGATGTCTATGAATATGCCAATGAAATGACCATTCCGGAGCGCCATCCCTATGTTGGCGAACTGGTCTATACCGCCTTTTCCGGCTCGCATCAGGATGCGATCAACAAGGGGATGAAGGCAGTGAAAAAGGCCAATTCCCCGGTCTGGGAAGTGCCCTATCTGCCGATCGACCCGCAGGATGTCGGTCGTTCCTATGAAGCGATCATCCGTATCAATTCCCAATCAGGCAAGGGCGGCATCGCCTATATCCTGCAAGAGGATTACGGCATCAACCTGCCGCGCAACCTGCAAGTCGAGTTCCGCGAGGAGATCCAGCGCATTACCGATGAAGAAGGCGTGGAACTGCCCTCCAAGCGGATCTATGACAGCTTCATCAGCCGCTATATCGACCAGCCCGAAGCCCGGCTGAAATTCGTCGATCACCACACCTATCCCGACACGGCCACAAAGGGCGTGCGGATCGTCGCCGCCGAAATCACCGATGGCGGCGAAGTGAAGCGGATCGAAGGCAAGGGTAACGGCCCGATTGACGGTTTCGTCAACGCGCTCTCCACCTATCTGGGCATCGAGATTTCAGTGCGCGATTATTCCGAACACTCCCTGCAACACGGCTCCAACGCCGCAGCCATCGCCTATGTGGAAATGGACCATCCCGCTGGCCGCCTGTTCGGTGCCGGTATCAACCAGAACATTGTGACGGCCTCGCTGGAAGCCATCGTTTCGGCCGCTAATCGGGTGCTGGAAATGCGGGCGAAGTAACGAAACTCCGCTGTCTGCAAAAACCGAATGACAATTGCAAAACCACTGGCAAAACCATGCTGGTGGTTTTGTATTTTTCGGGGCGGTTGACGACGACCCCAAGCAAGATGTACATATATACGTACAGATTATTGGGGCAGCCACCATGACCAACGTCCGCTTCACAGAATTCCGGCAGAATTTCGCGCACCACTTCGACAAGGTGCTGGAATCGCGCGCACCTTTGCTGGTCACACGCCAGGGCAAGGAAGCGGTGGTCGTGATTGCCGAGGGTGAATACGAGAGCATGCAAGAGACGTTGCATCTGCTGTCAAACCCGGCCAACGCCGAGCGACTGCGAGACAGTATCGAGCAGTTGCGGGGAGGAAACATCCTCGATCGCGACCCAACCGAGCCTGCCGATGGCCAGGACAACTGAGCCATGAAGCTGGGCTGGACGGAAAACGCCTGGGACGATTACGAGTTCTGGCTCCGGACAGACCTGAAAATGGTCACCAAGATCAATGAACTGATCCGCAATGCCAAACGAACGCCCTTTACAGGTCTCGGTAAGCCCGAACCCCTGAAAGGCGACCTCACCGGCTTTTGGTCACGGCGCATCGCTGGTGACCATCGGTTGGTCTACTCCGTCTCCGGCTCTGGCCAGGAGCAGCGGCTGGATATTGTTCAATGCCGCTTCCATTATCGGAAATGATCACCGCGCAATCCGCGTCGACAGAATGATTGACGACAGCGTCCGCTCCACCCCCGACAGCTCGCCGATCCGGTCGATCAGCCGGTCGAGATCCTGGATCGATGGCGCCGCCAGCATCGCGATCAGGTCATAAGGACCATTGACGGAATGCAGGGCGGTGACCTGCGGGATGGCTGCAAGCTCCGCCGTCACCAGCGACAGCGCCTTCGGGGCCATGGTTATCATCACATGGGCGCGGATCAGCCCGCTTTGATAGGCATCAGACAGCCTCAGGCCGTAACCGGCGATCACCCCTTCCCGCTCCAGCCGTTCCAGCCGCGCCTGCACCGTGGTGCGCGACAGGCCGAGGCGTCTCGCCAGCGTGGCCACCGGCATGCGGGCATTTTCACCCAGCAGCGCCAGCAATTCGCGGTCCTTGTCGGAGACCTGCATTCTGTCCAATCCTTTCGGTAAATCGTCCATTATCGTAAGCGAAAACGCTCAATTTGCCACTGTGAATCGACAGGGATCAGCTCCACACTGAAGGCTCGTCAAAAGCATCAAGGGGAACGGTCATGAAAAAAATTTCCATCATTGGCGCAGGCAAGATTGGCGGGGCAATTGCCCATCTTCTGGCCGAAACCGGCGATTACCGGGTGACGGTTGCCGACCGCAGCGCCGAGCAATTGGCGAAACTCGACAAGCATCCCGGCATCGCCACTGCTTTGGTTGATATTGCCGATAAGGCCGCAATCGATGCCCATCTTCACGGTCAGTTCGCAGTGCTCTCTGCCGCACCGTTTCACCTGACCGGGGCCATTGCCGAAAGTGCGGCGCGCAGCGGCTGCCATTACCTCGACCTGACCGAAGACGTGGCGACCACGAAAAAAGTCGAGGCGCTGGCGGAGGGTGCGCGCACCGCCTTCATCCCGCAATGCGGCCTTGCCCCCGGCTTCATTTCCATCGTAGCCCATGATCTGGCGCAGCGCTTCGAGACGCTGGACAGCGTGCGGATGCGGGTCGGTGCGCTGCCGCAATATCCTTCCAATGCGCTGAACTATAACCTCACCTGGAGCACGGACGGGTTGATCAACGAATATATCGAGCCTTGCGAAGCCATTGTCGAGGGACGGCTGATCAGCGTGCCCGCCATGGAGGAGCGCGAGGAATTTTCGCTCGACGGCGTCACCTACGAGGCCTTCAACACGTCAGGCGGCCTCGGCACGCTGGCGAAAACCCTGGAAGGCCGGGTACGGACGATGAATTACCGCACCATCCGCTATCCCGGCCATCAGGCAATCATCAAGGCGCTGCTCAACGACTTCAACCTGAAGAATCGCCGCGACGTGCTGAAGGACCTGTTTGAAAACGCCCTGCCCGCCACCATGCAGGATGTGGTTGTAATTTTCGTGACCGTCTGCGGCTGGCGCGAAGGGCGCTACATGCAAGAAACATATGCCAACAAGGTTTATGCCGGGACCGTGGCGGACAAGAAAATGAGCGCCATCCAGATCACCACCGCCGCTGGCATCTGCGCCGTGCTGGACCTGCTGGCTGAGGGTGCATTGCCGCAATCCGGCTTCGTGCGCCAGGAGGAAATCAGCCTCGACGCCTTTCTCGCCAATCGCTTCGGCCAGCTCTATCAATCGGCAGCCGGACCGATCACCCAAAAGCGCCCCGAATACGCAGCGGCATAAGCGAAGACACGACCTCGCCTCACCCGGACAATCGTTTCAGGGTGAGGCGCATGGCGTGGGCGGTCGCCTTATGCTACGGCAGGTTTTCCGTTTCCAAGCTGCAAAAACCGCTCCATGCTCCTCGACATTTTCCCAGCCTCGGCAGCCCTGCCCGTTCGCACTTGCGGCACCTGCACGCTCTGTTGCCGTCTGCCGGATATCGACGCCTTAGCAAAACCGGCCAATACCTGGTGCCTCCACTGCACAGCCGAGAAAGGCTGCGCGATCTACCCCGACAGACCGCAGCTCTGCCGAGACTTTCTCTGTCTTTGGATGACAAGCGACAGTCTTAGCCCGGAATGGGAACCGGCCACGGCAAAGATGATGGTCTACACTCAAGGCCCGCAAATCACGGTCCTGGTCGACCCGGCCTTTCCGCAGGTGTGGCGTCACGAACCCTATGCCAGCGCGTTGCACCGCTGGGCAGCCGAAGCGGAAACAGCCGGCGGCTATGTCATCGTTTTTATCGGGGAAGACGTCGTCAAGATCAACACTGGCAAGGTGCTGGCCGGTTAGGCTTTGCGCAATTCTGCATCGCCCTTTCCATCCACTGATCAACATTCGCAACCGAAAACACAAACATACCCGGCAATACAACCAAAACCTTGACCTTTTGTAAGACTAGTCTAATTTCGCCATAGGGATGGCGCGTTTGAAATAGTTTTGGCGGGCCATCGATATTGCATTTGATATTTTAAGACGCAATCCCGGGGGCCTTACGATGTTCGACGATATATTGACTGCCGATTTCATTCAGGCCAGCCGCGTTTTAAAGGTCTCCTCTCCGCTGGGTGAGGATCAATTGCTGCCGGAGCGGATGAAGGTGGATGAGGGCGTCAATCGTCTGTTCGAAATCACCCTGCATGTCCGCGCCAAGCGTGAAGCAGTCAAACCGGAAGAGCTTATTGGCAAGCTGGTCGATATTTCCCTGGAAATCCGCCAGGGCGAACTGGGCGAGGATGGCCTGCGCCGCCCATTCAATGGCTTGGTGACCGATCTTGAGGAAGGCCCGCCGGTCACACGTGGGTTACGCTCCTACACGCTCACCATCCGTCCGCAGATGTGGCTACTGTCCCGCCGCTCCGATTGCCGGATCTGGCTGGATATGACATCGATCCAGGTGCTGGAAACGCTGTTTTCCGAACATGGCCTGCCACAGCCGGATATCGGCTTTCTACAGAACAAGCCACCGGCACAAGGCTATTCTGTCCAATGGCAGGAAAATGACCTCGACTACCTGCTTCGTCGACTGGAAGAAGATGGAATCTTCTATTGGTTTCAACATGATAAGGGCATCCATCGCCTGAGAGTAACAGACCACCAGATTGCGTGGTCAAAGGCCTCGGCCAGCGCGGAAGACGATGACACCGTACGCATCGCCCAAGGCTCTTCCGACCGCAACCACATCACCGAATGGATGCGGCGCTTCAGCTATGTTCCCGGCCAACGGGTCGATGCCGACTGGAATTTTGAAACGCCGAACTTCATTCCACGCTCACAGACTCCTTCTCTCGTGGAGTTGCCGGGCAATGCCAAGCGCGAGCTTTACAACTACCCCGCCCGCGCCGCAGATTACACCGAAATGGAGCGCGTCGGCAAATTGCGCGCTCAGGCGACACAGGCGGATCACGAGCGGATCAAAGGCCAGTCGACCGTGCGTGTGCTGGAACCGGGACGACGCTTCAACCCCTATGAAGAACCGCACCCGGAACACAAATACGAAGAGCATGTGATAACCCGCATCACCCATTGGGTGGTGGATCGCTCCTATGAGACCACGGAAAATCAGCCGGAATATATCAACGAATTCGAGGCCATCCCGTCACGCATCCCCTTAACCCCGCATCGTACCACCAAACGCCCGCGCATCGAAGGCGCGCAGGTGGCCATTGTCGCAGGCCCCTCGGGGGAAGAAATTCATCCTGACAAATACGGCCGGATCAAAGCCTGGTTCCCCTGGGACAGACGCGCCAAAAAGGACGGCTCCGACACCTGCTGGATCCGCGTCTCCCAAAGCTGGGCCGGCGGCCTCTGGGGCTCCCAGGTCATCCCCCGCATCGGCATGGAAGTAATGGTCGCCTATATCGACGGCGACCCGGACAGACCGCTGGTGACAGGCGTCGTGCCGAATACGAACAACCCGGTGCCTTATGATTTGCCGGCGAATAAGACCAAGAGCGTCTTTCGGACCAATACGCATAAGGGGAAATCAGCGCAGAAGTTTAATGAGCTGACGTTTGAGGATGAGGCTGGGTTGGAGGAGATATTTGTGCACGCCCAAAAGGATATGACGGTCAAAGTGCTGAACCATGCGACGGAACGTGTTGATGTCAACAAGATTACATCCGTGGGTGGCGCCCATCTTACAGAAGTTCAGTCTAGCCAGATGACTCATGTCGGCCAGAACGTGACGCTTAACGTCGGAACAGGAGTTGGCGGCGGTGTGGTACGTGGCGCGCTTGCCGCCAGTACATTCGGCATTCGTGATGCCGGCTATTTCCTTGCAAAGACAATGTCTTCCATGAGTGGCTTCGGGAATTACACGATTAACGCTTCAGGTGCGATGTCCATAAATGCGCTGGGTGCAGCAACTCTTACGGTCGGAGCCGCAAATATTGTCTCGGTTGGTGGTATACACACTTTGAATGTAGGTGGTGCGATTTATGAAAGTGCCGCTGGCGCTTCAAGCGAAGTGGTCGGGTCAGCCAAGATAATCGATGCCCATGAGGAGATACTGTTTCGCTGCGGAAAGTCGGAAGTCCGTCTGCAGCCAGACGGCACTATCACACTGAAGGGTACCAATCTCATTATCGAAAAGGAAGACAAGATCAAAATGACGGCCTCCAGAATCGACATAAACTGAGGTGCGCGCGTTGAAAATTTCTACGAAACTCAAGATCACGGGATCAATTTTGCTGGCCGTTGCAGCGCTTTATGCTGTTGACCAGAACCAGGCAAAGGAGCCGGAATTGTCGACACGCTTGATCATAACAGTAAACCAGCCAATGTTGGAAACAGGCGGTGCAGTGATTGTCGCCGGACGCTCGATGCCTGAAAATCAGTGGCGTCTCCTCAAGGCAGATGCTGATGGCAGAACGTCACAGGAGAAGGTTTTTCACGCCAGCATTAGCTCACCAGGATCGATCATCGAACTTTTCTACCCTGACACCGGGACATATACGTTCAAATTCGAAGCAGATCCAAAACACCAGGAACGCTCTCTAGTCACCAAGCTTTTGACCATCGGAAGTGGTCAGTCAACTGACCCCGAAACAAAGGAACAGATTTCCTGGGACTCCACCAGCGATATACATGTTGTGGGTGATCAATATGATGAAGGCTGGGCGCGCATATTCCACTCCAGTTTCGGTATTGCTCTAGCAGATGGATCTGCTAGCGATGTGACCGTTGAACGCTTCTCGGCCGGAAGAGTCATCTCCTTGTCAGCTCATGCAATCAATAAATTTGTGAGGGACACCAATTGAGCTATTTCATTTTATATACACGCTCGTTCCATCCTGACCGCAATTTCGGCTTAGGGGGGCTTGGTTTCCATGGTGATGCACGAGGCTTTTCATCTAGTAAGAAAGCTACATCTAGAATTTCTCATCAGGTAAGAATCGACCTTAAATCAGCACAATTTATGGATGCCATCGCGCGCTCAGATCGCTCTTCAAATGCAGTAATCCCAAAGGTATTGGAAGGTCGACCAGAACGTGCAGCGTCAATGATGACCCGCGACGAAATGGCCGATCGTGGTGTGCATATTCCCGAAACTCGCCTTGAGCAAATGGGGGACAAGTTGCCAGAAATGGCTAATGACTACTCCCAGCCTCGAAAAAAACCACGAAGCAATGTGAGTGGACAGATCACGCCATATCGGGAAGACGGCGATCAGAGCGTCAACGGACGACTTTCTTACGCGGGGAAAAATTTTGCATTCTACGGGGCGGACACAGATTTTGGCCATTGGGCCTTGGGGGGCGATATTTCGGATGGCGGCTCGGATACGAACGGCGGCAGCGTTAAGGTATGGGAGCGATGGGGAGGAGCCGTACCTGATCTCGACGTAACACATGAGTTCAGCCTGCGGATAAACAGGACAGCAAAGACTATTCACATATCATCAGCAATCTCCGGTGATGGATTTCCGAACTGTGAAAGCTTTCTAATCGACTCTGCCGACAATGTTCTTTTGCTTGGAACGCATATTCGGATCGGCACCGCAGCAACTCAATTGCCGGGCGGACGCGCCCTGCCAATGACTCGAACTCTGTTATCTGTGGATTGGATACCTGGCGATCTTTTCGGCGAAAACGTAAAAGTCGAAATCGCCAACGATTACACTGGCAACGGATCGCCACAAGAGATTGCTAGATCAGGAACGATGACACGATCCCAGTGGAACGCAGCTCACACAGAGCGAGACGCGAGCGGAGACTGGATCAGAAGCCTTGAGGATCATATTCCATTGCCACGCCAGAGCCTCAGAGGGTTAGGCGAGCAAATTCGTAGTGCATTCTGATATTGGGATCGGAGAAACTCACTCCCACAAACCATAAGAAGATGGCATCACTCGTGTCACTTTAATCCTTTTCCGCCTGGTTTTACTGGCAGGCGGTAGGCAGAGGGTTTAATCCACAAAAATTTCCTGATGCGAGTTAAATAATTCAATTCAACAAAATACTAAACCACTCATAACTCATACGTACCAAAGTAAATTATCGCATAATACATTGATATTAAAAAATAAATAAAATTTAAATTTGGAAAATTGCAATGTGATTGACTGACGCTACAGTTATAGAACAGGAGGACGTTCAAATGCCCGCCATCACCCGCCTCGGCGATATCGGCTCCGGCCATCCCTGCCATTTCCCGCCGACACCCTCCATCGAGGCCAGCGGTAATGTGTTCATCAACGGCCGCGGGGCCGTCCGGGTTGGAGATGCTTATGGGGCGCATGCCTGTTCGTCCTGCCCGGAGCCAAGCCATGGCCGGGCTTTGGCCGCAGGGTCGCCAACGGTCTTCATCAATGGTCAGCCCGCCGGGCGGATTGGCGATGCGATCGATTGCGGCGGGGCGGCAGCGGAAGGATCAGGCGACGTGTTTTTGGATGATGGCGCTTGAGCCGCTTCATAAGCATTCGTTTCTTTAAAGGCCCTCAACAAGCATTGTTTTACCGTCCGTAATATCCGGTTTTATTGCCTACGGTCACCGGCCTGTCACACCTCATTATTATAGGGCTGAGCATCTTCCATGATTGTTCGGTTCTAAAGTCGATGGCGAAATTCCAGTCCTATGTGATCTGCACCTCGCCACGCAGCGGCAGCACTTTGTTGTGCAATATGCTGGCAGCAACCGGAGTGGCGGGTAAGCCGAAATCCTATTTTCATCACGGACCGATTACCGATTGGCTGTCCTATCTCAATCTGGACATCAACCCCTCTTTACCGGAGAGCAATCTTCTGGCGGCGATCTTTGAAGCTGCGGTCGAGACGGGCCGCGATGGCACGGATCTCTTTGGCCTGCGGCTGCAACGGCACAGTTTCGATCTGTTTGTCGAGAAGCTTGCTGTTCTGTACCCAATGCTGGCCAGCGACCGGCAGCGGATTGAGGCTGCGTTTGGCCCCACGCTGTTCATTCACCTGACACGCCTCGATAAGGTGCAACAGGCCGTCTCCTATGTGAAAGCCCAACAAACTGGATTATGGCATCGCGCACCTGATGGTACGGAGCTGGAACGGTTGTCTGCGCCACGCGATCCAATTTACGACGCCGCCGAAATCCGCGCCCGCTATGACGAGTTCAACCGATATGATCGCGCCTGGCAAAGCTGGTTCGAAATGCAAGGCATCCAACCCTTGCCAATCACCTATGAAGCGCTTTGCGCCGACCCCATTGGCAGCCTGAAGGATGTGCTGGGGCAACTGGGATTGGATGGCGAGGCTGCAAGCAGCGTCGTGCCCGGCACCGCCAAGCTGGCAGACGGGATCAACCAAAGCTGGGAGACACGGTTTCGCACGGAGCATTTGCACAGTGATCACCTATGATTGGGGGCTGAAAATCACTCTTGCGCGGCGTGGCGGACCGGGTTATGAATTCCGCCATGAAGATCGTTTTGTCCATGAATGCTTGGTGGTGGGTTCGCTAACGCGGCCTTGACCAGTCATGTCTAAAGACGATTGACCCAAAGCCGCCCGGATTTCCTGAGGCGGCTTTTTTGTGTTCATGGCCCCTCACTGACGGGCTTTACGATGAGGAAGAAGCGCCATGGCAACCATTATTCGCGATGACAATAGCGATGTCTACCAGACCCGGGGCGGGATTACGGTAACGCGCCAGCGTCGTGCCACACCCTATGCCGATGCAGTCTCCAGCTATGTCGAAAAGCTGGATGAGCGGCGCGGCGCGGTGTTTTCCTCCAACTATGAATATCCGGGCCGCTATACCCGCTGGGATACGGCCATTGTCGATCCGCCGCTGGGTATATCCAGCTTTGGCCGCGCCGTGTGGATCGAGGCTTATAATGGCCGGGGCGAAGTGCTGCTGTCGCTGATCGCCGAAAAGCTGAAGACCGTGCCGGAACTGGTGCTGGGCGCGCTGACCGCACAGCGGCTGGACTTGACAGTGAAGACCCCCGACCGGGTATTTACCGAGGAGGAGCGCTCCAAAGCGCCGACGGTGTTTACTGTGCTGCGCGCCATTACCGATCTGTTCTATTCGTCTGCCGATAGCAGCATCGGCCTGTTCGGGGCTTTCGGCTATGATCTTGCCTTTCAGTTCGACGCCATCGATCTGAAACTGAAGCGGCCGGACGATCAGCGCGACATGGTTCTGTTCCTGCCCGATGAAATTCTGGTGGTTGACCACTATTCCGCCAAGGCCTGGATCGACCGCTATGATTTCGAAAAGGACGGCGTGACCACGGCGGGCAAGGCCGAGACCATTGCGCCGGAGCCTTTCCGCCATACCGATACCATTCCGCCACGTGGCGATCACCGGCCCGGCGAGTTTGCTGAACTGGTGGTGAAGGCCAAGGAAAGCTTCCGCAAGGGTGACCTGTTCGAAGTGGTTCCCGGCCAGAAATTCATGGAGCGTTGCGACAGCAAGCCCTCGGATATTTCCAAGCGGTTGAAAGAGATCAACCCGTCGCCCTATTCCTTCTTCATCAATCTCGGCAATCAGGAATATCTGGTCGGCGCTTCGCCGGAAATGTTTGTGCGGGTTAACGGACGGCGCATTGAGACCTGCCCGATTTCTGGCACGATCAAACGCGGCGACGATCCGATTGCCGATAGCGAGCAGATCCTCAAGCTGTTGAATTCCAAGAAGGACGAATCCGAACTGACCATGTGTTCGGATGTCGACCGCAACGACAAAAGCCGGGTCTGCGAGCCAGGCTCCGTCAAGGTGATCGGCCGCCGCCAGATCGAAATGTATTCTCGGTTGATCCACACGGTGGACCATATTGAGGGCCGGTTGCGCGACGATATGGATGCTTTCGACGGCTTCCTCTCCCATGCCTGGGCGGTGACCGTCACCGGCGCACCAAAACTCTGGGCGATGCGTTTTGTCGAAGCCCATGAGAAGAGCGCACGCGCCTGGTATGGCGGCGCGGTCGGCATGGTCGGCTTCAATGGCGACATGAATACCGGGCTGACGCTGCGCACCGTGCGCATCAAGGATGGCATTGCCGAAGTGCGGGCCGGTGCGACGCTGCTGAATGACAGCGATCCGCATGAGGAAGAGGCTGAAACAGAATTGAAGGCATCGGCGATGATTGCTGCAATCCGTGACGCCAAGACCGGCCATAACGCCAAGGCCCAGCGCGGCGTGGCGGCTGTCGGGCACGGCGTGAAAATCCTGTTGGTCGATCATGAGGACTCATTCGTCCACACGCTGGCCAATTACTTCCGCCAGACTGGCGCCACCGTCAGCACGGTGCGTAGCCCGGTGCCGGAAGAGGTGTTTGACCGCCTGAACCCCGATCTCGTCGTTTTGTCGCCTGGACCGGGTTCTCCATCGGATTTCGATTGCACGGCGACGATCAAGAAAGCGCGTGACCGCAACCTGCCGATCTTCGGCGTCTGCCTTGGTCTCCAGGCGCTGACGGAGGCCTATGGCGGCGTGCTGCGGCAGCTGGATGTGCCGATGCATGGCAAGCCATCGCGCATCCGCGTGCTGGAGCCCGGCATCGTGTTTTCCGGGCTGAACAAGGAAGTCACTGTCGGGCGCTACCACTCGATCCATGCCGATCCGGCCAGCTTGCCGAAGGATTTCATCATCACCGCCGAAAGCGAGGATGGGACGATCATGGGTATCGAGCACGCCAAGGAGCCGGTTGCCGCCGTGCAGTTCCACCCGGAATCAATCATGACACTCGGCAACGATGCCGGGATGCGGATGATCGAGAATGTGGTGGAAAAGCTGGCCAAGCGGGCGAAGGTGAAGGCGGCGTGAGTGGTATCATCATTCAGCCGATAGAGGCGAGCAATGTCGAGAGCTTTCATCAGGCTCTCGACTCGGTCGCACGCGAGCGCCGCTATCTGAGCATGCTGGAAGCGCCGCCATTGGACCGTCTGCGAGATTTCGTCACTGGCCTTAAGCAAAGCGACGGTTCGTCGATGTCATCCATATGGCGATCCTACGAGGTTGATGCCTTTTTATCAGAGGCGAGCTCTGGAGATCTTATGAAGCTGGCTTGGGTCGCTGTTATTGCAGTAGTTCATTTGCAGGGCATGACTTTGCCGGTCTCTGCCGACGATCTCTATAGCGCGTCGCCGGACGTGATCTGCAAACGGGAAATGATTTACCTAGACGTCTGGAAGGCACAGTCCGTCATCGTCAATGTGGATTATGACCAAGCCGGGCAAGGGCGCCTGCATGTTAATAATCGATCTTGGCTGAAAATTACCTCAGATCAGCAGCGGGCAATTGCAATTGCTGCTTTTTGCCCGGTCGCGGTTCGTTTCGGCAAAGGAGAACTGATTGTGTCGAGTAATGACGAGACAGTCTGGGGCTCGGTCGTCAATGGGGTCTGGCATAGCCGTCTGGCGCCCTGACGATAGGTTATAAGGTGACTATTTTATTTAGAGATTGCTACTATTTGTTAACGCCGCTTTGGATTATCCATCCTTCGGGTTTGACAGATTAGCAGATATCAAGGATATGAGACCCATCATAAACCGTCCAGCCTTTGCAGGCTTGGGCGGTTTTGCCGTCTTAAGGGCATGAATTTTGCAACTGGTTCGCAAATGCAGGAGTGGGCGTGATGTCCGAGCATAATCCTATCGTCAAGCGTCTGGCCTTCTGGGGCATTCCGCTATCTTTCGGCGTGCTGGGCCTGAAGCTCCTGGCCTGGTGGGTCACGGGGTCGGTGGCGCTGCTGTCGGATGGGTTGGAATCCACCGTCAATGTGGTGGCGGCTTTCATCGCCTATTTCGTGATCGGCTATGCCCAAAAGCCTGCCGACCATGACCACCCCTATGGGCATCACAAGGCGGAATATATTTCAGCAGTTATAGAGGGCGTGCTGATCGTCATTGCCGCGCTGCTGATCATGAAGGAGGCGGTGGCCGCCTTGGAAGCGCCAACCATGCTGGATGCTCCGGCGCTTGGTCTCGCCATCAACTTTGCCGCCGGTGTCGTCAATGCGGTCTGGGCGACAATCCTGATCCGGGTCGGCAAGGCCAACCGCTCCCCTGCCCTGACGGCGGATGGGCAGCATATCATGTCGGATGTGGTGACATCGGTGGGCGTGCTGATCGGCCTTGTTCTGGTGGTGATCACCGGTTATGCCATTCTCGATCCGCTGCTGGCCATTCTGGTCGCCTGCAACATCATCTATCAGGGTTGGAAAGTGATCAGCCACTCCGTCGATGGCTTGATGGACAAGGCGGTCGAACCAGCGGAAGAAGATGCGATCAAGAAGGCGATTGCCGATCACGCCAGCGGCTCGCTCGGGGTGCATTACCTGCGCACCCGCCGGGCTGGGGCCGCGACCTTTGTTGGCTTCGATCTCGTCGTGCCAGCCGTGATGCCGGTGGGCGAGGCCCATGAGATTTGCGACAGGCTGGAAGCGGCGGTGCAATCCGTGCAGCCGGGCGCGCGGGTGACGATCCATGTGGAACCGGAAAGCGAAGAGGCCCATGGCGTCCGTGTTAAAGTTATTGAAGGAGAACATGCATGAGCAAGACCGATGTTTCCGGCCTGTCGCAACTGGGTCGCCAGGTGGATGCGCCGACCAGCCCTGAGGCGGCGGTGCTGGAACGGGTTCCCAATACCAATGCCGGAACCGATTATGTCGTGCGCTTCACCGCGCCGGAATTCACCTCGCTCTGCCCGATGACCGGCCAGCCGGATTTCGCCCATATCGTCATCGACTATATTCCCGGCGATTTCCTGGTGGAATCCAAGTCGCTGAAACTGTTCATGACCTCGTTCCGCAACCACGGCTCCTTCCACGAGGATTGCTCGATCTACATCGCCAAGCGGCTGGTGGAGTTGCTCGATCCGAAATGGCTACGGATCGGTGCCTATTGGTATCCACGCGGCGGCATTCCCATTGATGTATTCTGGCAGACCAGCGAGGTGCCTAAGGGTGTTTGGTTGCCGGATCAGGGCGTGCCGACCTATCGCGGGCGGGGGTGAGTGGAATGGGATGGACTTTGCCTTTGGGCATGGTCCATTGCCCTTGTTTTGGCTGCGCAGCCAGTTTAGCGACATAGGTGCTTTGCCCAAAAAATTCTTGTCGTGTCTACGGTGATTTTTTTCGATATCCCTTGTGGGATCTGACACCAGAGTGAGAGGTCTATGCCAAGGAGAAAGCAGTTCAAGGCGATTGGACACGACATTCTTCGGACCTTCGCCAGCCGATATAATGACCTCAATGGTTACTGGGCCTTGGGCCAATATGTCGCCTTCCTCCATGGTCTCGGCAAGCACCACATCGAATTTGATCTGGAGCGCGGGACAGTCGTTCCTGACAATGCCGATTTCACTTTGTCCGCTCTCTATTATCGGACGGCGATCCATCGCATGATGGCGGCGAATACTATGCCCCGGACGTGGTTGGCTGGCGCGACCATCCGGGTTTCTATCAGTGGTTCAACCACAGCTTCGTGTGAAATTGAAATCGTCTCGGATCTCGGTAAAACCTACCGCAGCAACTATAGCGTAACGGCGCGGCCTCACGATCCGGATAGGGAACATCGACGGATAGATACTTTCGGACCTTCGAACCAACTGGGGCGTTAGCATTCATCGGAAAAAATTGACCTCGCTTCTTCCTTTCGGTCCAATGTGCAGTTCAGTTTGTTTTTAAGCCGCGCGTAATGGCGCGCGGCGTCTGATGACCGCTTGGGTCACGCATTCATGCTGTCATCGCCACCGAAATCACTGTCGTCAAAACTGCTATTGTCATAGCTGTCATTGTCAGTGTCCAGGCTGGCCTGCTGGAAGCCGCTGTCATCATTTTGGGCGGGCGTATCGTCGCGGCCATTCTCGGTGATGTTATAGGTATTGTTGTTGATGATGGTTTCCTCGACCGGTGCCGCGGCCACGCCGCCAAGACCGCCCATGCCGCCAACGCCCAGCATATTGCCGAAACCGCCGCCGTGGCTAGAGAAGATGTCACGCACCGCATCAGCCACCAGCACGCCACCGGCAACGCCTGCCGCCGTGGTCAGGGCACCACGCAGAAAGCCGCCGCCGGCTGGAGCTGCTGCTGGTTGTTGCCCCGGTTGCTGCCATTGGCCGCCTGAAGGCACGCCTCCCCAAGGGCCGGATTGTGGCGGGGCGCTGCGGCTGTAATCGTCATAGCCACGGTTCTGCGCTGGTGCCGCACCCCAGGGCCCTGCGTTGCGGGATGGCGCCGGCGCCGGGCTGCCGCCTCCAAAAATCGAGCTGATACCACCGAGAAAGCCGCCGCCTTGTTGCGGAGCGGGCGGTTGGGCCTGAGCGCGGGACAGTTCATCCTGCAAATGGGCGATCTGGTCTTCAAGATCGCGGATCTTGGCGGTAGCTGCCTCAAGGCCTTTTTCCTGAATAATCACGGCCTGGGCCAGATAATAGGTGGCATAGGGCTGGGTGCGCAATTCGCCTTCGATCAGGCTTTCGGCCTCGCGGTCGCGCGGCGTTGAAGACGCCTGGCGCACGCGGTCAAACAATTGGGTCAGTAACTGGCGCTCTTCCGGTGACATGGATCTCATCTCCGATGACATGACTGACCATGATCTAGGGTGGCAATCATGGCTGTTCCAAGCCCTTGTGAATTACAAATATGTAACCTGTTCTGTTCCACGACGAAAAACGGCGGGATTTCTCCCGCCGTTACTGGTTTGATCTTGAATGAGCTATCAGCCGAGCATCAGGGCCGCACCGCCAAGCGCCGTGGCCACACCGAGCAACCGGGTGATGCGCGGGCCGAAGCGGTTGAGGCCGACGCCAAGGCCAATACCGACCGCATGCAGCGCAGCGGTAGCGATCAGGAAGCCGAGGCCGAATTCCAACGCACCGGCGCCAGCCAGTTCGGTGCCATGCGCATAGCCATGGAACAGCGCGAAAAGAGCGACAACAGCGGAAGCACCAACAGCAGGCAGGCGCACGGCAGTCGCCACCAGCAGGCCGAGACCCATGACAGACGCCAGGATAGCCGGCTCAACGAAAGGAAGATGCACACCTGCCAGCGCCAGAAGAAAGCCGATGGCCATGGTGCCGACGAAAGCGGCGGGTACGGCATACAGCGCCTTGCCACCCTGCTGCGACGCCCAGAGACCGACTGCAACCATCGCCATGATATGGTCAGGTCCGGTCAGCGGATGGGAAATACCGGCAAGCACCGAGCCGTGTTCGGCGGGATTGAGATGGGCGAAGGCCGGAGCGGCGGCGCTTGCGAAAATGGCAGCGGTGAATGAAAAACGTTTGAACATCAACAGTCCCTCTTTTTGGTCAACCTGGCGTCCGGGATTCGGTCCCGCCGGTTTCCTCTTTATGTCAGCGGCGACTGTAACGTAAGCAATTTTCAATTGTCCATGCGCAATTTGCCGGGGATGCGGCTTCGTGACAGGTCTTGCCTTGCACTCCCATGCCGCTGCGCCACATATAAACGAATGAACGTTGCCCGGAGAAATTCAGATGTTTGCCTTTGACAATAGCTACGCCCGTCTGCCGGAGCCGTTTCACGCTGCCGTTCTTCCACAACCGGTGGCGCAGCCAAAGCTGATCCGGTTCAACCATGCGCTTGCGCAAGAACTGGGCCTGCAGATCGAAGGCCAGAGCGATGCGGCGCTGGCGGAAATCTTTTCCGGCAATCGCATTGTTCAGGGCGCCAGCCCGCTGGCCATGGCCTATGCCGGGCATCAATTCGGCAATTTCGTACCGCAACTGGGCGATGGCCGCGCCATTCTGCTCGGCGAGGTGCTGGACCGCCATGGACGACGGCGCGATGTCCAGCTGAAAGGCGCAGGCCCCACCCCCTTTTCCCGCAATGGCGACGGGCGCGCGGCGCTAGGTCCTGTGATCCGCGAATATATCGTCTCGGAAGCCATGCATGCGCTCGGCCTTCCAACCACACGGGCGCTGGCCGCCGTTGCGACCGGCCAGCCGGTCAGACGCGAAGTGGCGCTGCCCGGGGCTGTGCTGACGCGGGTTGCCGCCAGCCATATTCGGGTCGGTACCTTCCAGTTCTTTGCCGCCCGCCAGGATAATGACAGCCTGAAGGCATTGGCCGATCACGTCATCGACCGGCATTATCCCATCCTCAAAGACGCCGACAATCGCTATCTGGCACTGCTGAACGCCATTGCCGACCGGCAGGCGGCGCTGATTGCCCGCTGGCTATCGATCGGCTTCATCCATGGGGTGATGAATACCGACAATGTCGCGGTATCAGGCGAAACCATCGATTTTGGCCCCTGCGCCTTTCTGGATGAGTATAATCCGAAAAAGGTGTTTTCCTCCATCGACCAGCGTGGCCGCTATGCCTATGCCAATCAGCCCGGCATTGGCCAATGGAACATGGCGCGGCTGGCCGAATGCCTGCTGCCGCTGTTTGAAGGAGGCGAAGACAAGGCCGTGGACGATGCCAATGCGGCACTGGCCCGCTTCGGCGAAGTGTTCCAGACCTATTGGCTCGCCGCCTTCCGCGCTAAGCTGGGCGTGACTGGCACTGATGAAGCAGATCTGGCGCTGATCAACGATTTTCTTGGCCTGATGGAGACCCATGAGGCCGATTTCACCCTGACCTTCCGCCAGCTCGGCAGGATCGCGGGGGGCGGTGTGGCACAGGATCTCATGCCCGAAACCGATGCGCTGATCGCCTGGCTGATCCGCTGGCGCGCAAGGCTTGGCACGGAGCGCCCGGCAGAGATGATTGAAGCCGAGATGCAAACCATCAACCCTGCCCTCATCCCCCGCAACCACCGCATCGAAGAGGCAATCTCGGCTGCAGTCTATGACGATTATTCGTTCTTTGAACGGCTGACGCAGGCACTGGAACGGCCATTTGAAGAAACGGAAGCCACTGCGGATCTCAGAGTGCCGCCGAAAGTGGAAGAGCGAGTAGCACGAACCTTTTGCGGGACGTGACACTCTCTCGCTGCACCCAACCCTTTATGCGAGGCAGGCTATCGTCCAGTAGCAATTAGCCATATGCAGCATTGGACTCAAGACACTGAAACCAATTCCAGGCTCAAACGTTCCCTCCAGCGACAAACCTTGGGGGAACGACGTAATGAGATGCAAAACGCTGCTGCTGGCCTTAAGCCTGATATGCCTGAGCGGCGCATCTCTCCCTCCCAAAGACGCCCTCCCCGAGCAGGGGCCCATTCCCGATAGCAAACCGAAAACCGCAACCGATACGCCAGATGCATCCTCCGGCGTTAAAGGCCCCAACACAAAAGCTGATGTCGACAAGCCCGGCGATACATCGGCCTCGGTTCCGGCACCGGACACTGTTCCCGTGCCGACGCCCTCGCCCGCCGCGCCAACCCCAGCTCCTGCCCCTACCCCGGCCTCACCTGCCCCAGCCCCATCAGCAGAGCCGGCTCCGGCCCCAGCTCCAGCTCCGCCTCCACCGCCGCCAATCATGACGGAAGACCCGCAGGCCTATAATCAATGCCTTACGGATCTGAAGGCGGCAGGCGCGCAATTTACCGAACGGCCCCGGATTGATGACGGCGATGGCTGTGGCATCGACAAGCCGCTGGAGGTGACGGAAATCCTTCCTGGCGTCAGCCTGAAGCCCAAGGCGACGCTGCGCTGTGCGGCGGCACTGGAACTGTCGGAATGGATGCGCACTCTGGTTATTCCCGCCGCCGATCAGGCGCTGCCCGACAAGGGGCGGCTGACAGCTGTAGACCAGGCCTCCTCCTATATCTGCCGTAACCGCAATAGCCGCAGCGATGGCAAGATGTCCGAACATGCCAAGGGCAATGCGCTGGATATCGCCGGTTTCGAGTTTGAAAAGGGCGACGTTCCGATGAAGATCGTTCCGGACAGCGAACCAACCCTGCCCGGCGCTTTCCAGCGCACCATCAATTCCTCGGCCTGCCTGTATTTCACCACAGTTCTGGCGCCCGGAGCGGATGAGACCCACAAGGACCATATGCATCTTGACCTGATCAAACGCCGCAACGATTACCGCGTCTGTCAGGAGCCGAATTGACTGAAACCGGATCTCTCAGAACTTCTGAGAGATGGCGATCTTGAAATAACGCCCGGCTTCGGAATAAAGCGCATTGGCATTGGAGACGTCCTTCACCTCAAGCGCGTCGTAATATTGCTTGTCGAACAGATTGTAGACACCGGCCTGAAGGCGCAGGCCCTTGGTCTGTTCCGGCTCCCACCATCCCGTCAGATTGACGACGCCGTATCCGGCTGGCTTGGTGGAGGCGCTGGAGTCATCGGAGACGGCAGCGGCGGCCACCAGGCTGACATCCGCGCCCCAGGTCTGCCGTTCATAGCCGACACCGACAATGGCTTTCAGCGGCGCTACCGTGCTCAACAGCTCGTCGGTATCCAGATCCACGCCACGTGCATAGAACATTGAGCCATGCAGGTTGATGCCGTTGGTGAAGGTCTTGTGGCCCTCAATCTCGACGCCGCTGATGCGGACATTGGCGCGGTTGATATATTCATAGGTCCCAAGCACATAGCCCGTCGTGCGGATAACGTCCGAGGTGTCGATGAAATTCTTGTAGCGGGTGGTAAAGGCGCTGATCCGCCCGCCGAAATCCTCGTTGCCAAGATTGGCACCGACATCGAAGCCCCAGCTGGTTTCCGGCTTAAGGTCGGGATTGCCGATTGAGCGGTAGAACGGCGAATTGTCGTAATCCACATAGAGTTGGTAGGCGTTAGGCGACTTGAAGGCCGTGGAGAACTGGGCGTAAAGCTCGGCATCCGGCGTCACCTGCCAGGCGGCGCGCAGTTTGGGCGAGAGGTGGGCGCCATCCTGCCCCTCAGGCATGGTTCCCTTATAGCTGTCGGTCTCCTGCGGGTCTTCCTTGTACCAATCGAGGCGCAGGCCGGGCGTCAGTGAAACCGGGCTGTTGCCGAGCGAAATCTTGTCCTCGACAAAGGCGCCGAGCTTGTAGGAATTGATATCAGGCGAATAGGACTGGTTGGTGTGGTAATAGGCGCAGCCTGAAACGTAGGTGACTGAGCAGGTATCCTGACCAGCGAGATAATAGCTGCTCTGACTGAAGCGAATATCAGCGCCGAAGGTCAGCTTGTGGTTCAGCGCACCCGTGCTGAAATCGGAATTGGCATAGCCGTTGAAACCGTAATCGCGCTGTTCGCTTTCCATGAACCGCTCGTAAATGCCGATTGGAGCCGTCAGGCGGTAGCTGGTTGTGCCTTCCAGGCGGGTGGCGCGCTGCCAATAGAGGGTGGCGAAGGCGCTGTCGATCCAGCTATCAGCAGAGGTGCTGTTATAGACATAATCGAGCGAAACCCGGTCGCGGCCCTTGTCCTGGATATAATCGTAATCGCCAGCGCGATAGGTCGTGCCGTAACTGGTATTGGACTTGTAATCCTTCTTGGAATTATAGTCGTAATGCTCTGCCGTCAGACCGATCGTATGACCGCCTTCCAGCTCCTGGCGGATCTTGAACAGGAAATTGCGGTCGTTATAGCTCATCGGATCGGCTTCCGTCCGGGTTCCGCGCGTGCCGCCGACGTCACCGGTCGTCTCGGTCTCATGGCCGTATTTGTAGGAAGACTGGAACAGTACCGAGGTATTGCCGAATTTCTTGGCAATGGCCCCGGAGGCGGTGAGCGAGCGGTCCGAGCCGTCATAGCCGAGCTTGGCGATGCCGCCAAAGCTCTTGCCGTCGCCAATCAGGTCTTCCGGCTCATAGGTATGCAGGAGCAACGCACCGCCGAGCGCGCCGGAACCGGCCCGGCTGGAATCGGCGCTGTGCAGCACATCCACAGATGATAGCGAGTTGAAATCATAGGTATCGGCCCCGCCGCCATAGCTATAAACGCTGTCGAAGAAATAAGGCACCGGAATGCCGTCGATGGTGGTCAGTACCCGATCAGCCTCCAGGCCGCGAATGTTGACGCTCTTGGAATTCTTCACATAGGTCACGCTCGGCTCGACCGTATTGCCGAGGTCGTCGACATCATCGATCTGCTTCTTCTGCAATTGCTCAGCCGAGGTATGGGTCGCCACCGGCGTGTCTTCCACGGAACCCTTTACAACCTTCTGGCCCTTGACGGTGATGGTCGAAAGCTCGGTCTGGCTGTTGGAGCCACCGTTTTCCGCCGTTTTTGCCGCTTCCTGCGCGATGACAGGCACGGTCGCATAGAAGGAGCAAAGTGCCGTGCAGGCAAGCAGAACAGGTCGAATTCCCCGAAAAGACATGGTGCAAACTTTCAAAACGGCGCACGAAACCCTTCGACTGCAGGGCAGTGCAGCCGGTTTCGCACGCAATTGGTCGTCCCCGAAACAAAGACGCGTCAGACTTGCGCGCCTTAATTCGGACACTTAGTAAACATGATTTTTTATGTCAAGATTAAAAACATGATTAAATAAATCATGTTATATTTTGCACTTTAGTGATGTAAAACGACGAAACACTATTCTTTAAAACAGGCCTTCGACCAGTCCCTCGTCATCGAGCCGGATGGTTTCGGCGGCCGGCTTTCTCGGCAGGCCGGGCATGGTCATGATATCGCCGGTAATGGCCACCACGAAACCGGCGCCGGCCGATAGCCGCACGTCGCGCACATGCACGTCATGGCCATCGGGAGCACCGAGCAGCGACGGGTCGGTGGAGAAGGAATATTGGGTCTTGGCGATGCAGACCGGCAGGTTGCCATAGCCCATGGCCTCGAACTGAGCGAGTTGGTCGATGACAGCGCGGTCCGCAGTGACACTCCCTGCGCGGTAAATCCGCTTGGCGACCGTCTCTATCTTGGCAAACAGCGGCATGTCGTCTGGGTAAAGAGGCTGGAAATCGGCAACGCCGCTATCGGCCATGGCCGACACTTTCCTCGCCAGTTCCTCAATGCCCGCACCCCCTTCGGCCCAATGGCGGCAGAGTACGGCTTCGACGCCGATACTGGCAGCATAATCCTGAAGGGCGGCGATCTCCGCCGGCGTGTCGGACAGGAAATGGTTGATGGCGACGATAACAGGCACGCCAAAGCCCCGGACATTTTCCACATGCCGCCCAAGGTTGACAGCACCACGGACCAGAGCGCCTACATCCTCGCGGCCAAGCTCCGTTTTGGCGACACCACCATTCATCTTCAGCGCCCGCACCGTGGCGACGATGACGGCCGCTGCCGGGCGAAGACCGGCCTTGCGGCATTTGATATCGAAGAATTTTTCAGCCCCCAGATCGGCGCCAAAGCCCGCTTCCGTCACCACATAATCGGCAAGCTTCAGGGCGGCCCTCGTCGCCACCACCGAATTGCAGCCATGGGCGATATTGGCAAACGGCCCGCCATGCACCAGCGCCGGATTGTTTTCCAGCGTCTGCACCAGATTGGGCTGCATCGCCTCTTTCAACAGCACCGTCATGGCTTGATGGGCATGGATGTCGCGGGCATGCACGGGCGTCTTGTCACGGCGGTAGCCGATGACGATCTGGCCCAACCGCGTTTCCAGATCGGCCAGATCGCGAGCCAGACAGAGAATGGCCATCACTTCGGAAGCAACCGTGATATCGAAGCCGGTTTCGCGCGGAAAGCCGTTGCGCACGCCGCCCAGGGCGCCAACCATCTCCCGTAGCGCCCGGTCGTTCATATCGACAACACGGCGCCAGGCGATGCGGCGAGTATCGAGATCCTGCTCATTGCCCCAATAGATATGGTTATCGATCATCGCCGCCAGCAGGTTATGCGCGGAGGTGATGGCATGGAAATCGCCGGTGAAATGCAGGTTGATGTCTTCCATCGGCACGACTTGAGCCCGACCGCCGCCAGCAGCGCCCCCCTTGACCCCGAAACAGGGACCAAGCGACGGCTCGCGCACGCAGACCATGGCCTTGGCACCGATACGGTTCAGCCCGTCCACCAGACCGACCGTGGTCGTGGTCTTGCCCTCGCCAGCCGGTGTCGGATTGATTGCCGTCACCAGGATGAGCTTGCCATCCTTGCGATCCGCCAGCGAGCGTAGGAAAGAAGCGCTGATCTTAGCCTTGTCATGGCCATAGGGCTGCAAATCACCGGGGCTGATTCCCAGACGCTCGCCAATCTGCGTGATCGCAAGCTTCGATGCTGCACGTGCAATTTCAATATCCGACATCAGCCTCTTAACCCTGTCTCTACACCGTTTCCGGCACATATCTTTCAGGCAGCTCGTGCTACAGCGCCGTGCGTTTTATAAGACGCACGGCGCTGTAGCATTTTAAATCTGCTGCACGTTTACCCTTTATATCAAGTCTTCAAGATGCTCACGCATCCCTGCCGCGAAAGCGTTGAAAATATCGCAAAAGCATCCGGCGCTTGAGATATTTGCAAAGGCAATACGATTGTCCAACTTCCATGGCGCATCGTATTACCGCATAATTCAGCGCGCCCGGTAGAGCGTGACGCAAAATTTCTCGTGCGTGCGGAAACCCTTGAAAAATCCATGAAACGGCCCATCCCGACGAACCCATCGGCAGAGGTAAAAGAACAGCCTAAATCATCACAAAAGCCCTGCGTGACGCATCCCATTGCGAGGTAGGATTTTACGAATAAGAAGTTATGCGGGCATTAAGCGCAGCAAGCTCAACAGAAGGCGCTTATTTTCGCAGGACACGTTATTACCTTGACTTTTAGGGGGACTGGAGCTCATTTAACTCTCGCCACAATACATTTCCGACCGAAGCGGCACAGCGGAAGAATGCAACCGAAAGCAATAATATCTACTGCCAACTCAACTAAAACGAAATATATATATTTTTTCCCTAATGAGTTCACAGAGTTTTGAAAGACATTTTTCGAAATTAATCGATAAGAACTTTCGAAAGCTCTAGGATTTAATATATAAAACCTCCTTGATATAAACCTACTCGCCACACACGCCGCCCCTACCTCAAATTCAGTCGCCCATCATGTTGATTGCCGAGCGCCAAACACTGCTCAGTACAGAAATAACCGCAATGGAAAGCCGTGAGCATTGCACGGAGGTCCTGCGTAACGTTGCTCAGGCGTTTGGACTGTCGCATGGCAGTATCATGCTCGCCCCTTGTGCGACCGATGTGCATCTCATGCCGCTGGTCATGGAAACCACCTTGCCGATTGAATTCGGCCATGAATTCGACCGCCATCAATTCGTAAAATTCTGTCCGGTGGTCAAGAAATTCGCCGGCTCGATCCTGCCGCGAACCTGGGACATGAAATTCAGGGAACCTGATGACATGGCCGAGGAATGGCCAACTGCCATGCGCGACCTGATGCTGCGGTTCAAACTGATCGTCGGCGTTGTCTTCATTTTTCCCTCCCTTGATTCCCGGCTGTATTTCATGCGGTTCGATGGGGACCGGTCGCCTCTCTCCCAATGCGAAGTCAATGAACTGGGCATGCTGGCAATGGCAGTTTTCGACACCTATGACCGCCTCCGCCGCACGGAATTGATGAATGTCGATGTTCTCTCAGTGCGCGAGTTGGAAGTGCTTCGCTGGACGGCGCAGGGCAAAACTTCGGTCGAAATTGGCCAGATCCTCAGCCTCTCTGACCACACCATAAACGCGTATATGACAACAGCTATGAAGAAGCTGGATTGCGTCAACCGGACGCAATTGGTAGCAAAGGCCATTAGGCTGAAGCTCATTCATTAATTCATTTGCTTCAGCCAAGCCAAAAGGGAGGCTTTTCACTTGGCTTGGCGCTCGAACAAACCGCGGCCTTGTCCGCTTCAAGATTTTCATTCAATTGGATTGCAGGACTGTGATGTCGTCAATCTCACCCAGGCCATGAATATCTGTGGCTTCTGGCGACTGGATATAGATCAGGGCCATTTATATGGCACGCCGCATGTGTCGAAGCTCTACGAGCTAGACCATTCTGAAGGTCCATTGAATGTAAAGGATCTTTGCGACCGTATGCACCCGCAGGACGTAGACCAGGTGATGGACAGCTATTATCGCGCCGCCACCAGTCGTGGTGTTTTCCACAGTATTCACCGGATCATCACCACAAGCGGTACTTTGAAATATATTCGTACCGTCGGTCTCTATCATCCCGTGGAAGGAGGATCAGGCGAATATCGCGGCATGCTGCATGAGTTGTTTCAACTGGAGCCCACAGCAAGCTTCATCGAATTATAAGACATGGCCCGGCGGTCTGTCCGCCGGGCCATTAACCGTCAGCGTTGCAGAACGGCTCGCAATTCCACCATATTGGCGCGTACGCGCAACGTGTAGAAGCCCATGGTTGAGAGATGGTTCGGCATGAACAGCCCGTCCTCGCTGCCGTTGGAAACAATCATCGGTTGAACCTTGAGTGCGGCCTCGAACTGCTTTTCCAGCTCCGCCCAGATCGCCGTCAGGTTACGCTCGCGCACCACATCGATGAAATCGGCCTTTGCCGCCTGAAACAGGGCGTATTGTCCATAGAGCTGGCCATAGGCGAACCAGAAACGGTCGTCGGCCCGCGTGTCGAACCAACCACCATTATGCTCTTCCGAGCGGCGGCGCAGAATGTCGGAGGTATTGCCGAGGTCGCTGGCCAATCCATCGAGCAGTTTGACAAGATTGTCAGCCCGGGCATCGAACACCGCCTTGCAGGTTTCCAGATCGGAATTGAACCCACGCCAACTGGTGATTGCGGCGCGATAATAGCTTGGCGTCGGTGTCTTGAACCCGAACGGATTGGAGCCGAAATACCAGGTGCCTTCGTTGAACTGGATATTGCCGCGCGCATCCTGCAAATCGGTATTGATGCCGGACGTGCCCCTCACCCGGCCAAGATCGTCGGCCAGCACGATACCGACCCGGCGCGCCACCTGGTTGATACCGCGCTGGAACGATGCCTTGTTGTCGAAGAACGGTGTATCGTCCCAGCTCATCCCGAACAGGCCGAGCTTGTAGAGCAGCGTCGAGGACACCCAGACATTCTGATTGACATTGGAATCCGTCAGGTCGGCAACCGTGGTGACGATAGCGGAATTCTGGCAGGTGCCGGGCTTGTCGGCGATCTGCTGCCCGGCGGCAACCTTGCGGTCGCCAAAACCATAGGCCTTGGCAAAGGCCGGATCAAAGCCATACCAGACCTGGGTGCGCCACAAAAACTGCCCATAGGCCGCAATCAGCACCAGGACGATCAGGGCGACAGAGCCACGGAAAATATAGGCCCGCTTGCCCGCTTCGCTATGGCGGGCGCGGAAGGGCCAGGCCACCGCCGTGTAGAGAAGATTACCGCTGCGCCGAAGCGCTCCCCAGAGCCCTCGGAAAAACCCCGTTAGCGCATTCAGCATCTGCCCTGTCTCCCGTCCTATGGTCATGGCAACGGCGGACGCGTAGCGTCCGGTCACTGCTCAACAGATATGTCTGCCCATCAACAATAACAACGATAAACCGCGTTTTTAACGACACAAGCTTTTCAGGTGGCGATATTTTTGAAAAACAACCTGTTGGACTTGTCGACTGTCAAATCTCGGCGCCAACGTCAACCCGAGCGTCACCCATTGAACAGTTCATCCCAATGCAGGCGGCAGAAGGACACATATTTCTCGTTGCCGCCGACCTCGATCTGCGCACCCTCGCGCATCACCTGGCCGCTGGCATCGAAGCGAGCATTCATCGTCGCCTTGCGGCCGCAATGGCAGATCGTGCGGATTTCGCGCAATTCATCGGCAATGCCCAACAGCAGCCGGGAGGCGGGAAACAGCTGACCCTGAAAATCCGTGCGCAACCCATAGGCCATGACCGGAATGTGCAGGCGGTCGGCAATCCGCGCCAATTGCCAGACATGGCCCTCACTCAAGAAATTGGCCTCGTCGACAAAAACGCATGCAATCGGCTCCCTTGCATGCATGGCCTCGACCACGGCAAACAAATCGGTTTCCGGCTCGAAGGTTTCGGCCGGGCTGGACAGCCCAATGCGGGAAGCGACGCGGCCACGCCCGGCCCGATCATCCAGTGCGGCGACAAAAATCACCGTGCGCATGCCGCGCTCCTGATAATTGTAAGAGGCCTGCAACAGCATGGTGGATTTACCGGCATTCATGGCGGCATAATTGAAATAGAGCTTGGCCATTGGCACCGTTTCCCTGGGCTTTCGTGTCTCGCGCCGCCATGCAGCACAAAAACAGGGCGGTTTTAACCCGAAAAATCAAAATTCCCCCGGTTTCTGCGCAGAGGAAAGGCAAAATCCTTGCCCGAAATGCACAGTCCCAAAAAAAATTCAAGGCTGGAGACTGCGGTTCGGCGCAGTTCTCGCCACGGGCCTTACCCCTGGATTTGCGGCGATGCAGCACATTTTTAAGGTGTGATGACAAAATGTCGCAAATGGCCCCTATAGACCGGCGCGAACACGCAGGCTTGCCTCGGCTGTTTATGTATTGATAATGCCGGGAACTAAAAAAGGGAGCATAATAATGCCGATTGCCAAGACACTGAAATTTGCACCGACGAAATACGCACTGGCCCTGGCCGGATGCGTCGCAGCATTCAGCTCCGCTGCCTATGCGGCTGAACCTGCCAGTTGCGGCACCGTTCGCATCTCGGATGTAGGCTGGACGGATCTGGCCTCCACCAATGCCTCCTTCGTCACCGTTCTGGAGGCATTGGGTTACAAGGCCGACGTCAAGACGCTCGGCGTGCCCGTGACCTATTCCTCGATGAAGAACAAGGATATCGACGTCTTCCTCGGCAACTGGATGCCAGCTCAGAAGGAAGCCATCCAGCAATATCTCGACGACAAGTCGATCGACAGCGTCGCCGTCAATCTTGAAGGCGCGAAATACACGCTGGCCACCAATGCTGCCGGCGCCAAGCTCGGCATCAAGAGCTTCAAGGATGTCGCTGCTCACAAGGCCGAGCTTGATGGCAAGATCTACGGGATCGAGCCGGGCAATGAAGGCAATGGCATGATCGTGTCGCTGATCGACGGCGACAAGTTCGGCCTCAAGGGCTTTAACGTCGTCGAAAGCTCCGAACAGGGCATGTTGAGCCAGGTGACCCGCGCCGACAAGGAAAACAAGCCGGTGATCTTCCTGGCCTGGGCGCCGCATCCGATGAACACCGCCCACCAGATCACCTATCTCGCCGATGGCGATGACACGGTGTTCGGCCCCAATTACGGTGGCGCGACGGTTTATACGGTGGCGCGCGGCGGCTATGCCAAGGAATGTCCAAATGTTGGCAAGCTGTTGACCAACATGAAGTTTTCGCTCGACATGGAAAATGCCATCATGGGCAAGATCCTCGATGATGGCGAAGATGCCGACAAGGCTGCCAAGACCTGGCTGAAGGCCAACCCGACCGTGATCGAGCCGTGGCTGGCTGGCGTCACCACCAAGGACGGCAAGGACGGGCTGGCGGCTGTCAAGACCAAGCTTGGTCTCTAATCACCACTGGCAGTCTATCCAATAATCGCCGCTGGCCGTCTGCAAATGGCAATTTCTGCACTTGAATGATGCAATCGCATTTCCAAACGAAAAACTGCTTCGCACTTTTCCTGGAATGCTTGTACTCACGTACCTTAAGTACGCTCCGTTCCGGTTCTCGAAATCACCATTTTCGCCTGGCCAGCAGCAATTTTTGAACAGACTGTGAAAGATAGCGTCAGGGGCGAAACATTGCGCCCTGGCATCGCTATTCGTTATTCTCTTTTTTTACGCATTTCCTGCAAATGCTCGAAAGGATGCGTTTCAGTGGATTGGCTGACTGATTTCAAAATTCCCATCGGCCCCACCGCCAAAGTCGTTGTCGACTGGCTGACGGCCAATGGAGCCTGGTTTTTCGACTGGCTCTCCCACCTCATTTCAAGCAGTATCGATGGCGTTCTGTTCGTGCTGCAATATCCCCACCCGCTGGTGACGGCACTTGCCATCAGCATTATCGCCTGGCTGCTACGCCGCTCCCTTCTCGTGGCGATCTTCACCTTTCTCGGCCTGGCGCTGATCATCAACCAGGGCTATTTCAAGGAAACCACCGAGACGCTGGCGCTGGTTCTGGCCTCCACCGCCGTCTGTATGGTGATCGGCGTGCCGCTCGGCATCCTGGCCGCGCGCCGGACATGGATCTACGCGCTGATGCGCCCGGTCCTCGACCTGATGCAGACCATCCCGACCTTCGTCTATCTCATCCCGGCACTGATCCTGTTCGGGCTCGGCATGGTGCCCGGTCTGATCGCCACGGTTATCTTTGCCGTCCCCTCGCCCATCCGCCTCACCCGGCTTGGCATCGTCTCCACCCCTTCCTCCCTGGTGGAAGCGGCGGTTGCCTTCGGTGCCACACCGACCCAGGTGCTGCGTAAGGTGGAACTGCCCTATGCGCTGCCACAGATCATGGCGGGCCTGACCCAGACCATCATGCTGTCGCTGTCCATGGTGGTGATTGCCGCTCTGGTCGGCGCTGCCGGTCTCGGCGTTCCGGTGGTACGGGCGCTGAATACTGTCAATATCGCCAGAGGTTTCGAAGCGGGGCTCTGTATCGTCATCCTGGCAATCATTCTGGATCGGATGTTCCGCATTCCGTCGGCGGGAGATGACCAATGAGCGATGCAGTCATCTTCGGAAATGTCGATATCGTCTTCGGCGATCGGCCCCAAAAGGCGCTTGCCTTGGTCGATCAAGGCCGGACACGCGACGAGATCAACAAGGAAACCGGCCTGATCCTCGGCGTGGCCAATGCTTCGCTGACCTTGAAGGAAGGCGAAATCCTGGTGCTGATGGGCCTGTCCGGCTCTGGGAAATCGACGCTGCTGCGGGCCGTCAACGGGTTGGCGCCTGTGGTGCGCGGCTCGGTGTCGGTCAAGTCGCGCAATGGCTTTGTTGATCCCTACCAGGCCAGCCGCAAGGCGTTGCGCGACCTGCGCATGCACAGCGTCTCGATGGTGTTCCAGCAATTCGGCCTCCTACCCTGGCGCAGCGTTGCCGACAATATCGGCTTCGGGCTGGAATTGGCGGGCGTTGGCGAAAAGGAACGCCGGAAAATCGTTGCCGAGCAATTGGAACTGGTCAACCTGACGCAATGGGCCGACCGCAAGGTGGATGAATTATCCGGCGGCATGCAGCAGAGGGTTGGCCTGGCCCGCGCCTTTGCCACCGGAGCGCCGATTCTGTTGATGGACGAACCGTTCTCCGCGCTCGATCCGCTGATCCGCACACGCTTGCAGGACGAACTGCTGGAATTCCAGCATCGACTGAAAAAGACCATCCTGTTTGTCAGCCACGATCTGGATGAGGCCTTCCGGATTGGCAACCGCATCGCCATCATGGAAAGTGGTAGGATCATCCAATGCGGCACGCCGCAGCAGATCGTCCAGAATCCGGCGGATCAATATGTCGCCGATTTCGTGCGCAACATGAACCCGATCAGCATGCTGACCGCGAGAGATGTCATGACCGCCGGCACCAGTCATACGCCGGGTCTCGGCGTCACCGCCACCGCCGCGCCGGAAACACCACTGATCGATATTCTCGACGCCATGGCCCGCCAGCCAGGGCTCGTCGGCGTGGTCGAGAATGGCACAGTGATCGGCGCGATCGGCGCGCAGGATGTGGTCTCGGCCCTGACCCGGCACCGCCAGACCTGACGTAGAAGGCTGAAAACACAACGTTGTGCGTAGAAGGCGCAGAACGACACCATGAGCCAAGGGCCGCCACTTGCGGCATCATGCGTTTTATCAAACTCGTGATGCCCTGAGCTGCGGCCCTTGACGCTTTCGCGTGAAGGACCACTGGGATATGGTCAAAGCTCCGTCCTGCCCCATAGCCAGCCCTCACCCAGCCGTAATCATGAGACCGCCCGATGATCGACCGTCCCTCTCCCATCCGTCCAACTGACGACGAGGCGCGGCGCCAGGCGCGAACCCTGTTGCGCAGCGCCACCCATGTCCCCTTGGGCGTTCTCGATCCGCAATCCGGCGGGCCTTTCGTCAGCCGCGTTCTGATGGGCACCATGCCGGATGGAACGCTGACTGTTCTGGTCTCGCGCCTCTCGGCTCATACCCGGGCGATGCTGGCCGATCCGCGCGTATCGCTGCTGGCCGGCGAACCCGGCAAGGGTGATCCTCTCGCTTATCCGCGCCTCAGCGTGCAGTGCCTGGCGAGCGCGGTGGACCCCGATAGCGACATCCATCAGGCAATGCGCCGCCGCTTTCTGGCCCGTCATCCCAAGGCCAGGCTCTATATCGATTTTCCGGATTTTTTGTTTTTTCAGCTCATGCCGCAGCGCGCCGCATTGAACGGCGGGTTCGGAAAAGCCTTCCTGCTGGATGGAGAGGATTTGTTGATTCGAACAGAGCTTACGTTCGCCGACGGTAAAACCGAGGCCCAAACCATACAAGATTTAGGGTATAGACTTCTGCAAATCATAAAAAATCCCCCCTATCATACGGGGCAAAAGTCGAAGGGAAAAGTCACAATCTGCGGGTTGGATGCGTCGGGAATCGACTTTTTTTGGGGTAAAACGCTGTTTAGATGCGAATTTGAGCGTGAAATTGTGTCTTTGGACACACACCCTTCACTCCAAACTAATTAAGATGAAACGATACCTTAAATTTAGGCATATACAATCCTCCTCATATTGCTAGACTCAGGGTGTAGGGTTTCTTGTGGGATGCAACAACCAGGGCCTGCCATGTGTGCAGGCCAATCGCTTCAAAGGAAGAATGAGAGATGAAAGCCAATGACTTGTCTGATCACTCGAATGCGGCTGCCGGCCTGCTCACGGCCATGGCCAATCCTAAGCGACTGATGATTCTCTGCAGCCTGGTTCAAGGTGAGGTGCCGGTCGGCGTCCTGGCCTCGCAGGTTGGCTTGAGCCAGTCAGCGCTGTCCCAGCACCTTTCCAAGCTTCGCGCCCAGAAGCTGGTCAAGACCCGCCGCGATGCCCAGACCATCTATTATTCCAGCACGTCGGATGCCGTCATGAAAGTGCTCGGCACGCTCGAGGATATATTCTGCCATCAGGAAAGCAGCAGAAACGCTGCCTGAATGATAACGCTGACATAACAGCTTGATCTGAAATAAAGGCGGCTTGGTGTTAAAACACACCGGCCGCCTAGATCACTACCGCCTGAATTGCGGGAAGCGGGACAGCAGCCAGCGCGAACCTGCATTAATGGCTATTCCTGACAGCAAGCTGAACAGGCAATGCGCTTGATAAAATTTCAGATTTCTAAAATCCGTTGGCGGCCTATATTGTGGCGCTCATCCGATGACGCAAGCAAGCCTGCCCGGCCAGCAGATGACAGACCCCGAACCACCAATGCAGTTCGGAGCCCGCTCTCTTCATAAAAGCGTCTATTCCCACTCCTGTAACCTTCAAATCCCTTGGGATTTAAAGAGTTACGCAACAGTGGCCGCCGGTCGATCGATGCTGTCGAACTGCCCTTCGATCCTGCATCTGATCATGCTGGCATATACCCATGACGAGCTTGCGCCGACCTTGCCCGCTGAACGTGCAACCCTTGATGCATCCGTATATTGCGTTTTCTCAAATGGAGAAAAACGCTGCGCCGTCATCGCGTTTCAACTCCATTCTCTCCTTATGCCCATTCTGGTTTGAGGAGAACATTGTGCATCAGGAGAAACACTGGTTTCGCTGATTATTCCGGATAGCCGCACTCTGGCCGCTTGACGGCACAAGGCCGGCTGCTACTTTGACCGCGCGGTAAATTTATGCGGAGCGGCCAGCCTACAAGGACGGCTGATTTGCCAGTTACAGCGCCATATGTCCATGACACTGCGGCATGATCTTCAATGTGTGAAGACGCGAGCCCGCAGCCGATTGAACGACCGGATATGGCCCCGAAACCACTGACAGGGCCCGAGGAAGGGCCATGGAGAGTATCATGTCCAATCGCACCAATATTCCTAACGACCTGCGCGCCTTCTGGATGCCGTTTACCGCCAACCGCCAATACAAGCAGGAGCCGCGCCTGTTCGTCGGCGCCAAGGACATGTATTACACCACCCATGATGGCCGTCAGGTTCTGGATGGCACGGCGGGCCTGTGGTGCGTCAATGCCGGCCATTGCCGCCCGCTGATCACCGAGGCGATCCGCCAGCAGGCGGGCGAACTGGATTACGCCCCCGCCTTCCAGCTTGGCCATCCCAAGGCCTTTGAGCTGGCCAACCGCCTGGTGGATATCGCCCCTGCCGGCATGGAGCATGTGCTTTACACCAATTCCGGCTCTGAATCGGTCGAGACCGCGCTGAAGGTGGCGCTGGCCTATCACCGCGTCAAAGGCAATGGCTCGCGCTTCCGCCTGATCGGCCGCGAGCGCGGCTATCACGGCGTCAATTTCGGCGGCATTTCGGTCGGCGGCATCGTCTCCAACCGTAAGATGTTTGGCACACTTTTGACCGGCGTCGACCACATGCCCCACACCCATCTGCCGGAAAAGAACGCCTTCACCAAGGGCCAGCCGGAGCATGGCGGCGATCTCGCAGCCGAGCTGGAGCGCATCGTTACCCTGCATGACGCTTCCACGGTCGCTGCCGTCATCGTCGAGCCGGTCGCAGGCTCCACCGGGGTGCTGATCCCGCCGAAGGGCTATCTGCAAAAGCTGCGCGACATCTGCACCAAGCACGGCATTCTGCTGATTTTCGATGAAGTCATCACCGGCTATGGCCGTCTCGGCGCGCCTTTTGCCGCCCAGTATTTCGATGTGACGCCTGACATCATCGTCACCGCCAAGGGCCTGACCAACGGCGTCATCCCGATGGGCGCGGTGTTCGTGACATCAGAAATCCACGATGCCTTCATGTCCGGCCCGGAACACATGATCGAGTTCTTCCACGGCTATACCTATTCCGGCAACCCGATTGCCTCAGCCGCCGCCCTCGGCACGCTCGATACCTACCGGGACGAAGGCCTGCTGACCCGCGCCAGCGAGCTTGCCCCCTATTGGGAAGAGCAGTTGCACAGCCTGGCCGATTGCCCCAATGTCATCGATATCAGAAATATCGGCCTGATCGGCGCCGTGGAGCTGAAACCCATCGACGGCGAACCCACCAAACGCGCCTTCAACGCCTTCCTGAAGGCCTATGAAGACGGATTGCTGATCCGCACCACCGGCGACATCATCGCGCTGTCACCCCCGCTGATCATTTCCAAGGCCGAAATCGACCAGCTGTTTGACAAGCTACGCAAGGTGCTGATGAGCAATATCTGACCATTGATCGTCGTAACACCAAAGCCGCTTCATTGGGCCGCATAACGCGGCCCTTTTTCATGGCCGATTTTTTGATTATGCAGTAGAAACCAGCCGGGGGAAACAGCAACCCAAGATATGCCGCCACAGAACAAGCCATCGCAGAATGGTGCGGCGAAACCCAAGGAGATAACCATGAAACTTCATCTTTTGGCCAGCGCTGCGCTAGCCGCGCTTCTCGCCGCTGCCCCCGCAGCCCATGCCGATATTACCATTGGTCTGATGGCGCCGCTGACCGGGCCGTTGGCGGCCATTGGTGCGCAGATCAAGAACGGCACGGAAACAGCGATTGCCGATATCAATGCCAAGGGTGGCATCAAGGGCGAAAAGCTGGTGCTGAAGACCGCCGACGATGCGGGCGAGCCGAAGCAAGGCGTGTCCGCCGCAAACCAGCTGGTCGGTGAAGGTGTGCGTTTCGTGGTTGGCCCGGTGACGTCAGGCGTCGCCGTTCCGGCCTCCGACGTGCTGGCGGAAAACGGCGCGCTGATGGTCACTCCGACCGCCACGGCCCCAAGCCTGACCAAGCGCGGCTTGCCGACTGTGCTGCGCACCTGCGGTCGTGATGATCAGCAGGCCGATGTGGCGGCCAAATATGTGCTGGCCCATTTCAAGGACAAGAAGATCGCCATCCTCAATGACAAGGGTCAGTATGGCAAGGGTCTGGCGGATGCCTTCAAGGCCGCGCTGAACGCCGATGGTGTCAAGGAAGTGTTCAACGATTCGCTGACCGCAGGCGAAAAAGATTTCAGCGCGCTCGTCACCCGGTTGAAGTCGGCCAATGTCGAAGTGCTGTATTTTGGCGGCTATCATCCCGAAGCAGGCCTACTGGTGCGCCAGATGCAGGATGCCGGGCTGAAAGCCGTGGTGGTGGCGGGCGATGGCCTGTCCAACAGCGAATATACCACTGTCGGCGGTGACGCCGCCAATGGCACGCTGTTCACCAATGCCGCCGACGCGCTGAAAAACCCGGATTCCAAGGTTGCAGCCGATTCGTTGACCGCCAAGGGCATTCCGGCGGAAGCCTTCACGCTCAACGCCTACGCCGCCGTGCAGGTCATTGCCGCTGGCATCGAAAAGGTCGGCAGCGCCGAGGATGCCGAAGCTATCGCCACCGCGATCAAGTCCGGCGAACCGATCCCGACCGCCATCGGCAAGCTGACCTATGGCGAAACCGGCGACCTCACCTCGCAGAGCTTCTCCATGTACAAATGGGAAGGCGGCAAGACCGTCGCCGCTGAGTAATTCAGCCATGACATGAGACGCGGGTGTTATCATCCGCGTCTCATGCCGTTTATGTGCCATGAAGAGCGGGTAAATTTCTCTCCATATTTTCGTTACATGGAGCATCGTATAGAAAGCCGGAAAGAACGCCACGCCCACTTAAGAGAGACACGCCCATGCCCACACTGACTGAGATCGGCAATGACCAGCTTACCGTGCAGATCTCCTCGCTTGGCGCGGAGATGCAGTCCCTTCGCACGCAAGACGGCAAGGCCCTGCTATGGCATGGCGATGCGGCCTATTGGGGCGGGCGTTCGCCCATTCTGTTTCCGATTGTCGGCAAGGCCAAAGACGATACGTTGCTGATCGATGGCAAGCCCTATTCCATGGCTCAGCACGGCATTGCCCGACGCCGCGAGTTTACGCTGCTGGAAGCCGGAGCCGATGTCTGTCGCCACGAACTGACCGCCAATGACGAGACCAAAGCGGCCTATCCCTTCGATTTTTCGCTGGTGCTGGAACACCGGCTGCATGGTGCGGGTCTGACGGTGTCCGCCACGGTTACCAATCGCGGTGATACCCCCATGCCCTATGGCCTCGGCTTCCATCCGGCTTTTCTCTGGCCCTTGCCGGGGGCAGAGGGCAAGCCACACACGATCACGCTGGACAATGGTGCCGAGCCAGCCCTGTTGCGGTTGGGTGGCGGCTTGCTGGCCGAAGAAGCCCGCCCCTCACCCTTCCATGGCGGACGGCTGGTGCTGGACAAGAGCCAGTTCGAGGAAGACGCGATGATCTTTCCCGAAGGTACCGGAACGGGGCTAACCTATCACGCCGAAGATGCGGCCAGCCTGCATTTCCGCTTTGAAAATCTGCCCAATCTGGCACTCTGGCAAAAACCCGGCGCACCCTTCATCTGCATTGAGCCCTGGCACGGCATGGCCGCTCGCCATGGCAAGAGCAGCGAATTGATGGAACGCCCCTATACCGTCACACTCGCCCCCGGCGACAGCACCCGCCACGGCTTTACCGTGACCGTCGAAGCGTGAGGCCGGATACAGAGCGGGAGATCGGCTCTGCGGGACAGATCCTGATCCTGAACGGGGCGCCGCGTTGCGGTAAATCCAGCATCGCAAAGGTGGTGCTGGACAGCTTTCCGGGCCTTTGGGTCAATCTTGGCGTTGATGCACAGATGGCCACGATCAGCGAAAGGCACAGGCCCGGCATCGGCTTGCGGCCCGGCGGCGAGCACCCGGAAAAAGAAGCGGTCGTGCAGCAGCTCTACGGCGCCCTGCATGAAACGATTGCCGCCCATAGCCGGCTGGGGATCAATGTGGTTGTCGATGCGGGCTACCACGAGGCCTATTCGCGGCCACTCCATATTCTCGATGATTGCGCCAGACGGCTGGCTGGTCTGCCGGTGCTGTTCATCGGTGTCCGTTGCTCGCTTTCCACCATCATGGCCCGCCGGGCCGCCTCTCCAACCAATGGCGCGATCGCCTATCTTCAGGGCTCAACAAACGATCCGGTTCCGGAACCTGTACAGCGCTGGCAAATGGCTGTGCATGAACACGGCCCCTATGATCTGGACATCGATACAACCGACAAGACACCGGAAGAGTGTGCTAGAGAGATTCTGACATTGCTGGCTAAGGATCGACCAAGCCCCAGCTTTTTCGAGCGGCGTTTGACGCTCATCCAGACCTGAGACCGAAGGAGCCACATCCATGAGCCCATTGGAACGCCGCATCGACCAGGGCGTCGGCCGAGAAACCGCTGATATCGTGCTGAAAGGCGGCCGTTTTTTTGATCTCGTCACCGGTGATCTGGTGGAAAGCGATATCGCCATCTGCGGCGATACTATTGTCGGCACCTGCGGAGCCTATCAGGGCCGCGAGGAAATCGACATATCCGGCAAGATCGTCGTGCCGGGTTTTATCGATACCCATCTGCATATCGAAAGCTCGCTGGTCACGCCGCATGAGTTCGACCGCTGCGTGCTGCCTTACGGGGTGACGACTGTCATCTGCGATCCCCATGAAATCGCCAATGTACTGGGAACCGAAGGCATCGAATTCTTCCTGGAATCGGCGCTGGAAACCATCATGGATATCCGCGTGCAGCTTTCCTCCTGCGTGCCCGCGACCCATCTGGAAACCTCGGGCGCGGACCTGCCCATCGAGCGGCTTTTGCCATTCCGCGACCACCCGAAGGTGATTGGCCTTGCCGAATTCATGAATTTCCCCGGGGTCATCCACAAGGACCCGATCTGCATGGCCAAGCTGGAAGCCTTTCAGGGTGGCCATATCGATGGTCATGCGCCGCTGCTGCGCGGTAACGATCTGAACGGCTATCTCTCGGCGGGCATCCGCACGGAACATGAATGCACCACGGCGGAAGAAGCCCTGGAGAAAATCCGCAAAGGCATGCATATTCTGGTGCGCGAAGGCTCGGTTTCCAAGGATTTGCACGCCCTGATGCCAATCATAACCGAGAGGCTGTCGCCCTTTCTGGCGCTCTGCACCGATGACCGAAACCCGCTGGATATCGCTGAACAAGGCCATCTGGATTATATGATCCGCACGGCCATCGCCCATGGCGTGGAGCCGCTGGCCATCTACCGCGCCGCCTCCATCTCAGCGGCTCGCGCCTTTGGTCTGCGGGATCGCGGCCTTGTCGCCCCCGGCTGGCGGGCCGATCTGGTGGTGGTGGACAGTCTGGAAAACCGCAAGGCCGAGACGGTGTTTGCGGCCGGTCGCCGTGTCACCGACTCTTTGTTTGCCACCCGCAAGCCGGTGGCCCCGGTTGGCCTCGACAGCGTCAAGGCCCGGATCGTCAAGTCAGCCGATTTTGCCGTGCCGGTCAGTGACGGCGAAGTGCCTGTCATGGGCGTGTTGCCGGGCAAGATCATCACCGAATATCGCCGCTACCGCCTGCCCGCTTCCGGCAACCAGACCAGCGTCGATCTCGACCGCGACATCATCAAGGTCGCTGTCATCGAGCGTCACGGCAAGAACGGCAACCACGCCAATGGCTTCGTGCAGGGCTTCGGGCTGAAAAAGGGTGCCATCGCCTCCACCGTCGGTCATGACAGCCACAATATCTGCGTGGTCGGCGTCTCCGAAGACGACATGACTATGGCCGCCAACCGCCTCTCCGACATCAAGGGCGGCTTCGTGGTGGTGGAAGACGGCAAGGTGACAGGCGAAATCCCCCTGCCCGTCGCGGGCCTGATGAGCCTTGAGCCGTTCGAGAGCGTGCGCGACACGCTGCATGAGCTGCGCCAGGCAGCTTACGCGCTTGGCACCACCTTGCAGGAGCCGTTTTTGCAGGTCGCCTTCCTGCCGCTGCCGGTCATCCCGCATTTGAAGATTTCCGACAAGGGCATGGTGGATGTCGATAAGTTTATGCTGATTGGGTGAGGCTGAAGAAAGATGTGAGACATAACGCCTGTCCTGTTACGCCACGGCCCATACAAATTCTTTTTCTATTCCAACGAAGGCAATCCCCGAGAGCCAATCCACGTCCATGTGCGCAGCGCCCACGGGGAAGCCAAAATCTGGCTGGAACCCACCATCGGACTGTCCGAGAGCTTCGGGTTCAACAGCCGGGAATTATCTGCTATTATCAAGATTGTCATAGACAACCGTGCGGCATTTACGAGGGCTTGGCGTGAATATTTCGGCAACTGATGTCCGCTTCGATGACGACAGCATATGGGTTTCGCTCAGCGATGGCCGGGTGCTGGGCATTCCACTTGCCTGGTTTCCGCGCCTGCTTACGGCCTCGGTGGAGCAACGAAATCAGTTCGAATTGAGCATATCCGGCATTCATTGGGACGATCTGGACGAGGATATTTCCATTGCTGGCCTGATCGAAGGCCGAGGCGACCAGACAAGAAGCCCGGTTGCCGCCGAATAACCTCCGCTTCATCGCGCTCCTCACACCCGCGCGCAAAAACCGTCAAGCGCATCAAGCGTAATCACGCCCTTTTCATAGGTGCTGCGGGAATCTGGCAAAGCGATGATATCCTTCACCGTCATATGCTCCGGCAGGCGAACCTCCTGCGGTCCGCGCCGCATGTTGAAGACAAACAGCAGTCTGTCGCTGTTCTCCCCGCGCAGGAAGGCCAGCACATCCTCGTTGATGTCAAGGAAGGACATGGACCCATCGCGCAGGGCCGGATGGGCTTTGCGCAAGGCCAGCATGTTGCGGTAGTGGTTGAGCACCGAGCTCTTGTCCTTGTCCTGGGCGTCCACCGACAGAGCCTGCTGCTCCGGCTGAACCGGCAGCCATGGTTTGCCGCTGGTAAAACCGGCCTGCGCCTTGGCTTTTTCCCAGACCATCGGTGTGCGGCATCCGTCGCGGCCCTTGAAGGCGGGCCAGAAGCGAATGCCATAGGGATCGCGGAGGTCTTCAAAGGCAAGATCGGCCTCCGGCAGGCCGAGTTCTTCGCCCTGATAAAGGCAGATTGAGCCGCGTAGGCTGGCGAGAATGCTGATGGCAAGCTTGGCCACCTGCGGCATTTCTTCCGGCCCCTGGGCAAAGCGCGAGACATGGCGCACCACGTCATGGTTGGAAAAGGCCCAGCACACCCATCCATCTTTCACCATCGACTGGAAGGAGGTGACACAATCGCGAATATGCGACGGGGTAAAATGTGGCCCCAGCAGATCGAATGTGTAGCACATATGCAGCTTGTCGCCGCCGCTGGTATAGGCGGCCACGGTTTTCAACGACCGTGCGCCATCGCCAACCTCGCCCACCGTGGTGCGGTCTTGATATTCATCCAGCAGCGCCCGCAATTTTTGCAGGAAGCCGATATTTTCCGGCTGGGTCTTGTCGTGCAGATGTTCCTGCATGCCATAGGGATTAACATCCGGCGCATCGAGCCCGGCATCGCCGCTGTCTGGCGCATGGGGCGGGTTGTTGCGCAATTCCTTGTCATGAAAATAATAGTTCACGGTATCCAGCCGGAACCCATCCACGCCGCGCTCCAGCCAAAACCGGGTGGCATCCAGCACTGCCTGCTGCACCTGCGGATTGTGGAAATTCAGATCCGGCTGGGAGCCCAGAAAATTATGCATGTAATATTGCTTGCGCACCCCATCCCATTCCCAGGCCGGGCCGCCGAACACCGATAGCCAATTGCTCGGTGCGGTGCCATCCGGCTTGGCATTGGCCCAGACATACCAGTCAGCCTTGGGATTGTTGCGGCTGGCGCGGCTCTCAATGAACCAGGGGTGCTGGTCGGATGTATGGGAAATTACCTGGTCGATAATCACTTTCAGGCCGAGATCATGCGCCTTGGTCATCATCGCGTCGAAATCGGCAAGTGTGCCGAACATCGGATCGACATCGCAATAGTCCGAGACGTCATAGCCCATGTCAGCCATGGGCGAAGTGAAGAACGGCGACAGCCAGATGGCATCGACGCCAAGCGAGGCTATATAGGGCAAGCGCTGGGTTATGCCCTTGATGTCGCCGATGCCATCACCTGTGGTATCCTGAAACGAGCGTGGATAGACCTGATAAATAACCGCGCCGCGCCACCAGTCGCTCACTGCTTTCCCTGCGGTTTTGCTGGCACGATCAGTCTTGGTCGGCATATGGCCCATCCTCTGCTCAAAAAATTCGGCACTTCAAGACTATAGGGCTCAATGCCGCGATGACCAGTGGCGATGGTCAAGTCCGGCGATCAATCCACCTTCATTCCTTTGTTACAATGCTGGCCCATAAGCCTGACGACAGTGGCGGGGGCTTCTGCGTGATTCCCCGGCGAAACGGCACCCGATAGCAGGCTGCCGTTTCGCCGGGGGAGCATTTCAAGCGGGATGACGCCGCCTATGCGTTGAGCACCGCATCGGATCGAGGAGCACGCGCGATGAGATTGACAATCGTGACCGATGCCTGGCATCCGCAGGTGAATGGCGTGGTGCGCTCCATTGAAAATACCAATGCCGAACTGACCAGGATGGGCGTTACCGTCACCATGGTCACGCCTGCGGACTATCGCAGCCTGCCCATGCCGACCTACCCGGAAATCCGCCTGTCGCTGGCCAGCCCGTGGCGGATTGCCGCCGCCATCAAGCAAAGCCGCCCGGACCTGATCCATATCGCCACCGAAGGGCCACTGGGTCTGTTGGCGCGGCGCTGGTGCCTGAGCCAGGGCCTAGCCTTTTCCACCAGCTATCACACCCGTTTTCCCGAATATGTCGCGGCCCGCCTGCCATTGCCGCTTTCGCTGCTCTATGCCTATGTGCGCTGGTTTCACCGCGCTGGCGGCGCCTGCATGGTGGCGACCGAAAGCCTGAAACGAGAGCTGGAAGACCGCAAGATCGGCAATCTGCGGCTTTGGAGCCGAGGCATCGATACCGAACTGTTCCACCCGCAGCCGCTTGAGGCAAATCCCTTCGACCTGCCCCGCCCGATCTTCATGACGGTTGGCCGGGTCGCGGTGGAAAAAAACCTGCCAGCCTTTCTCGATCTCGACCTGCCGGGTTCGAAAGTGGTGGTGGGCGATGGCCCTGCCCGCGCCGAATTGGCGGAACGCTATCCGGACGTGCTGTTTACCGGCGTCAAATTCGGCGCCGAGCTGGCAAGCGCCTATGCGCAGGCCGATGTTTTCGTGTTTCCTTCGAAAACCGACACGTTTGGCAATACGATTTTGGAAGCGCTGGCCTGCGGCGTACCCGTGGCCGGCTTTCCCGTCACCGGACCGATCGACATCATCTCTGATCCCAAAGCTGGCGCGCTCAATGACGACCTGAAAGCCGCCTGCCTTGAAGCACTGAACTGCTCTCGCAGCCAAGCCAGAGCCTTGGCGGAAACCTATTCCTGGGCCTCCGCCACCCGCCAGTTTCTCGACAATGTCATCGAGGCCAAAACGCAGGGCCGCTGGCGGATGCTGATGCGGCGGAAAAAACCGATCAACCAAGCTTTGGAAAGTTGATCCGTCCGGGAAAATTGAATCAGCGCCTTTTCCGCTTATTCTCAAACGGGTTTTCCGACGCCTTCAAATGAATGCGGATCGGTACGCCGGGCATGTTGAAATCGGCGCGCAAGCCGTTGGTCAGGTAGCGGATATAGCTTTCCGGCACAGAATCAGGCCTGGTGCAGGAAATCATGAAGGCGGGCGGGCGGGCCTTGACCTGCGTCATGTATTTCAGCTTCAACCGGCGACCGGACACCGCCGGTGGCGGATGCTGGGTCTGCACACTGTCCAGCCAGCGATTAAGCTTGGCGGTCGAGATCCGCTTGTTCCACACCATGTCGGTGTCGATGATCGACTGCATCAGCTTTTCAAGGCCGTAGCCGGTCTGGCCTGCCATCGGCACGGCGCGAATGCCGCGCGCCTGTGGCAGGAGCCGTTCGGTCTTTTCACGCAGTTCGGCCAGAACCGCCTGCGGATCTTCCACCAGATCCCATTTGTTGAAGGCGAGAACCGCGGCACGGCCTTCGCGCAGCACCAGATCGACGATCTGGATATCCTGCTTTTCAAACGGAATGGTGGCGTCAAACACGATGACAACGGTTTCGGCAAAGCGGATGGCACGCAATGTATCGGCCACCGACAGCTTTTCCAGCTTCTCGATCACCCGCGCCTTGCGGCGCATGCCCGCCGTGTCGAACATCTTGATGGTGCGGCCACGCCAGTCCCATTCGACCGAAATCGAATCGCGGGTAATGCCGGCCTCCGGGCCGGTCAGCAACCGGTCCTCACCGAGAAAGCGATTGATCAGCGTTGATTTTCCGGCATTCGGGCGTCCGACAATGGCAACGCGCAGCGGCTTGGTATCGTCATAGGCCAGATCTTCCTCTTCATCCTCACCCTCGACGGTGGGCCTGAGGACGATATCGGTCTCGGCCACGTCGTCATCGTCTTCGGGAAAGGCACGTTCCACGCCGATAGCCTCGACAATCGCATCGCGCAGGTCAATCATCCCCTGGCCGTGTTCGGCGGAAATCGGCACCGGTTCGCCAAGGCCAAGCGTGAAGGCGTCGTAGAAGCCTCCATCCGAGCCACGGGCTTCGGACTTGTTGGCCACCAGCACCACCGGCTTGCCGCGCTTGCGCAGCATATCGGCCAGCGCCTTGTCCACATGGGTCAGGCCCATTTTCGCATCGACCACGAACAGCGACAGATCGGCCTCGTCGATGGCGATTTCGGTCTGGGCGCGCATCCGGCCTTCCAGCGTGTCGGCGCCCGCCTCTTCCAGACCGGCGGTATCGACGATGTGGAAGCGCAGGTCCACCAGCTTGGCCTCACCGGGCCGCCGGTCGCGGGTCACGCCCGGCGTGTCATCGACAAGCGCCAGTTTCTTGCCGACCAGACGGTTGAACAAGGTGGATTTGCCGACATTGGGACGTCCGACGATGGCGACGGTAAAGCTCATGATAATTTGGTATCCGGTTATATCCAGCCCGTCTTCAAGCGGACTTTAAAACAGTAGCGCATCGGAGCGAAACCTGTGAAGCGGTTTTCGATCCGATGCGTGAGAGCATATTGGGCGACGGCGCAACAACTGTGCGCCAACAACCCGTTGAAAGTATCAGGACGCCTTGCCAGCGGCAGCGATATTGTCCAGCATGATCTGGGCGCGATTGGCCACGTTGCGCGGTGCTTCGCTATCCTCGGTAATCTGCTGGAACCATTCGCGGGCGCGTTCCATCTGGCCAGCCTTATAGGCGGCAAGACCGAGCGCCTCACGGGCGGAATGGCGCAGGCCCTGGCCGGGAACCGCCAGCGCTTCGACCTCAGTGGACACCTGTTCATAGGTGCCGTTGTCGATCAGCAGCCAGGCGGCGCGGATATGGGCGACATCGCGGATCACTTGCGGAACGCTGTTATCCTTGCCGATGGCGGTAAAGGCATCAATCGCCGCTTTGGCATCGCCCTTCTCCGCCATGAGGGAGGCCGCCCGAAGCTTCGCCAGCACCGGATAGGCGCCGAAGCCGTCTTTTTCCAGGGCTTGCAGATCGCTCAGTGCCTGATCATTCTTGCCATCTGTCGCCAGCTTGGTCGCCGCTAGGAAACGGTCGCCGGACTTGGAGGAACGGTCATCCGTATAATAATCATAAAGCCGGTATCCGGCAGTGCCCACCACGATCAGCACGGCAATGCCAATGAACACTGGCCCCAGACGCCGCCAGAAACGGCGCATCTGTTCGGAGCGAAGCTCGTCATTGACTTCGCGGATAAAGCTGTCGTTCTGATTTGCCATCACATTGTCCGGATATCTGAGCCTGTCGAATACATAACAAGATGCAGGGCCTTCTACCCGATTTTTGCGCCGATGTAAGGGGGAGAAGGGCAAAACACCCATCTCCCCATCAAAAAGCGCGATTACATCGGCAATGGCGAGACGCCGATCAGCACTTCATGCAGCTTGAGAAGGATAGCGACATAGGCGACCAGACCGATGACCACGGCATAGACATCGTATTTGGCCGACACGAACGGCCCGCGCACCAGCAGACCCGCCCGCTCGCGGCGCTTCAAGGAAATCCGCAGAATGACACCCCAAGCCAGCAACCAGCCGAACAGCAGGATCGAGCGCAGGTCGCCGTTGGACAGAAGATGCGCCAGCGCCCAGATCTTCACCGAGAGAACCATGGGATGCTTGGTTTTTGCAGCGATATGGCCAGCCGGGAGAAGGCTGGCCACCAGACAGATCATCGCGATGACCATCAGGGTCAGCGTCAGATGGGTCATGCCAGCGGGTGGAAACCAGACATTGACGATTGGCGCGATACTGTAGCCATAGGCAATAATGGCAATGCCCAGCAGAGACAGGACTGAAAACAGCGACTTCCAGCCGTTCAGGCTGAGGCGGGCCACCATGGAATCGCGAAAGCCCGGCGCAATCGTCCGGGTGAGATGCACCAATGTGAAAAACAACAGACCGAGAATAAGGACAGACATAAAAATCCCCCGCGAATGAAAGACCATAGAGATAGCCGGTCGGCCTGCTCTTGACCAGCCTGCATAATTTGGGGGGAACGACCGTAAACGCCAGACGATTGGGCGAACGATCCAGCCATGACCATCAAAGCTTCGCCGCATTTGCCCGGCAAGCAGCGCAATCGTTCTAGGTTTTTTCGCGTCGTATCGTCCGAAATCCTGTTTCCACTTTTCGGTCCGATACTCTGTTCACAACAAGGTTGTTCGCTTGGCACCGTTTCGCCCGCTTTTCTCCTCATCGCTTCGAACCATCCTGGCCGCGCTCTGCATGCCGGGCATCGCCATTGCCCAGAACGCGGATGAAGTGCCGCAAAAGCCGAAGCAATTGCTGCTGATTTCCTTCGATGGTGCCGCCGATAACCGGCTGTGGGACCGCAGCGGTGAGATCGCCAGCCGGGCCAATGCCCACTTCACCTATTTTCTGTCCTGCACGACGCTGATTGCCCGAGGGCCAGCCTCGAAAGCCTATCAAGCACCAGGCCAAAAGCCCGGCAAGTCCAATGTCGGCTTTGCCCCTGACGAGGCCGATGCCGCGGCAAGGCTTCAGCACATCTGGGCCGCGCATCTCGCCGGGCATGACATTTCCAGCCATGCCTGCGGCCATTTCGACGGCAAGGACTGGAGCAAGGCGGACTGGGTAAGCGAATTTTCGACCTTCAAAACCGTCTTGGCCGGGGCCTGGACTGAGAACGGCGTCGGCGACAAGGAACCGGAGGGCTGGCAGGAGTTCGTCAAGACCGGCATCAAGGGCTTTCGCGCCCCCTACCTCTCGACCAGCAAGGGCATGGCGGAGGCCGAAAAACAGGCTGGTTTTCTCTATGACGCCAGCCTCGTCACCAAAGGTCCACAAGCGCCCGAGCAGGACGGCACTCTCACCCGCTTTGGCCTGCCGCTGATCCCGGAAGGACCGGACAATCGCCCGATCATCGGCATGGATTATAATATGTTCGTGCGCCATTCGGCGGGCTTCGATAACCCGTCGAAAAGCGCCGAATACGAGGAGCGCACCTATCAAGCCTTCAAAACCGCCTTCGAGGCGCAATATAGTGGCGACCGCAAACCTGTACAGTTCGGCTTCCACTTCGTGTTGATGAACGGCGGGGCCTATTGGCGGGCGATGGAGCGGCTGGTGACAGATGTCTGCCACAGAGACGATGTCGCCTGCGTCAGCTATTCGCAAGCGGTGGCGATATTGGAAAAACAGAACGGCCGGAAAAATCCGGCCGGGTCTTCGTTTTAGGTGCCGAGTCTTCGTTTTAGGTGAAAGCCACCCTTGATCAGTAGGGCTTATCAGCCGCAATCTCGCCGTCGGTTTCTTCCCGCGCCAGATAGCGCTGGTCGATGTCAGGCAAAGGCTGATCATCGATAGCCGCCTCGAAGGCTTTCAGGCGTTTGTGTATGGAGAGCAGCTCGATAATCGTGGTCCAATAGCTGACGAGATATTGGAAGGAGTTGCTCACTTCGCCAAAGGCAGTCGATATTTGCTGCCATATGCCAAGGGTGATTTTCCCGGCAACAAAAGTAGGAACTAGAATGAAATTTAGGAACATGACGTCAGCTTGGCCAAAAGAAAAACGTGCTACATTGAAGTATAGATAATGCCAATACATCCTGTAGTAATTGCGACGCACATTTGAATATAGTTCTTTGACGGTAACTGGCTGTGCTCTATCAGAGTGATCTTCCCCGTAAACCAGTTCTTTACGATAGGCAGCCTCCACACGCTGGTTGCGAAAATTCAGCCCCGGCAATTTGATCCCTGCAAAGGCGAGAAGTGCTGTACCGAACAAAGACCAAGCAATAGCCAGCCAGAAAAGAGCATGCGGGATTGCTCCGATAATAGGCAAGCCTTCTACATATTTTGACATGCTAAATAGAAGCGGGAGAAACACGACCAGCGTCATGATCGAGTTTATAAATGTTACGCCAAGCCCTTCGAGGATATTAGCAAAGCGCATTGTGTCCTCCTGGACACGTTGAGATGCACCTTCGATATAACGAAGCTTATTCCACTTCGACATGTAGAAGTCATTCATCGCGGTTCGCCAACGGAAAACATAATGATTTGTGAAAAAAGCAGTGACGACGTTAAGCGTCACGCTAACTGCGCCGATTTCGAAAAACCGCATCTGCAGGCTGTAGAATTGCCCAGCCGTTATTCCAGGCTGCTTTGCAAGCGCATTTTGAAGCAGATCGAAAAAAGGCCCTCGCCAGTTATTGACAGCAACAGATGTCTGAACGGAAAAGTATGTTATGAAAATTATGAAGGCCGAACCCCATATCGACCAGTTTGACCATGGATGATTTCGCTCAATCAGCTTCCAGACGGAACCAAATATAAAAACAAAAATAGTAAAATATAGGTAGAACCACACATTGTCAGGCGTAAAAAAGAAAGCCAAACCAATAGGCGGCTTTTCGCCTTCAGCCAGCGGTGGCATTCCAAGAGCAGCCCCAGCTTGCGGCCCAATGGAATACCAAACCGCTATACAGACCAGGGTCCAAAGCGCAGCGCTAATAAAAAACAATTTCGGCTTGGGGAAGAATGAGTGAAACACGGGGTCTCGCTTTCCTGAAGATATGGTCGTGGCCGTCTTTAGCGCGGCAAACTATGCCAGAAGCCGCAGTGCAGCAATGGTGGGAAGACCACCTTAACGATTTGTAATCGCTGCAAAGGTCTTCAGACCGTCTTTCTCCACAGGCTTGCGGCCAGAATGAGGCTGACCAGCAATACAGCGCCTGCAACAAGGCTTGGCAGCGCGAAGCTGCCGCTGATAGCGGCAAGCCAGCCGGCGACCAGCGGCCCGATCGTCTGCCCGACGCCGAAGGCCGCCGTCATGATCGACAGCGCCTTGCGGGGACTGGCTGGCGCAAGGGTTCTGGCCAGCCGCAGGCCATAGGCGGTGATCGTCATGAAGGTTAAGCCGAGAAGAGCCGCTCCCACCAGCGGGGCAGCCATGCCCGGCAATCCAACCGAGGCAAAAACCCCAATGGCTGCCAGAAGCAGGGCAAGGCTGTAGGCGCCCGCCAGTCCAAGTATGTCCAGCACCGGACGCCAGATGAAAAGCGAGCCAGCCGCCATGATGCCTGCAAGAAACCACGCCAGAAATTCCGCCACCGGCCCGGCATTGGCCATGCGGGCCATGGTGACGATGAAGGTGGCCGTCACCACATAGCCGAAGCCGAACAGGCCATAGGAGGCAAACAACAAAAGAAATGGCCTGCCCCAGGAAAGCGGCGGCTCCTGTTCGGCCCTCACCTCGGTTTTGCGCACCCGTGGCAACAGCAGGCTGACGACAAGGAAGACAACAAAGGTCAGCCCCGCCCCGGCCAACCAGTCCAGCCGCCACCCTGCGGATACGGATGCGCCAAACAGGTGTGGCAATGCATAGACCATCAGGGACGACGCGGCGATCCCCAGGCCTACCCCGCCAAAATGGGTGGATTGCGCATATTCACCAGCATGGATGCTTGCATGAGCGCTGACATGGGCAAGCACGATGGAACTGGTGAAGATCATCGCGAAGGCACTGGCCGCGCCTGACAGAAAGCGAATGAGCATGAACATTCCCACATGCTCCGTCAGCGCCATGGCGGCCAGAAGCAAGCTGGTTGCCAAAAGCGAAGACAACGCAATCAACCTTTCGCGCCCCGCCGCCCAACCCTGACCGGCAAGCACGGCCCCTAAGAGATAGCCGAGGAAATTCGCCGCCGCGATCAGGCCCGCATCGCCGGGCAGAAGATGAAGATCGGTCATCATCCCCGGCAGAATGGGGGTGAAGGAAAACCGGCCAAAACCCATGGCCGCAGCCAAGGCCAGCGCACCGGCAAGAGCGGTGAATGGGAGATTGGCATGTCTAGGGGGCGAGATCGTCATGGGCTGCTTATCGCACCGCCGATTTGGCCCAACAAGCCAAAAATACTGATTGAGCCATCGAAGGAAACAGGGGCTGCCGATTTCTCCGCTATCCCAAAAAAACACCCGATGGCGTTTCAAGCTGACAGTTTATTGGCGCTGAAGCTTGCCGAAACCGCAAAAATCGCTAGTGGAGGAAGAAAATTCCAAGGAGTGCATTATGAGCGACCTCAGCCTGCAACAGGCCATCGACAATATCTACACCTCGATCAACAATGATAACGAAGAAATCGATGTGCATATCGCCGCCCTCAAGGCCGCCATGGCCCGCGAAGGCGCCAAGGAAGCGGTGTTCGAGACCACAAAGCTCGCGCAGCCGAACCGTCAGGGCCGCAAGATCATGCAGGCCTATTTCAAGAAAAAAGGCGTCGCAGTCAGCTTTGCCGGCTGATAGAAATATTGCATCTCCATCCCATACTGAAATTCGAATATATTAAGCCATTGATGGATATCATATATTCGAGTTTCTTTCATGGAACCGAACGAAATAATTCAAAGCATTACAAATTAATAATACCGCCAAACTTCAATACAAAAAGCTTAAAATGAATTCCATTAACCAAATACAAGGCGTCATCATCGAAAAAATAAGCAAAATTTGATTTTTTACTAAAAAATGATAATTTTCAAATGTTCATTTTGGATATTTATCATTATGTATAATTTTCATACGAATACTCAGCAGTGGCTTGATATATCACTTTTGTTTTCATCTTTTTTTACTTTAACAGGAAGCATCTTGACTTTGGTCACCAAAGTCGACGCCTACAAGGTTCGTTGGAAAAGCCAGTACGAATGGGCGCAAATTCTTGTCACAATCGCCTCTACCACTCTGATATGCCTAGGGTTTTCCGAACCTGGCCCCGTTGTTGTCATCGCTTCGGGTACGATGGTCCTCGCCCTTGCCGTGCAGCGTAGCCTTCCCTGGCTCAGTGCTGCGGGGGTGGCCTATGTCGTGGTAGCGCCCATCGGAAGCCTCGCCGGCGGGCTATGGATGATATTCTGGCTCAGGCAACAGTCCTATCCGGAATGGCTATGGATCGGCGCCTCAGTGGCCATGGTGCTTTCGTTCCTGCGCATGATATTGGTTGTGGCCATGCGTGTCGGCACCTTTGCGCTCCTGACCCGCAAGGTCTGGACACGGCCGATCGCCCCCTTGCCGCCTCGTAACGGCCCCGAGGAGGTCCGTGTGTCTCTTCACGTCCCCACCCATTGCGAACCTCCTGATCTCGTTATCAATACCCTCGACCACCTCGCGAGGCTGCACTACGAGAATTATGAGGTTATCATTTGCGATAACAATACCCTGGATGAGCAGCTCTGGCGTCCGGTGGAAGCCCATTGCCGCAGGCTGAATGCCGCCAGCGGCAAGGAACAGTTCCGCTTCCTCCATGTGGAAGGGCTTCAAGGCGCCAAGGCAGGCGCATTGAACCTATGCCTCGACCATACGGATCCGGGCGCCGAACTGGTCGCTGTCGTCGACGCCGACTATCTGGCCGAACCGGACTTCCTTTCTCGTCTGGTTGGCTTCTTTGTCGATCCCCGCTTCGCCTTCGTACAAACCTCGCACGATTATCGCAGCGACGATGCCAGCCTGTTCAAGCGCGCCTGTTACTGGGAATATGTGGCGCCGAATCGCTTGGAATATGCCGGTGCCAGCGAGATGCGGGCTTCCTTCACGGTCGGCACCATGTGCATTTTCCGACGCTCGGCAATCGAGGCGGTCGGGCGCTGGGCGGAATGGTGCCAGACGGAGGATTCCGAAATTGCCATTCGTTTGCGCGCCGCCGGTTATGACGGCGTTTTCCTGCCCTATACATTCGGACGCGGCCTGATTCCCGACAATTATGCCGACTGGAAACGCCAGCGCTTCCGCTGGACATCCGGCCCCATGCAACAGTTTCGTCGTCATTGGCGGCTGTTTCTTCCTTCACGTTTCGGTGGATCGCCGCATTTAAGCCGATGGGGTAAATTGTTCGAAGTGTTCCGCAGCGTTGTGCCTTTGACCATTCCGATGACCATTGCTGGCAATGTCGCCTTTGCCATTTTGCTGCCCATCATGGTCATGCTGGACATCACCCCGCAGCTTTCGGTGCCGCCGGTTGCCGTGCTGGGCCTGTCCGTCGTGATGGCCGCAAGCGTCGTGCGGACCGTTGCCGAATACCGCGTCTGCGGGTGTTGCCGGTTGCGGGATGTGTTAAGCGCAGAATTTGCGGCGCTGGCGCTCAGCCACGTCTGCGGCATGGCCGCAATCACCGCTGCCCTGGGTGGAAAAATCGTCTGGCTGAGAACGCCGAAATTCAACAGCCGGTCGTCCCTTCGCAATGCGCTTGCCAGTGTGCGGGTGGAACTGTCCATTGCCCTTGCACTGGTCGTCATCGCGATCACCATCGCTTTCGCTTTCGAGACCGTCAACCTGCATGGCAAGCTGGTGGCGCTTGGGGCCTTGGTGTATCCGCTGCTCTCATTTGTCGCAGCAGTGGCCATGGCCCTGCTGGCCCTGGCGCGAAGGCCGGACACCGGCACTCAGGCTTTCATCGATAAAAGGGCGATCTCCGATCAAAGGGGTAACACGGGCACGCCCCCCTCCCCTTAAAGTTTGTCAGAAAAAAGCGAAATCGGATTTTCCCGAAAAGACAAACGAAGACAAGAGAGACTACAGCACTCTTTAAGCGCGATACAGGGCTCACGGAGCTGTAACGCGCACGCCCCAAAAGGCTGAAACACCTGATGTGCTGGCGACATCAGGTGTTTGGCTTCAAAAGCAAACCTCATCGCGATGCAGCGAGACGTGAGGTGTTCACTCCACCATTGTCAAAATCAGCGGCCCATTGCGAGTTGCCACCACCGTATGTTCGAATTGCACGGTCGGCGCTTTCGGGTCGCTGTAGAGCGTCCAGGGGTCATCGCCATCCTCGGCCCATTGACCGCCCAGCGACAGGAACGGCTCGATGGTGAAGACCTGGCCTTCCTGCATGATTCTTGTTTCGTCCGGGTCGGCCCAGGTGGAAAGCTCGCGCGGTTCCTCATGCAGCTCGCGGCCAATGCCGTGGCTGGCGAGGTTGGCAATCAGCGTATAGCGGTTCTTGGCGGCAAAAGCGCCGATGGCATTGCCGATACTGGCAAAAGGCGCGCCGGTCTTGACCTGGGTGACACCTAAAAACAGCGCCCGCTTGCCGTCACGCAGCAGTTTTTCGATCTTCGGCTTGCCCGGCGGCACGATGAAGGATGAGCCGGTATCGCCGAAAAACCCGTTTTTGACACCGGAAACGTCGATATTGACCAGATCGCCCCGGGCAATCACCCGGTCACCCGGAATGCCGTGGGCCACTTCCTCGTTGACGCTGATGCAGGTGGCACCGGGAAACTGATAGCAGAATTCCGGTGCCGATTGCGCGTCATTGTCTTCCAGTATCTTGCGGCCGATCAGGTCCAGCTCGCGGGTGGTTATCCCCGGCTCCAGCGCCGCACCCATGGTTTTCACCGCCAGCGCACAGAGAATGCCGATCTCCTTCAGGTGCTGGAGTTCCTCGTCGCTGGAGATGATCATTGTTGGACTTTCATGAGCGTTTGCGGATTTTGCCGCTGCTTACGCCCCCGCCCCGACCTGCGTCAAGTCAGCAGCAAGAGCCTTGCGCACCAATGGCGCAACCTTGGTGCCGTAAAGCTCGATGCCGCGCATGATATCCTTGTGCGGCATCGGGCCGATGGCCATTTGCAGCAGGAAACGGTCGTTTTTAAACAGGGCGTGATGGGCGACGATCTTTTCGGCCACCGCTTCAGGATCACCCACGAACAGCGCCCCATGCGGGCCGCGCATCGCGTCATACTGGGCACGATTGCCCGGCCCCCAGCCGCGCTCGCGGCCAATCCGGTCCATCACTTCGGCCTGCGGTGCGTAGAAAATGTCAGCCGCCGATTGGGTCGTGTCGTGGATGAAACCGTGCACATTGATCGAAGTTTTCAAGGCGGATGGATCGACCCCGGCCTTCGCCCCGCTCTGCCGGTAAAGATCGACCAGCGGTGCAAACCGGCGCGGTTCGCCGCCGATGATGGCAATGGCCAGCGGCAGGCCGAGATAGCCGGCCCGGGCCACCGATTGCGGCGTGCCACCCACGGCGATCCACAGCGGCAGCGGGTCCTGCAAGGGGCGCGGATAGACGCCACGACCTTGGATCGGCTTACGGGTCTCGCCTTCCCAGGTGACGATCTCGTTGTCGCGGATCTCCATCAGCAATTGCAGCTTTTCGGCAAACAAAAGATCATAATCATCAAGATCATAGCCGAACAACGGAAAGCTTTCGATGAAGGAGCCGCGCCCAGCCATCATCTCCACACGCCCGTTCGACAGCAGATCGACGGTGGCAAATTGCTGGAACACCCGCACCGGATCATCGGAACTGAGCACCGATACCGCGCTGGTTAGGCGAATATTTTTGGTCTGCACCGCCGCCGCCGCCAGAATGGTGGCGGGCGAAGACGCCATGTAGTCGGGACGGTGATGTTCGCCAAGACCGAAGACATCCAGCCCCACCTCGTCCGCCAGCCGGATTTCCTCCAGCAGATCATCCACCCGACGCTTGGCCTCCAGCCCCTTGTTGGGTGCCGTGGGGTCCACATCCGCGAAGGTGTAAAGGCCAAGTTCCATGGGTCGCATCCTCAGTTGTTCGCTACAGCGCCGTGCGCCCTATATGGCGCACAAAGGTTCGCTGTAGCTCCTTATATCTGCTGCATAATTTTCTTTTTAAACCGATTCCGGTTTAAAAAATTATGCAGTAGGCAGGTAAGTGCAAATGAGCCGCTTGGCAAACCCTGGGATGAGAACGCAGCGTTCAATGAATGGGAGTTTGAAGCAAGATCAAGCCTCGGAGCAGGCCAAAGCTTCAATAATTATTTATAAATATCAATGGTTTTCCATAGGCTTTTGATTCATTGCGGAATAAACCTGAATCATTTTCTCAACCCGCCGACAGTGTCCGTCTGACTGCATCCCGCCAGCCTCTGAGCTTTTCCGTGCGGGTCTCGGCATCCATGACCGGCTCAAACCGATGGTCGCGCGCCCAGGCGCGAGCAAACGCATCCATGCCGGGCCAAAGACCGACACGGCTGGCCGCGAGGAAGGCAGCACCAAGTGCTGTCGTCTCAATAACAGATGGGCGATCTACCGGCGCGTCCAGCAGATCGGCCAGCCGCTGCATCGTCCAGTCGGAGGCTGCCATGCCGCCATCGACGCGCAGCACCATGTCGTCCTCGCCGTTCTGCCAGTCCTTGTGCATGGCATCCAGCAAGTCGCGGGTCTGGTAGCAGACGGCTTCCAGCGCGGCGCGGGCCAGTTCTGCCGGTCCGGTATTGCGGGTCAGGCCGAACAGCGCGCCACGTGCATCCGGGTCCCACCAGGGCGCGCCAAGACCTGTGAAGGCTGGCACCAGATAGACCGGCTGGCCGGGATCGGCTTCAGCCGCCAGCCGCCCGGTTTCCGCCGCATCGCCAATCACCTTCAATCCATCACGCAGCCATTGCACGGCGGCACCGGCAATGAAGATCGAGCCTTCCAGCGCATAGGTGGTCTTGCCGTCCATCCGGTAGGCGATGGTGGTCAGCAACCGGCTTTTCGAAACCACCCGGTCCGCGCCGGTATTGAGCAGCGCGAAACAGCCGGTGCCATAGGTGGATTTGACCATGCCCGGAGCAAAGCAGGCCTGTCCGATGGTGGCCGCCTGCTGGTCGCCCGCCACACCAAGGATCGGCACCGCCGCGCCGAACACGGCCTTGTCGGTCACACCGAAATCGGCGGCGCAATCCTTCACCTCTGGCAGCATGGCGGCGGGGATGTTCAATAGCGCCAACAATTCCTCGTCCCAGCCATGCTCGGCAATGTTGAAGATCAGCGTGCGCGAGGCATTGGTGGCATCGGTGACGAAGCTTTTGCCGCCTGTCAGCCGCCAGATCAAATAGGTATCGACGGTGCCGAAGCACAGGCCGCCTTGCTCTGCCCTGGCACGGGCGCCCTCGACATGGTCGAGCAGCCAGGACAGTTTGGTGCCGGAGAAATACGGGTCCAGCAGCAGGCCGGTCTTGGTGGTAAACGTTGCCTCCAGCCCATCGCGCTTCAGCGTTTCGCAAAACGCCGATGTGCGGCGATCCTGCCAGACGATGGCGTTGTGGATCGGCTTGCCGGTATCCTTGTCCCAGACCACGACGGTTTCGCGCTGGTTGGTAATACCGATGGCGGCGAGATCACCTGCCGTGATCCGGGCGCGGGCCAGCGCATCGTGGATGGAGCTGACGACACTGTCCCAGATCGCTTCCGGGTCATGCTCCACCCAACCCGATTGCGGGAAGATCTGCGGAAATTCCTTTTGGCCGGTCCCAACGATGCGCATCGCCCCATCAAACACGATGGCACGGCTCGACGTCGTTCCCTGGTCAATCGCCAGCACAAAACCGCCCATGATACTCCTCCCAGAGTTTTCGCTTTCTTTCGCTTATATCAAGATACGAAAGTTTTATGCCAAGTCAAAACCGAAAATGAAAAACAAACGAAGGCGCAAGGACTGTGTTTCCTCATCCCCATCTGTTGTTGGGTTTCATCGCTATGTGATGACACAGGGCAATTGCATAGAACAGGGGTTTGGGCATAGGTTTAACCTTGCTGCGGCGCAACCGACCGCTTCGCTATACGGCCAAACCAGAAAAATCATCGCACAGGGAGTTACGCCATGACCAGGACTGTCGTTATTACCGGTTCCACCAGCGGCATCGGGCTTGGCATTGCCCGCGCCTTTGCGGCAGAAGGCGCCAATGTGCTGATCAACGGTTTCGGCCCGCTCGGTGAAATCGAGTCGATCCGCAAGGAGTTGGAAGCGGGCGGCGGCAAGGCGCTTTACCATCCCGCCGATATGACCAAGCCCAAGGAAATCGCCGAACTGGTGGAAACCGCCATCGCCGAATTCGGTGGTATCGATGTTCTCGTCAACAATGCGGGCATTCAGCACGTCGCCCCCGTCGAGGAGTTTCCCATTGAAAAATGGGACCAGATCATCGCCATCAACATGTCCAGCGCCTTCCACACCATGCGCGCCGCCATTCCGGCAATGAAGGCGCAAAAATACGGGCGGATCATCAATATCGCCTCGGCCCATGGCCTGGTCGCCTCGCCGTTCAAATCCGCCTATGTCACCGCCAAACACGGCATTCTCGGCATGACCAAGTCGGTGGCGCTGGAAGTGGCGCAAAGCGGCATTACGGTCAACGCCATCTGCCCCGGCTATGTGCTGACGCCACTGGTGGAAAAGCAGATCCCCGACACAGCCAAGGCGCGCGGCATTGCCGAGAGCGAGGTCAAGGATGTGATGCTGCATCTCCAGGCCACCAAGGAATTCGTCACCGTCGAGGACATTGCCGCCATGACACTGTATCTTGCCAGCGATGCGGCAAAACAAGTCACCGGCACCAGCCTGTCCATCGACGGCGGCTGGACGGCGCAGTAAACTTTCCACCGCATCGCTCAAAGGGCCATCATGACCAACCGCATCCGCTTTCTGCTCAACGACCAGCCCGTGACGCTTGATAGCGCCGACCCGACCGGCACCCTGCTGGACTATCTGCGTCTGGCAAAGCGGCTGACCGGGAGCAAGGAAGGCTGTGCGGAAGGCGATTGCGGGGCCTGTACGGTATTGGTCGGGCGGCTGGTGAAGGGCGTGCTGCGCTATGAGGCGGTCAATGCCTGCATCCGCTTCATCGGCTCGCTCAACGCCAGCCATGTGGTCACGGTCGAGCATCTGGCCGCCAAGGATGGCACTTTGCATCCGGTGCAGCAGGCCATGGTGGATTGCCATGGCTCGCAATGCGGTTTCTGCACCCCCGGCTTCGTCATGTCGCTCTACGGCCTGTGGCTAGAAAGCGAAGCGCCTAGCCGGGCCGAAATCGAGCGGGCCTTGCAAGGCAATCTCTGTCGTTGCACCGGCTATGAGCCCATCGTCAAAGCCGCCGAACAGATGGGCCAGACAAAGCCGTCGGCGCTGTTCGATCCGCTGGCACGGGAACGGGAGCAGATCATCGCCACGCTGGAGGCCATGACCAGCACCGATACCATCGCCCTGCAAGGCGATGATGGCCGCAGCCTGATCGTCCCCAACAGCGTCGAGGCGCTGGCCAATGTGCTGGCGGCCCACCCCAAGGCGACGATTGTTGCAGGCGCAACCGATGTCGGTCTGTGGGTAACGAAGCAGATGCGGACGTTAAGCCCCGTGGTGTTCATCAACCATCTGGAAGCGTTGCAGGCCATCACCATCGATGACACCGGCATAACCCTTGGTGCCGGGGTCAACTACAGCGCCGCCTTCGACTGTCTTCGGGCAGAAATCCCCGCCTTTGGCCGGTTGATCGAGCGGATCGGCGGCCAGCAGGTGCGCAATATGGGCACGATTGGCGGCAATATCGCCAATGGTTCGCCGATTGGCGATACGCCTCCGGCGCTGATCGCGCTTGGCGCGACGGTGACGCTGCGCTCGGCTTCGGGAACGCGAACCTTGCTGCTGGAAGATTTCTTCATTGAGTATGGCCGCCAAGATCGGCAGTCGGGCGAATTTGTCGAGCGTATTTTTCTGCCCCGCCCCAAGGCCGAAAGCGACTTTGCAATCTACAAGATCTCCAAGCGCCGCGATGAGGATATCTCGGCGCTTTGCGGGGCCTTTTATCTGGAGAAGGATGCCCAAGCCCGCGTCACCACCCTGCGCATCGCCTTTGGCGGCATGGCTGGAACGCCGAAACGGGCGCGGGCGGTGGAAGTGGCTCTGATGGGGAAAGTCTGGAACCAAGAGAGTATCGATGCCGCACGCGCCGCTTTCGATGCCGACTATCAGCCGCTCTCTGACTGGCGGGCCAGCGCCGATTACCGGCAATTGACGGCGAAAAATCTGCTGACACGGTTCTTTCTGGAAACATCTGGCGAGAGACAAGAACTGGAACGCTTTGCGATGGAGAGCGTTTGATGGAGCATAGTGAACGACAAATGAGCTCTGCATGCGGGTTTACCCCCCTCTGTCCTGCCGGACATCTCCCCCTCAAGGGGGGAGATCAGCAAGACAGTATGACTGCGCAAGAACTGCAATGCTATTCTCAGCCTTTGACGATATTTTTGGAAGCGACCAAAGCGGTACCATCCCTGATCTCCCCCCTTGAGGGGGAGATGCCTGGCAAGGCAGAGGGGGGTAAACCGCACAGAAAAACGTTTGTTTTTGGTATCTCAGCGGTGGGGAATGGTTCAGGTAGAGGTCCTTCAACAGAGATTTCAAACAGAGCAATCAGGAACCAACCCCATGGATAAGGCCCTTTTCACCACCGCCGCCACAATCCAGGGTCCGATGCATCAATCGCTGCGCCATGATTCAGCGCATAAACATGTGGCCGGAAGTGCTGAATATATCGACGATATTCCAGAACCCGCCGGGCTGTTGCACGGCGCGCTCGGCATGGCGGATCGCGCCCATGCCGACATTCTCTCCATCGATTTGTCCGATGTTCAGGCCTATCCCGGCGTCGTCGCGGTGCTGATGGCCAGCGACATTCCCGGCACCAACGACGTCTCCTCCGGTGGGCGGCATGATGAACCGTTGATCGCCACCGACCGGGTCGAGTTTCACGGCCAGACCGTTTTTGCTGTGATTGCCGAGACCCGCGACGCGGCCCGCAAGGCGGCAAGGCTTGCCAAAATCGAATACCGCGACCTGCCCTTCTGGACCGATATCGATGCCGCACTGGAAAACGGCGCGCCGCTTGTCACCCCGGGCATGGTGCTGAAGCGCGGCACGCCGGAAAGCGAGCTGGACAAGGCCGAGCACCGGATGCAAGGTTCGATGCGGATCGGCGGACAGGAGCATTTCTATCTGGAAAGCCATATCGCGCTGGCCATTCCCGGCGAAGACGATGATGTCACCGTCTGGTCATCGACCCAGCATCCATCGGAAATCCAGCATATCGTCGGCCATGTGCTGGATATTTCCTCGCATGCGATCACCGTCAATGTGCGGCGCATGGGCGGCGGCTTCGGTGGCAAGGAAACCCAGGGCAATCAATTTGCGGCGCTCGCGGCCTTGGCCGCCAAGAAGCTCAACCGGGCTGTGAAGTTTCGCCCCGACCGCGACGAAGACATGAGCGTTACCGGCAAACGCCATGATTTTAAAATGGATTTCGACGTTGCCTTCGATGGCGATGGCCGTATCCACGCCATAGAGGCAAACTTCGCCGCCCGCTGCGGCTATTCCTCTGATCTTTCCGGCCCCGTCACCGACCGGGCGCTGTTTCACGCCGATAGCAGCTATTTCTACCCGCATGTGAAACTGACCTCGCAACCGCTGAAAACCCACACGGTCTCCAACACCGCCTATCGCGGCTTCGGCGGGCCGCAGGGCATGCTGGGGGCAGAACGGGTGATCGAAGAAATCGCCTACGCCCTGGGCAAAGACCCGCTTGATATCCGCAAGGCCAATTTCTACGGCGAAACCGGCTCTGGCCGCGACCTGACGCCCTATCACCAGCAGGTCACCGACAATATCATTGCCCGCGTGGTAGAGGAGCTGGAAGCCTCCTGCGATTATCAGGCACGGCGCGCGGCGATCCTCGACTTCAACAAGGTGAGCCCGGTGATCAAAAAAGGCATTGCGCTCACCCCGGTCAAGTTCGGCATTTCCTTCACCATGACCGCCTTCAATCAGGCGGGGGCGCTGGTGCATGTCTATCAGGACGGCTCCATCCATCTCAACCATGGCGGCACCGAAATGGGCCAGGGCCTTTATACCAAGGTGGCCCAGGTGATTGCCGATGGCTTCAAGGTCGATATCGACAAGGTAAAAATCACCGCCACCACGACGGGCAAGGTGCCGAATACCTCTGCCACCGCCGCCTCCTCCGGTTCGGACCTGAACGGCATGGCCGCTTATGATGCCGTGCGCCAGATCAAGGAACGACTGGTGGCGTTTGCCGCGGAAAAATGGGGCGTGTCGCAAGCCGAAGTGGTGTTCCTGCCCAACCGTGTCAGGATCGGCGGTGAAGAGATTGCTTTCCCCGAGTTCATCCGCCAGGCCTATTTTGCCCGCGTCCAGCTCTCGGCTGCCGGTTTTTACAAGACACCGAAAATCCACTGGAACCGCGAGACCGGGCGCGGCACGCCGTTCTATTATTATGCCTATGGCGCGTCCTGCACCGAGGTCTCAATCGATACGCTGACCGGCGAATATCTTATCGACCGTACAGATATTCTCCACGATGTCGGCAAATCGCTCAATCCGGCCATCGATATCGGCCAGATCGAAGGCGGGTTCGTGCAGGGCATGGGCTGGCTGACGACGGAGGAATTGTGGTGGGACGGCAAGGGACGGCTGCGCACCCACGCGCCCTCTACCTACAAGATCCCGCTGGCCTCCGACCGACCGAAAATCTTCAACGTCAAGCTCGCGGACTGGGCGGAAAATACCGAACGCACCATTGGCCGTTCCAAGGCGGTTGGCGAGCCGCCCTTCATGCTGGCCAATTCGGTGCTGGAAGCGATTTCCATGGCGGTGGCCAGCGTCGCCGATTACCAGTTCTGCCCGCGCCTCGATACGCCCGCCACGCCGGAGCGGGTATTGATGGCTGTGGAGCGGTTGAAAGAGGCACAGCGCGCGTGACCGATCTTTCCGGCGCAGTGCTTGCCGCCTTCCTCTCGCGCCATGCTGACTGTGTGGCGGTGACTGTCACTGAAGCCAAAGGCTCAACGCCCCGCGAGGCCGGTGCGCTGATGGTGGTGGCACGCCATCAGGTGCTTGGCACTATCGGCGGCGGGCAGCTGGAATATCTGGCGATTGAAAAAGCCCGCGCCATGCTGGATGCCAGCGAAGATCAGGCGGAGATGGCCGTGCCGCTTGGCCCGGCGATTGGCCAATGCTGCGGCGGCTGGGTGAAACTGACGCTCTCTCTCCTGACACCGCAGCGGCGGCAAGAGCTGCTGACCTTGGCGCAACAGGCGTGGCAGGCATTCCCCCAGGTCTTCATTTTTGGCGCTGGCCATGTTGGGCTGGCGCTGGCCGCTGCCCTGGCACCACTGCCGTTTCGCACCCGGTTGATCGATGCGCGCGACGCGATTGATGGCGCGGTGCCAACCGGCATTCCGCTCGACCGCACGGCGATGCCGGAAAGCCATGTGGCGCAAATTGCCCCCGGCGGCGGCGTTGTCATCGTCACCCATGACCATGCGCTGGATTTCCTGATTGCCCGCGAAGCCTTGGCCCGCGATGATCTCGCCTATATCGGCATGATCGGCTCTGTCACCAAACGCGCCAGTTTCGCCCATTGGCTGGAACGCGAGGGCGACAGTCCGGCAAGACTCGACCGCCTGACCCTGCCGATCGGGGCAAGCCCCATCAGGGACAAGCGCCCGCCTGTCATCGCCGCGCTGGTCGCCGCCGAATTGGTCAACCGCCTGCTATAAACCAGCCTCACGCAGGGCTGCTCTGCCATTCAGGTGCGATCATGGCAATGAAAGAACGGACACGATGAGCGCCCTGGAAAAGCTACAGGCCCAGCGCCAGAAACTGGAACCGTTGCTGGCCATGGCGCGCCAGTATAAGCCAGCCGATCTGGCCAAGCTGCCAACAGACGACCGCCGCAAGGCCGAAGATCTGCAACAGATGGCCTGCACAGCGGCGCGCAATCTGGCCGAAATTTCAATCCATCTTGATGACCATGCCGGGGCAACAGAGCTTTTGCAGGCGGCCCTATTGATCCGCGTTGAGCCTTCCACGCATAGCCGGCTTGCCGATCTGGCCCAGATCGACGGGCGCTGGCCGGACGCAATCACCCATTATCAGGCCGCGATAGCAGCGGGCGGCCCGAATGCCGCGCTCTACAGCGCCCTTGCCCATTGCTTCAAACAGGCTGGCCGCCATCTGGAAGCCAATGAGACCTACGATCTTCTCCTCAACCACGACCCCAACCATTTGGTCGCGCTGAATGACAAGAGTTTCCGCAGTCTGATCGCTGGCAATTTCACGCAGGGCCTGGCGCTGGCGGAGCGTGCCGTGAGCGCCCATCCCGGCGATCTTACCGCGCATTTCTATCTGGGCCAGGCGTTGCAGGGCGTCGGGCGGATGGATGAGGCAAAGGCGGCTTATCGCAAGGTGCTGGACCGCGATCCCACCCATGTCGATAGCTATCTGCTGCTGGGCATGTTGAGCCGCGCCCGACCGGACGATCCAGATATCGCCGCCATGCAGGCCCTGCATGCAACGCTGGCAGAGGAGCCTGCTCGGCGACTGAAACTCGGCTTTGCGCTTTACAAAGCGCTGAACGATGTCAGCCGATATGACGACGCCTTCACCTATCTCGAAGACGCCAACCGTGAACGGCGGCGCCAATTCACCTCCTATACGATCGATCAGGATCTTGATCTGATGCAGGCATTGGAAGCCCGGTTCACCGCCGCTTTCATCCGCTCAACGCAGAACAGCATGGCCAAGGCGGGATATGTCCAGCCGGAACGGCCGATCTTCGTGGTTGGCCTGCCGCGCTCCGGCACCAGCCTGACCGAGCAGATCCTTGCCAGCCACGCGGATGTCTATGGCGCCGGTGAGTTGGAAACGCTGAGCTATGCGATTACCGACGCTTTCTTTGAGGCAGACCGCCAGACATTGCGCGACCCCGACAGCCTGACGCCCAAAGCCCTGGACGAAGCCGCCCAGCGCTATATCGATCCGGTCCGCGAAAAAGCTGGAGGTGCCCGTGTCGTCGATAAGATGCCAGTCAATTTCCTCTGGGTCGGCTTTATCAAGCTGATGTTTCCTGACGCCAGGATCGTCATCATGAAGCGCGATTCACTGGCCAGCGGCTTTGCGCTTTATTCCAGCTATTTTCCCAGCGACGGCATGCAATATAGCTACGACCAGGCCGAAACCGCCCGCTATATCGCCGCCCAGCGCCAGCTCTGCGCCCATTGGCAAGCGCTGTTTCCTGATGATGTGCTGGAGCTTGGCTATGAGCAGTTGACGCTCGACCAGGAAGGTGAAACCCGCCGCCTGCTTGCCTTCTGTGACCTGCCCTGGGACGCAAACTGCCTCGACTTCCACAAGGCCGACAGGGCGGTGATGACGCTGAGCAGCGCCCAGGTCCGCCAGGGGCTCTACAGCGGCGTCGATAAAAAGACCGCCCATTACCGTCATCGGCTAGGGCCGATGATTGCGGGGTTGACGCTGGCAGGATTGCTCAACGAAGAACGCCTTGCAGCACATGCCTGAGCCTGCTGGCGGGCGACCAGACGGCATCGGCGACCTGTTCAGGCAGCCTATCATCAAGACCGACATCCTGCCTCAGATCCTCTGGTAGATCCTGACATCGATAACGGTTTTTCCGGCCAGAAAGGCCGATAATCACCTTGCTAAAAAGCCTCGCAACAAGGCACGACAATGCGTTCGCAGAGGGCATAATGCTCCGCACTCCCCAAAATCTATTGATGTGTAAGACCGGGTCGGCAGAGGCGTGAATTCACCACCGGTGCCCGTTTTGATATGAGGATATTGGCGGCAATTGCCTCAACAATCCAATCGGATTACTATGCTCATCCATAAAGAGAGCTTATCCGATGAAATTGTCGAAACAGTTCCCCGTCAATGCCCTGCGGGTGTTCGAGGCCGTCGCCCGCCACAATGGTTTTACCCGTGCCGCTGAAGAGCTTGGCATGACCCAGACGGCGGTGAGCTACCAGATCAAGCTGCTGGAGGACAATCTCGGCACGCTGCTATTCCTACGAACGTCAAGACAGATCAGCCTGACCGAGGCCGGAGAACGGCTGCTGCCGAAGACGCGGGAAGGCTTCGAGTTGCTGCGCGAGGCCGTGGCGCTGGCACGGCATGAGGCGAGCGAGGTTCTGGAAATTCACTCCACACCGACCTTCGCCTCCCACTGGCTGGCGCGCCATCTCGGCAGTTTCCAACTCCAGCATCCTGGTATTGCCGTGCGCCTGCTGCGAAACGATGGGAAGCCGCGGAATTTTGTCCGCGAGAGCGGTGATGTCGGCATTCACATCGGCAAGGAGGCGGTACCCGGATTGATCTGCCATCCGATATTAAAGCTCAGCTACGCCCCCATGCTCAGTCCGGCACTGGCCGCCAGCATTGGCGGTGTGCGTAAACCGGCAGATCTCCTCAAACTGCCTCGAATGAGCAGTGACATGACCTGGTGGGCAGACTGGTTTCGTGCCGCAGGCGTTGTTTCTCCCCTCCCGAGGTCAACAGGCCTGGACGCTCAGGGCGCACTCGACCTTCAGGCTGGTGCGGCAATTGCTGGCCACGCCATGGCCTTTCTCAGCCCCTTTTATGTCAGCGACGATCTGACGGCGGGCCGTCTGATCCAGCCCTTCGACCTGCTGCTGGGTGATGACGAGATCTATTGGCTGGTTTACCCGCCATCGCGCCGGACCATGCCGAAGGTCAAGGCCTTTCACCAATGGCTGATTGCAAGCCTGCCACCACTAGAACTGAACGGCGTCCATACGTCTTGATCCTCGCCCGATCTGCCTAAAACATACGCATGCACATATTTTTGCGCATCTGCGAAAATGTGCCCTTCCCTTGGCCGCCAGTATTTTGCAATGTCACTGGTCGGGAGAGTCAAAGAGGTCAACCATGTATGAATTCGCCATCGCCTGGGAATGGCTGGCTTTTGCGGTCCGCTGGCTGCATGTCGTCACCGCCATCGCCTGGATCGGCTCTTCCTTCTATTTCATCGCGCTGGATCTGGGTCTCGTCAAACGCCCCGGCATGCCGGAGGGCGTCTATGGCGAGGAATGGCAGGTGCATGGCGGCGGGTTTTACCACGTGCAGAAATATCTGGTGGCGCCCGCCTCGATGCCGCAGCATCTGACCTGGTTCAAATGGGAAAGCTATGCCACTTGGCTCTCCGGTTTTGCCATGCTCTGCGTGGTCTATTATGGCGGGGCCGATCTGTTTCTAATCGACCGCAGCGTGCTCGACCTCAGCCAACCGCAGGCCATCGGCCTGTCGATGGCTTCGCTTGCCATTGGCTGGATCTGTTATGACCTGTTGTGCAAATCCCCGATCGGCAAGAATACCTGGGGTCTGATGATCCTGCTCTATATCTTGCTGGTCGCAATGGCCTGGGGCTATACACAGGTGTTTACCGGACGTGCCGCCTTCCTGCATCTGGGCGCGTTTACCGCGACGATCATGACCGCAAATGTGTTCTTCATCATCATGCCAAACCAGCGCGTCGTGGTGGCCGATCTGATTGCCGGGCGTAAACCCGATCCGAAATACGGCATGATCGCCAAGCAACGCTCGCTGCACAACAACTACCTGACGCTGCCAGTCGTGTTTTTCATGCTGTCCAACCATTATCCGCTGGCCTTCGCCACCGCCTATAATTGGATTATCGCAGCTCTCGTCTTCCTGATGGGCGTTACCATTCGCCACTGGTTCAACACCACCCATGCCCGCAAAGGCCGCCCGATCTGGACCTGGATGCTGACCACGGTGATCTTCATTATCATCATGTGGCTTTCCACCGTGCAGAAACCAGGTTCAGGCGAGCATGCCGCACTGTCGCCCATGCAACAGCAGTTCATGGCGGACGCGCATTTTGGCACGGCCCGCGATATTATCCAGGCGCGCTGTTCCATGTGCCATGCGGCGGAACCGGTCTGGGACGGGCTGACATTTGCGCCCAAGAACGTCAAATTCGAAACCGATGCCGAGATTGCGGCGCATGCCCGGGAGATCTATATCCAGGCCGGACGAAGCCACGCCATGCCGCCCGGCAATGTTTCGGAGGTCACGCCTCAGGAACGCGCCCTGCTGGTCGCCTGGTATGAAAGTGCTGTGAAAGGCAAAAGCCCGTAATGACAAAGACCCTGATCCGTGGACGCCTGCTCTCCTTCCGCAGCCAGCCCCGCGACATCACCGATACCGACAGCTATCTTTTTGAAAGCGATGGCGCCGTTCTGGTGGAAAACGGCCTGATCCTCGCCTCCGGCGCCTATGACAGTGTCAAGGCAGAGGCCGACGCCCAGACCGTGGAAATTGACCACCGCCCCCATCTGATTCTGCCCGGTTTTATCGACTGCCATGTGCATTTTCCGCAGATGCAGGTGATCGGCTCCTACGCCGCCAACCTGCTGGAATGGCTGAACACCTATACCTTCCCAGAGGAATGCCGCTTCGTTGAAACTGCGCATGCAGCGCGGATCGCCACGCATTTCTTCGACGAGTTCCTGCGCCAAGGCACGACGACGGCGGTTGCCTATTGCTCGGTGCATAAAACCTCGGCGGATGCCTTCTTTGCCGAAAGCGCCCGTCGCGGCACACGGATGATCGCCGGCAAGGTGATGATGGACCGCAATGCGCCGCAGGGCCTGCTGGACACGCCACAGAGCGGCTATGACGAGACCAAGGAATTGATTGAAAGCTGGCACGGTCGCGGGCGCAACCTCGTCGCCATCACCCCGCGCTTTGCCATCACCTCGACACCGCAGCAGATGGAGCGCACTCAGGCGCTGGCCCATGAATTCCCGGATCTGCATATCCAAACGCATCTCTCTGAGAACCGCGAGGAAATCGAGTTCACCGCCAGCCTTTACCCTGAGTCAACTGACTATACGGATATCTATGCCCGCTACGGCCTGCTCGGGCGTAAAACCCTGTTCGGTCACGCCATCCATCTCTCGGACCGTGAGGCGGACGCTCTCGCAGAGTCAGGCTCGGTCGCTGTGCATTGCCCAACGTCAAACCTCTTCCTCGGCTCCGGCCTCTTCCCGCTGAAAGCCATCCAGCGGCGGAACAAGCCGGTGCGCGTTGCCCTTGCCACCGACATCGGCGGCGGCACCAGCTATTCCATGCTGCGCACTCTGGACGAGGCCTACAAGATCCAGCAATTGCTGGGCGAACGGCTGAACCCGCTCGACAGTTTCTACCATATGACGCTGGGTAATGCTGAGGCCCTGTCACTCTCCGACAAGATCGGCACGCTCGCGTCAGGCACCGAGGCCGATCTGGTGGTGCTCAACGCCCATGCCACCCCGGCCATGGCGCTGAAAATGGAAGCTGTGACCTCGCTGACCGAAGAACTGTTCCTGATGCAGACGCTGGGCGACGACCGGGTGGTGATGGAAACCTATGTGGCGGGCGTGGCGTCGAAACCGCGGATTTAACAATCCGTTGATTTTTTCGCCTCTGAAAGCTGACTGAAAGCTAGCGCTGCTACAAACGCTCCACCATCCCGTGGAGGAGACGCGCCGGGGAGCGCGCCACGGGACTGACCCAGAGGAGGATAATATCCATGCGTTCCACACGCCAATTTTTCCGCGCCCTTTCGCTGTGTGCTGTTGCTGCCGCCAGCCTGACGGCCAGCACCGCGCTGTCGCAAGCCGCCGAAAAGATCACCATCATGGTCGGTGGTTTTGAAAAGCAGATCTATCTGCCCGCCAAGCTGACCGAGAGCCTCGGCTATTTCAAGGAAGAAGGTCTTGATGTCGAGCTGCTGAACGAAGCGGCTGGCGTCGATGCGGAAAACCAGCTTCTGGCCGGCGCTGTGCACGGCGTGGTCGGTTTCTACGACCATTGCGTCGATCTGCAAGCCAAGGGCAAATTCGTCGAATCCGTCGTACAATTCAGCCAGGCACCAGGCGAAGTCCAGCTGGTTTCGACCAAGAACCCCGAAATCAAGAGCTTTGCCGATTTCAAAGGCAAGACGCTGGGTGTGACCGGGCTTGGCTCTTCCACCAATTTCCTCACCCTCTACATGGCCTCCAAGGCAGGCTTGAAGCCGGGCGAGATCGTTACCATTCCGGTCGGCGCGGGCGGCACGTTCATTGCCGCCATGCAGCAGGCCAGCATCCAGGGCGGCATGACAACGGAGCCGACGATTTCGCGCATGGTCAAGACCGGCGAAGCCTCGATTCTCGTGGATCTGCGCACCGTGGACAAGACCCGCGAAGCGCTGGGTGGCACCTATCCGGCCGCCTCGCTCTACATGGAAACCGCCTGGGTCAAGGAACATAAGGAAGACGTGCAGAAGCTTGCCAACGCCTTCGTCAAGACGCTGAAATTCATCAACACCCATTCGGCTGCCGAAATTGCCGATAAGATGCCGAAGGATTTCTACGTTGGCGACAAGGAGGGCTATATCAAGGCTCTCGACGCTGGCAAAGGCATGTTCACCCCCGATGGCGTGATGCCGGAAGATGGCCCGCCGACGGTTCTGGCCGTGCTCTCTGAATTTTCCAAGAACGTCAAGGGCAAGAAGATCGACCTGTCCAAGACCTATACGACCGAATTCGTCAAGAACGCCAAGTTCTGATTTTCAGGGCCGCCAGTCACTTGGCCGGGCGGCCCTCCCCCTCCTTTAACGACCACACTCTGCGGGCCTGACGCTCGCCGGAAGGATGTCCCATGGCCAAAGATCAGAGCCGGACCCCGGCTATCGAACTCATTAATGTGACGCGCCGTTTCGTCTCCCCCACCGGCAAGACGCTGACCGCGCTGAAAGATTTCAACATGGCGGTGGAGCGCGGCGAATTCGTTGCCGTCGTCGGCCCGACCGGCTGCGGCAAATCCACCACGCTCAACCTTGTCACCGGCCTTGCCAAGCCCAGCGCTGGCGAAGTGCGGCTGATGGGCGGCCCGGTCAACGGTATCGACCCGCGCGTCGGCTTCGCCTTCCAGAAGGATGCGCTGTTTCCCTGGAAGAATGTCATCGACAATGTCATGGCTGGCCCGCTGTTTCGTGGCAAATCCAAAACCGAAGCAGAAAAGCTGGCGAAAGACTGGCTGGCCCGCGTCGGCCTTGGCAAGTTCCTGCATCACTATCCCCACCAGCTTTCGGGCGGCATGAGGAAGCGCGTGGCCTTGGCCCAGACCTTCATCAACGAGCCGGAAATCCTGCTGATGGACGAGCCGTTCTCGGCGCTGGACGTCCAGACCCGCACCGTGATGCATGAGGAATTGCTGAAGCTGTGGGCCGAGCGCAAGGCCTCGGTGATTTTCGTCACCCACGATCTGGAAGAAGCCGTGGCGCTGGCTGACAAGGTCTATGTGCTGACCGCCGGTCCGGCCACGGTCAAATCCGTCTACCCCATCGCGCTGCCGCGCCCGCGCGTTGTCTCCGAGATCCGTTACGAGCCGGAATTCGTCGAATATTGCAAGACGATCTGGGAAGACATGCGCCAGGAAGTGGAAACCAGCTACCGCCGCGCCAGCGAAGCCGCCTGAGGAGGATAGAATTATGGCAGACATTAGTATGCAAAGCCCGGCAACTACCTTTCGCGTTGGCACGTCCGACAAGGAAATCGAGGCAGCCGCACTGAAATCCGTCAAACGCCGCAAGCAGATCGTGCTGTTCTGGCAGCTCGCCATTCTGGTTGGCGTGCTGACGCTGTGGCAGGTGGCTTCCGATCAGACCTGGATTGACCCGTTCTTCTATGCCAGCCCCTATGCGGTGGTGGAGCGGATCTATGACTGGGCCGTCAATGGCACCACGGAAGGGTCGCTCTGGTACAATCTCGGTATCACCATGGAAGAGGCGCTGATCGGCTTCTTCTCCGGCTCGATTGCCGGTGTGGTGGTCGGCATCGGCCTTGGCCGTAACAAGCTGCTGTCCGATATTTTCTCCGTCTATATCAAGGCGATCAACTCCATTCCCCGCGTGGTTCTGGCGCCAATCTTCATCATGATCATGGGCCTCGGCCTTGCCTCCAAGGTAGCGCTGGCCTTTATCATGGTGTTCTTCGTGGTGTTCGCCAACGCCTTCCAGGGCGTGCGCGAAGCCGACCAGGACATGATCGCCAATGCCCGCATTCTCGGTGCCAATGACTGGCAGGTGACAAAAGCGGTAATTGTACCCTCGGCGATGAGCTGGATCTTCGCCAGCCTGCACGTCTCCTTCGGCTTTGCGATCATCGGCGCCATCGTCGGCGAATTCGTCGGTGCCCGCTACGGCATCGGCCAGCTGATCTCGATTGCCAAAGGCACCTTCGACGCCGCCGGCATGTTCGCCGCCATCGTCCTCGTCATGATCATCACACTCGCCGCCGAATATGTGATGACCCTGATCGAAAACCGCCTCGCCAAATGGCGCCCACAGCAGAGCCTCGACACGCATTGAGGTGCGCTGACGGAAGCAAATGCTCCTCCCGGCAAGCCGCTCGCAACTGATGTTGCGGGCGGGTTTTGGTCATGTGACTGCGAAACGAGTTGCGCGTTCTGTCTCAATTTTTCGATTTCAAAAATGCAGAAGAGCTTCCTACAAACCGAATATGACATGGTTTGAAACAGCCTACACAGTTCAATCGTACAAATAACGGTGAAGTTTACCGATATGTTTGAAGACGTCGTCGATCAAAGCTTCCGCTTTTTGCGGAATCTCGGACGGCTCGATATGAGAGCGCAACGAAAACGTGACATCGAGCGGCCGCCAGATCGCCCAGTTTCGCCTCAAAACAAAAGTCCCTTTAATATTGCCGAACAATATTGGCAGATCTTCTATATCTTTATCAAATGGGCCAAGCCGGTAGCCTCTTATCGAAAGCGAAGCGTCGGGCTGATAAATGCTAAAGGCTGCTAATTTCACATCAGACAAATCGCGGACATCTGCTAAATCGTAACGGTAACCATGGTCTGATGCCCCGAAATACGAACGTTTATTTGGATGCTGTGACAATCCCCAGCTCATAAAAAGCGGCTCGATCCGATCATAAAATTGCTGATCGACCGCCTTCATCTTACTGAGTTTCTTGACGCTTCGCTGCTTCATGCGGGGTCAGCCATACAGGTAGCGATGAAGTTTGCCGATATGTTTGAAGACATCATCAATCAAGGCCTCCGCTTTTTGCGGAATATCGGACGGCTCGATATGAGAGCGCAACGAAAACGTAACATCGAGCGGCCGCAAAATCGACCAATTCCTTCTTAAAGCAAACAAACCTTTGATATTACCGTGCAAAATAGGCAATTCATCAATATTTTCCTCAAATTCTCCAAGCCGGAAACCCCGGATCCACAGAGAAGCGTTCGGCTGTATAATACCGAAACCTGCGAGTTTGACATCAGAAAGATCTCGCAGATCTGCAAAATCATAGAAAAAACCATGATCGCTCGGCCCGAAACAGGCGCCGGGATTTGGATGTCGCGACAATCCCCAGCTCATAAAAAGCGGCTCGATGCGATCATGAAATTGCTGCTTGACCGCTTTCATCTTGCTTATTTTTTTGACATTCCGCTGCTTCATACTGGGTCAGCCATAAAGGTAGCGATGAAGTTTGCCGACGTTTTTCAGGACGTCGTCGATCAAGGCTTCCGCCCTCTGCGGAATATCGGATGGCTCGATATGAGAGCGCAAGGAAAACGTGACATCGAGCGGTCGCAAAATCGACCAACGTCTTGTTAAAGTAAAAATGCCTTCAATGGTATCATATAAAACAGGAACCTCATCAATACTCGCCTTAAATTCGCCAAGCCAGAAACCCCGGATCCACAGAGAAGCGTCAGGTTGTATGATACCGAAACCTGCGAGTTTGACATCGGAAAGATCCCGCAAATCCGCGAAATCGTAGAAAAATCCATGATCGGTCGGTCCGAAACGAGCGTCAGAATTTGGATGTCGCGACAATCCCCAGCTTGTAAAAAGCGGCTCGATCCGAGCGTGAAATTGCTGATCGACCGCTTTCATCTTACTGATTTTTTTGACATTCCGCTGCTTCATGCGGGGTCAGCCATATAAGTAACGATGAAGTTTGTCGATATTTTTACAAACGTCATCGATCAACGCCTCCGCCTTGCGCGGGATATCCTCTTGCTTGATGTTAAAACCCAATTCAAACTTGATATTCCATGGTCGCCAAATCGACCAGTCTCTCGTCAAAATAAAAATTCCTTTAATGTTGTCGAACAGTATTGGTAGTTCTTCTATATTTTCGTTGAATCGACCAAGTCGGTACCCCCTGATCCACAAGGAACCGTAGGGATGATGGATAGCAAAGCTTGCTAATTTCACATCAGACAAATCGCGAACATCCGCGAAATCGTAACGGTAACCAAAATCTTCTTTGCCGAAATATGAACGTTTATTTGGATGTCGCGACAATCCTCAGTTCATAAAAAGCGGCTCGATTTGCGCGTGAAATTGCTGATCGACCGCCTTCATCTTACTGAGTTTCTTGACGCTTCGCTGCTTCATGCGGGGTCAGCCATACAGGTAGCGATGAAGTTTGCCGATGTTTTTCAGGACGTCGTCGATCAAGGCCTCCGCTTTTTGCGGAATATCCTCTTGCTTTATGTTGGAGCCTAACTCAAATTTGACATAACATGGGCGCCAAATGGACCAATTTCTCGTTAATCTGTAAACATCCTTGGTATAACCATATATGGTGGGTAACTCCCTTAAATTTTTCTCGAAGACACCAAGTCGTAACCCTGGAATCCACAACGAAGCGTTCGGCTGAATAATGCAGAAGCTCACCAACTTCACATCGGTAAAATCGCGTAGATCTGCAAAATCATAAAAAAATCCCTGATCGGTCGGCCCAAAAGACGCGCTAGGATTAGGATGCTGCGATAGTCCCCAGTTCATGAAAAGGGGCTCGATGCGATCATGAAATTGCTGCTTGACCGCTTTCATATTACTGATCTTTTTCCCGGTCTTTTGCTTCATGACTAATCTTGATATTTTTGGCTATCATCGACTTGTGAATGTTCGCCGGCAGCAGCGGCCCCCGCCGCAGTTCCACTTGCAAAACCGGAAACGGAATCCGGCGTCATCCGATTGACCTCAAATTCTGCGCCATTTGCAAGTGCATCTCGCTGATTTTTAGTAAGGCCGGCGGCTTTACCAAATTTCGACTCCACAAGTCTGCTATTTCCGGTAAATATATTTTGGAATTCGTGATCTATTATCGCCCGTCTGTCGAGGCCTGTCGCTGTTTTACCGCCAGAAAGGACAGGCCGATTACCGAGATCAACATTCCCCTTAAATAATTCCTTAAATGTTGTCAGCCCCTCTCCAAGTTTACCCTTTTGTGCAGCCGACAATCCCTGCAAGGAACCACTCACTTTGGAGCCAACGGCTCCTCCAACGACCCCGAATACCGCACCTGACATCGCATCACCAGCGACGCCCGCAACGGTAGGGGCCTGTCCGTTGAATGCCTTTTTGGCCACCCCGGCAGCGACATTGCCCGTCACCCCGGACGCTCCGTAGACGCCGGCACCAAGCCCCGATGCCAGTCCGGCAGTGGCACCAGCAACCGCGCCACCGATTGCGGCTCCTGCATAAACGTTTGCACCACTTATACCAAGTCTCGAAGATGCTGACGCATCCTCGACTTGAAGAATTGAAAATATCTCAAATGCGTCAGAGGCTTGAGATATTTTCAAACGGAATACGAAGAGTCATTTTCAATGAATCTTCGTATTGAGCGACCATTATAAGTATCCATAGCCGCCTGAACGGCCACTCCGATAGCCGCACCCACCACAGCGCCTGCGACGGCAAAATGACCGTTGGCATCGCTATTGTTGATGGGCTCGTTCAAAGCATAGGCGTAACGGTTGGTGTTAACACCCGCCAGCGTCGGATCCATGGGGTCAGGCGATATGAACCGCGCATTCGCCCCGGAACTGTATGACAAAGTCAGAGATCCGGAAATGAGAAAACTAAATAAAACACGACTATAATTTGCACGCAACGAAAGGGCCATAAGCCACCACCCCCCAAATTTTCAATTATAAATTGCATCCCCAGACTTAACAATATCTGATCTTTTTGGGATGTCCAAACCGAAGTTGAGATTGTGAACGCTTAAAAAACGACCCGTGGCAAATAATTATTAAAAACTATATAGTGCACGCCGTCGTGATGTTGGAAGCAACGTCCTTCACACCGCCCTCGGCAGCCGCACCACCACCTTCAACCCTCCCTCCGCAGCACTCCCCAACGTCACCTTGCCGCCTGCGCCTTCCACCACTTCGCGGACGATGGCGAGGCCGAGGCCGCTGCCTTCGGGTTGTGTGCCGATGATGCGATAGAAGCGTTCGAAGACCTGTTCGTGTTCTGCGGGCGCGATGCCGGGGCCGCTGTCTTCGACGGTGAGTTGTACGGTGTCGGCAAGCGTCTCCACTGTTACCGTCACCACGCCGGGGGACGGCGTGTAGCGCAGGGCGTTATCAACCAGGTTGACGGTCATTTCGCGCAGCATGGTGGCGTCGCCGGTGACGGGGGCCGCCCCTTCCGCCTCCAGGCCGAGATCGATGCCGCGCCGCAATGCGTCTTCGGCCTGGGCTTCCAGCACTTGGCGGGCGATATCGGCCATATCGACGTGGTCGGCGCGGGGCGCGCGGCTGCCCGGTTCGGCGCGGGTTAGGGTCAGCAATTGTTCGGCAAGCCGGGTCACTTGCCGGGTGCTTCGGATCAGCGCGTGCAGTGCCTCTTCGCGCCGGGCGGAGTCGGTTTCACGGGCGGCAAAGCTGGCTTGCGTCGAAATCAGCGTCAGTGGTGTACGCAATTGATGGGCGGCATTGGCGACGAAGCGTTTTTGCGCCGCCATCTGGCGCTGCACGCGGTTCATGTAGTCATTCAGCGCCCGCACCAGCGGACGAAGCTCGGTATGGACGATCGCCTCATCAAAAGGCTCCAACTGGTCACGGCGGCGGGCGCGCACCGCATCCCGCAGCCGCAAGACGGGGGCAAGACCGCGCTGGAGCCCCAGCACCGTCACCACCCCAGCGACCAGAACCAGCAGAACCTGCCCGTTAAAATTCGAAAACCACAGATGGGTGCGCATCGCCTGCTGGCTATAGCGCGTCACCGCCACCGTCACCGTGACGCCCGCGCCATCAGTCCCTGCACCAGAATCAAAGCCGACCACCGGATGGTTCAGCATCAAGGCACGGACATTGAGATTACGAAACACCATGTCTTCGCCCTGGTGTTCATGGGCCGGGGTTTGCAGGTCGGCATAGCCGGACAGCAGATTGCCCCAGGCGGTCGTGACCCGGTAATAGACCCGGTCGCCAAAGCCGGTATCGAAGATTTCCAGCGCTGCCGGTGGAATATCCACCTCGACATTGCCGCCCTGATCGACCCGCACCGCCTCGGCAATCATCCGTGCTGAGCCGAGCAGCATATTATCCGTCACCAGATTGGCAGTGCTGCGGGCCATGACCAGCCCGAAATAGAGATTGAAGCCGATCACGCCGACCAGCGTCACCATCACCCAGGCCAGAAGCTGTGCCCGCAGACTGTGGCGCAGCCGCAGCAAGGGCCGGACACGACCAAAATTCATGCCGCGCCCGCCCATATCACGCTCCCCATCTCACGCGGCCCGCAGCATATAGCCGAGGCCACGCAGGGTGGCGATCTGCACCGTCCCGCCTTCCAGCTTTTTGCGCACCCGATGCACGTAAATCTCAATGGCGCTCGGATCGGTCTCGGCATCGAAGCCAAATACGCTTTGCGACAGCGCCGCCTTGGTGACGGTGCTGCCCGCCTTTAGTATCAGATATTCCAGCACCGAATGTTCGCGTGGCGTTAGCGATAAAACCTCACCCTTGAGGGAAAACTGCCGGGTTGCGCTGTTCAACACCAGATCAGCCACGGCAATTTCCGGGCTGGCAAGATCATGCCCGCGCCGGATCAATGCCCGCAGCCGGGCTTCCAGCTCGGCCATTTCGAAAGGCTTGGCGAGATAGTCGTCGGCACCGGAATCCAGCCCCGCCACCCGTCCGTCCAGCGAGGCATTGGCAGTCAGGATAATCACCGGAACCTTACGGCCACTGCGGCGAATGCGCTTCAGCAGGGTCATTCCATCGATCTTCGGCAGGGACAGATCGAGGATCACGGCGGCATAATCGGCGAGGTTCAAAAAATCCTCGGCCTCCTCGCCATCATGGGCGGCATCCACGGTGTAATGCGCCTGGGTCAGGGCCTTGGCCAGCCAATCGGCCAATTCATGATTGTCTTCAACGATCAGCAATCGCATGATGGTTCATTCATCCTCTTCCCGGAGCCATCATACAGCGCCGCTGATCAAAAAGGTCGCGGAAAGAGTTTTGCAACAGATTATTTTTGGCATTGATCGTCAGGCGAGCCAGCCGCTTTCCAGCCCGCTTGCCCAATCGTCCCGACCCCTGTCCGCCGCCAGCCGGGCCATTTCGAGATGACGGTAAGGCACCTGCCGGAACGTCACCGTCCAGCCTGTTTCACCCTTTTCCAGAATGGCGTAGGAAGCGAGCGGCGTTCCGGCTTCCACCCGGTGATAAAACGGCACGTCATCATCATAGGCCGGGCAGCCGACGCTGCCGGGATTGACGATCAGCCGCCCATCGGTAAGCCGCACCGCACGCGGCAGATGCGAATGGGCGCAGAGGATCAGCTCCTGCCCGACGCCCTCGGCCAGTGCTTCAATTTCGGCGCGGGCTTTAAGATGCACCAGGCCTTCGGGGCTGACGCTTTCCAGCCAGTAGAGATCGTCAATGTCAGGCGTGGCATGGCAGAGAAACACCTCCTCGCGCCAAACCGTGGTGACCGGCAGGCGTTGCAGCCATTGCAAATGCCGGGGCGAGAGCTGGTCATAGGCTTGCGCATCGGAAGAATGCATCGCCGCCCTGTCCTGCTCGATCAGATAGCGGTCGTGATTGCCCCTGACGGTGACGAGATCCAGCAACAGCAGCAGGTCGCCGGTGCGCCCCGCCTCCAGCGGCCCGGAAAAACAATCACCGAGATTGACGACATGGTCATAGCCAATGCCCTGAGCGGCAATATCGGCCAGCACCGCTTCCAGAGCCAGACAATTGCCGTGAATATCGGCGATAGCGGCAAACCGCATCTCTCAGCTCCCCCGATAGGTTGAGTAGCCGTAGGGCGAAAGCAGTAGCGGCACATGGTAATGGGCCTGCGGATCGGCAATGCCGAAGCGAATGGGAATGACATCCAGAAACGGCGGATCGGTCAGTTCCGCCCCCTGGGTAAGCAGATAGTCACCGGCATGAAACAGCAATTCATATTGGCCGATGCGAAAGTCCTCGCCAGCCAGGATCGGCCCGCCATCCACCCGGCCATCGGCATTGGTGAACACGGTCTTGATCAGCTCCGCCTCCTCGCCGTTCATCCGCATCAGCTGAATGCGCAGGCCAGACGCCGGGCGGCCCAAGGCGGTATCAAGAACATGGGTGGTCAGGCCGGTCATGGGCGTGGCTCCAGAATCAGGTAGGGCTGGTCGAAGAAGAACTCTTCCAGATTGTTTCCCGGCCCGTCGCGATCCGCAACCAGAAAATCGCTGACCTCACCGATTGCCATCAAAGGATGGTGCCAGACATTGCGGTGGTAGTTCACGCCCTGCTGCGGCTCGGCCAGAAACACCTGCGGCACGCCCGGACGGCCACCCTCGTCCAGCGAAACCGCCAGCAGGAACGGGCGGCCCGACAGCGGCGTAAAGCTTTGGCTGCCAAGCGGATGCCGTTCCATCATGCCAATTTCATAGGGAAAGTGGCGCGGCTGACCGCGAAAGATATTGAGGACCACGCGCGCGCCATCACCCACCACATCGGGGCTGGCCAAAGCATGAAACCGCTCGGTCGTTCCGCCATTGATCAGCCGCATCCGGGCGGGGTCGGCCTCGATGACATCGCCGAATGGAGCGAAGGCTTCAGGCGTTAACGGGCGGATGGAAAGGGGAAGGAATGGCTGGGTCATGACAAGATCCGCAAACGAGGTGGGCCAGCGGTATCGTCGTGATTGGCATTAGAGCCACGGACATATGCCGCTAATCTCGATAGCAGTAACCCATTGGAGCAGATCAGCAAACCTGATTTCGATATTTTACCCGCCCCACGGTAGCGTGGGGCGGGATAATTCAATTGTCGGTGCTAGAACCTGACGGATTAGGCAAACCTCGTCACACGCTCAATCTTGGCCTCGGCCTGGGGCCGGCGCAGGACCAGAAATTCACGTAGCAGCTCGGCCTGAACGACGGCGCTGATATGGGACGCCGGTTCGATATTGAGCATGTCGTGGTGGTTGCAGGTCATATCGCGCAGGTAAACCCTGCCCTCCACATGCGGCAACCAGGTTTCAGCATCGTAGTTGAGGATGGTGTTCAGGGCCTCACTGCCAGCACTTGGTTCGGCGCGGAAGAAATGCACATCGGCATCGATCTTGCCCGGTGTAAAGCGCTGGGCAATTTCCAGATTGTGAAGGATGGTCGCTTTGGCGCGTTCGACGAATTCCGGATCGAACTGGTGAACCTGCTCCAGCAGGACATGGTTGTCCGTATCGAACATTTTCAGCACGAAATCGCCAAGCTCGGCCAGCGATGGCTTGTCGCCCGCCGCCTTTTCGTCAAAGCCAAGGAACCCGAGGGCTGCCCGCGCCAGCGTCGCATCGTCCTGCAATTGAGCGGCAGGCTTGAAATGGTAGCTGTCCATCATGCCCAGGAACGCGATAGCCTGGCCTTCTGCCTGCAATTGCCGGGTCATTTCATGGGCAATCAGCCCGCCCAGCGACCAGCCCAGCAGATGGTATGGCCCGTGCGGCTGGATCTTGCGAATCCTCTGCACATAGAGCGCGGCCATATCCTCGATAGAGCGAGGCAAAGCGGCAAGGTCATGCAACCCGTCCGATTGCAGGGCATAGACCGGCACATCGTCGCTCAAATGCTGCGCGAGCGAGAAGAAGCTCCAGCCCAGGCCCAGCACCGGATGGATGCAGAACAGCGGCGGGCGCTCACCCTTGGCGCGGATGGCCAGCACCGGCTCGATCAGCGGCGAGCCTGCGCTTGCCTCATCCAGATGCACCGCCAAGGCGGCGATGGTTGGCGTTTCGAACACGGCACCGAGCGGGATTTCGCCCTTCAACCGGCTGCGAACGGCGGAAATCATTCCAGCGGCAGCCAGCGAATCGCCGCCGAGCACGAAGAAACTGTCGTGAATGCCGATCTGCTCCAGACCGAGGATCTCGCACCACAAGGCGGCAAGCCGCTTTTCGGCATCGGTCCCCGGCAGGGCAATGCCTTCCGTCACCGTCCATTGTGGCAATGGCAGCGCATGGCGGTCGGTCTTGCCATTCGAGTTCAACGGAATAGCTTCCAGCACCACATAGGCCGCCGGGATCATATGGACGGGAATAACTTTGCCCAACCGCTCCGAAAGATCTGCGGCATCCAGCGTGGCACCCTCGCCTACCGCACCCTCTCTGGGGACAACATAAGCAACCAGTCGCTTTTCGCGGCCCGGATCATCGCGCAGAATAACCACGGCTTCACGCACCTGTGGCAGGGCAGCAAGCGCTGCCTCGATTTCGCCCGGCTCCACCCGGAAGCCGCGGATCTTGATCTGGTGGTCGTTGCGGCCGAGATAGTCCAGCACGCCATCGCGCCGCCAGCGCACCAGGTCACCTGTCCGGTAGATCCGCTCGCCTTCGCCTGCGAAAGGATCAGCCATGAATTTTTCTGCCGTCAGGTCCGGGCGGTTCAGGTAGCCCTTCGCCACGCCCGCACCACCGATATACAGTTCACCGATAAAGCCGGGCGGCACTGGCTGAAGATGCCGGTCGAGGACATAAACGCGGGTATTCCAGATTGGCCTGCCAATTGGCGCGCTGTCGAGATCGCTGCCCAAAAGCGGCATGTTGGTGGACCAGATCGTGGTTTCGGTCGGTCCGTAAACATTGAGAACGGGATGACCGAGCCGTGCCATCTTATGGGCGAGATCGGCAGGAAGCGCCTCGCCACCCACCAGGCTGCGCAAACCCTTCAGGCCCTCATGATGATCGGCCAGCAACGCACGCCACAAAGACGGCGTCGCCTGCATAATGGTAATGCCCGCACTGCGGATCAACCCATGCAGCACTGCCGGGTCGCGCACTTCCGAGCGCAACGCGATCACCGTGCGTGCACCTGCCAGCAGCGGCAGATAAAGCTCAAGGGCTGCAATATCGAAGGAAATCGTCGTGACGGCCAGCAAGCGGTCTTCGCTGTCCAGTTTCAGCAGGTCCTGCATCGACAGGAGGAAGTTCATCAGGCCGCGATGCGGAATTTCCACACCCTTGGGCCGACCGGTCGAACCGGACGTAAAGATGATATAGGCCGTGTCGGTCAGCGACGGCCCCTTCGGCAGGTCACGTCCCTGTCGCTCGAGGGGTTTATCGAGGAAGATCAGGTTGTCGGTGGCATCCGGCAGGTTGCCAGCCACTTCCTCTGTGGTGATGACGCAAGCTGGCTGCGCATCCTCCAGAATCATCGCCACCCGCGAGGCTGGATCAGCCGGATCGAGCGGCAGATAGGCCGCGCCGCTTTTCAGCACCGCCAGCAACGCCACAACCATGTTTTCAGACCGCGGCACAGCCACAGCCACCAGGGCACCGGCTACCGCGCCCTTTTCCATCAGATAGCCAGCCAGATGATCGGAGGCTGCATCCAGTTCGCCATAGGTCATCTGGCGTCCGCCAAAGGATAGCGCGACCGCATCCGGCGTGCGGGCTGCCTGCGCCCGGAACAGTTCCGGCCAAGTCTGATCCGGCAATTTATGGGCCGTATCATTCCAATCTGTCAGGATTTCCTGACGCTCCCACGTTGACAGCAGGCTGACGTCGCGCAGCGGCTTTTCCGGCGCGGCCAGAATCTCTCTCAGCATACGGGTAAACCGTGCCTCGTGATCGGCCAGTTCCTCCAGCGTATAGAGCGCCGGATTGGCATCGAAATCGATGCGCAGGTCGCCATTGTCGCCGCGGTCATAGGCAAAGATGGTGAAATCCGTCATCGTGCCGTTTGACATATTATGCACGGTGGTCGGATGGCCATCAAAGCGCAGATCGTAATCGAAAGGCTCGATATTGACGCCCAGCCAGGCAATCTGCGCATCCTGCCGGACCATGCCGAGATCGCGGCGAATATCCTCATAGCGGTAACGCTGGTAGCGCAGCGCCCGGCTCATCTGCTGGGAAACCTGACCGGTCAATTCGCGCCAGGACAGATCCGGCGTCATTGAAAACCGCAGCGGAACCGCATTGGCGGTCATGCCGGGAATGCGGCGCATCGTCTGGCTGATACGGGCCGTAACCATGGTCACCATGGTCAGCTCTTCGCAATTGGTCGCCTTGGCGTAATAGGCCGCGACCAGAGCAATCAACGCCTGCGGCACGCTGGCGCCAAAGCCTCGGCTGATTTCTGCAAGCCCCTTGACCGTCTGCCGGTCGATGACCGTCGTGTGGCGCAGCAGGCCACCGGAAGGTTCGCCTTTCTTCTTCATCAGGGTCACCGGCTCCGGCAGGCCCTTCATCTGTTCGGACCAATAGGCCTTGTCGCGCTGGAAATGTACCGAATCGCGGTAGGTACGCTCAAGCTCCAGCAATTCCTGCGGAGAGCCGCAATCATAGGGTTCCGGCTGGTTGCCCTGGGCCAGTGCCGAGTAAATATCGACCAGCCGCCGGGCCAGCAGGCCACCGGAGAACCCATCCATGATGATATGATGTGCCCAATGATACCAGACCCATTCCGTCGCTGCGAGCTTCAGAAGCGAAGACCCCCAGAGATTGTCATTGGCAAGATCGAGAGGCTTGCACATATGCTTTTGCATCCACTCCGTCGCACTTGCGCCAGGATTTTCAGCAGTACTGAAATCGATGACGTCAAAGACGCCGCAATAGGCCGCCATGACAACCTGATGCGGCTGTCCTTCGATTTCCTTGATGCGTGACCGTGTGACAGCAAAATCATCTGACAAGCGGCGCAACGCCTGGCAAAACAGACCTGGATGGACAGGCCCATGAATTTCGATGGATTCAGCAAGAACAAAACTCAGATCGGCTGGAGCTACCTTTTGTTTGACCCACAAGCCTGCCTGCGCAAGAGAAACCGGAAAAACCTGTTCATGTCTGCCTACAAAAGACATTGAAAAACCTCACTGAAATATCGGCCAAAACCAGAAAACAATCTAAAAGCAAGCGCAATCAAACGATTGTGCGGCTAGGAAACGCAAAAACTGCCACTCAAAATAAAGCACATCAGCATGTCATGAATTCAACTGCTCAATACAAATTAGAAGTACTTAAATAGAAAACAAAAAACCTATTTGTCGCAAAATGATACAATCACGAATAAAACGAACACAGATTTTGCTATAAATTTCACAAACTATATACAAATCAGGCACACAAGCCTGAAAACGTGAGACAATGAAACCAGCACACGGCACGTTTGTAAAGTGTCAGACTTGCAATAACCCGTAAAAATCAACGAAACAGAACGAGGATGGACTTTGCGCTTAATGCCGAATTAATCGCCCAAAAGTAGAAAATTCAACAAATGCACGTTTAAATTTCTATTTCTGTCCAATTAAGTATACAGATCAAAGATGAAACAATTTTGACACCCTTACGGATCGATATAGTGCACCAAAAAGAGATAAATAATAAAAAATATACATAAAAAAACATAGAGACGATTTAAATGAGTGATTATATAACTCTTTTGACATAAGATAATTTTTATACGCAAAAACCCCTCATATTAAATAGTAAAACAATTGCCTTCGCCAATTTTCATAAAACGGGTGCATCTGTTATTATCATATATCAAATTACGATATTTTAAAATAAAAGCCACGCAGAAAATTCGATCGATATGTCAACAACATAGACAGAATTGATATTATCAACGCACCAACAGAGGCCAAAGACTTAAGAACTGTAGGATTAACTCGAGATTCCAAGACAAAACAATAATGTAAAGTGGATATAGATTGACTTAAATCTGTTCTGGATTGGAGAATGACGCAGTCTTCATTTTAAAATCGCCCGACCGGATTCACTTCAGCGTTGAATACTGATTACAGCACGTAACGGCGCTTTGACCGAATGATCGAGGGTCACAGAAGACCACAGCCGATATTCACCTATACGAAGGCTCGAAGATGCGCACGCATCCTCTCTCTTAGAAAACTTCAAATACATCAACGGCTTGAAATGGTCATACCGTCTTCAGGACAAGGATGCATCTGCATCTGCAATGTCCTGGTACAAGACATCAAGAGCGCTTGCGCCCAGACCCGAGGGTAAGATCCGATGGATCGAGCCAAATTGGATCAGGGCGCAAGCGGAGAGGATCAGGCAGCTTCGGACTTCGCAGCCGGAACTTCTGCAATCGTCTTCAAGACCTGGGAAGCGATCTGGTAAGGGCAGCCCTGCGAATTGGGGCGACGATCTTCCAGGTAGCCACGATAGCCATTGTTGACGAAAGAATGCGGAACGCGGATCGATGCACCACGGTCAGCAACGCCGTAGGAGAACTTGTTCCACGGAGCGGTTTCGTGCTTGCCGGTCAGACGCAGGTGGTTGTCGGGACCGTAAACGTCGATATGCTCTTTCCAGTTCTTGGCGAAAGCCGCCATGAGCGCTTCGAAATAGTCCTTGCCGCCAACTTCGCGCATGAACTTGGTCGAGAAGTTGCAGTGCATGCCGGAACCGTTCCAGTCGGTATCGCCGAGCGGCTTGCAATGGAACTCGACATCGACGCCGTATTTTTCGCACAGACGCAGCAACAGGTAGCGAGCCAGCCAGATTTCGTCGGCGGCCTTCTTGGAGCCCTTGCCGAAAACCTGGAATTCCCACTGGCCCTTGGCCACTTCAGCATTGATGCCTTCGTGGTTGATGCCAGCAGCCAGGCAGAGATCCAGATGCTCTTCAACGATTTCACGCGCGATATCGCCGACATTCTTGAAGCCGACGCCGGTGTAATAAGGACCCTGCGGCGCAGGATAGCCATTTTCCGGGAAGCCGAGCGGACGGCCGTCCTGATAAAGGAAATATTCCTGTTCGAAGCCGAACCATGTGCCTTCGTCTTCCAGAATGGTGGCGCGGCTGTTGGTGCTATGCGGGGTGACGCCATCGGGCATCATCACTTCGCACATCACCAATGCACCATTGGTGCGGGCCGGATCTGGGTAAACAGCAACAGGCTTCAGCACGCAATCCGAGCTATGGCCTTCGGCCTGCTGGGTGGAGCTACCGTCGAAGCCCCAGAGGGGGAGCTGTTCGAGGGTCGGAAATTCAGCGAATTCCTTGATCTGCGTCTTGCCACGCAGGTTCGGGACCGGCGTATAGCCGTCCAACCAGATATACTCGAGCTTGTACTTGGTCATTGTCGATCTCTCATAAGTCCAGCGCCTCGCATCGGGCGCACCCTGGGGGTGATTCTCCGGCGGTCCGGGAGTCGATTAAGAACAAGCAGGAACCATGCCAAACCCGCAAAATTCACTCTGCGACCGACAGAAAAAACACCAGGCATATTCAAAACACCTTAAAAGCCACGGGTTTTTAACAGTTTTGCGTCAGATTGACGGACATGCCACCGCCTTCTCAATGCGCATTTGCAAAATAAAAGGCAGCAATGCCCGGTGGATAGCAGCGATGACGTGAAAAAGCAGCTTGAAATGATTTATTTTTGGGCAAATTGCACTTTCTATGTGCATTTTAGCTGAAAAAATGCTATGAGATTCATCCGGGCGGAGGAGCTCGAGGAACAACGAAGGGCAGTAGCGATGACAACGGGCCTTGGTCGGGAATCGGCAAAAATCTACGAATTCCCAGTACATAATACGCAAAGACTGCGTGAAATGCGTGAGCGCAATCTCCACAAGCAGGTGATCCTCGAAAGCGGAGCCGCAAGCTGGTATCACGAGGCAGCGATCCGCGAGGCTGAAGACGCGCGTAAGCAGTGACGTTTGGCAAGAACGCAATCAGCGGGATCATGCTGCATGACCCCGCTTCGACTGCGCGCTAGAGCATGTCAGGTTCAGAGTGAACCAGACAGACTCTAGCCTTTCTTGTTTTCGTTTGTCTTTCGGGAAAACCGGGTTCCACTTTTCCCTCTTTAAACGCGCGACCCGATCATTCCTGGCTGGTACTCATTCCTGCTCGGCACTTTCGGCTGGCAGCATTGCTTCGAGCCGAAGGCGGGCGATTTTTTCGACTTGAAGGCAGGCGGTTGAGAACTCGGTCTCGACGCTATTGTCGATCCGGGCCTCAAATGCGGCCAGAATGTCGTCTTTCGTCAGGCCCTTTACGGCGATGATGAACGGAAAGCCGAATTTTTCCATATAAGCACTATTGAGCGCTGTAAAACGCTGGTGTTCAGCCTCCGACAGGCGATCGAGCCCGGCGCCCGCCTGTTCGCTGCGGCTTTCCTCTGTCAACTCACCGGCAATAGCCAGTTTTCCCGCCAGATCCGGATGCGCCCGCAGCACATCGAGCCGCTCGGCTTGGGTTGCTGTGCGAAACATCGCGCTCATTCCATCATGAACGCCAAGGGCGGTCAGGGGCTCATCGATAAAACCGGCATCGAAAGCGCGCTCGGCAATAAACGGTGAATGTTCGAATATCCCGCCGAATTGCTCAATGAAATCCTGTCGCTGCATCGGCTCACCCCTGTTTTGATCTGCAATCGATAGCCAATATGCAACGGGTTGGAAAGAGCCGGATTTTCGCAAGGCCGCGCCGAATATTCACGGTAGATGTTGAACGCACCCGCCAGAGACCTATCTAAGAGGCGGGCTGCCGTTCCCAACGGCTTTTCATTGCCCTTCCCAATTACAAAAACTGTTCTCTACACATTCCTCCCCATGACAAAAAAGGAGCGCCGCATGCCAATCGCAAGAGGTTATGCCGCAACCGACGCCAGCAAGCCGCTGGAACCCTTCACTTTTGAACGTCGCGAACCCAATGACGACGACGTGGTGATTTCCATTAAATATTGTGGTGTCTGCCATTCCGACATCCACCAGGCCCGTAACGAATGGGGCAATTCCGCATTCCCCATGGTGCCCGGCCACGAAATTGCCGGTGTCGTCACCGCCGTTGGCGCAAACGTGTCGAAATTCAAGGTCGGCGATCATGTCGGCGTTGGCTGTTTCGTCGATTCCTGCGTTCATTGCCAGGAACGCGATGAGGATATCGAGCAATATCTGCCCGGCCTCGTTCAGACCTATAACGGCGTCGACCGCGACGGTAAGACCGCCACCCAGGGCGGCTATTCCGACACGATCGTCGTCAAGGAAGGCTATGTCCTGTCGATCCCGGACAATCTGCCACTCGACAAGGCGGCCCCGCTGCTTTGCGCCGGTATTACGCTGTATTCGCCGCTCGCTCATTGGAAAGCTGGCCCGGGCAAGAAAGTGGCCATCGTCGGCATGGGCGGTCTCGGCCATATGGGCGTCAAGATCGGCGCGGCCATGGGCGCGGAAATCACCGTGCTCAGCCAGACCCTGTCGAAGAAAGAGGATGGCCTGCGCCTTGGTGCCAGCCATTATTATGCGACCAGCGACGCCAAGACCTTCGAAACGCTGGCCGGGTCCTTCGACCTGATCATCTGCACCGTTAGTGCCGATATCGATTGGAACGCCTATCTCAACCTGCTGAAGGTGGATGGCACCATGGTTCTGCTTGGCGTGCCGGAAAAGCCGGTTCCGGTCCATGCCTTCTCGCTGATCCCTGCCCGCCGTAATCTGGCCGGCTCCATGATCGGGTCGATCAAGGAAACCCAGGACATGCTGGATTTCTGCGGCAAGCACAATATCACCTCGGATATCGAGCTGATCGACATCAAGGATATCAATACGGCCTATGAGCGGGTGTTGAAAAGCGACGTGCGTTACCGTTTCGTCATTGATATGGCGACGCTGGCCGCCTAAAATTTCAATAGAAAAATCCCCCGGTAAAGACCGGGGGATGCACAAATCTCACATCAAATGAAATATCAGATCAACGAGCCGGCTTCAGTTGCAGGCGCGAGATCCCGGCTGCAACGTTCAAGCCCGTTCCAGCCTCGGCGCTGAGCGGCTGCAAGCCAAAATTCTTGTTGCTGCCGCCAACCAGCGCGTTGGCGCCAAGGCCGATGCCCACCGAGGCTCTTGCCGATGCGCCGACATAGGTGCCAGCCAGCGCGCCCTGGCGCGTCGTCGTCGGATTGATGTTATAAACGATCCAGCGGATGTAGCTCTTGCCGGTAATTCCGACATCCAGGCCCAGCTTGCCGATAGAGCCGCTATAGCGCTCAACCTTGCCCGAACGCTGCTGGAAATCGCAGGTCACCGTTCTGCTGGAACCAATCAGCATGCCGATGCCGCCTGCAACCTCACAGGACAATGTTCCCAACCGCTCCTTAGGCTGCGTCGCCGTCATCTGGGAGGCAGGGTGGCGCGTGCTATTGTGATGGGTGTTCGCTGCATTGGCGATCGATGCCGACCCCATCGCCGCTACCGCGACCAGAGCAAAAACTGTTCTCATCGAACATTCCTTTCCGCTGTTGCAGACCGTTTCCGGTCCCCGTCCGCGAGGCATTCATACGCCTCGAATTAATGGTTTTGACCGCCAGCCCCCATTCAGGACTGGCGGTATATCTTAGATACTGTTTCGAGGTCGAGGCAGAACGCAGGGCATTTCCAGCGCCTCAGAGACCTTCACGAAAACGGTATTGGGTTACTTGAAAGCGTCTTTCACCTTGCCGACGGTGGACTGGACCTTGCCAGCAGCCTTATCCATCTTGCCTTCGGCTTCCAGATTCTTGTTACCGGTCACTTTGCCAGCAACTTCCTTGACGCTACCCTTGGCTTGATTAGCGGCACCTTCAATGCGATTCTTGTCCATAGTTTTCGTCCTTCTCTTAATTAAGGAAGACCGTCCTTGGTGTTCCAGCAGAGAAACGTGCAGCCGGAAAAATTGTTCACCAGTCATTAAAAGAAATTGTCACTCCCCAGCTCGCTACAGCAGGGTAAAACATTGCAGGCGCCACCAATGAGTGCAATCAAATCTCTCCATATGAAAGATGAATTCAAAACTAGCCACAAGGAAAGCGGCACTCGCTTACAGAATATATCTTGAGTTTATAAAGAAGGATTGTGGGACGAATCCAAAAATTTGAAGCGATGATTGCGGCCAGACGTAGAATATTCCATCATTTTTTAAGATGATGGCATTTAAGGCAAAAATTATGCTGTCAATGCAATATATTGCATCATGATTCCTGCGTTCTATAAACCACACGGTGCGGTGAGCGCAGGACGTCACACCCGGCAGAATTTGCTTGTGCTCCTATTAAATCTTCTTTTTCAGAGCATTTCCCAAGGGTAAATCTCAAATTTCGATCATTTCATATATTCCTGAAATTTTGACATATTTTTTTAATTATTACCTATTATTACAGTTTTTATCTATGACAAGAGAAAACTACACCATGAATGTCATGTATATCGCATCGAAAAATCCCGCCCAACATCTGGTTATCGCGGGGGGAATTGTGATATTTTTGGCATTGACGATCTGGTCCGAGGTTGCAAACTGGACGGCTCAGGTGTCGCGGATGAATTCTTATCTCGCGCAAACCGCAAGAGCGATTGCCCAGCATACAGACGATGTCATTGAGGTGGCCAAGCAACCTTTGGCTGGGCTGGTCTTAGAGGTGGAAGAAAACAACAATAGAAGCGTTTTGCAGAGCCTTGACCTGGTTCGCAGGATGCGTGAGCTTATCAAGACGTCCCCCTATTTGCGTAGTTTGGCCTATATCGGCCCAGACGGTCGGTTGATTGAGTCGACCTCCGATCCGTTTTCATCGGGTCTCGATCTTTCAAAACGGGCTTATTTCAACATCCATGAAGTCTCTGATGAGCGAAAGCCGCTTGTCGATGGTCCCTATCAAAGCCCGTTAACCAAAGATTGGTTCATCAGCCTGTCCCAGCGAGTGAATGATAATCGGGGACAATTTGCGGGCGTCATGGTGGCAACCATTGATGTCGAAAGCTTCATCCGGTTTTTCCGCAGCTTCAACATGTTGGACAACAGTGCCTTCGCGATGATGGATGGCACCGGCCGGGTTCTGGTGCGTGCGCCACTGGATGCGACAGCGATGGGCACCAGCGTCGCCAATTCGGCTTTGTACCGAAACGCTATTTCGACAAACAACATCGGAAACTTTCAATATACATCTCGCTTTGACGGCATATTGAGAACATCTGGATATTATAGAAGCAGCAATACGCAGATCACCGTGCTTGTCGCTGTCTCCAAAAAAGCGATCCTGTGGTATTGGATAGACATCAGCAAACCCCGATGGATCTGTTTCCTCGTCGCATTGATGGTTGCCTGCGCCTTGGGCATCCGCCTGAGACGGCAATGGGCCGTGAAGCGCCGCGACGAGATGATTATTGCTGCACGGGAAGCGGAATTTCGCCTGATTGCCAATGCCTCATCCGACTTGATCGAAAAGCTGGATGACAACGGTATCCGCGAATATGTTTCGGCAGCCGCCAAATCTGTTCTCGGCGTGGAGGCCGACACGATCGTCGGACGCAGCGTGTTGGACGAACACGACGCCGAGGCCCGGCAATACTGGTCTGAGGCTCTGGTCAACATTGCCGCCGGCTCTTCAATCGAACGACTTGTTTTCCGCCGGACGAAAAAAAACGGCGAGACCGCCTGGCTGGAAACCGTGGTAACGCGGGTACGCAGCTTCGATGTCAGCAGCGGCATGGTTGCCGTGACCAGGGACGTTACAAGTCAAAGGCTTTTGCAGGAAGAGCTGGATCGGCTTGCCAACACGGATGAATTGACACAGCTTTCCAACAAACGTCACTTCAACAGGCAGCTGAAAAGCCTTTCCGCAGAGGCAAGGACAGTGGGCAATCCCCTTTCACTGCTTGTCGTTGATGTCGATAAATTCAAGCTGTTCAACGATACCTATGGTCATCTGCCGGGCGATAATTGCCTGCGGAAAATTTCGACCGAAATCGCCGCTGCAATTCGCCCGGGAACAGATCTTGCCGCGCGCTACGGTGGAGAGGAAATCGTCATCCTGCTGCCAGGAAAAACTGCAAGCCAGGCACACCAAGTGGGCGAGGAGATCCGCCAACGGATCGCCGCCCTGGGGATAATCCACCAGAAAAACCTGCCCTGGGGGCATGTGACCGTCAGCATCGGCGTTGCCGAGCAATCGCCTGAGCATGATGAAACAGGTGAAGCACTGTTTGTGAAAGCCGATAAATGCCTCTACACGGCCAAAAACGCCGGTCGCAATAAAGTTGTCTCTTTAGATGAGAGTTTGTCAGCCGCGGCGGCCTGAGCCGTCGCGACTACTTTTCAATATCTCGGGCCTCTGATGCATCTGAGGTATTCACATCGAGGATGCGTGAGCATCTTCCATGGCTGTTTCTGTTATTGTCCCTGCTACCATTCAGGTTTGTGATGGGCGTGCCAGTGCTTGGCAATATCAAGGCGGGTCGGCGCCCAGACCTTGTCATGGGACAGCACGTAGTCCAGAAAGCGCTTCAGCGCGGCGGCCCGGCCCGGGCGGCCAACCAGCCGGCAATGCAGGCCGACGGACATCATTTTTGGCGCCCCCTCCAGTCCTTCCTGATAGAGCGTGTCGAAGGCATCCTTCAGATAGGTGAAAAACTGGTCACCGGAGTTGAAGCCCTGCGGCGTGGCAAACCGCATGTCGTTGGTTTCCAGCGTATAGGGAATGATCAGAAACGGTTTACCGTTCAAATCCGGCACCCAGAACGGCAGATCGTCCGAATAATTGTCGGAGGAATAGAGAAAGCCGCCCTCCTCCATCACCAGCCGCAGTGTGTTGTCGGAAGGCTTGCCCTGATACATGCCATAGGGGCGCTCCCCCGCCACCTCGCTATGCAGACGAACGGCTTCCAGAATATGCTGACGCTCGACCTCCTCGGGGAAATCCTTATATTCCAGCCAGCGATAGCCATGGCTGGCGATTTCCCAGCCCGCCTCTTTCATCGCCGCCACGGCGTCGGGATTGCGGGCCATGGCAAGCGTAACGCCATACACTGTCACCGGTATATTGAGGGCCGTGAACATCCGGTGCAGACGCCAGAAGCCAGCACGAGACCCGTATTCATAGATGGATTCCATGTTCAGGTTACGCTGGCCGGGCCAGGCAGCGGCACCGACGATTTCCGACAGCAGATTTTCGGAGGCCGGGTCACCGTCAAGAATGCAACTCTCACCACCCTCCTCATAATTGATGACAAACTGCACCGCGACACGCGCCTCTCCCGGCCAGTGGGGATCGGGGGTACGGCGACCATAACCGATGAGATCGCGGGGATAGGTTTCACTCTGCATAGCTGTTACCTTCTGGTCTAGTGACGAGAAACGGTAAGCAACCCTGCCCTTTTTGTCGAGAGGGCATACAGTATCGTGAGATCAGGCGATCTTGCGTGCCGAGATCCGCCCCATCGGATGCAGCGAATGCACCACCAACGGCGCTCCGGGCTCACGCTCGATAAACAGCGCCAGATTGGCAAACACGACAGGATTTTGCAGCAGGGGTGCGAAATATTGTGTCGCCGCCTGATGAATGCGATCGCGGTGGCTGAGCGGCAAAGGGCCGGTCAGGGGCATGTAGAAACGATATTCGTCCAGCACATGCGGATCGCCCCAGCGATAAAGATTGGCAAATTGCGGCGCGCTGAGCCGTTCGGGCGCCATGCGCTCGATTTCGGCATCGCTGAGTGGCGCGCGGAACCGGTCGAAATTCTGCACCACAAGGGAAGCCACCCGGTCCAGCTGGTTGGACGGATAGGTTAAAGTCAGGCCGCAAAAATCACCGAGCTTCGCCACTTCCAGCCCCGGCAATGCGAAAGGTTCGACGATACCGGCAAAATGCATCAGCTCACGCAGCAACTGGGCTTCACTGACCTCTGGATGCAGCGCAAATGGCGCTTTCAGGCAGCCATGGAACCCATTTCGACGCGGCAAGGCCGTATGGAAGGCAATCTCGTGCAGGCCAAGCCCTGCCAGCCCCGGATGTTCGACCGGTTCATCGGAATAGACATTGCGTCCCAGCCAGCTGGCGGCTGCAAGCGACAGCGGATCGCGCGCAGAGGGTGTATAGCAAATCGAATATCGCATGCGGGTGGCCTCCGGCAGCGACGGACGTCCGCAAAGACGCGCCAGGAGCGCTGCAAATCTTCTTCAGTTCTGCATTACGGCATGCTGGACCAAACTGATCCTGTCGCACACACCCTTGGCCCCAATGGATTTGTGGATTTATGCAACACATTCAAATCGATACAACGCCGTGCCTGCATTCTGCCAAACGCATGGCGCTGTCATGCAAAACAATCGAATCGACCATGACCGATAGCTCGCATGAGCAGTCAGATAGGGGATTTGCATGACACTATGACGAAAGTGACCGAGCATCAGGTTCACTTTTTACGCGAGATCACAGGAGGGTGATGAGAAGCGACCTCGCACGACGCAAGGCTCGACGCTTGAAATATTTTTAAAGAGAATATTAAGGCCGGTTTATCAACCGACCGGGTTTTCCAACGGCGGTTCCACGGTTTTATCAGGGACACGGGAGGCGATCTGCAGATGATGGGCAAGCGTAAAACCATCCGGCATATCAAGCTCCGCACCGAAAATCGGCCGTAACGCCTGCTGCGCCAGGCTATGCGCCAGCCCGAAGCTGATCTTGAAGCCGCCGGTCAGCGCAATCAGCCTGGGATGATCGGGATGCGGTCCAACCATGGGATCGCGGTCTATCGACTTGGGCCGCAGCCCGGCCCAGCGCTCCACCACCGGGGCGTCGCCCAGCATCGGCACCAGCCGACGAGCCTTGGCAATCAGGGTTTCCAGCAGGTCATCAGTGGTCAAGGGCGCATCCCAGCGGTTTTCGCTGGTGCTGCCAATCGCCACATGCCCACCCTCATGTGGCACGGCATAAATGCCGTCCAGATAGACCAGCGGCAGCGCAGGATCGACATCGGCCTTTAGCAATGCCGCCTGCCCCTTGACCGCCATGCCGAGCGGCAGCACACCGGTCGGGCTGAAACCATCCAGCAGTGGAAAACTCCCCACACCGGCTGAAACGATCACATGGCCGAAGGCAATCCGGCTTGCATCCGCCAATTCCGCCCATTGCCGTACCGGATCGATCGCCTTGACGGCCGAGCCCTCGATGATCCGGCAGCGCGGCGATGCGACAAGGGCCGCCTTCAGCGCCGCCGTCAAACCGCGCGGCGACACCCGCGCCGCCAGCGTGTCATGCACCAGACCGGCTTGCGTGACAGCACTATCCGGCCAGCCATCACCAGCCGGGGAGTTGTCGATAACCTTCCAGGCAAATTGCCGCTCTGCGGTTTTCCAGGCGGTTTCGGCGTCTTTTTCATGCCGCTTGGCAATCACCCGCAGATGCGGCTTGGGCAAGGGCATGAGCCGCCCGGACCGGCGATAGCCCACACCAATCCCGGTCTCTGCCTCAAGCTGTGCCGCTTCCGTTTCCAGGGCCAGCAGCGCATCGAGCTGGAACTGCTTCTTGCGATCCCATTTGTCCGGCATATAGGGCATCAACGCGCCCAGCAGCCCGCCACTGGCACCACCCGCCACCCGACCGCCATCGACCAGAACCACATCCAGCCCGGCCAGAACTGCAAAACGCGCCGCCCACAGGCCCATGATCCCGCCGCCGACCACAAGCAGATCTGCCGCGAGGCTATGGGTCGCGCCTTTTAAGGACAAGTGTTGACCGGAGACTGAAGCCGTCCTATCGCCTGTCTTCATGACCCACTCCACTTCCAATCCCGATCTGATGCCTGACGCCGAAACGGCACACACCCAGCCTCTCAGCTGGCAGGACGGCGATATGCCCTATTCCACCGCCTTTGGCGACCATTTTTACTGCCAGACCGATGGCCGCCTGGAATGCGGCCATGTTTTCCTCGAAGGCAATGGCTTACCGCAGCGCTGGATCGGCTCATCTTCTTTCCGCATTGGCGAGCTGGGTTTCGGCACCGGGCTGAACGCCATGGAAACCTGGCGCCAGTGGCAGGTGACGCGCATGCCGAGCGGACATCTGACCTTCATATCCTTTGAGCTTTATCCGATGGCGCGCCCCGATATCGACCGCGCCCTGTCACGCTGGCCGCAAATCGATGCAGAGCGGCAACGCTTGCTGGCGCTGTGGCCGGATGAGCCCCAAGGTCAGGTCCAGCTCGACCTCGACGCCCAGACCCGGTTGATCGTGGTTTGCGGCGACGCGCTGGCCTCGCTGCAAGCCTGGAGCGCCCCCTTCGACGCCTGGTATCTCGATGGCTTTGCTCCGTCCCGCAACAGCGCCATGTGGTCGCTGGATCTGATGACCCGGCTCTATCAGCTGACATCATCCGGTGGCCGCTTCGCCACCTATGCCGCTGCCGGTTTCGTACGCCGCAACCTGATCGCGGCGGGCTTTACCGTGGAGCGACGCCCGGGCTTTGCCGGCAAACGGGAAATGCTATGCGGGTCGAAGACCGAGCCGTCATGATTTCAGATACGCTGTCATCGACCGGATCGGTCCCACGGTCACAATGCCGTCTGCCTCGCACCGAGGTCCTCTGCCAGGGCCTGTGGCTGCGTCACCGCTGCGGCACCCCCTAACCAATAGGCAATGCAGTCCTGGAGACGGTCGGGACTGACAGGCTTGAGCACGAGATCATCAAGACCTGCTTTATGGCAGGCCGCCTTGTCATAGGTGGAAAGATCTCCCGCAAGACCGATCAGCACGGTCGGCGCGGTCTGTGGCTGCTGGCTTTCCTCGGCACGGATCTGCCTGACCATATCAAGCACCCGCGCCCGATCATCAACGAGATCGATCAGCATCATGACCGGCTGCCATTGGCGCCAGAGGCTAAGCGCCTCGCTTTCCCCTTCCACGCAGGCATGACCAACCCCCAGTGCCTGCAAGGCTTGATGGAAAAAATGACGCTCCGCTTCACCAGCATCCAGCACCAGCAAATCGATCTGCTCTTGCTGCATCACACCTGACGGCGTCAAGTCCGATTGCTCTTCATCCGAGATCAGGAGCGTCTCAGCCTCCGGTTCCGCCCTGAACCCTGAGACAGCGCCGCGCCGCGTGCCGCGCAACACGTCGATGACAACATTGCGCAGCAGGTTTTCACCCACCGGCTTGGTAAGCTGCGCTTGAATATTCAGCCCATCGGCCATTCTGTCGAGATTGAAGGGGGCATCCGCCGCCAGCAGGATGATCGACAGCGGATCGAACCGTCGGTCACTGCGGATCTTGCGCACCAGATCCAACCCGCCGCCGCTGCGCCGGCAGCAATCGACCACCACAACCTCAATCGGGCTTTTCTGGCTCTCGGCCTGTTCCAGCACGGCCAGCGCCAGCGCCGGATCGTTAACCGCGACGCCATCGAAGCCCCAACGGCAAAGCTGGTCATTAAGAATGCCGCAGCTGATATCATTGCTTTCGAAACCCAGGACCCGGGCACCGCGCAGATGAAAACCGGCGAGACTCGGCAGTTTTTCAGCCGCCATTGCAAAGGGCAGGTTGACAGTCACGGTGGCACCTCTACCGAGTGCGCTTTCCACCCCGATCGTCCCGCCGAACAGATCGACAAGCCCACCGGCAATCGAAAACCCGAGCCCCGCTCCATCCCGATGATGCAAAGCCCCGTCATTCATCTGGGAAAACTTGGTAAAGGCCAGCTGGCATTGCTCCGGCGTCATGCCATGGCCGGTATCCTCGATCCGCAGAACCAGCCATGCACGTCCGCCGGTACTCGCCTCCGTAATGGGGTCTCCACGACTGGGGTCTCTGGGGCTCTGAACCGTGACGTCCACATCCGGCTCTTCCTGGCGCAAACCGAGATCGACAAGCACATGGCCCCTGTCGGTGGCCCGGATTGCTTCCCCCAACAGATTGGTGAGAATCTGGCGAAACCGACCCGCATCGCCCGCCAGCATGTGGGTCAGCCTGCCCTGACCTCGTACCAGGATGTCCACATCCTTTTCCGCGGCACGCCCGGCCATCAAGGTCACCACATCCTCCACCGCCGCCAGTGGATCGAAAGGGGCCGACCGCAAGGACAGGCTCCCGTCATCGATCTTCGAGAAATCGATGATGTCATTGATAATGGTCAGCAATGAGCGCCCGGATTTGACGATCACATCGACAAAGGTCTTTTGCCGCGCATCGAGATTGGACGACAGCAGCAATTCCGTCATGCCCAGCACGCCGCTCATCGGCGTGCGGATTTCATGGCTCATATTGGCCAAAAACCGCGATTTGGCCTTATCCGCCGCCTCGGCCTGGGCCGCAAGCGTGGTCAGTTCCGCCTCACGCTGCTTGGCCTCGCTGGCATCGCTGATCACGAACAGCCAGCGGTCCTCGGCGCTGACAATCGCCTCGATACTGCGCCAGGCACCATCGCGCCGTTGCACCACGACACTGGCGGAAGTGTCAACGGACATCCTTGATCGCATCCGGTCGAGAAACCCTTTTGGGTTGTCGCCGAAATCGCCCCGTTCGGCGCAGTAATCGAAAAGCTGGCGCCAATCCGCCCCCCTGCGCACCAGATGCGGCGAAACGTTCAATATTTCCGCCAATTTATCGTTGCGGTAAAGGATACGGTCCGTCTGGATGACACACAGCCCCTGGGCCATGTGTTGGGTCGCCTCTTCCAGCAGCTTGCCGACATCCTGCAGCCGGGCACGGGCCTCGTCTATCTCGCGCTCGCGCAACCGCTGCTCGGTATAGTCAGAGAAAGTCAGCATGATCTGGCCATCGTCCAGCGGCGATGCCGTCACCACGATATGCCGGCGATCCGAAAGCGTCACCTCGGTTTGCCGCGCCGCCGTCAATGTCCGCAGTTCAAGACTATAGGCGGCGATCCGGCTTTCCGGGTCAATGCTATCAGAGGCGGGACTATCATGGTCGATACTATCAGGGGCGGGGCTATCAGGGGTGGGGCTGGCGTCATCGCCGGTCTTGAGTGGCCAGCCATTGGCATGGGCGTGGCGCAGATAATCCGCGAAACTTGTGCCGGTCATGGCCCTGTCCTCAGGCCAGTTCACCATATTACGAGCCATGAGGTTGGAAAAACTCAAGGTCTGATCCGCATCGAGGATGATTACCCCGACAGGCATGGTGCGCAGGATCGCCTCGATATCGTCATAGAGCTTTTCGGCATGGGCCTTGGCTTCGCGCAATTGTCGTTCGCCAATTTTCAGCAGCGAAACATCCGCCAAGGTCCCGACGATATAAGGCGCGCCATCGTTCGCCTCGATCCGCTTCAGGCTGGTCAGCAAGGGCACGGTGTCGCCGTTGGGCATGATGATCAGCTGTTCGCGCTCCGTCGCGCATCCGGTTTCCAGGATTTCGATATTCTCGTGGCGCAGTGCATCGCCTTCGGCAGGAAACATCTCGTCTTCGCGCAAGCCATAAAAACGGGTCCGGTCGCCCCCCAGCATTTGTTCATAAGCGGCATTGGCAAACACCAGCCGCCGGTCGCCATCGCGCAGAAAAACCGGCTCCGGCACATTTTCCAACGCTGCACGGTAAAGAGTGCTTTCGCGCTCATAGGTCTGCGCCTCCGTGACATCGGTATAAAGCAGCAGAAACTGGCCGTTTTCCAGCCGGTTGCCCCGGGCCGAAATCACCCTTCCGTTTGGCATGGCGATCTGGCATGGCTCAGGTTCGTCAATCGACGCGGCAAGGAATCGCCCGGATATATCCTCACCACTCCCATCGCCGCCCGCACGTCCGATACCCTCGAGAACCGCCTGAAAATTCATACCGATCTTCAGCTCGATTGTTGTCTCACCGAACATCCTGGAAAAACTGGTGTTGAAATAGACAATAGCGAGCTGCGAATCGAGAAGCAGCACGCCAAGCGGAATGAGATCGAGAAGCATGGCATAATCGGCTGGCAGGCAGGCACTAGGCGCCCCATTATCAATGCCAGCGCTCCTACCTTGAGAAGCGACATCCCTGGAGATTTCAGCCATGGCAGAAGGCATCTGGGGGCCGGATGGCTGCGGCTCTTTCTTCCAGCCCCGGCTCTTGACCCGGCCGGGCCGCTCACGAAACACCCCGAACACATAGGGCATTTCATCTTCGGTGATGAAGCGCTCGATCTGCACCCGGCAATGCTGGCGACCGCTGTGATCGAAACACAGGGCCAGATGTTCTTCCGCAAACACCAGCGCCCGGCGCTCGACATCTTCCCAGGCCAGATCTTCAGGGCGGTCCGTCAGCTCCCCTGCCCGCTGTCCGAGAAGGTCTTCGAGATCCACTCCGAAAAATGCGGCAAAGGCAGGATTGACGGCAACGAACCGAAGCTCGCTATCCTTGATGAAAGCGGGCACATCAAGCCTGGCGATTTTCTCGCACGCTATGGTGAGCAATCCGCCTTCTATCGGCAATGGAATCCCCTTTATTGCCCGAGCCGTATGCATGACGGATGAACCTCTCCGTGCCCTTGTCCGTTGTTGAAATAACCCTATCACCAGGCAAAACACAAAACAAAGCGCCTAACCGAAAAATATCCTGTCAATCTCCTGTTTCACAAAGCTTTTTGCCAGCAGGCGGAGCAACCCGCACAAGACAGATCCGAGCGCCCTCTCTTTGTGGCAGAGAGGCGGCGCGCAAACCGGAAGCTTGAGAAAATTATTTTTAATTTCAATTATTTATGCCATTTACCCTTGTGGCACTTATCGTTTTAAATGACGATAATTTAATCTTGGCTCCACAATTCCATCATCAATCTGCCCGTTTTCAGGATCATCTTCATAGCATTCTCTTCGGAGAAAAAGTTCTGAAAGGATCAAGCCATGTCCGTATTTCGCATGAGTATGTCTGCGGGCCTTGTTGCCACTCTGATAGGCGCCTCGCTGATAGCAACGGCCCCTGCCGCCGAGGCACACGACCCCTTCTGGGGTGGCGTCGCAGCCGGTGCCGTTGGTGGCATCGTCGGCAGCGCCATCGTCAACGGAATGGATGGGGGACCGCGTTATTACCGGTCTTACGACCCACCACCACCGCCCCCACCGGTTTATCGGACCTATTATCGTCCGGTCTATGCGGCTCCCTGCCACTTCGAGCGGCGCTATGATGAATGGGGTGACAGCTACCGCGTTCAGGTCTGCCCTCGGTAAGTGATCAGCCGCCAATCACCCAAACGCGGTGGTTCGTATAAATATTCAAGCGCCCGCCCTGTCCATGACGGGCGGGCGCTTGACATTTGGCCGCAAAACGCGCAAAAGCGGCGCAAGCTTTCAGCCTTCCGGCCGCCGCGTGAGCGCGCCACTGCATTCCGGCTTTGCCTATTTTGGCACTGTCATGCAAAAAAGGTATGGGTGCTTCATATATGACCGCATCAGCGGTCAAACGCACCGAAAGTCGTTTCCAACTTACAAGTTCCCAATTCACGCGGGGTTCTTGACGCCAAAGACCGCTATAATCGCAATGAGGCGATCGTGGCTCAGTGTCTTGGCGCCCCGAAAGGTTTATGAATTGACCAGTTTTAACGAACTTGGCCTCTCGCCGACTGTTGTCGCCACGCTGACCCAGCTTGGCTTCGAGACCCCTACCCCTATCCAGGCGCAGGGCATTCCGGTGGTGATGGCCGGTCGCGACCTGATTGGCCTTGCCCAGACCGGCACCGGCAAGACCGCTGCCTTTGGTCTGCCAATCATCGAGTTGCTGATGAAGGACGAACGCCGTCCCGACAATCGCACCACCCGCACGCTGATTCTTGCCCCGACCCGCGAACTCGTCAACCAGATCGGCGACAATCTGCGGTCCTTCATTCGCAAGACCCCGATCAAGATCAACCAGGTGGTTGGTGGCGCATCGATCAACAAGCAGCAGCTTCAACTGGAACGCGGCACCGACATTCTGGTCGCCACGCCGGGCCGGTTGCTGGACCTGATTTCCCGGAATGCAATTTCGCTGCGCGCCGTCACCCATCTGGTGCTGGACGAAGCCGACCAGATGCTCGACCTGGGCTTTATCCACGACCTGCGCAAGATTGCCAAGATGGTTCCGGCCAAGCGCCAGACCCTGCTGTTTTCGGCCACCATGCCGAAGGCAATTGCCGATCTGGCTGGTAGCTTCCTCAACAATCCGGTCACCGTCGAAGTGTCGCCTCCGGGCAAGGCAGCCGACAAGGTCGAACAGTATGTTCACTTCGTCAACGGCCAGAACCACAAGACCGAGCTGCTGAAGAAGACCCTTGCCGATCATCCCGATGGCCGCTCCATCGTTTTCCTGCGCACCAAGCATGGCGCTGAAAAGCTGATGAAACATCTGGAAATCACCGGCTTCTCGGTTGCATCCATTCACGGCAACAAGAGCCAGGGCCAGCGCGAGCGCGCCTTGAAGGGTTTCCGCGATGGGTCTATCCGCACGCTGATCGCCACCGACGTTGCCGCCCGCGGTATCGACATCCCGGCTGTCAGCCATGTGTTCAACTATGACCTGCCGGAAGTGCCGGACGCCTATGTCCACCGCATCGGCCGTACTGCCCGCGCTGGCCGCGACGGCATTGCCATCGCCTTCTGCGGTCCAGACGAAGCCCGCCTGCTGCGCGACATCGAGCGGCTGATGGGTATTGAAATTTCCGTTGCCAGCGGTGAAGCCCCGGCTGACCGTGGCCGCCCTGCCCGTCCGACCCGCCGCGCTGGTGGCGGTGGTGCAGGCGCCGGTGCAGGCAACCGCAACCATGGTAACCCCGCCCGCAAGGATGGTCGTCCGCAAGGCCGTGGCCCGCGCGAAGAAGGCGATGGTGGCGAACAGCGTTCGGCCCGTCCGGCCAACCGCAACAAGCCTGCCAATGGCCGCCCGGCCCGCCGCCCCGACCGTCCGCGTCAGGACGGCCCGGCCCGCGCCGGTGCAGGCGGCCAGCGCCGCGAGCGTTAAGCGTCAGCTATGAATTTGCGAAAGGCCGGTTTTTCCGGCCTTTTCTTTGGCCAGAAGAGATGAAAAACGGCTGAAAATGGCAAAAGGGCCGTGTGTTTCATCAAACACACGGCCCTTTGTTATGTTATCATGATTGCTTGCCCGTCAGCTTTCAATGGTGACGGAGTAGCTCACTGCTGCGTGGTGCCGACGATATTCTCGGTGATTTTCGTCATGCAATATTCGGCCACAGCGGCAATGGTCCAGGCCGGGGTAGCGGCACCGGTGGAGCCGGGAATCAGAGAACCATCAACCACATAGAGGCCTGGTACCGCCTTCTTGACGTCTGGTACCTCCTTCTTAACGTCTGGTACCTCCGTCCCGTCCTCAGCTGCCAAGACCTGGCCGAATTCGTTGCAGGCCTTGCCCAGCACGCAGCCGCCGAGCGGATGGGCCGTGATGCCATAAGCCACTACGAACTCCTCCTGTACGCTGTTGGCGGTCCAGCTTTCCAAGCTTCGTGCGTGATGCAACCGGGTTGATTGCAGCGCTGGCAGCGGGCCGCGATAGGTCAGCGGTCCATTGCGCCGAATCAGGCTCTCGCCCTCCTTGCTGGCATTGACTTCTCCCCATGTGGTCAGCACCGTGGTGAGCGCATTGACCGAATCCAGCACACCGACATTGACGTCGCCAAGCTTTTTAAGCTTAGGCTGCTCTACCGGAGTATTGGGATAATGCAGGCTGTAGACTTTGCGGCCCGAAGACTTCTCCGAAGCCGGATCTACGAGGAATTCGCCCGGCGCCGGCTGGTAGCAGACCGACATATTATAGGTGTTCTGCAGATTGTCGGCTTCGTCAAACCAGGCCGGATAGAGCATGAGGCGAATAAAAGACGCCGATTTGTTGGCCTTCATGTAGTCGATCGACTGATTGAAGGCCGCCTCCAACTCGTCATCCGGAAGGGTGATGCCATTCAAGGTGTCGTCATTAACGAAATAGAAGGAGGCATCGGTCGAGCCGGGACCGCCATCCGAAGGCCGCGTCTTGATGCTCAAGTCCTGGGTGCCGGTGACATCGCCATTCTGGCCCCAGAACTTGCCAACATATTTGCTCAACGCTGGCAGGCCTTTGGTGTCAGGTGCCTCCGGATTGGGATTGTTGGAATATTCCAGCAGCATCGATGCCGTATGCATGGAGCCAGCCGAGAAGATCACGTTCTTCGCCCGGTAGACCAATGGCGCCGTATTGGCGACGTCGGTCGGCGCGATCCGCTCGACCGTGACGACATAGATAGGGCTGCTACCGAAGGAACTCGGGTCCTGATAGACATTGGTGACCTTGCTCAGGCAACGAATGTCAAGCAGGCCGGTGTCGTTGGCCTTTTTCAGGTAGTTCTGGTCCAGCGCCTTCTTGACGCCGAGCAATTCCTGGCCTTCCGACGGCGTCTTCGAGATCGAATAGCTGTTCATCCCATACCACATTTCGCCGATGATGGCGGAGGGCAGCATTTTGACTTCCACTTCCTTGCACACCACGCTCCAGTCGAGCGCCAGCTTTGTATATTCCAGTTGAACCGACTTAATCGGCGTTTCGACTTCACCGAACCTGACAGCATCTTCGATTTTCTTGACCTGCTTCCTGAAGCTGCGAGTGGAAAGATAGGGCGGGCTTCTCTTGAGCGCATAGGTAAAGACCGGTTTCTCTCTAACGGGCACCGTCTCCGTCACCATGTTGTCCTTGTCATCGATGGTTTTAGGCTCCATCATTTTCTCGACGGTGTCGTAATGCTGCGCCAGTTCGCCATAGGACAGCAGTACACTCTCGTAGGAATCCAACTCCTCAGGATCGCGGAAGGCCAGGGTGAAAGCCAGCTGAGACGGCTTCTGGAAGAAGGTATTGTAGACATGCGAGGTGCCGCCGAGCGCCGCGCCGACGATGGTGGTCATGGTTGGTGTCGGGGCGGGAGCGTCCGGCACCGGCACCTTCGGCGGTGGCGGATAGGCAACGATCGTTTCCACCAGGCCGGGATAGACCGGAATTGGACGTTGCGCATAAGTGGTCATCGTATTGAAGTTGCCGGTTGCATCACCCAAATTCTCAGGCTGGCCATAGGTAGCCGGTGGGGATTGCGGCGTGCCGAACGGCTCAAGATTCATCATCCAGCCAGCGCGGCCATCCGGCTGGCGATAGTTGCTAAACGGCGGCGCGGTGGTGGGCTGGCCTGTCAGATTGCCCCACCAGTCCTTGCCGCGCTCCAAAAGCAGCACGGGCTTGCCGGCACCCTTGGGACGATCAACCTTCTGGAAGGCTTCGCACAGCCTGAGGGCGGCGACGCTGCCGCCGAAGCCGGAGCCGATGATGATCGTATCATAGACAGTCTGGCCGACGCTTTCGGGATTGACGATTTTCTCGGCTGGTGCCGAAATGTTTTTCGAAGACACGATAAAGACCCCCTAGAAAATATTGGGTTCGGAAGGAATATGAGGTTCAAAGAGAGCCTGTCCGGTCCGGATTGCACCGGGCAGGCCTGTTAATTCTCTTGGTTTTGCTTGTCTTTTTGGGAAAACTGGCTTCCCCTCCGTTTAACAGGAAGGGAAAATCGAACTCACATGACAATGTGCTGGTGGTTGGTATTCATCTCGACGACTTCACGGCGAAGCGAGGGAATGACATCCTGATTGCTGGAGACAATCTCCGCCATGATTTCAGAAATGCGGATGCAGTCAGCCTCAACATAGCCAAGACGGGTGATTTCCGCCGTGCCGACCCGCATAAAGCCATCCACATGAATGTTATGCTGCTTCAGCTTATCGCGATATCCCTGACCCATCTGCCGGTCGAGCTTGGGCAGAACCTGGTGGCAATAGGATAATTCCGAGAACCTCTTGGTGGACTGGCCCCGCATCTCATAGCCCTTGGCTTGCAGCGTGTTGGCGAAAGCGCGCGAATTCTTCACCACCTGCTCGGCATAACGCTCCCACGGCACTTCATCGATGACGATGCCCAGCGAGGCAATGCGCGCCAGATGTGGATTGCAAATCATCGTCGGCCCGTTCAATGGCGTGAAATTGGAGACGATGTCGATGCGATCGTTCAATTCTTTGCTGTTGGTGACGATAATGCCGCCCTGCGGACCGGGGAATGTCTTGTGGGTCGAACCGAACAGAATATCCGCGCCCTCGTTGAGCGGGTCCTGATACTGCTTGCCAACAATCAGACCAAGGCTGTGCGAGCCATCATAGGCGACGATGCCGCCATAGCTATGCACCAGATCCGCCACTTCGCGCACCGGCATGGGGACGGTAAAGATCGACGCGCCAAGAATGACCAGTTTCGGCTTTTCCCGTTCCAGCAGCTCAAGAGTAGCTTCCAGATCAAGCTGCCACTCTTCATCATCGAACGGAAGCGGCAAGGAAACGCGGTCAAACACTTCGTAATTGAAGGGATAGCCACCACCTGGAAAGAAGGGAGGCACACGTCCGACCTTATCGCCCGGCGAGGTCAGCGCGAACACAACCGCCATCAGGCTCGCACTACCGGAAATCGGGGAAATATTCACATAGTCTGCGTTGAAAAGCTTTTTGGCCTTCTGCTCGGTAATCGCGACGATTTCCTGGGAAATATCGGTACCGGCATAAAATGGCGCCGCATAGCGGGACGCAAGGTCGGAACTCAGCGCGGCCAAAGCGGCCGGAGACATACGGTTTTCACTGACGATCAGGTTAATAGCACCCGTTCTCACATCATTATGCTTGCTAATAAGTTTTACAATTTCATTCATAACTCGCCTCGTTAATCCTGGGAGGTTTAAGGACTGCGCGCGAGAATTAGCAGTCAGTAAATTTTAAAACTACCCTAAATTGTAACTGTAATTTTTGATTGTTTTTTTCAACCCAAAAAAAGTCATTCGGGGCCGTAAGGACAGAGACGCCAGTATTTTGCCGACCGCACGCGGAGCCAGCTTCATGATCTCCAAGAGCTAGCCTTGGTGATACATAAGCAATAACAATATGTTATGTGATTTCTTAGAAGAAGCTGCAACAGCAGGCGGCAAGGCAGCGCGAGGCTCCGCACCGCAATCGACCCGTTTTCGCAATCGGCTTCAGATCCAACCGCGCCCATACCGAGCAGCCCTTGATGAGCGATGGTCCCAGGCTTTTAGCGGCATTTTCAATATGTCATACGGCGCATGAAACCTGGAGAACGGCACCCATCGCTTAATCGATCTATTCGCCAAAAGCTGATGCTTTTTAACGATCACGCCCCAACGATCTGGATTTGCGGATCGTTGCATGATTGGCCTCGGCCCAATTTTTCATCAGATGAAACGGTACCAACAAGGAACGCCCAAGCGGTGTGAGGTCATATTCCACCCGCTGCGGGACAACCGGATAGACCCGGCGTTCGACAAGGCCATCCAGCTCCAATCGCCGGAGCGTCTGCGACAGCATCCGCTGCGAAATATCGGGGATGCATCGCTTCAGCTCTGAAAACCGCAGCGTTCCCCCTTCGAGGTGCAGAGCGATCAGCATGCTCCAGCGGTCGGAGACGCGGTGAAGCACATCGCGTATGGGGCAATTTTCCAGGTTGTTTTCCAGAGTTTCCATCACGTTAAACGATTACCTGGTTACCTCAGGGTTACCAGGTAATTTCTCGCTCCCTTTCTTGCGCCGCTTACCGCCGCGCAATAGCTTGGCGCGACTGGTAACTAGAAGAGAGCAGGTTCAATAATGGATGTAAAGACAAACTCCCGCACAGCGGAACACCCAATCGAAGATTTCTTCGTGGATCGCTGGTCTCCCCGCACCTTCACCGAAGAGACAATTTCCGAACAGGATCTCCTGGGCGTGCTGGAGGCGGCGCGCTGGGCACCCTCCGGCCTGAACGCCCAGCCCTGGCGCTTTATTTACAGCTTTCGCGGAGAACCGCAATTTGATGGGGTCATCGCGGCGCTCTGGGAAGGAAACCGGGTCTGGGCGCAACATGCGGCAGCGCTGATCGTCATCACCACAAAGACAACTATCATTCCACCAGGCAGCGATGCGGAGGTACCCAATCCCGGCCACACCTTCGACGCGGGAACAGCCTGGGGGTATCTGGCTCTCCAGGCCCATCTGAAGGGCTGGTCCACCCATGCCATGGGCGGCATCGACCCGGTAAAAACCGCGGAAGCGGTCAATATGCCCGAGGGATATGCCATGCAGGTGGTCATCGCGATCGGACGACGCGCAAGTGCCGACCAGCTTCCCGAGGCGCTGCGCGGACGCGAGACACCAAGCCCGCGCCGCCCTGTCGACGCCTCCGCCTTCCACGGCACATTTCCCCGTTGAACTGAACAGAGGCAAGAATTATGAGCGACCATAAAAAGGCGATTGTCAGAAAACTCATTGAAGAGGTTCAGGTCGGCGGCAATTACGCCGTCTTCGATGCCTTGATGCATCCAAAATTCATCGACCACACACCCACACCCGGCTTTTCACCCGATCGCGACAGCGTGCGGGCATTCTACCGTGCGTTCCACGCCTCCTTCTCAGAGCCGGTCTGCGAGATCGATTTCCAGACCGCCGAAGGCGACCTCGTCACCACCCGCAAGGTCTATTCCGTTACCCATTCCGGCCCCTTTAACGGTATCCCGCCAACCGGGCGGCGCATAACATTCGACGTTATCGATGTGCTGAAGGTCGAAGGCGAGTTCATTACCGCGCATTGGGGCATTCTGAACCTCATGAAGATCGTCGCGCAGATAAGCTGGTAATCACGCAGCATTTGACAAAGCGCCATACGGGTTTCCACCCTCTCGCCGCCTAGAAAATAGAGTTCAAGCGCAAAACCGATTCGAGAAATGACAAAGCCGTTGTGTGTCAGTTCGACTTTGTCCAATTCATCGGCAATCTCAGGCGTAAGATGTTTTTTGCCCATAATATCAGTGTTTCGACGGCTAAGGTTACAGCGCTGCCGAGGCCCCGTATCCGAATAGGCCATGCTTCGGGAACTTCAATTGCCACGCTATAGCGCCAACGAGAGCAACGAGAAAGAGGCTGCCGGAAGCCTGATTGCGTCACTCATCAAATCGGCGAACCCATTTTTGCGTCTCTTCCAAAGAGTCCAGTGGTCGCGGCGCATCGATAAGAGGTCGTTGATGTTCATCAAAGCGAATAGGCTTAAGAACTCTGGAGACGTTTCGGTAGGCTTCTGGGATCTGACCCTTATTCAAATCACCGAGTTCAGGCCTTTCCCCAGCTTGAACAACGATCCCTCCAGCATATGGATATAAAGCACAAAGATCGCCTACGTCTTTTTCGATCTTAGTCCTGCCGCCAAGTTCGGTTACAAAATCATCATCTATAAATGTGAGCCAATTGACCGTCCTGATTGCTCGCCTGCGCAAACGGTTCATCCGAGCATACCAACGCGATTGCTCGGGCAGGTCCAGTCCTGGAAAGCGCTTCGCTATCGGGAAGGCAAGAAGTCGGTCAGAAAGACCTTGACGTCCTTCATTGAAGAAAATTGACAGGCCAGCGGTGCCATAAGCAGGCTTTAGCTTCTCGCACCACCCTAAAATAAGCGATCGAAAACTCTCATAGCCGACCTGTTCTGGCCAACTTGCAGGAAGGTAAATTCCAATTCGGGAGAACTCGCGCGCCTCTGTATTTCCAATGGCCTCCGCGTAATAAATAGTCGGATTATCAAGATCACCACCTTCTGGATAACCAAACAGAGAAGCTTCAAAACAATCATCTTCCTCGACATTATCGGGCCTTTCTGCCCGCTCCATAATATATCGATTATAATCAATTTCGGTGAGTGGATGAAGGCGGCGGGCACCATCAGGTATATAATGCGTCACCTTGTCAGCGAATATCGATTTATACTCTAAGATGACATCAGCCATCGCCCGCCGTGTCTCAAGGCTCGTCGCCTTTTGCAGCGCAAAATCGATATAAAAGCCGAAGCGCAACATTGGAACACCGCGCTCGGATGCTAAACCAATCTCATCAAGGAAGCTCCAGTCTTTCGCACTATTTGTTAGTTCGTGATTATAGATCATCAAGAATCCTCTAATTCGCTGCAGCCGTGACGAGGGCAGTTCCGCCAAGTAGTGCGGTCACAATTGCTCCCCCGTAATAAATGGCGCCGCCAGTTACCACACCTGCAGCCACCCCTACACCGGCGGCTTTCCAAGGGTTTTCTTTAGCCCATTGCACCGGATCATCCGTCAGAGATGCTGGACTTTTTTCGGATACTTGCGAAGTCTCGGTGACCGGAGCGGGTGCGCTTCCACCACCAGAACAATCACAGTCATCTTTGAAATTAACGTCCTCTCGCGTCATGTCATGCTGTTCAGTGATTTCATCGATGTAGTCGCTTTGGCGACCTCGCATGCGATCTCTAGGTCCTTTGTATTCGGTACCGGCCATGTTATCCAGATCGATAAAGTCGATAGGACGCTTGCCGCCGCCGCGCATAATCGTACCATCTGCACGTCGTCGCATAGACCATTCGCCGTTGTTCAGATCCCATGCAACTTCCGGCTCTATGTTGCGGTTATTTTGCTTTGCCCAATCGCGTATTTTCTCTGCAACACATCGACCATTCATGGTACCTGCGGCTAGACATTCACAAGCTGCTTTACAAATCTGATCAAGAAACTCTCGGTTCTTTTCATCACGCACGGGCCCTGTAAAATACCCACCGGCCGAGATCGTATTGCCCTTGTTGAGCAACATACGATCCGTCAACCGCGTGACATTACGCCCCTCCATAAAAACGTTCGGCGACCAGGAGAGCCATGTTGCCCGGTCCAGGTGCACGCCGGATTTGACGCCGCCGCCGCTGCCGGGTTCATCGCCGAAGGAGCGATAGAATTCAGAGCCCTTGATGCCATTCATGGCACCACCGTGAGAGAATACCGTGGTCGTGCCTTTGGCGAGATCACGGGCATAGGCGGTGTTGGTGTAAGGCACGGGTTTATCCGGGCTTCTGCACACGTCCGGAAGAGTTGAGCGAACCCAGCCATCGGAATGCTTATGGCAGAGTGTCAAACCGTTAATCGAGACAGTTTCCTGCATGGCTCAGTTCTCCCTTCCATAGCGCTCAAGCGCGATGACACAGCGCGGGCCTTCAAAATGCGAAGTCGATAGGATCGAAAGGCTGGGCCGTCGTTCGTGGTCATCGCCTGCGAAAACATCGTGGTCGATCGTGTCCGCAGGCGAGCACAAAGCAAATGCTGTCATCACCAAGCCGTTGGCGGCGCCGCAGTCACCGGTATTCGAGAGAGGTGTTTCAAAGTCCGAGAGCAACTTGTCAGGAATCAGCGCACCCGACAGCGCAAACCCAAGGTCTTCCGAGCGCCAGCGTTCGCCATTCAGATCGACCAGAAACCGATCCGGCTGAAAGGCTTCAAAGGCCTGACGTAGCGGCTTTGCGAGACCCCGACCAATAATACCTTGTGGCGCCGAGAGATTTTCGGTCTCAAAGCCATTGAAGGCCGATCTTACCGTGCCAATAGGAGAGGCATCCGGGAATGCCGCGTTTGAACCGATCATCACAATAACCGCCGCCTCACCGGGGACAAGACCATGCGGCGTACCACGCTTGTAAATACGATCGTTTATCGCGAGTATGTCGAGGAGTTCTGCATCCATATAGCTATCAAGCGCAGCAATGGCCATGGCGGGAACCTCTCCCTCCGCGACCTGCCGCAATCCCTTGACCAGTTCATAGGCCGCCAACGTGTCGCCATCAGCAAGCAGAACCACGTCCGTGAACAGAGTGGGCCAAGTCTCGCCGATCCAGGACATCAAGCTTTGTCCGATTTTATGACTGGCTAGCCAGCGCGGCACAACAATCCGTATCGCAACAGGGCCGGATGTAATGGTGAGCGTTGCACTCATATCGTCCACGGCGCCTGCGAAAAGCCGTTGCAGCCTCAGTTCGAAATTCCGGACGTCTTCAAAAGGCATCACACAGGAAAGCGTGACGGATGCGCCATCCGCACCCACGGGGCCTTTTTCAGACTTCACAAAATTATGCTCATTTTCAGCATAGGCATTGGACGCATCCGCAAGACTTTTGCCCAACGGACAACAAAGCCCAACGCCGTAAACCTGGGCAACAGCGTTCATCGCTCCACCCCAGCCATCTGCTTGATATGAACGCGGCAATGCGAAACCGACATGTCGCCAGTCGGACAAGGCACGCTGGTGTTCCACACCATTTCCAGTGTTTTGTCGGAACCATTCAAAAGCACGGAAATCAATTTTGGTCTTGTTTCAACTTTCTGACCTCTGATCCAGGTACCACAATCCATAATGACTTGAGGCAGACGAAAGCCGTAGTCGCCTTCTTCGTGCATGCCAAAGATGCGGCCTGGCTCGCCACCCCTAAGATCGAATACCTGATCAGCCGGCGCCACTTGATAAAATTGCTCAGAGAAGTCGGATGGCAGCAAGGGCGCTTCATATTTGCGCCAGTCATCGTCATAGGTTCCGGCATGAGATGCCCGTGGTTGCCATGAGGGCTGGATGGCACCAAAGCCGATCGGCGCAGGCAAGGGCCGTGCATCAACGAAGGCTTCCGGGTTCTCGATCAACGGCAAGAAAACTTCAGTCCCGTTCGGAATGTTTGGCCATTTCGATGTCCAACCCATCCCTATCGGATTGTCCTTATTGGGGTCTGCATCGAGGTTGAGAAAGTCCGCACCGCCGAGGCTATGCCTCCAACTCAAAGGACAAGATTTGAACGCTTCATACCCTTCCAGGTCCAGTTTTCCAGCCTTCTGGCGCAACTGTCTTTTGCCGAAAACCATTGCACGTTTGCCACGTCCAGCCAGATCGAATCCGACTTCGACCTTATTAACCTCGTAGCCCGCACGGGAACGCACTTCACCGGTCAAAAGCACGTCAGTCTTTGGCCTGAAAGGGCAGAAATCCCCGTCTGCCTGCAACTCCAGTCCCTCGCTGTCAGCATAATCCGGTTTAATCCGGATTTCACCTTGATCTTCCATCAAGGTGTTCAACTGGCTCGGAAGAATATGAAACCGCGCACGGACTGCGACAGTCCAATACTCCAGACCAGCCCGATCCCGTGCGAAATAGCCGAGCACAGCAAAAGGCGTCTTGTTTTCAACCTGCCACATGAACAGATCGTCAATTTAGATCGATAACGGCCGCGTCGAGAGCAATAGACCGCTCTGCCTGCTGGGTAATCGAAACCCCTTTGACACTGATGCGGCCATCCTTGCGCAGCGTAAGCGAGGATTTTCCATTGGTAATTGTCAGCGCACCGGTCACCTCGTCGATCTCCATCATATCAGCCAATGCCATCAATTTTGACCAGCGATCATCACCAGTCGATATGTCGGGCAGCAAAAACGCAGCCTTGTCCTGAATTGCATTCATGAAAGCACTCCTCGGATATTGGGTTTAAAATGGCTTGCACGTAGCAACAAAACATCATCCGCCAGCAACACTATCTGCATGCCCCAAGAACAAGCTTACAAATCGCACCGCCAAGGAGACTGTTAAAGATTACGAAGCAAGTGACACGTCACTAAAGAAAACAAACGCCATCCCCTCCCATTGATTTAATGTACTCGCTTTAAAATTGACTGCATGACGAGGTCATAGCCCGTTACCCCCCCCAACCGGACGAAGAAGGGCCCTGTCTCATCAACTCCAGGAGCGTAATGGGTGACCATAAGAACGGAGTATCGAACGCCTGCTGATGCAAACAGGCTCAGGCGGACCTGTGCCTGTCCACCACCATCTGCAAGCTTGTCAACGACATAGGCATAGGAGCGCCCCATATCGCCACTGCCAAGGCCTGACAAATCTCCTTTGGTCGCCAGGACGGGATTAGCAAAAAGCTTCGCATTCTGCTCCAGCCAGTTGTGCATCATTCCATCCGCGACAGAGTCAATTGCGTCAGCGCTTGGAGGTGCGGCGCCAGCCGATGCGGCAACCATGATCGCAGAGACGGGATTATCAGCATCCCCTTGTTGCAGATGGAGCGTTCCAGGTAGATCACCGCTAAAATCATTATCAACCACAGAAAATACGGAGGGATAGTCCAAAGTGAGTGAACCCTTCGCACCCAAGGATATCTTCAGATGCTTAATCTGATTGGCGTCAAATCCTTCCTTGACCCCGTCTTCAATTTGCAACGAATCTTTCAGCATACGAGCCTGTTCTTCAAACTCGGAGCTGTGCTCGGCGTCGCCTTGCATGAAAAAACATAGAACTTTGTGCTGTCGCACCTGGCATATGGAACGAGCAAGTTTGGCAACCTTGCGTTCATCTTGTGTTCTGCCTTCGGCGTCGGCGAATGTGAGTGAGATGTGATTTGCCTCGGTAATTCCGAAACCGTTTTCCATCAATAACTGCTCACTTATAGAAGGCGCTTCCGCCGCAAAGCCCGGCTTAAACACAGCCACAGTCACTTCGAACTTATCTCTATTATCGGGCACAAATACCTTCGCTAATTCCCCGCGACCTGGCGCTTCGATCGCTTCCGCCTTGGCGAGTAGAGTTGTCAGCGAATGACCCTTGGCAAAAAAAGAAGCCTTGACGTCATTTCCCAAATTTGAAGATAAACGTTTGTAGCCAAGATCCTTCGCCGCCTGCTCGGTCAATGTCTGCCTCCTCCCTGTTTCTCGTTTTGAAGATGCCGCTTGTCCGACACCCGCATAAGCATAAAGCGATACTGCAGCCACTCCTATAATAATGCATCGCGTGATAATTGGTGCACTCGTCTGTACCATACAAGCGTAGCCTTGCCTTTATCTGCTTTATTCGATCCATTAATTTTGTGTTTTCTGCCGAAAAGTATTGTAAAGGTATTATCTAAATTTCTGGCAGCGATCACGTGATCACAGCGCCACAATCTTTTCACGAAGAGCCATTCAAATGAAGATTCTCTTCAAATAATCGCTGCATCACCAACCGACCATTAATGACCGCTTTGCCCAAGTCATCAACGTTAGCATTTTTTCTGAAGCCAGCTTCCCAAACCCGTTTTGGCATAAGCTGAAACTGAAAAATGATACCGTCACCCAGAGGCTTGATGGCAAAATCACTGACTAATTCCCAGCTGTACCCTTCAGAACTATACTGATACAAGGATACGTTACGGTGCCAACCTCCTTCCTGATTATCTAGTAACCGTTCATCTAACTTCTTTAAATCTTTAACGTCTAAGAATTCCTTTATTATATCCAGACGAAAATGATCGTAATCTGACGTATTGACTGCATTAAACTTTAGATATTCAGCCCAAAATATAGTTAATGCATTATCTGAATCGTTGGCCTCGATCACCCGCCCACAAACACCTTGAGCGTTACCTTGCTTGTAGGAAAGCGTGAAGCTTGGATCATTCTTGACTTCTCGAACTTGGTAAACCTCCACACTTTTACGAGGGCAAATTTCGACCTTTTCTAGTTCAAATCCACGCTCGCGAAACCACAAAAATCTTGTGTTTCCCACAAAAAAGAAACTAGTAAGCCAATAAAAAAATGCCATTAAAAAAAATAAAAAAATAAATTTATTGATTTTATTAAATAAAAAATTACTCATTTGTATTTATCGTAAAAATTATCTAAATTTTTATTATACCAATAAGAAATGAAATCAGTTATTTCTTTCATTTCAGGCTTAATTTCGAAATTTTCCCCGTTTTTTAATTTTACTGATTCATTGCTTTTAAAAATTTTTGGCACAATTGAGTATATAAATAACGTTCCTTCGTTTATATCCAGTAAAGTCGAATTAAATTCGGATACTCTATCGTAATCAGCTCCTTTCAGGCCAATCTCAAATTCATAACTAAAGAAAAAGTTAGATCTTTTTTCATCTAGAAATTTTATATATCTATCCTTGGATTCTGTGTACTCGTTAATTATAAATTCTGCGAAACGTTTACGCTCTGTGACTTTTAGTTTATCCTTTACCAAAAAAACACCAAAATTAGCCAAACCAAAACCATCAGTGGATACGGCTGAAAACGTCCACTGGCAGGCGAATTTATCTTCTTTTTTTACCGGGGAAGCTTCAACATCCTCTTTAGGAACAAATATGTTTACTTGAGCGCACAGTTGTCTCATTTCCAAATTATCGGAAAAGCTTGTTTTTTCATTTTCCGCCATAGTGTTATGCCCTGTGAAAAATATTGAAAGAGATAAGCCGAGTTTTAAAAGTAAATTTCTATTCATTTTACTCTCGCTTAAATTTTTCAACTTGAAGCTCCCCTCCAACTTTTGTTCCGGCACCCAGTTGCGCTCCCACGCTTCCTTTTACATGAAAGCCTGATTTTCCAACCTTAGCCTCCCCTTCTGCCGTGTAGCCAACTCCTACGCTTGCACTTGCCTCCCCTCCAAGGCAAACACCCCAATCATAATCGTCCTGCTCGACAGCCTTGCAAAGCTCTTCAGGAAAAGCCCAGTTCATATTGTTGCTATCGCACGCCCTCTTGATAGGCCTAGCGGGAATAAAGCAACCTTTGACACTCCCTGTCCCCTCGAGAAGGGTCATGTTAGCGGCGAGCTTTCCGCTGGTTGCCGCCTCGCCTTGTTTGAAGTCGATGGTTGCCTTTCCTTCAACTTTTCCCGATATTTCCGCCGCTTTGACACGTATTCCTGCCTCCCGAGGCGCTATGCCGTTCTGCCCACCCTTCCACTTGTTATCCCAATCAAGAAGCCCTGCTTTTCTCCCAACTGATAATTTCGCTCCATACACATCACTGTCTTCAGTTTTAAACCGACCGGCAGTGAATTCCGCTTCAGACTGAGCACCGAATACATTTAGCTCGTATTGATGGATGCCCTCTTCATCTTTTTCTGATTTAACTGCGTATTTTTTATTAAACTCATCTGGTTTGTATTTTATTCCTTGCTCTACCGTTTTATCCTTCTTTAAAGGATCGGAGCCAGGAGCAGCATTCGTTTTAACTTCGTTCTCTTTCTTCGAAAACAAACTCCATTCAGACTCTTTTTTTTCTTCTTTTTTATTGTCTGAAGGCGCTGCTAACGTTTCATTTGCATCTCTTTTACTCGCATACTCGACGAGTTTTTTTAAGTCTTCCCTAGAATTCAGATCGTTATCTGAAAATAATTTGGGCTTCTCCTGAAAAAAGGAACTGTATCTGTCCGTAGATTTTTGATAACCAACATGGCAGCCTGCGGGACAGTTTTCGCCGTGAAGCACAGGCTTCCATGGCGAACTGTCATCTTTCGTTCGACCGCCATCCGAAGACGCCTCACCGGCACCCAAAACATCTTTGTGATGCACATGTTTAAATTCATCTTCTTGCTTCGTGGTTCTGTGCTCGGCATCTGGCAAGGCACCAATCGGGTCGGGCTTTGGGTAAGGCGACGGAGAAAGTGGGACGGGCTTTAAAAGCGTGTCCGACATAGCTTTTCGAAAAGCCACAGGATAATAAGATTCCGGTCTATCAAAAAAGCTTCTCAAGCGATCTGACATGATTTGGCGGCCTATTAGTTCTGATGAATTTCCAGCGCTTTTAGATAGATTTTTCCGTCTTTTACATGGATCGACGCATCTTTTCCGACCTGCAGAAGAAATTCCTCGCCAACATATATACGACGGCTTTTGCCGATATCTTCCTGGTAGTCACCACGAACTATGAGACTTTTCTTCCTGCCAACCGTGGTCTGTTGAACATTCCCCACAATGGTTGACTTAACCACCCCAACAACCTCGGAAGAGCCGCCATTTACAATTTCAGATTTATTTTTCTCAACGAATAGCTGGAAGTTCCCCTTTCCAGGATTAAGCGGATCGGGAATATGGAATTTCTCTAGAAGACCTCCAACGCTTTTAAATAAATTCCCCGTCCGGGATAAGAGGAACTCAGAAAGCTTGTTCCGCCCAACTGCAATCGACATGTTTCCGGCGATTACCTCTTCATGATCTCCGGCAACCTGTATGGTTTTGTCGCGACCAATGAATTCGTGTTGATCGTTTTCTATTCTTTTGGATCTGTCGTTAAGAACGTGAACATTCATATCCTTTTGGGCATGAAGATATATTTCCTCGCGTTCCTTCTCATCTTCGAAGCTCAATTCATTGAAACCTTTACCCTGGTGAGTATTCGTACGGAACACGCTCTTTGTCTTATTCGCAGGTAAGGTATAAGGCACAGCATTCTTCGGGTTCGGCACCACGCCAGTCACCAAAGGCCGATCTGGATCGCCGTCGATAAAGGCAACCATCACCTCCATGCCGATCCGTGGGATGATCTGCCCTCCCCACTGGCCGCCCGCCCAGTTCTGGGCAACCCGCACCCAGCACGTATCACTGCCATCCTTCTTTGCCTTGCGATCCCAGGGATACCAGACCTTGATGCGGCCATACTGGTCGGTGTGGATCTCTTCACCCGATGGTCCGGCGACGATCGCCACCTGCGCTCCCTCAATGCGGGGGCGTTTCGTGTCGCGATGCGGGGTTAGCGGCACGCGTGACGGGATAGCCTCGAACTCATTGCGATATTCTGGTTCGTTCTCCGTCGTTTCATAGGAGCGATCAACGACCCAATGGGTAATCCGGGTCATCACATGCTCTTCGTATTTGTGTTCCGGATGCGGCTCCTCATAGGGCGTGAACCATCGTCCGGCTTCCAGAAAACGCACATTGGATTTGCCCGTCACCCGCTCATGATCGGCTTCTGTTGCTTGCATGCGAAAGGTCTCCGCCTGTTCGGCTTCCTTCCCATCGCTGATGCGGGCCGGATATTCGTAAAGCTCACGCTGCTTGGCGCCGGGCATCTGGATCAGTGACGGCGTGACATTCAGCGGTACAGTGCTGGGCGTCTCGAAATTCCAGTCCGCACCGGCACGCTGGCCGGGGACATAGGAGAATTGCCGCATCCATTCGTTGATATGATTGCGATCAGATGAGCCCTGGGCTAATCTGACTTTATCTTCTCCCTCTGCCGCAGCCGATGGCTTGCTCCAGGCCACCTTGCTGTCGCTGACCTTCAGCCGGTGAACGCCTTTCTCATGTTCAAACCAGTAGAACAACCCGTCCTGCTCGAAGCGGCGCAGCAGGTAATCGAGGTCCGTTTCATTCCATTGGACAGAAAACTCTCGCGATGGCGGTGTCTTGTGCAGAGGGGCATAGGCGGCACTGGGAAGACCGTGTTCAGAGAGCAATGTTTCCATCACCTGGATGGCCGTCATATTCTGCCAGATCCGGCAATCGGAGCGGCGCGACAGCAGCCATAGTTGCGGACGGATGGTCAGGGTATAGGAGCGCAGCCCACGCGTCACCGGCGGTCCCTCGGACAGATTGGTCACCAGTCCATTGAACGGCCGGCGCACGCCGTCACCGTCCAGTTCGCCCTGGCGGATTTCGAGCGATACATCGACCAACTTTCCGATTAACTCATCGGGCTTGACCGCCTCACGCTTGGCGCGCACCGACAAGGTGATCTCGAACAGACGATTGACGCCTTCGTCAACCATCATCCGTTCAGGCAGCAACTGGTCTTCACCCAAGGGTGACGAGACCTTCAGCACACGGCTTGCTTGAATGAAATCGGTCGGCGACAGAATGTCGTCCATGGAATGCCCCCATATAACGTCATCAAAAATCGTCAAAACAGCTCGGTGGCGCGAGCCCACTGTTTCAATCACGCCATCGATGACGAGAATAGGCCAGCCTCCCAAAAGGTCAAGGTCTCGCTTGTGATTTTGATGCACTGTCAATTGAACCCTGGAACGGATAATCCCCCCGCAATTAACGGGCTTCAAAAATAGAAATTTCTCGGCAATATGATCGAGGAGATTTGATGAAGACGAGCAGATCGCTGATATCCTCATAGGGTTGACGCGAGCAAAGAAGAACTGGGGTTTTGGTTTGTGCTTCCTTTCCCTGCGTAACGTCCAGGGCATCGCTGGAACCATAAACAGGGGTTTACCGCATCTACCGCGAGCTGGAATTGAATCTCTGGATCAATCCATGCAAGCGTCTGAAGCGAGATAAGCGCGGCACATCGTATCAAGCGGGAGCTGACCGAAGAAAGAGTGCCCTTCATGCAGGATGCATGCCCGCATTGCTGGATGAGCCTGCCTGTTCCGGATGGCCGCATTTTTATCGGCTTGGATGGCGGCCACATCCGAGACCGCGACAATCGCAAAAAGAAGTTCGAACTAATCGTGGGTCGTTCGATACCTGAAGACCGTGATCCGCGGCATATCCGCTTCGTCGAGGGTCATGCTCGAAAGCCGCAACGACCCATCCTCGACCATCTAAAAAAGCAAGGTGTTCAGGCAAATCAGGATATCAGGCTATTGCCATTGTGCCGTCAAAGCATCTGGTTGTCGTGCAGACTGTCGATCCGGCTCAAAACGCGAAGGGTGTCCGGACGAGCCATTTCGTCAAGCTGTTGCAACAGCTCGCCACCGCTGCGCCGTGACGCGTTGTGATGAGGCGGGCGGGAGCGGAAAATCAGGTAAGCAGGTGGGGCTTTGCTGCATCCGCCTTTCTGCACATCGCCCTTTGCGTCCTCGCATACCTCCTGCCGGTTCCACTACAATTACTGTCCCCGAAAGAGGAAAGCATTGAGGTGGAGATTGTGAATTTTCTGCCGCCAAATTCGGAAGAGAAGCACGAACCCGCCCGCCCGCCGCCTCTTGCAGTGCAGGAGGATGCTGTTCCGGTAGGCAAATCCGAGCAACAGGCAACGCCGACAGTTCTTCAAGAGATCCAGGCACAGGATGACACCTCGGCAATGGTGAAGCCCTCGCGCATGTTGTCGGAGAAGGTTCTTGACGATCCCCGTAGCCGAAAGGCGAGAAAGGAACTGGCAACACTCGCACCCGCCGATCAGGTCGAGCAGCTCTGCGGCCTCGAAGCCATGGCCCAGGTCGGGGCATGGAGTAAGGAGCTTCGGCCTGATCGCGTGGTAGCTTATGCTATGGCAGACCCGAAGATGGTAGGGAGCGCCTTTTCAGCAGATGGCGCAGCGCTTCACAGCAAGAAGGACTGGTACACGCTTAAATTCAAGTGCGAGCTGACCCCGGACCACAAGAAGGTCGCCGCGTTTGAGTTTCTGGTGGGTGACCCCATTCCCAAAAATGAATGGGGCGAGCACAGCTTGCCTGATGAGAGTGGATCGCTCGATTGATCGTTACCCCCTTGTTCGGAAGCACGAGGCCAAGCATGGGAATGGCTTTTGAGCGCCTTACCGGCTGAAATGGCCGCATACCGGCTGTCCAAGGTTTGGTCCCAGAGCAATACGTCTCACCCAGGTCTGATCAAAACCCTTCGCCGTCATCCCCCTTGCGCGCAGGTATCAGTGCCACTCTACAGCAGCACTAAAACCCGGAGCGCTGCCGCAATTTCCCTCTCAGCGGGGAAAATCAAAGCGGGCTACGGAGGACACTTCCGAGCAGCAAAAGGCTTTCGATATATCGAGGGGATAGATCTTCGGTAGCCGAGTGGCGATTATGTTTTCATGTCCAGAAGCTAATGCCAATCTGTCCGAAAGGTCGCGCGGCGCCACAGTAAGGGCAAGGAAAGACTGATAAATCAATTATATCAATAAGTTCGATGGCGCACCCGACAGGATTCGAACCTGTGACCTTTGGAATCGGAATCCAACACTCTATCCAGCTGAGCTACGGGTGCGTTCAGATGAGCACTTGTGGTGCGAAGCGGTACATAGCCTAGTCTGACGGTCGCATCAATGGTGAATTTGTGTTCGATCCACAGAAGCCACCTCACGAGAAGGCATCTCTAAATTAAGAGATTGTGGATATAGAAGTTTTACTTCTATATTGTTTCAGGGGGAAATCATTCAATTGAAGAATTATCTTGTACCCGTATGTTAAGAAGGGTAAAGATAATTTGTCATTAAGAGTCGGAACATGCCTGATTGTGGGATCGGGCATTGGTCACGGGAGGTTTGTAGTCTAGGGGCATGAGCAATCAACATTTTATTGGTGAGGGCACTGGCGTTCGACAAGGGGTTGTCGATTATTCAGGGCTAGCCTATTCACTCGGCTTTCGTGTCAGGCGCGCACAACTGGCTATTTTGCAGGACTTTCAGGATGTTCTCGGTGGTCATGATATCCGGCCAGCTGATTTTTCCGTTCTGTCGATCATTGCCGGTAATTCCGGAATGAAGCAAAGCGACGTTGCCTCGACGCTGGCAATCCAGCGGGCCAATTTCGTGGCAATCGTCGATGGATTGGAAGACAAGGGCCTTATCGAGCGCCGTCGCTCGGATACGGATCGCCGCGTCTATTTTCTTCACCTGACGCCCAAGGGTTCGGCATTTCTCGAAGAGCTTTTGCCGAAGTGGCGCGAGCATGAGGAAAAATTCATCGGTCGGCTTGGCGGATCGGAAAAACGCGATCAACTGATTGAATTGCTGAAGTCGATTTCCGAATAATAATCAATCATACTCAGGCCCGGAGTCATATCCGGACCTGAGTTATCGCATTGAAATCCGGCAAGAAATTACCGCTATCGCCTGCCCTGCCCGACAAACAAGAGCTTTTTCGTGACACCCTGATTTCTAAGATCTTGTCTTCAAAGCCTGATCTATCAATTGATTGGCAATGGTCATCCGGGTATGAGCCGCATCCGCAAATAACGGATGAACCAGGTCGGGGTGATTGAGTTGCGCAAACGCTCTCCGCTTCGCTTTCAAGCTTGAAGCCTCGTCATTATCAGCAATACCCAGATCCTCCGCGACCTCCTCCGGCGCAAGACGCGCGAGGTAAGCAGGCATTTCAGGGGGAGCCACCTCTTCCTTGGCCAATTCTGCCTCGGAAACAGCGTCCTCATCCGGCATCAGCTCGAGATATTGCTCTTGTGCCCACACCGCAGCGGCTTGTGGCACATGGCTGTTTTCCTGAACGAATCCGGTATTCAATCCGGAGACGCGGTAGTGATTGGCCTCACCCTCCAGTTCGGCCTTTTCCGCCTCTTCATTGGAAAGCCGCTCGACGACGGATTGAAAGATCGATTGTCCAAACAACATCGCGCCTGTCCTGATTTGCCAAGAACTCTACAGCACAACGGACAAAACCGGAATTGGTTTCCGACCAATCCCGGTTTGTAGAGTGAATAGGGTTTCCCGACCACACAGGTGCCGCGCAAAACCGCGATATAGATCGCTATCCTGCTTTCACCCCTGGCTCTGCGACTGGCTTTGAACGGTCTCCGCGACGCTGACAGTTACGGACATGTCCTCCCCCGCCAAACCGATGCGCATGCCGGAAACCGGTGCTGCGTCGGCGTAGGACAGGCCAGAGGCAAGCCGCACATAGCGGGCATCCGGGCAGACATTATTAGCGGCATCGAAGCCGACCCAGCCGAGCGATGGCAGGTGGATTTCGGCCCAGGCATGGGTTGCCGTCTGCTGTTCGACACCATCCATCATCAGATAGCCGGAAATATAGCGGGCGGGCAGGTTCATCAGCCGTGCTGCGGAAATCATCACATGGGCGTGGTCCTGGCAAACGCCCGTCCCCGCCTCCAATGCCTGCTCGGCGGTGGTTTCCGTCGTGGTCGCACCAGTCTCATAGCGAACCTGGCTATTCACGCGCGCCATCAGGTCGTGCATCCTGGCCAGTTCATTATCACCTGCAAGGCTTTTCACCAGATCGCGCACCAGCTTTCCGGCCTTAGTGCGCGGCGTATCGCGCAGATAGAGCCAAAGCGGCACATAGCCGGTATGTGCGCCGAACACGCCGGCACGATCCTCGGTCGTGACCTCGCCCGAGGCAACGATGCGCACGGACTTGGCATCCCCTTCAAAGGACACCAGATGGGTGTGATTGCCGAACTGGTCATTGAAGCCGGCCTCGACATTGGCACCATCCACCACGATCGTCCAGGATACGACGTGCAATCCGGGATTTTCGATCGGGGTCAACCTGAGCCGCTGGAGCGAGAACTGCACCGGCTCGTCATAGCTATATTCCGTCACATGATTGATTTTCAGACGCATAAACTTAGCCCCGCTCAACTGTAGAATCGGTAGCCCTCGTTAATCTCATGCCCCAGCCGGTTGTTTTGGGAAATGAAACTATCGAGAAACTCGTGCAGGCCCTGATCCATGATCCGGGTGATATTACTGGAGCGCAGCGACGCACGAATGCTGTCGGCTGTTTCATGGGCAGGCAGCCGCTCGCCATATTCCTTGCCGATATAGCCGAGATTGCTGACGATCTTCTCGTAGCAATAGGCCAGAGACCGCGGCATCTGACCGTTGATGATCAAGAAATCGGCAATATTGGCGGCGAGATAATCGCCATCATAGACCCAGCGATAAGACCGGTGCGCCGAAACCGAGCGCAGGATCGACTCCCACTGGATATTGTCCAGCGACGAACCAACCTGGTTCACCGAGGGCAGCAGCACATAATATTTCACATCGAGAATGCGGCTGGTATTATCGGCCCGCTCGATGAATGTGCCGATCCGCGCAAAATTATAGATCTCGTTGCGCAGCATCGAGCCGTGGAATGCGCCGCGGATCAGGCCTGCCCGCCGCTTCACCGTATCGATGGTTTCCGGCAGGTCGGCGGATTTCAGCCTGCGCGACAGAAGCTGCTTCAGCTCAATCCAGCATTCGTTGGTGGCTTCCCAGGTTTCACGGGTCAGCGCGGTGCGCACCATGCGGGCATTGTTGCGGGCGCTATCGATGCAGGACATCACGCTGGAGGGATTGGCCGTATCACGCAGCAGAAAATCGATGGCGTCGGCCGCCGTTACTTTCGGATGGGCTTCCAGAAAAATATCCAGCACGTCGGCGCTTTGCAGCACGCCGGTCCAGTCGTCGTCGGTGGCACCGGAACGGGTCAGCGAAACCCGCAGGCCCGCATCCACCAGACGCGCAATGTTTTCAGCCCTCTCGATATAGCGGAACATCCAGTAGAGGCCGTTTGCAGTTCTTCCCAGCATGACCATCAATCCTCCAGTACCCATGTATCCTTGGTGCCGCCGCCCTGGCTGGAATTGACCACCAGCGAGCCCTGCTTCAGGGCTACGCGGGTCAAGCCGCCAGGAATAATCTGCACCTTGTCGGAGACAAGCACATAAGGACGAAGATCGACATGCCGGGGAGCAATGCCCTTGTTGACCAGGATCGGCACGGTCGAGAGCGACAGGGTCGGCTGGGCAATGTAGTTGCTGGGGCGGGTCTTCAGCTTTTCGGCAAACAGCGCCCGCTCCTTCTTGCTGGCCGTCGGCCCGACCAGCATGCCGTAGCCACCGGAACCATGCACTTCCTTGACTACCAGTTCTTCCAGATGCTCCAGCACATAGGCGAGGCTATCGGCCTCTGAACAGCGCCAGGTCGGCACGTTTTCCAGGATCGCCTTGCGGCCGGTATAGAACTCAACGATTTCAGGCATGTAGGAATAGATCGCCTTGTCGTCGGAAATGCCGGTGCCGGGCGCATTGGCAATGGTGATATTGCCGGCGCGGTAGACATCCATAATGCCAGGCACGCCCAGCGCCGAATCCGGGCGGAAGGTCAGCGGATCGAGGAAATCGTCATCGACGCGACGGTAAAGCACATCGATCGCCTCATAGCCGCGGGTGGTGCGCATTTTCACCTTGCCGTCGATTACGCGCAGGTCAGAGCCTTCCACCAGTTCGACGCCCATCATGTCGGCCAGGAACGAATGTTCGTAATAGGCGGAATTGTAGATGCCCGGCGTCAGCACGGCCACGCGCGGCTTACCCTTGCAGCCGGGGGGCGCCAGCGAAGCCAGCGACTGGCGCAGAAGATAGGGATAGTCCTCGACCCGTTGCACCTTGTTCAGCTGGAACAGTTCGGGAAACATTTGCATCATGGTTTCGCGGTTTTCCAGCATATAGCTGACACCGGACGGCGTGCGGGCGTTGTCCTCCAGCACGTAAAACTCGCCCTCGCCGGTGCGCACGATGTCGGTGCCGACGATATGGGTATAGACACCGCCGGGTGGACGGAAGCCGATCATTTCCGGCAGGAAGGCGACATTGTTCTCGATCAGCTCGCGGGGGATGCGGCCAGCCTTGATGATCTCCTGCTTATGGTAGATGTCGTCCAGAAAGGCATTGAGCGCCAACACGCGCTGCTCGATACCCTGGGCAAGCTTTCGCCATTCCTGGCCGGAAATGATCCGGGGAATGAGATCGAAGGGGATCAGTTTTTCCGAGGAATCCTCGTGACCATAAACGGCGAATGTAATGCCGGTCTTTCTGAAGATGGTTTCCGCATCGCGCGATTTTGCGATCAGATGCTTGGGGTCCTGGCTCGAATACCAGTCGAAATATTTCTGGTACGGTCCGCGCGGGCTGCCGTCCGCCGTAATCATTTCATCAAATGCCAATGGCGCTATCCCCGTTTGTTTTAGCCATATGAATACAGTGCCTTTTACAATGCAAGAAGCGTGCTCAATTTGAATGAATTATTTCGATCCGCCAAAATCCAGCGAAAACAGCCAAAAATCTGGGCATTCGCCAGCCCCGTCACCAGCTTCAGGCATGGAGGACACCAGGAACGCACAAAAGAAATGCATCTGCATTATTCAGTTGCATTTATCTTTGGTTACAATTTCGCATGCCATGAAATATAAATATTTTCTAAATTAGGGCTTTATTCGTTATTTTCATCTACTTATTCGGGAATGGGTAAGTGGCACTCGGCTCACGCGAAACCGGAGCCGTGGATAAAGGGAGTGTTGAAATGGGCATGGACGGATTTATGGGGTCGAAGTCGACCAGCAAACTATTGGCACTGGATGCACTCAAAGCCAACATCATGGTTGCGGATGCCGGTCTGAATATAACCTACATGAATCCGGCGGTGGTTGACCTTTTGAAGGAAGCGGAAACCGACCTGAAAAAGGAACTGCCACGTTTCAGCGTTTCAACGCTGATCGGCAGCAATATCGACGTGTTTCACAAGAACCCCGCCCATCAGCGCGGCATGCTGGCGGCGCTGAAGGAGCGCCATGCTGCCACAATCCGGGTTGGCGCGCGCATTTTCGACCTGCTGGTCACGCCGCTGAAGAAGGGCGGGAAGGTCTATGGCTTTGTGGTGGAATGGGCCGATGCCAAGGAACGGCTGCTGAATATGGACTATGCCGCCCAGATCGCCGCCATCAGCCGGTCTCAGGCAATCATCGAATTCACGGTGAGTGGTGATATCCTCAACGCCAACGAGAATTTCCTAAAGACCATGGGCTACAGGATGGACGAGATCCGCGGCAAGAACCATAGCATGTTCGTCGACAAGGGCTATGCCGCCTCTTCGGAATATCGTGAATTCTGGAAGGCGCTTTCAGAAGGGAAATTTCAGGCGGCAGAATTCAAGCGCGTTAGCAAGGATGGCCGCACGCTGACTATCGCAGCATCTTACAATCCCATTCTGGACCTGGATGGCAAAGTCGTGAAAGTCGTAAAATTTGCGACCGACGCCACCGCACGGGTACAGACGGTTTCCTCTCTGGGCGACAGCTTGAAGCGCCTGTGTTCCGGTGATTTCGCCTTCCAGCTCGACGAACCCTTTGCCCCGGATTTCGAGTTTTTGCGCCACGATCTCAACCGGTCCGTCTCCCAGCTTGGCGACACGTTCAAGCAGATCGCCGCAAGCACCCGGGTGATCAGCGAAGGCACGCGCGAAATCAGCCAGGGCGTCAACGATCTGTCGCGGCGCACCGAGACCCAGGCCTCCAATCTGGAAGAAACTGCCGCCGCCCTGGACGAGGTGACGGCCAATGTCAATTCGTCTGCCCAGCGCGCCCAGGATGCGCGCAAGGTAGCCGCCACCGCCAAGGCCAATGCCGAAGCCTCTGCAAACGTCGTCGCCCAGGCCGTGGATGCCATGAGCCGGATTGAGGACAGCTCATCGAAGATTTCCAACATCATCGGCGTGATCGACGAAATCGCCTTCCAGACCAATCTTCTCGCCCTCAATGCGGGCGTCGAGGCGGCAAGAGCAGGCGAAGCGGGGCGCGGTTTTGCCGTTGTCGCCCAGGAAGTGCGTGAACTTGCGCAGCGCTCGGCCAAAGCCGCCAAGGAAATCAAGGACCTGATCCAGAATTCCACCACGGAAGTGGAAAGCGGCGTCAAGCTGGTCAGCGATACCGGTGCCGCCCTGACTGATATCAGCACGCTGATCGTCGAGGTCAACGACCATATCGTTGCAATTTCCACGGCGGCTCGCGAGCAGTCGACCGGGCTTGGCGAAGTCAACAGCGCCGTCAACAGCATGGATCAGACCACCCAGCAGAATGCCGCCATGGTGGAGGAAAGCAGCGCCGCGGCATCGACGCTGGCTAGCGAGAGCAACAAGTTGGTGGAGATGATCGGCCAGTTCAAGCTTTCTCATGGCTCTGCCGGACACACAGACCGCAAAACCGACATGGCCCGCGTGGCTTGACGACCTGCGCCTTACCGACCTCTTCCAAATGTCTGTCTGGAAGAGGTCGGACATGCTTCTAAACGTTGCCCTGCGTGACTTTGCTGAAATCGAAATTCAGCGTTCAACAAAATTTGTCTTGGCGCAATAAGCGTATCGCGCCACCATGAATTTGAAGAGAGAGAGATCTTTATTGGTAGCTCTGCGACATTTTATCTGCTGCATAATCTTCGTTTTAATCGATTTCGATTTGAGGATGAATGCGATAGCCTGATGTCAGAAATATTCGAATCACGACATGCCCTTGAGGGCGGAACCGGGACATCGAGCATTAGAAATCATCGCATGGTTGAAAGCGGCAGGGGTAGGAATTGCATGAAGGAATTCGGCACCGGATCGGAAGACGCGCCAACAAGCCAAGCAGCAATGACGCGGCGTATGCTTCTGTCAGGCATGGCAGCCACACTGACCGCACCGTCTTTCGCGCAGGCCTTCGACATTCCAACCGAGCCACGCCTGCTGCACCATGACTATATGAAAATGCGCGAGCGCTTTCGCACCCGGCTGCTGCAAAAAGGCCCCGCCCCCGACAAATATGAGCCCTTGACCGCACCTGCGGGCGCCAACCGGATTTTCTACCGCTCCGGGCGTGGCGGTGAACTGACCCTGGCCGCCTGGGTGTCCACCTATAAACGTGAGCGCAAGCTGAAGCCCGCCGTGCTGTTCCTGCATGGCGGCAATGCCATGGGAGCTGGCCAGTGGGAGCCGCTGAAAGCCTATGCGGACGCTGGCTATGTGGTGATGATGCCCTCCATGCGTGGTGAAAACGGCCAGATGGGCATTTTCTCCGGTTTCTACGATGAAGTGGATGATGTGCTGGCGGCAGCCGACCGGCTCTCCCACCTGCCCGGCGTCGACCGCGAGCGGGTGTTTCTGGCCGGTCACAGCATCGGTGGCACGCTGGCCATGCTGGCCGCGATGAGCACCCACCGCTTCCGCGCCGCCGTGCCAATTTCCGGCAATCCCAACGCCTTCCGGTTTTTCAAGCGCTACCCCGAGGATATTCGCTTCGACGACAGCCGCCCGCATGAATTCGAGGTGCGCAGCGCGGTCTGCTACGCCCATAGCTTCAAATGTCCGATAAAGCTGCTGCATGCCGAAACCGAAACCAGTTTCGAAGACAACGCCGCCCTGCTGCTAAAGCGCGCCCGGGCCGCCAACGCGATCATCTCCTCGCAAGAGGTGGAAGGCAATCACACCAGTGAAATCCCCCATGCGGTGGACGCCAGCATGCAGTTTTTCCATCAAGTCGCGGCATAATCGCTTGAACTTTAGGGAGAGGGACTGACGTCCACTCTCCCTTGACGTCTCAAAGAAACGAACACGCCGAATTTCTCTGCCACACAATACCATGGCAGTTTCGGCCTCGCTTTGAATATTCTCTAAATATTGCGTCAGATCAATCTGCAATAACGATCGCAGAATGGCCGCAGTGTGCCTAAAGGCACAGACACGGCCGACCGAAAAAGTAAGATTCACGATAGCGCCGCGCATTCTATGGACCGCGCAAAACACGCTATAACACTTTAAATATTCTGCACCAATTCTCCGTAATAGATTCCGTTACATGCGGAGACAAACCATCCAAAGGAGAACTTTAATGCCCGTTCTTGAAAATTATCCAGTCTATCAGCAAGCCGAGGCGACATCGTGCTGGGCCTGTGCAGGGCGCTCAATTTCCAACTATCTCGTTGCTCCTGGCGCTCCATTTGCTTCTGACCAAGCCTTTGCAACAGCATGGTTTCAAGTAACGTACGACCCTGTAAACGCTGAGATCTCAACTATGCAGTCTGCAAGTGCGGCTCTCATAGACCTGGGGGTCCCCAATAACACCGATGGAGCACCGCTTCCCACTATTGAGGAGATCGTAGAGCAAATAGAGCGGCAACGCCCAATGTTGACAATTATTGGCGACGACAATCCTGATGGCGAACCCAACATTGAATATCAAGACGGGCATTGGATGGTTATCGTGGGCGCAGACCAAGCCGCCAGCACAATCACTGTGTTCGATCCTGCCACCGGCACCCTCGCAACTGTTGCATACAATGCTTCACGATATCTCGGGTACCAAACGGGTAATTTTTGGCAAAACACATCCTACATCGGCGAGGAATGAGACGCTGTTCGAGATAGCGGTCTTTATCCTTTCCGTTCAATAGCTTTACGCGCGCGACAACAGACCTGGGAACACGATCAATTGACGATCCACCGCTTCTCATGAACATTGCAAGAGAATCGGATTACCAATCCCTGCGCCCCATCGCCACATCCTGCCCTCGCCCGTTGCCTCCCGCCGCCAAACCCGGCAAAAGGAAACAGGACAGTTGAGGGCAGGACGTGAGCGACGAAAAAACCATCACGCTTTATGAAGCGATTGGCGGCGATGCGACGGTGAAGGCGTTGGTGGCGCGGTTTTACCAGTTGATGGACACGCTGCCGGAGGCGGCACGCTGCCGGGCCATTCATCCGGCTGATCTCACCGAAAGCGAAGAGAAGTTTTACGATTACCTCACCGGCTATCTCGGCGGGCCGCCTGTCTATATGCAAAAACGTGGTCATCCCATGCTGCGGCGTCGGCACTTTGTCGCGGAAATCGGACCGTTGGAGCGGGATGAGTGGTTATTGTGTTTTCGCCGCGCCATGGACGAGACCATTGCCCATGAGAAGCTGCGCGAGATCATCTGGGCGCCCATCGAAAAGCTTGCCCATCACATGCAGAACAAGGAATAGCGGCATGAGCCTACGCGCATTGAGACCTCTCCTGCTAATCTTGTCCGGCCTGTTCGGTGCCTGCGGCGTCGGGCTGGCGGCAGCGGCGGCGCATGTGACGGGGGCTGGCAATCTGCTCGGCCCCGCCTCCTCGATTGCGCTCACCCATGCCCCCGCCTTGCTGGGGCTTTATCTGGCCGGTGACAGGATCCGTACCGCCACGCTCTCCGGCCTGGTGATCGGCCTTGGCGTGCTGCTGTTTGCCGGTGATCTCGCGGTCAAGCAATGGACTGGCCAAAGCCTGTTTCCCATGGCCGCCCCAACGGGCGGTATTGCGATGATGGTGGGTTGGACGCTGCTGGCGCTCGGCGCGTTTTTACCGCGCGCCTGATCAGCTGTTGCGGCGCGCCGCGTTGCGGTGCCATTGCGGCGGCGGAAAATCGATGACCTCGGCTGACACCGCGTCGCGCCGCAACCCTTGAGCCAAATGCTGGGTGCGCGAAACGGGTCGTTCATGCAGGCCCGGCAGCCGGATGATCTCTGCCATCGCGGCCTGTCGCTCCCGGCCATCCTGCTGCCGCTCGTAGAGAGCGCCGATCAGTCCCTCCCCCGCCTGGTCGCCAAGCTTGTGCAGCTCAATCATCAGGCTTCCGTCACTGCCGTCATGCATGAAATATGTCCCTCAATTGCTGTCAGAGCGGTCGTTCAACGTCTGAAGCGCCCGTTCCAGGCTGGATTTCGAGCCATTACGCAGCGGAATGAAGGTCTTGCCGAATTTCTTGCAGCCGCTCTTCACCCGCAGACACGCATCATGGCTGATACAGTCGATCGGGCAGAACACGCAGTCCACCGAGGGCAAAACGGTGTCGATGCGCGAAACGGCTTCCCTCAATCCACCATCATGGTGGATCAGTTCAGCGCCGAAATTCGTGGCGATCTGGCGCAGATGCGCAACCTGGCAATCGCGCCCGCCGACATAGAGGAAGCTCTTGATATCTGCCTGGCCGCCTTTGTCATCAACCGGGGCAGCCGTTACAGCCCGCTTATCCGTCTGCTTCTTCTTTTTCGGCGCATTGTGTTTTGCCATGGACCGTCTCCTGTGTATGGCGGCGGCGTCTTGCCATCCTCGTGTGTGTTGCAACCACACTACAAAACATGAGTAAAAGAGTAAAGTATATAGTGGAGAATTTTCATCATGTTTTATCGTTGAGCATGAAGGTCGATACACAGCATCAGAACTCCAGTAAAATCTTTCAATATCAGTGCGTTAAACAATTTGCGGCATTGCGGCATATTCCAATTTTTACCGTTTGATAAATTTTTTATCCTGCGTTACGATTTTCCCAATCGCTTCGAACAAAAAAGAGGGAACTGCGATGCGAAAACTGGAACCGGGCCTGAAGGCCGGGCGGCTTGACGCTGCCGATTATGTGAAAAACTTCTCCGATCTGCATCCGCGCCTGGGCGACCATGAAGCGTTGGTTGCCTCTGACCGCTGCTATTTCTGTTATGACGCGCCCTGCATGACGGCCTGTCCGACTTCAATCGACATTCCGCTGTTCATCCGCCAGATTTCGACCGGCAATCCGACCGGATCGGCCAAGACGATTTTTGACCAGAATATTCTTGGCGGCATGTGCGCCCGCGTCTGTCCCACCGAACAGCTCTGCGAAGAGGCCTGTGTACGCAACACGGCGGAAGAACGCCCGGTGGAAATCGGTCGTTTGCAGCGTTATGCGACAGATCTGGCCATTGAACATGGCCACCAGTTCTACACAGCCGCGGCCTCGACCGGAAAGACCATTGCCGTGGTGGGCGCCGGTCCGGCCGGTCTTGCCTGCGCGCATCGGCTGGCCATGCATGGCCATTCCGTCACCATCTATGACACCCGCCCCAAGGCGGGCGGCCTAAACGAATACGGCATTGCCGCCTACAAGACCACCGATGACTATGCCCAGGCGGAAGTGGATTACATTCTGTCGATCGGCAATATCGATGTGCTGCATGGCCAGATGCTGGGCCGCGACTTCACCCTTGCCGAGTTGAAGGCCAAGTTCGATGCGGTGTTTCTCGGCACCGGCCTTGGCAATGTCAACATGCTGACCATTCCCGGTGCCGACACCAATGGTGTGATGGATGCGGTGGAGTTCATTGCCCATCTGCGCCAGGCAGACGCCAAGAGCGATGTGCCTGTAGGACGCGATGTCGTCGTCATCGGCGGCGGCATGACCGCCATCGATGCGGGTGTGCAGGCCAAGCTGCTGGGTGCGGAAAACGTCACCATCTGCTACCGCCGTGGCAAGGAACATATGAACGCCTCGGATTACGAGCAGGATCTTGCCGCCTCCAAGGGCGTGCAGATCCGCCATTGGCTCCAGCCGAAAGAGGTGGCGCATCACGGCGGCCATGTCGCTTCGATCAGTTTTGAATATACCCATCTGGAAAACGGGTTGATGAAGGGCACCGGCCATACCACCGAAATCAAGGCCGATCAGATCCTCGTCGCCATCGGCCAGAAGCTCGACCCGGAAGGCCAGGACAGCCTTACCATGCAAGGCGGCAAGATCGCTGTGGATGCAGAGGGGCGCACATCGCTTCCCGGCGTCTGGGCGGGCGGTGACTGCGCCTTCGGCGGCCAGGACCTGACGGTCTCTGCCGTTGCCATGGGCCGCGACGCGGCTGAAAGCATCAACCTGACGCTTGCTGCGGACGCCTCCGGCGTCAGCGCCGTCGCCTGAGCCGGAGGGATTGAACCATGGCTGATATCAGAAATAATTTCGTTGGCATCAAATCGCCCAACCCCTTCTGGCTGGCCTCTGCGCCGCCGACCGACAAGGCCTATAATGTCGAGCGCGCCTTCAAGGCGGGCTGGGGCGGCGTGGTGTGGAAAACCCTCGGCTCGGAAGGCCCGCCGGTCGTCAATGTCAATGGTCCGCGCTACGGGGCCATCTGGGGGGCGGACCGCCGCCTGCTGGGTCTCAACAATATCGAACTGATCACCGACCGGCCCTTGCAGGTCAATCTTCAAGAAATGAAGATGGTCAAGATGAACTGGCCGGATCGCGCCCTGATCGCTTCGATCATGGTGCCCTGCGAGGAGGAAGAGTGGAAGGCCATCCTGCCGCTGGTGGAAGAAACCGGGGCAGACGGCATCGAGCTGAATTTCGGCTGTCCGCATGGCATGTCGGAACGCGGCATGGGGGCTGCCGTCGGCCAGGTGCCGGAATATATCGAAATGGTGGTGCGCTGGTGCAAGCAATATAGCCGCATGCCTGTGATCACCAAGCTGACACCGAACATTACCGATATCCGCAAACCCGCCCGCGCTGCCAAGGCTGGCGGCACCGATGCGGTCTCGCTGATCAACACCATCAATTCCATCGTCTCGGTCGATCTCGACAGCTTTGCCCCCAATCCCAGCGTTGGCGGTAAGGGCAGCCATGGCGGCTATTGCGGCCCGGCGGTCAAGCCGATTGCGCTGAACATGGTGGCGGAAATCGCCCGCGATCCGGAAACCTATGGCCTGCCGATCTCAGGCATTGGCGGCATCACCACCTGGCGCGATGCGGCAGAGTTTTTGGCGCTCGGCGCTGGCAATGTGCAGGTCTGCACCGCCGCCATGACCTATGGCTTCAAGATCGTTGAGGAAATGATCACGGGCCTGTCCGACTGGATGGATGCCAAGGGCCATCGGAGCCTGGACGACATCTGCGGTCGCGCCGTGCCTAATGTCACCGACTGGCAATATCTAAACCTCAACTATATCGCCAAGGCGCAGATCGATCAGGATGCCTGCATCAAATGTGGCCGCTGTCACATCGCCTGCGAGGACACGTCCCATCAGGCGATTACCAACATTGTCGATGGTGCCCGCAAGTTCGAGGTGATGGAAGACGAATGCGTTGGCTGCAATCTCTGCGTCAATGTCTGTCCGGTCGAAAACTGCATCACCATGGTCGGGCTGGAGCCCGGCACGCTGGACCAGCGCACCGGCAAGCCGGTCGATCCGAACTACGCCAACTGGACGACCCATCCCAACAATCCGATGGCGGTGCAGGCAGCGGAATAAGTCCAGCCGTCATCGCGGTGACGCCGGACTTCCCTTTTATCAATATATCAAAGCCTTAAATTGGCAGCGAGTGAGAGTCGGTCGGGTTCAGATTGAACCAGCCAGACTGTCACTCGCTTTTTTCGTTTGTCTTTTCGGGTTTCCACGCATTTTAGAACGAAAATGATCAGGAGTGGCCTGAATTGCATTGTATTTTTAAATATTAGAAATATACAAATAAAACAAGGCCGGTGAAACTTGGTGGGAAAATTCAGGAATTCTCAATTCTTTCATGAACTGATGCCGTCGTTATGTCATCGCTTGTCTGACGACAATATCCAAACAGCGCATTGCACCCCTATCGTGGAGCGCGCTTCATCCAGATAACGTGACAAACCACACGTCAACTATAACGCATGAAATCCTGCTTTTATCTATTGATGGTTGAAGAATTTCACTCAAAAAATCCAGAACATTTGAGATAACACTCAATAAAATCATTAATTTAAATTTTTGATGTTTTTCTTTCATCTAAGACATACCGCTAGAGTCGATTGAAGAATGAAGAAATTTTTGTAATGCAATATTTTTTACACCAAGAAGGGAATTTCGGAGAATTACTTTGCAATGAAATGACCGAACCTGCATAAGTATCTCTGCATAAGAAGAGAGATCTATCCAGATCATCCAAAATGGGCGAAGCGATTGGGTTCAATCTTCGAAATGAATACTGCATCCTACGCGCTACCGAGCGCGACAGCATCTGACGGAGAATTTGGATCGATGCTCGGAAAAATCTAAGGCGAAAACAACAGGATCGAAAGTCCGGCAGGTGACATAGGAGCCTGGCAGACTCTAAAGAGCAGGACCGAAACATCGATATATCTGCACGTTGAAGAGTTTGATGATGATCATTTCTGCCTGGGCCGGTAACATTGCGGGAAGTGTCAGGAAGCTCGCCAGCTTCTACTGGCCCGCTCTGATTGTTTGCGCTGCGGTTTTCATCACTATTTTTGCAATCGAAAGCCAGAATCGCAAAGCTTACCTGGAAGACAGGAAGGCCGCGATTTCCGACAAACTCAGCCCCGTGCGCGCCCGGCTGGAAGGCAATATCAAAGCCGACATCAAGATGCTCCAGGGTCTGCTTGCCGTGCTTGAAACCGAACCGGAGATGAGCCAGGCCCGGTTTTCCGCCATTGGCCGGCGATTTTTCTCCAGGCCTGTCCGGCTACGCTCAATCAGTCTTTCCTTCGACATGCGGACAAGGCTGACCTATCCGTTCATTCTCAACCAGCTTGGGCATGACTTCACCGCCAACCCGCAAGAGCAAAAAGCCGCCTTGCAGGCCGAGCACAGCAATATATATGTCATCACAGAACCGATGAACCTGCCGACAACAGGCAATAGTCTCGTTATCTTTTACCCCATCGCGTCGTCGAGCCTGAACGAACCGGCCAGCCCGTTACAGGACTTGCCCGACCAGCCAATGTCGCAGGACAAGCCGCTCACCCGTGGTCTGCTGCGCGGCACCGTCGATGTGGAGCGACTGTTTCGTGAAAGCGGCCTCTATGACCTCGATCTGAATGTCGCGCTTTACGCAGGCTCCGATACGCAAAACGCGGCAAAAACCGCCTTTTTCGGCGATCCCGCACTGATCGACGCCAGCGCGGTGCGCATGGAGGTCAGCATTGGCGTCCAGACCTGGGTGCTGGCGGCAGCGCCCAAGGGCGGGTGGCAACAACCCGCCAACGAAATCTGGTTCCGTCAATTGGTAATGTTCATCCTGGCGCTGGCAATCATCACGCCTTTCCTGTGGGTCGCGCATCTGCTGATGGAACGGCAGGCCAATATTGCCGAGCTCAACGATCAGGAACGCGAACTGCGCACCCTGTCACAACGATTGCAAATCGCGCTCGACGCCTCGCAAATCGGCGTGTGGGAAATGGATATCGGCAGCCTGGCCCTGACCTGGGACAATCGCATGCGCCAGCTCTACGATTGCGACCCCTCCCGTCCGATTGAAACCCGCGAGGACTGGAGCAACTGTCTTCATCCGGAGGACCGGGAAAGCGCCACTCACGCTCTGGCCTCGGCCATCCGCACCGGCTCCACTTACTCGACCGAGTTCCGTATTCTGGATCGCAGCGGCCAGATACGCCATATCCGCTCCTTCGGCTCGATCTATCGCGATGCCGATTTTCGCAAGAAGATCGTCGGCGTGAACTGGAACATCACTGCGGATGTCAAACTGCATGAAGCCCTGCACGATGCCAAAACCGCGCTTGAGGCCCAGAACCACGAACTGGAAAACGCCCGGCAGATCATGGAACATACGTCCCTGCACGATCCCCTGACCGGACTTGCAAACCGACGCTTCCTCGACCGGCATCTAGCCGACATCGAAGACCTCAGGGGTAGCGGCAAATCTGTCGCTTTGCTGCATATCGATCTCGACAGGTTCAAGGAGATCAACGACACGCTGGGCCACGCGGCGGGTGACGCCATGCTGCGCCATGCCGCCAGCCAGATCAATGCCCATATTTCCCCCGGCGATTTTGCCGCGCGCATCGGCGGCGACGAATTCGTGGTGGTCAAGCACAACGAGAGCAGCCAGGCCGCAGCCCGCAGCCTTGGCGAAACCCTGATCGATGCCATCAACCAGCCAATCCATTGGGAGGGCCAGGAATGCCGTGTCAGCGCCAGCATCGGCATCGCCCAATCCTGCAACAGCCACCCGCATCTGGAACAGGCCTTGATCAATGCCGATATCGCGCTTTATGAGGCAAAACGGCGCGGCAAAAACCGGCTGGAATTCTTTTCCGACACGTTGAAGGAAGCGACCCTTTCCACCAAGCGCACCGCCGACGCCATTCTGCGCTCACTGGCCGATCACGATTTTATCCCCTATTTCCAGCCGCAATTTAACGCGCACACCATGCAGATCACCGGTGTCGAGGCGCTGGCGCGCTGGCAACATCCGCAGCTTGGCCTGTTGCCGCCCATCGCCTTCCTCTCAGTGGCCGAAAGCCTGAACGTCGTGGCGGCCATCGACAACAGCATTCTGGAACAATCGCTTGCCGAGGCCCGGCGCTGGCAGGAGCATGGGCTGGACACGCCGCATGTCTCCGTCAATATCTCCGCCCAGAGACTGTTCGACGACGGACTTGTCGCCCATCTGCGCGATACGCCGCTTCCCGCTGGCGGCCTTGCCTTTGAGCTGCTGGAATCGATCTCCTTCGACGACAAGGCCGAGGCGGCGGCCACTGCCATCAGCCAAATCAAGATCCTCGGCATCGATATCGAGATCGATGATTTCGGCACCGGCTATTCCTCGATCCTCAGCCTTTTGAAGCTCTCGCCCCGACGGTTGAAAATCGACAGGCAATTGACCCAGCCGATCATCGAGAGCAAGCAACAGCGACGGCTGATCGGCTCCATCGTCGAAATTGGTCGCTCGCTTGGCATTGAAATCATCGCCGAAGGTGTGGAGACCAAGCAACATGCCGAAATTCTGCGGGATCTCGGCTGTCATACCTTGCAGGGCTACGGCCTGGCCCGCCCCATGAACGGCGACGACCTGTTCGCGCTTTTGAAGCGCCGATCTCTCGACCGCAAACAGGATGCCATCGCGCTCTGATGCTTTTTGAAATGCCTTATTTTTGAACGAAAAAGGGGTCGCCTCGCTTTGCCCTGCATCGTATAGAGAGCCTTGGCGCGACATGCGCGGCCGCCGTTTTGCCTATCATTTCACAAAGACCCAATCCGTGACAGCATCGCCGATTTCCCCCTTGCCTGAAAAAGACAATATAAGAGACAGGCATAACAGCCATGCCCGTGGCCGCGAGAAACTGAAGGCCCATCTGGCCGTTCTGCTGTTTGCCGTGTTGCTCGCCACCTCCTTTTCATTTGGTGGCATGGCGACCCACATGATCGATCCGATTGCGGTCCAGGCTCTGCGCTATATCGTTACCATCATCATCACCGCTTTCCTGTGCTTCCGCATCAAGCGCTATCCGGTGGAGGCGCCGCGTCGCCCGGTCCGCTTCGTGATTATCGGTGCGCTGATGGCTACCTATATGATCAGCATGTTCATTGCCCTGCAATTTACCGCCCCTGTGGCGACCGGGGCGATTTTCACGATGATGCCGCTGATGAGCGCAGGCTTCGCCTGGCTATTGATGCGCCAGAAAACCCGAGGCCGGGTGATGGTCAGCCTAGTGATTGCCGCCATCGGGGCGATCTGGGTGATCTTTCGCGGCGATGTGCAGGCGCTGATCCATTTCGACATCGGCAAGGGCGAGTTGATCTATCTCGTCGGCGTGACCGCGCATGCGATTTACGTGCCGCTGCTGCGCAAATTCAACGAGAACGAACCGGCGCTGATCTTCCTGCTGTGGTCGGCGGTGGGGACGCTCGCCTTCATTCTGGTGCCGGGCCTGCCCCGGCTGATCGCCCTCGATTATGCCTCGATCTCCTGGCTTGGCTGGGGTCTGGTGCTCTATCTGGCTATCGTGACGACGCTGATTACCTTCCTTCTGCTGCAATATGCCTCACAGCGCCTGCCCGCCCCCAAGGTGCTGGCCTATAGCTACCTAACGCCAAGCTTCATCATTCTGCTGGAAGGCGCCATGGGCCATGGCTGGGCGCCGGTGGCCGTATTTGCCGGGGCGCTGATCACAGCCGCCGGACTTCTCGCCATGGCCCTGCTGCCGGATTGATCCGGCCTTGCGTTCACATTCCCGGCTGTAAACCGCGCAGAAAAAGCCCTTCCAGAAACCGCGCGGCATTCTCGAACCGCTCGTCTTCCGCCGTCCCCGCGCCCAGCACGGCACGCACCTGCACGTCGAAATCAGCGTAATGCTGGGTGGTGGACCAGATTGAAAAAATCAGGTGATAGGGGTCGCAGGCGACAAGCTTGCCCGCCATGATCCAGCTGCGAATGACCCCGGCCTTCTCATCGACCAGATCTTTCAACGGCCCTTTCAGCACATCCTCGATAATGGGCGCGCCCTGGAGCACTTCATTGGCAAACAGCCGGCTTTCGCGCGGAAAATCGCGGGCCATTTCCAGTTTGCGGCGGATATAGCTGCGGATTTCCTCCTGCGGATCGCCCTCGGCATCGAAAGCGCGCAACGGCTCCAGCCACGTCTCCAGCAGCCGGTCCATTAAAAGCCGGTGCATCGCCTCCTTGGTGCGGAAATAATAGAGCAGATTGGGTTTCGACATGCCCGCCACCTCGGCGATCTGGTCGATGGTCGAGCCGCGAAAGCCGCGCATGGAAAACACGTCCAGCGCCGCTTGCAAGATGACCTCCTCCTTTTCTTCCTGAATCCGCGTCCGCCTCTGCGTCCTTGATGCCCTGGCAATCGCCATGCTCTCTCCCTGTCTTCCCCATGCCTGCCTGCGCCTTGCTGCTTCCAACCCTGCCCCGGAAGCAACCAGACGCGCCTCAAAAAAATAGGCGAAAGCTTTGACCGAATTTTTCGCGTTTTTCGGCTTGAGTGCTACGCCGGAAGTTGTAATGTTTACCAATCGGTCAAATATCAATCACTGCCCTCAGAAAGGCAATGGTTGAGACCGAAACAAAGGCTCAAAAATAACAAGAGCTAACAATGATGGGAACAGCGGTTTTCGATGGGCATCGAAATCCCTGCACAAATTAGGATTGATAAGATGACGGCTCACCCCGGTGCGAACCTGCGCGTAAATGCTGACCGGCTGTGGGACAGCCTGATGGACATGGCCAAGATTGGCCCCGGCATTGCTGGCGGCAACAACCGCCAGACATTGACCGACGAAGATGCGGAAGGCCGCGCCTTGTTCCAGACATGGTGCGAAGCAGCGGGCATGACCATGGGCGTGGACCAGATGGGTACGATGTTTGCCACCCGCCCCGGCACCGACCCGGATGCCCTGCCCGTTTATGTTGGTTCCCACCTCGACACCCAACCCACCGGCGGCAAATATGATGGCGTGTTGGGCGTGCTGGCAGCGCTGGAAGTGGTGCGCTCAATGAACGATCTTGGCGTCAAGACCAAGCACCCTGTCGTGGTCACCAACTGGGCCAATGAAGAAGGTGCGCGCTTTGCCCCGGCCATGCTGGCGTCTGGCGTGTTTGCTGGCATGCATACGCTGGATTACGCCTATTCGCGCAAAGACCCTGATGGCAAGACCTATGGCGATGAGCTGAAACGCATTGGCTGGCTGGGCGAGGAAGAAGTGGGTGCGCGCAAGATGCACGCCTATTTCGAATACCACATCGAGCAAGGGCCTATACTGGAGGCCGAGAACAAGCAAATCGGCGTTGTCACCCACTGTCAGGGACTGTGGTGGCTGGAATTTACGCTGACAGGCCGCGAGGCGCACACCGGCTCCACTCCTATGAACTTACGCGTCAACGCTGGCCTTGCCATGAGCCGGATCATTGAGATGGTGCAGAATGTGGCGATGAGCGAACAGCCGGGTGCTGTTGGCGGCGTTGGCCAAGTGTTCTTCTCGCCCAACTCGCGCAATGTGCTGCCGGGCAAGGTGGTGTTCACGGTCGATATTCGCACGCCGAGCCAGGAGAAGCTGGACCGGATGCGGGCGAAGATTGAAGCCGAAGCCGCAACAATCTGTGAAGCACTCGGCGTTGGCTGCTCAGTCGAAGCCGTTGGCCATTTCGACCCCGTCACCTTTGACCCCACACTGGTGGGCCGCGTGCGCGATGCCGCCGAGCGGTTGGGCTATAGCCATATGAACATCATTTCCGGTGCTGGCCACGATGCCTGCTGGGCGGCGCGTGTTGCGCCATCGACGATGATTATGTGTCCTTGCGTGGGTGGGCTTTCGCACAACGAGGCGGAAGAGATTTCCAAGGAGTGGGCATCGGCAGGCTGTGATGTGTTGTTGCATGCGGTGTTGGAGACGGCGGAGGTTGTGGGGTGATGGACAGCAGGATCGTTTTGATCTGCCGCCTACCCCCCTCTGCCCTGCCGGGCATCTCCCCCTCAAGGGGGGAGATCGATTCTGGGTTTGCCCCTTACACCTCTTTTTTGTCGCGCATCGGAGATCCCGACGCTTGAAGAAAAACAAGGCGTTTCCTCTATCCAATCTCCCCCCTTGAGGGGGAGATGGCTGGCAAGCCAGAGGGGGGTAAGCGGCAAATTGAAACGCTTGAATGGCAACCAAAACAAACACGGGTGAACACACATGAGCACAGTCATCAAAGGCGGCACCGTCGTCACCGCCGATCTCACCTACAAGGCCGATGTCAAAATCGAAGGTGGGATCATCACCGAAATCGGCCCCGATCTTTCCGCCGATACCGTGCTGGATGCCTCCGGCTGTTACATCATGCCGGGTGGCATTGATCCGCATGTGCATCTGGAAATGCCGTTTATGGGCACCTATTCCGCCGATGATTTTGAAAGCGGCACCCGTGCTGGTCTGGCTGGCGGCACCACTATGGTGGTGGATTTCTGTCTGCCCGATCCCGGCCAATCGCTGCTCGAAGCGCTGACCCGCTGGGACAATAAATCCACCCGCGCCAATTGCGATTATTCCTTCCACATGGCCATCACCTCATGGGATGAGCGCATTTTCAACGAAATGCAGACCATTGTGCAGGACAAGGGCATCAACACGTTCAAACACTTCATGGCCTATAAGGGGGCTTTGATGGTGAATGATGATGAGATGTTCGCCTCCTTCTCGCGCTGCGCCGAGCTGGGCGCGCTGCCGCTGGTGCATGCTGAAAATGGCGATGTCGTCGCCGCCATGTCGGCCAAGCTGTTGGCTGAGGGCAATGACGGGCCGGAAGCCCATGCCTATTCCCGCCCGGCTGAAGTCGAGGGTGAAGCCACCAACCGCGCCATCATGCTGGCCGATATGGCAGGTGTGCCGCTCTATGTGGTGCATACCTCTTGCGAGCAGGCACACGAGGCCATCCGCCGCGCCCGGCAAAAGGGCATGCGGGTCTATGGCGAGCCGCTGATTCAGCATCTGACGCTGGATGAGAGCGAATATTTCGACAAGGATTGGGACCACGCCGCCCGCCGGGTGATGTCGCCGCCGTTCCGCAACAAGCAGCATCAGGATAGCCTCTGGGCTGGCCTGCAATCCGGCTCGCTGTCGTGCGTTGCCACCGACCATTGCGCTTTTACCACCGAGCAGAAGCGGTTTGGCGTCGGCAATTTCACCAAAATCCCCAACGGCACCGGCGGCCTGGAAGATCGCCTGCCGATGCTGTGGACCTATGGCGTGGCCACGGGCCGTCTGACCATGAACGAATTCGTGGCCGTCACCTCCACCAACATCGCCAAAATCCTCAATATCTATCCGAAAAAGGGCGCGATCCTTGTGGGGGCCGATGCCGATATTGTGGTGTGGGACCCAAAACGCTCCAAGACCATCTCGGCCAGCAACCAGCAATCGGCCATTGATTACAATGTGTTCGAGGGCAAAACCGTCACCGGCCTGCCGCGCTTCACGCTGACCCGTGGTGTTGTGGCAATTGAGGAAAGCACCGTGAAAACCCAGGAAGGCCACGGCAAGTTTGTGAAGCGTGAGCCTTATCCGGCGGTGAGCAAGGCGCTGTCTACGTGGAAAGAGCTCGTCTCGCCGCGCAAGGTGGAGCGCACGGGCATTCCGGCGAGCGGGGTATGAGGGTGAACGCGCTCAGGATGGTGAGGGCTTATCTGGGCGCTGTGCTCGCAGGAGTGATCGCGCTCAACCTCACCCTCCTGCTCTTCCTGATCGCGAGAGACCTGGTGACGGCCATCGGCCACATGTCATTGGAAATCCTAAAGTATACATTGATACAGAACGGCATTACAGTCGCCTTTTCATTTGGATATTCTATGCCTATTACGGCCTTAATCGCGGCACCTTTTACGTTGCTATGCATAGTTCTTCTAGGGAAAACATGGGGATCAAGCCATAAGAACGCGATAATGCTAGGTATGTGCTGTCCAATTGTATCGACAACACTTTGCGCCCTCATCATGGGCATGCTGTCGATGGGCTCGAACGGTCCCGAGACAAACCCGTTCATGATCTATCTTTTAACCGCTCTTGCGCTCGGCGCCGCAGCCATCCCAAGCGGTGCCGTCGCCGGATCAGTTTTCTGGCGCCTGGGGTTGAGGCCGAAGGCTTCTTCAATCCAACCCGTTCTTCAAAATCAATGATGAGACATGGACGACCATCATGACAGAATCCCCCTACTCCGTCGTCTCAGCCAAAGACCTCTGTCTCACCTTCCAGACCAATGATGGACCAGTACATGCGCTGTCCAACGTGGATCTGGAGGTAAAAAAGGGTGATTTTGTTTCCTTCATCGGCCCATCCGGCTGCGGCAAGACCACGTTTTTGCGCGTCATTGCCGATCTGGAAAAGCACACATCCGGCACCATCACCGTCAACGGTATGACGCCTGACAATGCCCGCAAGGAACGCTCCTACGGCTATGTGTTTCAGGCGGCAGCGCTTTATCCGTGGCGCACCATTGAGCAAAACATTGCCCTGCCGCTGGAGATCATGGCCTATAGCCCGGATGAGAAGAAAAAGCGGATTGAGCAGACGCTGGAACTGGTCAATCTCGCAGGCTTTGGCAAGAAATTCCCCTGGCAGCTCTCCGGCGGCATGCAGCAGCGCGCTTCGATTGCCCGTGCGCTGGCCTTTGACGCCGACCTGTTGTTGATGGATGAACCATTTGGCGCGCTGGATGAAATTGTCCGCGATCATTTGAACGAGCAATTGCTGAAACTCTGGGATCGCACCAACAAAACCATCTGTTTTGTCACCCACTCGATTCCAGAGGCCGTTTATCTCTCCACTAAAATTGTGGTGATGAGCCCCCGGCCCGGTCGCGTCACCGATGTGATCTCCTCCACCCTGCCACGGGAGAGGCCGCTGGATATCAGAGAAAGCCCGGAGTTTCTGGCCATTGCCCATCGGGTGCGCGAAGGTTTGCGGGCGGGGCATAGTTATGAGGAATAGGCTGCTCCCCATTCTAACCGTCATCCTCGCCATCCTGATCATCTGGCACGTCTTCGTGGTCATCCTCAACGCGCCTTTTGTGCGTGATCAGGCTGCGCGGGCAGGAGAAGAGATCACCACCGCGCAAGTGATCGAGCAGACCTTCAATCAGGAACGCCCGGTCCTCCCCGCCCCACACCAGATTATTGCCGAGCTGTGGGACACCACCATCGCCAAACCAATTACCTCCAAGCGCAGCCTTGTGTATCACGCATGGATCACCCTATCGGCAACGCTTATGGGTTTTGGCATAGGCACAGCGCTCGGCATTCTGCTGGCCATTGCCATTGTCCATAACCGCGCCGTCGATAAATCGCTGATGCCGTGGGTGATTGCCAGCCAGACTATTCCGATAATTGCCGTAGCCCCGATGATTATTGTGGTGCTGAACGCTGTTGGCATTTCAGGCCTAATGCCGAAGGCGCTGATTTCCACCTATCTCTCCTTCTTTCCGGTGGTGGTGGGCATGGTCAAAGGCCTGCGCAGTCCCGATGCCATTCTGATTGATCTGATGCGCACCTATTACGCCAGTAACACCCAGACATTCTGGAAACTGCGCATGCCCGCCGCCATGCCCTATCTGTTTACTTCGCTGAAAGTGGCCATTGCGATTTCATTGGTGGGTGCGATTGTGGGGGAATTGCCGACGGGGGCGGTCGCGGGTCTCGGTGCGCGGCTGTTGTCCGGCTCTTACTATGGCCAAACAGTGCAAATTTGGGCAGCACTTTTCATGGCGGCGGGTTTGGCGGCGCTGTTGGTAGCCATCGTCGGGCTTGCCCACACCGCGGTGTTAAAACGCATGGGAGAGCGGGCATGAGTGGGTATCTGCTGTTTGCGCTGATCTTCTGGCTGGCCGCCTGGGGTGTGAATGAATGGCTGGTGCGCCAACACTTTGCCGCCCTGCCCGCCCAACGCGCTGCCAATATCACTGTTCCGCTGCTGTTTGGCATTACCTTGCTTGTTGTTTGGGAATGCGTGGTGCGCGGCTTTGACATCCCCTCCATTCTGCTGCCCGCCCCCAGCATGATCTGGACCCGGTTGATCCATTCCCTGCCCATCCTCTGGGCCGATTTTCAGCAGACTTTTTTGAAGTCGGTGCTATCAGGCTATATAGCGGGCTGCGGCCTTGGCTTTATCGTCGCCGTGTTGATTGATCGCTCACCGTTTTTGAAACAAGGCCTGTTGCCGATTGGCAATTTCGTCTCCGCCCTGCCCGTAGTGGGCGTAGCTCCGATTATGGTGATGTGGTTTGGGTTTGATTGGCCATCCAAAGTCGCGGTCGTTGTCATCATGACCTTCTTCCCCATGCTGGTAAACACCGTGCAGGGCCTGTCTGCGGCAAGTGCCATGGAGCGCGATTTGATGCGCACCTATGCCGCCAGTTGGTGGCAAACGCTGATCAAGCTCCGGCTTCCCGCCGCATGGCCGTTTATCTTCAATGCCTTGAAAATCAATTCCACGCTGGCGCTGATTGGCGCGATTGTGGCGGAGTTTTTCGGAACCCCCATCGTCGGCATGGGCTTTCGCATTTCCACCGAGGTTGGCCGCAGCAATGTGGATATGGTCTGGGCCGAAATCGCGGTGGCGGCGCTGGCGGGTTCTGTTTTCTATGGTTTGGTGGCGGTGGCCGAAAAAGCTGTCACCTTCTGGCATCCGTCTGTCCGTGGTGGGCAGTCTCGATAACACAAGAGAGGGAACGATAATGAAAAGCAAAATTGCTTCACTATTGATGGCTGGCACCGTGTCATTGCTGGCCGTGCAGGCCCATGCCGCCGATAAGCTGACCCTGCAATTGAAATGGGTGACGCAGGCGCAGTTTGCCGGCTATTACGTGGCCAAAGACAAGGGCTATTACAAGGAAGAAGGCCTTGATGTGGACATCAAGCCCGGCGGCCCAGACATTGCGCCCGCGCAAGTGCTGGCCGGTGGCGGTGCCGATGTGATTGTCGATTGGCTGCCATCCGCCTTGGCCACCCGCGAAAAAGGCGTGCCTCTGGTCAATATCGCCCAGCCGTTCAAACATTCGGGCATGATGCTGACCTGTCTGAAGGAAAGCGGCGTCAAGACGCCTGCCGATTTCAAGGGCAAGACGCTGGGCGTGTGGTTCTTCGGCAATGAATATCCGTTCCTGTCATGGATGGCGCATCTGGGCATCAAAGCCGATGGCAGTGCTGATGGCGTGAAGGTGCTGAAACAGGGTTTTAACGTTGATCCGCTGTTGCAAAAGCAGGCTGCCTGCATTTCCACCATGACCTATAATGAATATTGGCAGGTGATTGATGCGGGCATCAAGCCAGATCAGCTGATCACCTTTCCTTACGAAAAAGAAGGCGTCGCCACGCTGGAAGACGGCCTCTACGTGCTGGAACCCAAGCTGAAAGACCCAGCCTTCAAGGAAAAGATGGTCAAGTTCGTCCGCGCCTCGATGAAGGGCTGGAAATGGGCTGAAAAGAACCCGGACGAGGCAGCTGGTATCGTGCTGGACAACGACGCGTCCGGTGCCCAGACCGAAAAGCATCAGAAGCGGATGATGAGTGAAGTTGCCAAGCTGACGGAAGGTTCAAAGGGCGCGTTGGATGAGGCCGATTACAAGCGCACCGTGGCCACCCTGCTCGGCGGCGGTTCCGATCCTGTCATATCCAAGGAACCCGTGGGTGCTTATACCCATGAAATCACCGATGCCGCGCTGAAATAGTCAGATCAAACTTTCAATTTTATCGTGTATTCGCCGCCAGGGTTCTCATCCCGTTCCCTGGCGGCGGGGTTCCCAGAGGCTGACTGAGCGGCCCCGCTGAGCTTGTTCTAACCCTCTTATTTCATGGGATTTTCATATTGGCACAGGCCCGACTACCGCGTGCGGGCAAAACCGGGTTTACCACACAAGCCGATCCGCAATCAGGTCGAAGCCGCGCGCTTTCCTTTAACTATTATTGCAATGCAACCTCTTCGCTGCACCGGCTCTATCTGCGGCGGGATTGCGCTGCAACCGGCCCTGTCGTAACGTAACCCTATTAAAAACCCGGGTTTTCCGTTGATCGGCAAACCTGACATTGTATTTAAAGCCATTTCGATAATATTAGCGTATTGTGGGTTTTCCATAGATCCCCAGGGATTTGAATAGACATGTTTGAAATCGTATCGTCCCTGGTCACAGCGCGCCCCGGGAAAAAGGCTCGCGCCCACCCCGCCTTCGTCCGCAAGGCCGCGATCCGGCGTGATAAATCAGGCATTCGGAGGAGACCAGGGGTGACAGACAGTCGGGTTGGAACTTTGCGCGTCAGGCCAGTCATGCTCGTTCTGGCGCTGCTGCTATCGGTTAGCCAGGGCGGTTTTATACCTGCCGCGAACGCGCAATCTCCCGCACCCGCAGTCAGCACCGATGCCCAACTCCCGGCCATCGTCGTTGCCAAAGCCAGCACCCAGAGCCTGACCGACAAGGTGATCGGCACCGGAAGCATCAAGGCGGTAGAGGAAATTTACGTCCAGCCTGAAGTGGATGGAATAGCCATTCGCAATCTCCTGGCCGATGTCGGCGACAAGGTGAAGGCGGGTCAGGTCCTGGCAACGCTGGATGGCGACAGCCTGATCCTGCAAAAGGCGCAGTATGCCGCCAACCAGGCCAAGGCCGAGGCCTCTCTTGCCCAGTACAAGATCCAGTTGATCGATGCTCAGGCCAGTGCCGCAGAATCGGAGCGGCAATTGGCGCGAGGCCAGTCACTGGTCTCGGGCGGCACGATTTCTACCGCTCAGGTCCAGCAATATGAGACCTCCGCCATCAATGCCCGCAACAAGGTGGACAGCGCCCGCCAGTCCATCGCCATTGCCGAGGCCGAGTTGAAAGTGGTGATCAGCCAGGTCGCCGATCTCAATCTGAAACTGGCCCGTACCGATATCAAGGCGCCGTTCGGCGGGTTGATCACTGCGCGCAATGCTCGCATCGGCGCCATAGCTGCCGGTTCCGGCCAGCCGCTGTTCACCATTATCCGCGACAGCAAGATCGAGCTGGTGGCCGAAGTGTCCGAAAGCGATATGCAAAAAATGCGGGTCGGCCAACCGGCCGAAATCGCCATTGCCGGACAGGCCACACCGATCAGTGGCCATGTGCGGCTGATCTCTCCCGCCGTCAGCCCCACGACGAGGCTCGGTGAGGTGCATGTTCTGCTTGATGATAGCGATGCGGCCCGTCAGGGCATGTATGCCAGCGCCTTGATCACCATCACCTCCGCCTCGGGCATTGCCCTGCCTTTGTCTGCAATCGACAGCGGCAAGGCCGGGAGCTTTACCCGCGTCGTTGATAATGGCGTGGTCCGGCAGGTGAAAATCGAGACCGGCATTATCGAAAACGGCTTTATCCTGGTGACATCAGGCGTCAAGCCGGGCGATCTGGTGGTGCTGAAAGCTGGGGCTTTCGTGCGCGATGGCGACAAGGTCAGGCCGGTGCTTGAAACCGTGAGCCAGACCGGCGCAATATCCAACTGACGAGGCAAGACGATGAATTTCTCCGCCTGGTCAATCCGCAATCCGATAGCACCCCTGTTGGGCTTCTTCCTGCTGATGGTGCTGGGCATCCAGTCCTTCAACAGCCTGCCCATTACCCGCTTTCCGAATATCGATGTGGCTGTCGTGTCGATCAGCGTCACCCAGAGTGGGGCCTCGCCGTCGGAACTGGAAATGCAGGTAACCAAGGAAATCGAGGATGCCGTTGCCTCGATCAACGGCGTCGACGAGATTTCTTCCAAGGTCAATGACGGCGTGTCGGTCACTTCGGTGGTGTTCCGCATCGAAATTCCCACCCAGCAGGCGGTTCAGGATGTCAAGGACGCGGTGGATCGGATCAGGAATGATCTGCCCGCCGGCGTCGATGAGCCGATCGTCAACAAAGTCGATGTCGAAGGCCAGGCAATCCAGACCTTTGCCGTCTCCGCCCCGAACATGACGCTCGAAGAATTGTCGTGGTTCGTCGATGATACAATCAAACGCGCCCTCCAGGGCCAGAAAGGCATTGGCCGCATCGACCGGATTGGCGGTGCCGACCGAGAGATCCGTATCGAACTGGACCCGGATCGGCTGAACGCGCTGGGAATTACCGCCGCCGACGTCAACAAGCAATTGCGGGGCACCAATGTCGATATCGGCTCGGGTCGGGGTCAGGTGGCTGGTGCCGAACAGGCGATCCGCGTGCTGGGCGATACCCGTAACGTCCCGGCGCTCGCCAACACCACCATTGCCATTTCCTCGGACCGTTTCGTCAAGCTTGCCGATCTTGGCCGGATCATCGACACCTATACGGAGCCGAAAAGTTTTGCCCTGCTCGACAATCAACCGGTGGTGTCCTTCTCGATCTTCCGCTCCAAGGGCGCCTCCGACGTCGCCGTCGCCGAACTGGTGGCCAAGAGCCTCGATGAGGTGCGGGCCAAAAATCCTGATGTTGGCATCAACCTGATCAGCGATTTCGTCTACTTCACCTATGGCAATTACACCGCCGCCATCGATACCCTGCTGGAAGGGGCGATCCTGGCGGTCATCGTGGTGTTCCTGTTTCTGAAAAACTGGCGGGCAACGCTTATTTCGGCCATTGCCCTACCGCTTTCCGCCATACCGACCTTCTGGATTCTCGAGATGATGGGCTTTTCGCTCAATCTCGTCAGCTTCCTCGCCCTGACACTGGCCACCGGCATTCTGGTGGACGACGCCATCGTCGAAATCGAAAACATCGCCCGTCATATCAAGATGGGCAAGACCCCCTATCGGGCTGCCATCGAGGCTGCCGATGAAATCGGTCTTGCGGTGATCGCCACCACCTTCACAATCGTGGCGGTGTTTGTGCCTGTATCCTTCATGGGCGGCATTCCCGGTCAGTATTTCATCCAGTTCGGCCTGACTGTTGCCTTTTCCGTGCTGTTTTCGCTGCTGGTGGCCCGGTTGATCACCCCGATGATGGCCGCCTATCTGATGCGGCCGGAAGACGGCCATGATGAGGATGAAGGACAGGAAGGCCGCTTCATGCGGCTCTACACAAGGCTTGTCAGTGCCACCACCCGCACCTGGCAGCGCCGCTATCTGACGCTGGCGGCTGCCCTTGTCTTCCTCGCGGCCTCCATTGGCCTGCTGATGCAGGTTCCAACCAGCTTCATGCCTCCAGAAGATGCCGGGCGCATTACGCTTTCGGTGGAATTGCCGCCCAATGCCACACTGAATGAGACCGAAAGCCGCGTCCGGCAGATCACCGAGACCTTGAAGCCGCTTGCCGGCGTGCAATCGGTCTTTGTCCAGGGCGGCACCTCGCCCAGTGGCGATCTGGAATTGCGGCGGGCGTCGGTAACCCTGCAATTGTTCCGCATCGAGCATTCGCTGGTCAAAACCGTGGTCAACAAACTGATCGGTGGCCTGCCGCTGATCGGCCCGTACCTACCGAAAATGACCGTTGATGGACGCACGATCCCGCAATGGCAGATCGAAAAACTGGTCTTTGCCAAGCTGCGTGACATTCCCGATATTCGCGTCCAGAAGATGAACGATCGCGGTGCCCGCGACATGGCCTTCTACTTCCTCTCCAAGAACGAAGAGGATCTGACCGAAGCAGTCAGCATACTGGAAGCAAAACTGCGTACCGTACCAGTGCTGGCCAATGTCAGCGCCGATGGCTCACTGCCGCGCCCGGAATTACAGATCCGTCCGAAAACCGATGAAATGGCCAGATTGGGCATTACCGCCCAGCAGGTTTCCGAAACCCTTCGGGTTGCGACCATCGGCGATATCGACGCGCAATTGCCGAAAATCTCGCTGGACGGTCGGTTGATCCCGATCCGGGTCCAGGCGGCCCTTGGCCAGCGTCGCGACCTTGGCGCCATAAGGGCGTTGAAAATCAAGTCTGCTGCCGGTTCCATGGTGCCGCTCTCTACCGTGGTCGATATCGACTACACCCAAGGCATCAGCTCGATCAAACGCAATCACCGCGACCGTGTGGTCTCGATCGGGGCCGACTTGCCGCAAGGCGTGGCGCTCGATACGGCGACGGCGGCCTTCAAGCAGGCCGTTGCCGCCGCCAAGATTCCCGCCAGCGTCTATCTGAAGGAAACCGGCGACACCAAGGTTCAGAAGGAAATGCTGGCGAGCTTCGTCAATGCAATGATCCTTGGTCTGTTGCTGGTGCTGATCGTGCTGATCCTGTTGTTCAAGGACATCATCCAGCCCTTCACCATCCTTCTATCCCTGCCGCTTGCCGTCGGCGGCGTGGCCGTGGCGTTGATCATCACCCATAACGCGCTGTCGATGCCTGTGCTGATCGGTATCCTGATGCTGATGGGGATCGTCACCAAGAACGCCATCCTGCTGATCGATTTTGCCATCGAAATGCGCCGCCACGGCATGGAACGTGTCGAAGCGATGGTCGAGGCGGGCCGCAAACGTGCAAGACCAATCATCATGACCTCCATTGCCATGTCGGCGGGCATGCTGCCTTCGGCGCTCGGGGTTGGCGAAGGCGGCTCTTTCCGCTCGCCCATGGCCATCGCCGTGATCGGCGGTATCATCGTCTCGACGGTAATGAGCCTTGTCGTCGTCCCCTCCTTCTTCCTTGTCATGGACGATCTGTCGCGCCTGCTGAGCGCAATCTTCGGCAGGCTGGTTGGCGCCAAGGAACAGGAACGAGAGCCGCTCGATACCGCCACCCTCACCAATTTACACGACCAGACCTCGGCCCAGATCTCCACGCTCGAAGCCCGCATGGATGACCTGGAAGCCGGTGCTGCCCATCCACCAAGACGCCTCTCAGCGGGACCGTTCGGACGGGATTGAGACGAAAATCCATTGAAAATGACTCGTCGTATTCCTTTTGAAAATATCTCAAGCATTTGAGATATTTTCTATGTCTTCAAGTCGAGGATGCGTGAGCATGTCAGAGACTTGGTATTAATCTGTTGAATGGAGCTGCAATCACGCAAACCTGTGATTGTATTCGGCTATTGATCGAAATCAAACCATCGGCGCGATTTTCCCATTAGATTACCCCCATCGACCAGTGGCGGGGGCCGATGGTGGGAAAAAGGGCGCCGTCTTGCACCAGTGGGAACAGCAATGATGTTCCGGCGCAAGGCAGAGCCGTTGCGACCACCCATTCCCCTTATGAACCATACCGCTATCAGGCGGGCGCTGCTGCGGAAGGGCTGAAGGAAAAGGACGGTCTGGCCGTGAACAAGGTTTTGAATTTGAACAGTCGCGATCGCAATATTCTGGTAAAATCACCCCTGATGGCCACGCTCGGCCCGGGCTCTTTAAACCGGATGCTGGAGCTGGCGACAGTGTTGAGCTTCGAGGCGCGCGATATTCTATTTCGCGAGGGCGACCCTGCCGATTATTTCTATTGCGTGCTGACCGGCTATGTCCGCCTTTATCGCCTGAACAAGGACGGTCGCGAAGCCGACATCCGCATCAGCGGCGGTGGCGATACCTTTGCCGAAAGCCTGTTGGCCATGGGCGATACCTATCACTATAACGCCCAGGCGGCGGAGCATGTGACCGTGGCGCGATTTGACCTTGCCAAAGTACGCCAGCTTGCAGAGCAGGAAAACGACATCGCCCGTTCGGTGATCCGCTGCCTGTCCAATTACCTGCGCAGCACCATGGATTGCATCGCCAATGACCGGCTGCAAACCGCTCCGCAACGCGTGGCACAATATCTGATCGACAATTGCCCCAATGGTGGCGGTGCTGTGTCAATCCGCCTGCCCTTCCAGAAAAGCCTGCTGGCCGGAAAGCTGGGCCTTGCGCCGGAAGCCCTGTCACGCGCCTTTTCCACCCTGCGGCACAGCGGCGTCACCGTGCGCGGCCGGATGGTTCAGATCAACGATGTCAACACACTCCGACAGATTTGACAGGCATCGCATCAGTCAAAGGCCAAAAGATCTGTTCCTGTCGCCTATGCTATATAATACCAAGGCTCGAAGATCGAAAATGGTGAAAGGGACAAGTGAGAAACGGGGTACTTAACCGCTTCATCCCTTTCGCTTTTCCCGCCTTCCTCAAAAATCATACCGTGATGAAACGCCAGCCCTTGTCTGCTTTTTCCACCCGCACGAAACCGGAGACATGGCCGCCTGTGGCAGTCCAGCCCTTTTCGCTTGCATGGGTGAAGATGGTCCGGCGGCTGTTGGCGCCCTGTCGTGCATCCGCATCGTAGATGAAGCAGAAATCGGGATCATCAAGTTGAAGCTTGGGCGCGTGTACCAGATCGCCCCAAAGCACGAGCTTTTCTGCCCCCTCGCCAATCAGATAGCCGGAATGACCAGGCGTGTGGCCGGGCATGGAAACCATCTCTATGCCAGGAAGTACCGGTCCTTCCAGGACAGGTCGCACCCGATCGCCGTAGATTTCCAGCAGGCGGGCAGCAATGTCGAATCCACCGCGCCGATAGATGGGGATGGTCTCCTTCAGCTCGGCTTTCGTAAAGAAAGCCAGATCCGCTTCCGGGACAACGATTTCCGCGTCGGCAAAATATTGTCCGGCGTCGCCAAAAAGACCCAGTGCATGGTCACCATGCAAATGGGTGAGGAGAACCCGACGCACATCAGCAGGGCTTATTCCAGCCCGCTCCAGCGCTGCCCTGCCGAGCCCCAATTCAGGTCCCCAATAGGGTCCTGTTCCTGCATCGACCAGGGTAATTCCGTCAGCGCCCGACAGCACGAAGAAATTGACGTCCATATCAATGGTGGGTGCCGGCCACGCCGCAACCGCCGCATTTCGCACCACTTCGCTGCTGGCGTGATCCAGATGTTCAATCGGCGCCCTAAACACACCATCGACCATGATCGTCACATCATAGTGCCCAAAACGACGTATATCCGTCATGTCAAAGGCCTCCATGGCTCTCAAGGAAGCGGACGATGTCACCAACACCCTCACCACGTTTCATATCCGTGAAGACGACAGGCTTGCTCTCGCGCATGCGCGCCGCATCGCGATCCATCACATCGAGATCCACCTCGACATAGGGCGCCAGGTCTTTCTTGTTGATGACAAGTAGATCCGAGCGGGTAATGCCCGGCCCGCCCTTGCGGGGAATTTCCTCGCCCTGACAGACCGAGATCACGTAGATCGTCACATCGGCCAGATCGGGCGAAAAGGTCGCAGCCAGATTGTCGCCACCGGATTCGATGAAAATCACGTCGAGATCGGGTATGCGCTCATTCAGTCCGGCAATCGCCTGGAGATTGATCGACGCGTCCTCCCGGATCGCCGTATGCGGACAGCCGCCGGTCTCCACCCCCACCACCCGGTCGGAAGACAGCGCTTGCATGCGGATCAAAGCGTCGGCATCCTCGCGGGTGTAGATATCATTGGTGACAACGGCCACCGAATAGCGGTCACGCATCGCCTTGCACAGCTTTTCCGTCAGCGCCGTCTTGCCTGAGCCGACCGGGCCACCAATTCCAACCCGCAACGGACCATTTGCCGATTTCATGCTTTTCCCCTTGTTATTATCCAAGCTTCTTAAGCTGGCGATATCACGACCGGAACAGTCGCACAGATTGACTTTCATGGCGCGCCGAAACGATGTCCGCGGCAATCGTGGCGCTTCCAAGATCGTCCAACTCCGACTGGACGGCCAGGGCAGCCAGTCTTGCCACAGGCGCTTCGAGCCGCGACAGAATGGCGAGGCCTCCAGTCTGGCCGATCAGGCTGAGGCGAATGCCAGCCGAGACCTGCTGCGACAGGGCCGCATGCAAATAGGCGGCAAGCACAGCTTCGCAGCCTATCCCCTGATTGGCACCCACCGCCCCAACCGCCACCGGATAGGCAACTGGGCCGGACGGCTGGGCCGAAAACGGGTCCGCCCAGGAGCGGGCCGCATCGCGAAACGCCGCGCCGAGCGCCGTGGTTTCCTGATAGCGCTCCCGAGAGCCCGCCAGCGCCAGCGCCAGATCCGACACCTCGGTTAGGGACCGCGGCACATTCCAAACCCGCCATGCCTCAGCCAGAAGCACCGCATCGTTCCAAACTGCGCCGTGATCCAGCAGTGATCTCAGCCAGGCCAGCAACGCCTCCTGCCGCCCGGGGGCGGTGCCATCACCATTGATCAACCCATCCTCAACCGCCTTTTCCAACCCGCCGGAATAGGCAAAACCGCCCACGGGAAAGGCCGGCGAGAGCCATGTCATCAGCCGGATCAGGCCGAGCGTGTCGAGAGCAATGGTCATGGTCGATCAGGAATGGGCGTGATGGGCATGCGACCCATGGCTGTGATAAGCGCCACGCACCGGCTGAAACGGCTCCACCACCTCGCTGACCGTCGCGCCCAGACCCTCCAGCATTGCGCGGATCACCGGATCACGACCGATCAGGATGCGATCCGGCTCGATCTGGGCAGGCAGATGGCGGTTGCCAAGATGCCAAGCCAGTTCCAGCAGATGCTGCCCATCACGCGGTTCAATCGCGTAGAGCCGCTCATCGGCGGCCTTCACCGCGATCTGGTCGCCGTTTTCGAGCACCAGGCGGTCGCCATCGGCAAACAGCACCGCTTCCTTCAGGTCGAGCATCACCATCTCGCCATCGGCGAGATGCAGCAGCTTGCGGCGCAAATGGCGCATGTCATGGGCCAGAACAACTGTCGACACCGCTGGATCAAGGGCATCTGAGGCCGGAAGATAAGAGATCACGCGCAGCATCGGCACTCCATGGCAGTGCGGATATCCAGTAGCTCCGCAACGCAGATATCAATTTACGAAACCGGATTTGGTCAACAGCCTTTTAGCGAGGCTACATCCTTGGCAAGTGCCAAGTTTGCGCAAAATAAACGCCGGGCGCAACAGGCAAATGGGCTTGCACCGCTTGTTATCGCAAATATCAAAGCAATGATCGGGTCGTTCAGGAGACCGCCTGGACAGCCTGTTTCAAGGGCTGCGGGCCATGGGTCATTTCATGCACGATACAGTTGCGGCCATTGGCCTTGGCGCGGTAAAGCGCGCGGTCGGCTGCGGCATAGACCACTTCCGGCCGCCTTTCCGGCGAAATTTCCGCAACCCCGATCGAGATCGAGGTCGAGATCAACCGACCATCGAAATGCAGCCGAAGATCGGAAATGCTGCGGCGGATCATGTCGATCCGCTCAAACCGCTGCTGGATCGTGTCGCCATGGATAATCAGACCGAATTCCTCGCCGCCGAGCCTGGCCGTGACATGCGGATCATTGGCGAAATGGCACAAAATCTCTGCCACGGCCCGAATGACGAAATCGCCGGCGCTGTGGCCGTAGGCATCATTGATCGACTTGAACCAATCGAGATCGGCAATGGCCAGCGAAGCGTTCCCGTCCGTCTGGTCCAGCGCTTCCGAAAAGGCACGCCGGTTCAGCAGCCCGGACAGACCGTCAATCCGGCTCAGATGTTCGTATTTCGCCTTAGCGATGGCGAGGCTGCGGATTTCTCGTGCCACGAAAACCCCTGTGATCGTCGCTCCGAAACTGCCCAACAACCAGCTCATCGCCACGCTGAGCTTGACCGCGTCGATAATCGGCATCGGCATCAGACCCAGCGCCCAACAGAACGGCAGGGCGACGATTTGAAAGCCCAGCGCAAGCGAAACGGACGAAAACATCAGATGCATGACGAAGCTGAAAACATTTCCCCGTTGCGAGAGATCTTCAAATCCTCGGCGCAGCGAAAGCCAGTTCAATATTCGAATCAATTGCCGCCCCCCTTCTCTGCTTTTCTCTGGGATAGGCCTGTTTTGTGTGTCGTTTCCTAAATCAATACCTAGAATTTTAACGATTGATTGTATGGGCCATCGCATCATTTCAATACACGAGCAGCCAAAACAGATCATCCGGGCAAAGGCAGGGGCGCGACTGCATAAAGCGGTACAGCGAAGCGTGTTGCACCATGCCGGGTGGGCGGCGCTGCAATGGAAATACCAGCAGCCTGCCCATCCAAGAGACGAAAAAACCCGGCACGCAGCCGGGTTATTCTGGTCTCGCAGAGGGGTTTACCCACGCGTAAGGAGGCTCTTTGAAAATGAGCCTTCGTTACGCCGCCTGCTTTTCCTTCAGTTTTTCCAGGATATTCTGCGGCGAAGACACACCGTAAGGGTCGCTATCGCAATTGTCGGAATAGCCCTCTTCTTCGAACCACTGCTCCACCACGCCATCGTTGATGATAGCCGCATAACGCCAGGAACGCATGCCGAAGCCGAGATTGTCCTTGGACACCAGCATGCCCATCTTGCGGGTGAACTCGCCGGAGCCATCGGGAATGAGCTTGACATTGGCCAGGCCCTGCTGCTTGCCCCAGGCATTCATCACGAAGGCATCATTGACTGAAATGCAGTAAATGTCGTCAATGCCGGCAGCCTGAAACTCGCTATAAAGCTTTTCGAAATCCGGCAGTTGGAAGGTCGAGCAGGTGGGGGTGAAGGCGCCCGGAAGCGAAAAGAGCACGACCTTCTTGCCCTTGAAGTAATCCTCCGAGGTCATGTCTTGCCAACGGAAGGGGTTTGGGCCACCGACCGCTTCATCGCGAACGCGGGTACGAAACGTGACGCTGGGCACTTTTCTGCCAATAAGCATCGCTGATCTCCTTTGATAGACATGATGAAAAGCGGCCTTTTACCAGGCCACCGGGATCAGCCTTTCGATTACCGCATAACCATGTGCGGCGCAGCATAAAACAGCGTGCTGGACGCCACAGCATGCCTGACATGCGCATAGTGCATGGCGGACCCATTCGGCATTGCATAACGATGGCCCGTTTCGCTTTTAACGCGGCAAAACCTCAAATCCGGCACACTGGCCTATTGCGCGCTCTGCTTAAAAGGCAAACGGCGATGCATTGGCGTGTCGCAGCCCCGACAGCAACATATGCAACCGATAACAACTTTAACAAAGCTTCATAATAGCACATTATTGCCCTATTTTAAGATCTATACCTTTAATGGTCGATACAGAGTGCGATTATCACATAAAAAAACAGACAAAACAGAACTTGAAGCATTGCAAAAAACTTTGCTGCGTATTTTAATCCAGAAATATTCGACCTTAACGATTTGTTAAGAATTTGCAAAAAATTCGGCATCGAAACAGGCTTTCGAATGCCAATCGCCGACAGAAGATCTTTTTTGGTACTGGGTAGGGTTGGAGACGGAAACGATGTTGAATGCGAAAAAGCAGCCTATGACCCGGCACGTCTTGCCAGTCGCAGAAGACACCAATGGTCCGGTGAGCAGAGCTAGTGACCGGGACCCCTCCATCAGAAATACCCGTTTGTCGGTGCTGGCACCGACCCGTTACCCCTGGCGCTTCAATTCACCGCGCCACAGCCGGCACATGATCGAAAATCGCAATTTCGTGCCGATGAACTATCTATCGCCGAAGCTGGAAGGCATTACGGTGCTGTCGCCATTTCCGCCGCGCCGGTTCGACCTCATTCATGCGTTCAACCGGATACCGATGAGCGCGACGCCCTTCATGATCTCTTTTGAATCCCATATGCCGCGCGGCTTTGGCATTGAGACATCCGCCCTTTATGCCTTCATGACCCGGCGTCTGATTTCCGACCGCTGTCTGGGCATTGGCGCGATTTCCGAACATGCGCGCCGGATCTTTCAAAAAACCCATAGGAACAACCCTGCCTATGAGACCCTGAACCGCAAACTGTTTGTGCGCTATCCAAATATGGAAATCGAAGAGCGGCCAGATACGTTCAACGAGGAAAACCAGGGGCCGATCCGCGTCGTCTTCGTCGGAAATCACTTTGCTCGCAAGGGCGGCTGCGTTGGCGTGCGCATGGCCGAACTCGCCATGGAGCGCGGCATTCCGCTGGAAGTCGATATCGTCTCCACCGTGGAAGTCGGACCGATGTCCTGGACGGACCCGTTAGTGCCCGGCTACTTCGATCGTTACCGCAAATTGTTGAGCCTGCCGAATGTTCGCCATGTCCAGAACATTCCCAACAGCGAAGTGCTGAAAATCCTGCGAAACGCACATTTCTCGCTGCTGACCACATTTTGCGACACATTCGGCTTCAGCGTGATTGAATCTGAGGCCAATTACGTGCCGGTGATCGCCACGAAACAGGGCGCCTTGCCGGAATTCATCAAGCACCGGCAAAACGGCATCCTGCTCGACATGGAAACCACTGACATTGGCGAGTGGAAACATATTGCCGACGACCGCAGCACGCCGGAATTTGCCGAGATCCATGCCCGCGAGATCGAGCGACTGGCCGAGGAAAGTCTGACCGAAGTCGTCGCCGCCATGGCCGACCAGAATGCCTATAAAGCCATGCGCCAGGCCGCCTATCGCACCGCAAAGACGATGTTTTCGGCAAAGGATGCCAATGAATTCTGGGACGATTTTTACGTCGAGGCCCTGAATGAGTACCGGGCCGGACGCAACTCCTCAGGGCTGATGCAAAAGCCGTTTTCGGGGTGATGGCAACTTTAAGTGGCGATGCTGCCTGCCTTTGAAAGAGGGCGGCAGGAATGGACATTAAAAGCATCGCCGGCTCTTAAAATCCCAATAGATTTAAGGAAAGTGGATAGGGCCTTTCAGCCCACCACATCCATTTTTCCGCCTTCGATAACGATGTGCCGTCCTTCATTCTCCATAAAACGCCAGTCTTCTGCCTGCGAACCATCCGGGAAAATTTGCAGGCGATAGCCACCTGACAATTGAAGATCAGCTCCACAATATCTGTCGCATGTTACGGACTGGACGATGAGATGATCCGTGGCGTTTACAAAGGATTTTGTGGCTTCGTCGTAACCTTGCAGCAAGGCCGCAATCCGGACGAATTGCAACGTACCGAATTGAGGTTCCTCCACGTTTACAGGAGCACCCTCCTCAGGCTCCATGAAACGATCCGAGGACCCCGTCAAAATCCCATTCTCCGTGACAATCCGCCAGGAACATTGAATATGGAGCGCGTGCGATCCCACCGTTCCCGTTCTTCCCCCTGTTGAATGATGGGGGCGAATGGAGCCGAAATGGAAAACTTTCATATCTGCTGCGTTGCGGGCAATGCTGAGAGGCAGACCGACAAGAACTTGCAGACTTTCCTGCAAGAAGGCTTGATTGTCACGTTCAGACATCATCACCAGTGGCAATAGTACCCCTCAAAACAAGAAATACCGCTGCGCCATCGGCAGAACGGTGGCCGGTTCGCAGGTGAGCAATTCGCCATCAGCACGCACTTCATAGGTTTCCGGATCGACCTCGATATGCGGTGTCAGGCTGTTGTGGATCATCGATGCCTTGGAAATACCGCCTCGGGTATTTTTTACCGCCAGCAATTGCTTGGAAACGCCGAGCCGCGCCGCCAGCCCCACATCCAGCGAAGCCTGAGACACGAAGGTGACCGAGGAATTGGTGCGGGCCTTGCCATAGGCGCCGAACATGTGACGGTAATGCACCGGCTGCGGGGTTGGGATCGAGGCGTTGGGATCGCCCATCGGGGCGGCAGCAATCGACCCGCCAAGCAGGACCATATCCGGTTTGACGCCGAAAAACGCCGGGTTCCAGATCACCAGATCGGCGCGCTTGCCCACTTCCACCGAGCCGATTTCATGGGAGAGACCATGGGCAATCGCCGGGTTGATGGTGTATTTGGCGATGTAGCGCTTGACGCGCATATTGTCGTTCTCGCCGGTTTCCGATGGCAACCGTCCGCGCTGCCGCTTCATCTTGTCCGCCGTCTGCCAGGTGCGGATCGCCACTTCGCCGACCCGGCCCATGGCCTGGCTGTCGGAGGAAATGATCGAAAACGCGCCGATATCGTGGAGAATATCTTCCGCCGCGATGGTTTCCTTACGGATACGGCTTTCGGCAAAGGCAATATCTTCCGGGATCGACGGGCTGAGATGGTGGCAGACCATCAGCATGTCCAAATGCTCGGCCAGGGTATTGATTGTATAGGGCCGCGTCGGATTGGTAGAAGATGGGATCACATTCGGCTGGCCGCAGATCTTGATGATATCTGGCGCATGGCCGCCACCTGCCCCTTCGGTATGGAAGGCATGAATGGTACGCCCCTTGATGGCGCTGATAGAATCCTCGACGAAGCCGCTTTCGTTCAGCGTATCGGTATGGATCATCACCTGCACGTCGTAGTCGTCGGCCACTGACAGGCAGCAATCGACGGCACCGGGCGTCGTACCCCAGTCTTCGTGCAGTTTCAGGGCGCATGCGCCGCCCAGCACCATTTCTTCCAACGCACCCGGCAGCGAGGCATTGCCCTTGCCCGCAAAAGCCAGGTTCATCGGAAAGGCATCCGCCGCCTCGATCATCCGGGCAATATGCCAGGGGCCGGGCGTGCAGGTCGTGGCAAGCGTGCCATGCGCCGGTCCGGTGCCGCCGCCCAACATGCAGGTCAGCCCGCTCATCAGCGCTTCCTCGATCTGCTGCGGGCAGATGAAATGGATATGGCTGTCCATGCCGCCCGCCGTGACGATCTTGCCTTCACCGGCAATCGCCTCCGTGCCGGGGCCGACAATGATATTGACGCCGGGCTGGGTATCGGGATTGCCCGCCTTGCCGATTGCAACGATACGTCCGTCCTTCAAGCCAATATCGGCCTTGACGATGCCCCAGTGATCGACGATCAGCGCATTGGTGATGACGGTATCGACTGCACCGTCGACGCGCGTCGCCTGGCTTTGCCCCATGCCATCACGGATCACCTTGCCGCCGCCGAATTTCACTTCGTCGCCATAATGGGTGAAATCCTTTTCCACCTCAATGAACAGCTCGGTATCGGCCAACCGCACTTTATCCCCGGTCGTGGGGCCGAACATGCTGGCATAGGCGGCGCGGGACATTTTGAAAGGCATGGTCAGGCTCCTTGGGACAGGACAGATTGGGGTGAAGGCCCAAGGCGCGTCAGCCGCCCGGCCTCGATATGTGCGTCGATCACTTGCCGTTCCGCTGCGAAAGGATGGCCATCCCAGCCCTTGTGCGAAAAGCCAGCGACAAAAATCCGATCTCCGGCAAAAGCCGGATCGTGAAGAACATGGCTCATCACCACCAGGCCGCTGCTCGGCGTGACATAGAGACCGGGATCGTAGGGGTCCAATGCCGCCACTGCGGCCTCATGGGCCAAGGCAGACAGAACGACGTGATCCTTGCCATTGCTGCGGGCAAATTCGGCAAAATTGTCGGTTTGATCCTCAAACAGATCGTCAAGTTCGGGGAAATTCACCAGAATATCCGGCTTCATCGCCTCGAACTTGGCGGGATCGCGGACCGACCAGATCGCGCCGCTGGTATCAACCGGCGGGCTGTTGCGCCAGGCGCAATCGGCCAGCATGGCCTTGGCGGGTCGTCCGGTATTGCACACCGCCATCACATCGGTGCGGTGTCCGGCCAGACCGAAATTGCGTGCGCCATTGAAGCGAATGACCATATCGGCAGCATCAATGGCGTCCGCAACTTCCTGAGGAACCTCACCATTGCCAATGATCATGATCTTGCGATCCATGCCTGTCCAATCCGGTTATTGGGGTTCAGCCAAGGATTTCAGCTCCTTGGTCCGCGTCTTCGTCATCTCCGCCTTGCAGGCGGCAACCTCCATGGGCTCCATCGTGCCACCTCGGACATAAAATCCCTGGGCCTCACATTGACCGTCACGGTAATCGATCCAGGCACGCTGGGCTTTCAGCAAGGCCTTTTCAGCACCCTTTAGATCATCGTCCAGCGTGGCGTCCTGCTCAACGAAGGCCTTGCGGGTGATTTTCCATTGGGCATTCATGGCCTTGTCCGCCGCGTCGAAATCCCGCACCGCGCAGGCGGTCATATCGCTCTGGGCTTTCGGGTCCTTGCAATCAAGCGCTTGCGCCAGAACACCATGGCCAGACGACATCACCCCAAACCCTGCCAGCATGATCAGCCGCGAAACAGGCGTCATAGCGGCCCCATGACCTTCTGACGAAAGCCATAAACCTCGCGTTTACCGGCCAGCGGGATCAACGTCACTTCCCGGGTCTGGCCCGGTTCGAAACGCACCGCAGTCCCCGCCGGAATGTCCAGCCGCATGCCGCGCACCTTGTCGCGGTCGAAGGATAGGCCCGCATTGGTCTCGAAGAAATGATAATGACTGCCCACCTGAACCGGGCGGTCGCCGGTATTGGACACTTCAATCGTCACGGTCGGCTGACCGGCATTCAGCTCGATCTCGCCGCTTGCGGCAATGATTTCACCCGGTTTCATCACTGTCTCTCCCGTCATACGGTTTCCGGCAGGCCGGAAGACCACATTGTCCATGCATGAAATAATACATCCGGAACGACCGGATGGATCACCGATCAGGCGGCGTGTGAGGGCTTGCAGCCTTCCGCCTTCAGAACCCGCGTCGTGGATGGCGGATTGTTGACGAGCTTGTTTGCCGGGCGGATCGGTCTGCGCACCAGTTCGCCGCCGCAATTGGGGCAGATGCCGGCCAGCACGCTCTCAGCACAGGCGGCGCAATAGGTGCATTCGAAGCTACAGATCAGCGCCTCACGGCTTTCAGGCGGCAGGTCGCGGTCGCAGCATTCACAATTGGGGCGAAGCTCCAGCATGGCGTTAGCGGATCGGTTCGTGGACGGTCACCAGCTTGGTGCCATCGGGAAAGGTCGCTTCGACCTGCACGTCATGGATCATTTCGGCAATGCCCTCCATCACCTGGTCGCGGGTGATCACATGGGCACCCGCCTCCATCAGCTCGGACACGGCACGGCCATCGCGAGCGCCTTCAACGACGAAATCGGAAATCAGCGCAATCGCCTCGGGATAGTTCAGCTTGACGCCGCGCTCCAGCCTGCGCCGGGCGACCATGGCCGCCATGGAAATCAGAAGCTTGTCTTTTTCTCTTGGACTGAGATTCATGGGTGCTCCGAAAATGATGCCGGTTACAAGGTCCAGACTTTCGGCACAGACGCGCCGTCGCGCAAGGCCGAAATCACCGGAACCAATAATTTTCTGAGGGAAAATCCATCGCTGCTGATAAAACGGGCAACCAGCTTGTCATTCCACAGGCTTATGCCGATATCGCCCAGATCAGACGGGCGGTCCGTCAACCGGCGAAGAGCTGCCATGTGCGCCTCCGCATGGCGTCCCGTATACAGCAATGTGGCAAAGGCAACCCTGCCGCCCAGCACCGCTTTTTCGGCGGTGAGATCGGCAATATCGCCTGATAGCGCCAGGTCTTCGGCATGAATGAGCCGCCCTGAGCGGCGGATGCGCCAGCGGTCGCGCACCAGGCCCTGACGCATCGCTTCGCCCATCGCCTTGCGGCCCAGCAGAATGGCCTCGACACTGAGAAACTCCGATGTCTCATGCAGATCCACTTCCAGCCTGCGGGTCAGGGAGGCCTGATCGAACAGGATGGATTCCTGCGGCAGCCAATGGACCGCAGCCCCCTCGCCGACCGTGATGCGGCTGCTGATCGACGCCGTATCGGCGGCAGCCTTGTAGATTTTCTCACAGGCCTGAGTGGTCAGCGTCAGATGAGTGCCATCACCGGCGCAAAACGTCCAATCGAGCTGGTCGCCGCCGGTCAGCCCGCCGGAGGAATTGATCAGCACCGCCTCCATCCGGCCATCGAAACTTTCGGGAATACGGATCTTGGCGCAGCCCTCCTGGAAGAAGGTTTCCAACCGGCTGCGGCCTTGAAACAGCTTGGTGTCCAGCCGACCCCGGCCCTTCGCCCTTTGCGGCTTGATGATCGTGGCGGTCTGTATGGTCATGCCTTCAACGCTTCGATTTCGAGAAGAAATCCCACATCATATCAGTGGCATTCAGGTCAAAGGAAACCTTGCCAATCACCTTCTGGACCTTCAGCGAAGCGGTACTGCCCGGCCATGTATGGCCCGCCCCCGCCAAACGGTAGGAGGCGATGCGCACGCCGTCCGCACATTGGGCATAATCGGTGGTCTCGACCCGGCCCTCGGTTTTGACGGTGGGAGATTTGCACCCATCCAGCTCCGCCCAGCGATGCAGCGCGGCATCCGCGCCGTAGCCCCAATAGGGTAGACCCTGCCCGGCAATCGGGTTGATCTTGTCGTCCAGCCCGGCAAAGGCGATCAGCGACATCGGTTTTGCCGGTTTGCAGGTCGCAGCGTCAGGCACGAAACCATCGCCCTCACGCTTCGGCGTTCCGGCCCGCAGGCCGACCACCAGACCAGCCGCGGCAAAATCGGTGTTTCCATCGCAAAGATATTGCGACACCATCCGCCCGCCGCCGGAATAGCCGGTGGCATAGAAAGACGCCGGATCGACGCAGAAATTGTCTTCGACCGCCTTGATCACATCGCGGATATAGGCCTCTTCATCGGCCTCGCCTTTGGCGACGCCCGGCACGTTCCAGGCGAAATAGCCCGCTCGCTTGGTGGGCATAGACCCTTGCGGCGCGACAGCGATAAAGCCTTCGCGCTCGGACACCCGCTCCCATTCGCTACGGTCCAACTGCTCATTTGCATTGCTATCGGACCCGTGAAAATCAAACACGACCGGCACCTTGTCCTGGCCGCTATAGCTGGAAGGAATGAAATAGGAAAACACCCGCTCATGCCCGCCAGAGGTCAGCGTCATATCATAGCGGCCCACATCCCTGGGCTGACCGCAACCGGCTGCCGATGCGGAGCCGGGCGAGAGCGTCAGAAGGGAAACGACTGCCGCAATCGCCACACCGGACAGAGCGCCAACTCTTCGCAGAACAGGCTTTTCGCATTGATTTTCAATATTTTGCATATAATCCTCCGCAGCGGGGCCACGGTAGCAAAAGACCGATACGATGCAAAACGAAAAAATATGCCATGACCTCGATGCGGAGACGAGTGTCTGTCAGGTTCAGATTGAACCTGACAGACAGAACCTAAGACATCTGTCTGGATCAGAGCACTACAACGCGTCCGCCGACATCGGGCTTTCCACCGCCTGCGGCTTGACCTTGGCCTTCATCGTCACCGAGCAGGCAGGGTTTGCAGAGGCCGTTGCGCCAGCAGCCGGTTTTGCGTCATCGGCACAGGCGTTTTTGGTGATATTGTCGGCGATCAGGCGGCCATCGCCGCTGTCGAAGAAGGCCCACATCCGCTTGGCCGCATAAATATCTTCCTGGCTCTTGCTATCAGCTACCTTTGCCTTGGAGTTGGCGGCAGCCAGCGAGAAACCAACAGTCTGTGCGGGCCAATCATGGGTCTGGTCGGCAATCGTGTAGGAGAGAATGCGGGCACCGCCCTTACAGCGCTCGAATTCCGCCGAGGAAATTTTCGTCCCCTTGACGATCTTGCGCTCGCCCTGGCAGCCATCCAGCTCAGCCCAGCGATTGAGTGCCGCTTCGCCGCCGTATTGCCAATAGGGCCTGCCGCCGCCCACGTAGGGATTGGTATTGTCCTTCAGCCCCCAGAACGCGATGATCGACACCGGACGGCCCGGACGGCAGCTTTGCGGATCGGGCAACCATTTGCCCTGATCGGGGCCAACGCCCTGGCGCGGTGTGCCTGCCCGCAGGCTCATGACGAAACCGGCAGCCGAGAAATCGGTATTGCCGTTGCAGATATATTGCGACAGCATCCGCCCGCCACCCGAATAGCCGGACGCGTAGATCCGGTCAGGATCGACGCAGAACTTGGCCTTGACCAGCGCCACGGTGTCGCTGAGATAAGCGGCATCATCCGGCCCTTTGGCTTCGGTTGCTGTAGAAACAGATGCATTTTGCGAAACAGCCGTACTGGACGCGGTCGAGCTTGTCAGGCTTGCGTTGGTTACGGTCCCATTCGAAATTGTGGCATTTGGCGAAACTGTGGCATTCGGTACAGTCACACCAGGTACGGGGGTTACGCCCGGTACGTTCCAGGCATGGGTACCTTCCGCCTTGCCATTCAGCCCGCCCTGCGGAGCAATAACGATGAAGCCGTTTTCCCGCGCCACGTCGGACCATTGGCTACGACCCAGCTGATCGCGGGGAAAGCTGTTGGAACCGTGCAGGTCGAACACCACAGGCACCTTGGCCTTGCCGGTATAGCCTTGGGGGATGTAGGCCACCGCCGTGCGCTCAACGCCACCAGAGGTGAATGTCAGGTCCTGCAAACCGGCCCGGACGGTCACGCCGCAGCCGCCCGCCGCGTAAGCAAGGCCACCCGGCACCATCATGGAAACGCCGAGTGTGAACAGGCACAACAAAGTCTGAGCAGATGTGCGCGCGAAAAAACCCGGCCGCCGCAGGCCAGTCAGTTCATCGAATGTCATGAGGTCGCCTTGTTATTAGCACTCGGCGGAAAATACCACATGTTCCGCAGGCTTCAACTGAAACCTGATCGCAAATGATCAAGGCTGACATGCGTCAAACACAAAGCGTGAATATACTATGAATATACCCGATAATTTCATAGTAAAAACAAAAGACTACGATCCAAACCCGGACCCATTATCCCATGCCTGAATGCGACATTAGACCGTAAGATGGCGGCGGGCTTCGACCGTATCCAGCGTTTCTGCCCCCCCTTCATGGACAATTTCACCGCGATCCATGATGTAGACATGGTCGGCCAGCTCCCGGCAGAAGTCGAGATATTGCTCGACCAGCAGGATCGCCATGCCGGTTGAATCCCTGAGATAGCGGATCGCCCGACCGATATCCTTGATGATCGATGGCTGGATGCCCTCGGTCGGCTCGTCCAGCACCAGGATTTTCGGGCGGGTCACCATGGCCCGGCCTATCGCCAATTGCTGCTGCTGGCCACCGGACAGGTCACCACCACGCCGCGACAGCATGGTTTGCAAAATCGGAAACAGCGCGAAAATATCGTCTGGGATCGTCCGGTCCTTGCGCTTCAGCGGCGCAAATCCGGTTTCCAGATTTTCCTTGACCGACAGAAGCGGAAAGATCTCACGCCCCTGCGGCACATAGCCGACACCGTGCCGCGCCCGGTTGAACGGCGCCATGCCGTTCAGCACCGTACCTTCAAAGGCAATCGTGCCGCCCGATACCGGATGCTGACCGGTCACGGCGCGCAAAAGCGAGCTTTTGCCCACCCCGTTTCGACCCAGCACACAGGTGATCTTGCCCATCGGTGCAGTAATGTTCACGCCGCGCAGCGCCTGGGCGGCACCATAGTGAAGATTGAGATTTTCAACAGTCAGCATCGATGCACCTTCTAAAAAATTGGGAGCAAGCCGTTCACCCCCCTCTGTCACTTCGTGACATCTCCCCCTCAAGGGGGGAGATAGGAGGAACCCGTCCGCTCCATCGTTGATCTCCCCCCTTGAGGGGGAGATGCCTGGCAAGGCAGAGGGGGGTACTGCGCATTCCAAGGGTACCGTTCTCACCGCCCCAGATAATTCTCGATCACCCGCGGATCGTTCGAGACGAAATCGATCGAGCCTTCGGCCAGCACCGAGCCTTCGGCCAGGCATGTCACCTTGACGCCGAGGTCACGGATAAAGCCCATGTCGTGTTCCACCACCACGACCGAGCGGGTCTTGGAAATTTCGCGCAGCAGGATGGCGGTTTCCGCCGTTTCGGCATCGGTCATGCCCGCCACCGGTTCATCAACCAGCAGCAGTTTCGGCTCCTGCGCCAGCAGCATACCAATTTCCAGCCATTGCTTCTGGCCGTGGGACAGATTGGCGGCGAGGTCATTTTTGCGGGCGGTGAGCCGGACGGTTTCGAGAATGGTGTTGATCCGCTCGCGGTCCTTGGGTGTCAGCCGGTAGAACAGCGTTGAAAACACGCCGCGCGGCTTGTTCAGCGCCAGTTCCAGATTGTCCCAGACCGTATGGCTTTCAAATACCGTCGGCTTCTGGAATTTGCGGCCAATGCCGAGCTGGGCGATTTCGGCCTCGTCGCGCTTGGTGAGATCCACCTTGCCGCCGTCGAAAAACACCTCGCCGCTGTCAGGCCGTGTCTTGCCGGTGATGATATCCATCATCGTCGTCTTGCCCGCGCCATTCGGGCCGATAATGGCGCGCAGCTCGCCCGGCTCGACCACGAAGGACAGGGAGTTCAAGGCCCGGAACCCGTCGAAGGAGACACTGACCCCGTTGAGATAGAGAAGCGAATTGGTGGTTTTATCAGCCATGGTCTCACTCCGCCGCCTGAGGTTTGCGGTTCAATGCCTCGGCCTCCGTCACAGCCTTGTCCTGCCTGCGCCGCAGAAGGCTTTGGGTGACTGTGCCGACAATGCCCTTGGGCAGAAACAGCGTGACAGCCACGAACAGCCCGCCCAGCGCAAACAGCCAGGCATTGGGAAACAGGCCGGTAAACACCGTCTTGCCGCCATTGACCAGCACCGCGCCAATGATCGGGCCGATCAGCGTGGCGCGCCCGCCAACAGCGGTCCAGATCACCACCTCGATGGAATTGGCCGGTGAAAACTCGCCCGGATTGATGATGCCGACCTGCGGCACATAGAGCGCACCCGCCACGCCCGCCATCATCGCCGAGACGACAAAGGCAAACAGCTTCATGTTTTCCACCCGGTAGCCGAGAAAGCGGGTGCGGCTTTCCGCATCGCGGATGCCAACCAACACCTTGCCGTATTTGGAGCGCACGATGGCAGACACCAGCAGCAGCGAGCCCGCCAGAAACAGCGCCGAGAGCGAAAACAGCGCCGCACGGGTGCCATCGGCCTGGATGTTGAAGCCGAGAATATCCTTGAAGTCAGTGAGGCCGTTATTGCCGCCAAAGCCCATGTCATTGCGGAAGAAGGCCAGCAGCAGCGCATAGGTCATCGCCTGGGTGATGATCGACAGATAGACGCCGTTGACACGCGAGCGAAACGCAAACCAGCCGAATACGAAGGCGAGCAAGCCGGGCGCCACCAGCACCATCAGCGCGGCAAACCAGAACATGTCGAAGCCGTGCCAGAACCAGGGCAGTTCCTTCCAGTTCAGAAACACCATGAAGTCGGGCAGGATAGGATCGCCATAGGTGCCGCGCGGGCCGATCTGGCGCATCAGATACATGCCCATCGCATAGCCGCCGAGCGCGAAAAACGCCCCATGGCCAAGCGAAAGAATGCCGCAAAAGCCCCAGACCAGATCGAGCGCCAAGGCCAGCATGGCATAGGTCAGGTATTTACCAAACAGCGCCACCAGATAGGTCGGTATATGCAGCGCGCTGTCGGGCGCGGTGGCAAGGCTGAGGATCGGCACCAGAATGGCGAGCGCGATGAGAATGGCGATGGCGACGAGGATCTTGGCGTCCAGCGAGCGCAGAAGAAATGCCGTGATCATGCTTCCACCGCCCTTCCCTTGAGTGCGAAGAGACCGCGGGGCCGCTTCTGGATGAACAGGATGATGAGAACCAGAACCAGGATCTTGCCCAGCACCGCACCGGCATAGGGCTCAAGGAACTTGTTGACGATCCCGAGCGAAAACGCCCCGACCAGCGTACCCCAGAGATTACCGACCCCGCCGAACACCACGACCATGAAACTGTCGATAATATAGGTCTGGCCGAGATTGGGCGAAACATTGTCGATCTGGGACAGCGCCACGCCCGCCATTCCGGCAATGCCTGAGCCCAAGGCAAATGTGAAGGCATCGACCCAGGGTGTGCGAATGCCCATCGAAGACGCCATGCGGCGGTTTTGGGTGACGGCGCGCATCTGCAAGCCAAAGGCGGAGCGCTTCAACAGCATCAGCAGCGCGAAGAATACCGACAGCGAAAACACCAGAATCCACAGCCGGTTCCAGGTGATGGTCAAGCCGCCAAGCCCGAACGAACCGGACATCCACGACGGATTGGCGACTTCCTGATTGGTCGGGCCAAACAGCGTGCGCACCAACTGCTGCAACATCAGCGAAATGCCCCAGGTGGCCAGCAGCGTTTCCAGCGGACGACCATAGAGAAAGCGGATGACGCAGCGCTCGATCACCAGGCCGAAGATGCCGGTGACGGCGAAGGCGACCGGCAGGGCAATGGCCAGCGACCAGTCAAACAGCTCAGGCGCGTTCGCTCTTATCGCCTGCTGGACGATGAAGGTGGAATAGGCGCCGAGCATGACCATTTCGCCATGCGCCATATTGATGATGCCCATGACGCCAAAGGTGATGGCCAGACCAATGGCCGCCAGCAGCAGCACCGAGCCGAGCGAGATGCCATAGGTGATGTTCTGCGCGGTATTCCACAGCGCCACATCGCTCTGGATCTTGGAAATCGCCGCATCGATATCGCCCTTCAGGGCCGGATCGACTGTCGGCGCGGCATTGCCGAGAATGGAAATCGCATCCTGGCCGCCCACCGCGCGAATAAGCGCAATGGCGGCACGTTTTTCCTCAAGCGAATGGTTGGAGGTGATGACCGAAACGGCGCGGGCCTGAGCCAGCAGCGTTTTCACCGCGCCATCCTGCTCCTTGGCAAGGGCAGTGTCGAGCAATTCGAGATTGTCTTCCGAGGGCGCCTTCAACAGCGCATCGGCAGCGGCAAGCCGCACCGTGCGGTCAGGGCTGAGCAAGGTCAGCCCGCCTTGCGCAGCCCGGATGGCGCGACGCAAACCATTGTTGATCTTGATCTTCACCAGCCCGCCCTTGGCTTCCTTGCCAACTTCGGCACCGCTCAAGGGATCGACCAACGTCAGCTGGCTACCGGCGGGCTTGGCGATGAACACATTGCCATCGGCCTTGCGTAGATAGAGATCACCACCGCTGAGGGCTTCCAGGGCCGGAACCACTTTGAGATCACCCGTGCGTCCGAGATCGCCGACGATCTTTTCGGCATCGGTGAAATTGGCCGTACCCAGCGCCTTGATCAGGCTAGCGGGGTCTTCCTCAGCGCGTGCCGAAAGGGTCAAGGCCACCATCAGCAACAGCCCGGCAGCCAGCACATGCGACAGATGGTTCAAACAGGATCGTATCATACCGGCCCCTCTTGCGATTGCTCCCGACAAGGGAGAAAAAGCTGCGGATGCTTTATGCACCCGCAGCAAGTTTCAGGCTGGGAAGTTTTACGAGCCCTTGCCGCCGCACTTGCCGGACTTGACGTTGAAATTGCCGCAGTTCATCGGCAGGCGCCAATCGGCGATCAGGTCCTTGCTGTCGGGGAGGAAATCCGACCATTCATCGCCCACCACTTCCGGTGTCTGGGAGACGATGTCGAACTGGCCATTTTCCTGGACTTCGCCAATCAATACCGGCTTGGTGATGTAATGGCTCGGCATCATCGTGGCATAGCCGCCGGTGAGGTTCGGTACGGAAACGCCGACCAGCGCGTCGATGACCTTGTCGGGTTCGGCAGAGCCTGCCTTTTCGACGGCCTTCACCCACATGTTGAAGCCGATATAGGCGGCTTCCATCGGGTCGTTGGTCACACGCTTGTCGTTCTTGGTAAAGGCATGCCAGGTCTTGATGAATTCGGCATTGATGGGCGTATCGACGGATTCGAAGTAGTTCCAGGCGGCGAGATGGCCAACCAGCGGCTTGGTGTCGATACCGGCCAGTTCTTCTTCGCCAACCGAGAAGGCCATGACCGGAATGTCTTCCGCCTTGACGCCCTGGTTGCCAAGCTCCTTGTAGAACGGCACGTTGGCATCGCCATTGACGGTCGAGATAACAGCGGCTTTCTTGCCGGCCGAGCCGAATTTCTTGATGGCGGCGACTTCGGTCTGCCAGTCGGAGAAGCCGAAGGGCGTGTAGTTGACCATGATGTCTTCCTTCTTCACGCCCTTGGACAGAAGATAGGCTTCGAGAATCTTGTTGGTCGTGCGCGGATAGACATAGTCGGTGCCCTCAAGCACCCAGCGCTGCACGCCTTCGTTTTCCATCAGGTAATCGACGGCGGGAATGGCCTGCTGGTTGGGCGCAGCACCGGTATAGAATACGTTGCGCTCGCTTTCTTCACCCTCGAACTGCACGGGGTAGAACAGCACCGAATCCAGCTCCTTGAACACGGGCAGAACCGACTTGCGCGACACCGAGGTCCAGCAACCGAACACCGCCGAAACCTTGTCCTTGGAAATCAGCTCGCGGGCCTTTTCAGCAAACAGCGGCCAGTTGGAGGCCGGATCGACCACGACGGGCTCCAGCTTCTTGCCGAGAACACCGCCCTTCTTGTTCTGCTCGTCGATGAGCATCAACATGGCGTCCTTCAGCGTCGTTTCCGAAATCGCCATCGTGCCGGAGAGAGAATGCAGAATGCCGACCTTGATCGTGTCTTCGGCGGCAAACGCACCGTGGAAGGCGGTGGTGGACAGCATGGCACCGACAAGTGCGCTCGCCAGTTTGGACTTGAAGTTCATTTCAGGTTCCCCTCTTTTTGAATTCTGGAGTGAGGGGACTATCGGCTGCTGCGCTGCAAAATCGTATACGTCAATTGACGTAGGTCGCCGGGCAAGGCAGCGCTGTCCCCACAAAAACAGGGGATTGGCCGTCTAAAACTGCCGCCATCGGTTTATTATACTTGATTTTCATAGCATCTGAACCGTATTACCTAACAAGGATCTCATGGAGAGCATCCTCATAAACCGCTCATATAAGCAGATGCATGGTGGAGCGGCGATAATCTATTTCGAAAGTCATTCATGCCTTTTTCACCCCGGCGACGGCTTCTGAAGGAAGCGACCGCCGATGCTCACGCCGAGCTCGATGCGGTCATTGGCGATTTTTCCTCTCCTGCCGCCTACCGCGCCTATTTGCTCGGAATGGCTCGTTTCCGGCTGCCGTTGGAAGAGATGATTGTCCAACAGGCCCCCGAGGCACCCTTTGTCAGCTGGCCAGGCACCTGGAAGCCTGTCATGATCGGCAACGGGCTGCGCGCCGACCTGCAGACGCTTGAGTTGGAGGACGAGCGCTGGCAGGCGACGGTTCCCCAGCCGGAAGAGGCTGAAGACTGGCTTGGCCTGTTCTATGTGCTGGAAGGCTCGGCGCTTGGCGCAAAGCTTCTGGCGAAACGGGCCTCCCTGCTTGGGTACGGCCCCACCCATGGCGGGGCGCATCTTTTTGCCCAGGCCGGGAACTTTTCGAGCTGGCCCACGTTCTTACATCTTATGGAGGAGCTGCGGGATCTCGATGAAGGGAAGCTCGTGGCCTTTGCCAATGCAACCTTCGCTTATGCCTACGCTGCCTTCGAAAGCCCCATGCATGCCTCCGCAGACCGTTGATCTCACCAATTGCGACCGCGAACCTATCCATATTCCCGGCAGCATCCAGCCGCATGGCTGCCTGCTGGCCTGCGACGCGGAAATGGCCAAGGTTCTGCGCCATTCTGCCAATGTAGGTGACATGTTGGGGCTGGAGGGGCCGCTGAACGGCCTGGATGTCCACACGCTTCTGGGCGATGCTGCCACCCACGACCTGCGCAACGCGCTGGCGACGGCGCCTTCGGCCTCCCGGCCGGCGCTCATTCCCAATTTGCGTCTTCGCCCCACTCATGGCCTTGGAAAAGAACAGCTTTTCGACGTCAGCGTGCATCGCCAGCGCGCCACGGTCATCATCGAGTTCGAACCGGCCCATGACGGGCGCGATCCCTTGCAATTGGCCAGAGAAATGATCGGCCGGATCAAGGATGTCGACGACATGGACAAGCTGATCCGCACCTCCGCAAGGCTGGTGCGGGCGGTGCTCGGCTATGACAGGGTAATGATCTACCGCTTTGACAATGACGGCTCCGGCAAGGTGGTGAGCGAGGCCAAGTCGATGGAGCTGGAAAGCTTCCTTGGCCAGTATTTCCCTGCATCCGACATTCCCCAGCAGGCCCGCAAGCTCTATGTGCAAAATTCCATCCGGGTGATTTCCGGTGCAAGCGGCCACAAGGTGGCGATCGAGCCGGAACTGGATGCATCCGGTGAGCCGCTCGACCTGTCCTTTGCGCATTTGCGCAGTGTTTCGCCCATTCATCTGGAATATCTGCGCAATATGGGCGTCGGCGCGTCCATGTCGATCTCGATCCTGTTGAATGGCGAGCTTTGGGGCCTGATCGCCTGTCACCATTACCGCGAAAAGACCCTGTCGATGGCGCAACGGGTCGCCGCTGAATTGTTCGGCGAGTTTTTCTCCCTGACATTGCTTGCCCTTAAACAGAAACATAAGCTTGACCTGGCCACGGGCACACGCCAATCGCTGGACCGCTTCCTGCACCTTGCTTCCCACCACGAAAATCTTGAGGCGCTGTTTGGCGAATGCCTGCCGGAATTCAGCAGCCTCGTGCCCTGCGATGGCGCTGGCCTTTGGATGAACGGGACCTGGACGGCACTTGGCACCTGTCCGCCGCCTACCGAAATCGAACCGCTGATACGCTTCGTCAGCAGCGTTGCAGACGGACAGACCTGGGCCAGCCATGCCTTGTCCCAATTTCTGCCCAGAGCTGAAAGTTATTATAAGACAGTCTCCGGCGTCATGGTCGTGCCGCTCTCGGAAATACCCCGTGATTACCTGGTGTTTTTCCGCAAGGAACGGTTGCAAACGCTCAATTGGGCGGGCAATCCCGATAAATCCTATGAGATCGGACCGCTGGGCGACCGGCTGACGCCACGCAAGAGCTTCGCCATCTGGAAGGAAGCCGTCACAAAGCAATCGGACCATTGGAGCGAAAACGACAGGGAAATTGCGGAAGCCATTCGCGCCGTCACCGTCAAGGTAGTGCTCCGGCACAATGAGTTGATGCAGGAAGAGCGCAACAAGGCCGACATCCGTCAGCGCGTGCTGAATGAAGAATTGAACCACCGGGTCAAGAATATCCTGGCGGTGATCAAGTCGCTGATCGGTGTTCCCACCCGGCCAGAACACCAGTTGAGGGATTATGTCACCTCGCTGAAGGGCCGTGTCCACGCCCTGTCCCATGCCCATGACCAGGTGATCCGCGGCAGCGGCAGCGGCAATCTGAGCGAGTTGCTACAGGCCGAGCTTGGTCCTTACCGCACCGAGGGCACCACACTCTCGCTTGGTGGCCCGATGGTCGTGCTCGATAGCCGCGCCTATGCGGTCACGGCCCTGGTTATCCACGAGCTTGCCACCAATGCGGCGAAATACGGAGCACTTTCGCGCGTCGGTGGCACGCTTGACTTGACTTGGCGCTGGACGGGAGAGGGAGATTGTGAAATTCTCTGGACGGAAAGTGGCGGGCCAACGGTGACCGCGCCGACACGCCGGGGCTTTGGCTCCGCCTTGATAGACCGTAGCATTCCCTATGATCTCGGTGGTAAGAGCACCGTGAATTATAATCCACACGGCCTGAATGCGTATCTTTTGCTTCCTGCCCGTTTCCTGTCCGGTTTCGGACACGAGCCGGAAACCACACATGCCCCGCCCTCCGAGACAGAGACCCGATCCATGGCCAATATCGACAAAACCCTGCCGATCCTGCTGGTTGAAGACCAGATGCTGATTGCGATGGATGCCGAAATGATGCTGGGTGATGCCGGTTTCACCACGGTCATGACAGCAGGCTCCGTGCCGGAAGCCCTGGCGCAAATCAAGGTCACAGCCCCTGCCGTGGCCGTGCTCGACATCAACCTTGGCAATCATACCTCGGTGCCGGTGGCCCAGGAGCTGCACCAGCGGGGCATTCCCTTTCTGTTTGCCACCGGCTATGCCGAGCGGTCGATCATTCCGGAAGCCTTCGGCGACGTCACCATCATCAACAAACCCTATGACGGCGAGGCGCTGGCCGATGCGGTGATGAGCCTGTTGCGCCAACCGGATGCCACCACGGGCTAAATATAGAAAGAAACGATGGCCTGTCTGGTTTAACAACAACCCGACAGGCTTTCGCTGATACACCGAAATATAGTGCGCGTCGAAACGACGCTTGTCAGCCAGCCGTGCTGTTGCGCAGCTTTTCCGCTTCGGCGTAGAACTTCTTTTCCCACTCATTGTGGTTGTCGAGCCCCTCGCGGATGAAGGGCGTGAAGATCGCCATGTTCATCAGCGCCCAATTGACCAGACGGGCCGGGAATTTCAGCGGCTTGGCGAAATCGACGAACAGCACGACGCGGGTCTTGTCGGTATGGTTCCAGGCTTCGTGCTCATAGGCATCGTCGAAGATCAACACTTTGCCCTCTTCCCAGTGGCAGATCTGGTCCTTGACGCGGATGGCGATCTGGTCGCGCGGCTCCGGCACGATCATTCCCAGATGCAGGCGCAGCACGCCGTTATAGGGACCGCGATGGGCGGGCAGATGCTTGCCGGGTTCGAAAATCGAAAACATCACCGTGGTCAGGCCGGGAATGGCCTGCATGGCCTTCCAGGTTTCCGGGCAGGCCTTGATATTGGCCTCGGACTTCACACCGAAACCGAGGAGAAAGAAGGTCTTCCACCGATTGTCCGTGGAAATCGTCTTCACATCGGTGGAAATGTCCTGAAAACTCGGCAGCTCGCTCTGGCGCAGCAGGATCTGGTCCAGCTCGGCGCGAATGGCCGGATAGGCCTTTTCCACCTCTGCCACCCAGGGGAAAGTGGCATTGTCATAAACCGGCGGATTGCCAAGCTTGGCATATTTGTAATTCAGCTTTTCCGCCCAGGCGACGATGCCCATGAAAAACCGGGTAATGCGGCTTGGCCGGTCCATCGGCTGAATGCCTGATGTGCCGAAGGCTTGTTCATGGTCCGCACCGGTCGAAGTCTGAGAGGCTGGCATATCCATCGGTATCACTTTCTGATGCAAAAATTCCGTGCCGCGATGCCGATCACACCGGCGCAGGCGTTGAAAAATCCAAACGCCCGAAAAATGGAAAAATAGAGGCAAACCGGATTTCGTCCAGCCGCCACAACCCTGTCACCCCGCATCTTGTGAAATCACTGTCACAATTCCAGTTTCCAGCGCAATGGAAAAACAGCAGGAAGCGGCGCGAACATCGCCAAGCACCCTTGCAAAACCCCCGGCTTGCCGTGACAGTATCCATCCATCCTGTTTCCCATCAGAAAGCGCCAGAAGACCGGCATGGCCGCACGCCAACGCATCATTCCCGTCCGACGCCAATATAATCGCTGGGTGGCAGACCAGACGCTGGAAGATTATGCGCTGCGCTTCACCGCCAAAAGTGCGCGCCGGTTTTCCTCCAGCCGGATTTCCCAAACCGCCATCGGCGCGATCTCCTTTCTGGCATTGGAGGCGATTGGCGGCACGATCACGCTGTCCTATGGCACCACCAATGCGTTTTTCGCCATTCTGGTCGCTGCCGTCCTGATGCTGCTGGTTGGTCTGCCGATCAGCCGTTATGCGATCCGCGAAGGCGTGGATATCGATCTTCTGACCCGTGGCGCTGGCTTCGGCTATATCGGCTCGACGCTGACCTCGCTGATCTATGCCAGCTTCACCTTCATGCTGTTTGCCATCGAAGCCTCGATCATGACCGGGGCCTTGGCGCTGGCCTTCGGCATTCCCCCCTCGATCGGCTATATTATTTCGGCTGTTGTCGTCATTCCGCTGGTCACCTACGGCATTCAGCTGATTTCGAAATTCCAGCTTCTGACCCAGCCGATCTGGATCGTGCTGAATATCGCGCCCTTCGTGTTCATCGCCTTTCAGGACTGGGAGAAATTCGACCTCTGGCGGGCCTTTGCCGGCATTCACCAGTCCAATGCCGGAACGCAAAATATCGCGCCGTTTCGCCTCGCCGATTTTGGCGCCGCCTCCGCCGTCATCCTGGCGTTGATGCCACAGATTGGCGAGCAGGTGGATTTTCTGCGCTTCCTGCCGCCGGAGGGCGGGCGCAAATTGCACCACCGTTTCATGGTGTTTCTGGCCGGTGCAGGCTGGGTAGTGCTGGGCGTGCCAAAGCTGCTGGCCGGTTCCTTCCTCGCCGTGCTGACGCTCTCGACCGGTGTCAGCCTGAGCGAGGCCGCCGATCCCGCCCATATGTATCTGGCCGCCTTCGGCTATATCCTGCCCAATGAGACGCTGGCCATGCTGCTGATGGTCGCCTTCGTGGTGGTGTCGCAGTTGAAGATCAACGTGATGAACGCCTATGCAGGCTCGCTCGCCTGGTCGAATTTCTTCTCCCGCCTCACCCATAGCCATCCTGGCCGGGTGGTCTGGCTGGTGTTCAATGTCGGCATCGCTCTGCTGTTGATGGAGCTTGGCATCTACCGGCTGCTGGAAGCAACGCTCGGGATCTTCTCGATCATCGCCATGGCCTGGCTTTGCACCATTTCCGCCGATCTGTTCATCAACAAACGGTTGGGCCTTGCACCACCGGGCATCGAGTTCAAGCGCGCCCATCTCTATGACATCAACCCGGTCGGCTGCGGCACGCTGCTGATTTCGGCAGGTCTGGCGCTCACCGCCCATTTCGGCCTGTTCGGGCCGTTGATGGCCTCGCTCTCCACCTTCGTGACGCTGATCGCCTTCCTGATTTCGCCGCTGATCGCCTGGGGCACCAAGGGCAAATTCTATCTGGCCCGCAAGCCGCGCCATGCCTGGAAAAACCTTGGCCATATCACCTGTTCGATCTGCGAACATCCGTTCGAGCCTGAAGACATGGCCTGGTGCCCTGCCTATGCCGCGCCGATCTGTTCGCTGTGCTGCTCGCTGGACAGCCGCTGCCATGACATGTGCAAGCCGAAGGCCCGGCTGAACACGCAGGTCGGCACCGTCGCCCGCACTGTGCTGCCCAGCACGGTGATCGAGAAGCTGACGACCCGGCTTGGTCGCTATGCGATGACCAGTGTCGGGGCGATTTCGCTGGTGGGGGCGATTTTGGCGCTGATTGCCCATCAGGTCTCCGCCGCCTCGCCAGAAACCGAAGTGGTGGTCAATGCGACGATCCTGATCGTGTTCTTCGTGTTTTCGGTGATAGCTGGCATCGCCACCTGGTTCTACGTGCTGGCCCATGACAGCCGATTGGTGGCAGAAGAGGAATCCTATCGCCAGAACAGCCTGCTGTTGAAGGAAATCGCCGCCCACCGCAAAACCGACGCCGCGCTTCAGACCGCCAAGGAAACGGCGGAAGCCGCCAACCGCGCCAAGAGCCGCTACGTGGTTGGCCTCAGCCACGAATTGCGCACCCCGCTCAACGCCGTGATGGGCTATGCGCAATTGCTGGAGCAGGATGAGACCATTCCCGCCCCACGCCAATCCGCCATCCGGGTGATCCGCCGGTCCGCCGACCATCTTTCCGGGCTGATCGACGGGCTGCTGGATATTTCCAAGATCGAGGCGGGACGCTTACAAGTGTTTTCGGCCGAGCTGAACATCCACGATTTCCTCGACCAGATCCTCGACATGCTGCGCCCGCAGGCCGAGGCCAAGGGCCTGACCTTTACCCACACCCGCGCCAAGAACCTGCCGCAATATGTACGCGCCGACGAGAAACGGCTGCGCCAGATCCTCGTCAATCTTCTGTCCAACGCCATCAAATTCACCGATGCGGGCACGGTCAGCTTCGACATCGCCTATCGCAGCCAGGTCGCCAGCTTCACGGTGACCGATACCGGGCGCGGCATTGCGCAGAAAGACCTGAGCCGGATCTACGAACCCTTCCAGCGCGGCGAGGCCGACAATATCCGCCCGATGCCGGGGCTGGGGCTGGGGCTGACCATCACCAAGCTGCTCACCAATACGCTGGGCGGCGAAATTGCCGTGGAGAGCGAGAAGGATAAAGGCACGACCTTCCGGGTGCGGCTGATGCTGTCTTCCGTTGACCGGCCCAGCACGGCACCCAAGGCGGAACGCAAGATCCTCTCCTACGATGGCCCACGCCGCACCATCGTCGTGGTCGACGACAATGAGGATCACCGCGAACTGATGCGCGAGGCGCTGGCGCCCCTGGATTTCATCGTGCTGACCGCCACGGGTGGACCGGATTGTCTGGCGCTGATCGAAGGTGTCAAACCCGATCTTTTCCTGGTCGATATTTCCATGCCGGGCATGAACGGCTGGCAATTGGTCGAGCGGCTGCGCGATGCTGGCCAGAGCGCCCCGATCCTGATGCTGTCGGCCAATATCGGCGACGGCGCGGTGCGCGAGCCCGGCTCCGGCGGCCATAACGACGCCATCCCCAAGCCCGTCGACGTGAAAATGTTGCGCGACAAGCTGGCCCGCCACCTGAAACTGCGCTGGCTCTATGCCGAAGACATGCCCCCGCCCGCCCCCGCCTTGCCCGCAGGCACGCCGCGCGATCCCGGCCTTGCCCATCGCGAGGACCTGCGCAAGCTGGCCGAAATCGGCTATATCAGGGGCTTGGAAAACAAATTGCAGGAATTGGCCAAGACACCGGATATGCTGCCCTTCACCGACGAATTGCGCCCCTTCGTCCAGGCCTTCGACATGGCCGGGCTGATCGCCTGTCTTGATCGCTATCAGGAGGGCAAGGCATGAGCGTGCAGAGGCCATCGCCCAACCGCCAATCCATTGCCGGTCTTGCGCCGAGACATCCCCCAGCCGATCTCCCCACCCGAGGGGGAGATGGCCGGCAGGCCAGAGGGGGGCGACTTGGTGTAAAGGCTTGTTTTACGCAACGCCTCACTCCGTGGTCTGGCTTCGCCCCCCTCATCCGGCTGCCGCCACCTTCTCCCCGCTGGGGAGAAGAGACATGCCGTCCCGCCTGCTTTCCTTTTCTCCGCCCCTTGGACATCACAGACCATGGCTGAAACGACCTCCCCCCGCGATATCATCCTCCTCGTCGATGACAGTCCCGAAGCACTGGGCTTTTTGACCGACGCGCTGGAACAGTCAGGCTTTTCCGTGCTGATCGCCACGTCCGGCCAAGGGGCGCTGGGCATTGTCGAGCGGATCAGCCCCGACCTGATCCTGCTGGATGCTGTGATGCCCGGCATGGACGGGTTCGAGACCTGTCGACAGATCAAGGCCAATCCGGCGGTGGCGCAGGTGCCTGTCATCTTCATGACCGGCCTTAGCGAAACCGAACATGTGGTGCATGCCTTGGAAGTCGGCGGTGTCGATTACCTGACCAAGCCGATCAATATCGATGAGCTACGCGCCCGCATCCGCGTACATCTCGCTAATGCCCGGTCCGCCCAAAGCGCCCGTGTCGCGCTGGACGCCGCAGGCCGCCACCTGCTGGCCTTGCGCGCTGATGGCAGCCTGCTGTGGTCCACGCCGCAGGCCAGCCGCCTGATCACCACCGCCACCGGCCGCGAGGACGGGCTGGACACTGTGATCAAGGCGATTGGCGAATGGATGCAGGCCCGCGCAGCCTCAACACCTGCCGCAAACCCCTCGGCCCCATCCCGCGACGCCGCCCTGACCTTGCCGCTCGAAAACCACCCTGCCCTGCAAATCGCCTATCTCGGCGCCATGGCCGCCGACGAATACCTGTTCCGCCTCAGCGCTGGCGGCCAGCAACGCGAAGACGAACGCCTGCGCCAGGCCTTTGGCCTCACCCAGCGCGAATCCGAAGTCCTGCTGTGGATCGCCCGCGGCAAACCCAACCGCGACATCGGCGAAATCCTCGGCCTCGCCGCCCGCACGGTGAACAAGCATCTGGAACAGATCTATGTGAAGCTTGGCGTGGAAAATCGGGCATCTGCGGCGGTGAAGGCGGCGGCGGTGTTGAGGGTGGAGTGAGGGACGTATGCGTGGAAGCAACAAGCCTTCAGCCGAATACCAAGGCTCAAAGATACTCACGCATCCTCGCCTTGAAGAGATTATAAATATCTCAAATGCTTGTACCGCTTGAGGTAATTTTAAAATGAACAAGAAGAGCCATTTTCAATGAATCCCCCATACAAATCATTGGATCAAAATTTGGAAGCAGTTTTTCCATCCAAAGAAAATAACAAAATCACACTTATATCAAACAACTGCACGACACCATAGACAAAAATAATTGTATTCATATTATTTATTAGAATAATTCAACAACCTCTCACCAAAAGTGGAATCATTATTTGTTTTCACTGAATCCGATATATTATTGAAATAATTTCGACTTGGCTGCTCAATATATTTATTTATAAGAAATGCCATATATATAATCAGAATGAATACGGCAACAACTATAACATTTGAAATAATTGGCAATGAAGGAACCATAATTTTGATTCCATACCCGTGCCATTGATCCGGAAAATGTTCACTCCATCTGAAAAAGAGGCCCTTTTGAGCAAGTATTTGCAAACCTAGTGACACTGAGCTTAAGAAAAATGCATGGGATATATAGATAGTGTAGGAAATATTCCCTAGCAGCTCAAAGGGCTTGGCTTTCAGAAGTAAAGACATCCAACTCTTTTCGAACGAAAAGACGGCAACGACGACCGCGAATATAAAAGGCGCAATATAGGAAAGCGGTGACGCGCCGACCTGATAAATGAAAACAGCGCATGCAATCACCGCAAGAGGCTCCAGAATGGAAAACAACACCTTCCCACTCTCCACCCCAAGCTCTACGCGGCTACGAATTCCAGCCGTTATTGCATAGGTAAACACACCAACGAAAAACCCGAAAAGGCAACGGTAAATGGCGTAATCGAATATAGTATCCATATATCGTGCAGAATAATTAATAAGAATTAATGCACTTGAAATTAGAATAAACAAAGATATAAATGTAACAACGTATTTTTTGTTTCTAAAAGCAAAAATAATAAGCGAAAATAAAATATATACATAGAATTCAGAGCTAATGCTCCACGATGGCGAGTTCCATGTCGGGGTATCGTTAAAGCCCAAAGATTGAAGCAAAAATAGATTTGTTAGAATTGCATAGAACGAGGTTTCTCCCGTAAAAATCCGATCAAAAGATGCAATTCCATATCCATTTGCGAGATATCTGAATATTTCCAAGGCAATCATCAGCACGAGAAACATAAAATGTAGTGGATAAACCCGACCGAACCGTCTCACGATAAACGCAAAAACATCACCTGAATTCCGAATAGATGACAAATAGGCGTGAGATAAAACAAACCCACTCAGAACAAAGAAAAAATCAACAAAAAGAAAACTATGCTCAATAAATTTCAGACCATGGAAAACACCCGCATAGATTTTTCCCATGATTTCGATGTGGAAAAAAACCACCATCAATGCAGAAATTCCACGCAAAGAATCAAGCGCAACAAATCTCATCTTACAAATCCCACCACAAAGGAAAGTATATATAGAGAAATATCGATTTATTCGGAAAAAAATGATATAAGTGAAATTAATTTCACGTCATCAAAGCATCTCATGCATTAACATGCAATGCCTTTTTCCACTCATTTTCAGAACAAGTCACAAAACAGTGCCAATGATAAATCTATAGGCAAATTTGTGAGAAAAAGACCAGCTCAGATTGATGTTCCCTCTGGAGATGGGTTGAGAAAGGGTCACCGCACACAAACAATCGCTCCAGTGGATCAATTGTACAGACGAACGCCCCGATATCATGACTCGAAGGTGTGGACCGCATTCGCGCCTTGACGGCATTACAAATATCTCAAATGCTTGAACCGCTTGAGAAATTTTCAAAAGTAATAGGATGAGCTAGCTTCAATGTCTCTTCGTATTATTCTTGCGCATCCGGATTGGTGCTATGGGCGTTTCGCTGGCTGGCGAGAAACTCTCGCCCGCGCCGAAGGGCAACCCCCGGATCGGATCCACGGTGATATTCCTCAAGGATGATCTGGGTAATCTGTTGGCGCACCTCGCTTCTGCCCAGGTCTGCCCCGTCGGCCACGGAACTCTCTTGCGGATTGAGCAACCGGCGGGCGTCCTCCAGCCGATGTTGAAGATTGGTGGCGGCGTCGAGCAGCATATGGTCCATTTCGTCGCCCGGCTCCGGCATATCCTCCGGTCTCAGTTGGAAGTGCTGCGGTGGCGAAAGATGGTCCCCGGAGGGGACTGGACCGTCTTCCCCCGTCTTCTGCCTGTAGCGCAGCACCAGCGCCAGCACGGTCGCCACGAAAACCGGTGGCACGACGATAACAAGAGCTTTCACCCAATCGGATGTCGATTGCCACGTATAGAAAAGATCAGCCCAGACATTGTAATCCGCCATTGTCCATTCCTCCCACGCTTGAAAACGAGCGATCACCAGAGAACTGTCTCTGGTGATCGGGGAGTTCGTAAGCCGGTAAAAAAACGACCGCCTCGACCTTTAAGCCGAAGCTCTGGACATACGCCGAGGCCTCCCCGACCATAGAGAATGGTAGAGAGCGAACCGTATAGACACAGTTCACCACCTCAGCCACAAACCTATGGCTGAGGGGTGTCATTTTAACGATCGACACTGACCGTTTTTAACCGGGGTTACGACGCCCCAAGACCGGCTCGTTACAACCGATCTCACCCTTGTCTTAGCGCATAACGAGTAGGGAGGAAAAGAGGGGATTGGTGCGATTTTGAACGGGGGAAAATTGTCGGCGTTGTGCGTGGCGTGTACCCCCCTCTGTCCTGCCGGACATCTCCCCCTCAAGGGTGGAGATCGACAAGAGGCAAGCTTCTTGCTTCACATTACTTTTCAGAGGTCGGGGAAGACGCAACTTTATCTGCTGAAACGGGCGATTTCGCCTATCCGATCTCCCCCCTTGAGGGGGAGATGGCTGGCAAGCCAGAGGGGGACACCCCTGCACCAAGGCCAACGTTCCCCAGAACCACAGACTTCTTGGTCAAACGATTGAACTGACCGTGCGAAATAATCAGCACCAAGCATGTTCCCTGTTGTTCGACGCTGGATATGCGAGCAAGCAACACCAACCAGATATCGCCACGCTCCCTTACATCAACTCTTCACCGACAGGCTCACTATGAAGCCATTCCCGACCTTCTTCAGAGACTTCCGCAGACTCATCGCATTTGGACAGCAATTCCTCCAGCGTGTACCGAGGCCGCTCCTGCGGCTCGATCACCAGACAACCATTGTCGAACGTCATAACGACCGTTGCCCCATCAACGAGATCCGGTCATCAACGCAAGTAGATAAAACCTCAGCTTGAAATATAATGATTTCGGTGGCAAGCAGTTAAATATAAGGTATTTTCAAAAGAGCGAATTGGGATTATGTTATGCGCCATAATATATTTTTGCTGATTATATCTTCTGCGTTCGCATTTTTTGCTCAGCATACAGCAAGTGCGCGCTTTATATCTCCAGATAGCTGGGACCCCAATATTTCGGGTGTTGGAACGAACAGGTATTCGTATGCAAGCAATAATCCGGTAAACAAAAGTGACCGCAACGGCCATGCGGATGGCGGTGAGATTCAAATCGATTCTTTCGATCGCCATGAAATAGAAAGAAATGAAACAGCTTCAAGAGAAGCTCAGGACTTAGGCCGCACCTACAGTGTTGAAAGCCAAGCCTCTCTAATGCCAGGCAATGAGGACGAAGAAGGCAGGCAGCGAAACAGAGAATATGTGTCAAAGACTTTTGACGGAATGACACCGACGCTTCAAGAGCGATCGGCCTTAATCAATCATGAGCCAGGACGGTTTTGGGAGTTGCGAAGCCTCCAAAATGATCCAATCGCTGTACATGGTTTAAATTCTCTAAACCCTAAAAATACTATAATGGATTATATTACTGGGGGACATGCAATCAACAATCGCGTCGAGGGAATGTCTTTAAAGTATAATTGGCAGAGCGCAAATATCAGTGCGATCAGAGAACGACTGATGCAAGAGCATTTAAGAGCAGTAGACGCAGATAAAATTGGAAAATTTGGTTTATTAAATCCCGGACAAGTTTACGATTATCACGCAAAAGTCTTCGGGGAATTTGGATTGCCCGCTGGAACATTTGGTGGATCGCCTGCTTTTGGATTTCGCGTTGAATCCTATGTTACAAGCGGCATTTGGTGTTCCTCATGCGACACTCATTAAAAATCATATCGCTGTTTTGTCTGCAATTAATAGCTGTAGGAGCATCAAAAACAGAAAATACAATGGAATATTCTTTCGAATCAAACGACGAAATTACATATAAAACAATAACAATTGGAAATATAGAATTTAAAATACCTGCGTCTTTTGTCATTTCCCAACCCAATGACGCATGGTATTATAAAATACTAGGCCTTGACACGGACAAAAGCGCATCTCTAACCATTCCAGCCAATACAATAATTAAGAAAATTCATAATTATGAAAAAAATACGGAACTATTATCAAGCGATCTATATTTAAGAATAAACCCGTTATCCGATTTTGAATTTTGGGCTTACTCCAAAAATCCTGAAATCATGACATATATTGCAAACCCTCGATACCATGCCACCAAAAGCGAACAAGGATATATTTTAAAAAAACCGCACAGCGACGAATGGTATCTATTTTCTGTTGAACCTGCGGCTATCCAAGACAAAACTGATGTTTTTTCATTCTGGCTTGGCACATGCGCAGACGTTACAACAACTCAGACACAAAGTGGCCACATAACTAGATGCGACAGCTATGCAGCATACGATAAATTAATTATCAATTTCACTGTCTACGGCGAGAATATTTCATTAATACCAGAAATACGCGAATATATAAAAAATCAATTATCTGAATGGAAATTAAAAAAATAATCCAGCAATTAATACCAAGTCTCTGACATGCTGACGCATCCTCGACTTGAAGAAAATGAAAATATCTCAAATGCGTCAGAGGCTTGAGATATTTTCAAGGGGAATACGAAGAGTCATTTTCAATGAATCTTCGTATAAGATCGCCAAAGCACCTAAATTGGGCAATCCGATTTGCGCTGACGACTGGGAAGCCTCACGGCATAACACCCATGCGCGCCTGATCGATGAAATCCGGTAAGGCCTTCCATCACAATTTGATCGACAGCCGCTAGTCCTACCAGCACCATCACAACAAAGCAGCCGCAGAGCTTCCACTCTGCGGCTGAAAAATCTCATATCTGCTTCAGGCAAGCCACACCGGCCAGCCCTCACCCCATCAAGCCGCCAAGGCTTGAGCATCCCGTGGAATTTCCACATCGATCTCCAGGATCGACACGTGCTCATCACGGTCCACCTTGATGCGAACCTTGTCGGCATCGACCTGGACGTGTTTGGAGATGACGGCCAGGATTTCCTCGCGCAGGATGGCGACGAGGTCGGAGCCTTGGGCGGCGCGTTCGTGGGCGAGCAGGACTTGCAGCCGTTCGCGCGCCATCGGCGCCGAGGTTGGCCTGCGGAACAGGTTGAAGATGCTCATGCGGCCCTCCGTGCGAAAATCTTGCCGAACAGGCCACGCTTTTCCTCGGGCATGGAAACCGGAATTTCCTCACCGGCCAGACGGCGGGCAGCTTCGAAATAGGCCTGGGCAGGAAGGCTCTTGGCATCAGCCAGCGTCACCGGCGCGCCGATATTGGAGGCTTTCAGCACGTCCATGCTTTCCGGGATGATGCCAAGCAGCGGGATGGAGAGGATTTCCAGGACGTCCTCGACCTTCAGCATATCGCCGCGCTGGGCGCGGACGGCATCGTAGCGGGTCAGCAGCAGGTGCTTTTCCATCCGCTCGCCGCGCTCGGCCTTCAGGGTCTTTGAATCCAGCAGGCCAATGATCCGGTCCGAATCGCGCACCGAGGACACTTCGGGGTTGGTGACGACCACGGCGACATCGGCGTGGCGCATGGCCAGCGTCGCACCGCGTTCAATCCCGGCCGGGCTATCGCAGATTACCCAGTCGAAATGCTTTTTCAGCTCGGTAATTACCCATTCCACGCCTTCGGGCGTCAGATTGTCCTTGTCGCGGGTCTGCGAAGCAGGCAGCAGGTACAGCGTATCGACCCGCTTGTCGCGGATCAGCGCCTGCGGCAGCTTGGCATCGCCCTGGATGACATTGACGAGATCGTAGACCACCCGGCGCTCGGCGCCCATGACCAGATCGAGATTGCGCAGACCGACATCAAAATCGATGACGACAACCTTGTCGCCGCGCTGGGCAAGTGCCGCACCAAGGGCAGCCGTGGAGGTCGTCTTGCCGACGCCGCCCTTGCCTGATGTCACAACGATGACCTTCCCCATTTCATTCTCCTGTCTTTCGCCGCATGCGGCACAAGCTTCGGGTCGCGCTGGACCAAATTTCCAGCGTATTAAACGTCAACTTTAACCAGCGGAGTCGGCGTCAAGCTGACGTCCGCACGGCACAAACCAGCATCAGGCCATTTTTTCAGCCTTGATGACATCGTCTTCCAGCCAGAGCTGGACCGGTTTGCCCAGTAATTCCGGCGGCATGTCCTCGGCCATCTTGTAGATCCCGTCGATGGCGAGCAGCTCGGCCTCCATCTTGCGGCAGAAAATCCGCGCCGATGCATTGCCGACCGACCCCGCCATCGCCCGGCCCCGCAAGGCGCCGTAGATATGGATCGACCCACCGGCAATGATTTCAGCGCCTGAGGCAACCGAGCCGATCACCGTCACATCGCCTTCGGTGAAAATCACCGACTGGCCAGAGCGCACCGGTTCACGCAGCAGCAGGGATTGCACCACGGAGCGCGCCTGCGGCGCGGTGATCATGGCCTGGGGTGTTTCAGTCTCCCCAATCTCATCAGCCTTGCCGGAGGCTTTGGTGGCTTTACCAGTCTTTTTCTTGTCTTCGGCTGGTGATGATTCAGGGTCAACCTTTGGCACGTCCACATCGGACACCGGACGGCCACCCTTCAGGATCGGCGGCATGCCGCGTTCCACCATCGAGGGACGCGCGCCTTCCAGACCCATGATGCTGACATTGCGGCTGGAAAGCTCGGCGATCAACGCCTTCAACTCATCCCGGCTGATCGCCAGTTCCGCCACATCGAGAACCACCGGGCGGCCAAGGAAAAATCCGGCTGAGCGCGAGGCCAGATCGTCCAGCCTTTCCAGCCAGTTATCGACCGGCAGGTCCGGTGAAAGCACCACCGCCAGAAACGAACGGCCTTTGATGCGGATTGAGCGGGGTTCTGTTAGCACTTCGGTCATCTTTATGAACAAATCGTTGAGATGGTTTACGGCTGATTTGGTTAACAAAAGGTTAACGCGGCCCTTCAATCCGTTAAGACAAACGATATTGATGATGCTAATTGGTTATAATATTCAAATCGTTAGAAAATTAATTTTGCGGTTGCACGCAAGCGTCACACAAGTGTGCGACGCAAAAAGCCCGGCGCAAGGCCGGGCTTTCGTTTCCGCTGGTAAAGTCAGCAGAAATTAGTTTTCGAAGTAGGAATACTTGCCGTCAGGGCCCTTCTTCCAGGTGTACATCACGTAGTCGGGACGGGTGATGTCGCCCTTGGCGTCAAAGCCGATCGAGCCGATAACGGTCGTGAACGGACCCTTGGCCTTCATGGTTTCAGCAACCTTTTCCGCATCGGTGGAACCGGCAGCTTTGGCAGCCTCTGCAATGATCTGCAGGGCAGCGTAGGAATACAGCGTATAGGCTTCGGGCTCGAAGCCAGCATCGCGGAACTTCTTGACCGCGTCCTTGGCGTTCGGGTTGTTACGCGGATCCGGCGGGAAGGTCATCAGCGTGCCATTGACGGCATCGCCAGCAATCGAGGCCAGTTCGTTGGACGTGATACCGTCGCCCGACATCAGGGTCGCCTTGACGCCCTGGTCAGCCATCTGACGCAGGATCAGGCCAGCTTCCGTGTGCAGACCGCCGAAGTAAACCACGCCAACGCCGGCTTCCTTCATCTTGGCGATCAGGGCCGAATAGTCCTTTTCACCGGGAGTGATGCCTTCGTAGATGACTTCCTTGACGCCCAGACCATTCATGGCCTTCTTGGTTTCGTCAGCAAGACCCTGACCGTAAGGGGTCTTGTCATGAATGACGGCAACCTTCACGCCCTTGAACTTTTCAGCAATGTATTTGCCGGCAACCGCGCCCTGCTGGTCATCACGACCGCAGGTGCGGAACGTGTTCCACATGCCGCGCTCGGTGAATTTCGGATTGGTCGAGGCTGGCGTGATCTGCAAAATGCCATTTTCGGCATACACGTCCGAAGCCGGGATCGATACGCCCGAGTTGAAGTGGCCGATCACATATTTGACGCCATCGGCCACGAATTTGTTGGCGACGGAAACGCCCTGCTTGGCATCCGACACGTCGTCGCCGAGCACGATCTTGATCTTTTCGCCATTGATGCCGCCAGCTGCGTTGATATCGGCAGCGGCCTGTTCGGCACCCTTCTGGAGCTGTGCGCCGAAAGCAGCGTTCGGGCCTGTCAGGGGACCGCCGACACCGACGATGATGTCAGCCCAGGCGGTGCCGCTGAAGGCAACCATGGCTGTCAGCGCCACGGCTGAAAGAAGCGACTTCTTCATTCTGATACTCCCAGTTTTTAGGGCGGGCTTATTTCGATCCCCCGCGCAACACCCACCTAGATTGCGCCGGAAAACTCTTCCACTCTTTATTATTGCAATTTCCCCGGCCATCAGAGGCGAGAAAGACGGTGCTGTCAATCTTTCTTCTTCCAGGAAAGTGGGGAAGTTTTTTCATAGAGCCAGTAATAGTTACCGGCCATCTGGCGGGTGCGTCGCTGGCGGAAACCGACCATCGAAAACACCAGCAGAACGACAAAATCCATCGCGTAAAGACCGAGATCCAGCATCGGCCCTTCAAACAAGGCATGGTGGAGAAACCGCATGACCAGCGCCAGCAGCAGCGTGTAGATCACCACCCGGCCATAGCCTTCCCAGTTTTCGGCAACGGCCTTGCCGGTGCGCCATGCGGTCCAGAAACCGAGCAGCACCACGAGAAAACGCAGCACCATCCGCACCTGGTCATCCGTATCGAAAAACAAACCCTGCATGTCTTTTCCCCTCCGGGGTCTTTTTATCCGCAGTTTATCGGCATGGCACGGCGACTAATGCCGTCCGCCTTCGAGATAGGCGGCACGTACCTGAGGGTCGGCCAGCAATTCCCGGCCGGAGCCGCTCATCGTCACCAACCCGTTGACCATGACATAGGCGCGGTCGGACAGTTTCAGCGCGGCAAACGCATTCTGTTCGACCAGGAACACGGTCAGCCCTTCTTCCTGGTTGAGTTTCTTGATCGCCTCGAAAATCCCCTTGACGATCAAGGGCGCCAGCCCCAGCGATGGTTCGTCCAGCAGCAGCAGCTTGGGCCGCGCCATCAGCGCCCGGCCGATGGACAACATCTGCTGCTCACCGCCGGAAAGCGTGCCGCCGCGTTGGGCGTGACGCTCTTTCAGGCGCGGAAACAGGGTGAAGATCTTCTCGACGTCCTCCTGGAAATATTTGAGATTGTCGAGACCAGCACCCATTTGCAGGTTTTCCATCACCGTCATGCGCGGAAAAATCCGCCGCCCTTCCGGTGATTGTGCGATGCGCTGGCGAGCGATCAGGTGGGTGGGCATTTTGGTAATGTCCACACCGTCGAAAATCACCCGGCCGGCGCGCGCCTGCGGGCTGCCGCAAATCGTCATCATCAGCGTCGATTTGCCAGCGCCATTGGCGCCGATCAGGCTGACGATCTCGCCTTTTTTAACCTCGACGCTGACACCGCCAAGCGCGCGGATATTGCCGTAATAGGTCTCGACGGCCTCAACCTTCAAAAGAGCTTCAGCAGTCATCACAATTTGCCTCCGGCCACGGCTTCCACATCGGAAATCGCGTCGTCCAGTTCTTCATCCTCGACACCAAGATAGGCCGCAATGACTCTCGGGTCGTTCTTCACGTGGTCAGGCGTGCCATCGGAAATCTTCTGGCCATATTCCAGCACCACAACGTGGTCGGAGATTTCCATGACCACCGACATATCGTGCTCGATCAGCATGATCGATGTGCCGGTTTCGTCCCTGATGCCATTGAGCAGAGTGTTGAGCGCCAGCGATTCCCGTGGGTTGAGGCCGGCAGCAGGCTCATCCAGGCACAGCAATTCCGGTTCCGTACACATTGCGCGAGCGATTTCGAGACGCCGCTGTGCGCCGTAGGGCAGATCGCCAGCCGGATCGTCGGCCCGCTCGATCAGGTCGGCGCGCTCCAGCCAGAACCTCGCCTTGTCGATCGACAGTGCCGCTGCCTTCTTGTAGGCGGGCAGGCCGAGCAGACCGAGCACCGTATAGCCGGAGGCCTTCATCAGCGCATTGTGCTGGGCAACCAGCAGGTTTTCCAGCACGGTCAGGCCGGAGAACAGCCGGATATTCTGGAAGGTACGCGCCACCTTGGCTTTCTTGGTAATCTCGAAATCCGTCAGGCGTTCCAAAAGGAATTCCTTGCCAGCCTTCTGGCGCAGGGTGACCATCCCCATTGTCGGCTTGTAGAAGCCGGTAATGCAGTTGAACACCGTGGTCTTGCCCGCTCCGTTCGGGCCGATCAGCGCGGTAATTTCACCGCGCCGGGCTTCAAAAGAGAAGTCGTTGATGGCCATCAAGCCGCCGAATTTCATCGACAGGTGCTCGACCGTCAAGATTGGGTCATTGCTCATGGTTTGCGTCCCGGATGTCATCAGCCGTGACCCTCCTTGGTAAAGCTGCCGGAGACAGCCTTGCGTTCCTTCAGGAAGGCCGTCGGCTCTCTGCTGCCGACAAAGCCGCGCGGCTTGAACAGCATGACCACAATCATGGCAAGACCGAATAGCAGCATGCGATACAGTTCAGGAGTAAAATCAGGTCCGAACACGTGCTTCAGGAATTCCATCTCGCGCAGCAGTTCCGTGCCACCGACCATGACGATGGCGGCGACCGCGATACCGGTCAAAGACCCCATGCCACCCAGAACCACGATGGCGAGAATAACCGCCGATTCCAGGAAGACGAAGCTTTCCGGCGACACGAAACCCTGGCGGGCGGCAAAGAACGACCCGGCAAAACCGCCGAACATCGCGCCGATGGCAAAGGCCGTCAGTTTGGTCTTCACCGTGTCGATGCCAAGCGAGCGGCAGGCGATCTCGTCTTCGCGCAGCGCTTCCCAGGCCCGGCCAATCGGCATGCGCCGCAGCCGGATGGTCACATAGGCGGTGAGCATGCACAGCCCCAGCGCCAGATAGAACAGGAAGATCTTGTAATAGGCCGAGGACATCGGCAGGCCGAAGGTCTTGGCAAAACCATGCGCCGAGGCATCGAAGGGAATGCCAAACAGTGTCGCCTTGGGAATGCCCGATACGCCGAACGTGCCCTGGGTGACATCCGTCCAGTTGATCAGCACCAACCGGATGATTTCCCCGAAGGCCAGCGTGACGATGGCGAGGTAGTCTCCCCGCAGGCGCAGCACCGGAAAACCGAGCATGATGCCCCAGAAGGCGGCCAGAATGCCCGATATCGGCAGCAGCAGCCAGAAAGACAGGCCGAAATGCTGCGACAGCAACGCGTAGGAATAGGCACCGACCGCATAGAAGGCGACATAGCCGAGATCCAGCAACCCGGCCAGACCGACGACGATGTTCAATCCCCAGGCGAGCATGACGTAGATCAGGATCTGGATGCCGAAATTATCGACATATTTCAGCGAACCCTGTGTACCGACCAGAAAGAGAATGACCGGCGGATAGAGGATCAGCGCCACAAGCGCAATCTTCAGGAAATGCGTCTTGAAGAACGATGGCCGGGCATCCGTGGTAGCGGCGGGCTTTGCAGCCGCCCGCGCCTTGCGCGCTGCCGACCAGGGCCGCAAGACAGCGACCACGGCAAACCGGCCGATGGCGGCAATCGCCACGAAAATCGACAGAAGACCCCAGCGCGTATACCAGACCAGGGCATTGTTGATGTCCTGGTCGGTCTTGATGCCGATGAACAGCACGAACAGGCCGAGCGCCAGCAAGCCTGCGAACACGGCTTCTTTCAATGCCCGCGCCATCAGGCCGGGCTGCGCCTTGACGGCAGAAATGTCGACATTTGCCATGATCTCAGACCTTCTCGACTTCGGGACGGCCCAGGATGCCGGTCGGTTTGAAAATCAGCACGAAAGCCAGGATGCCGAAGGTGGCGACATCCTTGTAGGCGATGGTGAAATAAGCCGACCACAGGGATTCGATCAGGCCGATCAGCAGGCCGCCAAGGACTGCGCCCGGCAACGAACCGATGCCGCCCAAAACCGCCGCGGTGAAGGCCTTGACGCCGGGAATGAAGCCATCGGTAAAGGAGGCAACCCCGTAATACATCAGATACATGGTACCAGCCACCGCAGCCAGCGCCGCGCCCATCACGAAGGTGACGGAAATGGTCCGGTCGACATCAACGCCCAAAAGGGCCGCCATCTTACGGTCCTGCTCGGTGGCACGCTGAGCACGGCCAAGCGGCGTCTTGTTGACGATATACCAGAAGGCAGCCAGCAGCACCGCCGTTACCGCGACGATGATCATCTGCTTCAGCGACACCGTGATGGCGCCGAAATGATAGACATCATTGACCAATGCCGGAATTGGCTTGTTGCGAGGGCCTTGCGCGACCTGAATAAAATTGGACAGCGCGATCGACATGCCGATCGCCGTGATCAGCGGCGCCAGCCGGAAGGACCCGCGCAAGGGTCGATAGGCGACCCGCTCAATGGTCCAGTTCCACAAGCCGGTCATCAACATCGATACAACCAACATGATCAGCAGCGCCAAAGCCACTGGAATGCCTGCAAAAAATGTCGTGAGAAGCAAAAAGACAATCAAGGCGGCAAAACCGCCGAGCATGAAAATATCGCCATGGGCGAAGTTGATCATGCCGACAATCCCGTAGACCATCGTATAGCCGATCGCCACCAGGCCATAGATCGAGCCAAGCGTCAGCCCGTTGATAAGCTGCTGGATGAAATAATCCATACATTATCCCCCGGATGCCGATCAAACGCAGCATCCATATGTTGTCCCATTCGGGTTCTTCGTGTTGGAGGGATTTGATATCGGTTTCGACAAAAATGTGAAGCCTAAAAGCTTTGCAGCGCGTATTTTTCTGTCAATTGCTCAACATATTGGCAGTTTTTGCACAAATTCGGCATTAAACCTGAAATTGCGCTCAAAAAGCGCGCAGATGACTCCGGACCAACTTACCGAATGAAAAAAACCCGGATGGTTTCGTGGTTTTTTACGATGGCATCAGCAACCGCAACGCCAGATCGACGCGCATGCGGATTTCGCTGTCCAGATCTTCTTCCTGCTTGCCGAACATCAGAACCTTTGTCTGCAACGGCCCCAGAACCGCCCCGACAAATATGTCGGCAATATCGCGGCGATCAACGGCCTCGGATGGGCTGACCGCGACGTGGAAATCCAGCTCCTGCGCCAGAAAGGCTCGAAAATTCTCGACACAATCCTCGTAAAACTGCCGGGTCAGGCCGGGATGCTTGCCCGCTTCGGCAATGATCAGCCGGGTCACCAGAATCTGGCGGGGCGACAAGACGAACCGAGCCAGGGCCTCCAGCGCCAATCGCACTCTCTCACGCGGGTCAGCCGTTTGCCCGCGCTGACCGCCGATTTCGATCTGCAATTGATCATGAGACTGGATCAACGCGGTAAACAAGCAGCGCTTATCGGGAAAGAACCGGTAGACGGTCTTTTTCGCCATGCCAGCCAGACGCGCCACCTCCTCCATGGTCGCATCGCCAAAGCCCATAGTGTCAAACACCACTTCGGCAGCCTTGAGAATACGCTCACGCCGTTCCTCATCCGGCATGACCGGCAGACGCATGACCACTCGCTGCTGTTCGGACATCGGCCTTCTCACACTTTCGACTTGACAAACGGAAACGAAAGCGTTTCCTGATCGTCGGGAGGAAACGACAACGTTTCCATGCTTACCGCATAATTTATCCGACCGAAATGGTAAAAGATCAATTCTGCGGCATTCAAACATCTAGACGACTGCGCAAACAACGAACCAAAGGCGAGCTGCTGCATGATTTTCTGAACCGCATCCGGTTCAGGGTAGAAATCATGCAGCAGCGCACATGCGTCAAGGGAAACGCAGAGTGCTTCATGTGCAGCGCGGTAAAGATGTATGGCTGGCATGGTCAGATTCAGGAATATGAAAATGGACCGAAAAACCCTTGTTCTAGCCATCTCCATCGGCATGATCTGTGCCATCGGGCCGCTTGCAACGGATATGTATCTGGGCGCCATGCCACTGATGGCTACGAGCTTATCGACCACAGCCGCGACGATCCAGCTGTCCGTCATGACATTTTTTTCCGGTTTCACCATCGGGCAAATGTTCTACGGGCCGATTTCCGACAGGACCGGCCGCAAGCCGATAATTTATGTGGCATTGGCTATCTTCTGCCTGTCCTCCCTTGGCTGTCTAACCGCATCGACCGGCGAGCAATTGCTGGTATGGCGCTTCATACAGGGCGTGGGCGGCTCGATCGGCATGGTCATCGGAACAGCCATCATCCGCGACACGCATACCGGCTCGGCAGCCACAAAGCTGATGTCCATGGTGATGCTGGTCATCGGCGTCGCCCCGATCCTCGCACCGTTTGCCGGCAGTCTCATTCTGAAAATAGCCAATTGGCAGATGATTTTCGTATTGCTCGGCTGCTATGCGGCGCTGTGCTTGCTGGTCGTCGCGATCTGGCTTCCCGAAACCCGGTTGCCAGCCGACCGCGCTTCCAGCAAACCCAGCCGTGCCCTCATCACCTATGGCGGATTGTTGATCAGCCGCAATTTCATCCCCTATGCCGGCACCATGGCGCTCGTCCAGGGCGGGTTCTTCGCCTATATCGCCGGGTCGTCTTTCATGCTGATGACGGTCTACGGGCTTTCGGCCATCAGTTACTCGATTATCTTCAGCACCAACGCAATCGGCCTTGGCATCGGCACGCAGATCTGCAACCGGTTTGCCACACGGTTCGGTGTAAAGGCCGCAGTACGCGGCTCCGTGCTGCTCTATACGGTCATCGCCCTGGTACTGGTCGCCACCCAGCTGACCGGCACCGATAGCCTGACGATCACCTGCATCCTGATGTTCATTCTCGTCATGTCGATTGGCGGCATCATGCCGGGTTGCAACGTGCTGGCAATGGAAGCCCATGGCACCATTGCCGGGACTGCCGCCGCCCTGGCGGGAGGCCTTTCCTTTGGCGCAGGCGCCCTGTCCAGCTTTGTCCTCGGCTTGCTGGAAAACGGCACCGCCCTGCCTCTGGTCAGCGTCATGGCCGGTTGCGGTATCCTGGCCGTACTTGTCACCCAGGTATTTTTCGAGGACAGGCAAGAGACAACAGTTCCCGAAAAAGCCTGACGAGGATCGGGAATTCTGCGCGAATACCGGTGCGGTAACCCCTTAGATCTGCGCCATAATTCTCGATTTGAATCGATTCCGCTTTCAGGAATTATGCGGTCAAACGATAGGGCAAGCATTACCGCTTGCCCTTGACAGCTCTGCTTTATTCAATCCTATTGAAAGTTAAAGAGCTGCGCGCAGCCATAGCGATGCTGCGCGCCTTTTGCGGTATCGATCACAGGGTTCTGTGGAAAGAAATACGAGGCGTTTATTGAAAATGACCTTTCGTATTTAGCTTTTGAATACCTCAAGATACGGATAAATTTGAGATATTTGACATTGGTCAAAGCAGGGATACGGTCCACATCTTCCATGCCTTCCTATAAAATGGCAAAAAAAAGGCGTTTTCATTCGTCGATTCAATCTTTATAAAACAAACATATGCAGGCAGACGGCAGACACGGGATGGCCATCGTTTCGAGGGGAAACGTCGAAAGATGATAGCAGCGCATGACACGAGGACACATGATACGAGGACGATCATAACGTCACAGCAAAACATCGTCGTCCAGCAATTGCAGGTCCGCCGTGAGGCACGCGCCGTTATCAAACGCCAGCACCCCCGGGTGATCTGGCTCACCGGCTTGTCTGGCTCGGGAAAATCCACTGTCGCCAACGCGTTGGAAAGCGAACTGCACGGCCAAGGATACCACACCTACATTCTCGACGGCGACAATGTCCGCCACGGACTGAACCGCGATCTGGGCTTTTCTGATACCGACCGGGTGGAAAATATCCGCCGGGTGGCAGAAGTCGCCAAGCTGATGGCGGATGCAGGCCTGATCGTGATCGTCTCCTTCATCTCCCCCTTTCAGGCCGACCGCGACATGGCCCGCGACCTGATGGCAGACGGCGAATTCATTGAAGTTTTCATCGATACCCCCTTGCAGGAATGCATGCGGCGCGATCCAAAGGGCCTTTATCGCCGGGCGTTGATGGGAGAGATCAAGCAGTTTACCGGGGTCAGTTCCAGTTACGAGGCACCGCAAAATCCGGATATTCATTTGAAGACCACACAGGCCAATCCAACAGAAATGGCCAACCAGGTCATTCATTATCTCAAGGAAATCGCGCCAGCCTGATAGAAGATCTGGACAAATAGAGTAGAAAAATTGAACACGTATCGTGTAGCCTGCGTTTTTTGAGGAACATGACGTGATTGATTTGTTTGAAAAGGCGGCAATAGCCGCAGGCCGCGATATTATGGACGTGTTCCACAATGGCCCGACGGTGCGCACCAAGCGCGACGCCTCACCGGTGACCGAGGCCGATGAGCGGGCGGAAGCGATCATTCTTTCCGCCCTGGCGGCACAGTTTCCCGCTATTCCCGTGGTGGCCGAGGAAGCCGTCGCCGCCGGCAATATTCCCCAGACCAGAGGCCAGCCCTTCATTCTGGTCGATCCACTTGACGGCACCAAGGAATTCATTCGCAAAAGCTCCGACTTCACGGTCAATATCGCGCTGATCGAGGCGGGTATTCCCGTCATGGGCATCGTCTATGCTCCGGCGCGTGGCCAAGCCTATATTGGCGACCGCAACGGCGCCCTCAAGATCGAGATCGATGCCAATTTCCACCCGGTTTCGCGCCAGTCCATCAAGGTGCGCACTCCCACAGACGGGATGATCGCAGTGGCCAGCCGCGCACATAGCGGCCCGGAAACTGAAGAATTCCTGGTAAACCACGCCATAACCGATACCCGTTCCGTCGGTTCATCGCTGAAATTCTGCCTGGTGGCGGAAGGGGCGGCCGATGTCTATCCACGGTTCGGCCGAACGATGGAATGGGATACCGCCGCAGGCGACGCCGTGCTGCGGGCCGCGGGTGGCATGACAGTCGGACCAGACGGTGCGCCGCTGCTCTACGGCAAACGCGATCAGCTCCATGATAGCGATTTCGCCAATCCCTCCTTCATCGCCTGGGGTGACAGACAGGCCTGAGCCTTCTGCCTTCCAGCGTGAACATGAAACCGGGAATTGCCTGAAAAATCAAATCTCTCCTGCCGGTCTTATCCACGGTCAAACGCCAGCGCTGATAATGGCGCGAGCGCTGGAGCCTGGCCTGCCGATTTCCTCGGCTCGGCCACGCTCCGGATTTTGACAGGATGCGATCTCCGGGAAGGTCTTGCGTGCCAACCGGATGTCGCTCCACATCGATGGAGATGACCATGGCAGACAATAGCCCACGCCTCGATTTGCCTTATATCCTGCCCTCCCAAGCCCAGAAACATGTCACTCATAACGAGGCGCTGCTGGTTCTGGATGCGGTAACGCAGCTTGTGATTGAAGGCACTTTTACCACGCCTCCCGCCTCCCCTGCCGCCGGCTCCTGTTACTGGGTTGCCGCCACCGCGACGGATGCCTGGACTGGCAAGGAAGCGCATATCGCCGCCTGGCAGGATGACAGCTGGGCTTTCCTGACGCCCGCCGCTGGCTGGCGCGCTTATGTCCGTGCGACGGGCCGATTGCAGACCTATGACGGCACGGCCTGGCAGGATCTCGCCCTGCCCGACACGGCCTCCTTTTCCCGGCTCGGGATCAATGCCACAGCCGATGACACCAACCGGCTGGCCGTGTCGAGCGATGCCGTGCTTCTCAATCACGCCGGTGGCGACAACAGGCTTAAACTCAACAAGGCGGGCGAGAGCAATACGGCAACGCTTCTCTATCAGTCCAACTGGCAAGGCCGCGCCGAAATAGGGCTGGCCGGCTCGGACCAGTTCAGCATCAAAGTCTGCAATGACAGTGGCAGTTGCACCACCGCCCTGCTGATTAGCGGCGACGGCACCGTCACCCAGCCGGCAAGACCCGCCGCTCGGGCAAAACTGACAAGCCCGTCCCTTGTGGTTTCCAGCGGCATGGTTACCGGATTTAACGGACTGGTCATCAGTCAGGGCAATATGCTGCTTGCCACCGCCACGGCAAGCGGCAATGGGCAAAGCCTGAAAGTGCCAGTCGCTGGCCTGTACATGATCTCTCTTACCCTCGCCACCGCCGCTACCGACACCTATACTGCAACCGTGGTGGACAGCGCTCAGACGAGCCTTTTAAAGATGACCATCGGCACGACGGAAACCGCTGCCGAAACCCATAGGACGGCCCTGATCACGCTGGACGCCGGAACGGAAATCAGCCTGTTGCATAATGGCACGGCTACATTTGCCTCCACCGATGCGGGCATTAAATTTTCGATATTTCTAATATAAAGGACACTATCGTCGTCAAACCGGCGTAGCAAAATGGCAACAATGTTCCGATTTGAGAAAATAGACCCAAGAAGAAACATTTACTTCAGAAGGTTAACCATTCGTTAAGTTTGTTCATGACGAGCGCCCTATTTGGGACTACATAAGCCACAAGAACTTTAGTCGGGAACAAATGGCGGTGCCAAAGCGGAGGAAACACACTCTGCCTGCAACCGCACGCAACCAAGAATCTGGAACAGTTGACACCGGCAAAACCGGATCGGCTGTTCCAGGAGGGACGAGGCTGGAATGGGTGTACCGCATGCACAGCAAGGCCTTCAGGCACGTCGCATCAACCGACGACGGACGCGGTTTTCAAGAAATCGGGTTCATCTGATTGCTAAACGAAGCCTCGACATCCTGATCTCGATCAGCGCATTGACGATCTTGCTGCCGTTTCTGCTGTCGGTCGCCGCGCTGATCAAGCTCACCTCCCCCGGCCCGGTGCTGTTTCGGCAGATGCGCTGGGGCCGCGACCAGCAAAAAATCCGCATCTACAAATTCCGCACCATGTATGCTGCGGAATGTGACGATAGCGGCGTGCGGCAAACTACCGAAAACGATCCCCGTATTACTGCCGTCGGCGCAGTCCTGCGGCGAACCAATATCGACGAACTTCCACAATTACTGAATGTGTTGAAGGGTGACATGTCGCTGGTCGGACCGCGCTGCCACGCGATTGGCATGTTGGCCGCCGGCATGCCCTACGAGGATCTGGTTACCGATTATCATCACCGGCATCAGGTCAAGCCCGGTCTGACCGGCCTTGCCCAGATGCGAGGCCTGCGCGGACCGACCGGCTCCGCCGCCAAAGCCCGCGCCCGGATCGCCGCCGACTTGTTTTATGTGGATAATTTTTCGTTCTGGCTCGATATCAAGATCATCCTCGGCACCATCCACTCCGAACTGACCTGCGGCAAAGGCTTTTAAAGAGAAGGATCTCACCTGATCTGGCCGGAATTATCCGGTAAAAACTCTTCCAGCGGTGAGAGTGAATGCAAATTCTTTCCACATTCGACAAATTTGTCTCGAAAAAACGCAAGGTCGCGACGCGCCGCCCAGCGGCCAAGTCCGTTAAAGCGCTCTCTTGGTGCCATTGATTCGCACTGCGCTGAGCCAAAAGCCAAAATCTGTCAAGTCAGAACCTCCGAGTGATCACGAATTATTAAATTCAAACCCTGGGATGTCACCGGGATCAAACTTCACGCAAATTTTCTTGAGTAAAAACCAATTAGGATAGACAGCTTAACGGCAATAAATTTTGTGATAGACGATATATATACATAAAATTGTTGATTTCGAACTTGCGAGTGGCCCGTCAGAGGCTCGTCTTCATCTGAAAACGCCGTTTCTACGTGACATCAGCAGCCTTGGCCAAGTCCCTAAAATTCTTATCAAATTGTTACCCGGTGCTTAGGTAATTTTTAAAGGTGCGGCGTTAGATTTCTGGTCTGTGGTCTTGAGTTTGTATTAGAGAGTCCAATGACCGAAACGATACGCCCGCGAGTTAAATATGTTATCGGCCCTGACGGCAGTCCGTTGACAATTGCCGACCTGCCGCCAGCAAATACCCGTCGCTGGGTCATCCGCCGCAAGGCAGAGGTTGTGGCTGCCGTGCGCGGTGGCCTGTTGAGCCTTGAAGAAGCGTGTGAACGCTACACGCTGACCGTGGAGGAATTCCTGTCATGGCAGGCCTCCATCAATGACCATGGCTTGCAGGGCTTGAGAACGACCCGAATCCAGCAATACCGTCATTAACGCCAGACGGGGATTGGGGCTTGGCCTGAAGACGAAGGCTCGAAGAGGTCGACCACACCTCGCCTCGCCAGATGCCGCCTTGCCAGATCCAGCCTTGCCAGATCCAGCCTTGCCAGATCCAGCCTTGCCAGATCCAGCCTTGCCAGATCCAGCCTTGAAGGAATTGCAAATATCTCAGATGCCTCAGGGTATTTGAGATATTTGCAAAAGCACGACGACCAGCCACGTTCAATATCGCCTTGAATAAGGCCCCAGCGGGGCTACGGCGTTCCTGGGCAAAGTGGCTCTGCCCTCGGAGGGGTTACGCCTCAGTGACACAGCCAGGCAACCGACCAGCACTACGTCCGGCCGATTTTCGTGCGAGATTTGATTTTTTGATTTCCACTCAGCCGAATGTGCCCCGGGCAACTCCCTAGAGCTTTTCCAGCCTCCGGTTAACCCAGACGCCTTCCCTGTCACCCCAGGACGTTGGGATGTGAATGGTTTCCAAGGGAAGCTGCTGTCCCCTCACCTATCACAGATGTCGGCTTCATAGGGGATCGGTCCGGACATTGCACCGAACCGTGGACAGTGTAGGGAACTCGGCTTCAGAGCCGCTGATTATCGCAGTGAGCGGGATACGGTTTTGCACAATGCCGCCGTGGGCACCCTTGATCCGGCAAATAGCTGATAAAATAAATATCATATAGTCGTGGATGAAATGGCCGTTCCATTCCATATGAACGGCCAGGCAATGAAACCATCATCCAGCAGGTCCCATTCCCTGCCTGCCTTTGTCATCTACGATCAGGATCTTCGCCGTTAAGCGCGAACCCGCTGCTGATTGTCGCGCTCTTCCAACGCGGCGGCCTTGGCATGTTCGGCCTCGGCCAGTTCCAATGACAGTTCCGCGGCATCTTGTTGAACCTTCAGCTCGCGAATCGAATCCTGCAGGTTGTCGGCACGCTGGCGGGCGGCCTTTGCAAAAGTCGGATAGGCGAAATGCGAAGCATCAGTGATGCCCGCCTTTTTTTCTTCCAGAGAAATCTGATTCTCCAATTCCTTGGCCATACGTTCAAATTCAGACATCATTAACTGCAATTGTTGCAGCTGCCGACGCTTCTCGGTAACCTGAAATGCCTTCAGGCGAACTAGGCTGTCACGCGACTTCATACGCAATACTCCCGTGATGCGAGACATCCCGCCGTCACTCTGTTTTGACATCGCCCGCTGACATTTAAACGAATCACCGCGAAAAAATCTCACGGCGTTAACAAAAAACTACCTTTGGTAACCTTTCGTTTACGGGCATCGTTAATGATAAGGGAGATCTTTTAAAGGTCGGTAAATGCCCGGGTCCAAAATGCAGGACAATGACAATGATGAGTCAATTGAATCGCTTAAGGGGTTTTCTTCCCTTTTCGATTCATCTGTGGCGATGAGAAAATAACATATGAATCAGGAGGCTAGGCATTATGCTTAATAAATTCGTTACACCTTGCCAGAGTGAATCAGAATTTGTTAACCATTTGGTGGCAGCCTTCAAATCAGGCAACGACTGGATCCGTATCGCGTAGTGGGCCATTCAGACCTTTCGGCGGCGGTAAAGGGGATAATTATGCGGGTTCTACTCATCGAAGACGACAGCGCCACAGCGCAGAGCATCGAACTGATGCTCAAGTCCGAAAGTTTTAACGTCTACACCACCGATCTCGGTGAGGAAGGCGTCGACCTCGGGAAACTATACGACTACGACATCATCCTGCTGGACCTCAATCTTCCCGACATGTCGGGTTACGAGGTCTTGAGAACGCTTCGCCTGTCCAAGGTCAAGACACCGATCCTCATCCTGTCCGGCATGGCCGGCATTGAGGACAAGGTTCGTGGTCTCGGCTTCGGCGCTGACGATTACATGACAAAGCCGTTCCACAAGGACGAGCTTGTTGCCCGCATCCATGCGATCGTTCGTCGTTCCAAGGGCCATGCCCAGTCGATCATCATCACCGGCGAACTGATCGTCAATCTCGACGCCAAGACCGTCGAAGTTGGTGGCCAGCGCGTTCACCTGACCGGCAAGGAATACCAGATGCTGGAGCTGCTTTCGCTCCGCAAGGGTACCACGCTGACAAAGGAAATGTTCCTTAACCATCTCTATGGTGGCATGGACGAGCCGGAATTGAAAATCATCGACGTGTTCATCTGCAAGCTTCGCAAGAAGCTGGCCAATGCCGCCGGTGGTGCAAACTATATCGAAACCGTCTGGGGCCGTGGCTATGTGCTGCGCGAACCTGACAGTGCCGAATATATGGAAACGGCCTGACACCGGTTTGTCGTTACAACGGGGCGTTATTCGTAACGCCTCGCCGTAAATCCCCACCAGTGCCACTCCCGCGCGAGATCGTATGATCTCAGAAAAGTCCCTGCATTGCCGGGACTTTTTTGCGTTGGAGAAAATGGATTGCTGAGACCCGCGACAATCGAGACAGTCCCATGCTGTTAGAGCATCGGGCCGAAAATTAACAACCGGTTTGCGGATAAATCCGCCATGTCTGGAGTGATTCGGGATCAGGCGGCTTCGCGGTCGCTGAACACTTCGGTCAGTGTTTTCCGGTCGAAGGGCTTCAGCAGGAAGTCGCTGGCTCCGGCCCGCTTGCCTTGCATCATGTGTTTCAGGTCGGCTTCGATGACGCAATAGAAAATCCGCACCGTTTTACCCTCCGGCATGGCCCGGATATTGGTGATCAGCCCAAGCGCGCCGTCCAGGCCCGAATCAACGATGATCACATGCGGTAATTGTGCTTCGCAAGCCAGCATCGCCTCACGCGCCGTGGATGCTTCCGTCACTCCAAAACCCAGTTCGGACAGAATTTTACGGCCAACCTTTCGAACGATATCTGACGAGTCAGCAATGATCAGGTTCTTCATGCCGATCCCCTTTCGATGCCCTGGACCTTGCTTAAACATCAAAAAGATTAAGCAATTTTCCAAAACAGCAAGCGGCGCGCCCCGTGCACCGCGTCTTCATCCATTGCCGCCGCAGCCCGCGGTCTGACTTTGCCCATATTCCAAATCCTCAATGGATTTGAGATATCTACGTTGCATCAAAGGTAAATCCAGAAGACTAAGGAAACATTACCTGCATCGGATGGAAACGGAAAACGGCACCTGAAGCCTAAGACAACAGGCGCCGTCGAGCATCTTTATGCCTGATCAGCCAGCAGCAACTGATTCGGCAGTGAAGATAATTTCGCCTTCGCCGATGCTGTATTTCAGCTCCATCGATGATTCGTCGGCCAGCAGCACGGTGTAATAGGGCTGGATCGAATGGGCATCGACAGCTTCTTCCATCTGGCCATTGCAGATTTCGGCGAATTTCGGCGGCACCCGCAGCATGCGGCCCTTGGCGACGATGGTAAATTTCGCGTCATATTCCGGATTTTCCAGCGTCACGTCCAGTGAGCCGCCGCGCGGAATGGCGCCGTAGGCCACCAGCATCAGGTTCATCAGCAATTTGACGCGGTTCTTAGCGATAATGGCGCGCGGACCGTTCCAGGTGATTTCGGTTTTCTTTTCGGCGGCAGCGAAATCCTTGACGGCTTTCTCGGCCTCGCCAGTATCGATCGACGCACCGACCGAGCCGGAGGCCCCAAATGCAAGCCGGGCGAATTTCAGACGAACCGAAGCATTCAGCGCGCTGGTGCGAATCAGGTCCATTGCATCGGCATCCGCCCCGCCTTCATCCAGCAGTTCCAGCCCGTTATTGATGGCGCCTACAGGCGAAATGACATCATGGCAGACGCGGCTGCACAGCAGGGCTGCCAGATCGGGTCCGGCCAGCGTTAGGTTCACGTTCTTGAGCATCGAATTCTCCTCGACGGCAAAGTCTGTTATCGGCTGAGAGGCATGGCTGCCCCATCAAGCCGCATGATGTCGACGCCATAATGACACCATATTTGGTAAACCCATTGTTAATACGAAGTCATCAAGATGGAAGTCCGGTCTCATCAGAGCCGATTCTATTCATATCCGAGGAGGAAGCGATGCGCTTTTCCATCATTCGGGACCTTTTCAGGACCTGGATTGTAACGGCTGGCGTGGTTGCGGCAAGTGTTGTTTCGCAGCCCGCGACTGCAATGGCGCAAGGCGATCAATATACCATGCAGGAAGTGGTCGATGCGGGCCACTCCTTCTTCGGCTCGACCAGCGGCGCGCTGGCCAAGGTGATCGAGAAGGCCTTCGGGCAATATGGCCTGCCCAATGGCTACATTCTCGGCCAGGAAGGCTCCGGTGCATTTATCGCTGGCCTCACCTACGGCGAAGGCACGCTCTATACCAAGAATGCCGGCCAGCATCCGGTATTCTGGCAGGGGCCGTCGCTCGGAATCGATTACGGTGGCAATGGCAGCCGCACGATGATGCTGGTTTATAACCTGCCCGCCGTCGGCAGTCTCTACAGCCGCTATGGCGGCGTGAGCGGCTCGGCCTATGTGGTGGCTGGCGTCGGCATGACGGCACTGAAGAACAATAATATGGTTCTGGTGCCGATCCGCACTGGCGTCGGCGCAAGGCTTGGCGTCAATGTCGGCTATCTGAAGCTGACGCAATCCTCCACCTGGAACCCCTTCTGATCGGCACCGGCTTGGTTGATGTCAAGTCGGTCCATCACTCACACCTGCTGTTGTCGAACATCAACAGGCTAGGATGGAATGGCATAGGGTTTTGGTTTACAGAATGTGCATCTGGACCGTCATCTGACACTTTGGGAACCGCTCTAACGGATATGGCACCGCCGTGATCGAATACGCCCTGCTCTTTGCATTGGGATTTGCCGCCGCAGCCCTTCTGGCGGCGTTGATCAGCCCTGCCATCCATGGCCGCATCGTTGCCTATACCGAACGGCGTCTGCGGGCCACTGCCCCCCTCGGCCCAGAAGAAGTCCGCGCCCAGAAGGACATGGTCCGCGCCGTTTATGCCGCCGAAAATGCGAAACAGTCCTATGACCTTCGGCGCGAGCGGGAGTATTTCGTCGCCGTCAAGGCCGCCGCCGATCAAGCCCAGGCGGAAGCGATCCGCGCACTCGGCGCAGAAGATGCCCTGAAGGAGCAGATCCACGCCATGAGCAATGAGGCCGGCACGCTCCGCGTCGCGTTGCGCCAGAGCCAGGCGCAGACGGAGCAGGTGAAAGCCGCCTTGCTGCGCAATGAGGCCATGGTTGCCAGCCGCGACCTCGACATCGAGACGCTGACCGCCAAGCTGGCCCGCCTGGAGGCGGACCTGGCCGCCCGCAATCGAGAAACCGCAACCCACAAGCACCAGACAGAAGACCTGCAACTGCGCCTCCAGGATTTGCGCACTGAACGCGAGACATTGCGCGACGAGGCCAAGGCCGCCGCCAGCCGCGCCCAGAAAGCGGAACAGCGTCTCCTCCAGGAGGAAGACAAAGTGCTGCGGCTGGAAGAGCGGCTGGAACGCTTGCAAAAGATCGACACCCCTGTGCAACAGGTCGCCAAATGAACGAAAGCCCACCGGACATGCAGCACCCCACGCCCGAGGCAATCGAAACGCTTGCAGACGACTTGCGCCAGCGCAGCGAAGCGCTCAGTTCCCGGCTGCTTGCTGGCAATGGTGTCGAGGAAGACGCGGCTCTGCGTACGCAAATCGCCGAAATCGCCGCTGGGATGATCGTGTTCACCGCCCGCAAGGAAGGCGAACCATCGCCGATCCCGGCCCTGCTGGCAAAACCTGCCCCCAGCGCCGATGCGCCGCAACCGCTGCTGGACCGGATCAGGGCACTGGCACCGGATCTTCTGAACGATTGAGCCCACCGCCTCGGAGGGCAGGACGGCGCAGCCGGATGAGCGGCCCCCTACCCCAATTTTCCCAGCGCCCGCGCCGCGCTGTGCAGGGCGATGCCGCTGGCGGTGCCGAGGTTGAGGCTGTCGAGTTGCGGTGATTGGGCGATCCGCACGGTCATGAACCGGGCAAGCACGTCAGCGGGCAGGCCCTCGCCTTCGGTGCCCACCACCAGCGCCAGCCTTTGCCGATCGCCAAGCCCGGAGGCGATATCACCGATTTCAGTGGTTCCTGATGGTGTCAGCGCCGCCACCAGAAAGCCAGCCGCATCCAGCGCCGACAACAGCGCAAGGGCGCTGTGTTGGCGCGCATAGGGCATGGTCAGCACCGAGCCGACCGAGACCCGCAGCGCCTTGCGATAGAGCGGGTCGCAACTGGTCTCATCCAGCAGCACCGCATCGGCACAGAAGCCGGTGGCATTGCGAAACATGGAACCGACATTGTCATGGTTGGAAATGCCGCAGCCGACCAGAACCAGGGCGTTTTGCGGCAAGCCAGCAATCAGCTGCGTGGCATCGGGCGCGGTCAGCCAGCTGCCCAGCGCCAGCACGCCGCGATGTAGGTGAAAGCCAGCGATTGCATCCAGCACGGCAGCGCTTGCTACATAAACCGGCAGGTCATCCGGCCACTGGTCGAGAAGCGGCTGTAGACCCGCCACCCGGTTTTCCAACAGCAGCAGCGCTTCGGCGCGAATACCACGCCCGGCCAGATGCGCCGCCAGCAACATGCGCAGCACCACGGTACCCTCGGCAATGAACCGGCCCTCGCGCCCCGTCAGGTCGCGCTCACGGATATTGCTAAAGGCAGCGATCCGCGGGTCCTGCGGATCGGAAATGGTAACGAACTGGACCATGCTTTTTACGGCCTATTGCGTGATCGCGACGTCCGCGATCATCCGGCCCACCGACAGGTCAAACACATAGGCCTTGGACTGGCCTTCGGCTGTGGTGCCGTAAAACAGGATCTGCGTGCCTGACAGCGCTGTGGAGGTCACTTTGAAACCGGCGGGCAGACGGGCGGCCAGCGCCAAGGGCTGGTCGGAGGGGATGGTGAGGCCACCGGCCTGCGTCTTTTCCGGCGTAGGCGCGTGTTTGACCTTGTAGACAACGGCGGCCAACACCGCCATAAGGCTGACAAACATGATGGCCGCCGAGACGAGTTGCAAACGCACCATCTTGCGGCGAACTTTTTCGAGCACCGGATCGAGCGGCTTGTCTTTCTGTTCGTCGGTCTCGACTTGGCTCATGAAACTTAAACCTTTCCCTGATGGAGCTGCTCTGCCGCCCATTGGGCCTCGGCCAAAATGGCCGAAAGACAGGATGCGCTATGACAGACCCCTTTAAACAAGCAGGTGAGCCAAGGAAAGAGCTGATTGCCAGTGAGGACGCCGAAGGCCGTCTGGATGCCTGGCTGGCAGCAAGCCTTGGCGGCGACCTGTCGCGCAACCGGGTAAAGGCCCTGATCGAGCAAGGCGCGGTCTTCATCAACGGCGCCGCCGTCACCGAGCCGAAGCGCAAGATCAAGCCCGGCGACCAGGTGGTGATCGCCATGCCGGAGCCGGAAGACCCCGAACCCAAGGGCGAAGACATTCCGCTGACCGTGCTCTACGAGGACAAGGACTTGATCGTGCTGTCAAAGCCCGCCGGTCTGGTGGTGCATCCCGGTGCTGGCAACTGGACCGGAACGCTGGTCAATGCGCTGATCCACCATTGCGGCGACAGCCTCTCCGGCATTGGCGGGGTGAAGCGTCCCGGCATCGTCCACCGGTTGGACAAGGAAACCTCCGGCGTCATGGTCGTTGCCAAGAACGACATTGCCCACCGGCATCTGGCCGACCAGTTTGCCGACCATGGCCGCAGCGGCCCGCTGGAGCGGGCCTATCAAGCGCTCGTCTGGGGCCGCCCGCGGGGGCTGCGCGGCACGATTGACGCCGCCCTTGGCCGGGCCGGCGACCGCACCAAGCGTACCGTGAAGCGCGAGGATACCGATGATGCCCGCGAAGCCATCACCCATTATGAGGTGATGGAGCGTTATGGCGAAAAGCCGGATGCAACCTGCCTCGCCTCGCTGGTGGAATGCCGGCTGGAAACCGGCCGCACCCACCAGATCCGGGTGCATATGGCCCATATCGGCCATCCGCTGATTGGCGATCCAGAGTATGGCGCGGCCTTCAAGACCAAGGCCAACCTGCTGCCGGAGGCGGCAAAGGCCATCGTCAATAATTTCCACCGTCAGGCGCTCCATGCCTATCTCTTGGCGTTCGAACACCCGACCACTGGCGAAGTCATACATTTCGAAGCGCCTATCCCCGACGACATGGAAACAATTATCGAGGCGCTGCGCGATATCGCATGAACCCTTTGCCCCGTTAAACGTTAGCGCAGGTCCGACATGGCTGCGCATCCGTTGCGCGCCGGACAGGCAAACGGGGCAAGGGACGATTATGGATACCAAGCAAGCAGTCGGAACATCGCGCGATCTGCACGATGGCAAGTCTTTCTGGGCTGCGACACCGAATATTGTGGTTGAGAGCCGCGACGCCCCGGCCCGCACCGATTACGATGTCATCATCATCGGCGCCGGGGTTAGCGGCGCCTTGATGGCACAGGCGCTGGCGGCGGATGGCCGCCATATTCTGGTGGTTGATCGTCGCGCGCCGGTCAAGGGCAGCACGCTGGCCAGCACCGCGATGATCCAGCATGAAATCGACATTCCGCTGTCCCAATTGTCCAGAGATATCGGAGCCAAGAAGGCCATGCGCGCCTGGCGGCGCTCGGCAGCCTCCGTCGATAGCCTGGGAGAGCGCATCGCCAGCCTTGGTCTTTCCTGCCAGTTCCAGCAGCGCACCAGCCTTTTCCTGGCAGGCGACGAAATGGGGCACCGCGCTTTGGCCGCTGAAGCGGAACTGCGCCGTGAAGCGCAGTTGGACGCCGAGTATCTGACCGGAGCGCAGGTGAAGGAGCGGTTTGGCATCGATCGCACGGGAGCGATCCTCTCTCCCTGCTCCGCCAGCGCCAATCCGGCCCAGATGACGGCTGGCCTGCTGAAGGCCGCCCAGCAAGGCGGCGTTGAAATTGTCTCACCGCTGGCGATTACCGCCATCCGGGAAACCCGCGACGGGGTGATGGTGGCAACAGCAGATGGCACATTGCTCTGTGCCGCAGACCTTATCGCCTGCACGGGCTATGAATATCTGAAGATGATGGAAAGCCCCCTGCATCAGGTGATTTCCACCTGGGCCATCACCTCCGAGCCAAACGCCGAAAGGCCGGACTGGCTGGATGACCACTTGGTCTGGGAGGCCTCCGAACCCTATCTCTATTTCCGCTCCACACCCGATGGCCGGATTATCGCCGGAGGCGAGGATGAAGACGATCCGCTCGCCCATCAGGACGCAGCCAAGGCGCGGCGCAAATTCGAGACAATCCGGCAAAAGCTGAAGGCTCTGGCCGGAATTGAGATGGACCACATCGCCTATGGTTGGTCGGCGCCGTTCGGCACGACACGGGATGGGCTGCCGATCATCGACCGTGTTCCCGGCACCGACCATGTGCATGTTGTGATGGGATTTGGCGGCAATGGCATCACCTTTTCGACCATCGCGTCGGAGATTGTTTCGGCCCGGATTGCCGGACGCAAGGATGCCGATGAAGATTTGTTCCGATTCCGCTCGTAAATCAATCGTGACCGGCGTGGTGCGCTTGAATCCCGGCCATGCCACACTTATGTGACATAGGATTTCGTGCGGGATGAGGAAATCCGCATGATAGAGCTTGCCCGTTTGGCATTGGGAAGCTCATGGATAAAGGGGGTGCTTTATGGCCCGCAATAGCTTGCCTTCGATTACCGCCGGTGAAGGCGGACTGAACCGATACCTGGATGAGATCCGCAAGTTCCCTATGCTGGAACCCCAGGTGGAATATATGCTTGCCAAGCGCTATGCAGAGCATGGCGACCGCGATGCCGCTCACCGGCTCGTCACCAGCCATCTGCGCCTCGTGGCGAAGATTGCCATGGGTTATCGCGGCTATGGCCTGCCGATTGGCGAAGTCGTCTCCGAGGGCAATGTCGGCCTGATGCAGGCCGTGAAGAAATTCGATCCCGAACGCGGCTTCCGGCTTGCCACCTATGCGATGTGGTGGATCAAGGCCTCGATTCAGGAATATATCCTGCGCTCCTGGTCGCTGGTAAAGATGGGCACGACCGCCAATCAAAAGCGGCTGTTCTTCAACCTGCGCCGCCTGAAGGGCAAGATCCAGGCCATCGAGGAAGGCGACCTGAAGCCGGATCAGGTCACGGAAATCGCCACCAAGCTGAAGGTCAGCGAGGAGGAAGTGATTTCCATGAACCGCCGCCTGTCGGGCGATGCCTCGCTGAACGCGCCGATCCGCGCCAGCGAAGGTGAATCCGGCCAGTGGCAGGATTGGCTGGTGGACGATCATGACAGCCAGGAAGACACGCTGATCGAGCAGGATGAGCTGGAAACCCGGCGCAACATGCTGTCGCGCGCCATGGGCGTGCTGAACGACCGCGAACGCCGGATCTTCGCTGCACGCCGTCTGGCCGAGGAGCCGGTGACCCTGGAAGAACTCTCCTCCGAGTTCGACATCAGCCGCGAACGTGTACGCCAGATCGAAGTACGCGCCTTTGAAAAGGTTCAGGATGCTGTCCAGAAGGACGCACTGGAACAGGCCAAGGCGTTGCGGGTGGTCGAGTCCTGACGTTCAGCCAGGACAATCGCAATGTTTTACAAGCCTCGCAATAATTCTGCGCGGCTTCATCCATTCCGCCTCTCGGGAGAAGTGTGCCGTGACAGAGCAACAGTCCATTCTGGAACCGGTTGCAAAGCAGCTCGACGCCTATAATGCCAAGAATATCGAGGCCTTTATGGAACAGTGGGCGCCGGATTGCCGGATCTATGACTTCCCCGATACTTTGTTGGCGGACGGCACCGCAGAGATCCGCAGCCGCCACATCGAGCGCTTTCGTGAGCCGGACCTGCATGGCAGGCTGATTGCCCGCCACATCACTGGCAATATGGTCACTGATATTGAATGCGTCACCCGCAACTTCCCGGAGGGCAAGGGTGAGATCGACGTGCTCTGCCTTTACGAGATTGAGCGCGGAAAGATCGCCAGGGCCTGGTTCAAAATGGGTGACCGACGCCTGCTGAGTTGAACAAGACCGATAAACAGATCAACGCCGGTTCACATTATACCAAGACTCGAAGATGCTGGCGCTACTCGCCCTGAAGGAGGGTCGATACATCAATCCCATGAGACATTCGAAAAGGCAATAACAAGAGTTACTTCATTTATGTCGCGTCATTGCAAGATATTCAGCAGTCATTGACATTCAGCCACTTTAATTTCTCAAAATTGCAATTATTAGCATCATTATTATTTTAAGCTACCTAGAGAAGAAACACTAATGACCGTATTGGATATCGAGCATTTTCTCGCACGACAGAAAACACCATTTTATATTTACTCCCGAAACAAGATAGACCAAAATATAGATAAATTTAAATCCATAATATATAAAATTAAATTTTGCCAGCATGGCGAATTATAATCCAATTTTTCTAAATATTATAATAACAAATGGATTTGGAATATTTGCAAACTCACAGAAACATATAAATATTGTAAAATCTTCTTTTTTTCAGAGAGAAATATTATTTTCGCAAGCACTGGAATTTCAGAATCCCTAATGACTCGCCTGATTAAATCAGGAATTCATATAAATATTGACTCTATAGAACAACTTGGTTTGCTCATAAGGCTCGGCGGCAAGACGGCAGGATTCGATGGCGCGCCTCATCGGTGAAAACGGAATGTTTGTCACCTGGGGTGGGTCTGCTGGCCCGAAATCGGATGATATGGCCAAAACAATCCACGAAACATTGGCTAAAGCTTTCCCTCATACCGTCGCTTGGATCTGCCATCCGCAAGCCTATGGGACCTCATGGCTGACGTTTGCAGGCTCATTTAGTCCGATAGAGCCGTTGAAACTCACATCTTCAGCAATCGACGCCTATATCGACCGGAATGTGTCGGGGGATCTCAAGCTATACGACGGCATTACCCATATGCATATGTTCAACCTACCGAAAGACGTTCGGCGCAAGCTATAGCCAACATTTTACAAATTAAAATCGCCGAGATATAAACTCATGAATAACTACAACAATAAAAATTTATCAATCGATGAAAATTTTGATGCTGTAAAAATTTTATACGACGATGCTATGGCTCAAAATATAAAAATACATGACATTATATACCCTGTAGTCTTTAGAGCTACAGAATATATTGTTCAGTTCAGCGACAACAGCAAAACGGAACTCAAGAAACTTGGGGACGCATTAGATCTTCCCCCTGGTTCCAGAGTGCTTGATATAGGAAGCGGTCGTGGCAGGGTTGCGGCCTATATGGCTGAACAGTTTACTTGGAACGTCACAGGTGTTGAGATTTCAACCGTTCCAATGGCTGACGCTCGAGACTACGCAGCAACCCTCGAATCTTCTTTAAGAAACCGATTGGCGTTCGTGCAAGCCAATATTTACGAATATAGCGAGGCTCCAGTCTTCGACGGCGTTTATGGGACCGGTGCATTCTGCCATTTCAACGCCACACGGTTGTTTTCCCATCTTGCCACCCTGCTGCGACCGGGGGCCCGTATTGGGGTCATGGAGCGCGTTCGACTTGGGCCAATTCCCGCAGATGACTGGGATCGTTTGACAAGGGAGTGGCAGTGCCCGACGGTCTACACAACCGATGAATATGCCGACGCCCTAAGCCAAGCAGGCTTTGAGAACATACAAACTATTGATTTAAAGCAAACATTTCGCATATGGCAAGAAAAGTCTGTGACCGTCCGCGACGCCATGGCCGACCGAATTACCAGCCTGTCCTCTCGAGACTACCATGAAGCCGCCATTGCCCATGCCGGATATGAAGCGGATGTAACCCGCAAAGGCCTGCTGGGCTACGTGTGCGTGACAGCCACACGTCGTCACGACGTCAGATAGAAGGCTGCGACCATGGAAGGCTGGGTTCAGCAATATCAATCGAAGGACGAGAGCCACGCACACCGCATAAAACGATCGTGGCAAGTGGAAAGACCGCAATCCAGGGCTGGGAAATTGTTGATTTCCATCAATACGGCCTTTCGCTGCTGCTGGATGGATGCATTTAGTCAACCCAGAAAGACGAGGCATTCTACCATGACGCTCTTCATCTGCCTGCCCAGATGGCCTGCATAACAGCACAGACTGTTTTGTTGATAGGGGGAGCCAATGGAGGGTCGCTGCCAAGAGTGTTGCGCTTGCCACATCTGTTAAATGTGACATTGCTGGATATCGACCACGAGCTTCATCAGATCTCACAACGGTTTTTAGGGCATATGCACGGCGAAAGCCTCGCCGACCCGCGCGTCAGAATGGTCTTTGGACCGCCCCATGAGCAATTAAAAGATCTTCTGAAAGAAGGCAGACGTTTCGATATAATTGTCGCTGATACCCCAGATGCGACAGACGACAGCTATTCATCACATCTTTTTTCCAGTGAATACCTAGGGATGCTTTCAGACTTACTCACAGATGATGGTATTTTCGTTACCCAGGCCGGGCAAGCGCATCCGATGAATTGTCGCTTTACCGCAAGGGTCGTCACCACACTTGACAACATCTTCCCCGAAACCGTGCTCTACACCCAGCACGTGCAAAGTTTTGGTGTTCCCTGGTGCTTTGCACTGGCAGGACGCGCCGCAAAAGAAATCGCACTGGCCGATCCGGCTTGGATCGACGCCCGACTAAACCGTCTGAAGGGTTCTGGCGCCGAAACCTACGACGGCACAACCCACCGCCACATGTTTTCACTCCCCAAGCTGCTCAGAACATCTATAGAGCTCGAAAAGCGTTACCTTACTCCAATTACTTTATCACAGATGGAACACGTTCTGGTTACTGAAAACCACTATTCCAAAGAGACATAACATGACAATTACTAAGGCACTAACAATTGGAACATTCGCCAACTTCATCTGGGGTCTAGCATTTATTATACCGTATCTCACAAAGGAAATAGACCCGATCATTATAACAGCAGGACGTTATGTCAGTTACGGGTTTCTATCTCTTCTTCTTGTTCCATTTTTGACAAAAGGACATTTGCAACGCCTCACATTCCACGACTGGAAAGTCGTGTTGGTTTTGTCGTTTACTGGCAATATCGGATATTACGGCCTGCTGGTTGCGGCTATTCACCTTGCAGGGGTTCAGATTGCCGCATTGATTATCGGGACACTGCCCGTCACGATTGCCATTATTGGCAATATTGTCGAGAAGGAATTCGAATTCCGTCGGCTTTTACCGGCTATCCTGATCATATTGGCGGGTCTTTGCATCCTCAACGGTAGCAAGGTCATGTCTACCACGGATCCGATGAATTTAACAAACCTTGCCGGTGGAATTTTTCTGGCGGGATGCGCGCTGGTTTTATGGACCATGTATGGAGTCACAAACGCTCGTTACATGAAGAAAAATCCCCAGATCAGTGCAAATCTTTGGTCAATTGCAATCGGCCTTGCAACGGGATTTCAGGCGCTTGTCATTCTGATTGTTCTTATGGCTACTCATGATCTCGTCATGATCGTGGATTTCTCACCCTTGTATAATCAGCACGTTTTTCTGAAGTTCCTGGCTGGAAGTCTCGTGCTTGGCACAATCGTTTCATGGTACGCTACCGTGCTTTGGAACAATGCGTCCCGTGCGCTTCCTGTTGCCGTGGCAGGGCAACTGGTGGTTTTTGAAACCTTGTCGAGCCTGCTATATGCTTATGTTATCGACAAACGACTTCCGGATATAATGGAGTTATCCAGTGGCTTCCTGATCATCATCGGCGTTGTCATCGGCATTCGCGCTACGATCGCACCTAAACCGGACCTGAAGAGCACAGAACCACAACCATCAAACTGATATCGCCAACAGCGAGAGCACCAGCGCCGGGATCATCACGACAGCACCGATTTTCAAAAATTCCAGCGCGCCCATATGCAGGCCTTCGCGCCTGAGCGCTGACAGCCAAAGAATGGTGGCAAGCGAACCGGTCACAGACAGATTGGGGCCAAGATCGACCCCGATCAACATAGCACCGGAAACAGTGCTACCCACATGGGCGCCTTGCACCGTGGCTCCAGCCACCAGACCGGCTGGAAGATTGTTGACGAGGTTGGAGAGGAAGCCGACCAGCAGGCCTGCCCCCATGGCCGCTACCTTGACATCGGCTGCGGCTGCCTCGGACAAATAACGGGCCAGCAGCACCGTCAGCCCTGTCTTGTCCAGCGCCTCGACCAGCACGAACAGGCCCGCCACCAGCGGCAACACGCTCCAGGACATGCCCTTCAACGTCTCAACGGGTCCCTGCCCGCTCAGGGCCAGCACCAGCACAGTGGTGAGCACCCCGGCAATAAAGGTCGGCAAGCCAAGGTCAAGGCCAAGGGCCGACGCCGCCATCAGCACGGCGGCGGTCAGGATCAGTCCCCAGCCGGCCAGCTTGGCGCTGTGGGAGAGATGCGGCGTCTCAACCTGCCGATCCATCACCTCGGCGTGGATGGCGCGTCTCTGGCTCCAATAGAGCATGGCGAAGGTCACAACGATGGCCACCAGCGATGGCAGTGCAAATGTGGCAAGCCAGGTGGAGAGCGGCGGCATTTCCCCACCGCCGAAAATCACCAGATTGGCCGGATTGGAAATCGGCAGCACGAAGCTTGCCGCATTGGCGATGAAGGCGCAGATCAGCAGATAGGGCATCGGGTTCTTGAGCTTGGCCGCCTTGGTTGCCGCATAGACCGCAGGCGTCAGCACTACCGCTGTTGCATCGTTGGAGAGAAAAGCGGTGACCAATACACCGACGCCATAGAGCAGCACGAACAGCCTGAGCGGCGACCCCTTGGCCCTTTGCGTTGCCAGTGCCGCCAGCCAATCGAACAGACCTTCGCGCCGGGCCAGTTCCGACAACAGCATCATGCCGATCAGGAACAGATAGACATCATAGCCCTTGGCAACGCCTGCCCAGGCATCGTTGATGCCGATCACCCCCAAGCCAATCGCGCCCAGGCCCAGGAGCACGATGGCGCCAAGCACAGCCCAGATCGCCTCCGGCCAGCCAAAGGGCCGGCTGATAACGCCCAGAACGGAGAGGGCGCAAACAGCCCAGGTCAGGTAAGTCGCGGTCATGAAACATCCGAAAAAGACGCGGCCGGAACGAGGGCCAAGGAAAGGACTGGCAGGCAGACGCCGAGAACCGGCGTCAGATCAGATCTCCCATTTAGTCCAGGATACGCAAAGAGCAAGCGGCATGGAACAATTTTGCATTTGGCAAATTAATGAGGCGCCTGCCCATGCCTATTTGACGCTAAACTGCTGATTTTTCAACCTTTCCGAAAGCGCTCCCGTGATCGCACAGTCCAAGATTGTCTCCGCGAGCCGCCGCTCGCTCATTGCCCTTGCTTTCCTCAACTTCTTCCTTGCCGATGCCCGTGACGGGCTCGGCCCCTTCCTTGATGGCTTCCTGGCAACCCATGGATGGTCGCCGATGACACTGGGTATCATCGCCACGATGGGCGGTGTGATCGGCATGGTGGTCACGCCACTGTTTGGCGCGGTTGTCGATGCAAGCCCCTATAAACGGAGCCTGATCATCCTGCCAGTCACACTCGTCACAGCTGCCGCACTTTGGACGCTGGCAAGCCCCGACTATCTGGCGGTGTTCGGCGGACAATCGGCAACGGCCCTGGTGGGCGCGGTGATCGGCCCTGCCCTGATGGGGATGACGCTGGGACTGGTCGGCGAAAGAGCCTTTTCCAACCAGGTCTCCCGCAATGAAGTCTGGAACCATACCGGCAATGTGTTTTCACTGGCGTGTATTTTCGTCCTCACCAGCTATTTCGGCCAGAACGGCGTTGTCTGGCTGATGATCGCCTCTGCCCTTGCCACCATTGCAGCAGTCCTGACGATCCGGCCCCAGGAAATCGACCAGGACGTTGCCCGCGGGCTGAGTCATAAGGACAGATCGGCTGAGGATGCGGGCCACGCGGCAGCCCAGCCCTCGGGCTATTCCATGCTGGTGCATAGTCGCGGGTTGATCGTGCTCGCCCTGATCCTGATGATCTTTCACTTTGGAAACGCGCCGATCAGCCGGTTGATCGCTCAGAATTTCTCTATCCAGCTCGACAGTCCTTTCAAGACCACCGCCATCACCACAGGCGTCTCGCAACTGGCGATGATCGTCGTCGCCTGCGCTGCGCCGTGGATGATTGCAAGGTTTGGTCTGCGGTCGGTGTTTTTTATCGCTTTGATGGCGCTGCCGATCCGGGGCATGATCGCTGGTAGTTTTTCCAGCTTTGCCGCCATCTACCCGGTACAGATCCTCGACGGCATCGGGGCTGGCCTGATCGGCATCGCTACACCAATTGCCGCCGAACGTATTCTGTCCGGCTCCGGCCGCTTTAACGTTGGTCTCGCCGCCGTTATGACCGTCCAGGGCATCGGCGCCTCATCCAGCAATGTCGTCGCCGGCTGGCTAACACAGGAAGGCGGCTATTCGCTCGCCTATTTCGTCCATGGCGGCATTGCTGCCCTGGCGCTGCTGCTGTTCATCGTCAACCATAAGCAGGTGGCGCCGGAACTGCCGGAGCATAGGCGGTAAAGCATCGGACCGAAAGTTAAGAACCGGTTTTCGGATGAATCCGATGCGTAAACAAAAACTTAGAGCATCGTTCCGATGCTCTACTGCATAATTCTTTAAACCGGAATCGGTTTAAAGAATTATGCAGTAGATATAAAGAGCTACAGCGAACCTTTGTGCGCCATATATGGCGCACGGCGCTGTAGGGCGTCTGGACCACTTGAAGTTCATAAAACAAAATAGGGCATGTCAGTGTTTGCACGAAACGCTGACATGCCCTGGTTAAATCTCAGATCAGAAGCGGCTCGGCGCAAGGTCGAGTGCAGGGTGTTGCGACAGGGATCACCCGCCGCTGCGATTGTTTCCGAGTGCTGCCCATTCCTTGATGACACTGTCGAAGATCGGCTTGCCAGCGGCGCCCTTGTCGAGGGTAATCAGCGCACGGCGACCGTTGCGATAGGTAACGGGAATGTCGATCCAGTCACGGCTGCGCAACAGATCGACATTGCGGGCCACCACTTCGGCAAAATCGTTGAAGGCAATCATGAACGTGTCATCGGTGATCTTGGCAGGCACCGCCACGATCGGATCGCCGCGATCCTGCTCGCTTGCCTTCATGGCAACGCGCTGAACGCTGTCTATGCCGCCGCCTTCGAAATTCTGCGGCACCGAAAAGACGATTTCCATCAGGTGGCTGGCGGGAAGCGAACTGTCGGTATTGCGCTTGAAGGTAATCAGCGCTGTCAGCCCCCGCTCAGGGATCGTCAGCTTGCCCTGTATTTCCGGTTCCGGCTTGCCGCTGTCGCCAGTCTCATGCCGGGCTTCCCAGACAATATAGCCCTGCACGGTGGTCGGCGTCGTTTGGCCGAGACGCTCTTCGTAGAGATAGGCCTTCTGGCCATTTTCCGGCACGGTAAACGGCGCACCCTGCACAGGCGTGGTGGTGGCTGGCGCACTGGCCGCACCACCGGACACTGGCGCTGCCGGATTGGCCCCGCCATTCTGCTGGGCCACCGAACGGCCCTCGCCGCTATTGGCGGCAGCGTTCGAGGCGCCCTCATCCACTTCCGTACCGTCAGGCATCAGCTTCTGGGTGAATTTCTGCCCCGCGGCCCCGGCATCGCCGGTTGACGCTGGAACGGTCGCCGGTTTTCCGGCATCCGCGCTGCCCGTCTGCGAAGACGGTGCGGACGCTGGCGAAGAGCCCTTTGAAGCAAACAATCCTGTCACGGTCTGCTTCAAACCGGCAATGGCGCCCGGCAGATTGTCACGATGGGCATAGGCGTAGTAGCCACCGCCGCCGATCAAAAGGATCAGCACGCCTGTGATGATGTAAGGCGCGGTCCGGCGGGATTTCTTGGTGCGCAGTCCAGCCTTCCTGTTGGCCTTTGCCAGCACGGCTGCCATCTCTTCCGAGGAATTGCTTCGGTCCGGCGCGGCGGTGCGCGGTTGCTTTTTAGCTGCCGCCGGTGGCACAGGCTGTGCCGCGACGAAATCATCGAACCAGGCAGGATCTTCGCCTGCCTTGCTCGCGGAAGCTCCGTTGCGAACGGCCCTTTCATCGTTTCCGGATGCCTGATCGGCAGGCGTGCCGAAGCTGGTATTCTGATGCTTGTCGCTCCAGTCCAGAAGATCCTTCGGATCTTCATGACCAGCTTGCGAGAAGGAGCCACCCTGCGCCGCAGGCTGCTTGTTGTCGCGCACGAAAGCATCGAAAGCGCCCAGCGCCTCGCCTTCATCGAACACCGGCTGGCGTGCCGGTGGAATAGCGGGGTAGACTGGGGGCTTTTCTGCCTCTTCCTGACGCGACTGCGGCTGGGCTTCAAAGGAATGGACAGGTGCAAGCGGAGCTGGCGTCGGCTCCAAATGGCTTTCCAGCCATTCATCCATCGAATGCTTCTGTGGCGCCGAAGGCTTTACGGCTGGCGCTGGGGCCGCAGGCGCAGAAGACACTGCTGGCTGGGCAGGCTCTTCAGTCTCCCAAATAGCGGGCGGAATGGCAGCAGGCGGAATGCGCGCCGGTTCTGGCTTATAAGGCTCCGGCTCCGGTTCATACACTGGCTCTGGCGCTGGTTCCGGCTCATAGACAGGTGCTGGGGCAGGCTCAGGAACATAAGCCGGCTCATGAACAGGTTCAGGCTGGTGCACATATTCGGGCTCATGCGCCGGTTCGCCAACAGGCTCCGGTTCATGGTAAACGTGTTCCGGCTCAGGTTCATAGGCCGGCGCTGGGGCCGGTTCATAAACCGGCTCCGGCTCATAGGCCTCCTCTTCCACGGCAGGAAGAGCCTCGGCATAATCTGCCTCGACCTCGGCAATCGCGGCGTCAAGCTTGTCCAGCTGGCGGCGCAGCATGTCTTCCGACGGCTTGGGTGTCATATTGTCCAGCTGCCGCATCACTGCGCCGCGAGCCTTCTCATACACCTTTACGCGCATTTCCGGGGTATTGTTCGACAGGCCATCAACGGCGCGCCGAATAACTGCTACGAAATCTGCCATCCGTACTTTCTCGTGATCACCGGCCCAGGCCGACAAGACAAATTAATTCAACTCTAACCTTAATCCTCAAATGGATCGGTCACAAGTATGGTGTCGTCGCGTTCCGGGCTGGTGGACAACAGCGCGACCGGTGCACCGATCAGCTCTTCCACCTGGCGGACATATTTGATCGCCTGGGCGGGAAGATCGGCCCATTTGCGCGCGCCGACGGTGGATTCCTTCCAGCCTTCCAGCGTCACATAAATCGGCTCGACCCGTGCCTGAGCGGCCTGGGCAGCCGGCAAATGGTCGATTTCCACACCGTCCAGCTTGTAGCCGACACAGATCTTCAGCTCGTCCAAGCCATCGAGAACATCAAGCTTGGTCAGGGCGATGCCGGTAATGCCATTGGTGGCCACCGACTGGCGCACCAGCGCCGCATCAAACCAGCCACAACGGCGTTTACGGCCGGTGACCGTGCCGAATTCGTGACCTTTTTCCCCAAGAAACTGGCCGATCTCGTCGGTCAGCTCGGTCGGGAACGGGCCCTCACCAACGCGGGTCGTATAGGCCTTGGTAATGCCAAGGATATAACCGAGCGAGCCTGGCCCCATGCCGGAGCCTGCCGCGGCCTGGCCGGCGACCGTGTTGGACGAGGTGACGAAGGGATAGGTGCCGTGGTCGATATCGAGCAGCGAGCCTTGCGCGCCTTCAAACAGGATTCGGGCGCCACGACGACGCTCCTTGTCCAGCATCAACCAGACGGTTTCGCGGAAGGGCAGAACCTTGTCGGCCACCGACAGCAGCTCTTCCATGATTGTCGAATGTTCGACCTCCGGCGCACCAAAACCACGGCGAAGCGCGTTGTGATGGGGCAGGATGCGGGCAACCTTCTCGGCCAGACCTTCAGGATCGGCCAGATCCATCACCCGGATGGCACGACGGCCGACCTTGTCTTCATAAGCCGGGCCGATGCCGCGCCGCGTGGTGCCGATCTTGGTGCCGCTATTGGTGGCGGCGTCTTCACGCATGCCGTCCAGTTCGCGGTGCAGCGACAGGATCAGCGTCGCATTGTCGGCAATGCGCAGATTATCAGGGGTTACGGTGACGCCCTGGGCGGCCAGCTTGGCGATTTCGGCGATCAGCGCATGCGGATCGACCACGACGCCATTGCCGATCACCGCCATCTTGCCGGGACGCACGACGCCCGAAGGCAGCAACGATAATTTATAGGAAATGCCGTCGATGACCAGCGTATGACCGGCATTATGACCGCCCTGGAAGCGCACGACCACGTCAGCGCGCTCGGACAGCCAGTCCACGATCTTGCCTTTGCCTTCGTCACCCCATTGGGAGCCAACCACCACGACATTCGTCATTTCAAAATCCTGTCTTTACGCCTCAAGCGTAACCTCGCCTCGCGACAGCGCTGGCGGTTGATAAAGCCGTAAGCCGTCACACGTTCTGTCTGCTGCGCGCCGCCATTTTCCCCTGAAGCAGATTGTCCTGAACAGGTTTCCAGTCAAGGCAGCGCGTTTTCGCGCCTGCGCGTCCCCAAACCCGCGCATCTATACTGTGTTGTTTTGCGGAAAGCGACACGTTTATGCGCGTTAATCCGGCTTTTTGCATGGCAAGGAAAGAGATAACACCAGACATAATTCCTGAAATCGATTCCGATTTCAGAAATTATGCATTACAGCACCGCTCGCCAGTTCATGGCGCGCGAAAGGCGCTGTAACGCTTTTTAGCTGCTGCATAATTTTATCCCGAAATCGATTCCGATTTCGGGAATTATGCAGTAGGCACATTTGCATCGCAAACGAAGACGCGCATAGGTTGAACGATCAGATGCAAATCAAAGCCTACGCCTATCTGGTGCTGACAACCTTGTTCTGGGGTGGCAATGCCGTGGCGGGCAAGCTGGCCGTTGGCCATATCAGCCCGATGATGCTGAATCTTGGTCGCTGGTCGCTGGCCTTGACGCTGCTGCTGGCCGTTTCCTCCCGCCAGATCAAGGCGGATTGGCCGGTGGTGCGCCGTCATATCCCTCTGCTGCTGGCGCTCGGTGCAATCGGCTATACCGGCTTTAACGGTTTTCTCTATTCAGCGCTGAAATACACGTCTGCCGTGAATGGTGCCATCGAACAGGGTGGCATTCCCGTGCTGATCTTCCTTTTGAATTTCCTGCTGTTTCGAATCGCCGCCTCCGCCATCCAGATTGCAGGCTTCGTGATCAGCTTTATCGGCGTGGCGCTGACGGCAGGCCATGGCGACCTGATGGCGCTTTTGTCGCTGCGGCTGAATTTCGGCGACACGCTGATGCTGCTGGCGGTGCTGTGCTATGCGATCTTCACCGTGGCGCTGCGCTGGAAGCCGGAACTGCATTGGAAGACGCTGATGGCAGCCCTCGCCTTCGGCGCTGCGCTGGCCTCCCTGCCGCTCGTCGCCTGGGAAGCCAACAATGGCAGCCTGATTGCACCCGATGCCACCGGCTGGGCGCTGATTCTGTTTTGCGGCCTGCTACCATCGCTGGTGTCGCAGACACTCTATATATCAGGGGTCAACATGATCGGCGCCAACCGGGCCGGTCTGTTCATCAACCTTGTACCGGTGTTCGGCACCATCCTGTCGGTCGCCGTGGTCGGTGAAAAGCTGGAAGGTTTCCACATGCTGGCGCTCAGCCTGGTGATCGGCGGCATCGCGCTGGCCGAATGGGGCAAACCGCAAACCACTGCTCGCTGATAACAGGCTCTAGATCAGGCTGGTATGCCCATCGGCGATCCGCAAGACAGCCAGATGTCCTGATGCATAGGCGCCGGTATCAATGCCGATCCTGTTCTTGCCGAAGGTGACCGTATCGGTCGGGGTGTGTCCATGCACGACCGTATAAGGCAGTTCCGGGCCACGACCGAGAAAGGGTTCGCGGATCCACATCAGGTCTTCATCGGCCTGGGTGTCCAGCGCAACGCCCGGCTTCAAGCCTGCATGCACGAACAGAAATTGCCCGACCTTGAGCATGACCGGCAGGGATTTCAGCCAGGCATAATGGCTTTCAGGGATGGCGCGGGCCAGCTCCGTGGAAAGCCCCTTGAAACTACCGGCCTGGTGCAAGGCGTGGTCGATGTCGATGCCATAGGAATAAAGCGTGGCCGCCGCGCCAAAATCCAGCCAGCGCCGTCCCGCCGAGGGATCGTCGAGAAAATGACAAAACACATCGTCATGATTGCCGCAAAGCGATATCCGCTCGAAACCTGGCGCCAGCGGCGCCATCAGGTGATCGATCACCCGGCGCGAGGACGGCCCGCGATCGACATAGTCACCCAGCATGACAATCAGCTTGGGACCATCGATACTGCCGGCATCGTGCAGGATACGGCATTCCGCCTCCAGCAACTCAGCATAGCAACCATGCACATCCCCCACCGCATAAATCGCGGAAAACGCCTTGGGATCGATATCCACACGACTACGCATGCCAGCCACACCGGTTTCCGATCCGACGTCGAGAAATTTACGCAACAACTTTATCATAATGGTTCCAGCTTCCCGCAACCGTTTTACGCCTGTCGCAATCGCTTCTCAACCACGCGCAGGGCCAATCGTGATAATTACCAACCATTAAGGTTAACAGCGTTTCGAATCGCACGCTTTTCAGCATCGCGGCGCGCGCAAATCGATGCTTTTCCGCGACATGAACAGAGCTTATCCCTAGGACTATGAGAGAAAAGTGGGGCCCGGCTTTCGTAAAAAGACCAGCGATTACAAAAAGATCGAAAGTTCCATCCGATCCAATATCAACTTTGATCGATTTTAGCCAATCAATAGGGAAGCATCATGACCAAGCCATTTTACTGGAATGAACTGAACACCTATGATTTCGCCAGCCTGTCACCTGACAGCACCATCGCTGTTTTGCCGATTGCCTCCACCGAACAGCATGGGCCACATCTGCCCATTGCAACCGATGTGGCGATTGCCGACGGAATGTTGACAGAGCTAAAGCGCCAGCGCCCGGACGACCTGGACTTTCTGGTTCTCCCCACCCAGGAAATCGGCAAGGCCAATGAACATGTCTATGGCCCCGGCACGCTCTCGCTCAGTGCGGATCTGCTGATTGCGGCCTGGACCGCGATCGGCGCCAAGGTGGCGGAAGCGGGCCTGCGCAAGCTGGTCATCGTCAATTCCCATGGCGGCAATGTCGACATCATGAGCATTGTCGGGCGCGAATTGCGCGTCCGTCACAAGATGGCGGTGGTGTCCACCCAATGGAGCCGGTTCGGCAATCCCGAGGGCATGATTTCCGATCATGAAAACCGCTATGGCATTCATGGCGGCGAAGTGGAAACCTCGCTGATGCTGCATTTCCGCCCCGAACTGGTGCGGATGAACAAGGCCGAAAACTTCGTCTCCAAAGCGGAATGGATGAAGGAGCGCTCGGATTTTCTACAGCCCTTGCCGCCCCATTCGTTGGCCTGGATTGCCCATGATCTCAATCCAGCCGGTGTGGTCGGCGATGCCTCGAAAGGCACGGCGCAAAAGGGTGAGGCTATCTGCCGTCACCAGGTATACGGCTTCATCCAGCTCTTGCGTGACGTCAGGGACTATCCGCTGTCAGCGCTTTATTCCCCGGAATAACCACGGTCCGGGGCAAGATACCCCCTGCCCTGCAATTCCTCCACCAGGGCCTGGATTTCCTGAACCAGATATTCAACGAACAGACTGGTCGCCGCATCCAGCGGCGCCCGCGCCCGGGCAAACAGTTTCATCGGCTGGTGACGGCAATGCGGTTCGGCCAGCGGGCGAAAGACCAGTTCGCCCTTGCGGCATTCGACAATCACATCCAGCGGGTTGAGTAGGGTCAGCGCCGTGCCGCATTTAACCAATTGCTTCAACAGTTCGGAGGCATTGGTTTCCAAGAGGGGCTCGACCGGCAGCGGCAGGTTGGCAAGCGCCAGGTTGATGACATTGCGCAGGCTGGTGCCAGGCTCAGCCAGCACCAGTTTTTCCTGCACCACATCGACCAGATCGACCGGACCTTTTTCCCGCGCCAGCGGATGACCGGGCGGTAAAACCGCGCCGACAGGGATATCAAAATTGGCGATGGTCCGAATGCCTGGCGTTGCCGGGATGTTGAAGCCCAGCCCGATATCCACTTCACCTGTCAGTACCGGATTGAGGGTGGTGGAGCCGCTGTCATTGCGCAAATGCACCTTGATGCGCGGATGCGCGTCCAGAAACCGGGCAATGATTTCCGGCAGGGGACCGGCGGCCAACCCCACCGTGGCGACCAGCGATACCTTTCCCACCTGCGGCACTTTCAGGCTGCGGATACGGGCTTCCAGACGTTCATAGCCCTTCAGAACTTCGCGGATATGCTCCACACACAGCTCCCCCGCCGCCGTCAGCCGCAAGCCCCGCGGCAGACGCTCGAACAGGGGAACGCCCAGCTCGTCTTCCAGTGCCAGAATCTGCCGGTTGACAGCGGAAGATGCAACGTTAAGTCTAGCGGCGGCTTTACGAATTGAACCGCAACGGGCAATCTCGTCTATATAAAGCAGCTTACGGGAGTGAAGCATGGCGTAACACACCAGTCCATTTTTTAGGCAGATTGAACGATTCACATACAGAGCGAGCAAGCGATGCCATTAAGGCATCGAAGCGGACGAAATTTGATGCTTTTCAAGCCGCAAGGCAACCGCTCAAATGCATAAAACGCGGCGGGCCATTTCAGTGGAGCCATTTTGAGCGGAGCCATTTCAGCGGCATGGGACATCGGGCGGCAGCACGCGATCCGAGGGATCAGGGGAAAACACACATGACGAAAACCATACTGCACAAGACAATTGTCAACACTTTGGCCGCAACCGCACTGGCCCTTGGCCTTGGCAGCCCAGCCATGGCGCTGGACGAGGTCAGCTACGGCACCAACTGGCTGGCCCAGGCCGAGCATGGTGGATTTTACCAGGCCGTGGCCGATGGCACCTATGAAAAATACGGTTTGAAGGTGAAGATCGTCCAGGGTGGCCCGAATGCGGCCAACCAGGCATTGCTGATCGCCGGCAAGGTCGATTTCTACATGGGCAGCCCGCTTCAACAATTGGATGCCGTCAAGCAGGGCATTCCGTTGATCGACGTCGCGGCCATGTTCCAGAAGGACCCGCAGGTGCTGATTGCCCATCCTGACCAGGGGATCGAGAAATTTGGCGATCTCGCCAAGCTCGACACGATCTTCATGGGCAAGGAAGGCTACACCACCTATTTCGAGTGGATGAAGAAGAACTATCCGGGCTTCAAGGACGAGCAATACAAGCCCTATACGTTCAACCCGGCACCTTTCCTCGCCAACAAGAAATCCGCCCAGCAAGGCTATATCACGTCTGAGCCTTACGAGATCGAAAAGCAGGGCGGCTTCAAGCCGAAACTGTTCCTGCTGGCCGACAATGGCTACACGCCCTATGCGACGATGATTACCACCACCCAGACCATGGTCGATAAGAAGCCTGATGTGGTGCAGCGCTTTATCGATGCCTCCTCCGAGGGCTGGTACAAATATCTCTACGGTGACAACAAAGCGGCCAATGAACTGATCAAAAAGGATAATCCTGAGATCACCGATAGCCAGATCGCCTTTTCCATCGAGAAAATGAAGGAATATGGCATCGTCGATTCCGGCCCGACCCTGGAAAAGGGCATCGGCTGCATGACCGATGAGCATTACAAGAAATTCTTCGATACCATGGTTCAGATCGGCGTTGTCGATGCCAAGCTGGATTACAACAAGGCCTACACAACCAAGTTCGTCTGCAAGGGCGTTGGCCTTAACCTGAAAAAGTAAAGCTGAAGAAGCAAAGACAGGGCGGCGCACCGGATAGAGGCGCCGCCACAGCGTGTGGATAAGGAGGACAGATCCTTCGTCCTTATCCGTGTTTGTCAGGCTCAAATCGAGCCAGACAGACACTCTGTTCTCTTGTTTGCGTTTGTCTTTTCGGGAAACCGGGTCCACTTTTCCCCAAGAGAAGCTCTTTTCCCTGAGACAAAATATAGGCCCTTAACGACAGGCCCCGGAATGACCCCGACTGAACCACTGCAAAAGCCTCGCACTGAAAACCGCCAGCGCGCCCTTGTCATGCTAACAGGCGTGTCCAAAGTGTTTTCCAGCGGCACGGTGGCGCTGTCCAACATGTCACTCACCGTCGAGGCGGGTGAATTCGTCAGCCTGCTGGGCCCTTCCGGCTGCGGCAAATCGACGGCGCTCCGGATTATTGCCGGTCTCGGCGGCATCTCCAGCGGCACGGTCGACTGGCCCAGTTCCCGCATCAATGCCAAGGGCCTGCCGGAAGGTGATATCAGCTTCGTCTTCCAGGAGCCGACCCTGCTGCCCTGGCAGACGGTGTTCGGCAATGTCTATCTGCCACTGCGTCTGCAAGGGATTTCCAAGGCAACTGCAACCTCGACCGTTCTCGAAACCCTTGACACGGTGGGACTGAAGGATTTCGCGGATGCCTATCCGCGCCAGCTTTCCGGTGGCATGAAAATGCGAGTGTCGATTGCCCGCGCCCTGGTGACCAAGCCGAAACTGCTGCTGATGGACGAGCCGTTTGCCGCCCTTGATGAGATCACCCGGCAAAAGCTGAATGACGACGTGCTGCGACTGTGGCGCGAGACCGGTATTACCGTGATCTTCGTTACCCATTCGGTGTTCGAGGCCGCTTATCTTTCCAATCGCATCGTGGTGATGAAGGCACGGCCCGGCCGGGTGCATGCCGATTTCGCTATTTCCACCAGCCTGGAACGCGACGCCCATTACCGAACCTCGGAAGAATACCGGCAGGTCTGCGAAAAGGCCTCGAATGTCCTGTTGGAAGCCATCGGCTTTCCTCTTGACGGCGGCCCATCCAAGGCGGGATTGGAGCATCACGGATGACCCCGGAGATTGAAACACCAGCCGAAGCTGAAAGCCTGGCCATGCCAAAACAAGGCGTGTTTGCCCGCCATGGAGAAACCACTCTTCGGGTACTGATTCCGCTTGCCGTCGTGGCCATACTGATCCTGATCTGGCATGTCAGCGTCATTCTGTCCGAAGTACCCCAATATATCCTGCCCGGACCCTTGGTGGTCGCCAAGGCGCTCTATACAGATTGGGGCATTCTGGGACCGGCGCTCTGGGTGACGACGAAGATCACTCTGATGGCACTGGCTCTGGCACTGGTCGGTGGTGTCGGCATTGCGGTGTTTCTCGTCCAGTCGAAATGGATTGAAACGGCTTTCTACCCAATTGCGGTCATCCTTCAGGTCACGCCTGTCGTCGCCATCTCGCCGCTGATCCTGATCTATGCACCGTCAACCCAGGTGGCGCTGTTGATCTGCGCCTTTCTGGTCGCCTTTTTCCCGATCCTCTCCAACATGGTGCAGGGGTTGAAAAGCGTTGATCATAATCTCCTCAACCTGTTCGATCTCTACGGCGCCTCGCGGCTGCAAACCCTGCTTTATCTGAAGCTGCCAGCCTCGCTGCCCTATTTCATGACCGGTCTGAAGATCGGTGGCGGATTGGCGTTGATTGCCGCCGTGGTGGCGGAGTTTGCGGCGGGTTCGGCGGGCGCCGGTTCCGGGCTTGCCTTCCGGTTGTTGGAATCGCAATTCCGGCTGAACATTCCCCGGCTGTTTGCCGCCCTGTTCCTGCTATCGTGCCTCGGCGTGGTGATCTTCGCGATCACCTCCTTCATCTCATGGCTGGCGCTGCATCGCTGGCATGAAAGCAGCATCAAGCGAGAAAACTGATGACCAGATTGTTTGCCGATCTTCCCAAAGCCGGGCGGTTTGCCCTGACGCGCGCCACCTTACCCGTCGAAGCGGTGGATGACGTTCCCGCTGGACCGGTGCGCGAGGGGCTGGTCAGCGCCGATCTGATTATTAACGATGGCAAGGTTGAAGCCATTGTTAAGGTCGGCACCGCATCTCAGTACAAGACCGGGGCAGACCTGCCGATCATTGATTTGCGCGATGCCATGGTCTGGCCGACCTTTACCGACATGCATACCCATCTCGACAAGGGCCATATCTGGCCGCGAAAGCCCAATCCAACAGGCGATTTCATCGGCGCGCTCGATGCCGTAAAGCAGGACCGCGAGGCAAATTGGTCGGCAGACGATGTGCGGGCGCGGATGGAATTTTCGCTGCGCTGCGCCTATGCCCACGGCACCAGCCTGATCCGTACCCATCTTGACAGCAGCGCCCCCCAGCACCGGATTTCCTTCGAGGTGTTTTCGCAGATACGCAAGGAGTGGGCGGGCCGGATCGACCTTCAGGCCGTCGCCCTTTTCCCTTTTGAGGACATGACCGACACGGCCTTCTTCAATGATCTGCTGGAGGTGCTTGTCGCACACAAGGGCATTCTCGGCGGCGTCACGCAAGTATTGCCGGATCTGGACCACCGGCTGGACCGGCTGTTTCGCGCCGCGAGTGATCACGGCCTCGACATCGACCTGCATGTCGATGAGACGCAGGATGCTTCCGTGCTGACCTTGAAATCGATTGCCGAAGCCAAGCTGCGCAATGGTTTTCAAGGTTCGGTGGTGGTTGGCCATTGCTGTTCACTGACCCAGCAGAGTGACGATATCGCCAAGGCCACCATCGACAAGGTGGCGGAAGCCGGGCTTGCCGTCGTGTCGCTGCCGATGTGCAACATGTATTTGCAGGACCGGCATGCTGGTCGCACACCCCGCCAACGCGGCGTCACCCTGTTTCATGAACTGGCGGCGGCAGGTGTTCAGACGGCAGTTTCCTCCGACAATACCCGCGATCCGTTCTACGCCTATGGCGATCTCGATTGTGTGGAAGTGCTGCGCGAAGCGGTCAGGATCATCCATCTCGATCACCCGCTGGACAGCACCGCCCGGATCGTCACCCGCAGCCCCGCCGATATTCTTGGACGCCCCGACCATGGCCGCATCAAGGTCGGCGCCAAGGCGGATCTGGTGATGTTTTCGGCGAGAAACTGGAGCGAGCTTTTATCGCGTCCGCAGGCTGACCGCATCGTGCTGCGTTCCGGCAAGGCTATCGACGCGCAGCTTCCTGACTACCGCGACCTTGACCATGTGATGGAAGATTGAACCATGCCCGATTACGCAAAAATCAAAGCTGAACTGGCCGGGATCGCCGTCGAGGACAATCCGGCGCTGGTCAAGCAGAAGTCCAGGGATTTCTACTGGTACTCGCCAATCCTGAAGGCCGAGCTGGACCACGTCACGGCGGACCTCGTGGTTTCCCCGGTCAGCGAAGAAGAGGTGATCCGCACGCTGAAAGTCGCCTATGCCCATGGCGTGCCGGTGACGCCACGCGGCGCGGGTACTGGCAATTATGGTCAGGCCATGCCGCTGTCCGGCGGCATCGTGCTGAACCTGATCAACATGAACAAGGTGAAAGAGATTCACCCAGGCCGAGTGATCTGCGAGCCGGGCATCGTTATCGCCGAACTGGATCGCCAGACACGCGCCCATTCCGGCCAGGAATTGCGCTTCCACCCCTCAACCGCCCAGACTGCTTCCATCGGCGGCTTCGTCGCCGGAGGTTCGGGCGGGGTCGGATCGATCACCTGGGGTGGCCTGCGCGATCTCGGTAATATCCTGTCGCTGCGGGTGGTCACCATGGAGGCGGAACCGCGGGTACTGGAACTCTCCGCCTGGGACCTGCAAAAGGTCAGCCACGCCTATGGCACCAATGGCATCATCACCGAAGTGGAAATGCCGCTGGCCCCTGCCTATGACTGGGTAGATGTCATCGTCGGCTATGACGACTACATGGACGCGGTGCGCTTTGCCGATGCGCTCAGCCACCGCAACGGTATTCTGTTGAAGGAAGTGGCGCCCATCGCGGCTCCCGTGCCTTATGAGTATTTCACCCGTCACAAGCCCTGGCTGAAGGATGGCCAGTCCGTGGTGGTGCTGATGGTCGCGCCACATTCCATGGGGCCGTTTCTTGCCTATGCCGAGAAAATGAAGGCCGATCTGCGATTCCGTTCCGACACTGTCGAAAGCATGAAGGGTATTCCCCATGCCTATGAACTGGCCTGGAACCATACGACGCTGCGGGCGCTGAAGGTCGATCCTTCGATCACCTATCTGCAAGTGCAATATCCAGGGCCGGATCATGTCGAAAAGGTCGGGAAGATGACCGAAATTTTTGGTGATGAGGTGATCGGCCACCTGGAATTCATGCGCTTTGATGGCGCCATCCAATGCTCCGGCCTGCCGCTGGTGCGATATACCACCAAGGAACGGCTGGAAGAGATCATCCGCATCCACGAGGACAACGGCTGCCCGATCTTCAACCCGCATCGCTACACGCTGGAAGAAGGCGGCATGAAGCAGACCGATACGGTGCAGCTGGCCTTCAAACAGGAAACCGACCCCAAGGGCCTGCTCAATCCCGGCAAGATGATCGCCTGGGAAAATCCCGATTTCGACTTTTCCGCCGGGCGCAACTATCTGTTTCCCGGATTACAATCGATGGGAGACGATTGAAATCCTTGCACTTTCAACCGGAGATGATTTAGAACGCAAAGGCTTGACGGCATGAGGCCGTCTTCACAGTCCGAAGGTACTCCTGGCGGGGCTTGTCCCTGATCATGCATGAACATGACCTTTCCTCCAGCCAGCAGGCGGAAGAAGGCATCGGGACAAACGACGCGGATGTTTTTGACAGAACCCTCCGGGGAACCGGCGGGTGCAAACCAGGGACTTTTGCATGCGCGTGCTCGTTCTTCACTCTCATCCCTTGGCTGAAAGCTTCAACCGGGCGCTCTACTACAAGACCTGCCAAAGCCTGGAGCAAGCCGGCCATGAGGTTGATGGCTGCAATTTGTATGATGAGGGTTTCGACCCGGTTCTTTCGGCTGAGGAGCGGCGGATCTATCATGATTATCCAGACAATATCCAGCCGGTGAAATCCTATGTCGAGCGGTTGAAGGCAGCAGAAGGCCTTGTTATCGTCACCCCCGTGTGGAATTTCAGCTTTCCCGCCATGCTGAGCGGCTATTTTGACCGTGTCTGGCTGCCGGGGGTCACGTTCGAACTGATCGATGGAAAACTGACGCCAACGCTGCGCCATATCCGCAAACTGGCGGGGGTTCTAACCTATGGCGCAACCCCGTTGCGGGCTTTTCTTGCGGGTAACCCACCAAAGAAATCCGTGAAGCGTGTGCTGCGCGCCCAGATCAAGCTCGGCGCGCCGGTAAAATTTCTTGCCCATTACGATATGAACAATTGCACGCAACAAAGCCGCGCCACCTTTCTGGATAAGGTGGGGGGCGTGATGGAGCGGTTTTAATTTATTAAATTACACCCAAAAATAGTAATACCTCAAAACAAAATCAATTTGAATCACCACTTTTGGTTTTGTATTTACGTGATGCACCAAATGAGGTGTATCACTGGAGGAAATATTTTTATGTCTGATCAACGTATTATTGCAGGTACGGTCAAATCCACAGGTGAAATCATTTCTGGCGAAGGTTTCAGCGTATCCCGCGTTTCCAAAGGACATTACCAGGTTTCATTCCGCCCCGCTTTCAGCAAGATCGGCGGTGCTTCGGTAACGCAGATTTTTCCGAGCGATGGCAGTACGAGGGACAACGCCGTCATCATCAGCCTCGATGTCAACGGCGTTTATCTCAAGACGGGCGGTGACAGCGGTGATGCGAGTGATCGTAACTTCACCTTCGTTGCCGTTGGTAACGGTAGCCAGACGGCAACCGTCTGATATTACCGCGCCGTGCGCTTTATAAAACGCACAAATGACGCTGTAACACTTTAAATCTGCTGCATAATTTTCCCGTTAAATAGATTCCGATTTAAGGAATCATGCAGCAAGCCGAAGAGAAAGGGAGGTATCCGCCTCCCTTTTTGATAGGATTTACTGGAAAAATAAAAACAACCTTTAAGGGCTACTTTGCCGCCTTCAGCGAGGAGATGATCTCCTGCAATTCGGCACCGTGCTTTTCCTGTTTGCCCTTCGTTCCCCAATAGGTAATGACCAGCAGCTTTCCGGGACGGGGTGAGAGCAGCGACAGACCAACATTGACGGCGCCGTCTTCATCGACGCCGGTCCAGTCGAAATTGGTCATGTCCATGCCATTGATGACTTCGTCCGACTGCTTCTGGGTCGAGCCGTCGATCTTGACGCCGTTGTCTTGAAGGAAAGCGATGGCGTCATCGATCACCTTATCCGTGGTCTTGGCGTTGGCAACGTCGATGGCGATATAGATCGCGCCGTCTTCGGAGGTCGCATCGATGCCACTTTCGGTTTCCTTCGGCTCCCAGTCGGCGGGAATAGTGATACGCGCGACCGGATTATCGCTTGGAAACAGCAGCGTATCGGCAAAAGACAGGCTTGGCAGAAAGAAGGTCAGCGCGGCAACGGCGAATAGTCTCTTCACGGATGGTCCCCCTAGAGCATTTCCAGCAAAAGTGCACAGCGGTTTTGCGTCCGGAAATGCGTTAAAACAAAGAGTTAGAGTATCGATCCAACCCGAGGCGTCAGCCGAGTTTGGAAAAATCGATGCGTAAACAAAAACCGAGTGCACGAAAGCATGAACGAAGTGAATGCGTCAGTGCACTTGGATCGATCAGGTGTCGATTGCCGAACTTAGAGATTTCCATCCGTCTGTCGCTGGGAATTGCTGACCAGAGCTGTACTATTTCAGGGTATGTTGTACGTCATGCCAATATAGGCCCTGGACGTTCCGGGCAAAAAAAAGCCCCACTGGCGCAAGGCCGGCGGGGCAAGATGACTGGAGAGTCAAAAAAGGTCGTTACTGAATGATATCAATGACCGTATAGGACTGCGGATCGACGATAACACGCTCGTTGTTGACGATCGCGTAGGCGTAGGTCGGATCTTCCGGGATCGGGGTGATCACAATCTGACGCGGCAAGTGCTGGCCAACCACGATTTCCTGATCGGTCACGTAAGGCTGCGCTGGCATTGGCTGCTGGCGAACATAGGTCACAACACGCGGTGGCGGCGGATCAATGGCCGTTCCGGCAACTGCGCCGACGACGCCGCCAACGGCTGCCCCGACGGGACCACCAACAACAGCACCGGTAACCGCACCACCTGCTGCACCGGTCACAGTGGCATTCTGCGCCATGGCGGAGGTTGCAACAGAGCCGGCAAGAGCGGCAGCGACAATAAGAGCAATCTTGGTTTTCATCAGGATATTCCTTCTTTCCGATTATCTGGGGGCATAACGGAGAAGGAAACTATTTGTTCCGAATATTTTAAATAACATCCGTTGAACACGTCATTCATCTATCGTTCATATTGCATAAATGTTTCAATATGAGATTAGACGGTAGAAACGCTTAGTTTTTGGAATGTAAAGAAATGTTCAGATCTTTTATTTTCGACCTGTAAACATCAAAATATTCCGGCTCGATAAAATCAAGCCGAAAAAAACATCAGACTATTTTAGCCGCCGTCACTTCTACTTCAACCAGAAATTCCGGTCGGGTAAATCCGGTGACGATAAGAAGCGTTGAAACCGGTTTTGGTTCCAACGTATAACGATCACGCACCTGCATATAGGATGCAAAATCCTCTCGGCGGGTGACAAAACCAGAGATGCGGATCACATCCGCATAACTCATGCCCGCCTCGGCCAGAATAGTGCCGATCGCCTCGAAGCACAAAACCGCCTGGCTTTCGAGGTCATCGGGAATACTATCATCGACACCGATCCCGAGCTGGCCGGAGGTGACCAGCAGGCTGGCACCCGGAGGCACCAGCAGGCCGTGGTTGTAATTGCCGAAGGGTCTGCGCACCGATGGCGGGTTGAAGGTCGTCTTCATGCGTCCCAGCCAACGATGCCTTTGATCTCGAGGAAATCGTGGATGGCCCAATCGGCATATTCGCGGCCATTGCCCGACTGTTTGTAGCCGCCGAATGGTGCGAACGTGTCCCAATCCGGGTAGTTGAGATAGACCGACCCGGCCCGCATTTTCTTTGCCACGTCGCGGGCATGCTCAATATCGGTCGATTGCACATAGGCCGCCAGCCCATAGACCGTGTCATTGGCGATCTCGACCGCCTCGCCCTCGTCTTTGTAGGGCAAAATCGACAGGACCGGGCCGAAGATTTCTTCGCGGGCGATGGTCATGTCGTTGGAGACGTTGCCGAAGATGGTCGGGCGAATGTAATAGCCGCGGTTCAGCCCTTCCGGGCGCCCTGGCCCGCCTGTCACCAGCGTCGCACCGTCCTTGATACCCGCCTCGATCAACCCCTGGATCTTGTCATACTGGATCTGGCTGACAACAGGGCCAAGCTTGGTGTCTTCGCTGCGCGGATCGCCGGTCACGAAATTTTCGGCCTCGGACTTCGCATAGGTCAGCGCCTCGTCATGACGGTCGGCGGGTACCAGCATCCGTGTCGGCGCATCGCAGGACTGGCCGGAATTGCCGAAACATCCCTGCACGCCCTTGCGCACTGCCGTTTCGAAATCGGCATTGGGCAGGATGATATTGGCGGATTTGCCACCCAGTTCCTGGGCGACGCGCTTCACCGTTTCCGCTGCCGTCTTGGCAACATTAATCCCGGCCCGGGTCGAGCCGGTAAAGGACACCATATCGACATCGGGGTGACCAGCCATCACTTGGCCGACATCCGGGCCATTGCCGCTGACCATATTGTAGACGCCCTTCGGCGTACCGGCGGCCTCCATCACTTCGGAGAAGATAATGCCGCTGATCGGGGCGATCTCCGACGGCTTCAGCACCACCGTGCAGCCAGCGGCGATGGCGGGCGCGACCTTGCAGACGATCTGGTTCAGCGGCCAGTTCCACGGCGTGATCAGCGCGCAGACGCCAATCGGCTCCTTGACCACCATGGTGCCGCCGCGCTGTTCGGAAAACTTGAACGTCTCCAGCCCGGCAATCGTCGCTTCCATATGGGCGCGTCCGGCCCAGGCCTGGCTTTCCAGGGCAAAGCTGAGCGGCGCGCCCATTTCCTGGCTGACAGCCTGCGCGATATCTTCGTACCGGCGGTTATATTCGTCAAGAATGCGGTTCAAGAGCGCCAGCCGCTCCGCGACCGACCATTGCGAAAAACTAGCAAAGGCGCGTTTCGCCGCTGCCACCGCCTTGTCGACATCAGCCTTTGAGCCGACGGAAATCTGGGTATAGGCCTCTTCCGTCGAGGGATCGATCACGTCGAGCACGGCGGGGTGAACCGGATCGACCCAGGCGCCATCGATGAAGAATTTCAGATGATTGCTCATGAACTGCCTCCGGTGGTTTGTTTGACCGGAGACTACTGCAAAACTCCTCGAATCGGAATGATTTAAGGGTAGAATTATGCAGTGAATTTAACAATAAACGATGTCGATCTAGCCCGTCAGAGGGATAGAGTCGGAAACTACATCAGTGGCGGTGAGGCGTTCAGTATTTACGGCTGATCCCGTGGTACATGCCTTTGTTCTCGCCGCCGTCTGTGGTGCGATACGAACGCATCGAGATGGTCGAAGGTAAAACTATCTTCTTCTTGAATGGTTGCTCTCAGCTTGTCCACGCTTGCACCACATCGCACCTCACTGGCGATATGGAGGGCTCTGATTGCGCGCTTTTTGAATCGACCTTTCCAAGTATGAGCGGAGAGGTTGGCAGTGTCTGCTGACAACCGCCGGGAAAAATCATCGAATTGCTCGTCAGTTGCCTTGATAGCCCAGTCGATCACTTTTAACCGCACGCGAACATCGAAGTCCTGGATGCCTTTCACCAAGCCTTGAGCAGCCGTTTCATCGTACCATCCACTATCTAGGAGATAGCCAACGAACGCCCTCCGACATTCAGGCATTACATCGTCGGCAAGTTTGAGGACGGCGATCTTTAACATATCGCTGGGAGGCGACACCTCAAACAAGAAGTACGCCGCTCTAAGCCGATCATTGGCGTCTTTTGATTCGATAAAATCAACGAGAACCGATAGATCGTCACCATTCTCCCATCTTCGAAAAACAGTCCAAAAAGCCTTGTAGACGAGATCCCGATCATTTTCGACCGCCGCCAATTGCAGCAAGTCTCTCGTAGAATAGCTGGATAAGTCGTTTCGCATTATGCGGCGGATATAGAAATCCGCGAGTCTGGGCATTTAGTATGCCTGTTAGTATTAGATAATCGCCCGACATCTACAACGTCACAGGCGTTATACAGCCACCAAGGAAGCGGCTCCATCACCAACACCCATCTCCTTGGCTTTATCAGACTAACTTGCATGTCTTGATGAGCGAAGCAATGGCTTCGACGTCATTCTGTGGTGACAAATAACGCCGTCCCGCAAGCCGATTCACGCCTGTTCCTGTCCAGGATCGGCTGGAAGCTGCCAGTCGATGGGGACCTCTCCATGCGCCTCCAGATAGGCATTGGCTTTGGAAAACGGCTTTGAGCCAAAAAAGCCGTTATGGGCCGAGAGCGGCGATGGATGTACGGATTTCAGCACCAGATGCCGGGCCGGATCGACGAAAGCCGCCTTTTTCTGCGCATAAGCACCCCAGAGGATGAAGACCACGTGCTCACGTTGCTCGGCCACGGCATGGATGACCCGGTCGGTGAACTTTTCCCAACCCTTGCCCTGGTGCGACCCAGCCCTGCCCTCTTCCACCGTCAACACGCTGTTGAGCAGCAGTACGCCCTGGCTCGCCCAATGTTCCAGAAAGCCATGGCGCACCGGGGCAATGCCGAGATCGGCCTGCAATTCCTTGTAGATATTGACCAGCGACGGCGGAATGCGCACGCCGGGCTGGACAGAAAAGCATAGGCCATGCGCCTGCCCCGCGCCATGATAGGGGTCCTGCCCCAGGATCACCACCCGCACCTTGTCGATGGGGGTCAGATCCAGCGCCCGGAAATACTCTGGCCCTCTGGGGAAAATCGGCTTGCCCTGCTGCTTTTCCTCGACCAGAAACTGCTTGAGGGTCTGCATATAGGGCTTTTCGAATTCCTCGCCGACCATGGCCTTCCAGCTGTCTTCCAGGCGAAGCGTCGATTGCGCCATCAGTCTCTCCTCACTGTCAGGGGTGTCAATAACCGCCAGTCGCCTCTGGTCCTGCCTCGCCTTTGACGCTGCTCAAATGGTTGGCGGCAGCGGCAACCAGCAGGCCGACATCGCTTTGGGTGGCGATGAAGCGCGCCCCGTTGCTGCGGGCAAGATCGATCATCACAGGATCGGTTGACATGATCCCGGCAGGCTTGCCCAGCGCCTTGGCCCGACGCAGAATATCCTCCACCGCCGTGTAAACCTCCGGCACATCGGCGCGGCCCGGAAAACCGAGATCACCGGCCAGATCCGCAGGCCCAATCAGAAAAGCATCGACGCCGTCAGTGGCAAGGATCGCCTCCAGATTGGCCATCGCCAACCGGCTTTCGATCTGCACGATCAGACAAATCTGGTCATTGGCACTTGCCACATAATCGCCGATCCGGCCGAAGTCGGAGGCCCGACCAAGCCCGGCCCCCATGCCGCGAATGCCAAAGGGCGGGTAGCGGCAGGCTTTTGCAGCAGCCAAGGCCTGCTCCGGCGTATCGACCATCGGGATCAGCAGCGTCTGCGCGCCAATATCCAGCGCCTGCTTGATCAGCCAGGCTTCGCCCACGGGCAGACGCACCACCTGATGGGCGGATTGACGGGCGGAGGCGGCAAGCTGGGCGGCAAGCAGCGGAATGTCATTTGGCCCATGCTCGCCATCGATCAGCACCCAGTCATAACCGGCACCGGCACAAAGCTCGGCCCCATGCGCAGAGGCCAGCGCCACCCACAGTCCGTAAAGAACAGCGTCCTGCCGCAGGGCTTGCTTGAAACCATTGACGGGTGCGGGCATCGGCCAATCTCCATTCGCTGTCGTCAGACTTTCATAGCCCTCATTGCAGATGCGGTTCAAGGCCGATCCTGCCGGTATCGGACTGAAACAATTGACAGCCCATCCCCTTTGCCTCTACCTCATCCACCAAGGGAAGAGGTTTTTCGATGGCACGCAAAGTAGGTTCAAACGCCAGGCTGGACGACGCCGCCCGCGCCGGCTGGCTCTATTATGTGGCCGGTCGCACGCAGGACGAGATCGCCGCGGCGATGAATATTTCCCGCCAGAGCGCCCAGCGGCTGGTGTCACTGGCGGTTGCCGAAAAGCTGGTCAAGGTCCGCCTCGACCATCCGATTGCTGTCTGTCTGGAACTGGCCGATGCGGTGAAACAGGCCTATGGCCTGAAGCAGGTCGAGGTCGTGCCGACCGATCCCGGCTCGGACGCCACCGCCACAGGCATTGCCGAGGCAGGCGCTGCCGAACTGGAGCGTTGGCTGAAACGGCCGGACCCGCTGACCATCGCCATGGGTACAGGCCGAACGCTGCGCGCCATGATCGATCAATTGCCGCAGATGGACTGTCCGCAGCACAAGATCGTCTCATTGACCGGCAATATCAGCCCGGATGGATCGGCGGCCTATTTCAACGTGATCTTTTCCATGGCCGATGCGGTGAAAGCCCGGCATTTTCCGATGCCACTACCGGTCATCGTTTCCAGCGCAGAGGAGCGCGACCTTTTGCACCGCCAGCCGCTGGTTGCTCCGACCATCGTGCTTGGCAGCCAATCCGATGTCACCTTCGTCGGCATCGGTGAGATGACGCTGAGCGCGCCCTTGCTTCAGGACGGGTTCCTGAAGGAAGCCGAAATGCGCAATCTTCTGGCCGCTGGTGCCACCGGTGAAATCTGCGGCTGGATTTTCGACGCCAAGGGCAAGCTGTTGGACGACCCGGTCAATAGCCGTGTCGCCAGTATGGCGATCCCGTCACGCCAAACCTCTGTTGTCATCGGCATGGCGCGGGGCAAACGCAAGCACGCCGCCATCCGCGCCGCTGCCCGGGGCGGCCATGTCAACGCGCTGATTATCGATGAAGATGCGGCACGCTTTCTGCTCGGACTGTGACCTCTGGAGACGGTGAAACGGGGTTTCGATAGCGCGCTGATACCAGCAGCAAGGACGCAAGGGCGATCTGCCCGACGACCGGCAAGCAGGCATACTGAAGGACGCTGATTGCGCCGCCCGGCACTCCACCCATGACCAGCCAGACCAAGCCCGTATTGCTCACGACCCAAAGGATCAAAAGCCGCAACCGCATCTGGTGCCAGCCAGCCGGAATAGCAGCCCTGCTGTCATTGACCAATCCCTTGGTGCCCCAACTGACATCGTGGAAATTGGCAAGCGCATAACTCAGCAGATAGAAGCTGGCGACGGGAGCGGACGGAATATAGATCACGAACACTCTCAGCAGATCCGACATCCCGCGGGACGAATGGTGCAAGACCGCCATGCCAAGGATAAGGGCAACCGTCAGGATCACGCCCTGAATGACAGGACCAACCTCAACAAGGCAGATGGCGAACCCCAGGACCGTGCAGGCCAGAAGAATGCCCAGGCCAAGGCCATGCAAGCAGCCATGCAGCCTACGGCTGAAAGATTCCCCCTCCTCCCTCGCCTTCATGCTGACCAGACAATAAAGCCAGAACAGCAACGCACCCGTCGCCATTCCCCATGCCAAACCATTGTCCGCAACGCCATTTCTGGCCTCGCCTTGCCAAAGCCCTGACGTCAGGGAGACAAGCAGGGCGAGTGACGCCGGGATGAACCATTGTTCCAGCAATTGCAGCAGGGTCCAGGCCAGCGCCAGCGCCATCGAACACCAGCGCGCAGGCGTCAGGCGACCATGCCACAGCAGAGCGGCAAGGCTGCCGACGGCTGTCAGGCGCGCCACAAGCGTACTGTTTGTCCAGCGGCGGCGCTGGCGCAGCAATTCGCCAACCGTCGCGCAGCCATCGGTGACAAGATTGGCATCGTGATGATAGCGGATGGTGCAGGCAGGGTGGCTTTTGACGATTTCCGCGCCGATTATCCGATCCTCGGCGAGAAACAGATTGGCCTCCATCAGGCTCTTCGGCCTGGAGAGCCCGCGAAAATAGGCAGCCAGAGGATCGCCGTTTTCACCGCGTCTCAAGGCCGACATTCTGAACAGGCTGGCCTGCCCCGGCACGACTTCGAGATAGCCCAAACCGTTGCCAATCGGCCAATCGGATAGTTTCTGCCAGAGAAAATCCGCCTGTTGCCAGCTTTGCAGCCAATCGGTCAAGGCCGCGTCTTGCATGACGATATTGGTGGCAAGGGCTGCACAGTCCGGCTCGCGTTGCATCTGCGCCAGCAATGCCGGCAGGCAATCGTCAGCAGGCCGGGACCCGGCATCGATCTGCAAGACAAAATCTGGCCGCAGGCGTTCTGCAAGGTCTCGAAAGAAGAAGGCATGGCTGTCCAGCTTGCCCCTGTTGCGGTCCTTCACCGCCAGATGGACGCAGAGAGGGTTTCCGCTGCCCCCCGTCAGCCGATCCACCGGAATATGCCGGGTCTGAACGCGAACCCGCACCTCATCCTCTCCCTGCCGACCGATGCTCGCAGCCTCAGGATCAAAGCCCCAATCGAGATCGAAGCCAAGCCGGTTGAACAGCGCTTCGGTCTCGGGGTGAACGCGGTCGCGGCCATCCAGCACGATGGCCACTTCCAGCCGTTGTATAGGGCCGTTTCGGCTGAGCAGCACAGCCTGATTGGCGGCAAGGCAAGCCAATGTCCCCGCCACCGCCTCGGCAGGCTCGTTGAAAAGTGTGAGGCAGGCAAGAATTTCCGTACCCTCGGACGAGGCCTGATCGAAGGGTTGATCATCAAACCCAAAAGTTCTGAGAGAGCCATCCTGCAGCAAGACAGGCGCACGCAAAGCGGCAGCCTGTCCGGCTGCACCGTCAGGTGCAACTGGAGAGAACAATGTCACAGCAATATCCTTAAATTATTCGGATCAGTCTTTGGAGGCTGTCAGGGTCATACTGAGCCCGACAGCCTCTAGAACAAGGCCAAGGGCGCAAAGCCCTGCGCGGCAATCGGATTGGTTGGGAATCGCCAGAAATTGCCGATCACCGACGCATAGACACTGCGAAAATCGGTGGTGAAAACCGGATTGCCTTCCGCGTCGAGCTTTTCCAGATCACAGCGGCTGCCATAAAGCCCAGGCTTGATCCCGCCCCCCATCATGATAACGGGACTGCAAGAGCCATGGTCTGTCCCGCCAGAGGCATTTTCAGCCGGTCGGCGGCCAAATTCCGAATGGGCGATAACAAGCGTATCGTTCCAGACACCGATCTCCTTCAATCCGCGCCGCAGACCCATCAGCGTGCTCTGAACCTTCGCCAGCAGGCGCTCGTGCTCGCCCCGTAGATTGGAATGCTGATCGAAGCCGCCGATGCTGATCTTGAACAGTGGCGACTTCACATCCTGTTCAACCATCCAGAGCAAAAGAGCTGTCTGGGCATCAATCGGGTCCATGTAATAATCCCGCGTAAACCGTGCCTCGAACCGGTTATCACCCTTCAATCTGGCGGCAACACGCCCGATAACCTCCTGCTGGTCGGCCATAAGGCGGGTCAGATAGGCGAGCGCAGCATGATCGTCCGTCTTGTCGGTTCCTGCCATCGCGCTCGGAGACCCGCCGCGCAATGCATCCTTGTTATCGACCGTCAGGATGCGCATGCCATCGCCCTCAAGCAGGTCCTGATTGCCTGAAAACACCACACCATCTGCATCGAAGGGTCCCGCATCCTTTCGGTTCGCCTGCAAGACCTGGCTGACCCAACCGCCACTGGAAATGCCTTTTCTGGACCCGCCCGCCCAAATTTCCGCCGATTGAAAATGCGAGAGATTGTTATCGGGATAGCCGACATCCTGGATGATGGCGATTTCGCCATTGTGATAAAGATCCGCCATCTGTCGCCAGGCCGCATTGAAGCCCAGCTCCGTATTGAGTGGCAGGATCTCATCCCCTTTCAGGCCGATGGTTGGGCGCAAATGCCGGTAGACCGGGTCTTTGAAAGGCACCAGTGTATTCAGGGCATCGTTGCCACCGAAAAGTTCGAGTAAAATCACCCGGCGGGCAGAACCAGCAGCCCCCGGTCCGGCAGCCGCCAAAGCCTGCCTGGCCCACAAGGGCGCCCACTGGGGGCCCCACACCGGCATTGAGCCCACAGCAAGACACCGACCCATCCATGCTGCAAATTCACGGCGCGACAACCCATGCCTGTTAAACATAGCCATTCATTCCCCCGAATTATAATGGTGAAAAAATTACTTAAGGTTGTATTGCGGATCTGTCGTCATCGACCTGAGAAGATCGATCAGCGCCGCACCTCGTTCAGCAGTGCCGGTATTACCGGCAGGCTGCATCGTCATGGCAATCGGTTGAGCGACAGGCTGGGCAACGGAGGGAACGAGTGCTGGCTTTTCCGCCCGGGCAGACAAGACAGGCCGCCCCAGAAGCCATTGCCCGGCAAGGTTCTCACGGCTGACAGAACCCTCGCCAACACGCGCCATCATCATATCGAATGCCTGCTCAAGAGGCGGCTGGGCATCCTGAACTTCCTCTCGTTGCAGCCGCGCCGTAGTATATTCAATGTGACTGTTATGATCGGCCCGCAGATCATCGATCGTCGCCTGCTGCGTATCGAAAGGCGCTATATCGAACACCAGACCGACATTGCAGTAGAACATGCCGCGCGGCGCACCCGCACAGGGCGCATCCGACGGGCTCCAGCGGCTGAGCTGCGGCGGATAGCGACGCCCCGCAACCTCGACCCAATTGACGAACAGGCGGCTGTCGGGATCGTTGGAAATATGGGTTATCTCGACACTGCGGATATCCGCGGGCAGGTTTTTTGCCGGGATGATTGCGGTTTCCCACATCGGTTTCAAACCGCCATTATCGCCCTGGCTGCGCTGCTTTTGCAGGTCCAGTCCAATGGTTTGCCTGACGGTGGCAACCTCAGCCCCATTGACACGCACGGTAAACACGGTCGGCACCATGATAAATTCCGAGCTGAAACGGACGGCGAGATCGCCTGGCTTGGGGGTGCGGTCGGCAACCCGCAGCGCATCCCAAAGCCTGGAGACCACAAGCCGCCGAAGCACCAAGGTCTTCATGTTCAGCCAGGACGTCCCCTCGCGCCAACCGGCAACGGACGGCGCCATAAACGGTGTCTGCCCAAGCTTGTCGAGATAGGTCACCAAAACCATCGCATCCGGCGGCGTCAGACCGAAGCTGCGGCAGAACCCAACAACGAGATCAATCGGCGACTTGACCAGATCTCCCCTGTTGGCAGGGCTCCAGAACTCAGGGCTGAGCAACAAGGCGCGCAAGAAAGGACGCAGCTCGTAATCATGATCGCGCAAGACACCCGCAAGCCGATTGGTGGCCTCAGGGTTCGGGCGAATGGAGACGAAGGCCGCATAAAATTTACCGGCAATAAACTCGGCTGTTTGCGGTTGCGCCAGAAGAATATCAGTCAGGCGATCAATCTGATCCTGACTGCCCGCCGCAATAGGCTGGCCCAGAACGATCTTTTCCCCGGTGTCCGCCTGATCGACAGCGAAGCGATAGCGCCAGCCACCTTCGAAATCCACGCCATGCCCCGCCAGGACCCGGGAAACTTCACGCACATCACGCTGGTCATAGTGTCCAATGCCAAGCGTGAACAATTCCATCAGCTCGCGCGCCAGGTTTTCATTGGGATGGCTGCTGGTATTCCAGACATTGTCCAGGCTGGTCAGCATCATCGGATCGCGCAGGACATCCCGCAGCAAGACCCGAAAACTACCGCCACCTTCCCGGCGAAACAGCGCGATTTGATCGAAGAGCGGCGCACTAACCCGGCCAGGATCAAAGCGTGATACGAAGTGACCGTGCCAGAACAACGCCAGTCTTTCAGCAAAAGGCGTAGGAGTGGTGATCATATGATTGATCCACACCGCCTGCATCTGATCGCGTTCCGCCACATGCTGCAGGATCATGTCGCGGTTTTCCCAGCCACTCGCCCAGTAATCCGGCCTTGGCCGGGAAACAAACGGCGGCGGCTCCGGAAACTCCGGATGATCAAGACTGTCGAGGAAATGATCGACAGCCTCTTCGCGCGTCAGTTCAACCAAGGCGGCAACTTCAGCAGGACTGGCACCAAAGGCAACCCGCTGCAAAAGATGACGCGCCTCGCCAACATCCATGGCATGCGACGATACAGACAAAAAGACAAGAAAAGCCATCGGCAAAACAAGCCGATTGAAGAAATACCCCACGAAAATCATGCTCATCGCCCCCCAGCGAAAACAACACAATTCGAAAGGGTAATATAATATTATCAAGAGTCAATTTATTTATCAAAAAATAATAATAACAATCGATTGTATATTAACTATTATTGAATTTTGAAAATTATTAAAAAATATTTATTAATATGTTCTATAAAAATACTATGCTAAATTAGATAATTTAAATAAATTTAATTTAATGGAATTTGACCTGTTAAGATGGCTTCACGCTCCGGCCCACGGTATTTTTTGATCGCGACTGTTTATCAACCGGCTGTTACCGACACCAACAGCCAGATGACGCAAATCAATCTCAAGTGGCTGATAAATTTAAAATATTCAAAATCCCTTTAGTTTCCGCCCCCTCAACGGCATTGATCGGTTTACTGCGCGTGGATTCGCAGCTGACTTCGGCAGTGCAGCAACGAATTGCGATTGACATTTCGTGGCATAATGTGAGTATTTGCCCATGAGTAAAGCGAATGCTCATTAGATCGCGAGTAAGATCAAGGTCTATCGGTTGTTTTACCAGTGGCCCGTCGGCAGACCCTCAAGGGGCCTCCGGGTTCCACTTGGTCTTCTGGGAGGAAGAAATGACATTGAAAACCATATTGCTGGGCGCGTGCTCGGTCTTCGCCATGGCTGGCGTGGCCTCTGCTGAAACGCTCACCATCGCCACCGTCAACAACGGCGACATGATCCGTATGCAAAAGCTGACGGATGATTTTACAAGCAAGAACCCCGGCATTGATGTGAAGTGGGTCACGCTCGAAGAAAACGTGCTGCGCCAGAAGGTCACCACCGATGTCGCCACCAAGGGCGGCCAGTATGACGTGATGACGATAGGCATTTACGAAGCCCCCATCTGGGGCAAGCAAGGTTGGCTGGCACCGCTGGACAAGCTGAGTGCCGACAAGGCTTACGATGCCGCCGATCTTCTGCCGCCGGTGCGCTCTGGCCTGACCGTCGATGGCAAGCTTTATGCCGCACCGTTCTATGCCGAAAGCTCGATGGTGATGTATCGCAAGGATCTGTTTGAAAAAGCAGGCCTGAAAATGCCGGAAGCCCCCACCTGGGACTTCATCAAGGAAGCCGCCGACAAGATCACCGATAAATCCAAGGAAGTCTACGGCATCTGCCTGCGCGGCAAGGCTGGCTGGGGTGAAAATATCGCTTTCCTCTCCGCCATGTCCAACTCCTTTGGTGCCCGCTGGTTTGATGAGCAGTGGAAGCCACAGTTTGATCAGCCCGAATGGAAAAAGACCCTTCAGTTCTACGTGGACCTGATGAAGAAGAACGGCCCTCCGGGTGCGTCTTCCAATGGCTTTAATGAAAACCTCGCTTTGTTCCAGACCGGCAAATGCGGCATGTGGATTGATGCCACGGTCGCGGCTTCCTTCGTGACCAACCCGAAGGAATCCAAGGTTGCCGATCAGGTCGGCTTTGCTTTGGCTCCTGATAATGGTCTTGGCAAGCGCGGCAACTGGCTGTGGTCGTGGAACCTTGCCATTCCGGCTGGCTCCAAGAAGGTGGAAGCCGCTGAAAAGTTCATCGCCTGGGCAACCAGCAAGGACTATTTGAAGCTGGTGGCGGAGAAGGATGGCTGGGCCAACGTTCCTCCGGGCACACGCACCTCGCTCTATGCCAATGCTGATTACCAAAAGGCAGCACCTTTTGCCAAAATGACGCTAGACAGCATCAACGCAGCAGACCCCAAGCATCCCACCGTCAAGCCCGTGCCTTATGAGGGCGTGCAATATGTGGCTATCCCAGAGTTTCAGGGCATCGGCACCGCCGTTGGCCAGCAATTCTCGGCGGCTCTTGCCGGTCAGACCACGGTGGATCAGGCGTTGAAGACGGCGCAGACCTTGACCGAGCGTGAGATGAAGAAGGCGGGTTATCCGAAGAAGTAAGGGTTGAGTGCGGGGGTTTACCCCCCTCTGCCCTGCCGGGCATCTCCCCCTCAAGGGGGGGAGATCGACTCAGAGTTTACGTCTCGCTCCTGATTTTCTCGTCAACAGGTCGATAACACAAGCGGTGCTGGAGAAACTGGCAGATGCGTCTATCCGATCTCCGCCCTTGAGGGGGAGATGTCCGGCAGGACAGAGGGGGGTAGGCCACACACTCCAACACGAACATTTCAATGTCCAACACCCCCAAGAGGCGCGGCAGACATGGCGACGACCCATACCCATTCCTCGGCCCGATGGATGATGGCCCCTTCGGTTATCCTGCTGTTTGCATGGATGATTGTGCCGCTGGCCATGACCATCTATTTTTCAACTCTGAACTATAATCTGCTGATGCCCGGCGTGCATGACTTCGTCGGCCTACTGAATTACGAATATTTCCTCACCGATCCGGCGTTTTTTGCAGCCCTCACCAACACTCTGATATTGGTGGGTGGCGTGCTGGCCATTTCCATCATTGGCGGCATTGCGCTGGCACTGCTGCTGGATCAGCCGATGTTTGGCCAAGGCATTGTCCGCATTCTGGTGATTTCACCGTTTTTCATCATGCCAACCGTGGCCGCCCTTGTGTGGAAAAACATGCTGATGAACCCGGTGAACGGCTTGTTTGCCTTTGCCTTCCGCGCCGTTGGGCTGGAGCCGCTGGATTGGCTGGCAACCATTCCGCTGCTCTCCATCATCATCATTGTCGCATGGCAATGGCTGCCGTTTGCCACCCTGATCCTGCTCACCGCCCTGCAATCGCTGGACGAGGAGCAGAAGGAAGCCGCCGAAATGGATGGCGCAGGGCCGATCTCGAAATTCATCTATATCACCCTGCCGCACATGGCCCGCGCCATCACCGTGGTGGTGTTGATTGAGACGATCTTCCTGCTCTCGGTCTTTGCTGAAATTCTCGTGACCACCAATGGCGGACCCGGCACGGACAGCACCAACCTGACCTACCTGATCTACAATCAGGCCCTGCTGCAATTTGACATTGGCGGCGCATCCGCAGGCGGCATTGTGGCTGTGGTACTGGCCAATATCGTTGCCCTTTTCCTGATCCGCCTCATCGGCAAGAACCTGGAGAGCTGATCAATGGCACGCGCAATATCCACCAAGCGTAAGCTGACCTTTACCCTCATGGCATGGGCGATTGGCCTGTTGCTGTTCTTCCCGATTCTGTGGACCTTCCTCACCAGTTTCAAAAGCGAGGGCGATGCCATCGCCTCGCCTCCGGTGTTTTTGTTCTTCCACTGGACCACGGAAAACTATGTCGAGGTGCAGGGACGCTCAGACTATTTTGCCCACTTCATGAACTCGGTGATCATCTCCTTTGGCTCCACGCTTCTGGGCCTAGTCATTGCCATTCCGTCGGCTTGGGCCATGGCGTTTTCGCCCACCAAGCGCACCAAGGATGTGCTGATGTGGATGCTCTCCACCAAAATGATGCCGCCCGTCGGCGCGCTGATACCGATCTATCTGTTGTTTCGTGATGGTGGATTGCTCGATAGCCGCATTGGTCTGGTCGGCGTGCTGACCATGATCAACCTGCCGATCATCATCTGGATGCTCTACACCTATTTCAAGGAAATTCCCGGCGAAATTCTCGAAGCCGCTCGCATGGATGGCGCATCCCTGATCAAGGAAATCATCTATGTGCTGACGCCGATGGCCGTGCCGGGCATTGCCTCGACCATGCTGCTCAACATCATTCTGTCGTGGAACGAGGCGTTTTGGACCCTCAACCTCACCACATCAGTGGCAGCACCGCTGACCACTTTCATCGCCTCCTATTCCAGCCCCGAAGGCCTGTTTTACGCCAAGCTCTCGGCTGCCTCCACCATGGCGATTGCTCCAATCGTTGTGCTCGGATGGTTCAGCCAGAAACAGCTGGTGCGCGGACTGACTTTTGGCGCGGTCAAGTAAAAGGAATTTTTCCATGGGCAGTATTCAGCTTAAAAACGTCTCGAAAGCCTTTGCCGAGCACAAGGTCATTCCCGGCATTGATCTGGAGATCAACAATGGCGAATTTGTTGTGTTTGTTGGTCCCTCCGGCTGCGGCAAATCCACCCTGCTGCGGCTGATTGCCGGACTGGAGGATACATCCGGCGGCAAGATTTTCATTGATGGCACCGACGCCACAGACCGCAAACCGTCTGAGCGTGGCCTTGCCATGGTGTTTCAATCCTATGCGCTTTATCCGCATATGAGCGTGCGCTCCAACATTGGCTTTCCGCTGAAAATGGCGGGCATTGATAAGGGCGAGATTGACAAGAAAGTCACGGATGCGGCCCGCATCCTCAACCTCACCGACTATCTCGACCGCAAACCGCGCCAGCTTTCTGGCGGCCAGCGTCAGCGTGTGGCGATTGGCCGGGCAATTGTGCGCTCGCCCTCGTGCTTTTTGTTTGATGAGCCGCTGTCCAATCTGGATGCGGCCCTGCGCGTCAACATGCGGCTTGAGATCACCGAGTTGCACCAGAAGCTGGGAGCCACCTCGATCTACGTGACCCACGATCAGGTGGAAGCTATGACCATGGCAGATAAGATTGTGGTGCTGAACAAGGGCAATATCGAACAGGTCGGCTCGCCGATGGATCTCTACCACCGACCCGCAAATCTGTTTGTCGCAGGCTTTATTGGCTCTCCGAAAATGAACCTGATTTCCGGCGAGACCGCTGCCAAATATGGAGCCACAACCATCGGCGTGCGCCCGGAACATGTCACACTTTCCACCACCGATGGCGCGTGGAAAGGCAAGGTGACGATTGCCGAACATCTTGGCTCCGACACCCATTTGCATGTCGATGTTGAAGGTCTTGGCCACCTCACCGCCCGCGCGGATGGCGATTTCACTGCCCGCCATGGCGACACGGTGTTCATCACCCCGGATGAGAGCCGCCTGCATCGTTTCAATGAGCAGGGCCTAAATGAGAAGGAGGCGTCAGCATGACTGGCAGGTTAGACGGAAAATCCGCGCTGATTACCGGCTCGGCCCGTGGCATTGGCCGCGCCTTTGCAGAAGCCTATGTGCGTGAAGGTGCCACGGTTGCCATTGCCGACATTAATATGGAACGAGCATTGGAAACCGCCAAAGCCATTGGCGAAAACGCCTATGCCGTGCATCTGGATGTGACCAATCAGGCCTCCATTGATGCCGCCATCAAGGCTGTGGAAGAGAAAACTGGCGGCCTCGACATTCTCATCAACAACGCCGCCCTGTTTGATCTTGCACCCATCGTGGACATCACCCGCGAGAGCTATGATCGGCTGTTTTCCATCAACGTGGCTGGCTCACTCTTCACACTGCAAGCAGCAGCAAAATCCATGATTGCCCATGGCAAGGGTGGCAAAATTATCAATATGGCGAGCCAGGCCGGACGGCGCGGTGAAGCGCTCGTGGCGGTCTATTGTGCAACCAAGGCGGCGATTATTTCGCTCACCCAATCGGCAGGGTTAGACCTGATCAAGCATGGCATCAATGTCAACGCCATTGCCCCCGGCGTGGTCGATGGCGAGCATTGGGATGGTGTCGATGCGCTGTTTGCCAAACACGAGAACCGCGCGCCCGGCGAGAAGAAAAAGCTGGTGGGTGAGGCTGTTCCGTTTGGCCGCATGGGCACGGCGCAGGATCTCACAGGCATGGCGATTTTTCTGGCGTCAAGTGAGGCCGATTATGTGGTGGCCCAGACGTATAACGTGGATGGCGGTAATTGGATGAGCTGAGATGAGTGATGGTGCGAGTGACATAATGTGTCGTGCGTGGGATTCACCCCCCTCTGCCCTGCCGGGCATCTCCCCCTCAAGGGGGGAGATCCACTTGGAGCACGCCCGTCACCCTCATTACAATGCCGCATCGGCTCTAAGCTACAAAATCAAAAATAGGGCTCGGCATGTCCACACATCGATCTCCCCCCTTGAGGGGGAGATGTCCGGCAGGACAGAGGGGGGTACCCCGGCCTAGCCCCCACCCATTTCCCAAAATTCATTCAGGACCTAACCCAATGACCATAAAACTCTCCCTTTCCACCCTGCCCGACGCCGCCGCCAAGGCTGCCATTCCAACCTACGCCCGCGAGGCCCTCACATCAGGCATTGTCCATTTCGGCGTTGGCAATTTCCACCGCGCCCATCAAGCCGTCTACCTGCATGAGCTATTCAACCTCGGCAAAGACCTCGATTTTGCTATCGTTGGCGCAGGCGTGCTTCCCTCCGACGCCACGATGAAAGACAAGCTGGCGGGGCAAGATTACCTGACCACGGTGGTGGAACAGGATGTGGCCAAGAGTGCCGCCACCGTCACCGGGCCGATGGTGGATATGATCGCGGCACCGGATTTTGATGGCATCATTGCCAAGCTTGCAGACCCCGCCATTCGCATTGTCTCCATGACCATCACCGAAGGCGGCTATTTCATCGATCCCGCCACCGGGCATTTTGACCCCAAACACCCGGCCATTATGGCCGATGCACAAAACCCCGATCAGCCCAAAACCGTGTTTGGCCTGATCATCGCAGGCCTCAAGGCCCGCCGCGCCGCCAATATCCCACCCTTCACCGTGATGTGTTGCGACAACATCCCCGGCAATGGCGAGGTGACGGAAGCCACCATCATCGGCCTTGCCAAACTTTCCGATCCCGATTTTGCCGAGTGGATTCACCATCACGTTGCCTTCCCCAATTCCATGGTGGACCGCATCACCCCCGCCACCGGCCCACGCGAAATCGACATCACCCGCGACACCTATGGCATTGATGATGCATGGCCCGTGTTTTGCGAGGAGTTCAAGCAATGGGTGCTTGAGGACAAATTCCCCCTCGGTCGCCCTGCCTTTGAAGAGGTTGGCGTGACCTTCGTGGAAGATGTCGCACCCTATGAGTTGATGAAACTTCGCATTCTCAATGGCGGCCATGCGGCCATTGCCTACCCTGCCGCGCTCATGGACATTCACTTCGTCCACGAAGCCATGGAAAACCCGCTAATCCGCGCCTTCCTTGCCAAGCTGACCCATGATGAAATCATCCCCGTGGTCCCGCCCGTGCCCAACACCAGCTTGCAGGATTACGCAACACTGATCGAGAGCCGCTTCTCCAACCCGAAAATCGGCGATACGATTCCGCGCTTGGCGCAGGATGGCTCCAACCGTCAGCCGAAATTCATTCTGCCCACAACGGCGGATCGTCTCGCCAAGGGGCTGGATGTCACCGGACTGGCCTTGGTGTCTGCCCTGTGGTGTCATTATTTTGAGGGCACATCCGATAGCGGCAAGCCGATTGTGTTCAACGACGCCAGCGCCGAGCGGCTGCAAAAAACCGCCATTGCTTCCCGGCAAGATCCGCTGCTATTCCTTGCACTGGACGATATTTTTGGCATTGTTGGGCAAAATGAAGTGTTTAAACAGCGGTTTGCAAAAGCACTCTCAAGCCTTCGCACCCATGGCACAGCACAGACCCTGCAAAGCTACATCGATGGCACTCTTGCAGCGGCATAAGGAATGAGATGATGCACGACCCGGCCACCAAGCTGGTGATTTTCGATTGCGACGGCGTGCTTGTCGATAGCGAGCCGATCTCGGTCGAGGTCATGGTGGCCGAGTTTGAAAAGGCAGGCGTGGCGATTGATGCGGATTATGTCTATCGCCACTTCCTTGGCCGCAGCATGGCAACGGTGGTGGAAACGGCCCGCGAGGAGTTTTCGTTTGCCATCGGTGACAGTTTTCTAACCAGCCTTCGCACCCATCTCTATGAACGCTTCCGTCAGGATTTAAAGCCAATTTCCGGCCTGCACACCGCCCTCGATGACCTCAGCAAAGCAGGCATCGACTGGTGCGTGGCCTCCTCCAGCCAGCCGGATCGCATTGCGCTATCGCTCAGTGTCACCGGGCTGATCGAGCGCTTTCAGCCACATATTTTCAGCGCCACCATGGTCAAGAACGGCAAGCCCGCACCCGACCTGTTTCTCTATGCCGCCGAGAAAATGGGGGTCGATCCACACCATTGCGTGGTGGTGGAAGATAGCCCCGCCGGTCTCACTGCTGCCCGTGCCGCTGGCATGCGCGCCCTTGCCTTTACCGGAGGCGGCCATGCAACAGGCGAAAGCTATCACGACAGTATTGACGCCCTGAAGCCAGACGCCAAATTTGACGTCATGGCCAATCTGGTTCAGTTTGTTTTATAAGCATTAGGGCGGAAACAAATTCATCATGCGAGATCATCTGATTGCGGTGGATGTCGGCACCGGCAGCGCGCGCGCCGGTGTTGTGACACGCACCGGTCGCTTGCTGGCCCGGCGCGAACACCCGATCCTGCTTTCACGCCCAAGCGATGAGCGTGGCGAACACAATTCTCAGGACATCTGGGAGGCCTGCTGTATCGCGGTCAAGGCAGCCCTTGCCGAGGCTGGTATCGGTCCCGCAGCCATTGCCGGCATCGGTTTCGACGCCACCTGCTCGCTGGTGCTGCGCGACGGCAGCGGCCAGCCGCTTTGCCTGAATGGGGAAGACGGTTTCGACACCATTTCCTGGCTGGATCACCGCGCCACGGCTGAAGCGGAAGAATGCGGAGATCTCGACCATCCGGTGCTGCACCACAATGGCCGGGTGATATCGCCGGAAGCGGAAATCCCCAAGCTGATGTGGCTGAAGCGTCATCGCCCGGATCTCTGGCAAAGGCTCGGCTCCGCCTTCGATCTCGCTGATTTCCTGACCTGGAAGGCGACGGGCAGCACAGCGCGTTCGCTCTGCACCCTGACATCGAAATGGACGTTTTTCGGCCACAGCAAACCTGGCTGGCAGCAGGATTTTCTGGATCGCGTCGGGCTGGATGATCTGGTGGCCCGCGCAGGTTTACCGCAAGAGGCGGTCGCAGTCGGCAAAAGCGTCGGCACGCTCAGCACCGAGGCCGCAGAGGCGCTGGGGCTTATGGCCGGCATTCCCGTTGCCGCTGGTATGGTTGATGCCTATGCAGGCGCGCTCGGCGTGCTGGGATCGACGGATCTCTCCGACCCCAATATCGACCATGTCGCGATGATCGGCGGCACGTCCAGCTGCCTGATTGCGCTCAGGCCCCAGCCCCTTTACGGCTTCAGCCTCTGGGGGCCTTATTTCGGGGCGATCTTTCCCGATCTCTGGCTGATGGAGGCCGGACAATCGGCAACCGGCGCGCTTCTCAACCATATTGTGCGCAGCCATGCGGAAGGCGGCGAGCCGAGCATCGACAATCATCGCCGCATCATTGACCGGATCGCTGTATTGCGCACTGAGGAAGGCGTGTCTTTCGGAGAGAAAATCAACGTCCTGCCGGATTTTCACGGCAACCGTTCGCCCTTTGCCGATCCCAACCTGACAGGAACAATCTCCGGCCTGACGCTGGATGCATCGTTTGACGGCCTCTGCCGCCTCTATTGGCGCGCCTGCGTCGGCATTGTGCTTGGCCTGCGCCAGATCGTCGAGACGCTCGGCAAGGACGGTATAGGCCCGCTGCGCCTGCATTTGACCGGTGGTCACGTCAAAAACCCGCTTCTGGTCGAGCTTTACGCCGATGCAACCGGCTGCGAACTGGTGGTGGCCGACGACACCGATGCAGTGCTGATTGGCACCGCCATCAATGCTGCGGCAGCAAGCGGGCTTTATGCCGACCTGGCCCAGGCCGGCGCCTCCATGGGCACCAAAGGGCGGGCGGTCCGCTCCAATCGCGCGATGAAGCACTGTTATGACCGGGATTATCGCCGTTTTCTGGTGATGCAACGGCATAGAGCAGAGCTGGACAGCCTATAGGCTGGCATCGCACCTATGCTGCCGCCCATTGCGATTGACCGTTGCCATGCACCATACCCTGCCGGTGAAGCTGGAACCGCGAAATCATCTGTTTCAAGTTGGTGCTTTCCCGGGCAAGGCCCACACCGGCGGCTGTCATCTCCTCAACCATGGCCGCATTTTGCTGGGTAGTCTGATCCACGGTATTGATCGATGCATTGATATGCGAAAGACCGCCGGACTGTTCCTGAGCTGCCGAGGCAATCGCGTCCATGTGATTGGCAAAAGCCTGCACCAGTCCACCAATGTCTTTCAGCCCGTCACCCGTTTCACCAACAAGCCGAACGCCATCCTTGACCGCTGCGGCAGAGTTGTGAATGAGCGCGTTGATCTCCTTGGCAGCTTTGGCCGAACGCTGCGCCAGTTCCCGCACTTCCTGCGCAACGACCGCAAAGCCCTTGCCCGCTTCGCCCGCACGCGCCGCCTCGACACCGGCATTCAACGCCAGTAGATTGGTCTGAAACGCAATCTCATCGATCACCACGATAATATTGCCGATCTGGTCGGAGGATTGCTCGATCCGTTGCATGGCGGAAATAGCCTGGTTGACGACAGCTCCTGACTTTTCCGCTCTCAGGCTGGCGTTGCGGGCAATCTCGCGTGCCTCACCGGTGCGTTTCGACGTCGAGGTTACATTGCTGGTGATTTCATCCAGCGCCGCCGCCGTCTCCTCCAGGGAGGCCGCCTGCCGCTCGGTGCGACGGGCGAGATCGGCGGACGCGGCAGAAACCTCCTGGGCACCGTTATCCACGGCAGCGACGGAATGATCGACCTGCAACAAGGTTTCACGCAAGGTCGTGATCGAGACGTTGAAATCGTTCCGCAGTTTTTCAAAGCGCGACGCCAATGGCCGTTCTATTTCACAGGTCATATTGCCGGAGGCAAGGCTTTGCAGCGCCTCCGCCAAGGCGCCGGTCGCCTGAAGCACCAGGCGCTCAGCCTCTTCCTCAGCCTGTCGCTGCATCTCGGCTCGCTCACGCTCGGTCCGCTGGCGGGCCTGCTCGGCCTCGACTTCCAGTTCCCCATTGCGAATGGCAGCCTGGCGGAAGACATCGACAGCCCGCTGCATGTCGCCGATCTCGTCCTTGCGAACCGAGATGGTCGCCTGACCGATCTCGCCTTCGGCAAGCCGGCCCATGCTATCCGTCAGTCCCTTCAAAGGACGCACGACCGTGCCTGCCATGTAAAGGCAAAGGCCGATGACGATCGCCTCGCCGACTATACAGGATAGGGCATCCATGATCAGCGTTGCGCGGGCATGATCCGCCTTTTGGGATGCAAGCGTTGCAATCGTGTTCAGGGCCTCGCCTTGTACATCTTTCATGACATTGATGCGGGCCGTCGCCGCCGCAAACCATGCCTTGGCGTCAAGACCAGACAGGTCGGCGGAAGCGCCGCCGGACAAAAGACGAGCACGCAACGCCAGGACATCCTGAGAGACCGCGGCAAGCTTTTCAGCCGCGGCCTTTGTCTCTTGTGGCTGCAGAAGCGCCAGGAATGCTCTGAGGTAAGCGTCCTGCGCGCCCGCCATGACCACGAAATTCATGAAACGGACCGAGTCCATCTTCCCGGCCGCCACGAAGCCATTGCCCATGCCGCGTTCCTGACCAGCCGATTCCTTGGCCCGCATCAGGAGATCAATCCCGGTCACGCGCCGCAGCAGATCGGCATCCACCCCGTTGAAAGGCAGATCGCGGGCAAGATCGATAACCTCAGCGATTGTAGAGGTATAAAACCCGAACGCATCGGCGCCGGACATCGACAATCCATCAACCTCCTGCCGCGTCGCGCCAATACCCGACAGCTTGAGCTGGATCGTGGAAAACCGCTTTGAAAGATCCTCGCTGCCGCGTTGTGTCCCGTTCGAAAGCGAAGACAAAACGGCGATAGCAGCGTCCGTCGTCGAGCGGGCCTTTTGCAGCTCGGGACCATTCGAGACGCCTTTCGAACCGATAAAGCCCGCCGTCAAACCGCGCTCGACCTGCAAGACATGCGCAGCATCGCCCAAAGCCGCCAGTTCGCTCGTCTGCTCGACCACGTGCCGCATTTGCCGATCGGCCGTCCACATCTTCTTTACGTCCTGAACGACCAGAAAGGTCACTGCCAGCAACGGCAAAGCAAGTGCCATCAAGATTCGCTTATTGATTGAAACGTTTACAAGCCAGGACATGGAGGTTTCCCTGAGAAACATGCAGATTGGACCACAGCTTATGCGGGAAGACATTAAAACATGCTAAATTGCCTATAAATTTACAGGAAATACTTCTATAAGTAGAGTAAAATTTTAAAATCTACTATTTGATGCAATTGGTAAAACACGCATTCTGAAGCCAAGCCGCCCCGGCCTTGCATGTCCCTGCAATCCTTTCTATATCAACAGGTGAAACACCGAGGCCGAAAAGAGCCTGCATCCGCCTTGGGACGATCAAAATTGCGCTCGCCTGCAGGCCTGAAGAGATTTAACTTCGTGAACACGCTGGATTTTGACAAGAGACCGGAAGACACCCGCGTTGTCGTCGCCATGTCAGGCGGCGTCGACAGTTCTGTCGTGGCCGGAGTGTTGAAACGCGAAGGCTATGACGTGTTGGGCATTACGCTCCAGCTTTACGATCATGGTGCCGCCGTGCATCGGGCCGGGTCCTGTTGCGCCGGTCAGGACATCGACGATGCGCGCCGGGTCTGCGAGACGCTGGGCATTCCCCACTATGTGCTGGATTACGAACAGCGCTTTCGCGACACCGTGATCAATCCGTTCATGGACAGCTATATCGCCGGTGAAACGCCGATCCCCTGCGTGGCCTGCAACCAGACGGTCAAATTCGCCGATCTTCTGGCCACCGCCCGCGAGCTTGGGGCCGACGCGCTGGCCACCGGCCACTATATCCGTTCACGCGCCACGCCCCTTCCGAACGATCCGGGCCACCGCGCCCTGTTTCGCCCGATTGATAGCGAACGCGACCAGAGTTACTTCCTGTTTGCCACCACCCAGGAACAGATCGATTATCTGCGCTTTCCGCTGGGCGGCCTCTCCAAGGCCGAGACCCGCAAACTGGCCGAGGACATGGGCCTCGTCGTCGCGCAAAAGGCCGACAGCCAGGATATCTGTTTCGTGCCGCAGGGCAAATATGCCGATATCATCAACAAGCTGAAGCCGAACGCGGCTTTGAGCGGCGATATCGTCCATCTCGATGGCCGGGTTCTGGGCCAGCATGAAGGCATCCTGCATTACACAATCGGCCAGCGCAAAGGCTTGGGCGTTGCCACTGGCGAGCCGCTTTACGTGGTCTATCTGGATGCCCGGTCGCGCCGGGTCATCGTCGGTCCGCGTGAAGCGCTGGAAACCCGCCGCGTCTATTTGCGCGACATCAACTGGCTGGGCGACCGCGCCATCGAGGATGAGGCAAGCGGCGGTTTTGCCTGTTTTGCCAAGGTGCGCTCCACCCGCCCCCCTGCCCCGGCTACCCTGCATGCCGATGAAACCGGCATCTATGTCGATCTCGACATGGGGGAAGCTGGCGTTGCGCCGGGCCAGGCCTGCGTGCTCTATTCGGGCGAAGGTGCCGACGCCCGCGTCTATGGCGGCGGCTTTATCGAACGCTCAGAACGCCAGGCTGAAGCAGAGGCCTTCCTCAAAGCACTTCTGGCGAGTGCACAAGCTGCCTAACTGCTTGTTGTGCCAAAGCAAAATCCACTTATTACCAGAGGACTGCCCCCGGCGGTCCTTTTTTGCATTTTGCCTGCTTGACTTTGCAACGACGCTCGCCTTATAAGCCGCCCATCGCTTCGGACAGCTTTCTCGACAAGCAAAAGTCCTTGAGGTGCGGCGGGATAGCTCAGGTGGTTAGAGCGTGGGATTCATAACCCCAAGGTCGGCGGTTCAAGTCCGCCTCCCGCTACCATTCTTCAAAAAACCAGACCTTTAAATATCAGTCATAGCTGGTTTTACTTTGCCGACTGTGGCGCGGCGCGACCTTCTGGACAAATCCGCAACAGCTTCTGGACAGGAAAACTTAAATTTGTCAGGGCGGCCATGTCGCCGCCCGGTTTGTTTATAGCATCCAGGGTCATCCACGAATGATCCATCCGGCGAAATCAGCGAAGCGGAATATTTCAAGAGCTTCCCCTCCAAGTTCGTGCGGTTCGATGGGGCGCTGAATGCCAGCCAGCCGCATTTCCTTTTCGGCAACCTCCGCGAACGAAACACCAGCCTGAAGCTTGCCGTTCCAGATCATCCGCATCATCACCGTTGCCTCGTAGCCCGTCGCGGCCACGCATCTGTCGAAGATGACAATAGCCCCGCCCGGCTTTAAGCGCGACCGCAAACGCCGCACGAAATCTGATCGCTCGGCCACCGGCATGAACATCAGCGTTAGAAACATCACCGCCACGTCGAACCGCTCGAACTCGTAGGAACTGGCGTCAGCAATCACCAGCTCCCCGGGAGCTTGGTAGGTTTTGGCCATGTCCTCACAATTGTCGATACCGATCAATCGCACCTCACGGCTCTCTATCGTATCGCCAAGAGATCGGCCGACATTGCCGGTCGAGCAGCCAATGTCGTAGATCAGGCCACGGTGCGGGATGTAGTGTTTGGCGATGAGCGCCACCGCATCGGCCGCCACATCGTACCAGGGCAAATGCTGGCGCACATGGGCATCAAACTCTCGCTCAAATCCGTCGAAGGTCCAATCTTTCATAGCGACACCCCCAATCGCTGCGAGAAGATCGAAAGCGCCTTATCCGCAAAGCCCATGCGCCCCTCCGGATAAGGTAAGTCGAACTCGAACTGTAGCGCCTGACGCAATCGGTCGAGATCGAGCGGCCTGGGAACTCGGCAGGTCGCCGTGACATTGTTGATATGCAAACCAATAGAGACCTCTTCGAACAGATCTTCGAAGAGGTCACGGAATTCCGATGGCTGGAAATACCGTTGCACCTTGGGATTGGCGTTAAGCTCGGACACTGACATTCCCGGCTCATCGAGCAGAACGAAACGGGCCGAACGAGCCGCCGTTTTCCCAAGGCCAATACCTTGGGAGGTCTCCACCCAGTTCGGATCGTGCCGCGATCTTGCGGCTGCAAATAGCGTCGTTTCGGGTCCACACAAGGCTGCGCAGATTGTCAGAATATGGCGGCGATCAGCGTCGAAAGGGACGCTGTTGAGAACGCTGGAAAGCAGGATTGACGTGAACTGGTGCCCGTCCTGCACGGCGCGAAGGAAGCCGGAGGCCGAGTAACGGCCCCGCTTGCGCGACGGAACGCCTCCGGTTGACCGGAACGGTTCGAAGGTCGTCACGCCAATGCCGATCTTCCGCAACATGCGCGCCTCGTCACCATGTCCACAACCGAAGTCGAGAACCCGCGCCCCGAAGGTTGCCTTGAGACGATCCGCGTTAGAGCCGATGGAGAAATCCTTACAGCGGCTTTTGCCTCCCTCACTGATGGGAAACAGATATCCGCTGCCTAACGACTTTCGCCGCTGGCGGGCGCGTCGAAAGGCATTGGTCCGCAAGACATCCTTGAAACCGTCATTCAACCGGAAATCCATACTCAGTCCGTTCATGACGGCGCGGATCGCCTCGCCCTTTTTGCGAGAGACGATCACTGCGGCAATCTCTTTTTCCTCGCGCTCGGATGCATATTGAAGCCGTCCGACACCATTCAGAACTATGCCGTCCTCATCAATGATGATCGGCATTCGAATGCCATGTTCGCTGAGTTGACGGGCGGCGTTACAGGCATAGCGATTGAAATAATCGATGTTGGTCGCAAGGAGCGGTGCCACCGTGACCGATTGTGCATTGAGACATGGATAAGGGTCATCGGCATCCGGTAAGCCCTCCAGGATATCCCGCAAAGCCTCTGCATCCATCTGGTCATGGCGAATGTCCTTCAGGGTGAAATCGTTGGTGGCACGATTGAAGGTCAAGTTTAGGCCTGCGGTATCGCGAATATCTTTCGCAACGACATGAACAGGAACAGACCAGCCCAGCCGCGCCGCAGCGTCGGAACGCTGATGACCGGAAAGCAAAAGCCCGTCCTGGCGAGCATAGAGAGGGAACAGGAAACCGAATTTGCGCAGAGACAGAGTTACGAGGTCAAAACGGTCCTCGTCACGCTTTCGGGGATTGATCGGATCGTGGCGGAACCTCTGCGGTGGATAGAGATCGATCACAGGCCCAACCTCCGGCACAGTTCTTCGGCGATTGCGGCCCTGGAAAACCCGACCTGTGCGGTGAGCTTGGCCTCCCACGCTTCAAAGGTTGCGCGTGATACCGGGATTACATGCGGCCCCACGCGCACGGTCGCATCGGGCTGCTTGGTCTTTTCGGGGAAGTCAGCCGGATAATCGGCCTTCTGCTTTTTCATAGTCTGCCGTTTCGTTTGGCCGCTCTTGGCGATCCGGTGCGGGCTCGGCTGGCCTCAAGTGATTGATGGTGCCGCAACGGCGGCACTTGATTTCGATGTCTCCGGCGAATGCCCGCCCTGCCTTGAACAAAAGGGCGGTGCATGTGCCGCAACGGATATTTTTCATTTTCTAACGCTCAAGATTCCGATTATGACCGCGCTCTGCCTTCGGGCAGAACGGGTGGACAGTTGAGCGTGATTTTCTGTCGGACGGGCCGGTCGCCAAACTAGACCCGTCTTCCGGGGCTTTTGCCCCGGCACCCGGCAGCTATGCGAGATCAGAACTGTGCATAGAGATCGATCACGGCCTGAGGGCATTCCGGCCAGCTCGCGTCGGCCAGATAGTTGGCCTCCATATCTTCGGCCAACTCCGCGAACCGACCACGCATGGCCGTCACCCATTCGATGGACTGGCTGGCGGCGGCAACGATGGCCTTTTCTTCTGCGGTTCGATTGGCTTCCGTTTTGGCGCTGATGGCGGCGGTCATCGACGTGACATTCATTTGCGCCTCGGATGAGCCAACCGCATAGATGCGGCGACGGCATTCGGCTTTGACGGCCTCGCGGTGTGCAAGGGCCTGCGCGTCCTTGATAACGGTTTGCGGGACGCCTGCATCGGCCAGAGCTGCGGTGTCAAATCCGGCATAAGTCTGGCCGTTGTAATCAATGGTCAGCGACTGCGCGGGAGCGGCTGGAACAAGTGTAGAGAGATCAGTGGTCATTTAAACCTCACAGTGCTGTCAGATTGGAGCGATAGTTGGCGATGAGGTGGGGATTGGCGTTTGCCGCGACACCCGAAAGGATATGGCCCCTGGCGCTATCAGCGATAGCAACGTTTGAGCACCAAACTTCAAGCGGCGCGGCCCACCACGGCTGGAACAGAACCGCGCTTGTCGTGGCCTTTTCCGCCGACAACGTGCCATAAGCCATGATGAAGGCCATGCCGTAATGCACGCCGAACACGTTGGTGTTGGTCACCGTGCTAGGCGTGTCGGGAATGATCAACGAAACATAATCGAGCCGCAGACCGACGCGGGATTGGAGTTCTACGCCTGCCGGATAGCTGTTGCCGTAGATGTTTGGTGAATTGCTCGCGGTCGGCGAAAAGCTCACGGTCCGCAATACCCTTTTTTGGTCGTTAACGCCGTCCATGCCCCGAATGGTGATGGCGCTGGAAAAGGTCGTATGTTTTTTGCGGATCGTGACATCGCCCAAAAGGCTGATCGTAACCGATGGAACGTGAGGGGTCGCCTCAAAGGCACGATCAATCGTCAAAAACGCTGCGGACGGAGACAAGCCGGTGTTGGCATCATTGCCTTTCACGGGATCGACCCACACTTCGCGATAAAGACTGCCAGCGCCATTGATGGCACTCTGAACAGCGTTGTTGATGGCTGCTTCCTTGGCTTCGAAGGTGGCCAACAGCGTATTCGTGCGGGCGACCAATTGTGCAATGTCTTCCGTCAGGCTCATATCTTAGTCCTCTGTTGATGGGCGTTAGCGCATACGGGCTTCAAGTGATGCGATTTGCTGCCGCAACTCGGCAATCTCTGCGGCTTGCGCCCGATGACGGCTGAAGTTGTCGGTTATGGCCGTGGCGATCCGGGCGAATTCGACGCCGAAGAACAGTGACAGGTCCACACTCCCGGCCTGGACGGTGACGGCACCTTTTGGCAGGGCTTCCAGGGTCAGATCGAAAGCGGTGACGATGGGTACGCCGTCCGTCTTGTAGGCCAGCGGCGTGGCCGGATCGGACCAGACGGCGAGAAGTGTGCCATCGGACAGGATCATGCCGCACTCTTTAATCCAGAAGCTCGGCCCGGCATCGAGCAGGCCGGTCATGTGGACGGTGAAATCACCCACCCAGCTACCGCCTGCAATCGGGATGCGGACCTTTTCGGATTTGAGCGCCGTTTCGTCGCCGGTCGGCGAATAGGCGCTATCGCCAAAGGCGAGATGCGAGACCCTGGCCGACAGGCCGTCGCGGCTGGCGTTAAAGACGGCCCGCATACCAGCGCGGGTTAGGACAGGAATAAGGGCTTTCATGTGCGCGCATCCATGCTGGCGGAAATGAATTGAACGCTGGAACAGCCGACGAAAGCGGCAAGTGCAGCAAGCGGGTGTTGCGAGGTCGCGTTGGCTGAAGGGCGCAACACATGGGCGGCGGCAGCGGTGCTAACCGCGCCGATCCGCGCCTCCGGCATGGCCGTGACCGCCTGCGCGGAAGGCTTGAGAATGGTGGCGGTCTGCACAACACCAACCAGCCCAGCCGAAGCGGCGAAACCGACACCGAGTTTGAAGTTGATCTCCTGCGACCAGCGCTGCACGGCGCGGATCACCCGCAGAACCGCATATTGCGTTTCCGATGTCAGCAAGGCTTCTTGGCCGTCGAACAGGTGGTTGTTGATGTAAGCGACGACCTCATGGGTGTCGTGTTGGCCGGGTGGCTGGTTTTGCCACCATTGAACCCAATCCACGGTGACACCCAAGGCCCCAAGCGCCCGGCGAACACCGGCCACCGTGCCGGTCATGGCGTGGATATCCGGGGCGCGGGCCAGCAATTGCCGGACATGGGTCTCTAACAGGCCGGGCGTCATAAAGTCGCTCATGCCAAGTTCAATGGTCATGATCGGCAGCAGTTTTGCGTCAACTGTCAGCGGGTCTTGGATGAGTAAGGCCGAGGTCTGGAAATTGCCAAGGATGGCCGAAAGCGTGGCGGCAAAGGCGCGGGAACGCTCGTCATTGACGCCGGGTGTGACCAGATCGGCGGGGATTAACTCAGCCATCGGCGCGTACCTGTATGGAGATCGTCAGCGAGGCCAGCGTTGCGAACTGGTGATCAGCGAGATCGGTAAAGGCAAAACCTGATGCCTCCACGTCCGTCACACCGGAGACCGCCTTGACGGCAGAGATAATCACCGAGGGCGCGACCTGGCTGCCGAGTTGCTGCGTGTATGGCGCAAACGCCGCCACGGCTGCGGACCGGCACGCTGCCTCCAGGCCGGTAACAGCCGAGGCGCTGCGGACGGTCAGCAGCGCGTCGAAATCCACCGGCTCCGGCGAAAGAACCGTCACCTCATCGCCCATGGGCCGCAATGTCTCCGGGTCCAGATAGGCCAGCACCGCCGCCTTCAGCTCGGCACTCGGCAGGCCGGTGCGCATCAGCGGATAGATGTTGATTTTGCCCGGCTCCGGGCGCACCACGGCCACGTCGATGATATCGGGATCGACAGCCAGGGCATGTTCGCGGTAGCCATTTTTCGGGCCGGTCTTTGCAACGGTGAAAAGGGCATTGACCACCCGCAGCCGAAACCGCTCGGCGTCCTCGATGTCGGAGCCGCCAGAAACCACCGTGATATTGGCGGCGCTGGTGACATAGGCCACAGGGTCGAGAATGTCTTTGACCGTGCCGACAGCCAGACCGTTCCAGGCAGCCCCGGTGGCCTCAGCGGTAGCGGCCACATCACCGGTCAGTGCGCCAGCCGGAATGATCAGATCGGCGTCTGTGGCAAAGGTCACGGCATTGCCGGAGGCGACCCGCGTACCTTTCGCAATGGCCGTCTCGACATCGCGGACCGCCGAAAGCGTAAAGCGCAATGTTGTACTGGCAGGCTGCGCCAGAAGCCGGAAGGTAGAGACGGACGCGCCGCGATTTTCCAGATGCACACCCTCGGCAAAGACGGCGGTGTTTTGCAGCGTGGCGGTTTGGGCGGCCTCGGCCAGCAGCGAATGGGCGTAGGCCTGCAACTCAATAAGATACATTTCCGTCTGCGCCGGGTAGAGCGTGCGCCCGGTGACCTTCTCGAACTGGGCCTTGTAGGTCGCCTTCAGCACTGACGGGTCACGCTCGAAAAAGTCAGGCGCACCATTGGCGCGGAGATCTTCAATCGTCCGCTTGACGGGATCAGCCATAGGTGACCTCCGTCATCAGCAACTCGTCCATCACGCTTTCAATCGGACGCCATGAGACCTGCGTCTTGAAATGCGAAAAGGCGGTCATCGTCACCGTGACCTTCTGAACCACAATACGCGGCTCCCAGATCGTCAGCGCATCGGTGATCTCGCGGGTCAGGATCGGAATGCCGACATCCGGGTGCTTGTCGATGGCGGAAAGCACATCGCAGCCCTTTTCAGGCTCCGTTGGAACCGACCCCTTGGGCGTCATGATGATATTGGCAATCGACTGGTGAAGGTCGTCCAGCGCCAGAACCACCGCGCCGAAGACATCGACGCTCACGCCCGTTTCCGGGTTGATGCGGCCCACTTGCAGGGACCAATGGCGGTGGGTGATGGTGTCCTTGTCGATCATGCCGACAAGGTAGCGGGGGCCAGAAACGAAAATGACCGGACGTGAGGTCCGGTCAGATAGCTTTGTTTATCAAGTTTTACAGTGCGCGGCCACGTTTGGCAATCAGGGCATGACCAGCACTTTCGAAAACCGAAAGACGAATTCCGGCGACTTCATAGAGCCGTCAAGGGTGATGCTTGATTCCCAGTAACAATCGACGGCGCTGGAGTTTGTCAGGAGGCGACCGGAGAATCTGATGCGGTCGCCTTCCTTGAGGGCAGCGAGTTGCTTGAACAAAGCGGTATCGGGATCGATCATGGTTTTTGCTGACATGTCCGAAAAGGCGTTATTCATGGTCGAGACATAGGCGTCTTCACCGATCTTGATCTTGACGACACCCAGCCCATCGGAATTCGTGGTCAGTTGTTCCAGGGTGCCGGACCAGTCCTCGACCGCTGGTGACTTTTGCGCGGCGCACAAAGCCTTTGCACGGGTGCGGCGGACACCACCTTTTGCAAGGTCATTGTTAGCTGTTTGCATATCTGTCCGGGCCTGATCAATCGCGGAGATGAAGGCGACCTGGGCAGGCGGCGGCGCGTAAAAATTGGCTTCTGCGGTCAAACGAGCATCGGCTGCGATTTCTGCCGATTTCTTCTCCGCAAGACGTTTCGCCGCTTCGGCCTTGTCAGCATCTGCCTTGGCCTGACGTTCCGCCGCCTGCGCCTCGATCTTTGCCTTAGCATCAGCCTCGATCTGGGCGCGGCGGGCCTCGAATTCGGCGGGATCGGTGATCCCGGCCTTATTTGCCAGTTGCATATCTTGAGCAGTTTTAAAGCCAGCCTCTTTCGCCGAATATTCAAGAGAGGTATCGGTTACGAGGGCAAGACCCAGAGAGGCGGCGATAGAGATGAGAAGTCCGCGCCGCCGCCGGTTTTTCCGAAAAATCATTAGGAATAGACCGAACAAGGCGCCTGCGAATGCTACAAGGCCGACGATTAAATACATGGTTTGCATAACGTGCATAGTTTCCATAAATACCCCCATTGGTTAAGTTGCTTAAACCTAAAGCTGCACAACCTGTCAATTGGGGCAATTGGTGGACTAGACCGGTGGGCCAGGAGAGCCAGGCGGCGCGGAAACGTGACCGTGGTCAGACCCGATGTTCTTTCCGTTATGCGTCAAGCTCCCACTCTCAAGCACGATATTCGCGGCCTTAATCGTCACATCGCCCGCCGCCTCGACCGTCACCGCACCGGATGATTTGACGGTCATATTGCCGCTGGCCGTGTCGATCACGATGGAACCACCCGAAAAGGTAATCGCCATCACATCATTGCTGTTTGCGGGCGGCGCATCCTTGGAATTGTAACGGGAGCCGATCAGGCAGCCAGCCTCGCCCTTGGCATCCATGGCGCACCAAGCCTCGTCACCCTGGCCCGGCATCTGGAAGGCGGAAACGCCGGTGGCGGATTTGGCCACAACGTCGATCCATTGCGTCACCACCTCGTCCTCGTCTTTAAATTGGACCTTGACGCGCATGGTTTTAGGGTCTCGGTCTACGACAACGCCGCGCCGTACGGTCGGATTTTGCCGGTACTCATCACTTGCGCGCATCGACCAGCTCCGCATCCGTTGTGTAGCCGCTGCGCGACATGCTGTGGGTGGATCGGTCGATCAGGTAGCGGCCCGAATATTTGCCGAAGTCGGCCATATCGACCACCACGCCCGCCAGCGCCCGCACATCGCCCACCAGCGAGATCGAGCCGGAGCGGCGTTTGCGGTTTTTGAAATGCATCCTGGATCTAGCCATGGCCTTGGCATGGCCAGGATTTTCGACCCGCTCCCCGGTAATATTGAGCGTGTCGCCTGTCTTGACGTTGCTGTCTTCCTCTTCCTCGTCGATCAGTTCCTTGTCCCGGTCATGCATGTGCTTCACCTTGGCCTTGGAATATGTCTCGGCGGTTTGCTCCTTCAGCCGGTAGCGCGTCAGGGTCGTGCCGATCTGCGTGAGGCTGATCGTCAGCGCCGCCGCCCGGCCATCCACGGATTTGATGGAGGTGAAGATCGCCCGCTTTCCCCGTACGGTAAAATAATGGCCGGTATCTTCCGCCAGCCGCGTTAGAAACTCCAGGTCTCGTTCGCGGCGTTGTGTGACCCGTTCAAAGTTCATGCTTTCGATCTCGCCTTCAAGTGTCAGGCCATTTTCCTGAGCGACTTTGGAAACGATGGCGCGCAAGGTCTGCTTTTCAAAGGCGCGGGTTTTGGCGGTGCGCAATGGCTTGGAGATCGGCGCGGCCAGCCCGCGAATGGTCATCTTGTCGCCGCCCCGGTCGCCTTCGGCCTCCGGCTCGTCCATCTCGAAATCACCGCAGGGCAACATGCCGCCCAGGCCGTCAAAGATGGTCAAGGTCATCTTGTCGCCGGGCTCCGGCTTCCATGATCCTTTCCAGCGTCCGTCCTTGTCCTGAACGGCCACATCGATCTCGTCCACCTTGCCGTGGTGATTGTCGGTATAGGTGATCGATGTAGTTTCCGGGTCCAGTTCGGACGATATGTCCACGCCCTGGTAGATCAATGAGAAGTATGGCCGCGACACCATCAGCTTGCTCCATAGGTTGGGTTGGCCGTTTTCCACGGTGGCAGCACATCGGCATTGGTTGCGGTCTCGGCGATGACCGGGATCTTCAGTTTCACGCCTTGGGGCAGGATCGCGGGCGGCACGGTGAGCGTGTCGAGATAAAGGTGGCGATTGGCTTCGATCAGCACGGTTTGCTTATACTGGTCGCCATAATAGCTATAAGCCAGCATGTCCCACCGGTCGCCCGCGACGGTGGTGTATTCGAAATAATCGCCGGTCAGCTCGGTCATTTCTTCACCTCAGGGTTTGAGGAAGCGGACCCGGAAAGGGCTGGCGCACGAGACTTGGCGATAGACGTGATCAGGCTGAACAGGCCACCTGTAACCGGGTCTTCCAAAAGGCCAATCGTTGCCTCGATCCGCACGGGCGAGCCGCTGCGATTGGTCTTGATGATCCGGCCAGAAAGGCTTTCTACAACCCAACGCTTGCCGTCAAACGATCCATTGCCCAGCACAAGCGGCATCGGGGTTTTTAACGCGAAGGCGGCTTCAAGCTTCGCCAGCTCGTCGGCTGGATCGCAGAACTCCTCCGAGAAAAAGAAGGAAAAGTTGCGCGTGTCCAGTTCCTCGCCGATCTCCTGAAGCACCGGCTTGCCCCGTGTCGGGGCATGTTGGGCAAAAGTGTTGGCGAAGGAAAACTCTTGGGCAAGCGGAGCCGTGACCGGATCGATACCGAGCGGGATAGAGCCGAGGAGATAGATCATACATTCCTCCGGGCGCGACGGCGCTGTTCTTCCTCTATGAGGTCTGCGAACTGGCGGGCACTGTCGCGCATCATCTTGTCAAACTCGGCTTTCATGTCGCTGCCCTGGCCAGCCTGCGCGGGCATGGTCAGCGTTGGGCTAAAATGCAGGGTGACCGGTGCAGCGGCACTGGCTGACTGTGGTGCGGCTTGCAACGACATGCGGGCAATCTGCGACCGCGCCACCTCGCTCTGGCTTTGGCTGGATACCGGGCTGGCGGCACTGGCCGAGGCGACCGTTGCGGGCGTGACACTGGGCGCTGCCATAGCAGGCGCGGTTATCGCCGCCGCTCCCATTGTGGCAAACGCTGCCGTCCGCATAGCCTTCACCATCGGCTCGGCGCGGATAGAACCGGCAATTGTCTCGCCAAACTTCAACCGGTGGATATCGGACAGCGGGCCGATCTTGGCGGGAGACGATGGCAGATGATCGCGCATCGTTTGCGCCACCTTGGCAATCTCAGCCACGGCGACGGCAGAGCGGGCGCGAATGCCTGCCGCCATCGTATCCATCAGGGATGCGCCCTGATTGTAGAATGAGACGCCAGCCAGGAAGGCTTCCGTCTGCCGTATCGCGGTGGTGACGGCGGGCAGAATAGCCTTTGCGGCGGCGTCAACAGCCTGAAGCTTTTCCATGGCGGCGCTGGTGTCGATAGTCGCGACAGCCTGCATGTCTGCTTTCAACGCGGCAGTTGCCGCCGCCGTGGCCTGAATGGTGGCCGGATCGGTGACGGCGACCTTGGCTTCCTGATCGCCGAAAGAGAAGGCAGACTTGACCTTGCTCCACGCGCCACCAAGGCGCGATGAAACCGCCTCTATTGCCACCATGGCCTTATCGCCAAAGGCTCCGATCCATCCCGCAACATCTGGCAGCGACGGCAGTTCTAGCATGGGAATGTCAGGCCAGCTGAAGCTTGGCAAATCTGGCCACTTGAACGTTGGCAGGTAATGGGTCCAGTCGAGGCCGACGATGTACTGGCCCCAATCCAGCGCTCCGGTAATAATGCCAGCCCAGGAAAAGCCGGGAATGAAATCCAGCCAGCGCAGGGGCGAAATCCAGCTCAACCAATCAAGCCCGGTTAAAACATCCGCCCAGGTGAGCGAGGTAAGATAGCGTGTCCAATCGAGACTGACGATATAACGGCCCCAATCAAGCGCCCCGGAAATGATGCCAGCCCAGGAGAAACCGGGGATGAAATCCAGCCAGCGCAGCGGGAAAATCCAGCTCAACCAATCCAGCGCGGCGATAACCTCGTCCCAGCTCAGATGCGGGAGTGCATCCCATGCGTTCGAAACCACCGAAGCGAGAGACGACCATGCCGAGGACAAAGCCGCGACGGGATCAAAGCCTAGCCACGTCTTGATCGCGGTCCAAGCGGCGCTGGCACCCGTTGAAATCGAAGACCAGAGGTCCACGAAAAATGCCTTGATCGGCTCCCAATAGACGTAGATTGCCACGGCGGCGGCCACGATGGCGGCAACAATCAAGATGATGGGATTGGACATCAGCGCTATGCCCATAGCCTTAAGCGCGATAGCGAGTTTCGACACGCCCGCCGCTATCCCGAGCAATGTCCCCGTGATGCTCATCCCCGCTAACGCGCTCGTCAGCATCGAGAGCCCGATGGCGATTTGAACAAGACCGGCAGCAGTCGAGATCAAGGCCGGGGCAAAGACCAACGCACCGAGAATGGCGGCAAGGTTTTCCCAGCCTCCCACATAGTCGGAAGCGGCGGTAAGATGGCCACGCAATTTCTCGAAAACCTCATAGGCCCGATTGGCAAAGGCCCAAGCGGTTTCAAGAACTGATACGATATTTTCGGAAATCCTCTTTGCCCAAGCATCAAAGGAGCCGTCCGCCTTCATCTGGTTGATCGTGTCGAGGAGAAACTTCAGTTTGCCTTTCATCCAGTCGAACAGTCCGGCATTCATAATGGCCAGTTGAAACTGGCTCCACAGATCAGCCAGATTAGACACCATCCCGGACCATGTGCCGGAAAGCTTTTCCATCGCGCCGCCGAATTTCTCAGCCCAGATCTGCATGAGCTTAGCTTGAATGGCGACGCGGTCAGACGCCTTAACGGACGCTTTAACCGTTTTTCCGGCAGCGTTGGTGTATTCGTAAGTGATCTTGTTGCCGGTCTTGGAGGCGACGATCCCGAATTCCTTCAGGCGTTCGTTTTCGCCGGTCACCGCGTCGGCAACCGCCTCCACCGCTTGTTTGAGCGGCGTTCCCATGGCGGCAGATGTATCGCCCAAGGTCTTCAAAAGGCCCTTCGTCGGATCAAGGCCACGGGTGCGCAGTTGCACGAATGCCTCGTTGACCTCAGACAGTTCGTAGGGCGTCTTTGCCGCGAATTCCGCCACCCAGGCCATCGCGGTTTTTGCTTTGGCGCTAGAGCCTTCCGTGGTTTCCAAGATCGTCTGGAATTTTTCAAACTGTGCGGCGACATCGACCATGGATGTCGCCGCGACTGCCGCAATGCCGAAAGACGTAACAGCAGCAGCCGCACCAATGCTGCCAGCGAGAGCAATACCCCGGAAGGCTTTTTGCCCACCAGATGCAAGTTGGCTGAAGCCGCCTTTTGCAAGCTGGATCGTTTGGCGATGAAGCGCCTGGACGGCACGGTTCGCCACCTTTGCCCCATTCGATACCGCTCCGAAAGCCGATTGCGCTCCCGACCTGACAGCGGAAAACGCACCGCGTGCCGTATTCCCCATAGTGCGAAATGCTGACGAGGCCTTGCCTGTCGCCGTTGCCTGCTTTTCCGTGGCTTTGGTGGCCGATTCGGCAGCAGTTGCGGATTTCTTGGAATTAGTGGCGCTGGCGGCAGCGGTTGCCTTTTCCGCCGCCATGATCTTGGCCATGACCTTGGTGGCGCGGTCCACGCCCTCGAAAATCATGGCAAAGCGCATAAAAAAACCTCCGGTCAGTTGCCTGCCAGAGGTCGCATTTTCTTCGGGATAAATTGACCGGACATATGGTCCGGTCAGCTTTTAGAGGCATCACGAATGGCGTCTGCCTTCGCCTCTTCCAGCTTGATGGCCTCGTCATACCACCAGCCGAATTCTGATTCCGTCATGCCATTCAGATCGTCATGCGTCCAGCCCTTTTCAATCATGAAGAGGTGCTGGACGGGCAACGACAATATCAGGCCGCTTTCTCCTTTCCCTCATCTTCGTCCTCGCCGAAGACCTCGTTGATCAGCGCCAGCGTGTCACCGGCTGGAACCAGTTCGGCGAGATCCGTGACAGTCAGCTTTTCGCCGTCGAACAGCACCGCCTCACAGATGAAAGCCGCCTGTGCTTTCGAGGTGTCACCCTTGGCGATCCGCTGCGCCCGCATCCACAGGCCGTGATTGATGAAATTGGGGACGCTTGCGGTCACGTCGCATTCCTTCAATGGGAAATCGTAAGAGCCGGATTTCGCGGCTTTGTTGGCCAAAAGCTTGGCGCGGACGCCCTTGAACTCGGTGGTGGTGTCTTTGTCGGTCATGGGATTATTCCTCGGTGTGCGTTAGGAAATTTGAGGCTGAAGGTGGAAAAGGCTGGCCGCTACTTGGGCCAGACGTCCTCGCCGTTGACGCGGTAGATATTGTTCCAGGCGTCGAATTCGATGATCGGCGTTTCGCCGCCATAGACCGACTGCTTGAAGCTGGTGATGGAAATGTCATGCTCCTGGGCAAGGTTCTCGCCCAGCTTGGCGGTGCGTCCACCGGTCTTCATCATCTGAAACCCGATATGGGTGATCAGGGTGTGCGACTGATCGGAGTTGAGGCCGTCCGCGTCGAAAATATCGACATACGAATGAATTTGTATCTTGTGCGTCTTGGTCGGGTTCATGATCGACCTCGACACTTCCTCGTCCAGCCATTCGAAGCTGATCTTGCCTTCAATGGCCTCCACCGGGCGGCCCGGCAGTTTGAGGACGCCGATCTGCCCCAGCGTTTTGTGCTCGATTTCGGTATGGGCGATTTCACCCATATCCAGTTCGGCGACCCGACCGCAAACATCGACCTCGTTGATGTAGCAATCGGCCTGGGTAATCTGTCCGGTTTTACGGGTCATGTGTTATGCTCCTGGTCAGGCCGCCAAGGACAAGGCGTCGGCGATGAACTTGGTATCGACGTAACTATCGACAGTGATCCGCTCCATCACAGAAATCGGATGGCACTCGAATTTGTAGAAGAACCGCCCATCGGCGATCTGGGCTGCCGTGTTCTTCGCGGTATCGAAGCGGAAGCTTGCACCGTAGAAAACGCCATCGCCGATCTTGGAGCGCAGATAGGAGTTGACGCCTTCCTCGACCGCTTCGATGTTGGGGACGGTGCCAATCTTGTCCGCGTAGTTCATGAGGTAGAAAATGATCGACTCATGGCTCATGTCCAGAATGCGGCGGGCATGGATGAAGTTCTCGACATGCGACGATGATGGAAAGGCGGCGGACCGATTGCCGAATGTCCTGAAGCCCGTTGCAAAGGACCGCATCGCAGTGACGATGCCCGCCTCGTTGAGGAAGTTCGTGTCGTTCTGATAATCCGACGGGTAGAAGTTGATGGGCGTTTCCAGATCAACCACGCCCTTGATCTCCCGGTTCGATGGGCTGTGGTGCCAGCCTTCGTCGAGATCCGTCGCGATGATAACGCCCGCCAGCCGCGACGACAGCGGGTCCAGTCGGGTTTCCGCCGCCCCGGTCGTGTCCTCAATCACCACATGCGGATAGGTCAAAACGGTCCGGGCGCTGGACGTGTTGGCAGTGCCGCTGGTTCCTCGCGCTTCGACTGCCTGTTGCTTGGTCAGGCCAAGCGGTAGGTCGGCTATTGCCAGCGCATTGAGGCGGGAGGCCACAACGTCCATTTCGGCGCGGACGACTGCGGAGGGCGAATAGCCAGGCGCAATGATGATTTTCGGGAAATAGCCGAGGCTGTTGTAGCATTCGTATGCGCCGGAAAAGCCCCTGGCGACACCAGCAGCAGAAATACCGCCATTGATCTCCTGAACCGTCACCGCTGCCGGATCGGGCGTCGTGCCTGATTTGTGCGTGTCCGGATCGAAGACATTGTTGACGATGATCGTGCCGCCGTCGCCCTGGTCGAAGATGGCGTCGAGAGCTGCGGGAATGGTATAACCCGCGACATGTTCGCCGAAGGCCGCTGCGGCCTCGGTGCGGGTGCGGATAACAACCCGCTTGTTGATGTATTCGGCGCGCTTTGCCGCCGTGTCATGAATGAGGTGGATTGGGGCCGTACCGTTGACATAGGTGACGGCAGACTTGACGTCGCGGACGACAGATACGCCGTCCTTATGCTCTACGACCTCTGGGCCGTGGTGAAACGTTGCGGCCATGATCAGGCTCCTTCCGAACCGGCATCGGCAACGGCAGGCGCGGCTTCGGCCTTAACGGTCTCGGCCACCAGTAGCTTTCGCTCGATGAGATTGGTGACGATGGGGTGATCTTCCGGCAGGTCGCGGTAGGACGTGCCAGGAAACAGCATCCGGCTCTCGCCCTCGATGTCGAGCGGCGTGACCGGGCCGGAGTAGAGATAGGACTGTCTTGCGGGTGTCTTTGCCATATCCTCGGCTTTCTTCAGGGGGTGGAAATGCCCGGACGCATCAGCGGCGCGGGGGTCTGGTAGTTTCGGGCGACGGCGGGGATCGGCAGCGAGACTCGGATTTCCCAGCGCCAGACGCCGTCTTTTTCCTCGACCAATTCGTCGTGGATAAGCATGGCAGGACCGGCCCCGGCAAAGGCCCGGCCTTGGATGGCAAGGCGAATATCCTCAAGGTGGGCATAAGCACCGCCTTCGCCGCGAAGTGAGCGGACCAGCAGCACCAGGGAAAACTCCATGGCGCGGGCTTGGGTGGTGTTGGCTGGCCCCTTGGCGGGCGCAAACCGTGATCCGGCATAGTGGATGAGCAAAGCGGCGGGCAGTCCACTGAAATCGTAGAGCGCCGGATCGTTCGGGAAGGCCTCGACCTTGCATTGGCCGGAAACGCTAACCTTCAGTTCGCCAAGCAGTGCATCCTCAACCTGCTCAATGACGGTCGCTGGACGGGCCGTAGCCAATGCATCTGTCATGGCCGCCACCCGTAAAGCATCGAGCGAACCGGCGACGGCGGCACAATGGCCTGCGAACTGACGGACCCAGCTTCGCCATTGGTGGGCAGGCCCGCAATCGGCAATTCAAATTTGCCGGTCGCCACGGCCTTGATATTGGCCATGGCGGCGTCGTGCCGATCTCTAACGGTGTCCGCGACTTGGCCTTGGCCGCCCGACTTATCCCGCAGGCGGTAGCGCGCTACATCGGCAATCAGTCCCTTGATGACGGGGGCCGTTACCTCGGGGGTCAGCGTCTCGATAACGGGATAGCGGGCGCGGGCATAACCGACAAAAATATCCTCGGCCCAGATGATGGCGGCTTCAATCTTGGTTATGTCCAGGCTGCGGCCAGCCGGGTCATTGAGGTTCCCGATGCCCGCGATCTGCGAGACTTCGGCAAGGCCGAAAGCGGCGGTAAAGTCATCAACCGTTAGAAATCGCGTCCGCGTCATGGTGAGTGAGATCCAGTTTCGAATAAAATGAGCGGAGCGGCTGGGGCCACCCGCCCCGCTCAAAAGGTCCGGCTTGGGAGATTTAGGCGCGGACCTTATTTCGTGGCCTTGGCAGGCTTGGCGGCGGGCTTGTTCTCCGCGCCTTCGGTGGCGGCATCGGCGGCGGGCGAAGCCTGCGCAGGAGTAAGCAGCTTTTCCAGTTCGGCCACACGGGCGTCTGCCTTGCCCAAACGGGTAATCGCATCCGCCAGATCGGCGGTGAGGTTCTCGGTTTCCTGATCCAGTTCCGCAATCCGGCTTTGGGCGGTGGCAAGTTGACCTTCCAGTTCAGCGGCACGGGTGCGGGCGCTGCTCGCACGGCTTGCCTCATCCACCAGATCGGCAGCAAGGTCTGTGGCGTCACGGTCCAGCTCGGCGATCCGCTCCGCCACGGCGGCATCCACCGCCGCCTGGAAATCCGTTGCAAGCGGTGTGTCCTGCACCGCCTCGGCCAGGGATTTTGCCAATTCCGGATTGATAACGCCGGAGGCGGCAAGCTGGAGGGCAAGTGTGGTGCTAACGGCGACGGTGGCCCCGGCAGGCTTACGTTGCCCGTTGATCTTGGCGGGGCCGGTCAAGGTCACTGATATTAGATCGCTCATTTCGACCCCGCGCCCTGAAAGAGGAAACCGCCTTCGGCTCCGGTCAGAATAGGACGGCGCTCAACCGTGGTCGGATAGACCCACGACTTGATAGGCCGCTCATAATAGGGCTGTTCGACCTGCGGATAACCGGTCAGCTCATAGGTATAAGCAAAGGACGGCACCTGAAAATTGTCGCCCGCTTCCGGCACATAAGCCAGGATCGCATCATCGCCCCAGACGTCATTGGCGAGAGCCGCATCGTCGGCGGTCTCCGGCAGATAGACCGCCGCGCCGATCACCACTTTCTTGACGTCGAAATAGGCGGCCAGCATGTCGGTGGAAATGCTGTCTTTCGAGGTATATTTAAACTGCTCCTTAATCTTGGGATGGCCCTTGAGGGCATTTCCAGCATTGGGACCAAGCGTGAGTGTGTTGGGATAGCGACCAATCGAGCGGCGGATCATCTCCTTGGCTTCATCGAGGTCGGACTTAGGATCACTCTCCGGATCGACCCAGCGATCCTTGCCGGTCAGCGCCACCTTATGGTTGGCGTCATAGTTGGCCGGGTCGCGGGCAATCCGCCCGCTATCGATCTCAAGATTGAGGTCAAGAACATCCAGCACCATATTGACCGCACCCGCGCCGAGATCGATGCCCGGCACTGTCTCGGCTTCCTGTTGGTGTTCGGTCGGCACGATGCCTTCAAGTGAGTCCTGGACCAGCGAGGCCGGGTCCGCCGCATAGCCATATTGCACCCGCTTGGTAGCGGAGCCAGGCGCACGGCGGGTATTCAGCTTGCGAAATGCCTCCTTGCCAAACTTGATGACCAGCATCGACCGGTTGGGGATCGAAACACGCGGAAACAGCGCGCTGGCGATGAAGGTGGAGTTTCGGTAGCCACGGGCATGGGTGGAGAGGATCGGATTGACGACAGCAGCCGTCCGCTGGTTGAGAGCGCGAGTGGTCATGTGCGGTGGTCCTTAACGGATGAGGATGGTGACGAATTCGCCATCGGCGGCGGCGGTCAGCGCCACGGCGAACGGATTGGCGGCATTGGCGGGCGCGGCTTTGACACCACCGGCAGCGGCAGAGATCAGCTTTGCCCCTTTGGTGATGACGCCACGGGCGCGGACCCGGCCTGTGCCGATCAGCATGGCAGCGACATCAAGGCCGATCTCGGTGGCAGGATGATGGGCCATGCCCTTGACCGGCGCGTCGTCGGTCGTCACCTTGCCGTCATCGAAACCGATCAGGTCGTAAGCGTCGAAAAGCGTGGTGGCGGTTACTGTGTCCGAAAGGACCGGCTGAAAAAACTGCATAGCCTCGCCCTCCCTCAACCAACTGCCCGCACGGCGTCCATGTAGGACGTGCCGGGGTGTTGACGCTGATAGGCCATCGCCTTGTTGTGCCGCTCAAGACCGGCCTGATCGACCGGCTTACCGTCAGCCGCAAATGAGGCGGCGCTCTCGTCAACGCCGGTTTCCGGCATATCCATCGCGCCAAAAGATACGATTTTGGGCTGCGCGGCGAGAAGATCCCGCAACGCCTGGGCGACCGGCACGGCGGCTTCGCCAGCCGCAAAGGACACGGTCGTTTCACCGGGAACGGCGTTCAAGACGGCAACGAGCTTGTCTTTCAAGGCAGGCAACAGCTTGCAATCGGTAACGAGACCCTCCGCAAACGAGACGTTTTCTGCATGGGCGATTTTCGCCTCACTCTCTTTCAGCCGCGCCTCACGGGCAGCAAAATCGGCTTCGCGGGCGGCGAAGTCGGCGTTGGTCTGGACCACAACAGGCTCCTTTTTCTCTGGTGGTTGGGGTGCAAGCGGCGCGGCAAAGGCCGGGCGGCTGGCGGGGGGCTGGATTTCGGTTTCAGACAGCCAATCGATCTGGAAACCGGGCAGAGCCTTGTCGGCGTCTTCCATGCCGAATTTCTCGATCACGAATTCACGGATGCTGCGAAACAGGCTGGCAGCCTCTTCAAAGCCGCGCTCGCCAAAATCGGCGCTGACGGTGACGCTGCCTTCAGGGGCGGAAAACTGGACATTCTTCAGGCCAGAGACCGCCGGAGCCGCGCCGCCGAGAAAACCGATATGGCGCGGATACCATGTGCCTGGAACAGGATTGGCCGAGGCTTCAGGCCGGAAGAATGAAAGGCTGACTTTCTTATAGCGCCCGGCTTTTACGGCTTCCGAGAATGCCGGATCGATCTCACCCACCGTCGCATAAAGCCGTTGGCTGCTTGCGTCATAGTCAAAGCTCTGCGCCCAGCCGTAAGCAGGGGCGTCCGTGGCCGGATGACCGACGACGACAGGAACAGGGGCGGTATCAGGATCGTAAGCATCAGCCGCCGCCTTCAGGTCAGCGGCACTATAGGTGATCGACGCGCCTTCCATCGGTGTAAACGTGCCAGGGCGGAAAACTTCGATGCGGGCGGTGGTGCTGGCCGGGGTGTGCGTGGCGGGTGTGGCAGATGCGGTGGTCATATCGGCTCCAGAAATCATCTGAAGCCACCATGCCGCCCTGCCCAAAACAAAAAGACCGGACGTCAGGTCCGGTCAGTTCAATGCGTCTCGCAGGGCCAACATGAGACAGTTGTCGAGGAGTTTCAAGCCCGCATTGCAATTGTGGTGCAAGGATGCGGGCTGGATGGTGCCATAGCCGGTTTCTAACGGGGGTCTAACGGGGGGAGCGAGGAACGCAGATCATTCTCTACGTTTCGGTTGAAAAAGCCTACCAGTGAAGAAAATATGGGACGAACAACACCGACTGGTTGCATGCAGCATTGCTTTATCGCTGAGGACACCTAAAGAATGACATAGTTTAGGTATGATTCGAATTTATGCGCGGGCAGCGAATGGAAATCGCATTTAATAGCCGGGAGCTGCGTGCGCTAGTCGAGTCAGCCAAGGCAATGAGAAAAAAGTTCGGAATTGACGCGGCAAATTCACTTATGACGCTTTTTTCTGATCTTAGAGCTGCGGACAGCATTTACGATATCATAGATCTTGATATGACGCTCCCGCTTGATGGTGCCCGTTCTTTTAAAATTGAGCTTGGAGCAAGCGTTTGCGTGCTAGCAGAGGCTAACAACGGCAAGCTATTAGGCAAAGATGGCTTGGTTGCTTGGGACCGTGTTTACATGATTAAAATTATGGAAATCCAATATGACGGCTAATCTCAGCGCATTTTCTCCAGATTGGACAACTCCACCCGGCAGCACAATCAAGCGGATCATGTCAAAACGGGGACTATCCGTTGATGAGTTGGCTATGGAAATTGAATTCTCTGAGGCTAAGACGCAGGGCCTCATTGATGGTGAAGTATATATCGATGAGGAGCTTGCAAAGCGCTTAAGCTCTGCGCTTGGGGCAAGCCATAATTTTTGGATAAACAGAGAGCGCCAGTATCGTGATGACCTGATGCGATTAAATCCAAATATGCAAAATTTTCAATCATTGGATGCATTTTGGGCGAAAGCCTTCCCATGGAGGGATATGTGCAAACTCGGTTGGTTACCTTCCACAACCACCAAACAAAATTTCATTGAGACTCTTCAAAAGTTCTTCGACGTAAGGACACCCGAAGATTGGGTGAGCCGTTATAAGCCTACGGAGACGCTTGCCGCATTCAGAACATCACCTTCATTTGAATCAAGTCCACCTGCTGTCACGGCTTGGTTGCGATGGGCTGAGATAAAAGCCTCAGAGGTTGAGTGTAATCCTTGGAATCGCGATGCTCTTATCGCTAGCATAGCTGATATGCGTAAGCTGACGCGGCGAAATCACCCGTCAAAATTCATACCTGATCTACGTCGGTTGTGCGCCAGTGCAGGGGTTGCCTTGGTTATTGCACCGGCTCCGGACGGTTGCCGCGCAAGTGGTGCAACCCGTTTTTTAAGCCCGGAAAAAGCCCTTATTGTTTTGAGCCTACGATTTAGGTCTGATGACCATTTTTGGTTTACTTTTTTCCATGAAGTTGGTCATCTAGTGCTTCATAGCAAAGATGATTTATTCCTAGAGGATAACAGCGACGTAAATTCCGTAGAAGAAATTGAAGCAAACGAGTTTTCCGCGAATACTTTGGTCCCGTCTGAATTACGCGACGAGATGCTATCTCTAAAACCTAGATCAGATGCAATTTCTCGCTTCTCAATACACGCGGGCATATCGAGCGGTATCGTTGTGGGGCAATTGCAGCATGTTGGAAGATTGGGACGAAACCAGATGAACCGCCTAAAAAGGCGGTATCAGTGGGACGATTTCAACCTCTAAAGTACTCGTACTGTGTCGGGCTTTTTTGCCAATTACATAAAGAGTCCTCAAGCGCTTGCATGCCGACATTAAGTTTCGAATCAATCTCGATTAGACGCCGATCTAATTCCTTAGCTGAAATGTCTGCGTCGACGTTGCCGCCAAAAAGCAACCTAGCGCCCCGTTGTGGTCCTGTTGCGTTGTGCCACAAATAAGCCGAGCCCGGCTCTATTGGCGCTAGACCAAGTTTACCAAGCATCGTTAAAAAATCAAATCGTCCTAACCTGCCAAAGCGCTTGACGGCACTCATCGAACGATACATGTAGTCAAATACTTCATGAGGATTTTGACCCACCAGTGTATGGATTTGGCGGATCATATCCTTGTGATTTCCATAAGGTTTAATCCAATCTACGTACGATTTAAAAACAGCAGCCGTGCCTGCATTTGAATCTGCACTAATACTTTCATACTTGCGATGATTGCTAAACCGTTCTTTCGTGAACTCGTGCTGATTTGCATTTAGCCAGACTTGGAAATCAGTTGTATTTGAGCTGATAGATAACCAGTCCCATCGTCCAGCACCTCCTAGCTGTCCGTAAATTTTCCCTGCTAGCCGCCAACCATAAGTGGCGTGCTTTCCAAAATGAACAGCCAGGAACACCAACCAAAATGCTTCATCAAGATTGCCGCTGCGGCTATGAAGAACCGCCGCTTTGAGCGGGTCAAAAAGAGCTGAGTTTGGATCCATTCTATTTGAGGAATGCTTAGCATCTCGGATATGGAATATGTATTCAATGCGCCGTCTGCTGTCATAAAGCTGCATCGCTAAACACTTGGTGTGTTCAACCGTCTCTAAACCCGGCAAAATCAAGCCAGTATTAATTAATTCGTTAAACGTCTGAACGTATTTTTCAACGAAACCAATTTCATTTTTCTTCATCAATCCCGCCTTTAAATTCCAGTAAATCCAGGCAAAACAAGCTGAGTCCCCATTGCCTCCTGCAATTCTATCTCACGTCCCCGAATAGAAGCGTCATATACGGGTGAAGACATTTCCCTTTTCTGCATAATTATTCCACGCAAGTCGCGCTGATCGGACATCTTTTTAATTAACAACAAACGAGCCAAATCTATCCAATAAGGCTCTACCCCTTCTGACGAAGGAATTTCATGGCCTCCTTCGCGTATCAGGCGTTCCGCCTCTAACAACCAATCCATCGCTTTACTTGGATCGCCCTTTGGCATTGGCGGCATATCAAGTTTTTCTGGCCAGCCCGCCGCTATATATCTTTTGGCCGCGTCTTCATCCTTGTCATAAAGATGCAAGCTACCCACCGCATGGTTGTATGTGCCAAGCTCGTGGTTTGTGTGTCTAGCAACAAACTCTTGGAGCATGGTAAAGGCAAAAATATCATGAGGTAAGCCTCTGTAAGCATCGTTCGATCGCATTGAAACCAAAACGTGAAGCTTTTTCCCGCGTGCTAAAAATTGAATCGTACATGTGCAGGGAACGTCGTTGTTTCCCATGTCTTCTTTGTCAAATATCTGAATAACGGCTTGGCGTGTATCGTGCCTATCAGGGTTATTGATTAGCGTTATGATATTTTTTAGCTGTCCTTGATCTTTTCCAAAAATTCTAGGTCCATAGGCTCCTTCCGCCGAGATAGCCTCGGCAGACAGTTTGCAAAATTTCCTGTAACTCTTGATGTAATACTCAATTACATCCAAGCGATCCGACCCCGAAAAATACCATAAGGTTTCTCCCAAGCAGCTAAAAAGCGTTGCTCTCTGCTCGGTTCTGCTAAAGCGCGAACGTGGATTTTTCAGTTTTAGTAATACGCCTACCGCCTCTCTGTTGGGGCCTTTTGTAGGGCTGACTCTATTGTTGCTTTTTAGTAGAGCTCGATAAACAGAGCCAAGCAGGTCGTCTAATGTATCTCGTACAAAGTACATGCTAGCCCGCTTGCCCCCGCCGAATCGTCCAATCAACAGAGCTTAAACACAATCCTCAAAAATACTAAAGGTGGAAGTAGTTTACGGCGCAACCATTCAGACAAAATGCTGACTTACTCCACCGCTAACCAGTGTTCCGCAATAGTCACGACCTCATCCTCATCTGCAACAGAAAGCCCGAGATAAGGCCGCGCCGTGAGGGTCACTTTCTTGCCCAGACCAGCGTCACCACCAAACTGGTGGATGGCGGCGTAAATCAAGCTTGAGCCGATCCGCACATCGGTATCGCTGGCTAGCATGTTGATGGAGTTCATTAGATCGCCAGAGGCGCGCAGGATGGTGGTGGTGGCGTTGCCGTGTTTTTTCGAGCGCAGGTTGAGGGTGCTCTGGGATAGGGTTTTCCAGCGGTTGCCATCCGGCGCGCTTTCATTCTCGAAATTGTCCTTGACCGAATTCAGCAGATGTTCGCCGACATTTTTGTAAAAGCCTGCCGGACGCTGCATCTTGCCTATCAGTTCGGTCAGTTTTTCGCGCATGTCGGCGTCGTCAATGGTCGCCTTGTAGCTGATACCGGTCATCTCGACTTTTCCTCGTAGCGGTCATATATTGGTTTTGTCAGCGGACGAGACCGGCGATGGTCACGCCAGTTCGTTGACGCAGAGGCCGGATCGCTCCCGGTCTTTTATTTTTCCGGGCGCTTGTAGATCAGCTTGCCGACGCGCCGCTTTTCCAAAGCCGAGAAATCAGGCTCCCCGCGCTTATCGGTGAAGTCGAAGCTGGTGATGGCCTCCCAGCCTCGTTCGCCAATCTCGAATACGACCTGGATGGCGGTTTTCGGATCGACACGGATGTAACGGCGATCCACCACAAGATCTCCGCTCTCGACTTTGTGCGCCACACCCATCCAGATCTCGTCAGGGTCAATCAACGCTTCGGCCATCATCGACATAACGCGGTGGCGATTGCGTTTCAGCGCCTTGAAAGCACCTTCGCGGTTTCGAAATAGCAGATCGGAAACAGGGATACGATTGCCCGCCGCGTCTTCAAACAGCACGGCTTTGCCAATGTCAGCGCCGAACGGTTCAAGGAAGGCCCGTACATAGTCCTCTGGAGCAAGCCCATCTTCAAGCGTCTTGGCCTTGAATGGCTTTGCCGCCTTTAGCAGCTCGTCCAGCGGTTCGGGGGCGTCGATCTCCACCGCCATGCGCGGATTGTCCAGGACTTCGTGGCCTTGCTCCATCAGATTCGACGGCGTCAAGCCGCGCTCCCAAAGGTCACCGGGCTGATAGTCCCAGCCATAACCGACGCCTTGCGGTTGTTCGATCAGCTGGCCGGTCAGCGGGTCCTTCATCGGTTCCGTTAGAATTTCGGGAGATGGATCGGGGCCGTCTTTGCCCATACGCTTCAGGTCTCGCAGGGAACGCGAGCGCACACCGCAGGAACAATGCCAGTCGTTCGGTGGGAAATGGGTCTGCCAGAACGGATCATCATGCGGATAGCATTTGCCGTGCCACGCCAGATGTTGGGTGCGCGGAATTTTCGGCTTGCGGGTTTCACCGTGGCGATATTCCCAATATGGGCGCAGCTTCAGCACATCCGGGTCGCGCATCTGCTTGAGCCGCCCCGCCATGTGGCTGGTGCGCAGGTTGGTTTCAAAGATCACCCGGCTGCGCCAGCCGCGTTCACCCTTATAAGCCCAGCCGTATTTGGCAACGATCCGGTCAAAGTCCTTTTGGAAATCAGCGAAGGTGGTGCCGCTTTGCATGGCGCTGGCAATGGCGGTCTGAAAATCCGACAGCATGGCGAGATCGGTGGCACCAGCAATAACAAAGGCGCGATCGTGGGTGCCGCGCAAAGCATCGCTCCACGCCTTGGTCGGCTTGCCCCGTTTTTGGGTAAAGAAGTCAATCTGCTCCTTGAACGGCTGGTTGAATACGTCAGCGTCGGCAAAACGGGCGTCATCGTCCTCGCCGTCAGTAAACGCGGCCTCGCGTCCATGAAGGGCTGCCAGCTCCAAGCCATCGCCCAGCAGTTTGCCAAGTGCATCAGGGGTCCACTTTGCACCAAGGGTGAGAATAGCGCGGGCGGCGTCTGGATAATCAGGCGCGGCCTCAATGGCGGTGCGGATGGTGTTGAGGCGGCGGGTGGAGAGGCTGGCGGCTAAGTCTTCGAGCTGATCCGTCAGATCAGTGACCGGATCGGCGTCATCGGCAAAGCTTGCCGTCAGCTGTCGTTTTTTTTTGAGCCGAGCGGCCCGAACAGGCTGGAGAATGCAGGAGCGTTATCGGGCATTTGTTGTGTTGGCCGCTTGCCTTCTATGAACGCAAACCGTGCTTCCACCAGCCGATCAATCGTCTGATCGGAGAGACTATGGGTTAGGTCAAACGAGGTGATGAATTCGCGTGCTGTGTCGTCATCATCAATATTGGCGGCGGTGGCAATGATCTCGACCAGGGCGGCATGTTCGGAGCTTGCGGCCTCAGCCCTGGCCTTGCGCGTTTCGGCCTTGGCCTTCTCGTTAGATGGGCGCACCCGCCAGACACGCGGGACGGCAGCGCCGGGGAAGTTGTACTCGACCAGCCAGCGGATAAGCTGCTCGTTCAATGTGTCCGACAGGTGATCGGCGTCACTGTCCACCAGCAGGTCGAGCATTCCTGCGTGGGTTTCGGCGGCGGCACGGGAGCCGCTAGAGCCGATATCGGTGGTCAGGGTTTCGCCGAGAATACAGATGGATATCTGCTTGTCCCAATATTCGAGCCATTCCTGATAGCTAACGGAGCCGGACCGCGCCGCCTCCAGAAACTTCACATCCGTCCCAACCGGCACCGTGACGGCAGAGCTGGTGCGGATATTGGCAAGATTATGCAGTAGCTTTTGCTGCTCGTCGCTCAACATGCCGTAGGGCGTTTGGGCGATAACGGTCGGCCCCGCGAACTTGTCGAGAAAATGTAGCCAGAAGGCTATGCCTTCGCGTTTAAACAGCACAGCCCAAAACAACTGATAGCCCAGGCCGAGACCATACGGATTGTTGCCGACAACGCCGTGGCGGTGGACGATGAATTTCCGCTCCGGCAGCTCTATCCCGTCATTCATGTTCGTCCAGGTGCGCAGCCGTGGCCGACCGTCCTGGCCGAACGCAAAACGGCGCTGGTCATGGCTGACGATGCGCTGCGGCTTGATCCGGTTGCCGTCTCTCGCCCAAATGCTCTCCGAAACCGCAAACCCCTTCAGGATCGCGCCGCCAGACAAATCTTCACAGACGCCGTCGAAGGGCATGTCCTTCAGCGTGGTGCGTACGAAATCCGCCGCCGCGACATCAAGAGGCTTGTCGGATGCCTGGACCACCTCCCATTCGCGGGCCACCAGATGCTTGTTGCGCTTGGCAAGGCAGGCAGAGGCGTGGGTGTCGCGCTTGATTTCGTCATATATTTTGAGACCCTTGCCGCCACCGCGCTGGAGGAGCGTGTCGTCAGCATGTTGCAGAGCGCCGGTGTAGAACGGGATGGTAATGTCGTTCTTGACATCGGCAATCAGCGTTCCGGCCTCGCTTGGCAGGTTTTTCCGGGTCTCTGCGGGCGTGGTGTCGGCAAAGCTGGCGCGGGTTTTGCGGTTCTTGCGGCTCACAGTCGGTAGTCTCCATAATTGTCAGAGCCAGCAGCGGCAGCAGTCATCACGCCAGCGCTGCCACCTCCGGCCTGCTGACCACCGGCATAAAGCAGCGTGTTTTGCCAAAGCATGTCGAGCGCGTCCGGCCCGTCATCGTGGTCGGCGTTGGGCCATTGTTGCAGCTGGTCAATCAGCGTCTGTTGGGTCTGGTTGAGGCGGATCAGACCCGCCGCAATCGGCGGCTGAAGCCGCTCGATGCGCAGATCCTTGTCGGCATGTGGCGTGATCGGCACGGCAGAAATCCCGACGCCCTGCTTTGCCGCTTCCACCATCAACGTTGTGCGCAAAAACTCTTGAAACTGTACCGCCTCGACAAACCACAGCAGGCAACGATACTCGCGCTGAAGGGCGATAATGTCGGCAATGATCACATCCGGCAGGCGGCGGCGGATCGAGGCTTCCACCACGTCCATCTTACCGGTCAGGCGATCAAAGCCGCCGATCAGGATAGCGGACGGATCGCGGCCATGACCCTTTTTGCCGAGTGACGGATCAAGCGCGCCGAAGAAAATCAGGTCGCTGCGCTTGAGCGCCCAGAAGGTCAGATCCTTAAACGGGCTGCCCTCGCTGATCGGCTTATTCTGGTATTCCGTCTGGAAACTGTCGTGATCGCTAGCGCGCTCCAACATCAGCCAGACAAGCGGCTGCATCGACGGCCAGTTGACCACGGCCCCGGCGTCCATATCCGCCTTATTGCCATCATAGAATGCGCGGGCGGCGTCCTCACCCTCATTGTGATAACGCTCTTCGAAGTGGTCCCAAAGGTCCATCCGATCAGGAAAGCGAATGATCGCCTGGAATTCGGCCACCCGCCAAACCGGCGACTTTGCCGCCCGCACCAGCACGGCGTCATAATGCAAGACGGTGCCAACCCAGACCACATCCATCGAGCCGTCCGGTGGGCCTACCTTCAGGGCGGCGCGTTTGATCCATGTTTCCAGCTTCTTGCGCTGTTCTGGCGAGCGCACCGCCTCATCGTTCTCCAAGTCATCGAAAAACATCAGGTCGGGGCGATAGGGACCATGACGACGGCCACGCAGCTTTTGCAGCGCGCCAAGCCCCTCAACCCGGATATTGTTGGCGGTGACGATTTCGCCCTCGCGCCAGACGCGGCCCTGGCCGGTCGCCTCCGGAAAGTCATGGGCAAGGCGCGGATTGGTGGTCAGCTCGGCCTTGATCGCCTCGATCAGCAAAGCCGCCTGAGCATACACGTCGCAGACTTCGAGAATGTAACGCTTGTATCCCAGACAGAGGCAATAGAGCGCAAAGCCAAGCGACATATGGGTGGATTTGGACGAGCCACGCGGGGCGATGAACAAGTCTCTAACGCCCTTGGAAGACGTTAGAATTTGCGGCACACGCGCAAAAATCTCTTCATGGAAGCGGCTGTGATCACCCTTCACATAGTGCGGAAGATAGGTTTCCAGAAAGAAGCGAAACCCGGTCTCCGGGTGCTTTGCCTTCGCCAGTCGTTCCGCCTTGGCCTTGGGATCGGCGGCAAAGGCGGTGACGGACAGGTCCACCCAGCGGGCCAGTTCGTCGGCCATCCGGGCAAGGTTCTCCCGGAAATCCTTTGCGCTAACTGTAGGGCTAAGTTTTGGGCGCTTCATGGAGCAAAGGCCGTGGCAATCCGGTCGCCGAATGGAATGAGGATTTCCTGCACGACGGAGATATGTTGCGGAAACTGTTCCTGCACAAAGGCAATCAGATGCTGGACAACGTCTTGCGCGACGCCAAGCTGGCTGATCTTCGGAGCCAGCTTGCCAGCCGAGGCTGTCACCTTGACCATGGCGTCGCCCAACGCGACCATGTGCTTGATCTTCTGGTCAAGGGTCAGTTGTTCGGTCTTGACCTCTTCCAGCAGAGCTTGCGCCATCAGCACGAAATCCTCGACCACGGATGAAACTACCGTGTCGATACCTTCGCCCGCGATCACCGACGCTGACCGGGCCATGTCCCAATCATCACCGGCTTCTTTGGCGGCTTTCTTCCAACGTCCAAAGGTGGCGGCGCTGATATTGAGCGTCATGGAAATGGTGGCCGCTGACATGCGCCGATAGACATAATCGGCGCGGGCCTTGCGGCGGGTGTCCTGGTCATTGGCCATTTTTGCCACCACCCTTTCCAAGACCGAGCAAGTCTTTGATCAATTGCGGTGGATTGCTGGACGCCTGCTTGAGCCACAGGATCAGATTACGCCCGGTAATGCCGTAAGCCGCAGCGACCGCAAAGCCCCATGAGCCGGGGTTGTCCGCGACACCCGCCAGATCAAGCGTCAGCTCGGTAGCAATGGTGGCCACAAACACGCCTGCGATAATCGAGCCGATGGCCGTAAACAGGTCATGGGAGCGCCAGTCCAGCGCAACGGACAGCACAGCCGCCACGCCCGACGAGGCAAGCGTGGCGACCTTGAGGCCAAAAATGGTTTCGGGGCCGGTCATGGGTTTCCTTGTTGTTGGATGTTACCGCCGTGCAAATCAGCGCGGCGGGCCGGTCTGGGCTGATCAGGTTTTGGGGATGGATGACCAATGCGCAGCAATCGGCAAGGCGAGGCTGGCGGTGGGCCATTTAGACAGGATGATGTCCTCAAGCGCCTTGTCGTTGACGCCAAGCGTTTCCAGCGTTTGCGGGTTTTTCTCGCGCACATAAAACATGGCGTCGGCCACGACAGCCGCCGCCGTACCTGCAACGGCAGGCAGACCCGCCTTGGTCAGAGCAAAGCGCAAGCCGTTCTCGGCGGCAAAATGCAGGCCGTCCCGCAGCTTGGCTTCGACTTCCAAGCGTTTCGCCGAGTCGGATATACCAATCAGCCGCACAAGCCGGGTGATCAACCAAGTGCCGGCCACGCCCAGCACGGTCGCCACAAGCTCAAGGACGGACGGCGTGAGCGCAGACATAAAGCCGGTCGCTAACGACGGGGCATCGTCGGCAGCGAAAGCCGCGATGGCGAGGCAGAACAGGAAGGCGGCGGCGGTCATCAAGAGATTGCAGACGCGCTGATAGGGCGGACGAAGGGTCATGATCGGCTCCATGTTTGGACTGAAGGGAAGGAGGTATGAGCGGTGCAATCAGGCCGCTTCCGAGACGGATTGCGGCCAGAACGACCCCAGCGCCGACACGGTTTTCTTTCCGGCAAGACCATCCGCCGTTAAACCGGTCGCCTTCTGGAAAGCCCGAAGCGCGCCCTCGGTGCCCGCACCGAAATCGCCATCAATGGTCAGATGATAATGACCGGCCTGCGCCAAGGCCCGTTGCAATTGTTCGACGGCTTCACCGGTCATGCCCCGGCGCAGCACTGCAAAGACCTGATTGCCGGACAGCCGGTCGGCAGCAAGAGCGGCCAGCGCCGTCTTGGCCTTGGCAAGATAGGCGGCACGGTCGGCAAGACCATTGCGACCGCCATTGACGATCTTGGTGACTTTAACCAGATCGTCCGCATCGGCGGCGCGGGTGTTGATGTTGTTGCGCGACCAGAAGAATGCCGCCGCCCAACCGGCCCATGGCCATGTCGCCACCAGTTCCGGCTTGGCCTCGAAATCGGGGCATGTGGGGTCAGTCTTACGCATCCATATCGTAAAGGCGCGGCAGTTGGCGCGGCCCGTGAGCTGGATCGGTCCACGGCCTTTGTAACGGACGCCATCTCCGGGGCGGACATTGCCCAGATCCGCACGGCCCTCATACGCAGCCCCGGAGGCATATTCCTCAAGCGTGCAAAAGCCGTCGCTCTCGTGGGCGACCTGTGCCAAAAAATGCGCAATCCGTAGAGGCGTGGTGCATTCAATCAGCGTGAGCAATTCCGGCAGCATTTCGCCGAATGCGGCGATAATCGCCCGCTGCGCAGCCGCCTTTTTCGAAGGGGGCGTTGGTGCGATAGCTTTCAGGATGGACGCATCAATGCGGGAAACAAGTGTGGGGGACATTCGGCCTCGCGGTGCAATTTGCAGATGCGAGGACTTTGACGCGACTGCGCGTCAGATATGACCGGACCTTAAGTCCGGTCAGGCAAACAGGTCGAATTGATCAGGATTGCCGGGCTTGTTGGCCATCCGGCGCACATGGCGCTGGCTGACGCCGAGGATGCGGGCAATCTCGCCGCGCTCTTTGCCGCTCCGCTCCAGGGCGAGCACATCAAGACGGATTGACCGCCGTGAGCGAGTATGAGGAACATAAATCATTCCACCACTCATGAATTCACATAGCGCATAACCTGCGTCTTTGCCAAGCGCCGCGATAACCGGATGACCGTCGTGCGGGCGCTTTGGAAATTTGATCTCTTGCCCGCCAAAGCTGCCGATCAATTTGAGAGCCACGTCAAGACCCAGAGTTTCCGCGACATCACGTAGCGAGTGCGGCAGATCACTAACGCTTACAGATAAGGTCATGACGCAGCCTTTTCTTTGCCGCGCTCTTCCATCGCCTTCAAGGCATCAATGATCTTGCTTGCTTTTTCGTAGTCCAGCGTATCGGGATCGACGGCCACCTTGTCATTGCCGGGATAAAGGATACCCCGGCAAAATTCACGAAGCGCCGCACGGGAGCCGTTAGAAACCACGCCCAGGCGATGGCAAGAGTTCCAGAGCGCATGGATAAGCCGGATATAGCGTTTGTCGGAAACCGGCAGCTTTTGTCTGGCCGATGGGGTGACTTTAAAGCCCTTCTTTTTGAGTTCATCGACCACAGCCAACTTCTGCCGGTCAGTCATTTTCCGCAATGATTCGGTGCCTGTCACCCGGACAAGCAAAGCACGGTAGGTCACATCGTCGAGGCCGAGTTGGGTTTTGGCGATGTTGATGATGGCGTTGGTGTTCATGCAGCACCGGTCAGCATGTCGGCCACATCATAATCCAATTCATTTGGGTGGCAGTTCGAAACGTGCCGATCACCCTCAAAATGGACCTGGACATAATGCAGGTTACTTCCACCTTCGGGCCTGACAATTCCAAACCGCCCGGTCACGGTGTGCTGAACATATTGGCCGATTGGCACATCAATACCGTAGTAGTTGCGGATGTAATCGTAGGTCATGCTGCATCTGCCTTCTCTTCAGAGGGGATGGTGATGAAGAATTTCGGGGTGAAAATATGGGCGTACACGAATTGCACGGTCATGCCGTCTGCCTGCGCCGCCCGCCAAAATGCATCGCGGTTGTCAGGGTTCTGGAACACCGAGGCGATGGCTTCTGCCTCGGTTGCCCGGTAACTGTGACCGAGCAAGACGCCACCCGCCGTGCAAAGCGCGTAGCCTTGGCTGTAGGAGGACATGACGCGCTCATCCATCCGGCTCACCCCTTCGACGCCGAGGTTTCAAGCTCAAGGGGTTCAATTAGGAAGTCTTCGCCATCGGAGGAAATCGTTACCCCGGAAATTACCCGTGCCTTGTCGGGATCGGCCAACATGGCGTCCTTGTTCAGCTCTTCCTTGGTGCGGATGAAGATGCTGAAGCCGAGCTTTTTGCAGGCCTCAATAACGGCATCGACGCCGCGGACGGAAACCTTGGGTGGGCGGGCACGCCAATTGATCCGGCCTGTGCCGAAATCATGATATTTGACCTTACCGTCATTGGTGAGGGTCAGACGATTGGCTTCGCACCATGTCTGCACGCCCTTTTCGTGTTCAATCAGTTCCGCCGACAGATCAGCGGTATCGCGCTCGAATTTCTCGCCAGCGCGGCGGATGACTTCATCAGAAAGGGCTTTCTGAGCGGCAATTTCCCGGCGCAATGAACCGATGCGACCAACGGCCCATACAGCATCTTCCCGAGACTGTGGAACACGAAGAATGGCTTTGGCTTTGCTTTTCGTGGTGGATTTCATGAGCATTTCCTTTTCTGTCAGATGGTGGAAACTTGGAGGGATGGCGATGCGGGTGAAGCTGCACTGCTGTTCTCGGGGTTCTGTTTGCAGTTGCGGCAAGCAGCCCAATGCTTGAGTTTGCCGGGATCACTGGTGGACATGGGGGCTGCGCAAAATTCGCCGCAGGCCTCTGGTGTGATTGCTTTGCGCAAATGGGGGCACCAGACACGACGGGCATAAAGCGCCATGACGGGACCTGCGATCTTGGCTTGCACCTTGTCGGTTCGGGCGCTGTATTTGCCAGCACATAGCAGCGAGATCGCGGTGCGTGACACGCCAAGTTCTCTGGCAATGTCGGCCTTGGTGCGGTCCGGTTTCGCGGCCTCAATCCGCAACACCTCCATCCATGCAGGATCGGCCAATCCCATCAGCTTCATTTGCTGCATGGCACGTCCTCACGAAGATTGTAGTCGTGGAGCATTTTGGTTTTCGGGCGGTACACAGGCGCTTTTGCCCCGGTATCCTTCACAAGCCGAAATCGCTTATGGCCGCTGGACGTTAGCTTGGTGCCGCGCTGGCGAATGGGTAATTCGACCACGTAACCGGCACTTTTCAGGCGGCGCACATACCACCGGGCATTGTTGTCTGCGTCTTTGTCTTCTGCCGTGGCCGCAACCATCACAATGTCACCGATGGTGAAGTTGCCACCCATGCGAATGGCGGTCCAAACCCGTTGGCGGAATGTGCCGAATACGGGTTTGCGAACACTCGCCGTGTCAGGCCGGATCGGGCCACCTTTCAGGATCTCGCCACGGGCGGCGGCATCCACGCCCGCAGGCGTCAATTGATAGCAGCCCTTTTCAATGCGCTCGACATAGCCGCGCATTATGAGCCTGAAAGCTCCGTCCGAAATCTGCCCCCGGTCCAGCGACAGAGTGGCGTCCAGTTCGTCAATGGTTTTGCATGAACCGTCAGCAAGGCAATGCAGGAGGGTTGTCGGCAATGTGCCGTTTTCAAGCCGCGCCGTCATCACAGCACCTCCGGCACCATGATGGACTGGCCGTTGTGGCGGTCCTTTATGATCGCCATGCCTGCCATGTCGGCCATGCTAACACCTTGATCGCCGGGCTCCATGCGCAAGCCGAACCGTTCGATATTAGCGATGGCTTCCAGCACTTCTCGGTTGTAGCCTTGAGAGACCTTAAATACGAAACCAGCCAGATCGTCGGCAACCTTGACCTCGCAACGCTGGTCGATCAGCGTTTTAACATCGGTAAGGGTTGCCTTTTCGAACCGGACTTTCTGGCTGACACGCGAGGACACCTGCGGAAAGCGGGTCAGGTGATCGTTGACCTTGCCCATGCCGACAAGAATGATCGGCAATTCGATAATGTCGGAAATGTCGCGGACTGTTTCGAGGATAGTTTCCTTCTTGCTGATATGGTCGGCCTCGTCGATGACAAGCGCAAAGTTGCGTCGGGCCATGGCAGCGGCATTGTTGCGCATTGCCAGCTCTTCAATGACCTTCTGGAACTTCTTCTGGAATGAGTGCGGTGGATTGGCGCGAAGCTCTTCCAGCAACTCGTTCATGAACCATGCTGCGGTCCATTCTTTCTTGGCCCGCAGATAAATGGCACCATTATGTGCGACCCAATGCTTGAGCGTGGTGGTTTTGCCCAAGCCGGGCAGGCCATCGACAACAGCAAGGCAGGCCTCCTGCGCACCGCGCTGCTCAAGGGCGGCAAGGGCAGATTGAAACCGTTTCACGTTGCTGGTCTCGACAAAAACATTCTTCATGCGTATTTTCCTTGGTGTTGACGACTGTCAGGCAGCGGCGCGGATGAGGTTTCGAAGCGCGTCCAGGTCGATGCCTGACAGTCGGAGAAGTTCAATTGAGCCGGGGCGTTGAAGCGCCGATCTCAAGACGCGAACGTGGGTACTGGTGACTTGATCGGGATGGTCGAGCGCCCATGCGGCAAGCTCTTCATCCGTTGCAAAGCCCCGCTTGCGAGGTTGGTCACTCGCTACCGGCGGGCTTTGAGAAATTTCCTGACCATTGCTGACAACCAGCGTCGGGCCTGCGGATACAGGCTCTGGTGTCACGTCGATCATCTGAATTGGCTGTTGTGCCGTGGCCTCCAGATAGCGGGCTGGCGACAATTCGGCATCGACCTCGGCAAGGTGGTCGGTAAGACGACGGGCGCGGGATGCAGCCCGCTTCTCGATTGCCGCCCGCTCCATGGTCAGCGGGATGTAACGCTCTTCGTTTCCGGCAAAGACGGCAACGCAGATCAAGCGGCCCATCAGCTCTTCGCCATCGCGGCGCTCGATCTCCCGCACCCAAACCTTGCTGGCATCGTGGATATCGTAACCGACCAGCACGTCATCGCCGTGGAACTCTTCCAATGCCATGTGGAAGTAAGTGTTAGTCAGCCATTCGATCATGGCGCGACGGGTGCGGCGCTTCACGTAAGGCCTGAAAAGGTCGTTCTTTTCATGCTCCAGAACCGGCACGATCTCAAAGCCCGTGGAGACATGATATTCCCACATCTGGTTCGGGGACATCTTGCCCGGCAATGACGAATGCGGCTTGGCATTGTAGGAAGCCACGGCATTGACGCAGGCCGTTAGGAAATCCTGCCAAGTGGGCAAGCGGCTGGATGCGCCGAATTGCTTGATGTCTTTACGGGTGGTTTTGAAAGACTTTTGCCGGGCCTGCCTGTCCATATCCGCGCCGATATAGGTCTCGAATTCCTTCGATAGCGGGTTCCAGACCGAACCATTGAAGCGTTCGATAATGCCTCTGGCTTGCGAGTTTTGTGGCAGCGAGTGAAGCTTGGTGATGCCCAAACGTTCGGTGACACCCGTTAGCTCGTTGTCGAGAACGTCATTTTTAAAGCCCGGTCCACGATCCACGTAAAAGATCGCCGGAATGCCGTTCTGTTCGCAGGCATAGCGGAGCGCATCGACGACGCCGATGGTGTTTTCCGCAAGACCAAAGGAGAATCCAACACATTTCCGGGTCGCAACGTCCACGATGCTGGTGATTTCTGGACGGAATGGCTGACCGTGGATCGGATGGGCAATCTCGGCGTCAAATGTCTTGCCGTCAGCTGTGTAAACGCAACCGGGCAACAGATCAGCGGTGGAGCGCATCGTGAAAGCCATTCGGCTCTTCAGCGTCAAAGATCCCTCGCGGCCACGATGCTTTTCGACATTGCCAAGCCGCGCCATCAACCGGCGAACCTGATCGTAGTTCGGTGGCATGATATGCGATGGCAGCGCCTTACAATAATTTTCTAACGCATCGGTTAGGCAGGGCTTGGTCGGCTGGGCATAAAACCGCAGGAACTGCCAGAACCATGACGGCACTTCCTGCTTTTCCTTAGTGGGCAAAGGGGCAAGAGCGCCAAGGCCGACCGTATCGCGCAGCTTGAACCACTCGTACAAGGTGGCACGGCTGACCACCGCCTTTCCCGAAGTCCGATCATTGGCGGTAATCAGAATGGTTTCCGAAACATCAAGCGCGGCTGGATCGGCGAGAAAAGAATAAATGGCTTGGCGTAGGGACAGACCGGAAATGATCTGATGCATTTCGATTGCCGACAAAATCGCCGAACGGGCATTCATAACATCGCGCTGACGGGCCGATAGGGTGGCTGTGGAGAGTTTTTCTCTGGCGGTCACCTCTTTGGACTTCGTTGCCTGTTGGCTAGCTGTCACCAGTTCACGGACGCGTTCGCCGTGCAAAGCAGCCTGTAATGCTTCGGGTAGAAGCGAGATATGAAATTCAAATCCACCGCCGCCTTCGCGGCCTGCACGCTTGCGGCAAAGATCGTCTGAGAGGCTTTTCCAATCATGACGATCAATATGGTCCTGCACGCCCCGCTTTGTATGCGGCAGCGCCCGAAGCTTTAGGCGTACACCAGCGTCGGCTATTTCTTTAGCTGTTAGGAAGGTCATTTGAGCAACCCTCCTACGCGGCCCCGCAGCGCGGCGCGTTGCCGTTCCAGCTCGGCAAGGCGCTCCTCTGTCTGCCAAAGGCGGATTACCTCCGCATACCTCGAGGGTACCGCAACGAAACCGGCGAAATCGGAGACAAAATTGAGCAACTCATGACAGCCGGTCACGTCGACAAGAGCTATGAAGCGCTCAAGAGTGATCTTTTGATCGCGGCGCGCTGGCGAAGCGTAGCAATCGAGCATGTTTTCGGTCACTTTTTGAGAGAGATAGTCAGACATCTCCGCCGCGATCTCAGCGCGGGTTTTTCCGCTGAGAGTCATGGCCTCAGACAGGACGCGAGAAATCTTCACGTCAAGCGTACCGCCTTTGGACACCTCAGGAGCAAAGACTGGCGCGACTTCCGGTGGCGTGTAATCGCGAAAAAGGTCCAGCGTGTGCGGATCGCTGCGCTTCGTCATGATCAAATGCAGCCCTGACGTCGAGAAGCGCGGGCATAAATGGCTTTGTGCGCCAGCAGCGCAAACTTGGTATGCCGGTTTAGATGGCTCTTTCGATCATCGACGATTTGCTCGTTGATCGGACTGACCGATTCCTGTCTGGAAATCGCGAATGCCAGGGCGGCGGCCCAATCTGCGTCGAGGCTTCGGGCTAGATTGGCAGGAATGTCAATTTCAGAAAGGCACAGGAGGGAGACCGAAGGAATGCTGGAAGCCTCCGGAGCGTTTGCTGCCGTCGCCCACGCTGACGCGGGAGCTGTGGCTATATCGGTTGGACTGGATATTTCTCCAGCCGCATTCTTCATTGCTGACACGCAGGCCGTCATGCCGCCACCCGCTTGTCAACAGCAGCATTAGATTTCTGACTTTCTAACGGCCCATGTTTCTTGCTATCGTACACACGGGTTTTGGTTTTGGGATATCGGTTCGGCCAAAGGGTTTCGACCTTCTGCCCAATGAAGTCAGCGACGATCTGTTCGTTGATGGCGTTGGGACGCTTCCAGACGTGACGGAAGCTGGCGGGGTTGCGACCGTTGCGGAGTGCGAGTTGTTCGAGCGTCATGCCACGCTCTTGGATCTCGCAAAGTATCCGCTTCGGGGTCCAATTGATGGCACCCATAGCTATTACTCCTAGCAAGAGCGGACGCAGCAACGTCCGCTTTTTGTTGGTAGTTTGGTAACATTCGCGGCCTGCCGAAGCGGGCTGCTAAAACTATGGGTAGACCACAATTGCGTAATCATCAATACGCAATTGTGGTTCTAGGTGTGGATATTTGGCGAAAAGCGAGAGCGAGCCGAAAACGGATCTTGGCGCTAGGATTCGGGACGTTCGAAGGAAATTGGGAGACCCTGATCGGTCGGAGTTTGCTGATAGCCTTGGCATCAGCAAGAACACGCTTGCCTATTACGAGCGCGGCGAAAGAACACCTGACGCTTCTACGCTCGCCGTCTACCACGAAAGATTCGGGGTAAATCTCAATTGGCTTACGACAGGCAAGGGCGAGACGTTTACGTTATCGAGCGAAGACTTGAGCGAAAACGACGCTCAACTCTTACGCGACTTCCGCCAGCTGCCTGAAAATCGGCAGCTGGACATAATGGAAATCACACAAATGCATCTCAAGCGGATACAGCGTGGATAAGGAGCGGCATTCTGCGGCTCTCGTTTTCAAAGACATCTATCTGGATGTTTGGGCCGTAAATCTGCTTGACCGATGCCTCTAACTCATCGAGCGCTTTGGACATCCTAGATCGTACTTTAACATCCACTGATCCAACAGCCAAAAGCCCTAAAAATTCACGTCTGTTCATTTCTTGCCCCACACTAAACGCCTATAAAATACAACCACATGCGCTTGTGCAGGCCTATAAATCGCCTTCGGCCTTTGAAGTCAAAAGCTTTTATTTTTCAAACTGATATGCGTATATTCGAACTTAAAATTAGGGCGGAAAATTACCCCCGAATACCGATGGTAAATGGTTGATTTTCACCTACCAAACTTTAAGTTTTTGAGCAGAAAAAAATTACCACTATTACATTAGCTTAATATAAATTACCCCTTGGATTTGCGGGGTAAAAATGGTCAAGCGCAAGCAGCTCTCATCACTGATATCATCGCTCGGCAATGACGAGCTGCAAATCGCCGATCTTATGGTTGGCTGTTATGAGTGTAAGCTGTTTGGCGTCTGCGAGACGCCGTCTTCATTCTTTGCAGCGCCAGATATAATGGCCGGATATCTCGCCCCCCCGCCGCCATCTGGGCAATCGCGCTTAAAATCCGCCCTGTCGTCGCCAAAGCCTCGATCTCGTCTGGAGACATAAGCATGGTTGGCGGATCACTTCGCAAGGCTTCCGGCGTAACGTCGAACACCCGAGCCACGGCATCAAGTGTTGACTGACGGGTAGGCCGTCCTCGCTCCAAGGCTGATATTGTCTGTACGGTTTTCCCGGTCGCCAACGCGAGATCGGCTTGCGTCATCTCAGCCGCCTTACGCCAAGCCCGCACTTTATATCTAAGAATGCCCATTCCGCCGCCCGTCGCGCTACCCATACAGGGATAAGCTATGTGTCGGTACGGCGGCTGAAACCACTGCCGTAGGGTTGCTGTGGTAACCGTTAGACAATCCTCAGGTGGTCAATTTCGTGTTTTTGGCGCTTCCCACCTTTCCTGCTGCATGGGCACGGCGTCCACCCGAAAATTCTCATGATTTTCAAAGGGGTGGCTAAGGTGGGAAGTTTAGGACCGAGGTAGGAAGAGATTTCCCACCTTGGAAATCCCCAGCGCGCCGGGGCATCCCCAAAAGACTGATCCTAAACGCTCCATTTTACGAGATCACGCCATACGCAATCGCGATTTTCCTTTTATCTTCAAAATGTTGTTCTCGTCAGCATGATTGACAGAACAATGCGTGAAGAATGCGCAAATCTGTCCAGAAGATTGCGCGATAATTTGACCTTTAAGCCTGTCCATGTGCATTTCACCGCCCGGACCGTTGGGGCATGCAGCATAAGTTTATCGTTATTTTACGGTAGGTTGGACGGGAGCGCGTTTGGCTGGTTCATGTCCAGAAGGTAATACCCCCCTACACCGACCTTTTTCCATTCCGGCATCTACTTCACTTAGAGTCTGTCTAGTTCAGATTGAACCAGACAGACTCTAGATTTTTTGTTTTCGTTTCTCTTCTCGGGAAAACCAGTGACCATTTTCCCCTGAAAAACTTTAAAAGCTCCATCTTTTAAAGGCATTTTTAAAAGAATAAAACCTTCGTGGATTTGTCAAATTTAAAGTTGACTCCCTTTGTATAGTTCATATTGTCCGCCTGTGACGGAGACGGGATATCTCCTCACGCCGACAGCATGAAGGAAGGCGGAGTATGACGAAAATGACGAAGGGGGCCGGTGGACGCGCGCAGCCTGCGAACCGGACGATGTCCAGACATGGACAATTGCTGCTAGCCAATATTGCTGGACTGGCGTTGATTGCCGCCGCCTCGCAAGCCTGGTCGCAAGAGAAAGATACGGAGCTCTCGACCATTACCGTTCAGGGCAAAGCCTCGGCCACCGGCCCGGATGCCAATATCGTCGCCAAGGAGACGACTGTCGGCAGCAAGACCGATACACCGATCATCGACATTCCCCTGGCTGTCTCCGTTGTCACCATGAAGGAAATGGAAACGCGCGGCGTCAGCGACATGCAGGCCGCCGTCGCCTATACGTCCGGTGTGGTTGTTGATGAATTCGGCTCCGACGATCGCTACGACTATTACCGTATTCGCGGCTTCGACACGACGACACTCGGCATCTATCGCGATGGCCTGAGTGCGCGCATTCCCGCCTGGTTTACCGCAGCCCGCACCGAGCCCTACGGCCTGGAACGGGTGGAAGTGCTGAAAGGCTCGACTTCCACCTTGTTCGGCCTCAACGGTCCGGGCGGGATGATCAATGCCGTCACCAAGCATCCGACCGACACATTCCATGCCGAGGTTTATACCACCTTCGGCGACAACCATATCGAAACAGGCACGGATTTTGGTGGGCCGCTCGACAAGGAAGGTGTCTTTACCTACCGCGTCACCGCCAAATGGCAGAATGCCGACCTGGGCTCGGATTATTCCAACGATGACCGCATCTACGTCGCACCGGCTCTGACCATCAGCCCGGACGAGAGCACCTCGCTGACCTTCCTCACCGACTACAACAAGCGCAACACCACACCGGCCCTGGGCTTCCCTGCTGGTCTTGACGTCGACACGACCCGGTTCTACGGCGAGCCGGACTTCAACAAATTCGACACCATCCAGAAGGATGTCGGCTACGAGTTTCGCCACGAGATCACCGAGGGTCTGACTTTCCGGCAGAATGCCCGTTACTCGCATGTGGACCTGGACTATGAGACAGTCTATGGCGCCAGCACGGATTCGAGCGCCAATCGGACGGCCTATGCCGTGGACGGCGTGGCGGATCGCTTCGCCATCGACAACCAGCTGGAATATGACACCAGCACGGATCGCCTCGACAGCAAGACTTTGCTGGGTGTCGACTATTCCTATGACAGCACCCATGAAGTTATTGGCTATGGCTCGGCCCCAGGCATCGACATGAACGATCCGGTGTTCTGCGGTCGCTCCTGTGTGTCTCTCGATCCCTATCTCGATTGGAAGGTCAAGCAGAAGGCGCTCGGTATCTACGCGCAGGAACAGTTGACGCTGGATGACCGCTGGATCCTGACGCTCGGCGGGCGCTATGACTATGTCAATACTACCGCGGATTACCTAAGCCCCGGCACAAATAGCGACTACTTTTCCAAAGCGGGCTCATCAGATAATAATACCTCAGAAGCCTTCACCAAACGGATTGGCTTGAGCTACAAGATCACGCCGGAACTTGCTGCCTATGCCAATTACTCCACGTCCTTCCAGCCGCTCGTGACACCAACCGCCAATGGCTATTCCGTTAGCGGCTCACTGAAGCCGCAGGAAGGCGAACAGTATGAAATCGGCTTGAAATACAAGCCCGACAGTTTCGACGCCCTGTTTACGGTCGCCCTGTTCGACATAACCCAAACCAATGTTCCCTCCAACGTCACCCCCATACTACAGCGCCAGATCGGCAAGGTCGGGGTGCGCGGCGTGGAAGTGGAGGGCAAGGTGGCGCTCAACGACCGCTGGAACATGACGCTTGCCTATTCCTACTGGGATGCCGAGATCAAGGAAGACGGTACCGGCGGCAATGCAGGCAACCGGCCTGAGCGTGTTCCGAGGAACACCGCCTCGGCCTGGGTCGATTATACCATTCCCGGCGATGGCTGGCGCGGCGACCTGACGCTGGGTGGCGGTGTCCGGTATGTCGGCTCCAGCTACGGCGATTCGGCCAATACCGTGAAGGTCGATGCCTATACGGTGGTCGATGCGATGGCGAGCTACAAGGTGACCGAAAACGTCACCTTCGCCATCAATGCCAAGAACCTGTTCGACAAGAAATACGTCACCACCACCTATTACGGCAGCTCCTACTACGGCGACCGCCGTACAGTGCTGGGGACGCTTAAATATACCTGGTAACGGGTACGCGGTCATCAGAATGCAAATCAACGGAACCGGGGGCTTCGAAAGAAGTCGCCGGTTTTTTGCGCCTGCCGCAAGGCTGATTAGCCATTGGACCGAAAACTAAGGTTCGATTTGAAATTACAGCGCCGTGCGCCATATATGGCGCACGGCGCTGTAATTGGCTTCGCCCCCCTCATCCCCCTGCCGGGGACTTCTCCCCGCAGGGGAGAAAAGGCCAACACGACAGCACTGAGCCTCATCCTAAGGCTGCTGGCAAAGGGGTTTATCGGCTTTTGCCGCGCATATAATACCAAGGCCCGAAGATGCTGACGCATCCTCACCTGATAACATTTTCGAATATCTCAAATGCATCAAAGGCTTGAGATATTCGAAACAGGCATACCAACGGTCATTTTCAATGACTCTTGATATAAGGCACAAGAGGATGCCGCAGGTCTCTTCTCCCCATCGGGGAGAAGGTCCCGGCAGGGGGATGAGGGGGTACGCGGCATATAAAAACGTTTGAGTCGTGTACTGTGAATGCGTATTTTCACCTCGATACTCTATTGCTCGTTCTGCGGCAAACCGTCAGCGATATCGTAATAGTCACCCTTGTCGGCAACGAAGATATGCATTTTGAGCCGCGTCTGCGTGGGTCCACCGAATGCACCCATGGCAACGGCAATCCAATCTCGGTGAAGTGGATCGAAGAACAGCGACCTTCCGCAGACTGAGCAGAAGCCGCGCCTTACCTTTCGGAGGACCGATACCAGCTGATAGTCTCGCTGCCATCGATCTCGATTTTGTTCTTTAAAACATCGATCGACGCAAAATAATTACCAGAATGCTTGCGGCATTTGGAACAATAGTCAGCATCAGGGGGGCAAGCATCGGGCGGCGGTAAATCAACGTTCACCTGAAAGCGAACAGCGCCGCAAGGATATGATCCCTTGTGCATGTGTCTCTCCGTTCCCCGTCATCATCGCAATGAGAAAGTAATGCCTTGAAACGCGAGAGCAGGAAAGTCCTTCATGCCCTCCGGCGCATCAGCAGGATCAGCACCGGCGCGCCGATCAGCGCGGAGACCAGGCCAGCGGCGATTTCGTAAGGGTGAACCAATGTCCGGCCAATCCAGTCGGCCATCATCATCAGCACGCCACCGATCAGCACCGCGCCGTTCAGTTGCGGTCCGGCACGCAGCAATCCGGCCTCGCGGGCCAGATGCGGCGCCATCAGGCCGACGAAACTCAAGGGGCCAACCGTCAGGGTAGCCGCGCCGCTCAAGGCACCTGCCAACAGCAGCAGCAACAGCCGGGCCGATGCGAGCGGCACGCCGAGTGCGCCCGCAGCGGAGGGGCCCAGCGGCAGCAGATCTAGCCAGCGGCGCAGCAGGGCGACAATCACCACCAGAGCCACGGCGATGATCGTCACCGTGATGGCACTCGTCATCGTGACATTATAGGTCGAGCCGCTCATCCAGCGCATCAGGAAGGTGGCGCGGGGATCGCCGCTCGCCGCCAGCACACCGACCACGGCATCGACCATGGCGCTGAGCGCAATACCTGCCAGCAGCACCCGCTCCGGCGCAAAACCAGCCCGAGCGGCAAACAGGAAAATCACCGCCAGCACGGTCAGCGAGCCCGCCGCGGCAAAACCGAGTTGCATGCCAAGACTTGGCGCCGCCAGAAAGAATACCGCTACCGTGACCCCGAAGGTTGCTCCGGCGCTGATGCCCAGCACTTCCGGGCTGGCCATTTCATTGCCGGTCAGCCGTTGCAGGATCAGCCCGGCCACTGCCAGCATGGCGCCAGAGGCAAAGGCAGCCAGCACGCGAGGAAAGCGCACAGGCAGAATTTCGCCGTAGAGCGAGGGGGACAGAAAAGCCCAATCGCCGACGGTACTGCGCCCGAACAGCAGCGCCATGGCAATCAGCATCACACCACCGATCAGCACGACGATCAGGACCGTCCGCGTCGAGGCGAAGTGCCGAGGCTTCGGCACCCGCTCGACCATGATCCGATGCCGGGTTTTCAACAGTGGCAGCAGCACCAGCAGCAGCGGCGAACCGAACAAGGCGGTGACGGCCCCGGTCGGCAGCATATCGCTGAATTGATCGGCAAGCAGCAGCAATGCACTATCGGCAAAGAACAGCAAGGCCGCGCCGATCAATGTGGACCAGACCAAAAGGGCGCCGGAGCGCCGCGCGCCGGTCAGCCGGGCAAGCGTTGGCGCAACGAGACCGATAAAGCCGATGACCCCGACCGCGCTGGTGACGAAGGCCGCCAGCAGCACGGCAAGCGCGATAGCCGCCGCCCTCAGATGACCAGTCTTGACGCCGAGCGCCGTTGCTCCCGCCTCGCCCAGTTCCACCAGCGCCAGCGGCCGCAGCAGCAGCGCGGCGGCGACGGCCACCAGCCCGACCTTGGGCAGAAGCGCGAGCGGCAAGGCCCAGCTTTGCTGGGCCAGCGATCCCGCCCCCCAGATGAACAGGGAGACCAGATAGCGCTCATTGAGCAGCACCAGCACGCTCGACAACGCCCCGCACCACAGGCTGACCACCAGCCCGGACATAACCAGCGAAAACGGTGAAAATCCGCGCCTCAGCCCCATCAGCAGCACGAGGCCCGCAGCAATAGCGCTTCCGGCCAGCGCCACCATGTCACGGCCAAACCCCAGCAGGCCCGGCGACAGCAACAGCGCCAGGACGATGGCGAGATTCGCCCCGGCTGAAACCCCAAGCGTGGTTGGCGAGGCCAGCGGATTGCGCAGCACCTGCTGGAACAGCGCGCCCGACAAGGATAGTGCGCCCCCGCAAATCAACGCCATCGCCATGCGCGGCAGGGTGGCGTTGTAAAGCACGGCATAATCGATGTCGTAACCCGCACTTTCAGGACGCGCCAGTACCGGCGCAATGCCGTGCCAGGCCATCAGGCCGCCAAGACCGGCGAGCAGCAGGGTGACGAGGAGCGGACCTAGATAGGACGGTCTGGAAGAGAACGGAATATTCATGCTTGACTGTCCAGGTAATCGGTTAGCAGGCGAGCGAAGCGCATGGCTTCGACCACCATCCCGAACATCAGGGTCGAGGGCAGGACGGCGAAGCGCTCCGGCTTTGCCATCGGCAAGGCCTGCCAGAGCGGGCTTTTCGCCAAGGTCGGCATGACATCGGCGGGAACAGGCTCGAAAGCGATCAGCCGGGCGCGCGGATCGGTGATTGTCGCCAGGGTCTCGATGCCGATCAGCTCGAAACCCCAGTAATTGCCGGGCTTTGTCCAGGCATTTGTGAGGCCGAGCCGCTGGAGAACATCGTGATAAAGACCAGGCGCCGTATAGACCCGCACATGGCGGGCATCCATGAAATTGACCAGCGCCACCGGCGGTGCATTCAGCCGGGCAAGGCGGGCGCGGCAGGCATCGAAAAACGCATCGGCCTCGGCGAGAAAGGCCTCGGCCCTCGCCTCCAGCCGCATCACCTTGCCGAGATCCCGCGTCGCACTGTAAGAGGCCGTCAGGATATCGGTGGTGTCAGGCGCATAGACGCTGGCGCGAAACAGCGGTGCCAAGGCTTCCAGCCGCGGGTTCAGCGGGTCGTTAAAGGCTGTAGACAGGATCAGGTCGGGCTTCAGGGCGATCAGCAATTCGAAATTGACCTCCCAGGACGAGCCGAGATCGATCACGCCGTCAGGCATGCGCGGTTCTTCCACCCATTTGTCCCAATCGGCCAGAGATGCGACCGCCAGTGGCTTGCCCCCGAAAGCCAGCAGCGTCGAGGCAAGGCCGTAATCCAGGCAGACAACCCGGGCAGGCGTAGCACTCTCAGCCCGGGCAGCAGACGCCATGAACAGGCTCACACCTCCGGCCAAAAGATGGCGGCGGCTGAGCGGCAGGAAAGGATCAGCAGACATAGGCGAGCGGGATCTCCAAACCTGGATGGCGGGTGACGTCCATATCAACGCCGTAAATGGCGTTCAGCGTCTCGCGGGTCATCAGGGCCGTGGGTGAGCCCTCGGCAATCAACTGCCCGGCCTTCAGCGCATAGAGCCGGTCGCAGAAACGGCTGGCCATGTTGATGTCATGCAGGACGATGATGACGCTCAGCCCCTTTTCCTGCGACAAGCGGCGCACCAGCGCCAGCACCTCCATCTGATGGGCGATGTCGAGCGCCGAGGTCGGCTCATCCAGCAGCAGGCATTCGCTATCCTGCGCCACCAGCATGGCGATCCAGGCCCGCTGACGCTCACCGCCCGACAGCGTATCCACCATGCGGTCCGCCATGGGCAGGACATGGGTGAGATCCAGCGCCTCTTCCACCTTGGCCTTATCAACCTCGGTAAACCGGCCAAGCGCGCCATGCCAGGGATAGCGTCCGCAGGCCACCAGTTCGCGCACCGTCATGCCATGGGCCGCCGTGACGTCCTGCGGCAGATAGGCAACCTTGCGGGCAAAATCGCGCGCGCCAAGCGCACCGGCATCCGCCCCGGCAAAATGGATCGTCCCGGATGTCAGGCTTTGCTGGCGGGCGAGAAGCTTGAGCAATGTGGATTTGCCCGAGCCGTTATGGCCGACCAGGCCGGAAATCTCACCCTTGCGAAAACCGATTGACACATCCCGCAACAAGGCCCGGCCATCGACGGTGAAACCAAGCGCCTGCGTTTCGAAAATCATCCCTGCCTTATCAGCAGCCTGGATGTTACGATGTTCGCTCGCCATCAAAGATCCTCTAATACAAGGTGCCACCAAGCTTGAACTGGATGGATAAAACATGATAATAAAAATCAACTATACACAGTCTTGCCGGTTCGCAAGTGTGTTTTCAACACAGTTTTGCCCATCGCCCGCACGTCACTTGTCCCGGATTGGCCAATGTCCTACCTGCCCCGCATGATCAGCAAGATCGACGGACTATCCGTCTCCTCCGGCCTGCACCGGCGTTACTGGAACGGCATGGTCGCCGATCTCTGGTCGGTGGATTGTCAAAGTGATGCGGGCGGCCAGTATGTCAGCAACGATCCGCGCCTGTTCATTCTATTGGACGCCGCAGGCGAGGATGGGGCCGATCTCAGCATGGCTGAAGGCGGTGGCAAGCAGATTTCCGGAGCGATTGCCAGGGCGGCCCATTTCATTCCAGCCGGGCTGGAAATGTCAACCGCGATCACCGGCGTCAAAAGCCTGCGGCATCTGGATCTGCATTTCGATGCCGACATCTTGCTGCGCCGGTTGGGCGAGGATGCCGGGCTGGCGGCTTTGCACCAGCCACGCTACCTCCTTGATGATCCCCGGCTGCTGGCCCTGGCCGAACTGATCGCCGCCGATGTCGCCAATCCGCAGCCCCTGCACGACCTCTATGGCGATGGGCTGGTCAGCGCTCTGCTGATCGACGTGCTGAACATTCGCCCAACCCCTGCGCGCCAACTGCCCCACCGGAAGCGCAGCAAGCTGGCCGCCTGGCAGCTCCGCCGGGTTTGCGATTTCATCGAGGCCCATTGCCTGCGCACCATCAGGCTCGAGGAATTGGCCGGACTGGCGGGCCTGTCACCCACCTATTTCAGCCACGCTTTCAAAGCCTCTACCGGCCTGTCGCCGCATCAATGGCAGATGAAGGCGCGGATCGAAACGGTCAAGCAACGGCTGCGCGACCCCGCCGTGCCGCTGACAGTGATCGCGGCTGAAACCGGCTTTGCCGATGCCGCCCACTTTGCCCGCAGCTTTCGCCGCGCCGTCGGCCTATCCCCGTCCGAGTGGCGACGGGTCCGGCTCAATTGAGTTGGCTGGGGAGTTCACCCTGCCCGGTTCGGCAATCGCTGTGCAATACCCGTTAAAATTCTGTGCGGCGGGACACGGTTTGCCCAAATCCGTTCAAGCCTTCCATGCTTCAGACAAGCACGACAGAAATACATGAATTAATCAGTCATCATTTGAAATTCATGCCCGGCGGGGCATTGGCAATGGGGTGATGACATGGGGACGGCATTGGTTCAGGCACGGAAAACAGATGGGCAAGATCGCTCAAACCGGCATCGCGCCGCCTTGCTGGCAGGGATTGCCCTACAGACGCTATGCCTGCCGGGCCTTGTCCATGCGCAGGACGCCACCACGCAATTGTCGACCATCACCGTCGAAGGCAAGAGCGAAACCGCAACTGGCCCGGTTGATGGCTATGTCGCCAAGCGCACCTCGACGGGCTCCAAATCCGATACGCCGATCACGCAAGTGCCGCAATCGGTCTCGGTGATCGGCACCGCCGAAATGGCCGATCGCGGCGTGACCAACAAGGTCGATGAAGCGCTGCGCTATACATCTGGCGTCTATACCCAGCCATTCGGCGCCGATGGCGACACCAACTGGATGTATATCCGTGGCTTCGAGGCCACCCAGACAGGCAGCTTCCTCGACGGGTTGAACCTGTGGAGCTACGGTTTCGGCGGGTTTCTGGTGGACCCTGTCGTGCTGGAGCGGGTGGAAGTGCTGAAAGGCCCGGCCTCGGTTCTCTATGGCGGCTCCAATCCGGGCGGCATCGTCAACATGGTCGGCAAGCGTCCGACGGGCGAAAAATTTCTCACCACCGAAGTTGGTATCAACAATTATGGCAATGCCTTCCTGACCTTCGACACCGGCGATACGGTCAAGGACAGCGATGTCAGCTACCGGGTCACCGGCAAGATCGCCGGTGGCGACAAGGCTGCCGATTACGCCCATGATTTCCGCGGCGTGGTCATGCCGCAAATTACCTGGGCTCCCGATGACGGCACCAAGCTGAATGTCTATGCCTATTATTCCTATCTCGACCAGACCTCCGGCACCAATGGCTTCCTGCCCTATGTCGGCACGGTGGAGAAAGCCTCCTTCGGGCGGATCGACAGAGATGCCTATTACGGCGAGCCGGGGAGCGACTACAGCTATTCGCGCCAGACCATGGTGGGTACGGATTTCAGCCACGAACTGGAAAACGGCTGGACGTTTTCGCAAACCGCCCGTTATTCCTACCTCAACAAGGCCGAGAACACGCCCTATACCTATGGCTATTACGACCCGGCCACCGGCAGCAATTATCTCTCGGAACCGACAAGCAGCGATGCCTACCTGACACGGCTCGGCTTCAGCCACCATACCGAGGTAAATTCCTTTGCCATCGACAATCACCTGAACGGCGAGGTCGAGACCGGCGCGCTGAAGCATGACGTAACATTGGGTGTGGATTACAAATTCTACCAGCTCGACCAGGTACAGGCCAGCACCACCGATACGCCGATCAGCGCCACCGATCCGGTCTATGGCACCACCCAGCCCGCCAATTCGGTCTATCTCAACCAGATCCTGCGCCAGAACCAGATCGGCGGCTATGTGCAGGATCAGATCCATTTCGGTGGCGGCTTTATCGCCACGCTGAACGGCCGTTACGACTATGTCTATACGACGTCCAACGACCGCACCGCCAGCAATGCCGACTATGACAGCAGTGAGAGTGCGGCAAGCGGTCGGGCGGGCCTCGCCTATCAATTCGACAATGGGTTGACGCCCTATGTCAGCGTCGCCAGCTTCTTCAACCCGCAGATCGGCGTTACCCAGGGCGATCCGCTGAAGGCGGAAAAAGGCGAGCAGTATGAAGCCGGTATCAAATACGAGCCGAGCTTCTTTCCGGGCATGATCACCGCCTCGGTCTTCCAGATTGACAAGAAGAACTGGACCGTGACCGATCCGCTCACCTTTCTCTCCACCCAGATCGGCGAGGTGCGCTCGCGCGGATTCGAACTGGAAGGCAAGGTGGAGCTGAATGCCGATTGGAAGGCGCTGGCCTCCTTCACCTATCAGGATCTGGAAATCCTCGAACATGCCGATACATCGCTGATCGGCAATTCACCCTATCTCGTTCCGAAAATGCTGGCCTCGGCCTGGCTGGATTACGCGATACCCACCACCGTTCTGGCCGGAAAACTCGAGGGCTTCAGCCTGGGCGGTGGCATTCGCTACCAGGGCGAAAGCTGGGCCGATTACGCCAATACCAAAAAAGTGCCTGACGCGGTGCTGTTCGATGCCGCCATCCGCTACAAGAAAGACGACTGGGGTGCAGCGCTCTCCGTCACCAACCTGTTCGACAAGCAATATGTCTCCGGTTGCCAGGGCACGCTGACCTGCGGCTACGGCGAAGGCCGCACCGTAACGTTGAAGATTTCAAAGAGCTGGTAAGGTCAGACATCATGCCAGCGCGTTCGGCAGGCGAAACGTGCTGGCATGGGCGATCATATGCGCGTCTTCGTGCTGACATCCGTCTGCCATGAACACAATCGAATTTCGCTCTATCGGCGAAATTTGGGTCGATTGACTTCTCTCATTGATTGCACAACCAAACCTGAATTATCACTGCTCTCGCAACAGAAAACGTTGCTTTTCAGGGAGGAAATAATGGCAATCACTGTGTTTAACGCATCGAATTTCAAGATCCAGGCTTCTATCAATCATTGGGGGAGTGAAGGCTCAACAAACCCTTATGAAATCTCGCCCGGCAAGACCGATAGCTGGGGACGTTCCGACAAGCGCGGCTTCGTTCTTTTCATCGAGTCAAATGGAAAAACCGGATCATATCTGGTCTGGGCAACCAGCAATGTTGTTGTCGAGAATAACGAAGTGCGTGTGGACGGCATATCACACAAGTTTCCCGGACCACAGCAGCCTTTGGCCGTGGCAGGTGCCGACATTTCGGAAGAACCCGAGAACATGCACTGATCAAGATCAGGCTGCCGCAAGACAACGTTGCGTCTTGCGGCATTTTCGAAGCACTTAATCCAGATTTGTGCCGGGGAGACGGCAATGGCTAAACATTGCCGACCCTCTTATCTCAACAGATCAAGATTGCGGCTGGTGACCGAGCGGATCGCCAGCGTCCGCATCAGATCTGCCAATTGCTCCGGCTTCGCCTTGGCGTCGCAATAGCGAAGCGTCACCCGCACCGGCAGTTCCAGTTCGGATTTATCGGACAGGCTGACCGCAGTCTTGAAGGCGCGCGGGTCTTTCACCGCCTGCCAGGCATAGACGCAGGCGCCGCCGCTCTTGCCGAGCGTGCCGGTGGCAACCCCGAATTGCCCATAGCCGTTCTGATGAATGGCGGTGTCGGTCACCATTTTGACACCGGGAAACAGTTTCTTGATCGACCCGGGCGCTTCATCATTCATCGCCGTCTGGCGAAAACGGTCGCTATCGGCAAGCCCGATTTCGATTGCCAGACTGTTTTCACCAAGCTTGCCGGCGGTGGGGTACAACAGGGTCTGGAAAGCCGAGGCCGGTTCGATGCGATGACGATTGCCCGTGATCGGCGCCGTCAGGCCGGAGAGCTTCAGCATCGCCACTTCGGGCGCGCCCTTTTCCACAGCCTGTGTCTTTGCCACCAGCGGCTTATTCTTGGAAATCGACCCTGTTGAGTTGGGATCGATACCAGCCACGCAGGAAGACGCCGCCAAGGCGATGCCAAACATCGACAAGAGCGTTCCGACACGTCGTAAGTTTGGATTTGCGGCAGGGACGCTACCCTTGCCGGGACATTGGTCATCTGTGGTTTTCATAGCCGTTTACCTCGTCAAACCCATCCTACCGTATCATTTCTTAAATCAGGATTGATTTAGGGCGAAATAATCCGATCAGTCGTTTTGTGCCGCGTCCTCGCATCGTCTGCAAGACGGGCAGCGTGGTTGTTGCCGCAAGCTTTAGTGATCGAAGTATTAACGAAATATTAAGACGAGGAGGCCGACTGTCTCATGCTGCAACAACAAAGGTTGCAGGCCAAAACCCATGACTACCCCCGGTAAATGAAATGAAAACTTTTCGTTAAATTTTAGCGAATACAATGAGGGGTGATAGAAGAGGTATTATTGTAATGCGTAGAATCCTCATCATCGCCCTCTTGCTGGCTTTGGCAAGCTGCGCCCGGCCGCCCAGCCAGATCCGCAACGCCTGCGCGATCTTCGAGCAGAAGGATGGTGCCTTTGAAAACTGGAAACGCGCCGCCCGCTCGGTGGAGCGCGAATACGGCGTTCCGGTACCAATTCTGCTGGCCACCATCTATACCGAATCCAGCTTCCGCGCCCGCGCCCGGCCACCCAGGCGCTACATTCTCGGCTTCATTCCATGGAAGCGGATCTCGACTGCCTATGGCTATTCGCAGGCATTGGACGGCACCTGGGACCGCTATCAGCGTGAAACGGGTCGTTACCTTGCCCGGCGCACCAATTTCGGCGACGCCGTCCGCTTCATCGGCTGGTACCACTACCAGAGCCACCTGCGCAACGGCATCCCCTTCAGCAGTCCCTATAACATCTATCTGGCCTACCATTCCGGCCAGGACGGCTACCGTCGAGGCGCTTACCGCGCCCGGCCCGAGGCCTTGGCCGGTGCCAAACGCTTTGCTGCTATAACAGCCGTTTATGAGCAGCAGCTGCGCCGCTGCCCGTGAGGCTTGGCGTTATACCCGCAAGTGTTCTAGAGAATACGTTCGGGATCGCACTGCGTGTAAAATGGGGGACGGCCAGACGGTTTTATGTGCCGCTTACCCCCCTCTACCCTGCCGGGCATTTCCCCCTCATGGGGGAGATCGGACAGGCGTAGCCATCCGCTTCAACGGACAACATTGCGATTTCCGATATCTTCAAAGCGTGAATGTGACATGACATGCCCATCCCGTCGCCGATCTCCCCCGAGGTGGATCAGGAAGAGGTGGCGCAAACAAACAATTGATTCCATGGAAAGATTGTACTGACGAACGCCCTGTGCCGTGCGCGCGCATACGGGTCCGCTTCAGCCTTTTATATCATCTGCTTAATTCCCAGGAGAATTGATCAGAGAGCAGGACAGTCAAATACCGTGCATGAAAAAGCCCCCGATCTTGCGACCGGAGGCTATTCATCATTCTTGGTTATTGCCGCTTGCTCGTTCGTCTCAAGCCGACTGGATTGCCGAGATGCTCCAGCCCGAACCGGGACGGCGCACGAAGGTCCAGACTTCCACCGACTGCTGCGGATGATCAGGGTCGCCATCCACCACAGCGCCAGTGGCGCGATCGCGCATCACATCGATCGCTTCATAGCGCATGGCAACCGTGGCATAATCGATAGTGCCTTCGCGCCAGGCTTCTGCCAGATCGCCTTGCAGGAGGTGGACATCGCGCACCTCGTTCTTGACACCCTTGGTCGCATGTTCACCAAGCTCTTCGGCAAGATAGGACATGGCTTCCGGCGTGGTGATCCGGCGCAGGGCCGAATAGTCTTCTTCCGCATAGGCCTTCTGCATGTCTTTCAGCAGGCTCTCGAAAATCTCCAGATCCTTGGGGCCGATGCCGACATCATCGCTACCAGCCTTTGAAACGGCCGGGCGCGTGGCACCGAGTGCAGCGCCAGATCCCATTTTCGGAATGGAGAAGCCACCGAAACCGCCAAGCGATCCCCCGGACGAACCTTGAGGAGCATTCCCCGGCTGCGACATATCATTGCGCGAAGCCGGACCGGCATAGGAGGATGCCGTGCGATTGCGGTTGAAGAACCGCATGGCCAGCATAATCAAGCCGCCAATCAGCAGCAGTTGGAACAACATGCCGAACATGCCAGCCGCACCGCCGAAGCCGCCGCCGAGCAACATGCCGAACAGACCGCCCATCAAAAGGCCGCCCATCAAACCACCGGCCATGCCGCCGAACAGGCCACGCGAAGCGGGCTGCTGCATGCCGGGCGTCGTCGCGCCGTTATTCGGCGTCATGCTCCGCTGAATGGGGGCTGCCGTCGTTGGGGCCGTGCTGGTGGCGGGCGGGGCGCTAAAGGTGCGCTCGCCACGGCTGCCAAAACTGCTGGAGCTTCCGGCCCGGCGGGCCTCCGCGAAATCGACTGCTGACAGGGTTACTGCCACTCCGATTGCCACGATGCCGATGATCCTGCCTGCTCTTCCCATGACGTCCTCTCTCCAAACCTGCCCTTTCGGGCTGTTGCGCCCAAATGAGCCTTCCTTGCCCATATGGCGATGGACTTGCTTGATGTTAAGGGCCGGATCGCAAAAAACGGGCTAACCCTATGATTGCATCAGCACCAGCCGGATGGAGGCCGCAACCGCGCCCACCACCGCCACGCCAACAATCCAGAAAATCGCAAACCACAGGATCTTCTGTTTCAGGGATTTCGGTTCTGTCCCAATGTCTTGCGCCATCAATGATACCCTTCTTCCGGATCGATCTTGCCTCTGAAAACCCAATAGGCATAGGTCGTATAGATCAGAATGATCGGCACAAGAATAGCCGCCCCGACCAACAGGAATTTCAGGCTGGTATCGGGCGCCGCCGCTTCCCAGATCGTCACCGAGGTGGGGACGATATAGGGATAGAAACTGATGCCGATGCCAACATAGCCAAGCACGAACAGCGCAAGCGACGCGACGAAGGGCAGCCAGTCCTTACCGTCGCGCAGCCCCTTGAACACCAGATAGAGGCAACCGAGCACCAGAATTGGCACGATGACGGAAAACACCGCCGTCGGAAAGGTGAACCAGCGGTCAAGATAATGCGGCTTCAACCACGGTGTCCACAGGCTGAACACGCCCATGGCCCCCACCGTCAGCACGGCGGCGGCAAGCGCATAGCGTTGTGCCTGGGCGCGCAGTGGCCCAACCGTCTTGAACACCAGCCAGGTGGCGCCCAGCAGCGTATAGCCGAACACCAGGGCGACGCCTGTTGCAATCGAAAACGGTGTCAGCCAGTCCCACCAGCCACCAGCATAGGCGCGGTCAACGACCGGAATGCCCTGCACCAAAGCGCCCAGCGCCACACCTTGCGAAAAGCCAGCCACCAGCGAACCACCTGTAAAGCCGATATCCCAAACGCCTTTCCAGCGCCGTGTACGCCAGCGGTATTCAAAGGCCACGCCGCGAAAGATCAGGCCGAGCAGCATGAGAATGATCGGCATGTAAAGCGCGGGCAGGATGGTGGCATAGGCCAGCGGAAACACCGCCATCAACCCGCCGCCACCCAGCACCAGCCAGGTCTCGTTGCCATCCCAGACAGGCGCCACCGAATTCATCATCTGGTCGCGGTCATGCTCGCTCTTGAAGAACGGAAACAACAGACCGACACCCAGATCGAAACCGTCGAGAATGACATAGGCCAGCACCGCAAAGGCGATGATCGCGGCCCAGAGGAACGCATAATCAAAGGGCATGGGAGCCTCCTTTGCCTTGGGTGTGGTGGGCTGGCCCCGGCGTGATCCCGGCGCTGCGCAGCGGTGCATCGCCGATTTCCGGCGTCGGATCGCGCGGCAGCCGCGCCATCAGCCGAAGAATGTAGAAGGTTCCGGCCCCGAACACGAAGAAATAGACGATGATGAAGGCGATCAGCGATGCCGCAACCGCAGGGGCTGCAATTGGGGAATGGGACTGCGCCGTCAGCAAATGACCGTAGATCGTATAGGGCTGACGACCCACCTCGGTGGTGATCCAGCCGCTCAGCACCGCGATAAAACCGGCAGGTCCCATGGCAAAAGCGGCACGGTGCAGCCAATCACTGCTGTAGAGCGTGCGGCGATAGCGCGCCCAGAGGCTCCATAGACCCAGCCCCAGCATGGCAAAGCCCAGGCCAACCATGACGCGGAACGACCAGAAAATCACCGCGACCGGCGGTTCCAGCTCATCCGGCACCGTATCCAGTCCGGCCATTGGCGCATTGAGGTCGTGCTTGAGGATCAGGCTGGAGAGTTTGGGGACCTCAATGGCATAATCCACCCGCTTTTCGGCGGGATTTGGAATGCCGAACAGAATGAGCGGCGCACCATCGGGATGGCTGTCGTAATGACCTTCCATCGCCATGATCTTCACCGGCTGATGTTCCAGCGTGTTCAGCCCATGGGCATCACCGGCCAGGATCTGGATCGGCGCAACCACGGCGACCATGCCCATCGCCATCGAAAACATCTTGCCAGCGCGGCGCGGCGCGGTCTTGCGCAGCAGATGCCAGGCACCCACCGCCCCCACCACCAGCGCCGTGGTGAGATAGGCAGCCAGCACCATATGCACGAGGCGATAAGGGAAGGATGGATTGAAGATCACCGCCCACCAGTCGAGCGGGATGAACTGGCCTTTATCGTTCATGCCGAAACCAGCAGGCGTTTGCATCCAGGAATTCACAGCGAGAATCCAGGTGGCCGAAATCAGCGTGCCGAAGGCAACCATGCAGGTGGCGAAGAAATGCAGCTTTGGCCCGACCCGGTGCAAGCCGAACAGCATCACACCCAGGAAACCCGCTTCCAGGAAGAAAGCCGTCAACACCTCATAGCCCATCAACGGCCCAATCACCGGTCCGGCCTTGTCAGAGAACACCGACCAGTTGGTGCCGAACTGATAGGACATCACGATGCCCGACACCACGCCCATCCCGAAGGCGACGGCAAAGATCGTCTTCCAGAAATTGAACAGCTCAAAATAGACCTGTTTTTTGGTCCAGAGATACAAGCCATTCAGCACCGCCAGATAGCTGGCCAGCCCGATGGAAAAGGCTGGAAAGATAATGTGGAAGGAAACCGTGAAGGCAAATTGCATACGCGCGAGAAGAACGGCATCGAATTGATCGAACATGACCCCACCTCTTTCCGTCCACAGGCCAAACGGCATTAGGACATCGATAAAAGACTAGGTAGACCGATTGACCACTTTATCAATGCGGCAACACGTCATGCGACAGTTTGACATTCATCAGTTTAAACACAAGCCGGAATGTCCGCTCTCAACCCACCGGCCGAGAGAGGACGACAACCGCTATAAGAAGTTATATTGAATAATACTCGAACTCAGATATTCATCAATAAAATCAATGTAGACGATATTTGGCTTACTCCAGCCAAGGCTAACGATTTGTTTTGAAAGAACGGCAGGCAGATGGCCATTAGCCTCAGCAGCCAGGGATTTAACTGAGACCAATCCACCAGAGGTCAGCGTCCAAGACAACAAAAACAGAAAATTCTGCCCGAGTCCCCCATGAGCACTCCATTTGGCAAGCTGATCCTGTTGCATAGTTTGGTAGTCACTGGTGTTGGCGTAATTATCATAGACCGTCAGATTGGCACCACTGACAGCCGAATTGCCGTCTTCGTAACGGAAACGACCGGTGGCCGGATCGATAAAATCGCCATAGTCAAAAACGGCAATGATTTTGCCACGGACCGCCGCAAGGGTTATATTGACAATATTAATTGTCGCCGCACCATTGCTATATAAAATATCCTGATAGGAATTCAGCAAATCGTTGATACGTTTGCGGGTATCGGCCGGATTATGACCATCATAATCGCGAATATGCGAAAACTTCAAAATAGCAAATTCCGTCGGATGGGCATTTAGAAAGCTCTTAGCTTCATCCAAAACAGATTTCAGTGACTGACCATTGCAGCCCAACGCACCGGACCTGTGATAGGTTACAAGCTCACTGTGATCATAATCGACACGGATATCAAAATAGCGCGAACCGCTGGCAAGCTGCCCACCGACAGAAAGTTCCTGAGTCTTGGTCGGGCCTTCCGCACCGACAAACGGATTGCAATGCGACAACTGGGACATGCCCGCGTCATGGCTTCCCGGCATCACGATCTGTTTCAAGGGGGTGTCCGCAGCAACATACGCCAGCCAATCCTGTGTAGGGATCAGAACGCCGGGCGTAACATCGACACCGCTGACGGAATTGCCACCGCGCAGGAACGTGAATGGAGAATGGATATCGGCAATGCCACTTCCCGAAACATTTACCTGATTATTACCGATAGAGGCCGCTGTTTTACCGCCAAACCACCAGTTGTTCGATGCGCCGCTATGTCCCTGGGCAAGAGCAATGTCGTTAAAGACAAAGCTCTGCTGACGATCCCCAAGCGATCCACTGGTGAGCGTCAGTGTCAACTGGCCCAAAAATGCAAAATTCAGATCGCCTGCCGCATGACCGAACGTCGTTGAGTTGGCTGGAATACGAGAATTAAACCACTTGGCAACGGTTTCCGACCCTTTGCGGCCAACATTGAACGTGAATTTACCATCAGCGCCACACGTCACCAGTAAACCGTTCTGAATATGCTTATCCGGATCCTGGCCATCCGTTATCGAAAACTCATTAATCAGATAGGAACCGCTGATAAGCCGATAGCCTCCGGCAAGCGAAAAGAAGACGTCGTTGTCATGATATTGCATGATAGATCCTTAAGATTGAAAATAAGAAACACTCAAAAACCTCTGATAGTCATCGGAATCTAAAATCTATATTGATTTAAAAGACAACATAAATGTAATCTTAAATTGTAAAAAATGCAAAAACCGGCGAGGATGCCCCTCGCCGGTTTCACTTTTGGAATGTGAAGAAGCTTATTCGACTGCAAACGTCAGAAGCCGAGCCTGCTTGATTGCCGCATTGGCCGTCAGCTGATCGAGAACAGCCTGTTCGACCGGGCCATCGACATACAGCAGCGCAATCGCGTCGCCGGATTCTTTTTCGCGGCCCAGCTGGAAGTTGGCGATATTAACGCCAGCATTGCCGAGCGTGGTGCCCATGAAGCCAATCATGCCGGGAACGTCGGTGTTCGAAATGTAGATCATGTGCGGACCAACATCGGCGTCGAGGTTGATGCCTTTGATCTGGATGAAGCGTGGCTTGCCATCCGAGAACACTGTTCCTGCAATCGAGCGGGTCTGGCGCTCAGTCGTCACCGTCAGCTTGATATAGCCATCGTAAACGCCGGTCTTGTCGCGTTTGACTTCAGACAGGACAATGCCCTTTTCCTTGATCATGATCGGTGCGGACACCATGTTGACATCCGAAACCTGCGCCCGGATCAGCCCGGCCAGCAGCGCAGACGTCAGCGCCTTGGTGTTCATGGTGGCCGTCTGGCCATCATAGAGGATTTCGATTTCCTTGATGGCACCATCGGTGACCTGGCCGACGAAAGCGCCGAGAACATCAGCCAACCGAATGAACGGCTTCAAAAGCGGAGCTTCTTCGGCAGTAATCGAAGGCATGTTGATGGCGTTGGAAACGGCGCCGTTGACCAGATAGTCCGACATCTGCTCGGCCACCTGAAGGGCAACATTTTCCTGCGCTTCCGTGGTGGATGCGCCCAGATGCGGGGTGCAGACGACGTTTGGCAGGCCAAACAGTGGGCTTTCCTTGGCAGGCTCGACTTCGAACACGTCGAAACCGGCACCGGCAACATGGCCAGACTTGATGGCTTCGGCCAAAGCGGCCTCATCCACCAGACCACCACGGGCGCAGTTGATGATGCGAACGCCGGGCTTGGTCTTGGCAAGATTTTCCTTGCCGAGAATGCCGCGAGTCTTATCGGTCATTGGCACGTGCAGGGTGATGAAGTCGGCCTGGGCCAGCAGCTCGTCCAGCTCAACCTTTTTCACGCCCATTTCCTGGGCGCGTTCTGCCGACAGGAAGGGGTCGTAAGCGATGACATGCATGCCTAGGCCGATGGCCTTCTTGCAGACGATACCGCCAATGTTGCCAGCGCCGATCACACCCAGCACCTTGCCGGTGATTTCAACACCCATGAACTTCGACTTTTCCCACTTGCCAGCCTGCGTGGAGGCATCAGCAGCAGGCAGCTGGCGGGCAACGGCGAACATCAGCGCAATGGCGTGTTCAGCCGTGGTGATGGAATTGCCGAAAGGCGTGTTCATCACAATGATACCACGGCGCGAGGCAGCCGGAATATCAACGTTATCGACGCCGATACCGGCGCGGCCGATAACCTTGAGATTAGTGGCAGCAGCAATCAGCTTTTCCGTGGCCTTGGTGGCCGAACGGATGGCCAGACCATCGTAATTGCCGATGATTTCGGCCAATTTGTCTTTATCCTTGCCGAGCTGCGGCTGGAAATCCACTTCAACGCCGCGATCGCGGAAAATCTGGACGGCGGTTTCTGACAATTCATCAGAGACGAGAACGCGAGGTGCCATGACGAGGCCTCCTAAAAGAGTTCGTTTTTAACGAGCATGAATGGGAAGTAGGCCTCGCATCATTGCGAGGCCGATAAGACTTAAGCAGCAGCCTTGGCAAGGGTTGCCTTCTGGGTCTGGTAAGCCCAGGTCAACCACGGCATCAAAGCCTGCATGTCGGCGGTCTCAATGGTTGCACCGGCCCAGATGCGAAGGCCAGCAGGCGCATCGCGGTAAGCACCGATGTCATAGGCGACGCCCTGCTTTTCCAAAAGCGTTGCAATGCCCTTGGCAAACGCGGCCTGCTCTTCAGCGGGCAGCGCCAAAACCTCAGGATCAGCAATGGTCAGGCATACCGAAGTGTTGGAGCGGGTCTCGTCAACCTGCGCAAGGTTGGCGATCCAGTCATTCGCAGCCACGAAATCGAAGATCACCTTGGCATTCGCATCAGCACGGGCAATCAGCGCGTCCAGACCACCGATCGACTTCGCCCAGTTCAGCGCATCCAGATAATCTTCAACGCAGAGCATCGATGGGGTGTTGATGGTTTCGCCCTTGAAGATGCCTTCAATCAGCTTGCCGCCAGAGGTCAGGCGGAAAATCTTTGGCAGTGGCCAAGCCGGTGCGTAAGTCTGAAGACGCTCAACAGCGCGGGGGCTGAGGATCAACATGCCGTGACCGCCCTCGCCGCCCAGAACCTTCTGCCAGGAGAAGGTGACAACGTCGAGCTTGGAGAAATCCATGGCTTGAGCAAACGCAGCAGAGGTCGCATCGCAGATGGTCAGGCCCTTGCGGTCAGCCGGGATGAAATCAGCATTGGGAACGCGAACGCCAGAGGTGGTGCCGTTCCATGTGAAGACCACATCGCGGTCGAAATCGACATCTGCGAGGTTTGGCAACAGGCCGTAATCGGCATTGAACTTGCGAACGTCAGCAAGCTTGAGCTGCTTGACCACATCGGTCACCCAGCCAGCGCCAAAGCTTTCCCAGGACAGCATGTCCACGCCGCGCTCACCCAGCAAGGACCAGAGCGCCATTTCAACAGCGCCGGTGTCGGATGCGGGAACGATACCAATGCGGTAATCGGAGGGAACATTGAGAATTTCACGGGTAAGGTCAATGGCCAGCTTCAGCTTGTCTTTGCCAACCTTGGCGCGGTGCGAACGACCGAGCGGGGCATCGCTGAGTGCATCGAGTGCCCAACCGGGGCGCTTCGAGCATGGGCCAGACGAAAAATTAGCATTTTCCGTACGTACGGCGGGTGCAGTAATATCAACCATAGCAAACTACCCTTCCAGGTATATGGCCTCTCGTTGGGGAGAGGTGTCCCGCCGTCGTTCCTAATCGAGTTCACGATTTTCGTCAAGCAACTTTTATCGGCCCGACAGCGACAATCCGCCGCCCCAAATCCTCCACAAAGCGGGCCCGTCGAAAGGCTGGGTTTCTGCCCGAAAGACGCGCAACAGCCGGTGATCACGCCCGGATTGCGTGAACTTTATTGACCGAGATCAATAGCCGCCAGCCGGACCCATGCAACATCAGCCTATACGCAATATGAAACTATTGAGGTTGGCTATGACAATGGAAACACTGTATTCCACACCCGGCAAATCGGCGAAAACCCGGCTGTTCCTGCCGGTCATGGAAAAATTCTATCAGGGATTTGCCGAACCCCTGGCCTTCACCGCTTTCCGGGTCGCCATCGGCGCCATGCTTGTCATTGAGGGCTATCCGAAAATCATGGCGCCCATGGCACAAATCGGTTTCGTGCAGAATCTCGGATTCTATCCCGGCTGGCTCTGGTCACCGATGTTGGCTGCCATGCAGTTTTTCGGCGGCTTCCTGATCATGATCGGGCTTTTCACACGGCCAGTCGCGCTCGCCAATGGCATCATGCTGGCCATCACCCTGTGGTTTCACATCAAGTTCCCCTACGGGCATGCATTCTTGACGCAAGAGGGCATTGATGCCCTTAAAAGCGGCGCCACGTTGTTCACCCCAGAGGCCGTCAAGCGGCTTGCCGATGGCGGCACCACCTTCCTGGAACAGGTGCAGACCAAAGCCGAACTTGCCTCGCTGTTCTGGACCGGCGGCGCGCTGTTTTATGCAGCCTTTGGTGGCGGGGCGCTGTCGGTGGACAGGGCATTGGTCAAGCGCGAATTCTGAGCAATGACATCGGAGGGTGCGAGCGCGCCCTCCTCGACCGGCCGAGCTCCGAGAATCTGCCGCTGGCCCTTCGCCGTGAAGGGCTGGGCCAATTGGCCGACAAAGCCCTTGGCCACCGTGCCGCTGATGCCGATATTGGTGCTGGGTCCGTGTTCGGGATTGTAATAGGTCCCGAATATCTGATCGAAGAGCACCAGGTTCTCGCCGTAATTGGTATTGCCTTCACGCAAAATCTTCGAATGGTGCCAGCGATGCAGGCGCGGCGTGCTGAACACATAGTCGAGAATGCCGGTACGCACTGCGACATTGCAATGAGTGAGGATGCCGATGAACGCGGTGGCCGCACCGACCCAGAGAAAGACGGCGACGGGCGCCCCGAGCAGGTAGAGCGGCAATTGGCTGAGTGCCACCTTGAACAGTGAATCCATCACATGGAAACGCCCGGTATTGACCACCCAAAGCCTGGCAACGCTGTGGTGAAGCGCATGGAACCGCCAGAAGAACAGTCGTTCATGGGCAATCCTGTGCGCCCAGTAAAGACCGAATTCAGCAACAATAAGCCCCAGAACGACCTGCAAAACCATCGGCAGACCCGTCGGCCAAAGGTGGAATTCCAACGCCGTCAGCGGTTGCAGCACGTGGGCGGCGGCCATCGGGAAAATCACCGTCAGGCCCGATAGAAATTCGACCAGGCCCTTGGTCAACAGTGTATGGGCGACATCGTTGACGGTCTCGCCATCGCCTTCCAGCCAGGTCGGCTCATACGGCAGGAACCGCTCGCTGAGCGCCAGAAGACCGAAAGCACAGAGATAGACGGCAACGAAGCCAAGCAGCGGATGAGAACTGGAAAAAGCGAAATAGGAGCCCGTCAGCCCGAACACAAACACGCCCGGCCATACCAGGAAGGAAGCGAGTATTTTCATTTTGACCGTTCAAAAAGATTGACAGTGGTGATGTAAATCCGGGCAGAAAAGCCCATTGACGGACGAGATCCTTCGCCAAGCAGCCGTTCCTGTGCCGTTAGCTTTATGGGACCTTGTTGGAAATGCAAGGGGGCAGAAGGTTATGGATGACAACAAAAATCCGTGCGTCCTTTCGAACGCACGGCGGCTTTTCAAAATCGAACCGGTCTTCTCCAGACCAGCAGGCATGCGCAGCCGTTAAGCCCGGTCACTTATAGACGAGAGGGGGCGGCTCATAGGCAACCGGCGTCGGGCAGCCGCCGAACTGGTAGCGAGCGCCGACATGCAGATCGTGGCTGTAGAAACCCTTGTCACTGCCAGGACCGCCATTGGCCTTGTAGCCGAACATGCTACCACCCGTCGTCTGGCGGAAGCGATAGCCGATATCGGCCTTCCAGTCGCAGGTGAGATCGATGGAGGTGCCAACCATCAGCTGATAGGCAAAGCGCCAGCTACCCCGGCCCCCATGCTCTTCGCTGCCATCGCAACCACTGCCGTCATCGGCGCAGGAGGTGTTTTTCAGCTTGTCCCATTTGACGTAGGACCCGCCGATACCCGCGCCGACATAGGGCGTGAACGAGGCGTAGGTGCCGAGATCCACATAGGCATTGGCCATCAGCGTATAGGCCTGCAAGGAGGACAGGTCACGCGAGGTACAGGCGCTTGACACACCGCAGGACCCACGGGTCGAGCCGGTGAAATCCGACTTGCCGAGATAGTCGAAGGTCACATCGGTGCGCAGATGACTATTGATCTGGTATCCGACACCGGCGCCCAGCGTGTAGCTGTTATCAAGATCATGCCGGTCGAAATTGGCCTGATTGGCGTTGGAACCCTGGTAGAATTTGGCGCCGCGCAGCTGGTTGAAGGAATAGCCTATATCGCCACGCAGATACCAGCCGGACGTATCGGCAACCCGCACTTCGGGAGCGTCCTGCAGCGGCGGTTCCGGCTGATAGACGTCGGCGGCGCTTACCGGACCGGCCAGAATGCCGGCGGCAAACAATGCCAATAGATGTCTTTTCATGAGAAAGGCCCCAAAATCAAAGGATAACGGGGCCACGCCCCAGGTTTCAACCTTGGATAATGAAGGGCAAAGGTTAAGACCTCATTAAGCCTGTTGCTTAACCATGCCGGGATCGCATTTCGCCGTTTTTCAGCCCGTCACGCCGCCTCGCAGGCCTGACGCTGCAAATCGGCAAACAGCCGAACCGATGTCAACCGTGCCTCGATATCGTGGATTGGCATGGAGACAATCACTTCATCTGCCCCGGTATTTTTCAGGAAGCGGGACAGCTTTTCTGCCGCTGTCGCCGGGCCGCCAACCACGGCATGTTGCAGCGTATGCTCCACGCCGAAGCGTTCCATCTCACTCCACAGCCCTTCCATGGTCTCGACCGGGCGAGGAAACTGGCTGCGCACATTGCGCCGCAGGTTGATGAATTGCTGCTGGGCGGAGGTAAACAGACGCCGCGCCTCCTGATCCGTTTCAGCGACCGCGCCCATCACGCCGACGATCATATAGGGCTTGTCGAGGGTCTCGGATGGCTGGAACCGATCACGGTAGATCGAAATCGCCTCAAACAGTTGATCGGGAGCGAAATGCGACGCAAAGGCATAAGGCAGACCCAGCGCCGCCGCCAGATGGGCACTATAAAGACTGGAGCCAAGCAACCACACCGCCACATCGCTATTCACACCGGGAACCGCCATCAGGCTGCCATCGCCAACCGGCGGTCCCAGCAGCAATTGCAGCTCCTGAATATCCTGGGGGAAGTTATCCACGCCCGCTTCCATATTGCGGCGCAAGGCGCGGGCTGTGCGCATATCGGTGCCGGGCGCCCGTCCGAGACCCAGATCGACCCGGCCCGGAAACAGCGCCGAAAGCGTGCCAAATTGCTCGGCAATCACCATCGGCGAATGATTGGGCAGCATGATGCCGCCGGAGCCGATGCGAATCCGTTTGGTTGCCGCCCCGACATGGGCAATGACAATTGAGGTCGCCGCGCTGGCAATGCCCGGCATGCCGTGATGTTCGGCCAGCCAGAACCGCGTGTAACCATGCTCTTCAGCCGCAACGGCCATGCGCCGCGAGGCCGAAAGCGCATCCGACACGCTCTGCCCTTCTGCGATAGGCGAAAGGTCCAAAATGGAAATTGGCACGGTTTTTCCAGAAGTCATAAAGCGCGCTCCAGATGAGAGGATATGACTTTATTTATGTAGTCCTAATGCCAATACCAGAGGCCTTCACAGGAAAGGTTCGATCACATCTTTGCGGAACAGGCTTTGGGAAGGTGAGCACGCCGACGCCCAATCCACAGCGAATGTTTTTGTTTTGTTCACTTTTTGCTGGCACATCTGGCGCCAAAAGGATTAGGATTTTTCCATGACAAGCGCGATTCGCATTATCGGTATCGATCCTGGCCTGCGCCGCACCGGCTGGGGCGTTATCGAGACATTGGGCAATTCGCTGCGCTTTATCGCATCCGGTACAGTCATGTCCGATGGCGATATGGATCTGGCTTCCAGACTGTGCCAGCTGCATGATGGACTGGCCGATGTGGTGCATCTTCACCAGCCGGATGAAGCAGCGGTGGAACAGACTTTCGTCAATAAGGACGCGGTCGCCACACTGAAGCTTGGCCAGGCGCGTGGAATTGCCATGCTGGTGCCTGCCCGTGCCGGATTGCCGGTGGCGGAATATGCCCCGAATGCAGTGAAAAAAGCGGTGATCGGCGTCGGCCATGGCGATAAGCAGCAGATCCATATGATGCTGAAGATCCTGATGCCGAAGGCCGAATTCAAGGGCAATGATGCAGCCGATGCCTTGGCCATCGCCATCTGTCACGCGCATAATCGCGGTGGTGAACGGATGCGCCGGGCGCTGGCGGGATAATCACTCTTTTCATTGGATATGGCATATGATTGGCAAGCTCAAAGGCACCATTGACGAGATCGGCGACGACCATGTGCTGGTCGATGTGCACGGCGTCTGTTACGTCGCTCATTGTTCGTCACGCACCCTGGCGCGGCTGGGCTCGCCCGGCGAAGCCATCGTGCTGTTCATTGAGACCTATGTGCGCGAGGACCAGCTGAAATTGTTCGGCTTCATGAGCGCGCTGGAGCGGGAATGGTTTAATCTCCTGCAAAGCGTGCAGGGCGTCGGTGCCAAGGTGGCGCTGGCGATTTTGGCCACCCTCACCCCCTCGGAACTGGCCAATGCCATTGCCCTTCAGGACAAACCCGCCATTGCCAGAGCCCCTGGTGTCGGCCCTAAAGTGGCGCTGCGCCTCGTTACCGAATTGAAAAATAAGGCTCCGGCCTTCACTGGGGATGCCGGAAGTGCCATCGGCCTCAAGCAGGAACTGGGCGAAGGCGTTGCCTCCGCCCCGGTTTCCGATGCGGTGTCAGCCCTGACCAATCTTGGCTATTCCCGCGACCAGGCCGCCAATGCCATCGCCGCCGCCTTGAAAAATGGCGGTGAAGGTGCAGACAGTGCCAAGCTGATCCGGCTGGGCTTGAAGGAGCTATCGCGGTGATTTCCTTGCTTTTGGCGGAATTCCTTACTATTGTCAAAAAGTAAGGAAATTTAGACCGGGAGGGTCAGCATGAACGTCTTCTACGCAACCATGACCTCCAAGGGTCAAACCACGGTCCCAGCCGAAATCAGGGAGCTGTTGAAGCTGAAGCCCGGCGACCGGATTCGCTACGTGGTGAAAAACGGTGAGGTCACGCTGAAAGCCAAGAACAAGCGGTTGATCGATCTGGCTGGTATCCTGCATCGTCCAGGCATGCCCACCCTGACGATTGAAGAGATGGATGAGGCGATCGGTGACGCCATCGTGGACCACGTGATGGGCCGAGAATGATCGGCATCGACACCAATATTCTGCTGCGTCTCACCATGCAGGACGATGACATTCAAACCAAACAGGCGCTTGCACTGGCCGACAGCCTGACCCAGGACCAACCCGGCTTCGTCAATAGCGCGGTTTTGCTGGAATTCATCTGGACGGCACGTCGGCAGGTCAAGATGTCAAAAGAAGAATTGAAGATCATCCTATCCGGATTTCTCGATTCTGAAAATCTCGTGCTTGAAGACGAAAATGTCATAGAACTGACATTGGATGAAATGGATCGCAGCAGCGAGGAATTTGCCGATATTTTCATTGCTCTCAAGAACAGGGAGCTTGGGTGCCGGACGACCATGACATTCGACCGGAAAGCCGCACGAACCGTCCCCCATATGGAACTCCTCGCATGAGCGCTCAAAACCCTGTTCTCACCCCGGAAAAGCGCGGCGAAGACGTTGATTCGGCGCTCAGGCCGCAGACGCTGGACGACTTCACCGGCCAGGCGGAGGCCCGTGCCAATCTGAAGATCTTCATCGAAGCCGCCAAGAACCGGGGCGAAGCGCTGGATCATGTGCTGTTCGTCGGCCCGCCCGGCCTCGGCAAGACGACGCTGGCGCAGATCATGGCCAAGGAACTCGGTGTCAATTTCCGTTCGACGTCAGGCCCTGTGATCGCCAAGGCGGGGGATCTCGCCGCCCTCCTCACCAATCTGGAAGAGCGCGACGTGCTGTTTATCGATGAAATCCATCGCCTCAGCCCGGCGGTGGAGGAAATCCTCTATCCGGCCATGGAGGATTTCCAGCTTGACCTGATCATCGGCGAAGGCCCGGCGGCCCGCTCGGTGAAAATCGACCTTTCCAAATTCACCCTGGTCGCCGCCACCACCCGGCTTGGCCTGTTGACCACCCCCTTGCGCGACCGGTTCGGCATTCCGGTGCGGCTGTCCTTCTATACGGTCGAGGAGCTTGAACTGATCGTGCGGCGCGGCGCGCGTCTGATGGGGCTTGGCATGACCGATGACGGAGCGCGCGAAATTGCCCGGCGCGCGCGCGGCACGCCGCGCATTGCCGGGCGGTTGCTGCGCCGGGTTCGCGATTTTGCCGAAGTTGCCCGTGCCCCCGCCGTCACCCGCGAGATCGCCGATGAGGCGCTCACGCGGTTGTTAGTGGATAATATGGGCCTCGATCAGCTCGACACCCGTTATTTGACCATGATTGCCGTCAATTTTGGCGGGGGTCCAGTCGGCATCGAAACCATTGCCGCGGGCCTGTCCGAACCACGCGACGCCATCGAGGATATTATCGAGCCCTATATGATCCAGCAGGGTTTCATCCAGCGCACGCCACGTGGCCGCGTTCTGACAGCGATTGCCTGGAAACATCTGGGCCTGATGCCGCCGAAAGACATGGAGGCCGCGCAGTTCCGCCTGACCCTTGAGGATGACGATTGATAACCAGACGGACGTTTTTCAAGCTGCTGGCAGGCACCGCCGCCGGCATTCTGTCGCTTGGCGGCTATGCCGGGGCGGTGGAGCCGTTGCTGCGGCTGGAAACCACGCGCTATAAACTCTCCCCGCCCGGCTGGCCGAAGGGCCAAAGCCTGCGGATTGTCGCGCTCGCCGATTTCCATGCCTGTGAGCCCTGGATGCCGGCTGAGCGGATCGCCAGGATCTGCGAACATGCCAATACACTGGGCGGCGATGTCATCCTGCTGCTGGGCGATTACATGTCCGGCATGAAACTGGTGACCGGCGTGGTGCCGCCGGAACAATGGTCCAAGGCGCTCTCCGTGCTGAAAGCACCCTATGGCGTGCATGCCGTCTGCGGAAATCATGATTGGTGGCAAGATAGCGAGGCGCAGTTGCAACGCTTGCCAGAAACCATGGCCCATCGGGCGCTGCGGTCCGTCGGAATCAATGCCATGTCCAACAGCGCGGTGCGGCTGGGGTCAGGCGATCAGCCTTTCTGGGTGGCCGGGCTGGAAGACCAATGGGCCTATCTCACCGGCAATCACCGGATGCGCGGTCTCGACGATCTACCCGGCACGCTGGCCAAAGTGACGGACAATGCCCCGGTCATCCTGCTGGCCCATGAACCGGATATTTTTCCAAGCGTGCCGGATCGGGTCTCGCTGACGCTTTCGGGCCATACCCATGGCGGGCAGGTCAATCTGTTCGGCTGGACGCCGGTCGTGCCGTCGCGCTTCGGCTCGCGCTATGTCTATGGCCATCGCGAGGAAAATGGCCGCAATATCATCGTCTCGGGCGGGCTTGGCTGTTCTGTCGCACCGATCCGGTTCGGCTCACCGCCGGAAATATTGGTGATCGATCTTGGCTAAACAACCGGACAACCGCATCCGCATCAAACAGCAGAGCCGCATCTTCCAGATGCGCATTGCGGGCTTGGCTTTTCGCAATGGCCATGTGCTGGTGCATCGCGCCGTGCATGAAAAATTCTGGACCTTTCCCGGAGGACGCGCCGAAATCGGCGAGACCTCGCAGGAAACATTGAAGAGGGAAATGGCCGAGGAACTCGGTGTCGAGGCCAGGATCGACAGGCTGTTGTGGAGCGTCGAAAACTTCTTCCACTACGAAGGCCGCGACTGGCACGAACTGGGCTATTATTATCTGATGCACCTGCCAGACACCGTGCCCTTCCACGAGAAGGACATCATTCACCGCATCCAGGATGGAAAGAACGCGCTGGAATTCAAATGGGCACGCGCCACCAAAGAGGCGTTGACCGCACTGGATATTCCACCCTATTTCATTGCCGACGAGATTGAAAACCTGCCCCGAACCTCACGCCATCTGGCGTGGAACGATAGCAATCTGGACGACAAATGACCGTTGAACGCCACATGATCCGGCTGGATAAAAAGCCGCAATTGTTTACCTTCCGGGTGGCGGGCGTGATCCTGCAAAACGATCATCTGCTGGTGCAAAGAAGCGTCAATGAAAGCTATTGGGCCTTGCCGGGAGGCCGGGCCGAAATTGGTGAAAGCAGCGAGCAGACGATTATCCGCGAAATGCAGGAGGAAATCGACCGCACTGTGCGCGTCGAGCGCCTGCTGTTCACGACTGAGCTTTTCTTTTCTTTTGATGATTACCGCGCCCACGAACTAGGGTTTTACTATCTCCTGGGCATGGATGTGCCCCTGCCCTTCCATCTCGATGATATTGTCCATCGCGTGATGGATGGTCCCACCGAGGTGCTCTTTCGCTGGGTGCCAGCAACGGCAGCGGGTTTTGCAGCTTTTGATATCCGGCCAGCCTTTCTGGGCAATTATATGGGGCAGTTGCCAGAGCGTGCAGAACACTTGATTGTGGATGAGGACAGCAATGACCATTGATCCCTGCCGTATCTTTCGCAAGATGGCCCGCAACAATACCTTGGCCAATGCGAGATTGCTGGGTGCCTGCGCGCAGCTTCAACCGGGTGAGTTTGAAGCGCCGCGCACCAGCTTCTTCCCCTCCATTAAGGCAACCCTCAATCACATTTTGACCGTCGATTGGTTCTATGTGGATGCCTTGGAAGGTGGCACGCTTGGTCCGGCGGCCTTTGACAATGAAGAGCCTTTTGAAACGGTCGACGCCTTGCACAAGGCCCAATCCGCTGTTGATCAGCGTCTTCTAAGTCTATGCGATGCCCTCACCGCTGACGCGCTTGCCAAAGACGTCACAGTACATCGCGAGACGAGGCTGCAAATTGAACGGTGTGACGATCTTCTCTTCCATCTGTTCCACCATCAAACCCATCATCGCGGTCAGGTCCATGCCATGCTGGCTGGAACCAGTGTCAAGCCGCCCCAGCTCGACGAGTTCATAACGGCAACGGATTTCCGCGACCGAGCCGATGATATGCGAAAGCTGGGTTGGACCGAAGCCGATCTCGGTCATTGAAAAGGCAAACTATGACCCATGAATTTTCCATTTCCGGCCAGCTGATCGAAGGCGGCCATCGTCTCGTCCAGAGGGTCTATTATGAGGACACGGATTTTTCCGGTCTGGTCTATCACGCCCGCTATCTGCATTTCCTTGAGCGCGGACGCACCGATTATCTGCGCTGCCTGGGCTGCGAACAGAGCGAGTTGATCAATGCCGACGAGGAAGGGCTGGTTTTCGTTGTGCATCGCATGGAGCTGGATTTCAAAAGCCCGGCGCGAATGGATGATATCCTTGTTATCGAGACCGTCACCGAAAAGGCCGGAGGCGCCAAGATGGTGCTGCGGCAAACCATCAACAGTGGTGACCGCAGGTTGATTGAAGCAAAAGTGGTGATTGCCGTCGTTAACAAATTTGGACGCCCGCGCCGTCTCCCCGAGACGATTGCCGAGAAGTTCCTCGGCTTCACCCCTGGCTGACAGTCCGGTCAAGAATTGCTACTGGCCTGGCGAAAATGGTGATTTCGAGAGCCGAAGCGGTTTTCGTTCTAAAATGTTGACGCATCAGGCAAGCACAGAAATTGCCATTTGCAGGCGGCCAGCGGCGATTATTGGACAGGCTATGATAACCTATCGTTAACAATAATGATGTCTTACTAACCTTGCGGTGCTTTGTGCGCCGCACGCCTTCCTTTGACCAAATTTAGCGGCAAAAAGGCAAGCTGGGTGCTTTGGGGATGGCGGATCGCGTTGATGAAACGCCACCGCGCCTATCGGCACATCAGTCATACAAGTGCATGATCGATCACACTGCCTGGTAGTGCAGATATGATTGCATAGAAAAACGAATTTGTTACAGCGTTGTTTGCGCAAGCCCGCGTGATGCGCAAACAACGCTGTAAATCCGCCCGGTCTCTTTACGTCCGGGCGTCTGGATTTTGGGAACGGTAGCGATGGAACAAGTAGGATTGGCAGCCGCAAGCCACGACGTGAGCCTTTGGGCCCTGTTCATGCAGGCAGGCTGGGTCGTGAAAATCGTGATGATCGGGCTTCTGGGCGCCTCCGTCTGGACCTGGGCAATCGTCATCGACAAATATGTCAGCTTCGCCAAGGCGCGCCGCCAGTTCGACCAGTTCGAACAGGTGTTCTGGTCCGGGCAGTCGCTGGAAGAACTGTATCGCACGCTGGCCGAGCGCAACAATACCGGGCTTGCGGCTATTTTCGTCTCCGCCATGCGGGAGTGGAAGAAGAGCTTTGAGCGCGGCGCGCGTTCGCCCATCGGCTTGCAGATGCGTATCGACCGTTCGATGGATGTCACCATGGCGCGCGAGGCCGAACATTTCGAAGCCCGTCTTGGCTCGCTGGCCACCATCGGTTCGGCTGGTCCCTTCATCGGCCTGTTCGGCACGGTTATCGGTATCATGACTTCGTTCCAGGCGATTGCCGGTTCGAAATCCACCAATCTGGCAGTGGTCGCCCCCGGTATCGCCGAGGCGCTGCTGGCAACGGCCATCGGTCTGGTCGCCGCTATTCCAGCGGTCATCGCCTACAATAAATTTTCCGGCGAAGCGGGCAAGCTGTCCTCGCGCATGGAAGGCTTTGCCGACGAGTTTTCCGCCATACTGTCGCGACAGATCGATGAGAAGCTCCAGCCTCGCCAAGCGGCGGAATAAGGCTCCAGTCTAGAACGACTGGGCAAGGTCGGCGAAAGGAATTGATCAGATGGGCATGTCGGTAGGAGCAAATGGAGGTGGCGGTGGCCGTCGCGGCAGCAGGCGCCGGGGCGGCAAGCGCGGTCCCGTCAGCGAAATCAACGTCACGCCGCTCGTCGACGTCATGCTGGTGCTGTTGATCATCTTCATGGTGGCGGCACCAATGATGACGGTTGGCGTGCCGATTGACCTGCCGGAAACCCAGGCCAGCGCCATGAATTCCGATACGCAGCCAATCACCATTTCGGTCAATCCGGCTGGCGAAATCTATTTGCAGGAAAGCCCGATCCCGCTTGAGGAAATCGTTCCCAAGCTTCAAGCTATTGCCACCACGGGTTACAACGAACGCATTTATGTGCGCGGCGACACGGCTGCTGCCTATGGCACGGTCATGAAGGTCATGGCGCGCATTTCTTCGGCTGGCTACAAGAATATCGGCCTTGTGACCCTGCAAGAACAGGACAAGTGATCTTTCGAAATGAAAGGCAGTCTCGTCACATCTGCGATTTTGCACGCAACGCTGCTGGCCATGGCGCTGGTGACGATCAGCGCGCCTGCGCCCATGCAAGTCGCCGATGTCGAGGCCCTGCCCGTCGATATCGTGCCGATCTCCGAACTGACCCAGATCCAGCAGGGTGATAAAAAAGCGCCGAAGCGTGAAAAATCGGCACCCACCCCGACCAAGAAGCCGAGCACCGTTCAGAACGCGGAAAACATGGGCGACAACGAAGTCGACATGAAGACCCCGCCGACACCGTCGAAAAAGCCGTCGCAGCAGGAAACCGCAGCAGCTCCTGAAAAGGTCGACAAGGTCCTGCCGACGCAGGACAACGAAACTAATGACGTCAAGGAAATTGCCAAGGAAGAAACGGCGGTAGCCCCGTCCAAGGAAGCCGTGCCCCTGCCGAAGGACGTGCCGACCCCGACGCCCGAGCCAAAGCCTGAACCGCCGAAGCCAGAGCCGCCAAAGCCGGAGGCCAAGCCCGAGCCGAAGCCGGAAGCCAAGCCGCAGGAAGTCGCAAAAGCCGAAGACATTCCGCTGCCGACCAGCGTTCCCCTGCCCGCGTCCAAGCCAAAGCCGGAGCCGCCAAAGCCTGCGGAGACCAAGACGCCTGAGCCGAAGCCGACGGAAGCCAAGCCAAAGACCGAGGCCGCCAAGGCGCCTGATGTAAAGAAGGCTGACAAGAACCAGCAGGCGGCCAAGGCGAAATCGTCCAAGGAAAGCGATTTCAACGCCGATGAGATCGCCGCTCTGCTCAACAAAACCGATGCAGCCGGTGGCGGCGCCAAGCGCTCCACCGAACAGGCGGCGCTGGGCGGCAAGAAGACCACGGGCGGCTCGACACTCAGCCAGAGTGAAATGGACGCCCTGCGCGGCGCAATCCAGAACAACTGGTCAGTGCTGTCAGGCATGGGCGATGCCCAGGGCATGGTGATTCGCGCCCATTTCAAACTGGACGAGAGCGGCAATCTGATCGGCGAGCCGGAAGTGACGGCGACCGGTGGATCGCCCAGCGCCCAACAGGTGATGATCTCAAGTGCGCGTCGCGCCATTCTGAAATCCGTGCCGTTCAAGAACCTGCCCGTTGAAAAATACGATGCCTGGTCAGAGGTTGTCGTCAACTTCGATCCAAGCGAATTCATGTAAAAGCGAATTCATGCCCACACGAATTCATGTAGAAGCTGAAAGGCTTGCCCTTATGAAGACATTCTCACTCCTGCGTATCCTGATCGTCCTCGTCGGCATGGCGGGCGCCTTTGCCACGCCGGCCATGGCGCTGGTCGAGATCAACATCAATAAGGGCAATGTCGAGCCGATGCCGATCGCCATTCCCGACTTCCTGTCGGCCAATGGCATCGGCGCGAAGATCTCGGCGGTTGTCGAGGCCGATCTCAAGCGCTCCGGCCTGTTTGCCCCGGTCAATCACGGCGCCTTCATCGACAAGCAGATCAATCCCGATCAGGCCCCCAACATGCAGAACTGGACGGTGCTGAACGCCCAGGCGCTGGTGGTTGGCCGCATCACCCAGGAAGGCGATGGCCGGTTGCGCGCCGAATTCCGCCTGTGGGATACCTATGCAGGCCAGCAGATGAGCGGCCAGCAGTTCTATACCCAGCCTGAAAACTGGCGGCGCGTCGCCCATATCATCGCCGATGCGATCTATGAGCGCATCACCGGTGAAAAGGGCTATTTCGATACCCGCATCGTCTTCGTGGCCGAAAGCGGCACCAAGACCGACCGCAAGCGCCAGCTGGCCATCATGGACCAGGATGGCGAAAACGTCCGCATGCTGACCAACACCGCCAATCTGGTGCTGACACCGCGCTTTTCGCCGAACCGCCAGGAAGTGACCTATATGTCCTTCGAGGGCAACCAGCCACGCGTTTACCTGCTGCAACTGGAAACCGGACAGCGCGAAGTGGTCGGCAATTTCCCCGGGATGACCTTCTCGCCGCGCTTCTCGCCGGATGGTCAGCGGGTGATCATGAGCCTGCAACAGGACGCCAACAGTAACATCTATACGATGGACCTGCGCTCGCGCACCACCACGCGGCTGACCAGCACGGCGGCCATCGATACCTCGCCGTCCTATGCGCCGGACGGACGCCGGATCGTGTTTGAGAGCGACCGTGGCGGACGCCAGCAGCTTTACGTGATGAATTCCGACGGCTCCGGCCAGACCCGCATTTCCTTTGGCGAAGGCTCCTACTCCACCCCGGTCTGGTCGCCCCGCGGAGACTTGATCGCCTTTACCAAGCAATCGGGCGGAAAATTCTCGATCGGCGTGATGAAGCCGGATGGTTCAGGCGAACGGCTTCTGACCACCGGCTTCCATAATGAAGGCCCGACCTGGGCGCCGAACGGTCGCGTGCTGATGTTCTTCCGCCAGGCGGCGGGCTCCGGCGGGCCGCAGCTCTATTCCATCGATCTGACAGGCTATAACGAGCAATTGGTCAAAACACCGAGCTTTGCATCCGACCCAGCCTGGTCGCCGCTTCTCGAATAGCATGGTCATCGCCTTCCGGCTCCTCCCGGAAGGCGATTGCATTTGATGACCGGTCGTGAATTAAGTAAAGATTAACCATGACCGTTTGCTTCTGATTAACCAGGATTGATTAGAGTTCGGCAACCACGATTGACACAAGTGTCAATCGGCACTGCTCACACGGACCGCCCAACCGGCTGCCCACCATCACTGCACAATGACTGCCCCACACTACTTGCAAGGAGATCGGCCATGAGCCGCACTGTAACCCCGGTAATGAGCCGCATGCAAAAGCTTGCCAGCAACCCCGCAATCGTCGCTCTCGCGCTGACGCTGGCGCTGGCTGGCTGCGCTTCCAAGAAGAACATGCCCAACAGCGCGTCCGAGCTTGGCCTTGGCGGCGCAGGTGCTGCAACACCCGGCTCCACCCAGGACTTCACCGTCAATGTCGGCGACCGGATCTTCTTCGATACCGACTCAACCTCGATCCGCGCCGACGCCCAGCAGACGCTGGACCGCCAGGCTCAATGGTTGCAGCGTTATTCGCAGTATCCGATCACAGTCGAAGGCCATGCCGACGAACGCGGCACCCGCGAATACAACCTGGCTCTCGGCGCGCGTCGTGCCGCCTCCACCAAGGCTTATCTCGTGTCGCGCGGCATTCCGGCCAACCGCATCAAGACCATCTCCTACGGCAAGGAACGTCCTGTCGCCACCTGCGACGATATTTCCTGCTGGTCGCAGAACCGCCGTGCCGTTACGGTTCTCGGCGGCGCTGGAATGTAATTCACGAAATCGTGCCTGCATTCATGACAGAAACAGGGCGGTCTTCGGGCCGCCCTTTTGTTTTCTTCACACTTTGGCCGAACTCGGTTGCTTTTTGCAAAGAACAGAGAAAAGCTTTATTGGCAGACATCGCAGGCTTAGGGTCGATATTCGACAGCAAAGCCTGACGGGCACACATCAATCGGGCGATAACACGGAAAACAGGAACCACATCGATGAAGAGACTTGTCGTGGCCGGGATGGTGGGAATGACTGCAATTCTCGCCCCCCCAATCCTCGGAGTCCAAGCGGGCAGCAGTGCCTTGGCCTTTTCGCTTTTCGAACGCCAGCACACGCCGCCAGCGCCAGTCAGCGACATGCCAGTGCAGCAGGTCCAGCAGCAGGGCAGTGACATCGTTCAAGTCCAGCAATTGCAGGACCAGATCCGTCAGTTGAACGGCCGGATCGAGGACATGAGCTACCAGCTGCTGCAAATGCAGGAAACCATCCGCAAGGCGCAGGAAGACAATGAATTCCGATTCCAGGAGCTGGAAAAAAAAAGAAGTGACGCAGGCTCCCCCGGCCAGGCCAGCCCGTCGGTAGCGGCGCGCCAGCCAACTGGAGGCGGTGACGGCGTCGGCCAGATCATCGGCGAAACCGCTGGCAGCCAGGCAACAAACCCGGCTGGCGGCGGTCGCTCCGCGGCCCCCGGTGAAATGACGCTTGGCTCAATCGAAATGGACAACAGCGGCAATCCGGTCGGGGCCAGCGTCAATGGTTCGGCAGGTTCCAACGCCAGCGCCCTGCCGGGTACAGCACCTGCCAGCCAGAGCGGAACCAAAACCGCATCGCTCGGCGGCGAGCAGGATCTCTACCAGATTGCCTATAGCCATGTGCTATCGGGTGACTACAAGGCGGCGGAAGGCGAATTCCGCGATTTCATCAGCCGCTACCCGAAAAGCGGCAAGGCCGCCGACGCCAATTTCTGGCTGGGCGAAGCGCAATATTCTCAGGCCCGCTACAAGGATTCGGCTGAGACCTTCCTCAAAGCCTATCAAGGCTACGGAAAATCACCCAAGGCCCCGGAAATGCTGCTGAAACTCGGCATGTCGCTGGCTGCCCTTGACAACAAGGACACCGCCTGCGCCACCTTGCGCGAGGTGAACAAGCGCTATCCCGACGCCTCCAAGGCCGTCCAGAACAAGGCCGCCAGCGAGCAGAAGCGCCTGGCTTGCTGATGCCGCCCGACACCGGTTTGGACACACAGCTTCCGGGCCACGACCGACTGGGCGATTTCATGACGGACACTCTATCCGCGGTCCCTCCTGACGCCGCCATTGCCGCTTTCCTCGACAGAATAAACCACCCCTTGCGCCTTCTGGTGGCGATTTCCGGCGGCAGCGATTCGACCGGCCTGCTACTTGCGCTGCATGAACAGCTGCACGCCATGCCAGCAAAACCCGTCACCCTTCACGCCGCCACCATCGATCACGGTCTTCGCGATGGCTCCGCCGCAGAAGCCGAAACGGTTGCAGCGCTTTGCGCAAGGCTCGGCATTCCCCATGAGATCCGCCGTTGGGCAGGCGACAAGCCGAAATCAGGGATTTCCGCCGCCGCCCGGGCCGCCCGCTACCAGCTGCTGGCCGGCATCGCCAAGGAGATCGACGCTGCCGCCATCCTGACCGGCCATACCGCCGACGATCAGATCGAGACCATCGCCATGCGCGCGGAACGCAGCCGAAACCCTGAGGCGACCGGCCTTGCGGGCATGGCAGAATCCGTCCTGTTTGAAAATTATATCTGGATCACCCGACCGCTTCTGCGCTCGCGCCGCCAGGCAATCCGTGCATTCTTGCAGTCTCGTCAACTTGGCTGGATCGATGATCCCAGCAATGACAACATCGCCTATGAGCGCGCCCGGATCCGAGCCCACCTCGCAACGGCTCCGCAGATCGGCATGCCACACAACGAGCGCCTGTCTCTGTCGCAACAGGCCGCCACGCTGGTCTCCACCCATGCCACCATGCCTCTGCCGGGGCTCGTTGATATCGACAACGCCCTGTTCGAGGCGCCCCGAGCAATCCTTTGCCATGCCTTGCAGGCGCTGATTGCAACTGTAGGAGGCCAACCGCATGGACCTGGGCAGGACGCGCTTGTGCGGCTTATCGCCCTTTGCCAACAGCCGCCTGGTGCCAGACTGACACTCGGTCGGTGTCTTGCGCATCGTCATCGCCACGGCATCTATCTGGTACGTGAAGGGCGCAATCTGCCGCATGGTCGTGTGAAAGCAGATGAGACCGTGCTGTGGGACGGCCGCTGGAAAATCAGCAATATCGGCCGGATGGAAAGCCCGGTGCAGCCGGGTGGAACCGAAACAGATCAGAAGTCCGTCCCCCTGCCCATCTCGTCCGTGCCCATCTCGTCCGTGCCCGTTTCACTGGCGGCGCTGGCCCGCCAATCTCTCCCCGGAATCGGTCCAAACCTGCGAGCCATACCTATTATTGCGCCCTACCAGGGGTTTCTCCCGGGGTTCGACTGGCCGCTCGCCGTGGCTTTGGCGGGTCTTTTCGACGCACCAGGCTTTTTATCACCCTGTTTTTAAATCTTATTGACGGAAAACGAAGTCGGGGCCGCGCTTTGCCTTGGCAAGGCGCTTCAGGAAACCTATGTTACTGTCCGACGATACGGCGTTTTCATGCGCCGAACATTTTTTCTGGGGAGTTCGATGAACCCAAATTTTAGAAATCTCGCGCTGTGGGCGATCATAGCTTTGCTATTGGTCGCGCTGTTCAGCATGTTCCAGACGTCTCCGTCGCAAACAAGTTCCCGCGAGATTCCCTATTCGCAATTCTTGCGTGAAGTTGATTCGGGCCGCGTTCGCGACGTTACCGTCACCGGCAACCGCATCATTGGCAGCTATGGCGAAAACGGCGCCGCCTTCCAGACCTATGCCCCGGTCGTGGATGACAATCTGCTTGAAAAACTGCAAACCAAGAATGTGATGATCGTTGCTCGTCCCGAGTCCGACGGGTCTTCCGGCTTCCTCAGCTATCTCGGCACGCTGCTGCCCATGCTGCTCATTCTTGGCGTCTGGCTGTTTTTCATGCGTCAGATGCAAGGTGGTTCGCGCGGCGCGATGGGCTTTGGCAAGTCCAAGGCCAAGCTTTTGACCGAAGCGCATGGCCGCGTCACCTTTGAAGACGTGGCTGGTGTGGACGAAGCCAAGCAGGATCTCGAGGAAATCGTAGAATTCCTGCGCGATCCGCAAAAATTCCAGCGTCTGGGCGGCAAAATTCCGCGCGGCGTGCTGCTGGTCGGTCCTCCCGGTACCGGTAAAACCCTGTTGGCCCGTTCGGTCGCAGGCGAGGCCAATGTGCCGTTCTTCACCATTTCCGGTTCGGACTTCGTTGAAATGTTCGTCGGCGTCGGCGCAAGCCGCGTGCGTGACATGTTCGAACAGGCCAAGAAGAATGCACCCTGCATCATCTTCATCGATGAAATCGACGCTGTCGGTCGCCATCGTGGTGCGGGTCTCGGCGGTGGTAATGACGAGCGCGAACAGACGCTGAACCAGCTTCTGGTCGAAATGGACGGCTTTGAGGCCAATGAGGGCATTATCCTGATTGCCGCCACCAACCGTCCAGACGTTCTCGATCCCGCCCTGCTGCGTCCAGGCCGTTTTGACCGCCAGGTCGTGGTGCCAAACCCCGACATCATTGGCCGCGAGCGCATTCTCAAGGTGCATGCCCGCAACGTGCCGCTGGCTCCCAATGTCGATCTCAAGGTTCTGGCTCGTGGTACACCCGGCTTTTCCGGTGCGGATCTGATGAACCTTGTTAACGAAGCCGCTCTGATGGCGGCCCGCCGCAACAAGCGCGTCGTCACCATGGCTGAATTCGAAGACGCCAAGGACAAGATCATGATGGGTGCGGAACGCCGCTCCTCCGCCATGACCGAAGCCGAAAAGAAGCTGACCGCCTATCACGAAGCCGGTCATGCCATCACGGCGCTGAACGTGCCGGTCGCCGACCCGCTGCATAAGGCAACCATCATTCCGCGTGGCCGCGCCCTTGGCATGGTCATGCAATTGCCGGAAGGCGACCGCTACTCCATGAGCTACAAGTGGATGGTGTCGCGTCTGGTGATCATGATGGGTGGCCGTGTTGCCGAAGAAATCACCTTCGGCAAGGAAAACATCACCTCCGGCGCGTCGTCAGACATCGAGCAGGCCACCAAGCTTGCCCGCGCCATGGTGACCCAATGGGGCTTTTCCGATATCCTCGGTCAGGTTGCCTATGGTGAAAACCAGCAGGAAGTGTTCCTCGGCCATTCCGTCTCGCAGAGCAAGAATGTCTCGGAATCAACCGCGCAGAAGATCGACACCGAAGTGCGTCGCCTGATCGACGAGGCCTATACCGAGGCTCGCCGGATCATCACCGAGAAGCACGACGCCTTCGTTATTCTGGCCGAAGGCCTGCTGGAATATGAAACCCTGTCGGGTGAGGAAATCAAGGCGCTGATCCGCGGCGAAAAGCCAACCCGCGACAGTGGCGAAGATGGTCCGACCCGCAGCTCTGCGGTTCCCTCCACCGGCAAAAAGGACGCCCCCAAGCCCGATGGTAACGGTGGCGAACCGGAAGCCGGACTGGAACCCCAGGCGCATTGATCCGCCAAGTCTCGTAAAAAGACCTTGATATTGGTCACAGAACGAAAAGCCGCCCTTTGAACGGGCGGTTTTTTTATGTGGTAACGGGTTATAATCAATGTTGACGGTAATTTAAGTGAATGCGCCGTTAAAACATGCGATGAGCGATGAAAGAACGGCGGACGGCCTGCGCACATAGGTATTGCCGGTCAATGCGATGCGTAAAAACAAAGAAAAGAGCATTTCGCGAGCTAAAGACGGCGAAAAAGCTTTGGACCTCAGGAGACATCATGACACGACGTTATTTCGGAACCGATGGTATTCGCGGACAGTCGAATGTCTTTCCCATGACGCCGGATCTCGCCATGAAGGTCGGAATTGCCGTCGGTACTATCCTCCGACGCGGCCAGCATCGTCACCGCGTGGTGATTGGCAAGGATACCCGCCTCTCCGGTTATATGCTGGAAACGGCACTGGTGGCCGGTTTTACCGCCGCGGGCCTGGACGTGTTTCTGCTCGGCCCGATCCCGACGCCGGCTGTGGCCATGCTGACCCGCTCGCTGCGCGCCGATATCGGTGTCATGGTCTCCGCCTCGCATAATCCCTTTGCCGATAACGGCATCAAATTGTTCGGCCCCGATGGTTACAAGCTGTCCGATGAGCTGGAAGCTGAAATCGAAGCCCTGCTGAACCAGGAAGCACCCCTCCCCTTGGCCAGAGCAGAGGATATCGGTCGGGCCAAGCGCGTCGATGGCGACATCTATCGCTATATCGAATTCGTCAAACGCACATTGCCGCGCGATGTCACGTTGAGCGGGCTTCGGATTGCCATCGATTGCGCCAATGGCGCCGCCTATAAGGTCGCGCCCACGGCCCTTTGGGAATTGGGTGCTGAAGTGGTGACCATCGGCAACGAACCGAATGGCCTCAATATCAATCTGGAATGCGGCTCCACCCATACGGCTGCGTTGCAAAAGAAAGTCCATGAGGTGCGCGCCGATATCGGCATCGCGCTCGATGGCGATGCAGACCGGGTGATCATCATCGATGAAACCGGGGCAATCGTCGATGGCGATCAGTTGATGGCGGTGATTGCCGAAAGCTGGGCCAATGACCAGACCCTGAAAGGCGGCGGCATTGTCGCCACAGTGATGTCCAATCTCGGTCTGGAGCGCTTTCTGGGTGGCAAGGGCCTGACGCTGGCCCGCACCAAGGTCGGCGACCGCCATGTGGTCGAGCATATGCGCCAAAACCATTATAATATTGGTGGCGAACAGTCGGGCCATATCGTGCTGTCGGATTTCGGCACGACCGGCGACGGCCTGGTTGCCGCCCTGCAAATCCTGGCGGCGGTGAAGCGCACCGGCAAAACGGTCAGCCAGATTTGCCACCGTTTCGATCCCGTGCCGCAATTGCTGCGCAATGTCCGCATTTCCGGCGGCAAGCCGTTGGAAGACAGTTTCGTGCGTCAGGCCATTGCCGATGCCGAAAGCGAACTGGCCCGCAACGGCCGTCTTGTCATCCGCCCGTCCGGCACCGAACCGCTGATCCGTGTCATGGCCGAAGGCGACGACCGCAGCCAGATCGAGCGCATCGTCAACGACCTGATCGGCGTGATCGCCAATAGCCGCGAAGCGGCGTAAAACCTCATCATTGCAACGGAAAAAGCCCGGCTAATCCATAGCCGGGCTTTTTGCATTGCGTTCATTGCTCCGCTTTCAGCGGCGCAGCACGAATAGCATCAGGCCGAAAGCCTTGCCATCACCTCTTCCGAGACCTCGAAATTCGAATAGACGTTCTGCACATCGTCATCGTCTTCCAGCGTCTCGATCAACTTCATCAGCGACTGCGCCTTGTCCTCATCGACAGGCACGGTGTTTTGCGGCTTCCAGACGGCCTTAACGGATTCGGCCTCGCCAAGCGTCGCTTCCAGCGCCTTGGAGACGTCGTTCATATCCTCGAAGCCGCAGATGATCGTGTGACCGTCTTCGTCGCTGAGGACATCTTCCGCACCGGCTTCGATGGCAGCTTCCATCACCGCATCGGCATCGCCGACACTGGCCTTGTAGACGATTTCGCCAACCTTATCGAAGGAGAAGGAAACCGAACCGGTTTCGCCCAGCGCCCCACCGGCCTTGGAAAAGGTCGAGCGGACATTGGAGGCTGTGCGGTTGCGGTTATCGGTCAGGGCTTCGACAATGACGGCGACGCCGCCGGGGCCGTAGCCTTCGTAGCGCACTTCGTCATAATTCTCGCCATCGGCACCCGACGCCTTCTTGATGGCGCGCTCGATATTGTCTTTCGGCATCGACTGCGCCTTGGCATTCTGGATGGCCAGGCGCAGGCGGGCATTCATGGTCGGATCGGGCAAGCCAGCCTTGGCCGCCACCGTGATTTCACGGGCAAGCTTGGAGAACATTTTCGATCGCACGGAATCCTGCTTGCCCTTGCGATGCATGATGTTTTTAAACTGTGAATGGCCGGCCATGGCACCCCTGCGACATCTGATTTGTGGCATCCTGCGGCATCAGTCGTGATCCGTCAGGCGCGCTTTAACGCTCTCTCTTTGCTGCATGATTTCGAACCGGATTGAGCTCGCTTGCTCATGCAGCCGCGAATTGGCGCCCTTATAAGGCCCTGTGGCTTGCCATTCAAGGGGGGCGTAGGTGCGAAGAGCCCTTCTGCCCTGGAACAATAAGGCTTTCCTTCCGTTGCCCTGCTGAAGAACACCAGCAAGAAGAGAGGAAAGCCAATGGTCAATCTCACGGAAGCCCGCGAAGAGCCCGCCCGCCAGCTTTGGGAGGAAATCGAAGCCATTCATGCCGGCATGCTGGGCCTGGAAGGCTCCACCCTGCATATGCAGCCGATGGCGCCTTACGGGGATCCGAAAACCAATACAGTGTGGTTTTTCACCCGGACCGATTCAGATTTTGTCCAGAATATCCGCCCCGGCAGCCGGGCGCATTTCTGCGTGGTCGGCAAAAACCACGATTACCACGCCAGCCTATCCGGTGTTATCGATGTGCGCCGCGATCCGGGCAAGATCGATGAATATTGGAGCTCGGTGGTCGAGGCCTGGTATCACAACGGCAAGAAAGACCCTGATCTCACGATGCTCGCCCTGCATATCGACGATGCCGAAGTCTGGGCTTCGACCGGCAATCCGCTGAAATTCGGCTGGGAAATCGCCAAGGCCAACATTGACGGCGAAAAACTACCGGATGTGGGACAGCACCACCATCTGACCTTCGCCTAACGGATATTATTTGCCCTTCAAAAGCCGCTGAGCACCAGGATCAGCGGCTTTTTCGGCAAGCTGCGCATAGACACTGTCACGGCATTGGTCTCGGCAATCCTGACATCAAAACCTGGGCCGAACATTCCAACAAAGTCATTCATAACAGGCCCGCGCCGGTGCATGGGCAGGATCAGCGCCGAGCGCAGCCGTTTGACCATTCGGCTCATGCTGTCGCTGCCCAGCGTCAAACCGCCATCGACCGGCACCATCACCACATCCAACCGGCCAATGGCGGCAAATTGTTTGTCCGTCAATTCATGATGCAGATGGCCGAGATGGCCAATGCACAGCCCGGCGACCTCGAAAATGAAGATGGAATTGCCATTCGGTTCGAAATCTCCGCCCCAGCTGCGGATATCGGTGGCCACGTTGCGGATATAGGCATCGCCGACGACAAGGTTATGGGCAGCAGGCTCCCCCGGCTGCGCATCATTCCAGCCATGCAGAACCTGGGCGATGCCGGGGTTGGGCGTCAGCGTATAATGACTGGAATGGGCCTTGTTCATCGTCACCACATCCGGTGTCCGCGCGGAGCGTAGGTAACCGCTGTAGTCGGTGTCGATTGTCAGGCCCTGCGGCGTTTCAATCTCGAAGGTGGAATGGCCGAGAAAGGTGATGGTGACGTTTTCCGCCAGGGCCGCAAGGCGCAGCGGCCCCTTATCCGTGCCAGCGCTGGCATATTCGACGGAAGAAAACCGAGCCCCGGGAAGCTGGTTGGCCACCAATTGGCATTGACTGACAGGAGGGCGGGCGTCAGAGTTCTTGTCCTCCGCCAGGGCAAGGCCCGGAAGAAGGCTGAGAATACCGAAAATCACCAGCATTCGCGTCATCATGCCCGCCTCAGCTCCTGCCAGCGTTGCATCATGCTTGCAAAGGTAACCGAAGAATGCGCTGCGTCAAAGCACTGGATGGAATTTCCGCAAATATCTGACTGTTTCGAGAGGTGTTATGAGGCCGTCACTTCTGCACAGAGGCGCGCAATTTGTGGCGGAGGCCCGCCAGCCAATGGGCCATGCCGGTCAGGCTCAGGAAGGCGGGCGCGTTGTCGGTTGGCGCGACAGCTTCCATGGAGACGCCGACGGATGAAATATGGCCGGTTTCGCCGATGTCTCGGACAATCAGGATGATATGACCGAGACGGACCCGGTCGGCATATTCGGCCTTGCCGCCGAGCCGCGCTTCCATCAGTTCGCCAACGGTTTTTTGCCGGTCTGCCTCGTTCAAAAGCCCGGGTCCGTAGGCCGCATCCAGTTCGGCGGCGGGACGCGAGGGTGAAATGGTGAAAGTACCGAAGAACTCGCTATCGTCATCATCCACTGGCGCTTTACTGGCAAACAACCGGTCGAGCAGCCGCGGATAGCCGGGCGCGATGAACAGATAGACCTGATCGTTTTCCCGCAGTCGGCCCGCATATTGGTAGCGCATGGATTTACCGTCGCGGATCACTAGTGATGGCATGGCCCAGCGCGGAATGCGCGCGCCACTGAGCACCGGACTACCCGCCACGACGCGGTAGGACAGCAGTTCGTGATGGGCGGCGCCCGGCAGATCCAGTTCCACCTTGTCGATAGCGCCGATGCGCGGCGGGATGATCAGGCCAAGCCGCTTGGCCATCGGCTTGATGGTCCAGCCCTGAAGCAGCAGTGAAATCATCACCACGATGAAGGCGGTGTTGAAATAGACCTCACCACCCTTGAGATCGCCGAGGATCGGCAGAATGCCGAGCAGGATGGACACCGCGCCGCGCAAGCCGACCCAGGAAATGAACCGCTTTTCCTGATGGGTATAATCGAAGGGAATGAGACACAGCCAGACCGCTGCGGGCCGGGCGATAAACACCAGAAACAGGCCCAGAACCACCGCCGGAAACAGGATCTTGATGAAATGCGACGGCGTGGCCAGAAGGCCGAGCACCAGGAACATGATGATCTGCGCCAGCCAGGTCATGCCCTCCTGAAAGCGGGCAATGGAAGCGCTGCCGGGGATCTTGCGGTTACCGGCATAGATGCCCGCGACATAGACGGCCAGAAAGCCGCTACCGCCGATGGCGCCGGTATAGGAAAAGATCACCATCGACATGGCCAGCACGATGATCGGCAACAGGCCGCGATCAATCGGGATCTTCTTGACGATCATCGCCATCATCGCCCCGCCGATCAGCCCGAGCGCCAGGCCCATGCCCATCTGCTCGACGAACATCCGCAGCAGGCTCCAGTCGAGACCGGTGTGATCCTTGCCGGTGGACACCATCTGCACCAGCGCCAGGGTGAGAAAAATCGCCATCGGATCATTGGTGCCGGATTCCACTTCCAGCGAGGAGCGCACCTTGTCGCGGATATTGATGCCGCCAATCCGCAACAGGAAGAACACCGCCGCCGCATCGGTGGAGGCGACGATGGAGCCAAGCAGCATTCCCTCCAGCAACGACAGTTTCAACAGCCAGGTGGCCAGCAGACCAAACAGGCCTGCCGTCAACAAAACCCCGACCGTCGCCAGCATGATCGACGGCGCTGCCGCTTGGCGGAAGGATTGCAACGAGGTTGTATAGCCGGAATCAAACAGGATAACGGCCAGCGCCAGCGAGCCGATGGTATAAGCAACGGAATGATTGTCGAAATGAATGCCGAGACCATCGACCCCGGCCATCAACCCGATGACCAGAAACAGCAGCAGCAGCGGCGCGCCAAAGCGAAAGGCGATCAGGCTGGAAAAAGCCGCAAACAGGATCAGCGCCGTCAGAACCAGCGTGACGATGTAGAAATGTTCCAACCTTTCGCCCCTTTCTTGCGCACGGCGCACCCTGCCATCCCAGCACACCACCAATTCCGGCGCCCAAGACCGCATGATCCGACACTGTGGCATGAAGAAAGACGGCAGAATCGCCTTGAATTCCCTCAGGAATACTATGGCTCAGACTGGGGCGAAATTACAAAACGAATTATGGCGAGAAGGGGGAAAATGGGGGTAGTTAGGCGCAGTGCTTGGCTCGTAAGCCCCGCAGTTCGCGCACGAACCTCCAGCTTATGGAACGACACGAACAAAGCTTCCCGTAAATTGGACGTCGAGATTGACCAGAAGGCATCCAAAGGAGTGGCTACTCGAGCTCTCCGCTGTTGATTTCAGCGATTAAATCATCCGTCAAGTTAAGCAGGGCATTGGCCACAGCCACATGTCCCTTCGCAACGGCTTGTGCCGCAGTTGCGGCCAAGAGCGTTTCTTGGTCCCAATCCTCTTTCAGGTGAAGATAGACAATCTCGACTAATTGACTGATCGCATGATGATAATCTTCGGCATAAACTTTCGGAATTTCTGGTGCTAGGCCTGTCTTGCGGGCGATTTCTATAGCTGTTGGCAATTGGAAAAAAGATGAATTGATTGGCCCTTTCGCTTGGCCGGCGATGCGGATAATGTGAGGGACCGCTACATAGGAGGCGGTGTACACATCGCCCTGATGGCACAGACGTGACCACAGGCTGAACCACAGCTCCGTTTTGTCCGTCATTGTTTCTGTTGAGGAATCCAGCGCCTGAAGCAGTTGTGGTAGGTCAGTGGCGTCGCCATAAGCGTGCCGAAGTTCTTTCCAGCGGGGATCGTTGAGCGGCAACATTTTCCATTTACCTTTCGCAGCCAACAGCACGGAACGTCTTCGCACTGGGCCGCGCCGCCATTCTGCATTCATACCGCTTCAGGCAAGTTGTTGTCACCATAATCTGCCGCCGATTATGACGGTTTAACCACGTCACCACTGCAATTATTCCATCAGACCGAATAAAGCGGCCAGTGTCGACCTTTGAGAGACAACTACATGCGGAAAGAACCGATTACCATCTCGCTAAAACAGAGCCTGTGTTCGACGGCAGTCGAATTCCTATATTTCGGACAGCCGCTTCTCGATGTCGCCAATCGATTAGGGCCGCCGAAGAGCTGGATTGCAAACACCAGTTACCAGCCAGTTCCACTGTACTGGTTCTATCCGGGCGGTTTGGAATTATGCTTTGAACCCGAACAGCCGTACCCATTGGCCTGGTTTAAACTATCAGACGTTGGCCGCCATAAGGGAAGGAGTACTCGCTTCAGTCATGATGTCCACATGCGCAACGACTTTCCGATGGCGGACATGTCGGTGTCAGGCTTTCTGAGAAGCGGCTTATGGGACCTGGATATAGTGAATGTCGGCATCTGTGCGCAGCCGAATTTTCCGACCCTCGATATCTGTATTGGATGCCTTCGGATACCGTTCTTGATGAACGCGGAGAATGAGATGGCGCTGAAAAATCAGCTAAAAGATGCGCCCCTCAGCAGCAGGTTTAAGTTACTCGATTCAAACTGTGACTTCTTCGGAGCTTACTTTTCTCCTGAAGATGCTGCCATTAGTCGCTCCCCTAAAGAGGGATGGACCACGATCAGCGGCAAAGAATACCTTCGAGAGCTTGAACAAGCCAGTTAACCCCTCAATCCCCCAGACCACCATCCCAGCACACCACCCGTTCCGGCGCCCAAGACCGCATGATCCGACATTGTGGCATGAAGAAAGACTGCACAATCGCGCTTAATTCCCTCAGCACCCCTATTGCTCAGACTGGGGCGAAATTACAAAACGAATTATGGCGATACCGGGGAAAATGGCGAGCGGGGTGGTGGACGACACAAGCGTTTTTGCTTGCGCATACCCCCCTCTGTCCTGCCGGACATCTCCCCCTCAAGGAGGGAGATCGGACAGATGTAACCGCCCGTTTCAACGGATAAAGTTGCGATTTCCGATATCTTCGAAGGGTAAATGCGGCGTGGCAAGCCAACTCCTTGCCGATCTCCCTCCTTGAGGGGGAGATGCCTGGCAAGGCAGAGGGGGGTAAGCCACGCATAGAAATCTTTGCGGTTTGTATTGTGCGGGCGGAATGGCAGTGGACGAGATTTTAGCGCGGAGTCCTTGAGCAGGATTTGCCCTGGTGGGGCGAGGATTGGTGGGCTAGTGCGACCAGTATGGTCAGAGGAGCGGCTACTACGCCCTCACTCCAGATATGCTTCCTCGTCGCGCTACTGTGAATCGCTTGCCATGTGCTCACCTCAGTCCCCTGCCACCTTTTTCAAAAGTGGCAAAATCTCGCCAATCTTAAATGGATAGTCCTTCCGCTCAAGCTCTTCCTTTCGATACGGGTTGCGCACGTCGGCTAGAGCCCAGCCGAAAAATTCTTCCTTCTGGCTATCGTCCAGCGTTTTCAGGAATTGATCTTCGTCTGAGACGGCCAGAACATACTCCAAGTCCTCGATGCTGGTGAAAATCACTTCCCGCTTGTCCTCGGGCAGCATATCCGGCTCATCGGCACAAAGCTTCTCGGCCTCTGCCCGCAATGCCTTTAGCGGTGTCTGGTCGAGCTGCCACCAGTTTTCCATGGTCAGGATGACGCCCTTGGCGTTCGGGTCTATCTGCTCCTGTATGTAAATACCTCGCCGCGCTCGGGAGAAGAACTTCCAGAGCTGCGACATGCCCTTGGCGATCTGGTTGTATGCGTTCGGCGCTTCCGCATAAGGGTCGTCGCCGAACTGCGCGTCGAATGTCAGCTTCGTAGCCTTGCACTCGAACACCACCTTGACCACCCCACCATCTTTCAGCAGCAGGTCGGGCGTCCGGTAGGTTTTGGCTTTGCTGACCACAAATTCATGTTCCCGCAACGTCTCGAACCTCGGGCAACGGGCATCCAAAAGCTTCTTGCCGAACTCCTCGAACCGGCTGTTTGCCTCCTCGATGAGGGACTTCGGCCCCTCTTGCAGGTCATAATAGAGGCCGGATGTCATCCGGAAGATGATGAGCTGCGGTAAAGGCGCAATCATTTGTTTCTGGTGTTTTGCCGTCGTGACAATCGGATACTGCCGCAACGAACTAGGTAGATAAGCGATCTTGGCCTTCTCCGGTGATGCTACATTGGTGATGCGCCTGAGCGTTTCGGCCCGCATATCCTGCATTTCCAGCGAAATGATGCCGAGCGTCTTTTCAAACACATCGTTCCGCAAAGGCAGGTCATTAGGAATGATCGGGAGCTTGTGCCACGCGGCGCGTATCGCGAGGGCATGCAGCAAAATGCAGCCCAGCGCAAAGTCATTGATGGTCAGGCTGTATCTCTGCTCGAAGTACTCGGCGCACTTACCCTGCCCATAGACGAAATAGTACCGGTAGAGCCGGGCGGGTTCAAACATGATGCGCTGCCACATGAACTGCTTGTGGGCGAGGCGAGGCACCTCGAACAGGATATTGCTGGGATTCAGCAGCACCCGCTCCTCGGCCAGCTCTGCATTCTTGAGCTGGTTGATAATGCTAGCGGCGGTGTCATAATTTCGGTAGTCCGGCTCCCGTAGAAAGTTGACCTTTTGCTTGGGGGTGGACATCATAAGCAGTAAAGCGTTTTCGATCTCCCACTTGGGTACGAAATGCCGGTCAACAAGCTTCGCACCGGCCGCTTCCTTCGGGTAGCGCAGGTATCGTGTCAAGTCGGGCGCGTTATCGCTTTGCAGGGCGTTAACTGACCACATAAGCTGCATGGTCAGCGCATCGTCCAGGTGCGATAGAGTCGTGAGGAGGGTTTCTCGCGCCTTCACGCGCTTCCTCTTCGCCATGTCGAGCTTCAGTCTACTCACCATACCCTGCCTGTATTGAAACCAGTGCGATAGTATACCAGAGGTAGTTTCCAAAATTCGAGGGCTGCGCCGTCGTTATCCCGTGAAGAATAGCAAGTTCATACTATTAGCCAATGCTCAAACGGGAAGAGGTTGTGAGGTGCTCAAATGGCTTCGCCGTGGAACCGACGAAGCCATCGGCTTATGGATTGGATTGGCCCTGCTGGAATATTCCGGTGAAGATGCCAGCCAGACACACAAAGCCCATCGCGACAGGCGGGAACACCATGCTAGTTCTTTCTGTTCGTTGATATCTACTCGTCCCGAAGAGACAAGTGATAGAGCGACGACTATCACGCCTCTCTCGTCCAAAAGCCGCTAGTCTGCTATCGGCCCCAAAGCCGTCTCTGTCCAGCGCCCCGCCTTTTTTCTAATCAGTCACAAACGTGTCACCAACTCGCTCAATCCCCCTCCTCCCTCAAAAACCGCCGCACCCTGGCCAGCGCATCAGCCGGATCGGATTTGCGGTGGTATTCTTCCAGGATGATTTGCTCGATCTTTTGGCGGGTTTCCAGGTTGCTGCGCGCCGGGTCGTCCGGGGGCATCAGCCTGCGGCGGGCTTCTTCCAGGCGGTGTTGAAGGTCGGTGGTGGCTTCGAGGATGGTGCTGTCGATGCTGGCTGGTGGGTCATCCGGCTGGGGTTCCAGCAGGTCGAAGGCGACCGGGCGTGGCGGGTCTCGCCGCAGCGCCAGCCGGTAGCGTAGCAGCAGGGCCAGCGCGCCCATTGCGAAAACCGGTGGCATGACGATGGCTATCGCCTTCACCCAATCGGCCATGGATTGCCATGTATCGAAAATATCGGCCCAGACATTATAATCGGCCATCGTCCATTCCTCCCGCACTTGTGAGCCAAGCGATCACCGGAGGATTTTGCCCTCTGGTGATCGGGGAGTTCGAAAGCCGCAAACAGACGACTGCCTTGGCCTTTAAGCCGAAGCTCTGGACATGCACCAAGGCCTCCCCGACCATAGAAGGATGGAGAGTGGACCGTATAGACATAGTCCACCGCCTCAGCCACAAACCTATGGCTGAGGGGTGTCATTTAACGACCGACACCGGCCGCTGTTTGAGGAGTTTCGATACTCCAGGACCAGCGCGTTACAACTGGTCCCGCAACTGGTTTAGCGTATAACGGGTGGAGAGGGGAAGCGGATTTTTGGACTCGTATTTCAGGTCCAAATCGAGTCACAGTCAAAACCATTTTAGCTCTGCGTGCTTGGCTCCCCTCACCCCGCCTACGCTATGCTCGGCGGACTGACCGGGGCAGAGCCACCGGTCTCTGCCCGTCCTTCGGACCCCCGCTGGGGCGAGGAGAGAAGCCGACGCTGCGGCTCTTTCCCTCTTCTCCCCCATTCCCTATGTAAAGTGGGGGGAGAAGGTGCCGGCAGGCGGATGAGGGGGTGCGAAGCGGGAGGCTGTTTAGCTTATCGTAAGTGCGTTTATCGCACGGATCACGTCAGCGCCGAGCGTCTGGGTGTTTTTCAGGCCGCCTTTAGAATTCAGCAGATCCACGCCCACCTCTTTTGCAATCGATCTCAACAGGTCTTTAACGACAATTTTTTGAGGGAGACCATCGCGATGAACGCGAATTGCACCGCTTTCATATCTGAGAATTTCTATGTCATTATGAAACGCGCGGTCTGTCACCTCCAACGCCTCGACGGGTCTCTGCTCACGCTGCCGACGAGAAATTGGGTAAACGAGCCTATTTCCGTTAAGTGATGCCAGACTTTCCAACTCCGCTGCCGGACAATCAAGTACTTCTTCGACTGAAACACCTCTTTCATCATCGACATTGATTCGGAAAACCATCACCCTATCAACGTGATGAAAAGTGCTTTTACTGAAATCGACATGACTAGAAGTCGTGGCTGTCTTTACTGATATCCGTTCATTAGAAGCCGATATCACATCATATCCATGCTGGTTGACAGCCAGAGCCATCTGCCCCCGCGTGATCATCGCTGCATAGAGTTCACCAATACGGGCAGTGAGATGCCTGAGTTCACCGGGACTGACGCCCCAGTTGACCTCTTTCTCAAACCACGCCAGAGCTTCAGCAAGGGATTGGATGATTTGAACTTGCGTCAAAGTTGGTCTGTTGGATGTGGTCGTCACCGTCATGCATCCTCATGCGACTTTGGATTATTGGAATACTAGTGAATTATTTTCTTCACCTTCAAACACTCTGAATACAATCAAAACGAGAAAAAATACTGCTTATCATAACAAAAAAGCGGACCGGTTTCCCGATCCGCTTCTATCAAATCATCCAGGCAGCGAAGCTGCTTAGATCAGCTTGCCCATGGCGACGGCGGTGTCGGCCATGCGGTTGGAGAAGCCCCATTCATTGTCGTACCAGGACAGGATGCGCACCAGCTTGCCGCCGTCCATAACCTTGGTCTGGTCGCCGGAGAAGGTCGAGGAATGGCTGTCGTGGTTGAAGTCGATGGAAACCAGCGGCTCTTCGGTATAGCCGAGAATGCCCTTCAACTCGCCTTCCGACGCTGCCTTGATGGCGGCGTTGATTTCTTCCTTGGTGACCGTGCGACCGGGGATGAACTTCAGGTCAACAACCGAGACGTTCGGGGTGGGCACGCGGATGGCCGAACCGTCCAGCTTGCCCTTCAGTTCCGGCAGAACCAGGCCAACGGCCTTGGCGGCACCGGTCGAGGTCGGGATCATCGACAGCGCAGCAGCGCGGGCGCGGTGCAGGTCCTTGTGCATCGTATCCAGCGTCGGCTGGTCGCCGGTGTAGGAATGGATGGTGGTCATGTAGCCGCTTTCGATACCGACGAGCTTTTGCAGCACGTAGGCAACCGGTGCCAGGCAATTGGTGGTGCAGGACGCGTTGGAAACGACCAGGTCGTCCTTGGTCAGCGTGTTGTGGTTGACGCCGAAAACGATGGTCTTGTCGGCACCGTCAGCAGGCGCCGAGACCAGCACGCGCTTGGAGCCATTGGCCAGGTGCAGCGATGCCTTTTCCTTGGCGGTGAAAATGCCGGTGCATTCCAGCGCGATATCGACATTGCTCCAGGGCAGATCCTTGGGATCGCGAACCGCGGTCACCTTGATCGGCGCGCGACCGTCGATGATGATGCTGTCGCCTTCGACCTTGACGGTCGAGGGGAAACGGCCATGGACGCTGTCATAGCGCAGTAGATGCGCATTGGTTTCGACCGGGCCAAGATCGTTGATGGCCACGACCTCAATGTCGGTCCGACCGGATTCGATGATACCGCGCAGCACATTGCGGCCGATACGGCCAAAGCCGTTAATGGCAACTTTCACAGTCATTGCATAACTCCCGCTTGTCGGATGGCTCCGGGCTGCTGGGTCGCCCCCGGAGCGGTGATGGTCTGGAACGGCGCGACGATAGCCAAGTGGTTCTCGCCTTGGGCAGCCCCAGGCATTGGGTAAAGGCACTCATGTGTTAAAGGCGTTCAGACAAGCCCGAAGAGAAGCGGGCCCGCCAGACCCGCTTTTAATGCCTCTTCAGGAAAGCTTGGCTTCAGCCGCTTCGACAATTGCTTCGACGGTGATGCCGAAATGCTTGTACAATTCCTTGTAGGGGCCGGAAGCACCGAAGGACTTCATGCCGATAAAGGTGCCGTGCGAGCCGATGATCTCATCCCAGCCCTGACGGATCGCCGCTTCAACGCCGATCTTGACCGGAGCCGTGCCGATCACCGCGTTGCGGTATTCCTCTGGCTGTTCAAAGAACAGTTCGAAGCACGGCACGGAAACGACGCGAGCGGCAATGCCCTTGGCGGCCAGAGCCTCACGCGCCTGGATCGCCAGCTCGACTTCCGAACCGGTGGCAAAGATCGACACCTTGGCATCGTCAGCGCCGAGCAGCTCATAGCCGCCCTTGGCCGACAGGTTTTCCGCCGAATATTCGGTGCGGGCCGCAATCAGGTTCTGACGGGTCAGCGCAATACCGGACGGACGATCCGTGTGGGTCAAGGCAATCTGCCAGCATTCCGCCACTTCGGTGGCATCGGCCGGGCGGAACATCATCAGGTTGGGGATGGCGCGCAGGGCTGCCATCTGCTCGACCGGCTGGTGGGTCGGGCCATCTTCGCCAAGACCGATGGAATCATGGGTCAGAACGTGAATGACGCGAATACCCATCAAGGAGGCCAGACGGATCGACGGACGGCAATAATCCGAGAAGATCAGGAAGCCGCCGGAATACGGAATGAGACCGCCATGCAGGGCGATGCCGTTCATCGCCGCCGCCATGCCATGCTCGCGAATGCCCCAATGCACGTAACGGCCCGAGAAATCGGTCGGGGTGATCGACGCGGTCTGGCTGGTCTTGGTATTGTTGGAGCCGGTCAGGTCGGCGGAACCGCCAAGCGTCTCGATCACCACGCCATTGATCACCTCCAGCGCATCCTCGGAGGATTTGCGGGTGGCAAGGGTCGGCTTGCTCTCGGCCAGCTTCTTCTTATAGGCGTCGATGGCAGCATCGAAGCCTTCAGGCAGCTTACCAGCGAAGCGGCGGGTGAACTCGGCCTTGTGATCGGAGCCTTCCAGAACCTTTTCCCATTCGGCACGTGTGGAGGCACCACGCGCACCGGCTTCGCGCCAGGCGTCCAGCACATCGGCAGGCACGTGGAAAGGCTCATCGGCCCAGCCCAGCGCCTTGCGGGTGGCGGCGATTTCGTCGGCACCCAGCGGCGAACCATGCACCTTATGGGTGCCGGCCTTGTTGGGAGAACCGAAGCCGATCACCGTCTTGCAGGCGATCATCGTTGGCTTTTCGGACAGCTGGGCGGCGGAAAGTGCTGCCGAAATCGCTTCCGGATCGTGACCGTCAACCGCCATCGTGTTCCAGCCCGAAGCGCGGAACCGGCCATGCTGGTCGGTGCTGTCGGCCAGCGAAATAGCGCCGTCGATGGAAATGCCGTTATCGTCCCAGAGCACGATCAGCTTGTTGAGCTTCAGATGGCCAGCCAGCGAAATCGCTTCCTGGCTGATGCCTTCCATCAGGCAGCCATCGCCGACGATGGCATAGGTGTGGTGATGCATCAGCTCGCTGCCGAATTCGGAAGCCAGCTTCTTTTCAGCAATCGCCATGCCGACGGCATTGGCAACGCCCTGGCCGAGCGGGCCAGTCGTCGTCTCGATGCCCGAGAGATGGCCATATTCCGGGTGACCCGCGGTTTTCGAGCCGAGCTGACGGAAATTTCTGATGTCGTCGATGGAAATGTCTTCGTAGCCGGTCAGATAAAGGACCGAATAGAGCAGCATCGATCCATGACCAGCCGACAGCACGAAACGGTCGCGATTGGCCCATTTGGGCGCCTTGGGATCGAAATTCAAAAAGCGGGTAAACAGCACCGTCGCGACATCGGCCATGCCCATTGGCATGCCAGGATGGCCGGAATTGGCCTTTTCGACCGCATCCATGGACAAAAATCGGATCGCATTGGCCATCCGGTTGTGCTTTTCGGGAGAAATCATGACTGTTCCGCCTGTTCCGGGTCTCGATGGACGAACGCCGTTCGGGCGAACGTCAGAAAGTGGGTGATCCTTAACATCTAGGACGGGCAAGTCAATAAATTGAGGCCGGGTGATTGCGTGGAAGGCATTATTTCAGTTTTTGCCTTAATATTGATCATTGTCTCGTATTGATGCGCGCCATGGACGATGGCCGGTCTACTCGTCCACAAGCATGACACAGTGAAAAGCCGGGGTTTGTTGACGCCAGCTACAGGCAATGACTAATGTCGCATGAGAAGGATGGGGGCCAAAGGGTCGATTCGGCTTGCCTTTTGGAGTTTGTCAGGGAAAAATGAGGCCGGTTTTCCAAAATGACAAAGACGACCGAGATCATCTGGGACGACCAAGAAAATCTGGAGGCTTTCCGGCTCGAACAGAGCCTGAAAACTTCATCAGCCGGGGCAGAGAGACATGGCGACGGATAAAGCGGAAGCCGCGCTCGGCGCATTGAGACAGGCCATTTCCGGCCTGGAAAATGCCATTGACATGCGACTGGAACTGCAACGCGCCAATGGCGAGGTGGAGCAGGAGGTGAAGCGCGTCCATATCGACCGCGCCCGTCTTGCCCAGGAACTTGACCAATCGCAATTCCGGGCCAACCGTCTGGAAGAGGTCAATCGCGAAGTCTCGCGCCGCCTGGTCACCGCAATGGAAACCATCAGGGCCGTACTGGACCGTTAGGCCAGCCTCGCCTCACTCAGGGATCATTCGACAGACATGGCACAAGTCACGGTCACCATCGATGGAAAAGCCTATCGCATGGCCTGCGAGGAAGGACAGGAAAACCACCTGACCGATCTGGCCAGCCAGTTCGACCGTTATGTCAGCCACCTCAAAAGCCAGTTCGGTGAAATCGGCGACCTGCGCGTTACCGTGATGGCGGGCATCATGGTCATGGATGAATTGTCCGAGCTGAAACGCCGGATTGCCTCCGCCGAAGCCACCTCAGCCGGCGCTATCGGCCGTGAGGATGACATCCTCGCTGCCATCACGGAATTGACCGAGCGCCTCAACGGCCTGACCCGCAAACTGACCGAAAAGCCGCAGGCTGCGGCCAGCCCAACTGAAAACCAGCACCACTGAAATAAACATGGCTGCAACCGTCAGCACCACTGGCGCAAGGACCGGAATGCGCCTATATCTGTCATGCGGTCTGCGCCTCTCGACAGGAACACACAATCCCTGGGGCCATACCCGATCTTGAGGGAGCTGTCCCTGTTCGGACCCGTGGGTTCAGACATACGGCGCCCACCTACTTTGTAGGCTCCCAGGATCGCAAAAATCCATCGGTTGCGTGGACCGCACTCATTGATTGTCTTGATGGCCCTTATAGATTGTTTTGATGGGTCTGGTATTTCTCTTGTTGATTTGACGTCGCGATGCATATTTGCACCCGTGTCATCAAGAGAACATCCATAAAGAACAAACCAGTGTATCAAACTCCCCATTTCCGCCAGACTGATCATGATGCGCTTTTCAGCTTCATAGAATCGAACCCGCTTGGCCTGCTGATTACTGCTGGCAGCGGCGGGCTGATCGCCAATCCTCTGCCGTTTTTCCTGCGCCGGGCTGGCAATGCGCAAGGACAAGACTGTCTGATCGCCCATATGGCGCGGGCAAACCCGCAATGGCAGGAGATCGAGGCAGGCGCCGACGTTCTGGTCAGCTTCATGGGGGCCGATCATTACGTGTCACCCAACTGGTATCCGAGCAAGCAGGAGAGCGGCAAAGTCGTGCCGACCTGGAATTACCAGACCGTGCAGGTCCGGGGCTCTATGCGAACCCACCATGATCCGGCCTGGTTGCTGAGCCAGGTGCGACTGCTCACCGACCAGCAGGAAGCATCAGAATTGCACCCCTGGGCCGTCGATGATGCACCGGAAAAATTCGTGGCCGCCCAGATGCGGGGCATCGTTGGCGTGGAACTGGAGATTGCCAGCCTGGAGGGTAAGCTCAAGGCCAGCCAGAACCGAACCGACATCGACCGGCAAGGCGTGCTGGATGGACTTGGCGGGCAACAAACGCCCCAGGCCGACGCCATGGCCGCGCTGATGCGTCGCGCCAAGAGCTAAGTCTAAAGGGAAAGAAATATCGCGGCAGCTTCCATCCTGTCGAAACGATGGAAGCTGCCGCTACTGCTTAAAATTCTTCCCAATTATTACCACCGGAGGCGCTTGAGGCCGCGGTGGCTGAAGAACCGCCGGTGAAGGCGCTGGCCAGCTTGCCCATCATCGAGCGCGCCGGAGAACCGACCGGGCGGGAGGTGGGCTGGGCAGGCTTGATGCGCGATGCGGCCAAAGGCTTGGCGGCAGGTGCCCGTGGTGCAGGTGCTGGCTGTTGGCTTGGCGCCCAGGATGCGGCCTCGCCCGGAACCTTGAACTCGGCAATCAGGCTGACCAATGTGGTGGCGCTTTCAGCGAGCTTGTGGGTGACGGCGGTGGTTTCTTCCACCATGGCGGCGTTTTTCTGGGTGAACTGGTCCATATGGTTGACGGAAGTGTTGATCTCCTGCAAGCCGGTGCTCTGCTCACGCGAAGACGTAGCAATCTCGGCAATCAGACCATTGATCATCGATACCTGTTGGGAAATCGCGCCAAGCGCATCGCCGGTTTCGCGCACCAGCCTGACGCCACCAGCCACTTCCGTGCCGGATTTGCTGATCAACGTCTTGATATCCTTGGCGGCATTGGCGGAGCGCTGGGCCAACTCGCGCACTTCCTGTGCGACAACGGCAAAGCCCTTGCCCGCTTCGCCAGCCCTTGCGGCCTCGACACCGGCATTCAATGCCAGAAGATTGGTCTGGAAAGCGATTTCATCGATCACATTGATGATCTTGGAAATTTCGCTCGAGGCCTGTTCGATCCGGCCCATGGCCGAAACTGCATCGGCCACCACCTGGGAAGAGCCTTCGGTACTGACCTGGGCATCGGCAGCAAGGGCCGCGGCCTGTTGGGCACGGTCGGCGGCGCTGCGCACCGTGCCGGTGACCTGTTCAAGCGCTGCCGAGGTCTCTTCCAGCGAGGCTGCCTGCTGCTCGGTGCGGCTGGCAAGCGCGCCTGCGGCGCTGCGCATTTCATTGCCGCTGGCCTCAACCGACATGGCCTCATTGCGCAAACGCGCGAAGGCCAGGCTGAGATTGTTGACCGAATTGTTGAAATCGACCCGGAGCGGTTCAAGTTCAGGGATAAACGACTGGTCAATCCGCGTCGTCAGGTCGCCGGTGCTCAGGCGGTTCATGGCAACCGCCAGCATATCGGCACAGTTTCGGATATTGGCGGCATCCGCATCCTTTTCAGCCTCACGCTCGGCCCGTTCCAGGTCGTTGCGCGCCCGCGTTTCGTTGGCGTCCTGTTCCAGTTGCAGCTTCTTGAGCGCATCTTCGCGGAAAACTTCCAGCGCCCGGGCCAGAGCGCCAATCTCGTTGCGCAAGCTCTGATGCGGAACTTCAACATCGGTCCGACCATCGGCAAGACTGGATGCCGCCGCTGTCAGCTCCGGAATCGGGCGCATGGTCTTACGGGTGATGAACACCATCAGCAGGAGAGAGACCAGCAAAGCGATACCCGCCGTAATCGCCACGGCCTGCGCCATCTGATCGCTGATACCGGCAATTTCAGCAACACGCACACCGGCATAGAGAATGCCGATGACCGAGCCGGAGGAACTGATGATGGGCTTGTAGATCGTATAGTAATCCGTGCCGAGAATGGCGGCCTGACCACGATACGTCTCACCCTTGATGAGGGCCGAATAGACTGCACCCGTTGGATCGAGTGGCGTGCCGACGGCGCGCTGGCCATCCGGCTTGATGATATTGGTTGTGCGGCGAATGTAACCCTTGGTCGCTTCGTCCAGGGTAAACAATGTCGCCGTCTGGCCTGTCATCCGGCCAATGGAATCGATCGTGTCATGATTGGCAAATTGCGCTGGCAGCGTCTGCGCCGAGATGCGTTCAACATTGCCATCCCTGCCCCAGCTGACCTTGACGCCAGGCACATCGCGCTCCAGCAACGTGGCCGCGACCCGCAGGCTGCTGTTCTGGCTGTCAATGGCCTGCTGCGTCACACGCTCATGAACCTGACGCGAAATCGTCCAGGCAACAGCGCCCAGAGATACAACCAATATCAGGGTCGTCACAACAGTGATCGTCCCGACCAGCCCGAAACGGGATAGAAATTTCATTGCCAAACCCTCAAATATTTGTCGTCCCTTGAGCCCAAAATATTTGATGAGTGTTAAGGCAAGATTGTCACAGACCTTTCTCCATCCCGTCACCCGGAAGACCGTTGCGTTCCACCCAGGGAGAAATGGCCGCAATGTGGGACACTTGCAGCGCCCATCGATTAGTAAAAAAGTGCAATTATATGATTATACAACTAAATAAATCTCATTCTAAATTAGTTTTTACTGAATTAAAAAATGTTCCATCGTGACCTGCTCTTGCAAAACAAAGAGCGGTTATGGTTAAACAACTGCTAACAAAGAGAGAACACATGCCCTCGGACAGTACAAAAAACCATTTGCGCCAACAAAGCCTTGCCCGCAGGGATGCAATTCCTGCGCATATTCGCGCCGATCATTCGACAGCAATTGCCCATCACGGCGCCGGCGCCATCGAGATTGCCCCAGGTATCATGATTTCCGGCTTCCTGCCGATCCGCTCTGAAGTAGACGCGCAACCGTTGATGGAGATGTTGGGCCAGCGCGGTGCCAATCTCTGCCTGCCCGTGGTTCTTGATCGCCAGACGATCTGCTTCCGGCAATGGCGCACGGACGACCCGCTGATCGATACCGGTTTTGGCACGCGCGGTCCTGGCCCCCAGGCAGAGGCGGTCGATCCACAAGTCCTGCTGATTCCGCTGGCCGCTTTCGACCAGCATGGCAACCGGATCGGCTATGGAGCAGGCCATTACGACCGGGCGATTGCTCGTTTGCATCAGAAAGGCCTTAATCCGCTTCTGATCGGCATTGCATTTGACTGTCAGGAAGTGGCAGATGTGCCTTTCGAACCCCATGACGTCGCTTTGCATGCCATTTTGACGGAAAGTGGATACAAGAACTTCAAGACCTGACTGGATTTAAGGAATGCGGCTGCTTTTTCTGGGCGACATGGTTGGCAAGACAGGCCGCACGGCGGTTTGGGAAAAGCTGCCCGGCCTGGTCTCCGACCTGAAACTGGATTTCGTAATCGTTAATGGCGAAAATGCCGCTGGCGGCTTCGGGATTACCGAGGATATTTTCCTCGAAACCATCAATGCTGGCGCCGATGTCGTCACCACCGGCAACCACGTCTGGGACCAGAAGGAAGCGATCACCTTTTCAGGCCGCCACGACCAGTTCCTGCGCCCGGCCAATTATCCGGCAGGAACGCCCGGCAAAGGGTCCGGTCTCTATTATGCCCGCAATGGCGCGCGCGTGCTGGTCGCCAATATCATGGGCCGGGTGTTCATGCATCCCGAGTTGGACGATCCGTTCAAATCGGCGGAAACCATTCTTGCCGCCTGCCCCCTGAAGGAACAGGCCGACGCCATCATCTTCGACTTCCATGCCGAGGCCACCAGCGAAAAACAATGTTTCGGCCATTTCGTTGATGGCCGCGCCAGTTTCGTGGTCGGCACCCATACCCATGTGCCGACCGCCGACCACCAGATTCTCAATGGCGGCACCGCCTATATGTCGGATGCCGGCATGTGCGGCGATTATGATTCGTCGCTCGGCATGGAAAAGGAAGAGCCGCTGAACCGCTTCATTTCAAAAATGCCCAAGGGCCGGTTTGAAGCAGCCCACGGCCCGGCGACGATCTGCGGCGTCGGCGTCGAGATTTCCGACAGTACAGGCCTTGCCGAAAAGATCGCGCCTTTGCGCATCGGCCCGCGACTCACTGAGACCATACCCGCTTTCTGGGCCTGAAGCCGTCGGCTTCATATCCTGATTGCGCCGGGCAACAGCCCGATCAATCTTGCCTCTTGCCGAGACCGGTGTAAGGTCCCGCGCAACACCGTAACGACAGTCAACACGGGAAACTCACCATGCCTGCTTTCAAGACACTTGACGATCTCACCGATATCGCCGGCAAGCGCGTACTGTTGCGCGTCGACCTGAACGTGCCCGTCTCCGGCGGCAAGGTGACGGATGCAACCCGCATCGAGCGCGTCGCCCCGACTATCAAGGAACTGTCGGCCAAGGGCGCCAAGGTTATCCTGCTGGCCCATTTCGGTCGTCCCAAGGGCGAGCCGGTTGCCGATATGTCGCTGTCCCAGATCATTTCCGCCGTCGAGGAAGTGCTGGATCAGGCGGTCGCGTTTGGCGAAGACTGCGTTGGCGAACCGGCCGAAAGGGCCGTTGCCGCCCTGAACAACGGCGATATCCTGCTTCTGGAAAATACCCGCTTCCACAAGGGCGAGGAAAAGAACGACGCCGACTTTACCGCGGAACTCGCCAAGAACGGCGACATCTACGTCAATGACGCCTTTTCCGCTGCCCACCGCGCCCATGCCTCCACGGAAGGGCTTGCCCATATTCTGCCCGCCTATGCAGGGCGTACCATGCAGGCCGAACTGGAAGCGCTGGAAAAGGGCCTCGGCAAGCCGACCCATCCGGTGGTTGCCATTGTCGGCGGCGCCAAGGTTTCCTCCAAGATCGACCTGCTGATGAACCTGGTCAAGAAGGTCGATGCGCTTGTTATCGGCGGCGGCATGGCCAATACATTCATCGCTGCCCAAGGAATCTCTGTCGGCAAATCGCTGTGCGAACACGACCTGGCAGAAACCGCCAAGCAAATCATGATCGAGGCCGAAACCGCTGGCTGCACCATCGTGCTGCCGATCGACGGCGTCGTCGCCCGCGAGTTCAAGGCCAATGCCGCCAATGAAACCGTCAATGTCTCGGCCATTCCCGCTGACGCGATGATGCTCGATGTCGGCCCGCAATCGGTGGCGGTCATCAATGACTGGATCACCAAAGCGGCAACGCTGGTCTGGAACGGCCCGCTCGGCGCCTTTGAAATCCCCCCCTTCGACACCGCCACCGTCTCTGCCGCAAAACATGCCGCAGAGCGCAGCAAGGCTGGCAAGCTGGTCTCGGTAGCTGGTGGCGGCGACACGGTCTCGGCGCTCAACCATGCCGGTGTTGCCGACGACTTTTCCTATGTTTCGACCGCAGGCGGCGCTTTCCTGGAATGGATGGAAGGCAAGGAACTGCCCGGCGTTGCCGTATTGACCCACCCGGCTTAACAACCGACGAAAAAAGTGAGGTGCGGCATGGAACAAATGCCGCACCTGAATTTCTTTTAAAAAACATTGAATTTTAAAACGATTGAAACGATTTCAATCGTTTCAATGACTTAAGGCCCCATTTTCCTCCTGAACAACATCTGTTACGCGATAACCAGTGGTAACGTTTTTGGGAGCATTAGGACATGAGTGAGAGACTTGAAGACATCGCCGTCAAGATGATGGCCGATGGCAAGGGCCTTCTGGCAGCGGACGAGTCCACGTCCACCATCAAGAAGCGTTTCGACACGATTGGCCTCGAATCCACCGAAACCAGCCGCCGCGACTACCGCGAAATGCTGTTTCGCTCCGACGAGGCAATGAAAAAATACATTTCCGGCGTCATTCTCTATGAAGAGACGCTGTACCAGAAGGCTGCCGACGGCACGCCTTTCGTTGACATCATCAAGGCCGCCGGCTCCATCCCAGGTATCAAGGTCGATACCGGCGCCAAGCCAATGGCCGGTTTCCCGGGCGAAACCCTGACGGAAGGCCTGGACGGCCTGCGTGAGCGTCTCGCCAATTACTACAAGGCCGGTGCCCGCTTTGCCAAGTGGCGCGGCGTTATCGCCATTGCCGATGGCCTACCGACCTGGGGTTCGATCAAAGCCAATAGCCAGGCGCTCGCCTATTATGCCGCCCTGTGCCAGGAAGCCGGCATCGTGCCGATCGTTGAGCCGGAAGTGCTGATGGATGGCGCACCGGGTACCCACGACATTGCCAAATGTGCCGAAGTGACGGAATGGGTGCTACGCACCGTGTTCCAGGATCTCTACGACGCCCGCGTCAATCTCGAAGGCATGATCCTGAAGCCCAACATGATCATCGACGGCAAGAATGCCCGCAAGGCCTCTGTCGAAGAAGTTGCAGCTGCGACCGTCAAGGTGCTGAAGGCAACGGTTCCTTCCTCCGTTCCCGGCATCGCCTTCCTGTCCGGCGGCCAGAGCACAGAGGAAGCAACCGCGCATCTCTCCGCGATGAATGCCGGTTACGACATGCCCTGGACCCTGACCTATTCCTATGGCCGCGCCCTTCAGGATAGCGCCATTAAGACTTGGGGTGGCCGCAGCGAAAATGTTGCCGCCGGTCAGCGTGCCTTCACCCACCGCGCCCGCATGAACAGCTTGGCCGCGACTGGCACCTGGAAACAGGACCTGGAAAAGGCCGCTTGAGGTCACGCATCGAACAGATTTGATCCTGCACATTGAAGCCCCACCACAACCGGTGGGGCTTTTTTCTTGTCACCCTGACAGGATTTCATCTTCATTTCGGCAAAGCCGCTGCTATCAAGATCACGGTTGTTCATTACGTATCACCGGCAGCAAGGCCAACCATGATCTCCATTCCTTTCATCACGCTCGACGTCTTTACCGTTGAGCGGTTTCGCGGCAATCCTCTGGCGGTCATTCTCGATGGGCGCGGGCTGTCGGATGCGACGATGCAGGCCATTGCCGCCGAGTTCGGCTATTCTGAAACCACCTTCGTCCTGCCTCCGACAGACGCGGCCAATACCGCGCAGGTGCGAATCTTCACGCCTGTCATGGAAATACCTTTTGCCGGTCATCCCAATGTTGGCACCGCCATCGCCCTTGCGGGCCAATCGACCTTGTTCGGCCAGTCCCTTGGCGACGATCTGCGCTTTGAGGAAAAAGCCGGTCTCGTCACCGTTCAACTGAGCCGCGATGACAATGGTCTGGTGAATGCCCGCATCCGTGCGCCCCAGCCTCTTTTTGTCAGCGGCCCGGTGGCAACGGCCGATCTGGCCGCCGCCATGTGCTTGGCTGAGAGTGACATTCAAACCGCAAACCATGCTCCGGCCTTTATCTCGGTAGGGTTGAAATTCATCGCAGCGGAGTTGACCGATCTCGTCGCCCTTGGCCGCAGCAAGCCTGATCTTGCCGCTCTCGGCCGTCTGGTCGAAATCCATGCCGACCAGGAAACGGATGGCGCAACCTTCCTCTATTGCCGGATGTCGGAAAACCATATCCGCGCCCGGATGTTTTCACCTTTCGACAATGTCGCGGAAGATCCGGCGACCGGCAGCGCCTCGGCGGCACTTGCCGCCTATCTGGCACAGCGGGCACCGGAAGCCGATCTTGACCAGACGCTGGTGATCGAACAGGGTGTTGAAATGGGTCGCCGCAGCCTGATAACAGTCACCGTCCAGAAAGCGGACGGCAACGTCATCCGAACCGAGATTTCAGGCCACGCTGTGACCGTCATGCAGGGCACGCTCAGCATTGATCGTTGATCCACGCCATACAGAAACGGAAAACCAGCAATGCAATCAGCTCTGCGGGACGCATGGAAGCATCTGATCCCGGACGTGGCGCCGATCAGTTCTTCAGAACAGGCCCGCTCCGCCCTTGGCGCGGCGCTGGGCATTCTGGTCACCGGCTTCATCAGTGCCTTTTTGTTGGGATATTTTTGGCCGGAGCAAGCTACAAGCCTGCCGGTGCTGATCGCGCCGATGGGAGCCTCCGCCGTGCTGCTGTTTGCAGTCCCCACCAGTCCGCTTGCCCAACCCTGGTCAATCCTTGGGGGCAATCTTTGCGCCGCATTGATTGGTGTGACCGTAGCACAATGGGTGCCGGATCTGCTGCTTGCCAGCGCGCTCGCCATCGGCGGTGCGATTGCCGCGATGATTGCGTTGCGCTGCCTGCATCCGCCAAGCGGCGCCATCGCGCTGACTGCCGTGCTCGGCGGTCCGGGCATTCATGCGCTCGGCTATGGCTTCGTGCTCTGGCCGGTGGCTGGCAATTCCCTGCTGCTTCTGGCCAGCGCGCTGCTCTATAACCGGCTTGCGGGCCGCCGTTATCCGCATCGCGCCAAGCCTGCTTTGCCGCAAACGCCCGGCATTGCTGATACCGCAGGCTTCCAGCGCCGCGATCTCGATGACGTCCTGAAGGATTACGATGCCTTTCTCGACATCGACCGCGACGACCTAGAGGATATCCTGCGCCGCACGGAGCTGCGCGCCTATCGCCGTCGCAGCAGCCATACGACCTGCGGCGCGGTGATGATTGCGGGCATTGCCGCCCTCTCCCCCGATACCACGCTGAGCGAGGCGCTGCACCGCCTGCGCCAAAGCCGCGTCAAGGCTTTGCCGGTGACCGCCGAAGACGCCACCATTCTCGGCATCGTCACGCAGACCGACCTGATGGACAAGGCAAGCTGGTCACGGGGCAAGCCGGTGATCGGTCTTGGCCGACGGCTGGCGCTGGCCTTGCAAGGCGCCTCTGCGCCAAACGGCACGGTCAAGGACATCATGACCACACCGGTGCGCACCGTCACGCCCGACGCACCGCTGTCCGAAGCAATCGTCACCTTTGCCGAAGCGGCCCTACATCATTTGCCTGTCATCAACGCCCAGGCAAAGCTGATCGGCATGATCGCCCAAACAGATGTATTGATGGCCATGGTGCAGGCCTCAAACCAGAAAGCGAAATAGGAAAAATCATTGAGAATGACCTTTCATATCAGGCCAACAGCAAATTAAGGCCATAAAAAATCGTTTCCATTCGCCTACGGGCGGTCCTGCTTTGGAGGAGAGGCGATGCTTTTTGTGATGGCAATCATGTTGGCTGCGGCACAAACGCCTGATTTCCCTGCCCCACCAACCACCTGCGCGCAAGCCAAGGCGACCGATACCGCGCCAGCAGATCAACTCGAACTGCTGGACCAATTTAGAGCTCATCTTGCCAAGGCAGATCTGGAACGATTGGATCAGGCGCTTCCACGCAGCAGCAATGGTGGGATTGCCAAATGCGATGCTGTCGAGGGCAGTCGCGCATCATGCGAGGTGACGGCCTATATGCCCGCAATTGAAAACACTGGACTTATGGCACAATTTCTCGACTTCATCTGCCCCAAGAAATTCTGAATGCAGTCATCCACCATAGTGGGTACACGGCGGTGTAGGCAGCGCAAAAATCTGCAGCGGTTTTGCGATAAACCACAGACCTCAAGCAAGAAAACAAATGCTGAAAGCTTGCACCATACCTTAGAGCATCGGACCGAAAATAGGAATCGGAACGATGCTCTAAGTTTTTGTTTACGCATCGGATTTATCCGAAAACCGGTTCCCACTTTTCGGTCCGATGCTCTAAGGCCGCACCAGCAGTGTTACAGTCCATATAATAAAGGCCAGCACTGCAAGCTTCCAGAAGTCGCTGCGCTTTCGAAGGAATGGCAAGCCGAGCGGCCGGATCAGTTGCACGGCCATCGCCAGGATCAGAAAGGCGGATATTGCCTTGTTCATGTCTTTGGTCGCTACCTCTACGAAGCCAACGCATTTTAGCAGGAATAAAGCGCTTGTCCTCGGTCATACTGATATCACCGGGCAAAGGGAAGCAGGCTTTGCTTGGCCATCATCTGGTGGTTTGCGCCATACCCATAATACCAAGTCTCGAAGATGCTCACGCATCCTCGTCTTGAAGGCATTGCAAATATCTCAAACGCAGCAGAGGCTTGAGATATTTGCAAAGGGAATACCAAGAGTCATTTTCAATGACCCTTGGTATAGCTCGAAAATCACCTGCTGTAACGTCGCAGTAACGACAGTTTGCCATAATTCATAAATCGACCCCATTCCGGGGAATAATGGCCCCACGCATTCCGCGACCTGCCACGCTTGGCCTTCGCCTCGACCCGTTCCGAAGTGATTTTGCATGACCCGAAACCTGCTTCCTGTTCTCTCCCTCTTGCTTGGCACGCTTTTTCTGTTCCTTGGCAATGGCCTGCACGGGCTGCTTCTGCCGGTGCGTGGGTCCTTTGAAGGCTATTCCAACGAAGTGCTCGGCCTGCTCGGTACGTCCTGGGCGGCGGGCTTTGTGCTTGGCTGTTTCATTGCGCCCAAGCTGGTGATGCGGGTTGGCCATGTCCGGGCCTTTTCCTGCTTCATCGCCATTATCGCCATCATTTCGCTGATCACCGGCCTGGTCGTCGAGCAATATTCATGGGTTGCCCTGCGAACGCTGACCGGCTTTTGCACCGCCGGCACCTCGATGATCATCGAAAGCTGGCTGAACGAGAGGGCCAGCAACGAGAGCCGTGGCTCGATCTTTTCCTTCTACATTTCCGTCACCCTGTTCGGGGTGGTCGGCGGCCAGATGATGGTGGCTTTCGGCAATATTCACACGCCGACGCTGTTCATGATCTGCGGCATTCTCTATTGCCTGGCCATGCTGCCCACCACCATGTCCAACGCCGCCTCGCCGCAGCCGTTGAAATCCGTCAAGCTGGATCTGCCGAAACTCTATCGAAATTCGCCCGTGTCCTTTGTCGGTATTCTGCTGATCGGCATTGCCAACGGCGCTTACGGCACCCTGGTGGCGGTGTTCGGCGCCCGCGTCGGCCTGCCGGATGTGATGATTGCCAGCATGTTGAGCATTACGATCTTTGCCGGTGCGGCCGCCCAGTTTCCGGCTGGCCGCCTGTCAGACCATACGGACCGGCGCTATGTTCTGGCCGGTATTGCCTCGGTCGCCCTGGTGGCCGCCCTTCTGCTTCTGGTGGTACGGCCACAGGCCGCCTTTATCCTGATCCCGCTTGTGGCGCTCTATGGGGCGGCGGCCAATTCGCTCTATCCGATTGCTGTGGCCCATGCCAATGACTTTGCCGACAGCGGCGATTTCGTCAAAGTGTCCGGCGGCCTGCTGCTGCTGTTTGGCATCGGTACGATTATCGGCCCGACCATCGGCGGCCCTGTCATGACATGGTTCGGTCCCTATGCATTGTTTGGGGTCACCGCCACCGCCCATGCTCTGCTGGTTGCCTATGCGATTTTCCGCAGCCGGTTGCGCCCCACCCTCACCTCCGAGGAAAAAGAGAATTTTTCCACAGGCCATGGCCCGGTCTCGACCATGATGGCCACCCCGCAATCGGCAACACTTGACCCAAGAGCTGAACGCATGGACATCAGTGGTGAAGAGCCAGCAAACAAGGAGGCATGAGCCATGATGGAAGACCCAGACCGCCCGCGCAAACCACCGGAACACGAGATCGGCTGCGACCTTTCTCTCCTGTCGGCAAGCGAACTGGAGATGCGAATCACTTTGCTAAAACAGGAAATCGCCCGTCTCGAGACGGAAAAATCCAGCAAGATGGCTGGAAAAGCGGCAGCTGAATCGCTGTTTCGCCCTTTAAAGTAGCAGGGCATGGTTCAAAATATTACAGCTGCGCAATATGGTAAAGTTCGCCCATTGAACCCCCATATGTCACGGCTAGCAACGCCGCTTTGATCTATCCCGATGCAGTATTAACACAATATTAAGCATTTTATGCGAATGTATAACCTGTCCGGTTCTTCTGGATTCAGACGGTTTCACCAAATGGCGATTTGGTCTGATTTTTCTCCCTGTTTTACCTTGAGAGCCGCTTTTGCGGCTCTTTTTTTATGCCTTTCGACTTTACCTAAAACTGTGGGAATTAACCCTTTCTTAAGAAACGACTTGCGCATTTGGGGTATTGGTAGCATCGTTCGCCCATGAAATTGGCGCTGGACTTCGTTAACCGCCGCGCTACGTCAATAAGTGATGCGTAAGACAGGGAAAATGTCGATGTCGGAACTTGGATTGAATACGGTCAGCTTTGCCGGGCGCGCGGCTTCGTCGTCGCAGTTCAAGGCGACCTATGCAGAAGGCATGGGGCTGGTCGAAGAAACCGCCGCATATCTTGACGGCCCCGGCCGTTCTGCTGCGAAGGTTCTGCCCCGCATGGCCTCCGTGCTCTATGCAGCTGAATCCATGCGCCTGACCACGCGCCTGATGCAGATGGCTTCCTGGCTCCTGTTGCAGCGCGCCGTCAATAATGGCGAAATGTCACGCGACCAGGTGATTTCCGAAAAGAGCAAGGTCCGTCTGGATGGCTTCAATGTCGACCGCAACGCGCCAGGCTGGAATGATCTGCCGGAATCCTTCCGCGACCTGATCGAACGCTCGCTGCGCCTGCAGAACCGGATTGCCCTGCTGGACCGCGAAATCTATCGCCCGAATGACACATCCATCGTGCCGGACAATGAGAACAGCGTCCAGGCCCAGTTGAACCTGCTGCGCACGGCCTTCAACGCCAACTGAGCATCTTTGCTTAGACACCATGCAGACGGATGAGTTCTGCGTGGTAATCTCGGATTTTTAAAACCCGGCCTGCCCTGCAGAGCCGGGTTTTTCGTGTTGGTACGCAGGATTGAGGATGCATAATCAGAAAAGGCATTAACGCGCCGTACAAACCAAAAAAGCCCGGTCGAGGGACCGGGCTTTTTTGGAAGACATGCAAACGATGACTTAGAGGCCGAGGCCGCCGAAACGCTTGTTGAACTTGGAGAGACGACCGCCGCGGTCCATGAGCTGCTGGTTGCCGCCGGTCCAGGCCGGATGCGACTTGGAGTCGATGTCGAGGTTCATGACCTGACCTTCGGTGCCCCAGGTCGAAAATGTTTCGTACTCGGTGCCATCGGTCATGACGACCTTGATCTTGTGGTATTCGGGATGAATGTTAGCCTTCATGACGGTCTTCCTGATGTGCCGGGGGGTCTATTTGCCGCAATTGCGTCAGCCGACCCAATTCAATACATGAAGCCGGAGACTGGTAATGTCGCGGGCTTCCCAATTTGATGGGCTGCCTATACATGAAGGTCGCAAGGATAACAAGGCCCCCAGCGCATAAGCTGGGATGGCAGGGGCGGAGTAGGGATCAGTGTCGGAAAACCAAGAACGCCAGGCAAAATCGAGCCGTAGTCTGAAGCCTCTCGCCAGGCTCAACCCTTACCTGATGCGGTATCGCGGCATGGCATTGGCCGCCCTGGTGTTTCTGGCTCTCGCCGCCGTCACCACGCTGGCGCTGCCGCTGGCCGTGCGCCGGATGATCGACCACGGCATGGCCTCTGCCGATGCCGGTTTCATCAACAAGTATTTTGCCATGCTGATCGTTCTGGCGCTGATCATGGCCGCGTCCAGCGCGCTGCGCTATTATTATGTCATCACCATTGGCGAGCGGATCGTCTCGGATATCCGCCGCGAAGTGTTCGATCATGTCAGCCGCCTGTCACCTGCGTTTTTCGACGTCAACCAATCGGGCGAAATCGTCTCGCGGCTGACAGCCGACGCCACCCAGATCAAATCCGCCGTCGGCGCCAGCGCTTCGGTGGCATTGCGCAATATCATCATGTGTTTCGGCGCCATGGGCATGATGATCTATACCAGCCCGAAACTGTCGGTGATGGTGCTTGCTGCCATTCCCGTCATCGTCTTTCCGCTGATTGCCTTTGGCCGCTCGGTGCGCCGCCGCTCCCGCCTTGCCCAGGACAGGCTGGCAGAGGCCGCAGCCTTTGCTGGCGAAAGCATCGGGGCTGCCCGCACGGTCCAGGCCTTCAACGGCGAGGCCGCTGCCAGCGCCCGTTACGGCGCCGCCGTCGAACAGGCTTTCCAGGCCGCCCGCATCGCCACACGCTCGCGCGCCATCCTGACCGGCGTCGCCATCACGCTGGTATTCGGCAGCATTGTCGGCGTGCTCTGGTATGGCGCCCAAAGCGTGTTGGGCGGTACGATGTCGGCGGGAACCCTGGGCCAATTCCTGCTCTATTCCGTCATTGCCGCCTCATCGCTTGGCCAATTGTCCGAGGTCTGGGGCGAATTGATGCAGGCCGGCGGGGCCGCCGAACGGCTGACGGAGCTGCTGGCCGAGGTCTCTGCCGTGCAATCGCCAGACCATCCAAAACCCTTGCCCACCCCTGCGCGCGGCGAAGTGTGGTTTGAGAATGTCGAGTTTTCCTATCCCAGCCGCCCGGGGCGCTCCGCCGTCAAAGGCCTGAGCTTTGCCGTCGATGCCGGGGAAACCGTGGCGATCGTCGGTCCCTCCGGCGCAGGCAAAAGCACGATCTTCTCGCTGATCCTGCGCTTCTACGATCCGACAAGCGGGCGCATCTGTCTTGATGGCAGTGATCTGCGCGACGTGTCAACGGAGGCATTGCGCGGCAGCATTGCCATCGTACCCCAGGATGTGACGATCTTTTCCGGCACGATCCACGATAATATTGCCTTCAGCTGCCCCGATGCCAGCCGCGAGGCGGTAATCGTTGCTGCCCGCGCCGCCCAGGCCACCGAATTCATCGACCGGCTAGACCATGGCTTTGACACGCAGGTCGGTGAGCGTGGCATCACGCTGTCAGGCGGCCAGCGCCAGCGTATCGCCATTGCCCGCGCCATCCTGAAGGATGCGCCGGTCCTGCTGCTGGACGAGGCGACCTCGGCGCTGGATGCCGAAAGCGAGACGCTGGTGCAGAAGGCACTGGACGAGCTGATGAAATCGCGCACCACCATCGTCATTGCCCACAGGCTGGCCACCGTGCTGAAAGCCGACCGGATTCTGGTCATCGATGACGGCAAGGTGGTGGAACAGGGTACCCACCAAAGCCTGATCCAGCAGGGCGGCATCTATGCCCGGCTGGCCCGGCTGCAATTCCAGAGCGGAGCGCAGGATTTCCTGGCAGAAGCGAAGTAACCCATCAGGACGGGCTGGCCGCGAGAACATTGCGGCCCGCCACCCTTCCGGAAAACAGGCAGCCGCCGAGAAATGTGCCTTCCAGCGCGTTATAGCCGTGCATGCCGCCACCGCCGAAGCCTGAGACCTCGCCTGCCGCATAAAGGCCAGGCACCGGCTCGCCGGACATTTCCAGCACCCTGCCCTCAAGGTCGGTCTGCAAACCGCCCAATGTCTTGCGGGTCAAGATATGCAGGCGCACGGCGATTAACGGGCCCTTGGCCGGATCGAGCAGCCGATGCGGTGCAGCAGTCCGCATCAATTTATCGCCAAGATAGCGCCGGGCGCCTCTGATGGCGGTGATCTGCGCATCCTTGCTGAAAGTGTTGGCGATCTCCCGGTCCCGCGCCTCGATCTGGCGGCGGAGATGGGCAGGGTCCAACCGGCTCTCTCCGCTGATCGCGTTCATCTTCGCCACCAGTTCCTCCAGATCCGTGCTGACGGCAAAATCCTCACCCCGCTCCATGAAGGCCAGGACCGGACCGGTCGGGCGCTTGCCGAGCCGCTTCAGCAGGAGGCGGATATTGCGGCCGGTCAGATCCGGGTTTTGCTCCGAGCCTGACAGTGCGAATTCCTTCTTGATGATCGCCTCGGTCAGGATGAACCAGCTATAATCACTGCCCCGCTCACGCAGGATTTTCAGCGTGGCAAGCGTATCAAACCCCGGCATGGCGGGCGATGGCAGCCGATTGCCATCGGCATCGCACCAGAAGGAGGATGGGCCCGGCAGAATACGAATGCCATGATCCGGCCAGATCGGGTCGTGGTTCTTCACACCCTCGGTATAATGCCACATGCGGTCGCGGTTGATGACACTGCCGCCCGCCTGCTCGGTAATGGCGATCATACGCCCATCAACATGGGCAGGCACGCCGCAAACCATGGTGGCAGGTGGCTGACCCAGCCGGTCGACCGGCCAGTTCTGCCGCACCAGTTGATGGTTACCACCAATGCCACCGGACGCAACAATGACCGCCTGCGCGGAATAGGTGAAATTGCCGAAAGGCTGACGGCTGCTCTTTTCGCCCCGTAAAACCGCATCATTGGCCAGCACTGTGCCGGAGACGCCCGTCACCCGCCCGTCCCGGCGCTCCAGCGCATCGACCTGATGGCGAAAGCGGAAGGTGATGCGCCCGGCCTCGGCCAGCGTCTTTGCCAATTTGAGGAACGGTTCCAGCACGCCCGGCCCTGTCCCCCAGGTAACATGGAAGCGCGGCACCGAATTTCCATGGCCATCGGCAAGCTGCCCTCCCCGCTCCGCCCAGCCAACAACCGGGAACCAGCGCATGCCCATCTGATGCAGCCATGCCCGTTTCTCACCCGCGGCAAAGTGCAGATAGGCCTGCGCCCAACGTCGAGGCCAATGATCCTCCGGCCGGTCAAAGCCTGCCGAGCCAAACCAGTCCTGCTCGGCCAGCGCCAGGCTGTCACGCACCCGCATCAAGCGTTGCTCGGGACTGTCGATGAAAAACAAACCGCCCAGCGACCAGAAAGCCTGCCCGCCCAGGTTCTGCTCCCCCTCCTGATCGACGATGCAGACCGTCAAGCCCCGCCCCGCCGCCTCGGTTGCCGCAACCAACCCCGCCAGCCCAGCGCCAACCACGATCACGTCGAACTCGTCCATCACGCCCTCCCAAGCACATTTCGCTGCCATTCTCTCCCTGGCAGAAAAACTTACTTTTACGCGAACGTCAAAATAGAGCAAGCGTAAGACAGGTTGTACTCTTCAAAAGCTCTTGTTTGGCGAGGGGTTTAAAAGCTCCGCTCAGGCGTACAATTCGTATAACTTTGTCGCTCTTTTATTGGACATGGGAGCAGAAAATATCGGCAGGCGGACGAAGGGCAAAGCCAAGAGCCACACCCATTCATCTGCCTGTCTCACCGCTCCGTCAGTTTCAGCTCGATCCGCCGGTTCTGGGCGCGGGCTTCAGGCGTGTCGCCCGGGGCAATCGGTTGGAATTCGCCGAAACCGGCAGCAGCCAGACGGTCGGCGGGGACGCCCTTGGAGATCAGGAACTTGACCACCGAGACGGCGCGGGCAGCCGACAGCGCCCAATTGTCGGGATAGCGGCCATTGCCTGAAAGCTGGACATTGTCCGTATGGCCGTCGACGCGCAGCACCCAGTTGATATCAGGGGGAATTTCCTTGGCAAGGTCGATGAGCGCATTGGCGAGCTTGACCATTTCCTCCTGGCCTTGCGGGTTCATGTCGGCCCCGCCGGAGGGAAACAGCACTTCTGACTGGAACACGAAACGGTCGCCGACGATGCGAATATTCTGACGGTCCGACAGAATTTCGCGCAGACGTCCGAAAAAGTCGGAGCGATAGCGATTGAGTTCCTGCACCTTCTGGGCCAGGGCCACATTCAGCCGCCGTCCGAGATCAGCGATTTTCGCTTGCGAATTCTGGTCCTTGGCCTCCGAGGCCTGCAAGGCCTGTTCGACCGCAGCAATTTGGGCGCGAAGTGCGGCGATCTGCTGGTTCAACAGATCGATCTGGCTCATGGCACGGGCGCTGACCTGCTGCTGCTCATCGAGCTTGCCGCTCAACTCGCCAATCTTCGCCTGGGCCTGGGCCGAATTTCCGGCGCCGGTGTCGAGCAGCGATTGCAAGCGGCTGCGTTCCTTCTCGGACGTATCCAGCGAGGATTGCAGGTTGGCCAGCGCGTCTTCCAGATCCTGCTTGCCGCCTTTTTCCAGCGCCAGCATTTGCGTCAGTTCGGCAATCTGGTTGTTCAGCCGGTTCAACACCTCGTCCTTGCCGGAAATTTCCCGGCTGAGCACGAATTGCGCCACCACGAAAACGGTGAGCAGGAACATTATGGCGATTAGCAGGGTCGATAAGGCATCGACAAAGCCCGGCCAATAATCGGCGCCGCGATCCCGCTTGCGGTTGCGCCCCAGGGCCATGGTCTACTTGCTCCCGAGCTTGTCGTTCAGCCGGTCCAGCGCCTTGCGCATGGCGCGGGTGTCTTCCTGCTGGGCTTCGATCCAGTCGCGCAGCATCTGTTGCTCATTGCGCATGTTCTTGACCAGGCCCTGAATACCGTCTGACAAACCGCTCAGCGCTGCCGCAGAACGATCGGAGCCGGAGGCAGGCTGCTGGGCGATCTTTTTCATCTGCTCCAGCAACCGCTCGATGTCGTGACCGGAAACGCCTGACGGTACAGGTTGATCGGAACCGGTATCGGTGACGGAAGACAGCCAGTTTTCCAGCTCCGTATAGAACCGGTTCTGGGCACGGCCAGCCTGCAAATCGAGAAAACCGAGGATCAGCGAGCCGGACAGACCAAGCAGCGACGAGGAAAACGCCGTACCCATGCCGGCAAGCGGCGCGGAAAGCCCGTTTTTCAGGGTTTGCAGCACATCACTGCCCTGCCCGCCCGAGCCGGCATCCAATGTCTGGATGACATTGCTGATCGAGCTGATCGTGCCGATCAGGCCCCAGAATGTGCCGAGCAGGCCGAGAAACACCAGAAGGCCGATCAGATAGCGCGATGTATCGCGCGCTTCGTCCAGCCTTGTGGCAATCGAATCGAGAATGGAGCGCAACAGCGTTGTCGACAGCCCCGTCGAGCGGCGATTGCCCAGCAGGGAGCGCATCGGCGCCAGCAATTTCGGCTCACGTCCCGACTTATCGGCAGTGCCGGATCGCTGGAAATGATTGAACCAGCGCACTTCCGAAATCAGCCCGACCACATGGGCGAAAATCAGGATGATGCCGACGGCCAATACCCCGAGAATGAGACCATTCAGGCCCGGATTGGTGTAAAATGCCTGTTCGGCCTGCCGAAACAGGATGGCCGCAATGAACCCGATGAGGATCAGAAAGATCAGCATCGTCAGAATAATGGGTGCCGGGCTTGAGAGTTTCGAGCCGTAACGGGCCGGTTCAGCGTCCGGGGCGTCCACATCCACATCCGTCATTGGCAGCACGTCTCCATTACAGGCAAGCGGTCGATCCCTTACGCAAACCAAGGGTCAAGCCTCTGAAAGGCTCGGCCCAGGCAACGTGAAGTGGACGGAGGCTAGTTCAAATTCATGTCGAATTGAAGCGAAAACCGACGCTTTTAGGAAAGCGCCGAAAAAGCGACGCCTCCTCCGAGCTGATCAAGCCTTTGGCAAGGGCCGCTTGACCACTTCCAGCAGCGCCTTCTGGATATATTCATTGCCCGCGACAATGTCGCCCCGGTCAAGACTATCGGTTCCGCCTGCCATATCGCTGACGAAGCCGCCCGCTTCGCGGATCAGCAACAGGCCAGCGGCGATATCCCAGGCATGCAGGCCCGTTTCCCAGAAACCGTCGAACCGGCCGCAGGCGACATAGGCAAGATCCAGAGCGGCTGCCCCCATGCGGCGCACGCCAGCCACTTCGCCCATCACATGGCGCAGTTCCAACAGCGCCTTGCCGTGATTGCCCTTACCCAGATGCGGCATGCCGCAACCAATCACGCAATCCGACAGCGCCTTGCGGGCGCCAACGCGAATGCGGCGATCGTTAAGAAAGGCACCGCCACCCTTTTCGGTGGTGTAAAGCTCGTCGGTAGCAGGGTTGAAGATCACGCCCGCGACGATTTCGCCATTGCGCTCCAGGGCGATGGAGACGGCAAATTGCGGAATGCCGTGCAGGAAGTTGGTGGTGCCATCCAGCGGATCGACGATCCAGCGGTGCGCGCCATCGGTCCCCTTGATCTCTTCGCCCTCCTCCCCGAGGAAACCATAGGTGGGGCGGGCCTTCAGCAGGTCTTCGCGCACCAGTTTTTCAGCCTTCATATCGGCCTGGGACACGAAATCGCCGGGGCCTTTGACCGAAACCTGCAAGTTCTGCACTTCGCCAAAATCGCGCGACAGGGATTTCCCGGCCTTGACGGCGGCCTGGACCATGACATTGAGAAGGGCTGAGCGAGCCATAGCGGTTTCCTTAGACTGAATGATGCAGCAGGCCGTCATACGCCATCACCCGGATGGAGGTCGGGCGCGGCCCTTTTAGCGGCGTGCAAAGATTGAGCGGTTCAAGACCACAAAATCTGGCGCAATTCAAGTCCCTGCGCGATTCAGGGGGCGGCTGGCGGCTGATCCGGCACATCAGTGCCGTCGCCCGGATTTTCATCCTTGTCTGCATCATTTTTGGGGACGCCATTTTGCATCTGCCCCCCGATTGGCGGCACGGAGACACCCGGAAGCCCGGTCGGATCGATGGGCGGTGGCGTCACCGGCTTTGCAGCCTTGCTGATGATGTCGCTAACCTCGTCCCTCGCCCCATTTTTGCCGGGCGTGGAGCCTTGCGCCTTCGATACCGGGCGGCCCAATCTGTGCTGGCCGGTCCGGTATTTGTTGGCCGCTTCGATTGCCTGTTTCTGCTGGCTGTCCGGCAGGCCGAGATAGAAATCCTCAAGCGCCGGATCGGCAAGGCCCGCCCGACGCGACAGCACATACCATTTCGCCGCCTCGACCGGATCGGGCCTCGTGCCGAGCGCCGCCACATAGACATGCGCCAACCGGTTCTGGGCCGCGACATTGCCGCGATTGGCAGCAATCCTCAACCATTTGAAGCCCTGTTCCAGATCCTGCGGCCCGGCAATGCCGTTGATCAACCAGATGCCAATATCAAGCTCGGCGGTATCGAAACCGGCACGCGCCGCCCGCACCAGCCATTCGCGCGCCAGTTGGCGCTTTTCCGCCGGAACGTCTGGCAGGTTGCGATAAATCTGTGCAACGGCATATTGCGCATCGGCGATGCCTTGTTCCGCCGATTGCTCGTAGAAAGGCAGCGCCAGCAGCAATCCCTTCTTGCCGGGATTTTCCGAGACCAGCAATTGCGCCCAGTTGAACTGGGCCGACGCATTGCCCGCTTCCGCTGCCCGGCGCATATAGTCATCGGCCAGCTTGCGATCCGGCGAGACATAGCGCCCTTCGATCAACATCAGCGCATATTTAAACATTGCAGCGGGATCACCACCCTTTGCAGCCTTGGCATACCAGAAGGCCGCTCCCTTCATGTCGCGCTTGACCGCCAGACCACGGGTCATCAGCTCGGCAAGCAATGTCTGCGCGGCGGGGTCGCCCTTTTCGGCGAGCGGCAGGGCGTAATCGAAGGCCGTGGCAAACAGCCCGCGCTGGAACGCACCATAGGCAAGATCGACCTTGCCGGTATAGGGCTTTTCCGGCGGAAGATCCGGTAGCGGAATGCCCATGCGCTCCATCAGCGTAATGCCGCCAGCCGGTCCCGCATCCTTAATACCCGGCCGCTGTACCTTGCCAGCGTCCTCACCCGAGACCGGACCGGAAAGCCCGCTCGGCCTGACAAAACCATTTGTCTCGTCAGAGCCAGAGGTCTTTTCGGGAGCCGTTTTAACGTCAGGAACGACCGGCGCCTCGATTTCGCTCCCCGGCTTTGGGCCTCGCTTTTGCTCCCCAGTCTTTTCCGATGGCGTCTCAGGGGCGGTCTGATTGCCCGCCTCACCTGATTTGCCTTCACCCGTCTTCACGTCAGGCTCAGCCGCCGGGGGCGAGGATGCAGCAGGCGGAACCTGCGCATAAGCACCGATGTCCATGACCGTCGGACATGCCAGCGCCAAAACCAGGCTGGCACAGACGGACCGTCCAGACAGCAACCGGAATTTGGCCAAACGGGTTAGGGCAAGACGGGGCAAGGCAAGGATCATTGAGGCGTTCAATCCTCAAACCGTGGCGCTTTTTCGTCAAGCAAAGCATTTACCTGAGCAACCACGGTGGCGGCTGCCTCTGGATCGTCAAATACCGCCCTGGAGAGGGCCGCAAATTCGGCGCCGGTTTCAGCGACGGCAAGGGCCGATTGCGGATCTGCGCCGCCCATGACGATGCAGGGGATTTCCACCATCGACGACCACCATTCACCCAAGGCCAGGTTTTTCGAATGCGCTTCCGGCTTGATATCGCCGTCCAGCTTGCCGAAAAACATGTAGTCGGGGTCGGCATCGCCAGCCTCCAGCGCATGGTGCCGGTCGCGGGCAGCACCGGAGCCGACAATCATCTTCGGGGTGAATTTTTCCACCGCCTCGGCCAGCGCCTCGACATCGCCGCTGATATGCAGGCCATCGGCCTTGGCGCGACCGGCAACCCGGCTATTGTCGGCGATAATGGCAGCGGCACCCGCCGCCTGCACCAATGGCACGACCGCTTCGGCCTGGGCCTGGAACGTGTCGTCATCGAAATCATATTGCGGGATGATCACCGAGGCGACATCGCCACCCTTCAAGGCATTGCCGACAGTCGTGGCAAGCATCTGCACATCGGCAATCTGCGGCGTGATAAGAACGAGCCGGCAGCGGCGTTGGAACTTGGGCGACTTTGACGACTTGGACATGGCGATTTCCGTCTTCTTCATGGCAAGAGCAAGGGAGGCGATCCGGGCCAAAGCGCCCTGCACCCTTTATATAGGGCATATAAGGTGCTGTAGCACGTCATGCCTGCGGCATGATTTTCTCTTTAAACCGATTGTGATTTAAAGAATGATGCTGAAGCCTCTGTTGCTCTCGTTTTTGTTGGCACTCTCTCTGCGGCGAAAGGATCTCGCCATGTTTGCAGGAAGTCGATAGACCGGACTGACGAAAGGATCAACACCAACTGTCAGAGACAGCCGCCGCCTTCTGGGGAAGATACCCATCCCTAAGGATACCAGCACCCCCAATACACCATCGCGGAAATTCAAACATTCATGCTGCCAGATCTCTCATTCCTGCTTGCCGCTATTCCCGCCGTCGTGCTGGTCGGCCTGTCCAAGGGCGGCCTGGGCGGCGCTTTCAGTCTGCTCGGCGTGCCGATCCTGGCGCTCGTCGTGCCGCCGATGACGGCTGCGGCGATTTTCCTGCCGATCCTGCTGGTCATGGATCTGGTCGCGCTGCACGCCTGGCGCCACCATGGCGACTGGCGCACGTTTTTCCTGCTTCTGCCCGGCGCCATCGCCGGGATCGCCTTTGGCTGGGCGACATCGGCGCTGATCCCCGCCGATGCCATGCGGCTCGTGCTGGGTGCCATTACGGTGGTGTTTGCCGGGCGCTATTTCCAGCGACGATTGCGCGGCGAAGGCCATGATGCAAGACCGGCAAAGCCGCAGCGCGCTGTGGCCGCCACGGGTTGGGGCACGCTGGCCGGTTATGGCAGCTTTGTCGCGCATGCTGGCGGCCCACCGTTTGAAATCTATGCCCTGCCGTTAAAGCTCGATCCAAAGACCTATACCGGCACCAGCGTGCGATTTTTTGCCTGTCTCAATGCCATCAAGGTCATTCCTTATATGGCGCTTGGCCAGCTGGATCTCAGCAATTTCACCTTGTCTCTCAGCCTGCTGCCGGTGGCGCTGCTGTCCACCATGGCCGGAGCCATGGTGGTGCGGCGCATGAAGGCGCAGACCTTCTATCCGCTGATCTATGCCATGACGCTGATCGCCGGATTGAAACTGTTTTGGGACGGTTTGTTTTTCCTGTAATAGGGTGAGCCTTTGAAGATGGGACATCCTATTGCTTTTGCAAGCATCTCGAGACTTGGGATTAGACATTTGCGACAGAAGGCGATTGCAAAATTGACGACAATCAAAATCCCGATAAAATTGCATTTTCGCATCGCACAATTGCGCTTGCCGGATGGCAGGATGTATCATAGCTTGCGCATATGACGACAATCGATCCATTCTCGGCTATTGCCGATCCCAACCGACGCCATTTGCTGGAAGAGTTGCGCCGCGCACCCCGCACGGTGAACGATCTGGCCAAGGGCCTGCCGATCAGCCGGCCGGCCGTCTCACAACATTTGAAGGCGCTGCTGGATTGCAACCTGGTGACAGTCGCCACCCAGGGCACCAAGCGGATCTATTCGGTCAACAATTCCGGCTTCAACCGGCTGAACCTGTGGCTGGACCAGTTCTGGAACTGACGGTGGGACTATTTCTCGCACAGACCGGCATGGCAATATCGTCATGGCAGGCGCGAATATTTCGTTGCAGACAGCGCCTCTGAGCATTCCACATCCGTTTTAGCACCGCGCGTTTTATAAGCCGTACGGTGCGATTCCAGTCCCCAAAACAGCGCAGGGAAAAGGCCCCGAAGGCAATCGGCGCTTCGGAGCCTGGATTCGGTCAAGAGCGGCAATGTTTGGCGCTCCTGGATCATGGAAAGAGTATCAAGACAGCGGCGGTAACGCTGGATCACCGTGCGTTTTGTAAAACGCACAAGTAAATGAGACAAATAATCCGCCACTTGGCGATGCAAAAGGCCTGTTGTTGGCTGTATGAAATCCTTAAATCGGGCCCGATTTAAGGGGGTATCATCCAGTCTTTAATGTCGTGTCGACTTCAGGCGCTCCATTTCATCCTTGAGGCGCAATTTGAGGCGCTTGAGTTCCAGAATTTCCTTGTCGTCGGTCGAGGGAGAGGAAAGGGCGGCATGTAATTTCTCCTCCAAAACTCCATGCTTCTTGGCAAGCGATTCAATATGAGCCTGAATGGTCATTTGATTCTATCCTTCCTTTTCAACCTCCAGCATCCATCGCTGGAGCTTCTTGGTTTGCGACAGCAGTGTGACACGATCGTTGGCCGATGTCTAAGGCGAAAACCTGAATTTATGAGGGCAATTTCATGTTGGCACAGGTGATACTTCCCATATCGGGTCGCCTCCATGCGTTAGGCCTCTCTAAACGCAAGGAAAATTGATCGGTTAAAAGACGCAGCCAATGCCGATGAAATTATGCGAAAGGGCTAACTTCCCGTTACCGACGTTTGGTGATAGGAGCTTGCGCCATTCCACCATGCATCAGAAATAGATGCAGCCAGCGACAAGATGGGGACAGACGGATGCCGGATCAGGACGACGCGGATACAAGGCTTCAACTCGCACGCCTTCGTCAGGAACACGAGGATTATGATGCTGCGATCAACGCCATGGTTCAGGTTGGTTGTGACGCCTTGCGGGTCCAGCGGATGAAGAAGAAAAAGCTTGCCATCAAGGACAGGCTGACCAAACTGGAAGACCAACTCATTCCCGATATCATTGCCTGAGAAAAGGGTGCCGCCGATGCAGGATGAAAGACCGCCCGTCGCCATCATCATGGGAAGCCAGTCCGACTGGGAAACCATGAAAAACGCTGCCGACACTCTGGACGCGCTTGGCGTCAGCTACGAGGCGCGAATCGTCTCGGCCCATCGCACCCCCGACCGCATGGTCGCCTTTTCCAAGGGCGCTCGCGACGAAGGCTTCCAGGTGATTATCGCCGGAGCTGGCGGGGCTGCCCACCTGCCCGGCATGGTCGCCTCGATGACAGCGCTTCCGGTTTTCGGCGTGCCGGTCCAATCAAAAACCATGTCCGGTCTCGACAGTCTCTATTCCATCGTGCAGATGCCGGCTGGTATTCCAGTCGGAACGCTCGCCATCGGCCGGGCTGGCGCCGTCAATGCCGCCCTGCTCGCAGCCAGAGTTCTGGCCTTGCAGGATACCGATCTCGCCGACCGGCTGGATGACTGGACAGACAACCAGACTGCCGCCGTTGCCGACTATCCCACCGATGAAGCTCCCTGAGGCTTATAAACTGTACGGATCACACGCGTGAAGACCATTGGAATTATCGGCGGTGGCCAGCTTGGCCGCATGCTTGCCATGGCCGCAGCAAGGCTGGGGTTGAAGACCATCGTGCTGGAACCGCAGGCCGACTGTCCGGCCGCCCAGGTTGCCAACCGGCAGATCACCGCCGATTACGCCGACGAGGCAGCCCTTGCCGAACTGGCCGCCAGTTGCGACGTGGTCACCTATGAATTTGAAAACGTGCCAGTCACTGCTGCCGAAGCTCTGGCGCGCAGCGTGCCGGTCTATCCCCCAGCCAAGGCACTCGCCGTCTCCCAGGACCGGGTGAGCGAAAAGCGCTTCCTCAACGGCAAAGGAATTGCCACCGCCCCGTTCCGCACCGTCGACAGCCAGGCGGACCTGGAGCAGGCATTGGCCGAATTCGGTGGCGAAGGCGTGCTGAAAACCCGGCGCTTCGGCTATGACGGCAAGGGCCAGCGGGTCTATCGCAAGGGGGACGAGGCCAGCGGCGGCTATCAGGCGCTTGGCGCCGTGCCGCTGATTCTCGAAGGCTTCGTGCCGTTTGCGCGGGAAATCTCGATCATCGCCGCCCGTTCGACATCAGGCGAAATCGCCTGCTACGATCCGGCTGAAAATATTCACCGCGACGGCATTCTGCACACCTCCACCGTGCCTGCGTCGATTTCGCCGCAGACCGCTGCTGCGGCCAAAAGTGCGGCGGAAAAGCTGCTGAGCGGCCTCGACTATGTCGGCGTGGTGGGTCTCGAACTGTTCCTGATGGCCGATGGCAGCCTGATCGCCAATGAAATGGCCCCGCGGGTCCACAATTCCGGTCACTGGACGGAAGCGGCCTGCGTGATCTCGCAATTCGAACAGCATATCCGCGCCGTCGCCGGCTTGCCGCTGGGCAATCCGGCCCGACACGGCGATTGCGTCATGACCAACCTGATCGGCGACGACATTGAGGCTGTTCCAGATTGGCTGGCGAAACCCGGTGTCCTCGTCCATCTCTATGGCAAGGCCGAAGCGCGGCCCGGCCGCAAAATGGGACATGTCACCGAGGTCAGGAACCGGGAATAACCTGCCATCAACGGGCAAAATGCCCGGTTTTCCGGTTGACATGCCGGGTTAAGCCGGGGTATGTGCCACCAACCCTGAAACAGCGCGCCCTGCGGTGCGTTTTTCGTCGATATACATCCCGGTGGAACCATATGGTTCCCTGGCAACCATGCGGATCTAAAAATGAAGATCAAGAATTCGCTGAAAGCGCTTAAGGCACGTCACCGCGACAACCGTCTGGTTCGCCGCAAGGGCCGCGTTTACATCATCAACAAGCAGAACCCGCGTTTCAAGGCCCGTCAGGGCTGATCGAAACCTCTCCTGCGGGAGAGCGGCATCACCTCGCTGTGATGCCTGGACTTCGGTCAATCGCAGAATTCGGTTTGAAACAGAGCGCATGCACGGTAGATTACCTGCATGCGCTCTGTTCGTTTGTTCACTCACCTGATTCTCACGGCCTGTATTCTGGTTGCCAGCGCCCTCGCCGGGCCCGCCGGCAAGACGTTTGCGCAGGACATCACTTTTGCGCAGGACGGGCCAGACGCGGCACCCAGCCAGCCTATGCCGCCTGCCCTGCCCTTCACGCCGGACCTTCTACCTGAGCCGAACCATCCTGAGACGGGTGAGCCGAGAGCGGACAAGGATGGCCAGCCGCCATTATCTCCACAGCAAGACCCATCTCCGCAGCAGGGCGAGGTTGAACGCCTGGAAGACCGCAGCGACACAGCAGCGCTGTCTGGCAAGCCTGCGGACGAATTGCTGACCCAGTTGAAACGCGAACGCCAGCCAGAAGTAGCCAAGGCGATCGCCGCTGCCGTGATGGCGGATTGGTCGAATTCCGGTAGCCCAACCGTCAATCTGCTGATGCAATGGGCCGACAAGGCCATCAAGGACAAGAAGAACGCCGCAGCGCTGGACTTCCTCGATCAGGCGATCGTGTTGGAGCCCGATTATGCCAATGGCTGGGGTCACCGTGCCAGCCTGCATTATAGCCAGGGCAATTACCGCAAGGCGATTTCCGACCTTAATCACGTCTTGGCCATCGAGCCGCGCCATTTCGGCGCGCTGGAAATGCTCGCCAATATTCTGGCCGAGACCGGTAGCGATCAAAAGGCGCTGGAAGCCTGGCAGCGCTACCTCGCCATCTACCCCGCCGACCGCGCCGCCCAGAAGACCGTGACCGAGCTTTCCGAGAAACTGGCAGGCGCCCGGACGTAATCATGACCCATTGCGGATGCTTAATCCCAATTTTGCGGCAATTGACCGGTGGCTTCGAGAAATCTGAAGACTATCTTACCTTTTACGTTCCCCGCGCCCGGTGCCTTGTTATGCGGATGAGAGAGGCCGTCGCTGATTAAATTTTCTGCGTCATTTTATCGGATCGCTAATCCGCTTTACGCAATGACGCAGCAGGAACCCATATGTCATGCCTGCAATTCTGATCCTTGCCATCATTATTACACCTTTGGTTGTATCCTGGGTGTTTTCCACATTCAAAATAAGACAGATCACGGAAGATAATCCGAATATTGGCACGCTCGTCCCGATAAGAGACACCCACCTCAACCTTCTGCATATTCCGGCCTCTGAACACGCGGATCTGCCACCGCTGCTGTTCATTCATGGCGCCAGTGGCAATCTGCGCGATCAGGCCGAGGCCTTTCGCCCGGCACTTGAGGGCCGCGCGGATCTGATCTTCGTGGATCGACCGGGCCATGGATATTCGCCGCGTGGCGGACCCGAAAACGACACGCCCGATGGCCAGGCCAACACCATTGCCGAGGCCATGGACGCCCTTGGCCTATCGCGGGCCATTATCGTCGGCCATTCCTTTGGCGGTGCCATTGCAGCAAGCTTTGCTGTTCTCCATCCAGAAAAGACAGCGGGTTTGCTTTTCCTGGCCCCTGCCACCCATCCATGGCCCGGCGGTGTTGACTGGCATTATCATCTGACGGCAACACCAATCATCGGCGCCCTCTTTGCCCGCACTCTTGCGCCCCTGGCTGGACTTGCCAAAATGGATGGAGCGATCCAGGCAGTCTTTGCTCCCAATCGACGCCCGGATGCTTATATCGCCCGAACCGCCCCTACCTTGGTTCTGCGGCCCAGCACCTTTCGTCACAATGCCATCGACGTTTGCGGCCTGCACACCTATGTCACCCGCATGGCACCTCGATACAGCGAAATACGGGCGCCTACCGTGATCGTCACCGGCGACAGTGATGCCATCGTTCTTGCCGATATTCACTCCACCGGTCTTGCCCGCGACATTGCAGGTGCCGATCTTGTCTGGGTACGACATCTGGGCCACAAACCGGACTATTGCGCCACAGACCTGGCCGTTGCCGCCATTGAAAAAATAGCTGGCCAAAACCGCAATCTTCCATCTTTGGCCCGGAAAATCGGTGACGCTCTTGAAATGTCAACAAACTGATAAAATAGACAGCTACTTAAGAGCTCGATAACCACCGACACTGGCTATCTACAACCAAGGGGATTGTGTTCTTGACATCACAATCGAATTGGCGCAAAACTATAGGCATAGTAACAAAGCAATTTAGAACTGCAATATTATCAAAGACGAATTTATAGTCTATTTATATTTCCGAGTCATTAAATAATTTATAAGTAATAAAGTCGCCTCTCCCAAGGCGGCTTTATTATTTTGCGATATTGATATTACAAGACGAAATTTCAAAATTACTAATATTAGGAAACCCTACATTATTTCACGAATCGAATGAAATTTCACAATGGAATGGTGCAGTAGGCTCAAACCATGACGGCATCAGCCCTGGATTTTAGAAAGCTCAGAACGCGTCATCTGCTGCTGTTCCCATCGGACTTTACCCAGACCGAATCGCAGGTCTCAGCCCGCCAAATCGGCCCTCTGGCAGCACCACGTGACGAAAAACGCCGCCCGTCATCCCTGACAAGCGGCGCTAGAATTTCTCGGATATATGGACGGTCAGAAAGGCCACTGAAGGTGACCTCTCACATTCTCTTTTCAAATACCTCTACGGCATAGGGCCTTCAAGGCGAGAATGCATCAGCATCTGCGCCTTGCAGGCCTTAGCAATGTCAAACGCCGGACAGGCCATCCGGACCGATATAGGCGATGCGCAGCATATTGGTGGCACCTGGCGTTCCCAATGGCACACCAGCGGAAATGATCACCCGGTCGCCCGGCTTGCCAAACTCTTCCGACACCACGATGCGGCAGGCCCTGTTGACCATGTCATCCAGATCGGTTGGCTCCTCCGAAACGACACAATGCAGGCCCCAGACCAGCGACAGGCGGCGGGCCGTCTGAACCACCGGCGACAGCGCCAGGATCGGCACTTCAGGACGCTCACGCGAAGCCCGAAGCCCGGTATTGCCTGACGACGTGTAACAGACGATGGCCGTCAGCTTCAGCGTCTCGGCAATCTGGCGGGCGGCCAGCGAAATCGCGTCGGCACCGGTTGCTTCCGGCTGCGGGCGCTGGGCATAGATAATGCCGGGATAGTGTGGCTCGCGCTCGATGGTGCGGGCAATCGACGCCATGGTCGAGACCGCTTCGACCGGATACTGGCCGGAAGCGGATTCAGCCGACAGCATGATGGCATCGGCGCCTTCGAACACGGCTGTCGCCACGTCGGAAACTTCGGCACGGGTCGGAACCGGAGCCGTGATCATCGATTCCAGCATCTGGGTGGCCACGACCACCGGCTTGCCTTCACGGCGGCAGGCGCGAATCAATTGCTTCTGGATGCCGGGAACGGCCTCCAGCGGCATTTCCACGCCGAGATCGCCGCGCGCCACCATCAGGGCGTCGGACAGTTCGATAATCTCGTCGATCCGTTCCAGCGCTTGCGGCTTTTCGATTTTGGACATCAGCCCGACCCGACCGCGGGCGATCTTGCGTACTTCAGCCAGATCCTCGGGACGCTGGATGAAGGACAGCGCGACCCAGTCAACGTCATTGGTGGCCAGAACCGCATCCAGATCGGCGCGGTCCTTGTCGGTCAGCACGCCGGTGGCAAGGATCGTATCGGGCAGGCTGACGCCCTTGCGGTCGGAAATCTTGGTGCCGGACACCACGCTACAGACAATGGTCTTGCCGTCGCATTTTTCGGCACGCAGATGCAGCTTGCCATCATCGATCAGCAGGCGATGGCCAACCTTGACGGCCTCCAGGATTTCCGGATGCGGCAGATAGACCCGGTTTTCATCGCCAGGAGCCTCGTTGCTGTCGAGGGTGAATGTCTGGCCGGGCTTCAATTCCACCGAGGTATTGGCAAATTTGCCGACCCGCAGCTTGGGGCCTTGCAAATCGGCGAGAATGCCGATCGGGCGCCCGCAAGCAGCTTCGACATTGCGGATGCGCTGGATCAGCGTGCGCATCACATCGTGGCTGGCATGGCTCATGTTAATACGGAAAAGATCGGCGCCAGCCTCATGCAGCTTGCGGATCATGGCTTCATCTTGCGAAGCCGGTCCAAGCGTTGCTAGAATTTTGACTTTGCGGTTACGCTTCATTGCTTCTGGCCTTCCTGCGTGCCGGGCGTGTCGGACAACTGAACCATCCAGCTCCCCTGGCGGCCCGTGTCATATTCCTTGAAACCCATTTGCTGGTAACCGCGCTTGAAACAATCTCCGACACCAACGATCTTGAACTCGTTTTCCGCCACGCACATGTTGACATTGCCGGTCCAGCGGCCACCACGGGCGGCATCCTCTGCATAGAGATAATAGTAGCGCGATTTCAGCTCGCCTTCGATCAGCGTCGCGCAGGTCGAAGCGGGTACCTGCCACCAGCCTTCGCTGATCCAGCCTTCCGCCGCCCGGTAGCCAATGGCCACGCCGACAAGATTGGCCGAACCATTGCAAACGCGAAAATCCGCCTGCGCGGGTGCGGCATAAGCAATCGGTGAAAATACAATGGTCAAAAACAGGCCGAGACGTGCAAGACGCCCGGAACCTGTAACGGAAGAGAGTGTGTTGGAATGAGGCACGGCTTCCGACGGAACTCCATTTTTCTGTGTTGCCTTCTTGCGACTATGGACCAAGAAAGTCAACGCAGCTCTAATCGATTGTAATCCCCACGCGAATGATGAGGGGTGAGTTTGACTGAATGGTGACGCGGCCCGTCCCTTTGCGGATCAGATGCTTCTTTCCCACAGGCTTGAACCGCACTCGTTATCACACGAACGATCATAAGGCGTTAAGCGGCATGAAGTATCCCTTTTAAATCAGCCTGCTGCATAATTCCTTAAATCCAACCCGATTTAAGGAATTATGCAGCAAATTTGAAGTGCGGCGGCATTTTTTATGCGTTTGACCAAACCCATAAATCTCCAGGCTTGAAAAACCGGTGATAATCCTGTTTCTGCGCGGCAGCCGGTCCAAATTCGACCCAAAGGATCCTTAGAATAAGAGGAAATCTCCTAGAATAATCGGTGAAGGATGCTTCACACGCATCCCCCATAATAGACAATCCCATCACATAAATGTGTCAGCCATGAATGACTTCAAACCCTATGAGACGATAGCAGGCGACAACAGCCTGGGCCTCGTGCTGCTTGCCGACCACGCCATGAACCGGCTGCCTGCCGCCTATGGCACGCTTGGCCTGCCAGATAGCGCTTATCTGCGCCATATCGCCTATGATATTGGCGTGGAAAGCCTGACCCGGCAATTGGCGGCGCGGCTCGGCGTGCCGGCGGCGATGTCCTGTTTTTCCCGGCTGCTGATCGACCCAAACCGGGGCGAGGACGACCCGACGCTGGTCATGAAAATTTCCGATGGCGCGATCATTCCGGGCAACCACCCGATCACCACGGAAGAATGGCAGCATCGGGTGGAAAATTTCCATCGGCCTTACCACCGCGCTGTTGAACAGTTGCTGGCCGATGTTGCCTCGGCGAGTGGCAAGGCACCGCTGGTGCTCTCGCTGCATTCCTATACGCCCGCCTGGAAGGGCGTGGCCCGCCCCTGGCATGCCGCCGTGCTCTGGGATAGCGATGAGCGCGCCGTGCGACCGCTGATCGACGCCCTCAGCCTGCCAGGCGACATTCTCGTCGGTGACAATGAACCCTATGACGGCGCCTTGAAGGGCGATACACTCTACCGTCATTGCATGGTGTCAGGCATGCCCCATGCGCTGCTTGAAGTGCGCCAGGACCGGATTGGCGACGAAGCCGGCATCACCGCCTGGGCAGACCGGCTGGAGCCGATTTTCGCCGCATTGAACCGCGAGCCTGCCCTGCACGAATGGCGGCAATTTCCATCCCGCACCGGGCCCTACCCGGCCCTGGATAAATGATCGGACAAAAGATGAGCGAACTGACCACGGAACAGCAAACCGAACTGGAAGCAGCGGCCTTTCGGCGTCTTCTGGCGCATTTGCGTGAACGCAGCGATGTGCAGAATATAGACCTGATGAATCTGGCCGGGTTCTGCCGCAATTGCCTCGCCAATTGGTATCAGGACGCAGCCGACTCCAAGGGGGTCGAGATGACCCGCGACGAGGCGCGCCATCATGTCTATGCAATGCCCTATGAACAATGGAAATTGCGGCATCAGAAACAGGCGAGCGAGGCCCAAAAGGCGGATTTCGAAGCCTCACGCCCGCAGGACTAGCTTCGGGAATGGCACCGGGCACGGATAATTTTGCCGCCCCCTCCCTGAGACTTCATGGGGATATGAAGATATTATCCAATCTGGACAAGGTTTTACCCGATATTCCGCTGACCCATCCGCCAAGGGCCGGGCTTTGCGCCATGCAAAAGAACTTGACGTGGCGCGGAGTTCACGGCACGTCACCCCCACTCAAATGACCATCCCCAGCAAGGAGATCCCCATGTCTGATGCTCATGGCGTCGCCCGTGACCAACTTCGCGCTTTTGTCGAGCGCATCGAACGCCTTGAAGAAGAAAAGAAGACCATCGCCGACGATATCAAGGACGTCTATGGCGAAGCCAAGGGCATGGGCTTCGACACCAAGATCTTGAAAAAGGTCATCGCGCTGCGCAAGAAAGATGAGCAGGAACGCATGGAGGAAGACCTGATCCTCGACACCTATCTTCATGCGCTGGGCATGATCGAAAACCCGCCGGAAGGCTAAAACACCGGATCGAAAGTTAAGAACCGGCCTTCGGAAACCTCCGATCCGCAAACAAAACTGAGAGCATCGTGCTGATTCCTGTTTCTACACGATGCTCTATCCACTCAAGCCAATTCCAACTCTTGCAATCTGGTCATGTCTTGATTGTCGGGCGTGAAAAAGGCCTGCCGATCCTGCTTTGTTGATCGCATCACTTCTCGCATGAAGCCCGATAGCGCCTGGTTTTTGCGGGTATGAAGCGCCTTCATGGCAATTTCGACATCTGAAAGCGGATCGAGACGCTTACCGGCAACCTCGATCAGACTTTGCAGGCCACCCATGGCAACCTGACTTTCGGCAAGGGCTGTCACGCCAAGACCCGCGGCGACGGCAGCGCGCAAATGGCTGTAGCTTTGCCCTTCATAAGCAATCCTGAAAGGGACACCTGCCGATTCCAGCCGTTGAATGACATGGTGACGATAGACGCATCCCTCACGAAACGGCACGAGAGGCAGGGGCTCACGCTGGCGCAAGCGAAAGCCCGGTCCCGCCGCCCATAGCAATAACTCACGACTTAACGTCTTGTGAGCGTTGCTCACCTCCCCCTGCTGCGTCCTGATCAATGTCTTGACAATGGCAACATCGAGTTCGCGTTGCTCAAGCCGCTTCTCAAGCCTTGTGGAAAAATCGGAAATCACCGTCACGTTGCAGTCAGGATGCAGCGCCTTGAAGCGACCAATCAATTCCAGCAGCCAGTTCATGTCAATGTCATCCATGACACCGACCCTGATCGTTCCCTTCAGACCCGGACGCTCCAGACACATCCAGGCATCCTCAAGAACTGCCAGAATTTTAATGGCAAAAGGAAGCAGCTTTTCACCCGCTTCTGTTGGTCCTTCGAAATGCCCACGGCATCGATGAAACAGCTTTTCACCTAGAATATCTTCCGCAGCGCGAATTTGACGGGTAACGGCGGTCTGCGTCCGTGACTGATCTTTCGCCGCATTGGTGAAACTGCCGTGCTCACAAACCGAGACAAATGCCCTGATCTGGTCAAGCGTCAATAACCGCAGACTTTGCTTCATAATGCCTCGCGCGCATTTTCTACCACGATAATTCATTTTGAATCCGATGCAACACATAATAGAACTTCAGGGCAGCGCAGAATAACGCAAAGCATTGAAATAAAATATCATTTTTGCTTCCATCAAGAGGAAAGACCAGAGTATGGTGATGACGTTTCCATCTCACCATACGTCCAGATTGTCCGGTTTTTCCATTGATAGCGGACCGGATGATCCCGCTAGGACCAGGCACGGTGCTCCAAGTGCGTTTGCTCTGTCACACAGCCATCGGGCCGTGTTTTCCCATCGCCCTTTTCAGATCGAGCAAATTTCATGTTACAGGTCGTTATTCCCGTTTTTCTTGTCATTCTGGTTGGTTATGGTTTTGGAAGGAAGCATCAGTTTGCTGCTGAAGCCGAAAAGCTGATCAATGAATATGTTCTGTATATTGCCCTGCCAGCCTTGCTCTTTCTGGCGGTGGCGCGGGCCAACCCGGCGGATCTCGCGCAGTGGCCGTTCATGGCGGCCACTTTGACCGGAATTGCTGCGGCCTACCTTGCCGGTCTGTTTCTGGCCAGAGTGAAAGGGGTTTCGGCACCGCAATCCTCTATCGTCGGCATGGCCGCTTGTTATGGGACAACGTGATATATGGGCATTCCCATCCTGATTGCCGCCTTCGGTCCCAACGCCGCTGTTCCTGCCGCCATTGCAACAATATTGCATAACATTCCAGCGATCATGGCCGTGATCATCACCCATGATCTCACCGGCCAAAAACAGTCCAGCCCCTTGGCCAGCGCCGGACGCGCCTTGGCGACGACCTTGAAAAATCCGCTGACGATGGCCGTTTTAGCCGGAGCGCTTTTTTGCCTGCTGAGAATTCCACTGCCGACCATGCTCACCTCTTTCGCAGGCTTTCTGGCGGCGGCAGCCGGACCAACAGCGCTTTTTGCCCTTGGTCTCGGCCTTGCCAGAATTCCTTTTTCAGCAGCACGGCTCTCCGCCATGGCTGGTTGGATTGCACCGGTCGTCCTGATAAAGATCGTGATACAGCCGCTGGTAACGCTCGGTATGATCGCGATCGCCTTCAAGGCGGATATCGATATCTGGTATGCGACGGCTGTTGTGATGGCAGCACAGCCCATTGGCGCTGGAGCCTATGTTTTTGGCAGGAAATACGGCTATTTCAGTGAAGAAACATCCCTGGCGATTATCGTGTCGCTGCTGATAACGGTCTTGACCCTGACGCTCGTTTTACAGTTCTTTGCCGCATCCATGCCAGGTTAAAAACCAGCACCCATGTTTACAGCGCCGTGCGCCATATATGGCGCACGGCGCTATAACTCTCTATATCTGCTACATAATTTTCTCTTTAAACCGATTCCGGTTTAAAGAATTATGCAGTAGGTCCGATGCCATAGAGCCCTCGTTACCCTCTTTGAGGGCCTGAACATCATCTCCCTCTTGCAAAACCTACGACGGGAAATGCGGGAACCATCCAAGCCCTACCTGCAGATATGAAAAAACCCGCGGTTACGCGGGTTTTTTATGACCAGATATGTAGCCCTGCCCGAAGACGAAGGCTCGGTATACTTACCGAACCGCGCCGAAGCGGCCTGGATCGATGGCCTGGGCCCCGGGAGTAAAGCCGGTCTGCGATGCCTCGACCGGTGCCGTGATGGCCTGGGTCACGACACGACCGCCACGGCCGGCTTTATTGGGGACGGAATTTTCCGAGGGCTCGATCCGGTTCTTGTTCATCGCCCATTGCGAAATCATCGTGCGTGTCAACTCAGTCCCGCCGGTCAGGCCACGGCTGGCCGCATCCGCTTCACTCGGTCCAGGGCGTCCGCCCTTGACGGGAAGCGAAGCTTCACCGGCACGGCTTGCCGATTTGGGCTGGTCAAAAACATCGCCAAACTGACCCGCACTCGGCTTGGCGCGGGAGGGTTGCGCAAGCGAGGCCACCTGTTGCTGCTGTGCCTTAGCTTGAGCTGGCGGCTGGGTCACGCCCTGAGCCGGAAGTGGTCCCTGCGTGAGAACGGCGACGGCTTTCGGCTGCACTGCCGGGGCCGCTACAGGCTGAGGTCTCTCGACGGGAGCCGCAGGCCGAACTTCGGCAACGGTGGGAGCAACAGAAGGCGTTGGCCGGTCACGCGGGATCACCACGGTCTTCAGCGGCGCGCCATCCTGGCTCTGTTGCAGCGCCTCGGCGGCTGCCGGAGAAAGCATGGCTTCTTCGACCGTGGACGGCTCGTCGCTCATCTGTGGACGCTGTTGCGGCAGAGTTGCCGCCATGGCATCGGCAAGCGCCGGACGGCCAGCTGGCACCGGAATATGCTGGGCAATAGGGTTACTATCATCAGGCGATCCAAGCGACGCGGTCATCACAGGCTCGGCGTCACCCTTCATACCACGTGGCCCGAGCAGGGTCGGCACGGGGACCTTGTAGGCGGCCAGATCTTCATAGCCGTTTTGCTGCGCGGAAGCGTCACCCGACGGATTGCCCGCGACTTTCTGCAGAGCATCCTCGGCAGCATTGCGCCCGCCAGGAGAATAAAGCGCCACAGCCAGACTATCGTCACCCTGGCGCAGGGAGGGACGCGATTGCGGAACGGGAGCCGCGATATCAGGCGCTGCGGAGGCCACAGCCACAGGCATCGGACTGGTCGGCGTTGGATTGGTCAGCTCGGCAGGCCTTGGCGTAGCGGCAGGAGCCGATGCCCGCACCGGTGCGGCTGGGGCTGAATCTTCGTCGCCCTCGTCCTCATCACCGCTGCCAAACAGCATGGCCATCAGATTTCGCGGCCTGCCGCGCGGCGAAGATTTATTATCCGCCATCAATATTTGTTCAGACCCCAGGCGTTTCTTATATTCCTCCATCGCTACCTGGTAGCCGGGAAGCGGCTTGCCATCGGCGGGAATATGCAGGGTCTTGCCATCAGGGAACATGCGCACCAGTTCGCTGCGCGGAACGCGCGGCCAGGAGCGGACGCCCGCCACATCCATATGCACGAAAGGCGAGCCGGAATTGGGATAATAGCCCACGCCGCCCGCCTGGAATTTCATGCCGATATCGCGCAGGTTTTTCAGCGGCACGCCAGGGATGAAGAAATCCATGGCAGTGCCATTCATGTGCTGGCTTTCCTTGGCAACGCCGGAAGAGCGCGAACGCAACATGGCATTGGTGGCCGGTGAGCGATAACCGGAAACGACATAGATATAACCGCTGGCGCCCGCCTTTTGATAGACCGACCAGACGAGGTCGAACAGGCGCGGGTCCATCTTGGTCGCTTCGTTGCGACGCCAATCGCGCACAATATTATTGAGCTGCTGCAAGCCCTTGGGATCATAGCGGCCATTGCGCTTGAAGGTGATTTCCTGCTTCTCGCCGGTATGGACAAAGAGAATTTTCAGCGAGCGCGTTTCCGCAGCAGCAGAACCGGTCGTAGCATAGAGGGCGGAAAAGGCGATCGTCATCAGGACCAGAGCCGTCAGAAACAGCTTGGATATGTTCGCCCAAATCATGGCCGAGCGGTCAAGCCGCCCTGGCCCTGAGGGCGATACAAATGCACCAGATATCCGCAAAATCCGTCCCCGTCAGAAAAGTCACATCGCTCGCTTATCACATGACTGTGAAATACGGTATCCACATGGCAATTTTGCCACATCGTTCAAATTGATTCATATATGGTGAACCAATTCATAACAACCCATTGACAACCAGTAATCAATCATCCTTACCCGGGGGTTAACAACTATCGAACCGGCAGGCGTTTCTGCGGAACGCACGATATTGTCATCCCGCACTGCCCAACGCGAAATTCGGCGTCCTTATAGCCCAAAATGACAACGCCGCCCACCCTGTCAGGTGCGCGGCGTGTTCAAATCTTCAGCCGGGCGCTGAAACAAACCCGGATATCAGCTTTTTCAGGCGGCGTGCTTCTGCGGATTATCCGGGTCGATCCCATAATCCTTCAGCTTGCGATAGAGAGTCGAGCGACCGATTCCCAGCTTGCGTGCCACCTGGCTCATCTGGCCCCGGTAGAATTTCAGCGCGAAACGAATCAGTTCTTCCTCGATCTCAGCCAATTGCCGGACATTGCCGCTCTCGTCGATGCTGATGATGACATTGTCCAACGCCACCGGACGTGGGTCCTCGGCGCGGGGGGCCGGGAGCCGATCGATAAAGGCCAGTTCCGGCCGGTCTGCGCCGCGCGGCGCCACCTGTTCCGGCTGGCTTTCAGCCGTGCCCGGTACGCCAGACCAGAATTTGTCCTGCGCCAAACCGCCTGGGATCTGCGCCAGGATCTGCGGGAAATCGCTTTCCGTCAGATCCGTGCCTTCGGCAAGAATCACCGCCCGGTAGATGGCATTTTCCAGCTGGCGGATATTGCCGGGCCAATCGAAGGCCGTCAGCAGTGCAAGCGCACCGGCACCCAGCGACAGGGTACGGGTCAAACGCTGTTCCGCCGAAAACCGCTCGGTAAAGGCGCGCGCCAGGAAGGGAATGTCCTCCTTGCGGCGGCGCAGAGCCGGAATGGTGATGGGGAAGACGTTGAGGCGGTAATAAAGGTCCTCGCGGAACCGGCCAGCCTTGACCTCTTCAATCAGATCCTTGTTGGTGGCCGAGATCAGCCGCACATTGACCTTCTGGGTCTGGCGGGCGCCGATAACCTCGATTTCACCTTCTTGCACAGCCCGAAGCAGCTTGACCTGGGTATCGAGCGGCAATTCGCCGATCTCGTCGAGGAACAGCGTGCCGCCGTCGGCCTCGGCGAACTTGCCAATATGGCGCTCGGTCGCACCGGGGAAAGATCCCTTTTCATGGCCGAACAGAATGCTTTCCACCATATTGGCGGGAATGGCAGCGCAATTGACCGTGACAAACGGCCGCGAGGCGCGGTCGCTGCCCGACTGGATGGCCCGGGCGACCATTTCCTTGCCAACGCCCGATTCGCCTTCCAGCACGACAGGGATATTCGACTGGGCCGCACGGCGCGACAGATCGATGACCCGGGTCATGGCCGGGCTTGCCGAAATAATATCGGAAAAATGCACTGCCCCGGTGCGCGAACGGCGTGCAGGCCGCGTCTTGGCATCGCGCTGATCGACGCGCAGCGCATTGCCGATCGCCGATGCGATCCGCTCCGGCGAGACCGGCTTGACGACGAAATCGAAGGCGCCAGCCCGCATGGCCTGCACCACGGTATCGATGCCGCCCTGACCGGTCTGGACGATGACAGGCACTTCCGCCTCCTGACCACCAATGGCGACCAGGAAATCGAGGCCGGATACGCCCGGCATCATCAAATCCAGCAGGATGACGGAAATCTCCGCCTTGTGCTGACGGAAATAGGCAAGGCCTGCCTCTCCGTCCTCGGCCAGATGGGCAACATGCCCCTGGCTTTCGACAGCGGCCTTCAACAACCGGCGTTGAACCGGATCGTCATCGACAACGAGAATATGAGCGGTCAATTTTAGCTCCCCGAGTCCTTATGGCGTCTGGCGCCGGTTGAAACAATGGACCATGTCCGTAAGCGGCAGAATCAAAAACGCGATCCTGTTCCAAATTCGGCCTTTCCGAATTCGGCCTTTCCGAACCCGGCCACAAACCCTGAAAATGCTGCGCATTTCAGGTTCCCTCCGCAAGCAAAGGCTGTAACCGTCGTCCTTGTCCCGCAAAATGCCATGGAGTTTTGAAAAACAGGTTCCAACATTTGCTAGGATTTTATCTATAGCCCGCCAAACTGTCCGCTTCGATACAATGCCTTAAAAAAAAGACTGCAAAAAGCCATGGAATCCCGGCCTTCGACACAGTCCAATTCCTCCGTGCCGCGATTTTGTCAAATATCGGCACAGACGTCTTTTACCTAAAATGCCAGATCGACGGGTAGAATGGCAAGCGCTGAAATGCACAGACATCTGCCATATGCTGTTGTCGGGTGCCTTTGCCATGCTATGACTGGGGATATCTCATGCCAAACGCATCGGACCGGCGCCTGTTCCATTTTGGTGACGGCACGGCCCGAAAGACCTCAAGGGTGCCATCATGCCTTTCAGCCCCGTTAACCAAACCCGCCTTCCGGCAGCCGAATCCGCAAGCGTATCAGCGCTAAGCCAAGGCCTCGGCACGCTGCCCGAATGGCAGCTCACCGATCTTTATCCAGCCCCCTCGTCGGATCTGTTCAAGGCCGACCTCGCCAAGGCCAGTGAGATGAGCCTGGCCTTCGAGACCAAATGGAAGGGACGGCTGGAAGATGCCGCCACCAAGGATGCAGATCAGGGATTGGGTGCTGCGCTGAAGGAATTCGAAGACCTCGAAGACCTGCTCGGCAAGATCGGCTCCTATGCCGGACTTTATTATTATAGCGAGATGACCAAGCCGGAAAACGGCAAGTTCTTCGGCGACGTGCAGGCCAGGCTGACGGAGCTTGCAGCCCACCTCCTGTTTTTCACGCTGGAGCTGAACCGGCTGGACGATGCAGTGATTGATGCCGCCATTGCCCGTGACCCGGCCACCGCCCATTACAAGCCCTGGCTGATTGATCTCAGGCAAGACAAGCCCTACCAGCTGGATGACAAGCTCGAGCAATTGTTCCTGGAAAAATCCCAGACCGGTTCGGCAGCCTTCAATCGGCTGTTCGACGAGACCCTGGCAAGCCTGCGCTTTGAGATCGACGGCGAACAGCTGACGCTGGAGCCGGTTCTGACCATGTTGCAGGAGGCCGATCCAGCGGTGCGTGAAAAGGCGGCCATGGCGCTGTCCAAGACCTTCAAGGACAATATCCGGATTTTCGTGCTGGTCACCAATACGCTCGCCAAGGACAAGGAAATTTCCGATCGTTGGCGCGGCTTTGCCGACATTGCCGATAGCCGCCATCTGTCCAACCGGGTCGAACGTCCGGTGGTCGATGCGCTGGCGGCTGCCGTGCGCGATGCCTATCCGCGCCTGTCGCACCGCTATTACAAGATGAAAGCCAATTGGCTGGGTATGGAGCAGATGAATTTCTGGGACCGCAACGCCCCCCTGCCCGACAGCATCGACCGGATCATTCCCTGGGACGAAGCCCGCCAGACCGTGCTGTCGGCCTATGGCGGCTTTGCGCCTGAAATGGCGCAGATTGCCGGTCGCTTCTTTGATGGCGGCTGGATCGATGCGCCCGCCCGCCCCGGCAAGGCGCCGGGCGCCTTTGCCCATCCGACCGTGCCGTCTGCCCATCCCTATGTCCTGGTCAACTATCTCGGCAAGCCGCGCGACGTGATGACGCTGGCCCATGAGCTGGGCCACGGCGTGCATCAGGTTCTCGCAGGCGAACAGGGTGCGCTGATGTGCCAGACGCCGCTGACGCTGGCCGAGACCGCCTCGGTATTCGGCGAAATGCTGACCTTCCGGGCGCTTCTGGAAAAGGCCACGGATGCGCGTGAGCGCAAGGCCATGCTGGCCCAGAAGGTCGAGGACATGATCAACACGGTCGTCCGCCAGATTGCTTTCTACGAATTCGAGCGCAAGCTGCACACCGCCCGCAAGGAGGGCGAGCTGACGGCGGAAAAGATTGGCGAACTGTGGCTATCGGTGCAGGAAGAGAGCCTTGGACCGGCCATCAAGGTGTCCGAGGGTTATGAGACCTGGTGGGCCTATATTCCCCATTTCATCCATTCGCCCTTCTATGTCTATGCCTATGCCTTTGGCGATTGCCTGGTCAATTCGCTCTATGCGGTCTACCAGAATGCCGAACAGGGCTTCCAGCAGAAATATTTCGACCTCTTGAAGGCGGGCGGCAGCAAGCATCATTCCGAGCTTCTCGCGCCGTTCGGTCTGGATGCCACCGATCCGTCCTTCTGGGCCAAGGGCCTGTCGATGATCGAAGGGCTGATCGACGAGCTGGAAGCGCTTGACGCCAAAGCCTGAACGGACAGATCGAGCCACGATGGCGAAATCCGAACCGTTTCAACCGTCGATCCTGTTTCGGAATGACAAAAGCGGTGAAACGCTGGTGTTTACCGATCCCGTGGACATCGTCGTCGCTCGGCGGGGCGACGACGTTCTGCCAGCGCTTGCCCAGCTGGAACGCGCCCGCAAGGCGGGCTACTGGCTGGCGGGAGCGCTGGCCTATGAAGCGGGCTTTGTGTTCGAAGACAAGCTGAGGCCGCTGATCCCTGATGGGCGGGACGTACCGCTCCTCCAGTTTGGCATTTTCAACGCGGCAGCCGACGCAGCTCATCCCCTGGGAAACCCACCTCACCCCGAAAGCAACACTCACCTGCTGGGAAGCCCGGTTGCAGCCTGGGATTTCGAAACCTATCGGCAGAAGTTTGAGACCCTGCATCGGCATCTCAGGCAGGGCGATTGCTACCAGGCCAATCTGACCATGCCCATCGAGGCGGCCTATCGGGGCAACCCTCGCGACGTCTTCTGGTCGCTGATCGCCCGTCAGCCGGTCTCATACGGTGCGCTGGTGGACCTCGGCGGTCCGGCCATCGTCTCGCGCTCGCCGGAACTGTTCTTCAAGGTGGATGGCGAAGGGTTTATCGAGACCCATCCGATGAAGGGCACGGCGGCTCGCGGTTCTGATGATGCCGAGGACGAGGCGATCAAGGCGGCAATGCTGACGGACGAAAAGACCCAGGCCGAAAACCGGATGATCGTCGATCTGCTGCGCAACGACATCTCCCGGATCATCGAACCTGACAGCCTGACCGTGCCAAAACTGTTCGACATCGAGACCTATCCGACGCTGCACCAGCTGGTCAGCCATGTGCGCGGCAGGCTTTTGCCTGGAATGGGCCTTGGCGATATTCTCGAAGCGCTTTTTCCCTGTGGCTCGATTACCGGCGCACCGAAGCTGGCCGCCATGCAGATCCTGCACCGGCTAGAGCAAGGACCGCGCGATATTTATTGCGGCGCCATCGGTTTTTGCGATCCGGCAGGCCCGATGCGGTTTTCCGTTGCCATCCGAACCCTGACTTTATTTGATCAACCGGTCGTTTCGGACCATTTCCATGAACAACAGGGGCTTTTCAAAAGCCGCCGGGCGGTTTTCAATGTCGGTGGCGGGATTGTTTTTGATTCGAAGCCTGAACAGGAATATCAGGAATGTCTGCTCAAGGCGCGCTTTGCGGTAGGTGATCAATGGATTTCACGCTGATTGAAACGCTCCGCTGGGAGCCAGGCCAGGGCTTCATCAGGCTCGACCAGCATTTGCGGCGCCTCTCGCGCTCCGCCGATGCGCTGGGCTTTCGCCAGCCGATCAAGCCCGAGGCGGCATTAAAAGAAGTGGTGAGTGGCGATAGCCCACTTCGGGTGCGGCTTGCCATGAATTTTCGCGGCAAGCTGGAAGCAGCGGCAGTTCCCTTCGATCCCATCGGCGAAAACACCATCTGGCGTCTTCGTATTGCGCAAAAGACCCGGCTGAATTCAGAGGACACTCTCTATCGCCACAAGACCTCGCGGCGTGATCCCTATGAGGCTGCCCGCGCCGAGTTTTCCACCGAAGAAGCAGACGAGGTTCTGCTACTGAACGAGCGTGGCGAAATCTGTGAGGGAACGTTCACCAGTGTCTTCGTGCAGGGGCTGGATGGCATGCTGATCACCCCGCCGCTGACCAGCGGGCTCATTCCCGGCATCCTGCGCGCCGAACTGATCCGGGACCGCAAGGCCCGCGCCGATCTGCTGAAACCGGAAAGCCTGAATGGACGAGCGATCTTCGTCGGCAACAGCCTGCGTGGCCTGATCCGCGCCGAGCTGGTAGAAGAACAGCACAAGGCTGTCGCTTAATCCTCATAAACTAAAAAAACAACAGCAACAACATGATCGACCGCCTCATCGAATGGATGATCCTGGTGGTTTTTACGATTTTAATTTTATAATCTAAAATTGAATTGTAAATTTTACTTTGAAAATAAATTCATAATTATTGCAAATAGCATAAGTGAAATTTCTTAAATTGTCATATTAAGAGAATTGATAGATAAAAATACGTATTGATTATTTTAAATAGGTAAATCAATATGAAAAACAATATTTATTACCATAAAATAGGAAATTTAATATGCATTCTATTAGCTTCAATATTTATTATTGGAGTTAGCGCCAACAGTTCTTTTGCTCACATAAAATGGTTTCAATCCTTTAATATTCAAGAGCAACCTATATCACCTGGCCAATTCATGGCGACACCAACATGGTTGCTTGGCCTAGTCCTGAGCCTGCCTGCGCTTTGGGCCTGTGTAGCGCTTGACGCGGCAGGAAAAAACTCTCGGCTTGGCTGGGTTCTGTCCTTGATACGGCAACCCTTTGGCTTCAAGGCCGACGACCTGATCCGTCTCACCGTTGCGTTTTGGCTGTCCTGGCTCTGGATGCTGCCGGAGCCGATCTGGTTGACGCCCGAGCTTAAGGCCGCAGATCCCAGCATACAGTGGATACAACTCGGATTGGCTGCACTTTGCCTCTCGCGCAGGGGAGCTGGTCTGACCGGGCTTGGCTTGATTGGCCTATGGGTTGGCGCGGCGCGGCAATATGGGACCTACCACCTGCTGGATTACCCTCTCTTTCTGGGATTTGCCATCTGCCTGATCTGCATCAGCCTTGACAGGCTTCGGGTTCGGGCTCTGGCCAGCTTCACCGCCCACCGGATCGGGCTTCTCGGCGCAGCAATGTCCTGGACGCTGATGTGGGCTTCTATGGAAAAATGGGCTTTCGCGGATTGGTCGCTGACGCTGCTGTGTGCGCGGCCCTATTTGACGATGGGATTGACGCCAGACGTCTTTCTCAGCCTCTCCGGCTGGTTTGAATTTGGCGCCGCCGCCATGCTGCTGTTGGGCGGCCCCGTTGCCAGCCGGCTATCGGCCTTCGCACTGCTGATGATCTTTGGCTCCGCCGTGCTGGAATTCGGCCGGGTGGATCTGGTTGGACATTTTCCAATCATCGCGGTTCTGGCCATCACCATCTGGAAAGGCAATGGCCAGGTCGGCGCCACCGTCAATCTCAACCATAAACCTGCCCTGAACCGAGCGTTGCTTCTGCCTCTTATCTATCTCGCCGCGCTGTTCGTCACCGGCATCGCTTATATCGGCGGCTGGAATTTCGCCTATGGCGATGGCACCACGCGAGGCTTTTACAGTGATTACGATCTGGCCAGCTTGCTGCTCCTCTGGCTGGTAGCAGCGCTGATCCTCACCATCACCTTTATCTTTGCCGTCGTGCTGGGCCGGCGAGACCGCAAGCGCGCGGCGTCATCGACCTGATCGAATAGCTTCGGGCAAGTCACCATTGCCCGGAGGCAATCTCTCGAAACGCCGTCTTTATTCTGTCGCTGAATTATGCTCTAGGAAGAGAAAGAACCCGGCCATAGCAAGGCCGCGTTCGTCAATCGTGCGCCTATGGCAAACGGCCTTCCAAGGAGAGACTATATGACCACCCAGACCTATCCGGTTTACGGCGAGATCACCGGCCCGATCGTGATGATCGGCTTCGGCTCGATCGGCCGTGGCACGCTGCCGCTGATCGAACGCCATTTCAAGTTCGACAAGAGCCGGATGGTGGTCATCGACCCGCGCAATGACGAAGCTGAATTGCTGGCCAAGCATGGCATCAAGCATATCCAGGCGCATGTCACTAAGGAAAACTACAAGGACCTGCTGAAGCCGCTGCTGACCGAAGGCGAAGGCCAGGGCTTCTGCGTCAACCTGTCGGTCGATACCGGCTCGCTCGACCTGATGAAGCTGTGCCGCAAGCTGGATGTGCTCTATATCGATACCGTTGTCGAGCCTTGGCTGGGCTTCTATTTCGACAAGAACATGAAGAACTCTGAGCGCACTAACTACGCGCTGCGCGAAACCGTTCGCCAGGAAAAGAAAAAGAACCCAGGCGGCACCACCGCCGTTTCCACCTGCGGCGCCAATCCGGGCATGGTCTCCTGGTTCGTCAAGCAGGCGCTGGTCAATATCGCCAACGAGATCGGCCTGAAATTCGAAGAGCCCTCGGTCGATGACCGCGAAGGCTGGGCCAAGCTGATGAAGAAGGTCGGCGTCAAGGGCATTCACATTGCCGAGCGCGACACCCAGCTCGCCAAGACACCGAAGCCGCTCAACGTGTTCTGGAACACATGGTCGGTCGAAGGCTTTATTTCCGAAGGCTTGCAGCCAGCCGAACTTGGCTGGGGTACCCATGAAAACTGGATGCCGAAAAACGCCAAGAAGCACAAGAAGGGCTGCCAGGCGGCGATCTATCTGGAGCAGCCGGGCGCCAATACCCGCGTGCGCACCTGGTGCCCGACGCCCGGCCCGCAATACGGCTTCCTCGTCACCCACAACGAGTCGATCTCGATTGCCGATTACTTCACCGTCGAGAAGGATGGCGAAGTCGCCTATCGCCCGACCTGCCACTACGCCTATCATCCGGCCAATGACGCAGTTCTGTCGCTGCATGAAATGTTCGGCAATGGCGGCACCGCCCAGCCGGTTCTGCATGTTCTCGACGAAAACGAGCTGGTTGACGGCATCGATGAGTTGGGCGTGCTGCTCTATGGCCACGAAAAGAACGCCTACTGGTATGGTTCGCGCCTGTCGCTGGAAGAAACCCGCCGCATCGCCCCTTACCAGAATGCCACTGGCTTGCAGGTAACCTCCGCAGTGCTGGCTGGCATGGTCTGGGCCATCGAGAACCCGAAGGCTGGGATCGTTGAGGCCGACGAAGTCGATTACAAGCGCTGCCTGGAAGTGCAGTCGCCCTATCTCGGCCCGGTCGAAGGCCATTACACCGACTGGACCCCGCTCGACGGTCGTCCCGGCCTGTTCCCGGAAGACCTCGACACCAAGGACGCCTGGCAGTTCAAGAATATCCTGGTGCGCTAAACGCAGCAGAACGGCGGATGGCAATATCCATCTGCCGATTTGAAACACCAGACTGAAGTAATGGTGCCGCGCATCGAAAGACCGCGCGGCCCCAAGCCGACATCAAGACTGCCATGGCACGCCTTTCATGCTCCTGTGGAACATCAATACCAGGATTGTGTTCAAGTGGCCGGGAAGAGGTTGAAAGCCTTGCTTTCGTTCGATCTTCGCGGCATGGTCGCCAGTATGGAACCTGATCGGCCCTCGCGGTATTTCAGGATATCGGTTGTTACCAACCGGGAATATGAAGCGTAAAGGACCTCTCTGGCCGAGGCGGCCGAAAGAGGCCAGAGACATAGGCGGCCATAATGTCCTGCCGGATGGAGACTGTCATGAAGGTCAAAAGCATCGCAATTCTGCTCGTCGCGGCCTTTGCCGTGTCATCCTGCGTGGGCACGCCGCCGCCGCGCCAGGTCGCGTATAATACGCCGCAGCCGCAGGGCGTCGATGGCGCCTGGGTCGATCCGAACGGCATCGTTTCCACCTTCCAGGGCGGCACCTTTGCCACCCGCTCCAGCGATACCAATGCGCTTCTGGCCTCCGGCACCTATACCAATAGCTCGCCGACGCTGGTGGAGATCAACATGACCTCATTGGTGCGCAAGACCCAGTCGCGGGTCAATTGCGCGCTGGTTTCGCCAGAACAGCTGAACTGCACCACGGATGCCGGCTCGAATTTCTCGCTACGCCGCAAAATCTGACGCTTCAACGCATCCACGCTTGGCAAAGCCGGTCCATGGGGCCGGCTTTTTGCTGTTCTGGCGTATTTTCGCTTGCGATAAACCAAGCACGATGGAAACATGCAACCTTCCGCAAAAGCCCGATAAGAACGTCATAAAAGAGGGGTAACCAGAGCGGGTGTTCCATGAAATCAGGAGTTACGGATGTTAAAAAGATTTAAATTTGGCCTATTGAGCGCCTCGGTGCTCATCCTGTCGTCGGGGGCGGCCTTTGCCGATTTCGAACTGAACATCCTGCATATCAACGATTTCCATTCCCGGATCGAATCGATCAACAAATATGATTCGACCTGCTCGGCAGATGAGGAAAGCAAGAACCAGTGCTTCGGTGGCGCCGCTCGCCTGAAGACCGCGTTCGACCAGACCCGCGCGGCGCTGGCCGGCAAGAATGTCCTGTCGCTGAATGCCGGCGACAATTTCCAGGGATCGCTGTTTTACACCACATACAAGGGCACCGCTGAACTGGATGTAATGAACATCCTGAAGTTCGACGCCATGACGCTTGGCAATCACGAATTCGACGATGGGGAGACGGCCATCGGTCCCTTCCTCGACAAGGTGCAGTTTCCGGTCGTCGTCGCCAATCTGGAAGTCAATGCCGAATCGAAGTTGAAGGACAAGTTCAAGCCCTCCACAATCCTGGAGATCGGCGGCCAGAAGATTGGCATTGTCGGCGCCGTTACCCCTGAGACCGTCGAACTCGCCTCGCCGGGACCGAATGTGAAATTCACCGATGATGTTGCTGCCATCACCACAGAAGTGAAGAAACTCAAGGCCGAAGGCGTCAACAAGATCATCGCCCTCACCCATGTCGGCTATCACCGTGACATGGAAATCGCCAAGATCCCTGACGTCGACGTCGTGGTCGGTGGCCATTCCCACACGCTGCTGTCAAACACCGATCCGAAGGCCGAAGGCCCCTATCCGACGCTGGTCGACAATCCCGGCGGCTACAAGGTGCCGGTTGTGACAGCTGCTTCCTACAGCAAATATCTCGGCGATCTGACGGTGGTGTTCGACGATAACGGCGTGGTGAAAAGCGCCAAGGGCGATCCGATCCTGATCGATTCGAAATTCAAGCCTGATGAAGCGATGACCGCCAAGGTCAAGGAACTGGCCGGTCCGATCCAGGAATTGCGCCAGAAGGAAATCGGTGAAAGCGCCGGACCTATCGACGGTGCCTCCACCTCCTGCCGCGCCAAGGAATGCCCCATGGGCAATCTGGTGGCCGAGGCCATGCTGGACCATACCCGCAGCCAGGGCATCAGCATTGCCATCCAGAACGGCGGCGGCCTGCGCGCCTCGATCGGCGGCGGCAAGGTCACTATGGGTTCCGTCATCACGGTCCTGCCCTTCCAGAACACGCTTGCGACCTTCCAGCTCAAGGGCTCCGACGTGATTGCGGCGCTTGAAAACGGCGTGAGCCAGGTGGACGACGGCGCGGGCCGGTTCTCACAGGTTGCCGGTCTGAAATACAGCTTCGACCGTTCCAAGCCGGTCGGCAGCCGGATCGTTGACGTGCAGGTCAAGGACGGCGACGGCTTCGTACCGCTCGATACCAGCAAGCTCTACGGTGTCGTCACCAATAATTACATGCGCACCGGCGGCGACGGCTACAAGATCTTTGCGACAGCCGGGCAGAATGCCTATGATTATGGCCCGGATCTCGCCGATGTGACAGCTGACTTCCTGGCCAAGAATTCGCCCTACAAGCCATTTACCGATGGCCGCGTCAGCGAAGTCACGCCAGCTGGCTATGTCGCACCTGCTGCCCAGCCGAAGACGGCGACGGCGGCCCAAGCCACGGCACCGGCTCCTGCCCCAACAGCGCCTGCCGCACCTGCTCCGGCAACCCCTGCCCCCGCCGCTCCGGCTCCCGTAACTCCAGCCGTTTCCGCACCGCCTGCCGCCGCTCAGCCGACCCAATATACCGTGGTTAAGGGCGACAGCCTGTGGAAAATCGCTGAAACCACCTATGGCAATGGCGAGGACTGGAAGAAGATTGCCGGTGCCAACAAGCTGCGCCATCCCGACCATATCGAGATCGGTGAGGTTCTGACCGTTCCGGCAAAATAACTTTCAGTTGCGGGAGACCCAAACCTCCCGCATGCGACAAAAGGTCCGGCCCGGAGCGATCCGGGCCATTTTTCATTCTGGACAGTGATCTCATCTCGGTCCAAAAGCGTAACAGCAGCATCGAATTCTTGACCAGGGAAGTCCAAATATGAGCGCGATCGTCAACCATCTTCCTGCCGAACATCCAAAGGTCAATTTCGGCAAGGTCGGCGTGCTGCTCGTCAATCTCGGGACGCCCGACGGGACCGATTACACCTCGATGCGCCGCTACCTGAAGGAATTCCTCAGCGACAAGCGGGTTATCGAATGGTCACGACTGTTCTGGTATCCCATCCTCTATGGCATTGTTCTGAACACCCGTCCGGGCAAGGTCGGCAAGGCCTATGCCGAAATCTGGAACAAGGATCTGAACGAGAGCTATCTGCGGACTTACACCCGCAACCAAGCCGAGAAAATGGCGGTCTCGTTTGCCGATCTGCCAAATGTCGTGGTGGATTGGGCGATGCGCTACGGCCAACCGTCTATCAAATCCCGCATCGACGCGCTGCAAAAGGCCGGCTGCGAAAAGATCCTGCTGTTTCCGCTCTATCCACAATATGCCGCCGCCACCACGGCCACGGTCAATGACGAAGCCTTCAAGGCATTGCTCAAGATGCGCTGGCAACCGGCACTGCGCACCGTGCCGCAATATAGCGACGATCCTGTCTATATTGATGCACTGGCCAATTCCATCGAATCCCATCTCGCCAGCCTCGACTGGGAACCGGAACTGGTGCTGACCTCGTTCCACGGCATTCCGAAGTCCTATTTCATGAAGGGCGATCCCTATCATTGCCAGTGCTACAAGACCGCGCGGCTGCTGCGCGACCGGCTGGGCTGGCCGAAGGAAAAGCTGATGGTGACCTTCCAGTCCCGCTTCGGGCCTGAGGAATGGCTACAGCCCTATACCGACAAGACCGTGGAAAAACTGGCCAAGGATGGCGTCAAGCGTATTGCCGTGATCAATCCCGGCTTCGTCTCCGATTGTCTGGAAACGCTGGAGGAAATTGCCGGAGAAGCGGGCGAAATCTTCCACCACGCCGGCGGTGAGAAATTCACCCATATCCCCTGCCTGAACGACAGCCCGGACGGCATGCGCGTACTGGAAAATGTTGTGCGCCGGGAGTTGCAGGGCTGGGTTTGAGACGAAGAGTCATTTTCAATGACTCCTCGTAGAAGTCCTTAAACCAAAATCACGCGGTTTGCAGGTCCGCGGGTCGGATCAATCGGGCGCCAAGCTCGATTCCCGGCTTTTCAATGAAAAGGTAACTGACCAGCGACAGAAGATAAGTCGCGACAAGCGTGAAGATCACAACACAGGCCTGTAGAACCGAGTTCGAAACGCCCAATCCGGTCAGAACGGCGATCGACACATAAAGCGGGATCATGTGAACAAGATAGACCGAATAGGAAATCTGCCCGAGATGGACCGGCATTGCCGACCCCAGAAGCCGCGCCGGCAGGTGCATCAGGTGGTGGACGGGGGCCGCTGCCGAGAGCAGGACACCGGCCCAAAGCATAAGAGGCAGCAATTGTGAAAGCCCTTCGCGGGCAATCGCAATACCGGCAAAGCCCAGAATTGCCAACAGCCATCCCCGCCATTCCTGCCTGCGATCGAAGGCCATATAGCTGCAGATGCCGATGGCAAAGCGGGAAGCCTTATAGCCGACGAACCCGCCGGGAAGCAGATCCGTCGCCAGGATCAGGGAAAGGAAAACCGCAGCTCCCAGCGGCCAGCGCTGCTTTTTGGCCAACACCCACAGGAAAAACGGCGCCAGGAGATAAAACTGCCACTCCATGGAAATGCTCCAGGCCTGGCCGACGATCGTATAAGGGGCGCTATCGAGCACGCGATCCGGCACCAGGCCCTGCAACAACGGAACATGGACGATAAGCTGCTGACCGAGCGATTCCAGGCCCTGTTGAGCCAGGTAAAGCCGGTTGGCATTGGTCGGCGTCGCGAAGGGAATGTCCTGCCAGGCGGAAACCTGCACCGGCAGCAACATTGTCGAAAGGGCCAGAACCACCAGATATAATGGAAACAGCCGGAAGCCACGGCGGGCAATATAAAGTCCCAGCGGCTCAGCATTGCGGTCGATCAGACGGGCGATCACGAAGCCGGACAGGATGATAAACACATCCACTGCCAAGACATTGCGGTCGACAATTGGCAGGCCCCAGCCGAATGTCAAGGAAACATGCCCGAGCACCACCCACCATGCCATGATACCTCGCAGACCTTCAAGTGAAGTTATCCTATGGCTTTGACTGGGCTGCATTTTCATATTCTCAAGACATGTTTCGGGAAAACCAGTTCCCGTTCCCCTTCAGCACCCTGCGTTTTAGCCACCGTGGGATACTGACTCCGCTTAAAATTTCTATTGCATACTTCAAATATACAAATTGCTTTTAAAATGCCGTTCTTGATGAGTCCATATTGAAATGAGCTTCCCCGCCCTTGCCTGTCGCACTGTTCATTCACGGCGATCTTGATTGTAAAATCAAGCTTCCACAATCTAAAGATTGTGTAATCCACAGGTACAAATCAAAGCAATAATTAATTGTTCCACCCTACATTCAACCTATCGAGAGAGATTGCCGCGGCCCAGCGGAGGAGGAATCTATGCGTATTAATGGTAAAATATATCTACTTGTTTTCATTCTCGGCTTTGCCGCGTCCCTGATTGGGGCGATCGGGATCTTCGTGGCATTGCGATATGACAGCAAGACCGCACAGGTCCTCAACCTATCTGAGCGCGCCTTCCAGGGTGAGCGGCTCAACCGCCTGATCACTTCAGTCGTGATGGAATCACGGGGTATCTACGCGGCGAAATCGAAGGAAGATGCCGACAAGTTCGGCAAGGGGCTGACAAAAAGCCTCGATGACATGGATGCCACGCTTCAAACCTGGCGGAAAATGATACCGGAAACCCAGCTGCAGGCCTTCCAAGCCATGGTTGCCAAGGCGGCGGAATTCCGGACATTCCGCACGGAAACAGTCCGTCTGGGCACAGAAGTCAGTCCGCAGGCCGCCAATGAGCAGGGCAATAACGAGGCCAACCGCGCCAACCGCAAAGCCTTCCAGACGGAGGTGGATGCCGTCGTCAGCGCCGACAAGAAAGAACTCCAGGAGGTCACGGCATCGGTCGCCAGCTTCCAGACAGCCATGATGATCCTGATCGTCTCGGTGACGACAGTTTCCATCCTGATCGGCGTCGGCCTCGGGATCTATATCGGCGTCAAGCAGTTGAGCCGCCCGATCGTCCAGCTCACCGCGGCCATCAAGCGTGTCGCCAATGGTGATTTTGAAACCGACGTGCCGGGCGCCACCCGTAAGGATGAAATCGGCGACATGGCCTTGGCGGTGGAAACCTTCAAGCGCAATGGCCAGGAGGTCGCCCGCATGAATGCCCAGGAAACCGCCCTTCGCGCAAAAAGCGATGACCTGCAATCCAGCATGTCCGTTGTCGTCGCAGCAGCCGCCGATGGCGATTTCAGCAAGCGGATCGACAAACATTACGACGACCCAAATCTTGACCGTTTCGCTAACAATATCAATGAGCTGATCGCAAGCGTCGAGCGCGGAGTGACGGAAACCCGTCGGGTGATCGCCAATCTCGCCAGCGGCGATCTGAGCCAGGAAATGCAAGGCCAGTTCAGAGGCGCGTTCGGCGAATTGCAGGCCAATGTCAACACCACCTTTGAGCGCCTGCGCGACACGATTTCCAGTATCCGCCACAAGACGGACACGATCAGCGGCAGCACCGGCCAATTGAGCAATGCCACCAACGAGTTGTCGATGCGCACCGAAAAGCAGGCAGCCGCTCTGGAAGAAACTTCAGCGGCACTTGATGAGATCACAGTCGTGGTGCGCAGTTCGTCGGACCGTGCCCAGGAAGCCAGCCGGATTGTGACGGAAGCCACGGAAAATGCCGCCCAGTCCGCCGTCGTGGTGAGCGAAGCCGTGGACGCCATGGGCCGGATCGAAAATGCTTCCAAGGAAATTTCCACCATCATCAACGTCATCGACGAGATTTCCTTCCAGACCAATCTTCTGGCCCTGAATGCCGGTGTGGAAGCCGCGCGTGCGGGTGAAGCCGGCAAGGGGTTTGCCGTGGTGGCCCAGGAAGTGCGCGAACTGGCGCAACGCTCCGCCAATGCCGCCAAGGACATCAAGGCGCTGATTACCAAATCCGGTCAGGAGGTCGAAGGCGGGGTCAAGCTGGTGCAAAAAACCGGCGAAGCGCTGGCAAAGATCGAAAGCCGGGTGCTGACCATCAATGAGCATATCCATTCCATCGCCAATGCGGCCAAGGAACAGGCAACCGGCCTGCATGAGATCAATGCCGCCATCAACCAGATGGATCAGGTGACCCAGCAGAATGCCGCCATGGTCGAGGAAACCTCGGCGTCTACCCATTCGCTCTCCGACGAGGCGCAGAGCCTGGTCGGGCTGCTCAGCCACTTCAAGATTTCCGGGCAACAAGGCCGCTCGATGCCTGAAACCACGATGTCCGAGCCTCGGCGCAGGGCACCGCAGCCGGTCTCCGCAAATCTGACCGCCCGCAGCCCGGCTCCGTCACCGGCCCGCGAACGGGTCAAGGCCGTTGCCAAGGCCTTTGGCGGGGGCGCAGCTGCCGCTCAATCCCGGGATAACTGGGAGGAGTTTTGATACACTAATCCTCCTCAGATGAGGGCTTTCTCATCAGGACACACAATGCCAACGGTCATTCTTTGAATGATCGTTGGCATTGGTACGCAAAGTGGACACCGGTTTTCGGTCCGATGCTCTCCCGTCACACACCGCGCTTGTTGCCCCAGAGCAGCACATGCAGTTGCGGCAACACACAAGCCGAAAACCAGCGGTCTTCGACCACCCGGTCCACCAGCCAATGCATCCGGGTCATGATGCCATCCATGTCGATGACCGCGTCATCGTCTTCCGGCGGCGGGGGCGTGTGGTTGCCGGGTTGGAGATAGACCGGCAGATGCGGATGCCGGGCGCTGGCGTCGCGGGCATAGGCATAGTCGGCCTCATCGAAGACGATGAACTTCAACACGGTGAGCGGGCTTTTCTGCTGCCCCCGCGCTGCGGCTTTCTCCAGACAGAGCGAAAGCGCATCCCAATCCGTTTCCATGCCGCTCGAAGGTGGTTTGGGCGATAGCACCAGCACATCCAGATCGGCAAACCAGTCGCGGGCAATCGACCCCTGGGTTTCCAGGGCGAAGCGGTAGCCTCGCTCATGACCGTGGGCAATCAGCCCGCCCAGCGGCTGGATCGCCGGATTGCCGCCCGACAGCGACACCATCAATGGTACGCCCCCGGACAGGCTTTCCACCTCGGACCAGATCGCCTCGACGCTCATTGGCAGCCATTCGTGGCGAAAGCGGCTTTCCACCGCATGCAGGCTATCGCACCAGGAACAGCGATAATCGCAGCCGCCCATGCGCACGAACACGGTCGGCTGGCCGATCAACACCCCCTCACCCTGAATGGTCGGTCCGAAGATTTCGCTAACCCTAAGCCCCGCATCGCCCAAAATCTGAGACTGCGTCACGGACGATACTCCGCCCAGGTTTTCTGGGTTTCGCTGACCCGGACCGCAGAGGTCTCGGCAAATCGCTGCTTGCACCAGTCGTAGAAATGCTTGGCCAGACATTCCGCCGTGGTCTTGTCGTGACCCAGGACGTCATTGAGATGGCGATGATCGAAGGCCTCATCGATATAGGTCTTCAGCACCTTCAGCTCATGATAATCGCGCAGGAAGCCATGGTCGTTCAGGTCCTCCCCCGAAAGCTCGACCTCGACAATGTAATTATGCCCATGCAGCCGGGCGCATTGGTGATCGGCGGGAAGGCCTTTCAGCTGGTGCGAGGCGGAAAAATGAAACTCCTTGGTGATCCGGTACATGGTTTCAAACCTCCCTGGCCTGAAAGCTAGAGGTGGCGCTGACCCAGAAATCCGGATCTTCATAGGCAGTTGGATCGGTAACACCGGCCAGATGAAAGGCTTCGCGCCGTTCCACGCAGGTGCCGCACCGGCCGCAGTGGCGCGCACCGCCCTTGTAGCAGGACCATGTCTGGTCAAACGGCGTGCCGTATTTCGCCCCTTCGGTGACGATATCGGCCTTGGAAACCGTGACGAACGGCGCCATCAGCTTGACATCGGCATAGCCTTCCAGCGCATGGGCCTGCATGGTCTGGAATGCATCGATGAAACCGGGTCGGCAATCGGGGTAGATGAAATGGTCGCCGCCATGCACGGCAACGGCCACCGCATCCGCCTTGCGGGCCGCAGCCACGCCGAAGGCAATTGCCAGCATGATGGCATTGCGGTTCGGCACGACAGTGATCTTCATCGTCTCTTCGGCATAATGGCCGTCGGGAACCTCGAGATCATCCGTCAGTGCCGAGCCAGTCAGGCTGGCGCCAATCGCGGTAATGTCGATGATCTGGTGCGGCACGCCCAGCCGTTTGGCCGCGAGCGCTGCAAAATCCAGCTCTTTTTTATGACGCTGGCCGTAATCGAAGGAGATCAGGCCGATCAGCTGATGCTCCGCCGCCATTTTATCGGCAAGCGAAACGGAATCGAGTCCGCCTGAGCAGACGACGAGTATTTTCATGGTTCTAGTCCTTGTTTTTTCCGGGTAGGCTGCGACCGGTGGTGAAAACCGTGGCCCTGATAGCGCAGAAGTGAGGCTTTGCAAACCCGCCCGAACGGGTAATTGCCCCGAGAACGACCCTAGATTGGCCATGCCACTGGTAACGGGGTGGGGCCAAGCTTACATAAGGTTCAACAAAATAGCGGTGGTGAGAAAATATGTCCGGCTTCGATATTCTGGTTATTGCCCTGGTGGGCTTCGTCATCCTGGTGCTGATTGCCGGGATCAAGACCGTGCCGCAGGGCTTTCGCTATACGGTGGAACGCTTCGGGCGCTATACTCGCACGCTGGAACCGGGCCTCAACATCATCACACCCTTCATCGAGACCATCGGTGCCAGGATGAATGTGATGGAACAGGTGCTTGACGTTCCGACCCAGGAAGTCATCACCAAGGACAATGCCAGCGTTTCCGCCGATGCCGTGGCCTTTTATCAGGTGTTGAATGCTGCCGAAGCCGCCTATCAGGTCGCCAATCTGGAAAACGCCATTCTCAACCTGACCATGACCAATATCCGCTCGGTCATGGGCTCGATGGACCTCGACGAACTGCTCTCCAACCGCGAGGTCATCAATGACCGCCTGCTGCGGGTGGTGGATGAAGCCGTGCGCCCTTGGGGCATCAAGGTTACCCGCGTCGAGATCAAGGACATCCAGCCGCCCAAGGATCTGGTCGATGCCATGGGCCGCCAGATGAAGGCCGAGCGTGAAAAGCGCGCCCAGGTGTTGGAAGCCGAAGGCTTCCGCAATGCCCAGATTCTGCGGGCCGAAGGCGCCAAGCAGTCCGCCATCCTCCAGGCCGAAGGCCAGCGCGAAGCTGCCTATCGCGAGGCCGAGGCCCGCGAGCGTCTGGCCGAAGCGGAAGCCAAGGCGACAGCCCTGGTGTCGGCGGCAATTGCCGCCGGTGACGTCCAGGCCATCAACTACTTCGTCGCGCAGAAATATACCGAAGCGATGACCGCTATCGGCACCGCCTCCAACTCGAAAATCGTGCTGATGCCGATGGAAGCCTCATCGCTGATCGGTTCGCTGAGCGGCATTGGCGCCATCGCCCGTGAAGTGTTTGGCGGCGATGCCCCACAGGCGAGTTCCAACCCGGCTCGTGCCTCTGGCACCTCCACCAGAAGCGTTCCGAAAACCACCGCAGTCAGCACCACGCCCGTGATCAATCCCTTCGCCAAGTCGGAGGAATAAACCGCCATGTTCGCCACGCTGGTCGATCAATGGGGACCGTGGAGCTGGCTGGTGCTGGGACTGGCACTGCTGGCCGTCGAACTGGTCATGCCCGGCATGTTCATGATCTGGATCGGGCTGGGCGCCATTGCCACCGGCCTTCTCTCGCTGGCCTTCTGGGGCGATGCCTTCTGGCCCTGGCAGGTTCAAGCGCTGGTGTTCTGCGCTTTTTCAATTGCCGCCATCCTGATCGGGCGTAAATATCTACGCTCCGACGCCAGAAGCAGCGACGAGCCGCTGCTCAACCAGCGCACAGCAAGTCTTGTCGGACGAACCGCCACACTCCAGGAACCGATCCGCGAGGGTCGTGGCCGCATCAGGTTGGATGATACGTTCTGGACTGTGTCAGGACCGGATCTGGAGGCCGGAACCCAGGTCAAGATCATCGCCGCCCATGGCGGCGATTTGACGGTGGATGCGGCATAGGAACGAGGAGGATAGCGAGCGCCGATACGGCGCCGAATTTGTTATAGGGACTTCACAATTTTATCCCAATTGGATCGTTCAGTTGGTCACTATTCACAGGACAGAACGCACGGTAACTGCACGTGGGTGTCGGGAGTGACTTGACGAAACGTGTCTTGCAGTTTGCTGCCGTGTGCTTCAGCGCTGTCGGCTTGACCAACTGTGTATCCATAGACGCAAAATCGCTCCTACCCATGGCCGTCGGAGACAGCGTTGGGAGCCAGTACGGAAACTATGAGATGCAGAAAAGCGAGGAAACCCGCGGGCCGTCCGGAGAAAAATGCGTTGTATTCGCCTGGGACAGGCCGGTCTCGCCAACCATGGCGCTACGCATCAAATCCGCCAGTTGCGACTGTGTCCACCATCCGGGACATGTGGAATGCGTGGAACTGTCTCGAACACTCATTCCGTTGTCTCAAAGCGAGCTAACACGGCACAATAACGGCAATGCCGCCATCACCCTGTAACGTTAAAGAGAACGGCAAACCGCTCTTTCAGGCCACGCCAATCCGCAGCAGGTCATGGAAGTGGATAATACCGCCAGGCACACCGTCTTCATCGGTCACAAACAGCGCCGAAATGTTGTGCTGATTGAGGATTGCCATAGCAGTCGTAGCGAGTGTTTCGGTGTGTACCGTCTTTGGATGACGGGTCATCACCTCTTCCACCATCCGCTCACCGAGATTCCGGTTGAGGTTACGGGCAATATCACCATCGGTGATGATGCCGACCAGGCGGTTGGCGCTGTCGGTCACGCCGACGCAGCCAAAACGCTTCTGCGACAGCATGATGATCGCTTCCGGCACAGAGGTACCCTCCGGCACCAGCGGCACGTCCTCACCGATATGCATCATGTCACCGACATGGGTCAGCATCGCGCCTAGCTTGCCGCCCGGATGGAAGGTCTTGAAATCGTTCGGCCCGAAGCCACGCGCTTCCAGCAGCGCCAGCGCCAGTGCATCGCCCAGCGCCATCTGCATCATGGTGGAGGTGGTAGGCGCCAAGCCATGCGGGCAGGCTTCCTGTACCTTGGGCATCAAAAGCACGATGTCGGCTTCACGCGCCAAAGTGGATTGCTCACCAGCGGTAATGGCGATCAGCGGAATGGAGAACCGGCGGGTAAAGGACAGAATGCCGTTCAGCTCGGTGCTTTCGCCGCCCCAGGACAGGGCAATCACCACGTCGTCACGGGCAATCATGCCGAGGTCGCCGTGATTGGCTTCCGCCGGATGGATGAAGAAAGCCGGTGTGCCTGTCGAGGCAAAGGTCGCCGCGATCTTGCCGCCGATATGGCCGCTCTTGCCGACCCCAGAGACGATCACGCGGCCCGAACTTTTGCCGATAACATCGATTGCGTTGCAAAACGGCCCGGCAAGATATCCTGCCAAAGCCTCTTCCAGGGCCGCCAGCCCGCTTTGTTCGGTAGCGACAACACGCAATGCAGCCTTGATGGCGCTTGCTTCCACGAGTTTTACAGCCAGCTTGTTCATGGCAATGTCCATAGCGCTAATGAACTTAACTGTCCATTCACCCTTGCCTACAGTCTGTAAGAAATGACGACTGGCCGGTGTTTCTGGCAAGCTGACCTGTGCAAATCGTTGATCGCAACGAATAATTAACCATGGGAATTTACCTTTCGGTAATGGCATCACCGCCGAAAGACAGATTTCAACAGGCCGCAATGACGGACAGCCAGACCCATTCCCCTGATCGGCAGCACAGCGCGGGTTTTTGCCCGATGGTGTCCGCTGGCCTGCTGGCAGCCTGCCTGGTCGCGGCTGGGGCGGGTCCTGCCCTCTCCCAGCAGCTGACGTCGGGATCGACTGAGCAAAGCGCGGGCCTTGCGACCCTGCGCGGCTCCACAGCCAGCACCGACGACGCGGCAACAGGCACCGCTACGTCATCGACCACGGCAAAAACCAGGGCTGACGACCGCGAAGACACGCTGGATACCGACAGTTTCCGCCGCATCACCAATGACGCACTGGACGCCAACCGGATCAACCTCAGGGAATCGCCAGTCGATGAACGGCGTCAACTGCGCAAGACCGAGGATGACGGCACCGGCATCCATGTCGGCACGATGATTCTCAGGCCGGAATTGTCGCAAGGCATCAGCACCGAGCGCAAATCAACCGGCAGCGACAAGCAGAATACCACCTATTGGGACAACGGACTGAAAGGCACGCTGACCTCCGACTGGTCACGCCATCAACTGGTCATTACCGGCGACGGGCAATGGCGTCAGCGCATTGCCGGCGACCGCGACAGCGATCCTTCCGGTCGCGTCGATGCAGCATTGAGGCTGGATTTTGCCGATGACATGGCTGCCCGGCTGACGGCGGGCTATGGCTTCAGCCGCGAAAGCACCACCGACCCCAATGCCGTGCGCAATGCCTCGGTGCAATCCGGCGTCAACCAGTTCAGCGCCGGTGCTGTGCTGGAACGGCAGGTTGGTCCCCTGAAAGGCTCGCTCGGACTGGATTTCGAACGCTGGGTCTATACCGATGCCAAGCTTGCCGACGGCAGCATGCTGTCCAATTCCGACCGTAACCGCAATGCCGTCACACTGTCTTCGCGGCTGGGCTATGAAATCTCACCGGCACTAACGCCCTTTATCGAAGTCTCCACCGGCAAGACCCGTTATGACCAGAGCCAGGACAGCGCAGGCTATCGCCGCTCCGGCAATATTTATGGAGCCAAGGCCGGGATCAGCTCGGACATGGGCGAAAAACTCAGTGGCGAAATCGCCCTTGGCTATAAGCAGGCCAGTTTCGATGATACGCGGCTGGACGATCTGGGCGCGATGACTGTTGATGGCAATGTCGCGTGGTCACCGTTGCGCGGCACCAATGTCGATCTGGGTCTTGCCACCTCCATCGAACCATCCACCACCGCGGGCGTCAGCGGCGATGTCGCCTATGCACTGACGGCCGCCGTGACCCATGAATTGCGCGACAACCTGATTGCCAAGCTTTCGGGCGGCACCACCTGGCGCAATTATCGCGGCGGCAACCAGAGCACCGGCATGTATTACACGGCGGGCGGCGGGCTGGTTTACAAGGTCAACCGTTGGCTGGATCTCACTGCCGATCTGACCTGGGAAAAATCCACCAGTGACAGCAGTTCCGACGAAAAGACGCTGACGGCAGGCGTTGGCCTGAAACTGAGGCGGTAAACGAGAAAACGCCGCGCGTTGGACGCACGGCGTTTTAAGTTTCAGTCCGTTCGAAAAACCGCTTACTTCAAAGCGGCCAGCAACGCCTTCATCGGCTCTTCTACCAAGCCACGAAGCTCGGGACGCGACAGAGCGAAGGCGACATTGGCAAGGATAAACCCGTCCTTGGCGCCCGTATCGAAGGTTTCGCCCTTGAAGTGATAGCCGGCGAATTGCTGGATCTTGGCCAGTTTCAACATGCCATCGGTCAACTGGATCTCGTTGCCAGCGCCGCGTTCCTGGGTTTCCAGAATCGAGAAGATTTCCGGTTGCAGGATATAGCGGCCATTGATGAAGAAGTTCGAGGGCGCCGTACCCTTGGCTGGCTTTTCCACCATTTCGGTGATCTTGAAGCCGCCATCCAGCGTCTCACCGACACCGACGATGCCATATTTATGCGCCTGGTCGGGTGCGCATTCCTCGACAGCGAGGATATTGCCGCCAGCCTTGTTGTAGAGATCGACCATGCCCTTCATACAGGCCGTCTCGCCGCGCATGATCATGTCGGGCAGCAGGACAGCGAAAGGCTCGTCGCCAACGATTTCGCGGGCGCTCCAGACGGCATGGCCGAGGCCCAGAGGCTCCTGCTGGCGGGTGAAGCTGGTGGCACCTGCCTTGGGCAGGATTTCAGACAGCAGCGTCAATTCTGCGTTCTTGTTGCGGGACTTCAGTGTCTGTTCAAGCTCGTACTGAATATCGAAATAATCTTCTATCACGCCTTTGCCGCGTCCGGTGACGAACACGAAATGCTCAATCCCGGCTTCAACGGCCTCATCCACCACATATTGGATGACCGGTTTATCGACAACGGTCAGCATTTCCTTCGGCACGGCCTTGGTGGCGGGCAGGAAACGAGTCCCAAGACCGGCAACCGGAAACACGGCTTTACGAATTTTTTTCAGTTGTCCCACGCATCCCTCCTAGAGGATTTTTCACATATGCACGCAATCGCACAAACGCCGATTACTAAAGAATTGCAACGAAATTACAATTCCGTTTGCGATTTTGGTAAATTGGTAAAGAATTTGTTGAGACTATGGTCATAGACTGAGCCAGACCGGTCAGGTCCGTGCAATTCCTGACCGGTATTGCCGCACTGCCACAACCAGATGGCATTGACCAGCATAGACAGATGAGCCAACAGCCAGCTGAACGGACGACGATGCCAATGACCAGAGAACGCGCCTCGCGCCATCTTCGCGCGCTTGCCTTTTCCCTCATGGCGAGCCTTGCGCCGCTTCATGCCCATGCCGATGTCGGCTTCCAGAAATGGATCCGGGATTTCTATCCCACGGCTGCCGCCTCAGGCATCAGCGCGCAAACCTATAACCGCGCCTTTGCCGGGATCAAGGACCCGGACCCCGAAGTGCTGCGCAAGGCCGCCTATCAGCCGGAATTCAAGTCTGACATCTGGGATTACCTCGATAGCCGCGTCAATCCTTATACCGTGAAGATCGGTCGGGAAATGCTGGCCAAGCATGGCCGCACGCTGGCCTCGCTGGAAAAATATTTCGGTGTCGACCGCCATATCCTGCTCGCGATCTGGTCGATGGAAAGCAATTACGGCGCGGTTCTCGCCAAGGACGACCGGCTGCATTACGTGCCGCAGGCGCTGGCCACCCTTGGCTATGCCGATCCCAAGCGCGGCGGCTTTGCCCGCAAACAGCTGATCGCCGCCTTGAAAATCCTGCAAAACGGCGATGTAAGCCCGAAGGAAATGACCGGCTCCTGGGCGGGCGCCATGGGCCACACACAATTCATCCCCACCAGCTACCTGCTGTATGCGGTCGATGCGGATGGCAATGGCCATAAGGATATCTGGAATTCCATTCCCGATGCGCTGGCGACCTCGGCCAATCTTCTGGCCAAGAACGGCTGGGACAGCGGACGGACCTGGGGCTATGAAGCCGTAGTGCCTGCGGGAGCTGGCAAATATGCCGGCAAGACGCTGACGCTGGGCCAGTGGCAGAAGCTGGGCTTCACCCGCCCTGGCGGCAAGGCTTTCCGCAATCCGGGCGAACGGGCGCAGTTGAAGCTGCTGGCCGGTGCCAATGGTCCGGGCTTCCTGATGACATCCAACTTTTTCACCATCAAGAAATACAATGCAGCCGATACCTATGCGCTGGCCGTCGGTCTTCTTGCCGACGAAATCGCCGGCTATGGTGGAATGCAACAGAAATGGCCACGTCCTGACGGTACGCTGGACATCAAGGAAAAATTCGAGTTGCAGACCCGGATGAAGGCCCTGGGCTATTATAATGGCGAAGTGGACGGCAATTTCGGCTCCGGCTCGAAAGCGGCGATTTCCGCCATCCAGCAACGGTTGGGCATGCAGGGCGATGGCGAACCTTCAAAGCCGCTGCTGGAAATGCTCAGACGGCATTGACGGGGAGCGATCGGCCGTTGACGGGCCGCGACGGGATGACTGCTTATGCCTGGTGAAGACATAGACCGGATCGTGCGGCGACATGTGACCTTTGCGCTTGCCATCGCCGTGGCTGCGACAAGCGTCGTTGGCCCGGCCCTGGCACAGGATTATCCTCGCCGCCGCACGCTGCTCGACATGCTGTTCGGTAGCCGCTCGGACGACAGCCGCTATGAACGGCAATATCCCGCCGCGCCGCGTCCGGCAGGGCCGCGCAGCCGCAAGAAACCTGCCGCCACCGCTCCCGCCACACCGGCACGACCGCGTCCCGTCCCGGTTTCGGCCCCGCCACAGGCCGCGGCTCCCGCCAAGATCGACAATGCCCAGAAAATCCTTGTTGTCGGCGATTTCTTTGCCAGCGCCATCGGCGATGGCTTGCAGCAGGCCTTTGCCGATGCGCCCGGCACTATTATCGAAACCCGCAGCAACGGCTCTTCCGGCCTGGTGCGGGATGATTATTTCGACTGGCGGCGGCAATTGCCGAAAATGCTGGAGGAGACGAAACCGGCTTTGGTGATCGTCGAGCTTGGCGCCAATGACCGCCAGCAGATGACACCCGGCGGCGGCGACCAGCGCTTTCCTTCCGAGGCCTGGTTTGCCGAATATCAAAAGCGGATCGACGCCATTGCCAAGCTGGTGACCGCAAAGAAGATCCCACTGATTTGGGTTGGCCTGCCACCGGTTAAATCGCCGGGCATGTCGGCGGACCTGATCAAGTTCAACGCACTCTACCGCAAGGCAGCGGAAGCGGCAGGCGGCGAATTCATCGACATCTGGGACGGCTTCGTCGATGCGGACGGCGGCTTCGTGCTGACCGGCTCTGATATCAACGGCCAACAGGCCCGGTTGCGCGGCCCCGATGGTATCAGCATGACCGATGCCGGCAAGCGCAAGATGGCTTTTTATCTGGAAAAATCCGCCCGCAAATTCCTGGGCGACATGGCAAGCCCCGGCCTTGTGCGGCTCGATGCGACCAGCTTACCCGACCTGACCGGGCCAGAAGAGCTTGACGGCCCCGACCGTATTGCCCCCATGAAAATTTCCGATCCGGCGCTGGATGGCGCAGATCACCTGTTGGGCGGCGCTGAAAAGCCCGCGCCGCAAACGCCCCCCTCGCCCCGTGACCTGCTGGTCTCGACCGGCATCATGCCGGAACCGCCGAAAGGCCGGGTGGACGATTACCGGCTGGTGTCTCCGTCCAATATAAATTTGGTTGTGCCGAAGCAATAATATGAGCGTCCGTCATGTTCAGAGAGAACCTGACAGACGCTCATGCAAACCCTTAGTCCTCTGCGAAAACCAAAGGCGGTTTCACAGGGGCTGACGTAAGATGTATCCGGCTATCCAAAATGGTACCGGCCAAAGACCGTCTCATGCGCCCACCGGTTCTTTTCCAGGAAGACGGAACCTCCGTCTTCCTGGAAAGCTTCTCGTCAAAAATCCTGCCAATCCTTCTCTTTTACCGCAGCCGATCCATGAAAAGCGCCCCGAAGCTTCTCCGTCAATTTCCGGGCAGGCGACGGTGCCGGACGAGACGCGGAAACGTCATTCGTCTGCTCGAACGCGACAACCTTGCCATGATCTTCCAGCTTGAAGCGCGACAGCAGCTCGCTCAAAGTTGCAGCCTCTTTGGCCAGGCTGTGGCTTGCTGCCGTTGTCTGTTCGACCATGGCAGCATTCTGCTGCGTTCCCTGGTCCATGGTATTGACTGCCGTATTGATTTCCTGAAGCCCGACCGATTGCTCGCGTGCGGCCTCGACAATCGCGGTAACATGCCGGTTGATCTCCTGAACCTCACCGACAATGGTTTCGAGCGAAGAGCCGGTCTCAGCCACCAGCTGCACCCCGGCCTGCACCTGCTGGCCTGAAGAGACAATCAGACCCTTGATGTCCTTTGCTGCATTGGCGGAGCGCTGCGCAAGTTCGCGCACCTCTTGTGCCACCACGGCAAAACCCTTGCCAGCTTCACCGGCGCGGGCGGCCTCAACACCGGCATTGAGCGCCAGAAGATTGGTCTGAAAGGCAATTTCATCGATCACCCCGATGATATTGCTGATTTCGCTGGATGACTTTTCAATCTCCTGCATGGCGGCAACCGCCTTGCGCACGACCTCACCAGAGCGTTCGGCACCATCGCGTGTCTTGGTAACCAGCGAACCAGCTTCCTCGGCGCGACGGGTCGAATCCGACACGGTGGTGGTAATCTGCTCCAATGCCGCTGCTGTTTCTTCAACTGAAGCCGCCTGCTGTTCGGTACGGTGCGAAAGATCGTTGGCGGCAGAGCGAATTTCATTAGCGCCAGCGTCGATGCCACGCGCATTCTGCCTGACAGTTACCAACGCCTGTTGCAACGTCTCGACCGACGTGTTGAAATTCAACCGCAACCCGTCGAGCTCGGCGACGAATGGCACCGCAATCCGATAGCTGAGATCGCCATCGGCCAGACGCGTCAGACCCTGCGCCAAAGCCTCTACGGCAAATTTGGTGTCAGCGGCATCCTTGGCCCGTTGCGCGTCACGCTCGGCCCGCTCCTTTTCCGACAAGCCACGGTTAGTCTCGGCCTCGGCCTCGAGGCGCTGTCGGTCCAGCGCATTGTCTCTGAACACTGCTACTGCGGCGGCCATTTGGCCAAGTTCATCGCCGCGTCCTGCGCCATCGACTTCAGCCCTTGTTTCGCCCTTGGCGAGGGAGGTCATTCTTAGCCGCAACCGTTCGATCGGCCGGGTAATGCCATAGGAGATGATCCACAAAGCAACAAAAATCGCGAGAGTGAAAGCTATAAACAGAACGCTAAATGTGCCGATAATGGTATGTTTCGTCTGAGCCGTGATATCGGCGCTGTCTTTCGAAAGTACCTTCATAGCATTTGCAAGCCATGCTCGCAGGTCGACAACCGTATCGTTGATCAGTTTGTCGGCTTTCACCAACTCAGCGCGTGCTTCTGCGGTTTTGCCCTTCTTGTCCAGTTCGACGACATTGGATGTAATGTCCCTGATGGCCACATATCGTGCGCGAAACTCTTCAAGCTTGTAAGTCTTAGACGGACTGAGGGCGATTGCTTCGTCGATCATGGCGATCATTCGCTCACTGCTCTCGTCATAGTCTTTTTTCGCCCTGATCATTTCCGGGCTTGCGTCGTCGTAGTCCAATATCTGGTAAGCATCATAGCCAGCCGACATCAAGCGTTGACTGGACCGCGTCGCCGCCAGAAGTGAGCCCGCCTCCTGATCGATGAAGTGCGAATATTTTTGATCAATTATATTCAACGAATGCGATAGGAATATCGAGGCACCGATGCCCAATACACAGATTGAAACGATGACAGACAAAATCTTCGTTCTTATTGTCAGATTGTCGAGAAATGACATGTGGGCTCTCTTTTCGGCAGGGATCCAAGCATTCGGACAAACTGCTAGAGGGAAAGCGTCTCGTCATGAGCGCCACAATAGGTTGCATCCACGATTTAAAATACAGTAATTTACCAAAAGTAAAAATGAAAAGCAGAATCCAAAATCGCGACAAATACCTGCGCTTTTCTATTGAAATCGCAGTGATATTTTTGAAATTCTTCTCAAAGAAGATATAGATATTTCGGAATAAAATAAAACTCTTAAGTTGTATTTTCTCGCCCATTTATCGACTGACAAACTTCCGAGACAACCGGAAATTTTCCGAGAAAAGGAGGCTTACGCCCCCTTTTCTCGAAATCCTAACGGGTCGATTTCAGCGCGGCAGAACCGTGGTGCCCATCAGCGCTTCATCGATGGCGCGGGCTGCCTGGCGGCCTTCGCGGATCGCCCAGACCACCAGCGACTGGCCACGGCGCACGTCGCCAGCTGCCCAGAATTTATCGACGGAGGTGCGGTAGTCCTTGTCATTAGCGATGACATTGGTCGAGCCGCGCCGGTCGGTATTGAGGTCCAGCTTGCCATCCAATTCCTTGACGACGCTGTCGGTGAAAGGGCCGGAAAAGCCGATGGCGATGAAGGCGAGATCGGCCTTGATGATGAATTCAGAACCGGCAATCGGCTGGCGACGATCATCCACCTGGCAGCATTTGACACCGGTCAGCATGCCGTCTTCGCCAACGAATCCGAGCGTTCCCACCTGGAACTCGCGCACAGCGCCTTCGGCCTGGCTGGAGGAGGTGCGCATCTTGGTGGCCCAGAACGGCCAGACGGCCAGCTTGTCTTCGGTCTGCGGCGGGCGCGGACGGATGTCGAGCTGGGTAACCTTCACAGCGCCCTGGCGGAAAGCCGTGCCGACGCAGTCAGACGCCGTATCGCCGCCGCCGACCACCACGACATGCTTGCCACCGGCAATGATCGGCTCGGAGGGCCAGCCAACGCTGTCGATGTTTTCACGGCCCACCCGGCGGTTCTGCTGAACCAGATAGGGCATGGCATCATAGACGCCGTGCAGGTCGACGCCGGGGATACCGGCTTCACGCGGGGTTTCCGAGCCGCCGCAATAGAGCACGGCATCGTAATCGGCCAACAGCTTTTCCACGGTTACATCGACACCGACATTGACGCCGCAATGGAAGGTGACGCCTTCACCCTTCATCTGCTCGACGCGGCGGTCGATGAAGTTCTTCTCCATCTTGAAATCGGGAATGCCATAGCGCAGCAGACCGCCCGGCTTGGTTTCGCGCTCATAGACATGCACGTCATGCCCGGCGCGGCCAAGCTGTTGGGCGGCTGCCATGCCTGATGGTCCAGACCCAATGACCGCGACTTTCTTGCCGGTATGCACCGTGGCCGGTTGCGGCACGATGAAGCCCAGCTCATAGGCCTTGTCGGCGATTGCCTGCTCAACGGTCTTGATCGAAACCGGCGCATCCTCCAGGTTCAGCGTGCAGGCTTCCTCGCAGGGCGCCGGGCAAACGCGCCCGGTGAATTCAGGGAAGTTGTTGGTGGAATGCAGGTTGCGGATCGCCTCTTCCCACTTGCCGTTATAGACCAGATCGTTCCAGTCGGGGATCTGGTTATGCACCGGACAGCCGGTCGGGCCGTGGCAATAGGGAATGCCGCAATCCATGCAGCGCGCCGCCTGCTTCTGTACTTCCGGTTCCGACATCGGAATGGTGAATTCGCGGAAATGCCGGATGCGGTCGGAGGCCGGCTGATACTTCGCCACCTGCCGGTCGATTTCCATGAAACCTGTAACCTTGCCCATATTCTCGTCCTGCTAACCTGAAACCAAGATCTGCACGGCCATGCCATGCGTGACCGCGATCCCGGCATCCGGGATCGCGCGGTGGCGAATTATTCGGCGGCAACGCCCATGCGCATCCGTTCCATTTCCTCCAGCGCCCGGCGATATTCGACCGGCATGACCTTGCGGAATTTCGGACGGTAATCAGCCCAGTTGTCGAGGATCTGCTTGGCGCGGTTCGAGCCGGTATAATGCAGATGGTTGGAGATCAGCTGATAGAGCCGCTCCTCGTCATGGCGGGTCATGTCTTCCGACACGTCCACCAGACCCTTGTGCATCAAATCGCCGCCATGGTGATGCAGCTTTTCCAGCATGTCATCTTCTTCCGGCACCGGCTCCAGTTCCACCATCGCCATGTTGCAGCGCTTGGCGAAATCGCCCTGTTCATCGAGGACATAGGCGACGCCGCCCGACATGCCGGCTGCAAAGTTGCGGCCGGTTTCGCCCAGCACCACAACCACGCCGCCCGTCATGTATTCGCAGCCGTGATCGCCCACGCCTTCGACAACCGCGATGGCGCCGGAATTGCGCACTGCGAACCGTTCGCCTGCCACGCCGCGGAAATAGCATTCCCCGGCAATGGCGCCGTAGAGCACGGTGTTGCCGACGATGATCGAGTGTTCCGCAACGATCCGCGCATTTTCCGGCGGACGCACGATGATCCGGCCACCGGACAGACCCTTGCCGACATAGTCATTGCCGTCACCGACCAGATCGAAAGTAATGCCGCGCGACAGAAACGCCCCGAAGGACTGGCCCGCCGTGCCGTTCAACGTCACATGGATCGTGTCGTCCTTCAAACCCTTGTGGCCCCAGCGCTTGGCAAGCTCACCCGACAGCATGGCACCGGCTGAGCGGTCGACATTCTTGATATCGACCTCGAACACCACAGGCTGTTTGGATTCCAGCGCGGGCATCGACTTTTCGATCAGCTTGCGGTCCAGCACATCTTCGATCGGATGATGCTGGCGCGCCGTCCAGTAGGTGGCTTCCTTGGGCGCATCGACCTTGTGGAAGATCCGCGAGAAATCGAGACCCTCGGCCTTCCAATGGGCCAGCATGTCGTTCTTTTCCAGAAGTTCCGAGGCGCCTATAATGTCATCTAGCTTGGCAAAGCCCAGCGAGGCGAGAATTTCGCGTACTTCTTCCGCGACAAAGAAGAAGTAGTTGATGACATGCTCCGGCGTACCCTTAAAGCGCTTGCGCAGAACCGGGTCCTGGGTGGCGACGCCAACCGGGCAGGTGTTGAGATGGCACTTGCGCATCATGATGCAGCCAGCCGCAATCAGCGGTGCGGTGGCAAAGCCGAATTCGTCGGCACCGAGCAATGCTCCGATGATGACGTCGCGGCCGGTCTTCAGACCACCATCGACCTGAAGGGCGATGCGCGAGCGCAAGCCGTTCAGCACCAGCGTCTGCTGGGTTTCGGCCAGGCCGATTTCCCACGGCGAACCCGCGTGCTTCAGCGAGGTCAGAGGCGATGCGCCCGTGCCGCCATCAAAGCCGGACACGGTGATATGATCGGCGCGGGCCTTGGCAACACCGGCGGCCACCGTGCCGACACCGACTTCCGACACCAGCTTGACCGAGACATCGGCAGCCGGGTTGACGTTCTTCAGGTCGTAGATCAGCTGTGCCAGATCTTCGATGGAGTAAATGTCGTGATGCGGCGGCGGCGAAATCAGACCGACGCCCGGCGTGGAATGCCGGGTCTTGGCAACCGTCGCGTCCACCTTGTGGCCGGGCAATTGTCCGCCCTCGCCGGGCTTTGCACCCTGCGCCACCTTGATTTGCAGCATATCGGCATTGACAAGATATTCAGTGGTCACACCGAACCGGCCAGAGGCGATCTGCTTGATAGCAGAGCGTTCCGGGTTGGGCGAACCGTTGAACAGGGGCAGGTAGCGGTCGCTCTCTTCGCCGCCCTCACCCGTGTTGGACTTGCCGCCGATGCGGTTCATGGCGATGGCCAGCGTCGTATGCGCTTCACGGCTGATGGAGCCGAACGACATGGCGCCGGTGGAGAAACGCTTGACGATATCAGCCGCTGGTTCGACCTCATCGACCGAAATCGGCTGGCGTCCCTGATCGGCGGCCTTCTTGATCTTGAACAGACCGCGAATGGTGTTCATCCGCAGGGCGCTCTCATTGACCATTTCCGCGAATTCGCGGTAGCGCTCCTGGGAATTGCCACGCACGGCATGTTGCAGCGAAGCAATCGAATCCGGGCTCCAGGCATGGTTTTCACCACGCAGACGGTAGGCATATTCGCCGCCGATATCCAGCGAGGTCGCCAGGATCGGGTCCTTGCCGAAGGCGGAATGATGGCGCGCCACTGTTTCCTGGGCAATCTCGGCAAGGCCGATGCCCTCGATGTTGGAGGCTGTGCCGAAGAAATACTGATCGATCAGCTGGGAATTCAACCCGATGGCATCGAAAATCTGCGCGCCGCAATAGGACTGGTAGGTGGAAATGCCCATCTTGGACATCACCTTGAGAATGCCCTTACCGACCGCCTTGATATAGCGATAGACCACTTCGCTGGCATCGACTTCCTTGGGGAATTCGCCATGCTTGTGCATATCCAGCAGCGTGTCGAAGGCCAGATAGGGGTTGATGGCTTCCGCACCATAGCCCGCCAGACAGCAGAAATGATGCACTTCACGCGGCTCACCCGTTTCCACAACCAGTCCAACCGAGGTGCGCAGGCCCTTGCGGATCAGGTGATGATGCACGGCAGCCGTTGCCAGCAGCGCCGGAATGGCGATACGATCAGGGCCGATCTGCCGGTCCGACAGCACGATGATGTTATAACCGCCACGCACCGCCGCTTCGGCGCGCTCGCAGAGCCGGTCGAGCATTTCGGGCATGCCTTCGGCACCACGATCCACATCATAGGTGAAGTCGAGGGTCTTGGTGTCAAACCGGTCCTCGGTATGGCCAATCGAGCGGATTTTTTCCAGATCGCCATTGGTCAGGATCGGCTGGCGCACTTCCAGCCGCTTGGCGCGGGCCGCCCCCTCATGGTCGAGAATGTTCGGGCGCGGACCGATGAAGGACACCAGGCTCATCACCAGCTCTTCGCGGATCGGATCGATCGGCGGGTTGGTGACCTGGGCGAAGTTCTGCTTGAAATAGGTGTAAAGCAGCTTCGACTTCAACGACATGGCCGAAATCGGCGTGTCGGTTCCCATCGAGCCAATGGCTTCCTGGCCGGTGGTCGCCATTGGCGACATCAGGATGCGGGTGTCTTCGAGCGTGTAGCCGAAGGCCTGCTGGCGGTCGAGCAGCGACACGTCGCGGCGCAGCGCCCGTGGCTCAACCGGCTTCAGGTCCTCAAGGATCAGCTGGGTACGATCCAGCCATTCCCGGTAGGGAAGGCTTCCGGCCAGATCCGACTTAACTTCCTCATCGGAAACGATCCGGCCCTTTTCCATGTCGATCAGCAGCATCTTGCCCGGCTGCAAACGCCACTTCTTGACGATCTTCTCTTCCGGCACCGGCAGCGTACCGGCTTCCGACGCCATGATGATCCGGTCGTCATCGGTCACCAGATAGCGAGCCGGACGCAGACCGTTGCGGTCCAGCGTTGCGCCGATCTGGCGGCCATCGGTGAAGGCCACGGCGGCAGGGCCGTCCCATGGCTCCATCAGCGCGGCGTGGTATTCGTAGAACGCCTTGCGCTCCTTGCTCATCAGCTGGTTACCAGCCCAGGCTTCCGGGATCAGCATCATCACTGCATGGGCCATGGAATAGCCGCCACGGATCAGGAATTCGAGCGCATTGTCAAAACAGGCGGTATCCGACTGGCCCTCATAGGAGATCGGCCAGAGCTTGGAAATATCATCGCCGAACAGTGGCGAGGAGACCGACGCCTGGCGCGCCGCCATCCAGTTGACATTGCCGCGCAGCGTGTTGATTTCGCCGTTATGGGCGACCATCCGGTAAGGATGCGCCAGCTTCCACGATGGGAAGGTGTTGGTGGAAAAACGCTGATGCACTAGGGCCACAGCCGATTCGAAGCGCGGATCGGCGAGATCCTTATAATAAGCAGCCACCTGATAGGCGAGGAACATGCCCTTGTAGACGATGGTCGAAGACGACAGCGACACCGGATAGAAACCGGTTTCCTGGCCGCCGAATTCGTCATAGATCCGGTTGGAAATCACCTTGCGCAGCAGGAACAACCGGCGCTCGAAAGCGTCCTGGCTGGCGGCATCGCGGCCCGCCCCGATGAACACCTGGATATGGCGCGGCTCGGTGGCGGCAATTTCCGGGGCCTTGGACAGCGAGGAATTGTCGACCGGCACGTCGCGGTAGCCAAGCAGGTGCTGGCCTTCGGCCAGACAGATATCGGTGATCACCTTCTTGAAATGGGCAATCTGCTCTTCGTCGGCGGGGAAGAAGAAATGACCGACGGCATATTCGCCAGCCTTGGGCAGAATGACGCCCTGGGCGGCCATTTCCTCACGGAAGAACCGGTCCGGGATCTGCACCAGAATACCAGCGCCGTCGCCCATCAGCGGGTCAGCGCCGACCGCGCCGCGATGGGTGAGGTTTTCAAGGATGAACAGGCCGTCGCGGACGATCTGGTGCGACTTCTCACCCTTCATATGGGCGATGAAGCCGACGCCGCAGGCATCATGCTCGTTGCGCGGATCGTAGAGGCCCTGCTTTTGCGGAAGACCATAACGCTTTACCGTAGCGGCACCGGCGTTCGCCTGCGTCGCATCGGCCGCCACGATTGCTTCGGATGGCATCATCTGCGTCATCGTTTTCCCTCCAGTTGAACCGTCCGGTCGAAACTATCCGATCCGGCACACAGCTATTTGACAAAATCGAATACCGACGGGGGCTTATCGCTGCCCAAACCAGGGGCTGGATTTTAAAGGCGCCCCGCTTGCCGTATGCAAAACAGGTCACAAACCTGACCTTTCTGCACAGCTTCTCTCGACCGCTGCAAAAGCAGATATCCCGGTGAGTATAGCGCAAGAGAGCCAGGACGAAAGGCCTAGAAAACCAAAACCTGCCACTCGATTTCCGAAAATATGTCAGTTTCATTGACCTATTTCTGCAAACTATATGGCAGAAACAAATCAGCTTCGCAAGCCATCGGCTCAAAAAGCCGGGTGGTGCCGCGACAGAATCTGTCTTTTTTAGCGATCTGCCGCATGATTCTTTCGTCCGTTGAGGTGTTTGCGCAGGAAACCAATCTGGAGCGGTGAATACAAAGACAAATGTGCTGGTGATAATCGGTCCGACCTGTGACGGCCTATGGGACCGGATTGAACACGGCGGCAAAATCGTTAGGGTCTCCATCACGCCCATAGACGAGCGTCACAGCCAATCAGGAAGCCATCATGTTCTTTGCATCCGATAATTGGGCCGGAGCCCATCCCGCCATTGCCGAAAGCCTGATGAAGGAAGCGGCGGGCTATGCCAGCGCCTATGGCACCAGCGATCTCGACCGGCGCGTCGAAGCGCATTTCAACGAGATTTTCGAGCGCGACGTCTCGGTGTTCTTCGTTGGCACCGGCACGGCGGCCAATTCGCTGGCATTGGCCAGTGTGGCGCGGGCCGGTGGCGTCACCTTCTGCCATTTCGACGCGCATGTGAACGCCGACGAAGGCGGCGCACCGGAATATCTCAGCCATGCCAGCAGGCTCTATCCGGTTGAGGGCGGCGGCGGCAAGATGAGTGCGGCAGCCCTTCACACCGCCGTTTCACGCTTTGACACGCCTTCCGTCCATCAGGGTCGGCCCATGGCGGTGACGATCACCCAGGCCACAGAGGCCGGCACCATCTATACACTGGACGAGATCTCCGCGATCAGCACCATTGCCCGCGCCAAATCCCTGCCTCTGCACATGGACGGCGCCCGTTTTGCCAATGCGCTTGTGGCACTCGATGCCACGCCCGCCGAAATGACCTGGAAGCGCGGCGTCGATATTCTCTCCTTCGGCGGCACCAAGAATGGCTGCTGGTGCGTGGAGGCCATCGTGTTCTTCAACCCTGACATGGCCGAGGAAATGCCCTATATCCGCAAGCGTTCAGCGCAGTTGTTTTCCAAGACCCGCTTCGTGTCCGCCCAGCTGGAAGCCTATTTCAAGGATGATCTGTGGTTGGATCTGGCCCGCCACGCCAATGCCATGGCCGACCGGATGCGTGCTGGCCTCAGCAAAAACAACAAGGCCCGCCTGGCCTGGAAGACCGAGAGCAATGAGGTCTTCGCGGTGATTGGAAAGGATGCCGCCAAGCAGGCAGAGGCGCGCGGCGCCAAATTCTACGAATGGCTGACGCCCCGTGATGAGCCCGGATTAGTCGGCCAGGACAATGTTTTGATCCGGCTGGTCACCAGCTTTGCCACGACAGAGCAAGACGTCGACCAGTTTCTAGAGATTCTCTGACAGTCTATCCAAGAATCGCCGCTGGCCGTCTGCAAATGGCAATTTCTGCGCTTGCCTACTTCATTCGCATTTCCAAACGGAAAACCGCTTCGCACTTTTCCTGGAATGCTTGTACTCACGTACATTAAGTACGCTCCGTTCCGGTTCTCGAAATCACCATTTTCGCCAGGCCAGCAGCAATTCTTGAACAGACTGCAACCATTTGGGAAATGACGTCTTTCACGAACACCCCAAACGCAAAAGGGCGGCACCAAGCCGCCCTTCTTCATGTCTTCCAGACCCTGATCAGACGACGCGGGACTCGATGGCCTTGGGCGCTTCGACCGGCTCGCTGGCAATCGCGATGCGGCGTGGCTTCATGGCTTCGGGAATATTGCGCAGCAGATCGATATGCAGCAGGCCGTTCTTCAGCGAGGCATTGGTTACCTCGACATGGTCGGCAAGCTGGAAACGACGCTCGAAGCCGCGCTTGGCAATGCCGCGATACAGAAACTCGGTCTGTTCGGCCTGATCGTCCTGGGCCTTTTCACCCTTGACCGCCAGCACATGCGCATGGGCCTCGATGCTGAGTTCGGTTTCATCGAAACCGGCAACGGCCATGGTGATCCGGTAGGTATTGTCGCCCGTCCGCTCGATATTGTAGGGCGGATAGCTCTGGGCCTGATCCGGCTGACCCAGGCTGTCCAACATGGTGAACAGGCGGTCGAAGCCGACAGTGGAGCGATAAAGCGGGGAAAAATCAACGTGACGCATGGAGTCCTCCTGAGAAGCGACGGTTGCGATAATGACAAGACAGATACCCCTGATATGGCGGTGTCTGCCGGATGATGCAGGCCCTTCCGGCGCCTGCAATAAACAGATGGGAAAGGCGATTTGCGAGTTCAAGACCCTTCGCCATGCACGCAACATCACAGCCGATTTTTTTGTGGCTGAATTTTTGATGAATGGCGGGTTTGGCATCGGTTCACCTTGGCCGCACTAGCGTCGCCCGATCAGGAGTGATCCTGGTGGCTGAAGAATATCGTCCCTGCGTCTTCAGTGCCTGCTGCCGCCCATTTGTCTTGAAGCCCAATCGTCTTCAAGCAATGGGCGGCTTTTTTCCCAAGACCCGATTTCGGTCCGCGCAAATATGCGGTATGAACACCCGACGATTGTGCTTGGAAAGGCAAAGCCATGGATAGCGTGCTTCATGCCGTGGACGGCAATCCCATTCCCGACAATCATCACGCCGGTTTCTTCACCAGCTACGACGGCCTTCGCCTGCGCTATGCGATCTTCAAGAGTGATATCAGCCCGGCCAAAGGAACAGTGGTGCTGGTGCATGGCCGCAGCGAATCCATCGAGAAATATTTCGAAACCATCCGCGATCTGACCGCAGCGGGCCTTTGGGTTGCCACTTTCGATCTGCGCGGCCAGGGCCTGTCTGACTGGACACTCCAGCAGAATTCCTTGAAATCCAGAGGGGATAAGGAAAAACGCTGGGGCCATGTGCGGCGCTTTTCCGATTATGAGCAGGATCTGGAGCAGTTCCTGGAACAGGTCGTGCTGCCGGATTGCCGCCTGCCATTCTCGATGATCGCCCATTCCACCGGTGGATTGATCGCCCTTGCCGCAGCGCCACGGCTGTCCGGGCGCATTTCGCGACTGGTCCTGTCGGCGCCCTTTGTCGGTCTGCATGGCGAAGCCCTGTCGGCGGCAAAAGTGTTTGCGCTGGCGCGGCTGGCATCAACGCTCGGGCTCGGCAACCGGCCCTTGTCATCAGCCAGCAAGCCGCACACCTTCGCCACCAATGTTCTGACCTCAGATGCCGCCCGCTTCGACCGCAATATGGCGATTTTTGCCGCCGTGCCGGAACTGTCGATCAATGCGCCGTCGGCCCGCTGGTTGCATGAATGTGCAAAAGCCATCCGGCGGGTCAACGATCCCGCTCACCTGACGGGGATCACCATCCCCACCCTGTTGCTTGCCCCGATGCTGGACGGCGTCGTGCCCTTTAGCGCCCAGGAACATCTGGCCCGGCATTTCCGCGCCGCGCAATTGCTGTCCATCCCTGGCGCCCGTCATGAAGTGTTGCAGGAACAGGACCGCTACCGCGAACAGGCGCTGGCCGCCATCCATGCCTTCATTCCCGGCAGCGACCCGATGCAGATCGAAGGCCACGCAGAACTCGTCGGTCTTTGACACGTCCCCTCCCCTTGGGCGTCCCCCAAACCGCCCTCGATAACACCGCATGGCTTCCCGGGCCTTCTTCCGGCATTCCTTAAGACATTTTTATCGCTGGCGGCCGATCCGAATTGACAGAATTCAGAACGTCAATAATGTACATATTCGTATTGTTTAGCGAAGATGCGTGCTGACCTTCAGCGCCCAATTTGCTTTTTTGGGAGGAGAAAGACGATGAATGCGCCTAAGAAATGGATCCAGAACGAAATCCAATCTCTGGATCCTGAGAAGGACTATGTGCGGATCTGGCGGCTGTCGAGCAGCTACGGTCTCAACGACTTCATGCAGAATTTCATCTACGCACTGACCTTTCCGAACTTTGTCGTCACGGAATGGGGCGCGCAGGTGGTGTGGCGCGAGGATGGCGGCAAGGTGGTGGATCGCTCCACCAGCCGTGTCGAGCAGACAGGTAGCGCCAATGCCCTGTGGTGGTTCTATGGGCCGCATGACGAGCGGACCAAAAAATCCGTCGAGGGCATCAACAACCTGCATGCCTATTGGGCAAAGCAATATCCTGGTGCGTTTTCCTATAATGAAGACTATATCTACACTTGCGCATTCACGGCCATAACCATGCATCGCCTGCGGTTGCGCATGGGTCTGCCAGGGTTTTCGGAAAAGGAACAGATCGCTGCGCATCGGTTCTGGCTGGAAATGTCCAAGCTGTTCGTTGCCGAGAACAATCAGCCGCTGCATGGCTATCCCGAGGATTTCGAGGGGCTGATCGCCTATTGCGAGGCGGTAGAAAAGACGGAAAGGCCTAAGCCCGAGCGCGGCAACCTGATCACGACAGCGATTCACGAACAATTCGTCTTCCGCTTTTTCCCCAAGGAAATGCACTGGCTCGGACACCAGCTGCTCCGCTCCCTGTCGCTGCCCACGACCCTTGAGACCATGCAGATCGAACCTGCCTATCCCATGGCGCAGGAGGTTCTACCCAAATTGATGGGTCTGATTTTCTGGTATCTGGAAACCCAAATGGACGATCCGACAGAAAGCTATATCGAATCACGCGACAAGCTGAACAAGGATGAAAAGGCAGACATCAAAGCCGGCATCCGGGCCCTCGATAAGGCGTTTCCAGAGCATTACGTTTCGCTCTACAAGGACGATCCGAAATTTGCCGGATGTCCGTTCCATGCCAGCCTAAAGATGTCCGAGCAGCAGGGCGACGTTCCCAACGAAATCCAAGCCATCGAAAGCAAAGTCGCAGTGCTTGGCTAAACACAACGACACAATAGAATGCTACCGGTGGCCATGGAAATTCATGGACACCGGTAGCGATCAATCGATCAAAATCGCCCGCGCCTGCTCGTAGACAGCGGCAGAGCTGGCGGCGATGATCTTGCCTCCCGCTTCCGGCCGTCCGCCCTCCCATGTGGTGATAATACCGCCCGCCTGTTCGATGATCGGGATCAGCGCTCCCACATCATAAGGCTTCAGCCCCGTTTCGATCACCAGATCGACAAAACCTGCCGCCAGCAGCGCATAGGCATAGCAATCCACGCCGTAGCGGGTCAGCCGTACCTTGGCCCGCACCGCATCGAAACGCGGGCGCTCGTCTTCCAGAAAAATATCCGGTGAGGTGGTGTAAAGCACCGCATCCGAGAGGCCGGTGCAGGCTCGCGTTGCGATCTGCCGTTGGCCATCCGGCCCGCTGTACCAGGCTTTCTCCCCATCGGCAAAATAACGCTCGCCGGTAAAAGGCTGGTCCATCATGCCCATCACCGCGTGGCCGCTTTGCTGAAAGCCGATCAGCGTTCCCCAGGTTGGCAGACCGGAAATGAACGCCCGCGTTCCATCAATCGGATCGATCACCCAGACGCAATCGCGGCCAAGGCCGATATTGTCATGTTCCTCGCCTAAAATGCCGTGATCAGGAAACTCGGCCTCGATCAACCGACGGATCGCGGTCTCCGCCGCCTTATCGCCTTCGGTGACGGGATCATAACCGCCCGCATCCTTGTTGACGACATCAAGCATTGAGCGAAAGCGGGGCAGTGTCTCGGTCTTGGCGGCCTCGGCGAGGCTGTCGAAAAACGTCTTGTCGGGGCGCATGCGGCTTCCTCGGTCGGTGAACGTGCAGGTTTCTTACGGCATAAAACGCCGGATCGGAATTCGCTCCAGCATAAATTTATCAGGACGTCGGCAGATCACCGAATTGCACGCCATTCGAGCATTTCCGTGATGCAAATGCCTAAATAATAGTCATGATTAAAAAAATGTCAAAATCGACTTGACATTTGTGCAATGCAAAATATTATACGTCTTACAGTCTTTCGACTGTAAATACCCTCCTTGGGTGTTTCCTCCCTAGACTTGCCGCGCCTCGAGCGCGGTTTTTTTTGCCCTATCGCGCCACGCATCGCAGGGTCCAGAACCGGCTTCAACTTTTCAGCCGGCTTCCACTTTTCAGAACAATGCTCTATTCGGCAGCGAGCGCGCCATCTCCAAGGCCGGGCGTGGCAATGCCTTTGGAAAGCTCCGCCATCTGGCCAATGAACCGCGACAGCGTGGCTGCAAGCAAGGCGAAGTCCGGACGTTTTTCCAACGTGGCCTCGTCAACATACAGCGCCCGGTTGATTTCGATCTGCAGAGCATGCAGGCCTCTGGCGGGACGCCCGTAATGTTCGGTGATGAAGCCACCGGCATAGGGTTTGTTGCGCACCGCCGTAAATCCGAAATCGCTGAGCACCTGCATGGCCGCATGGGTCAGTTCAGCCGAAGCACTGGTGCCATATCGGTCGCCAATGATGAAATCCGGACGAATGGCGCTACCGCTCAACCGGATATTGCCCGGCATCGAATGGCAATCGATCAGAATCGCCGCCCCGAAATGGGCATGGGTGCGGGCAATCAACCGGCGCAGGCAGGCGTGATAGGGCTTGTAGATCGTTTCGATCCGGGCAATCCCCTCCTCCACGCTCAACCGCTCCCGGTAGATTTCCATATTTTCGGCCACAATCCGCGCAATCGTGCCGAGACCTCCGGCAACACGCACCGAATGGGCATTGACGTAAGGCGGCAGGGCGCCGGAAAACATCTTCGGATCGAGCTCGTAGGGCTCACGATTGACATCGATATAGGCGCGTGGAAATTTCGCGTAGAGCAAGGGCGCGCCATGGTCGGGTGCCGCCGCAAACAGCTCATCGACGAAGTGATCTTCGGAACGGCGGATGGAAAGCCTGTCCAGGCGCGAACGAGCGAGAAACTCCTGTGGATAATCTCTGCCGCTATGAGGGGAATTGTAAACAAAGGGAATGCTATGCTGTTCGGGTTCGCGCACGTCAAACAGCTCGAAATCGTCGCGTTCCGGCTGCATCTCACCCCTTCTTTACCAAATCAGCAATTCATAATGAAACATATGTTGCCAGTTGCCCACCGCGAAGTCCATACTGCATTAATCTTGAAGCCGGATACGGCATGATAAGAGAATCATGCAGCACTTATGCAGCAGTTATAATGTGCTACAGCGACCTGTCTGCGCCGCCAAAGACGCCGACAGGTCGCTGTAGTGGCGAAAAATCACACCCGGCTTTCCCGTCTTCACCTGCTGTTTACACGGGCTGGAATATCTGGGAAAGCTTAACACCATGATCCCAGTTGAGTAACGGTCCAGCAATGACTCAGAAAATACTTCTTGCCGAAGATGACAACGACATGCGCCGCTTCCTGGTGAAAGCCCTGGAAAAGGCCGGATACAAAGTATCCTCCTATGACAATGGCGCCAGCGCCTATGACAGGCTTCGGGAAGAACCCTTCTCGCTGCTCCTGACCGACATCGTCATGCCGGAAATGGACGGCATCGAGCTGGCCCGCCGCGCCACCGAACTCGACCCGGACCTGAAGGTGATGTTCATCACCGGCTTTGCCGCCGTAGCGCTGAACGCCGATTCCAAGGCTCCCAAGGATGCCAAGGTCCTGTCCAAGCCCTTCCACCTGCGCGACCTGGTAGACGAGGTCAACAAGCTGCTGACCGCCGCCTGAGACCGCCTGGTTCCAAGACCTAAGCCACCCAGATTGGACTCCTCCAATCGGCAGCGATTTGCGACCATCATGCGTCGCATCGCAAGCGGCTCGGTAAATGATGCATGCGCCAAGCCCTGGCGCATGGAAGATCACGACAGTGAAGCGCTTACGCATAAACCCGAAAAAGCTAGCGGATACAACCGCTTGCCGAATTCTTGATCCAAACCGCGCAATAGCTATTGACGGAACCGGCGGTTTCATGGTTTACCCCCGCCATCGGATGGGCGTGTAGCTCAGCGGGAGAGCACTACGTTGACATCGTAGGGGTCACAGGTTCAATCCCTGTCACGCCCACCATCCGATTTTCCTCCCTTTTATAGCGTTGACAAGCCTGGTTCATATCAAGACCCTAGGCCGGTTCATCGTCGCCTAATGCCTCGCTCGCCATCGCCGCGCTGGTCTGTAAGAGCCGTTCCCGGGCATTTTTTTGCCCTTTCCCTATTTTCTATACCGCATTGCACCCTAGATGGGTTTGGATGCAGACTATTTTTGAAACATTGCAACATGCCATCGCATGGATGCCGGATTGGGCTGTTTCGCTTTGTGTCCTGCTTCTTGCTTTTCTGGCGGGCATGTTAATTCAGCGCTTTGGCTTCCGCATCCTGACACGGCTGACGGAAAACCGGGATCTCTTCTGGCGCTCACTGGTGCAGCGCACCCGACGACCCTTGCGGCTCGCCATCCTGACCTGGACGCTCTCCATCGGTGTCACTGTCGCACCTTTGAGCGATGCGGCAGCCAACATCATGCGCCATGCTCTGCTGCTGTGCTTCGTCATCGTTGTCGGATGGATGACCCGCACCGCCCTGCATATCTGGGTCACCGTTTATCTTCGCCGCTTCAAGCTTGATGCCGAAGACAATCTGCTGGCCCGCAAACACGTTACCCAATCCCGAATCATGGAAAGGGTGGCCGCCACCGGCATCGTCGCCCTTACGGCGGCAGCTGTTCTGATGTCTTTTCCGGCGGTGCGCCAATATGGTGTCAGCCTACTGGCCTCGGCGGGTGTCGCGGGTATTGTTCTTGGTCTAGCCTTGCAGCCGATGCTGAAAAATCTGTTTGCCGGGCTGCAATTGGCCATCACCCAGCCAATCCGCATCGATGACGCGCTGATTGTCGAGGGGGAGTTCGGCCATGTCGAGGAAATAACCGCCACCTATGTGGTGGTGAAGCTCTGGGATTGGCGAAGACTGGTCCTGCCGCTCAATTATTTCATCGAAAAACCTTTCCAGAACTGGACCCGCGAAGGGGCGGCATTGATCGGCACGGTCATGCTCTACATGGACTATTCCGTTCCGGTCTCCACCTTGCGCCGAAAAACCGAGGATATCGTCAGGTCAGCGCCGTTGTGGGATGGAAATGTCTTCAACCTCGCCGTCACCGACCTGAAGGATCAGGTGATGGAAATCCGCATTCTTATGTCCGCCGCCAGCGCCGGAAAGGCTTTCGACCTGCGCTGCTATGTGCGCGAAAAACTGATGGACTTCATCCAGAAGGACTATCCCGATGCCTTGCCGCGCCTGCGCATTCACCAGGAAAAGCCAGAGATGTTGAAGGATGGGTCGTTTCCACCAATGCAGCCCGGCGCCACCGCTCGGCCTCAGAAAATCGACGCCTGACATCTGGGCGACCGATAGCCAACGGGAATGAGCGTTGTCCGCGGTAACGGGCCTTTCAAGCCGATTTTTCACTCCCGGCCTGATCGAGATCGCAATCCCCGTCCAATTTAAGGAATTCTGCAATCGCCGCCATTGAAGCGCTTGGATGTTTTGCAGAAAAATGCAACAACCCCTTCACGCCAGACCCGCTATGAGGCCGGAGCGCTTTCATGCCTTTCGCCACCAGATCCTTCCGGATCGCGGCCGCGCGCTTTCTGCAGAAAGGACCGAGAATGACCGATAAAATCGTCCCCGTCATCATGGCAGGCGGCAAAGGCACAAGGTTGTGGCCACTGTCACGGGCCACCGCCGCCAAGCAGTTCCTGAAAGTGGTGGGCGAGGAAACGCTTTTTCAGTCCACATTGCAGCGCGTCAGCGACACCAGTGTCTATGAAGCACCTTTGGTGGTGACCAATGAGGAGTTTCGCTTCCTGGTCGCTGAACAGGCGCGAGAACAGGGCGTGGCGCTGTCGGGCATTCTGCTGGAGCCGGTGGCGCGCAACACAGCCGCCGCCATTGCCGTCGCCGCCCGCGTCGTCGCGGACCGGTTCGGGCCTGATGCAGCCCTGCTCGTGCTGGCGTCCGACCACGCCATCACCGTCGATGCCGTCTATCTCGCCTCAATCACCGCTGCGGCCACCGCCGCACGACGCGGCAAGCTCGTCACTTTCGGCATTAACCCGACGGAGCCTGCCACCGGCTATGGCTATATCGAACTGGGTGCCGATCTCGGTAACGGCGCCCATGCCGTCAGCCGTTTCGTGGAAAAACCGGATGCGCAAAAGGCGCAAGCTCTGATCGATGCCGGAAATTACTACTGGAACTCCGGCATGTTCCTGTTTTGCGCGACAGATATCATCGACGAACTGGAACGCTACGCGCCAGAGGTGATGGCAGCCGCGACAGAGGCCGTTGCCAAGGCCACCAAGGATATCGATTTCATCCGGCTCAATACCGAGGCCTTTACCGCAGCACCGTCGATTTCCCTCGATTATGCGGTGATGGAAAAAACCGCCAATGCTGCCGTCGTCCCCTCCGCCATCCAATGGTCGGATCTCGGCAGCTGGGACGCGGTGTGGAAGATCGGCGAAGCCGATGCCGATGGCAATGTCGTCAAGGGCAATGCCACCGTCCACAACACCCGCAATTCACTGGTGATCTCCCGCAACAGCCATCTGGCCGTACAGGGCATGGACGGCGTGGCGGTGATTGCCAGCGAGGACGCCGTGTTTGTCGGCAGGCTCGACCAGGCCCAGGAAGTCGGCAATCTGGTCAAGCTTCTGGCCGGCAACAAGAAGACGGCGAACCTCACCGAGACCCACCCGACATCACTGCGGCCCTGGGGCGGCTATACCTCGATCCTCAATGGCGACCGGTTCCAGGTGAAGCGGTTGTTCGTCCATCCCGAAAAGAAATTGTCGCTGCAAAAGCACTTCCATCGGTCCGAACACTGGATCTGCGTGCGCGGCACCGCCGAAGTGACGATCAACGAAAAGGTGACGATGCTTTACGAAAACCAGTCGATCTATATTCCCCAGGGCGCGGTGCATCGGCTCGGCAATCCCGGCAAGATAATGCTGGAAATGATCGAAATCCAGACCGGCTCCTATCTGGGTGAGGACGATATCGTCCGGCTGGTCGATGAGTTCGGGCGGACCTGAGGGGTTTAACGAGGTTAGACACGCTAGGCCGCTCGCCCTACCGTCGAACATTCCTCTGCTGAAGACAAATCCTCGGGACAAGCCCGAGGATGAGGCTCTGGAGTCATCTTTAAGCAAAGATGCCAACAACCGTGGCTCGGGCGACGGTTTGCGGCCTCTCAAAACACTGCCTACCAAATTCCCAAGAAGCTGACTTGCTTTATTTCTGTGCATTGCACAAGATCAGGCACAATCAGAATGGCATTAGGTCCGGACCACGGACGAGGGGTTTCATGGCGATCAAGGCAAGCATTTATCATCTCACCCATTATAAATATGACACGCCGATCCGCCTGGGGCCGCAGATCATTCGCCTGAAACCGGCGGCCCATTCCAGAACCAAGGTTCTGAGCCACTCCCTCAAGGTCACCCCCGAAAACCACTTCGTCAATCTCCAGCAGGACCCCTACGGCAATTATCTGGCCCGTTTCGTGTTTCCCGATCCGGTCACCGAGTTTAAGATCGAGGTCGATCTCACCGCCGATATGAGCATCTACAATCCCTTCGATTTCTTCACGGAGGAAGAGGCCGTCACCTGGCCCTTCGAATACCCGGAGGATATCCGCGAGGATCTGGCGATCTACAAGAAACCAGAGCCGGACAGCCCCGCCCTCGACGCCTATCTCAAGACCCTGGACATGACGCCGGGCCAAGGCACGGTCGATATGATCGTCGGGCTCAATGCCCGCCTGCAAAGCGAAATCGGCTATGTGATCCGCCTGGAGCCGGGCGTACAGACACCGGATGAAACGCTGACCTCGGCGCGCGGCTCCTGCCGCGATACCAGCTGGCTGCTGGTGCAGATTCTGCGGCATCTGGGCTTTGCCGCCCGCTTCGTCTCCGGCTACCTGATCCAGCTGAAACCGGATCTGGAAGCGCTGGATGGCCCATCCGGCACCAAGGTGGATTTCACCGACCTGCATGCCTGGGCGGAAGCCTATATTCCCGGCGCTGGCTGGATCGGCCTGGACCCGACCTCCGGCCTGATGACCGGCGAAAGCCATATTCCGCTGGCCGCCACGCCGCATTACAAAAACGCCGCCCCGATTTCCGGCGGCTATTTCGGGCAAGCCAAGACCGATTTCGATTTCGATTTCGACATGAAGGTGACACGGGTTGCCGAGCATCCGCGCATCACCAAGCCATTTTCCGATGAAAGCTGGGAAGCGCTGAACGCGCTTGGCCTGAAGGTCGATGGCGACCTGAAGGCCCATGACGTGCGCCTGACCATGGGCGGCGAGCCGACCTTCGTGTCGATCGACGATTTCCAATCGGCGGAATGGAATACCGATGCGGTTGGCCCGACCAAGCGGGCACTGGCCGATCAGTTGATCCGCAAGCTGCGCACCCGCTTTGCGCCCGGCGGCTTCCTGCATTACGGCCAGGGCAAATGGTATCCGGGGGAAAGCCTGCCGCGCTGGACCTTCTCGCTCTACTGGCGCAAGGACGGCAAGCCGATCTGGCATAATCCTGATCTGATTGCCACCGAAGAGGCCGATACCAATGTGGGCCATGAGCAGGCCGAAGCGCTGATGGCCAGCATTGCCACCGAGCTGGAGATCGAGCCTGACATGATCCTGCCGGCCTATGAAGATCCCGCAGCCTGGATCATCAAGGAAGGTAGCCTGCCGGAAAATGTCGATCCATCCAATTCCAAGCTGGAAAGCCCGGAAGAACGCGCCCGCATCGCCAAGGTGTTTGAGCGCGGTTTGACGATCCCGACCGGCTATATCCTGCCGGTCCAGGCCTGGAACGCCAAGGCCAGCGGGAGGCGCTGGATCAGCGAGAAATGGCGCACCCGGCGCGGCAAGATCTTCCTCATTCCAGGCGACAGTCCCGTCGGCTTTCGCATGCCGCTCGGCACCCTGCCCTATGTGCCGCCCTCGCAATATCCCTATATCCACACGGCTGACCCGTCCATTCCGCGCACGCCCCTGCCGGATTTCGGACCGGATACCCGCGAAGGCCGGGCGCTGTCGGAAGCATCGCGCAAGACCAGCGACAGCCAGCAGGACCGCAACGAACAGAATATTGCCGGATCGGCTGGGGATATCACCGGCGCGGTGCGCACCGCCATGAGCGTCGAGCCACGCGATGGCCGGCTCTGCGTGTTCATGCCGCCGGTGGAGCGGATCGAGGACTATCTGGAACTGGTTGCCGCCGCCGAGACCGCAGCGCGCAATCTCGGCCTGCCGATCCACATCGAAGGCTATGCGCCACCACAGGACGAGCGCATCAATGTCATCCGCGTCGCGCCCGATCCTGGGGTTATCGAGGTGAATATCCACCCCGCCGATAGCTGGCAGGATTGCGTGGCCACCACCGATATCATCTATGAAGAGGCCCGCCAGACCCGGCTTGGCGCCGACAAGTTCATGATCGATGGCCGCCATACCGGCACCGGCGGTGGCAACCATGTGGTGGTCGGCGGCGCCAATCCCGGCGACAGCCCCTTTCTGCGCCGCCCGGATCTGCTGAAAAGCCTGGTCCTGCATTGGCAGCGCCATCCGGCTTTGTCCTATATGTTCTCGGGCATGTTCATTGGCCCGACCAGCCAGGCGCCGCGCTTTGACGAGGCCCGCCATGATACGCTCTATGAGCTGGAAATCGCCCTGGCCCAGATCCCCATGCCTGACAGTGGCGCGGCCCCGCCTTTGCCCTGGCTAGTCGACCGGCTGTTTCGCAACCTGCTGACCGATGTCACCGGCAACACCCATCGCTCGGAAATCTGCATCGACAAGCTGTTTTCGCCTGACGGTCCAACGGGGCGGCTGGGTCTGGTTGAATTCCGTGGCTTTGAAATGCCGCCGAATGCCCGCATGTCGCTGGCCCAGCAATTGCTGGTGCGGGCGCTGATCGCGCGGTTCTGGAAAAACCCTGTTGGCGGAAATTTCGTGCGCTGGGGTACGGCATTGCATGACCGCTTCATGCTGCCGCATTATCTCTGGCAGGATTTCCTCGAAGTTCTGGCCGACCTGCGCGAACACGGCTTCGATTTCAAGCCGGAATGGTTTGCGGCACAGCTCGAATTCCGCTTCCCCTTCGTCGGACAAGTGGAATACCAAGACAGCAAACTGGAGCTGCGTCAGGCGCTGGAGCCCTGGCATGTGATGGGCGAGGAAGGTGCCATCGGCGGCACGGTGCGCTATGTCGATAGTTCGGTCGAGCGTTTGCAGGTCAAGCTGGAGACCGCCAATCCCGACCGGTACACCGTTGCCTGCAATGGCCGCCGCCTGCCCCTGAAGAAAAGTGGCACCAATGGCGTTGCCGTTGCCGGGGTCCGCTACAAGGCCTGGCAACCGGCATCGGGCCTGCATCCGGTCCTGCCTGTAAACACACCGCTAACATTCGACGTTTATGATATATGGACAGGGCGGTCGATTGGCGGTTGTGTGTATCATGTCGCGCATCCCGGTGGTCGTAGTTATGATACTTTCCCTGTGAATGGCAATGAAGCGGAGGCCCGGCGACTTGCGCGGTTCGAACCCTGGGGCCATACAGCCGGTTCTTATTCGCTGTGGCCGGAAACCGTCTCGCCGGAATTTCCGCACACATTGGATTTGCGGCGACCACAGGGGATTTAAGCATGTCGCGTAAAAGTGTGTAGCGGTTTTACGGAGACGACATGCTTCGGCAAGAAAGCATGTCGCGTAAAAGTGTGAAACGGTTTTACGAAGACGACATGCTTGAGCAAGAAAGCATGTCCCGTAAGAATGCCTAGCAGTTTTACGGAGACGACATGCGTCAACAAGAAGCTATGTCGTTCCGGTAAATATGTGAAACCGTTTTGCGAGAATGACATGCTTCGGCAGGAATAGAGATGACCAAGCGTACGGCCATTGAGATGGACAGGCTGGAGAAGGACCCCGGAGCGGCATTTGCCGATGGCTACCGGGCCTTGCCCGGTGCTGCCGATGAAATGCTGGACCGGGATGGCAACATCCGTCCGGTCTGGCAGAATTTCGTCGCCGCCATCAACGGCATGGATGAAGAGCAATTACACGAGCGCTTTGCCCGTGCCGACCGCTATCTGCGCGATGCCGGGGTCTTCTACCGCGCCTATGGGTCTGCCGGTCCCACCGAGCGGGCCTGGCCGTTCTCCCATATTCCGGTGCTGATCGCCGATGCCGAATGGCAGGTTCTGGCGCGCGGGCTGGTGCAGCGGGCCGAATTGCTGGAACAGGTTGTCGCCGATATCTACAGCGATAACAGGCTGGTGCAGGAAGGCTTCATTCCGCCCGCACTGATTGCCGCCAATGGTGAATTTCTGCGGCCGCTGGTCGGGGTAAAGCCTGCGGGCGGCCATTACCTGCATTTCTGTTCCTTCGAGATCGGCCGCGGGCCAGATGGCGCCTGGTGGGTGCTGGCCGACCGCACGCAGGCCCCCTCCGGCGCCGGATTTGCGCTGGAAAACCGGGTAGCCACGGCGCGGGCATTTTCCGATATCTATGCCGAAACCCATGTCCACCGGCTTGCCTCGTTCTTCGGGGCATTTCGTGATGCGCTTCAAGGCCACAAGCAAAGCCCTGATGACCGGATCGCCGTGCTGTCCCCCGGCCCGGCCAATGAAACCTATTTCGAACATGCCTATATTGCCCGCTATCTCGGCATCATGCTGCTGGAGGGCGAGGATCTGACTGTGGTCAACGGCAAGGTGATGGTGCGCACCGTGGCCGGGCTGAAACCGATCGGGGTGCTGTGGCGCCGTCTGGATGCGGCCTTTGCCGATCCGCTGGAACTGAACCAGCTCAGCCATATCGGCACGCCGGGCGTGGTCCAGGCACTGCGCAATCAGGCAGTTACCTTCGTCAATGCGCTCGGTTCCGGCATTCTCGAAACCCGGGCCTTGATGGCTTTTCTGCCGACCATCTGTCGCCATATGCTTGGCGAGGACCTGTTGCTGCCCTCGATTGCCACCTGGTGGTGCGGGCAAAAACAGGAACGCGACCATGTGGCCCGCAATATCGAGAAAATGGTGATCGGCCCGGCCTATTCGCGCCAGCCGTTTTTCGATGACAACAGGCAATCGGTCCTGGGCGCAACCCTGCGGGAAACCGCCCAACAATCGATTGCCAGCTGGCTGGAAACCGACGGTGCCAAGCTGGTCGGCCAGGAAGCCGTGACGCTGTCGACCACTCCCGCCATGGTCGATGGCAGGCTACAGCCGAGACCGATGAGCCTGCGGGTATTTGCGGCCCGCACCAGGGACGGCTGGCAGATCATGCCGGGCGGGTTCGGGCGGATCGGCAGCGGCAGCGATGTGGCGGCGATGGCCATGCAGGCTGGCGGGTCTGCCGCCGATGTGTGGATCGTTTCCGAAAAGCCGGTCGAGCGGATCACGCTGCTGCCAGCCGAAGAACAATTTACCCGCAACATGCCGGGCAGCCTGCCCAGCCGCGCCGCCGACAACCTGTTCTGGCTTGGCCGCTATATCGAACGGGCCGAAGGCGCGCTTAGAATTCTGCGCGCCTGGAATGCCCGCTTTGCCGAAACAGCCGATCCCAAACAGCCGCTTCTGGCCTTTGTCAGCGAATATTTGGAAGCGCTGGACATCAATACCGACCAGGGCGTGCCGGAAAGCCTGCTCGGCAATATCAACAGCGCCGTCTATTCGGCCAGCAATATCCGCGACCGGTTCTCGCCGGATGGCTGGCTGGCGCTGAATGATCTCGCCAAGACCGCACGCCGCTTCCATGAAAAGATCAAGCCGGGCGACGACGCCTCGCATGCCATGACCATCCTGCTGCGCAAGCTGGCGGGTTTTGCCGGTCTGGTGCATGAAAACATGTATCGCTTCACCGGCTGGCGCTTCCTCGCCATCGGCCGCTATCTGGAGCGGGGCATGCACATGACCCGGTTGCTCGGCCATATGGCGGGGCAGGACGCACCAGACGGCGCGCTCGACATGCTGCTGGAGATCGGTGACAATGTCATGACCCATCGGCGGCGCTATAATGTCAACACCGCCCACCTGACCGTGACCGATCTTCTGGCGCTCGACCCGCTCAACCCGCGCTCCATCCTGTTCCAGCTCAACGAGATCCACAACGAAGTGGAGCAATTGCCCAATGCCAAGGTCAACGGCCAGATGTCGCGCTTCCTGCGGGAAACCGTGCGGCTGCATTCGAGCGTGGCGGTGATGACGCCGGAAATGATGACGCCTGAGATCTACAATCATCTGGAAAAAGAACTGGAATTGCTGTCTGATCTTCTGGCGCAAACCTATCTCGGATGAGCAGAGACCTATCGATGCTATACGATCTGACACTGCACATGGGCTATGATTACGACGTGGCGGCGGCTGGCGGACGCCACATCCTGCGCATCATGCCGATCTCGCTGCCGGAGCGGCAAAGGCTGATTGCCGGTTCGATTTCCATCGAGCCGCAGCCGGATGAGCGTACCGGCTTTGCCGATTTTTTCGCGCATCCCACCACGACTTTCGCCTATCGCTCTTCCCATGACAAACTGGATATTCGCCTTCAGGCCCGTATCCAGGTGGATAGCCAGCCATTCACCGCGGATTTTTCGCCACTGCCCGAACGGCTTGCCGTCGAGCTTTTCGAATATTGGTCGCTGGAGCCAGCCTCCCCGCATCATTTCACCGGATCGAGCCCACGGCTGCCTGAAAACCCCGATATTGCCGCCTACGCCCGCTCCGTCGTGAAGCCCGGCATGACGGTGCGCCAGATTGCCGAACAGCTTTGCGCCCGCATCCACAAGGATTTCAAATACGACCCCAAGGCCACCACTGTCGATACCACCCCGAAACAGGCCTTCGCGCTGAAAAAGGGGGTCTGCCAGGATTTTTCCCATATCATGATCGTGGCATTGCGCAGCCTCGGCATTCCCTCGGGCTATGTCAGCGGCTTCCTGCGCACCATTCCGCCACCGGGCAAGGAACGGCTGGCCGGCGCCGACGCCATGCATGCCTGGGTCAGGGTCTGGTGCGGCAAGACCGTCGGCTGGGTCGAGCTTGACCCGACCAATAATATCGCCGCCGGCACCGACCATGTCGTCGTCGCCTATGGCCGAGACTATTCCGATGTCGCCCCTGTCATCGGCATGCTGAAAGGCTATGGCAGCCACACGACCGTCCAGGCGGTGGACCTCATTCCGATTGGCTGACGAGGCGAGTATAACCGCCGTTTCGACCGCACTATTTCAGGAATAGGTTGCATTTGAGCAACCCCATTAAGCCAGTTGCAAGCAGTGTGTCCTATCAATCCATCAGCAGCGATGCGGATCGTCAAGCCACGGTCCTGTTGCAGGAAACACGACCGGTGCTTTCGTTTCGTTGAAGAGATGACAAGTGCCGGATCAACGTCACGGATGGACATGATGGTCATTTCGGCGCTTAGCCCTCGTTTGCGTGCCTGTCGTTTGCTCGCCTCGAAAGCACGGCGATCCGCCGCTTTGGCAATTCCCCTGCTGCGCCATACCGGCGGCAATTTCGGCATGATGACGGCGGTTCTCCTGCCGGTTTCCATCGGCGTGGCAGGTCTCGCGATGGATGCAACGGAGACGGTGCAATCGAGAAGCGCCCTGCAAAACTCGGTGGATGCAGCAGCCCTTGCTGCCGCCTCGGCAATGAGCAACGGCATGAGCGAGGCCGACGCCATTGCCCTTGCCAAGAGCTTCCTTTCCTCGCAGCTGGCCAATACCATGGCCAGAGACGAGAACACCAGTTCGGTGGACCAGATCACACAGCCGGAACCGGATATTTCCGTCAAGACCACCCAGGTCAACAGCTCATCGACCTCCTATGACGTAGAACTGACAGGTAGCTATACCATCACCATGAATGCGCTTTCGAGGGTTCTGGGATGGGAGACCGTGACGCTGAAAGCCTATGGCAAGGCTCAGGCCGCGACCACGGCCTCCGAGAGCCCGCTTTCGATGTATCTGGTGCTCGACCGATCAGGTTCGATGAACGACGAAACGACGACGACCTACACGGGGACCTGCACCACAACCACCACGTCTGGCTCTGGCCGCAACAAGAAAACCACGACGACGAGCTATAGCTGCACGAAAAAATACACGAAGATCGAGTCGCTGAAGCTGGCCGTCGCGGATCTGGCCTCACAGCTCAGCAAGGCCGATCCAAACAGTGAATATGTGCGCACCGGCGCCGATTCCTACAATGCCAGTGCCGATACTGCCCAGGCGATGAGTTGGGGAACCGCCAATGTGGTCACCTATGTCAATGCGTTGAGCGCTACCGGCGGCACCGATGCCAGGGGCGCACTGAGTGCGGCCTATAGCGCGCTGCAAACATCCAACAAGACAGAGATTAACGCTCATAATGTCTCGAGTGTCAGCAAGATTGGCCGTTACATCGTCTTCATGACGGACGGGGAAATGACCGGCAATAGCAGCAGCTGGAACTCCAGCATCGACACCGCCGTGCGCAGCCAATGCACAACCATCAAGGCCGATGGCATCCAGATCTATACGGTTGCCTTCATGGCGCCGACCAATGGCAAGTCGCTGCTCAGTGCCTGCGCCAGCGATGCCTCGCACTATTATGAGGCCACCGATGCGGCAAGCCTTGTCGCCGCCTTCGGGGAAATCGGCAAGAAAGCGACCTCCACCTCGACCCGCCTGATGAATTGATTTTGGCAGGTCAAAACCAAGCCAGGCCAAGATGTCTGGAACTTTCCGCCTCTGGCCAGCCTTTAGCCTCCTTGAAACGCAAGGAGAGAACCATGGAAGATACACCGTCGGTGAAACTGGCAAAGCGCTATCTGGAACTGGGCGGCACCCGGAAACTGAAGATGGATGACAACATTACCGATACCCGCAAATGGGAAGGCGAACCGGCGGAAGCCGCCAAATTCTGGGCGGAACATATCGAGGTGCTGGAAGCGGGCGAGCGCAAACAGGTCGAGGACTTTCTGCCGTCCATGGCCGACAAGTAGCAGGGAAAATAGCTTGCGGGCTGGCCGCATCCTTGCGGCCCATCCCAATATCTCGCGATAATTGCAGGCCCTCTAAGCTTTGGTGGTGGCGCAGAGGGCGAAGTATCGGCACAAAGTGCGGACGCACCAATAATCCCAAGAATAATCCGGGGCTTAACTGAGCCATAAAAACACGAAGCGACGACTGCTCTTCAAAAAATACGTTGTTGCAACTATTCGCCAAGGATGCATACACTGTATGTGCCGGTGGTTGGCAAACCGCATGACCATCGGTCTCGCGCCCTGCCCTTTCCTCCTCACCATGTGGCGAAGTCATGAATGAAACTCATCCAAAGGCCGACCTCCCTCTTCCAAAGCCCCGCGTCTCCAATCCGGAAACGCTTGCCGCCGAAATCATCGAGCGGCTGACCTATGGTATCGGCAAGGACGCGAAGGTTGCCAAGCCTCATGACTGGCTGACCGCCACCATTCTGGTGGTGCGCGACCGCATCATCGACAAGTGGATGGAATCCACCCGCCAGACCTATGCCACCAATGCCAAGCGGGTCTATTATCTGTCGCTGGAGTTTCTGATTGGCCGGTTGATGCGCGATGCGATGACCAATCTCGGCCTGGTCGAGGAAATCAAGGCGGCGCTGGAATCGCTCGGCGTCGATCTTGGCGTCATTGCGGGCCTGGAGCCCGATGCGGCCTTGGGCAATGGCGGGCTTGGCCGTCTGGCCGCCTGTTTCATGGAAAGCATGGCGACGGTGAATATCCCGGCCTATGGCTACGGTATCCGCTACGTCCACGGCCTGTTTCGCCAGCAGATGGCCGATGGCTGGCAGGTGGAACTACCGGAGACGTGGCTGGCCCACGGCAACCCCTGGGAATTCGAGCGGCGCGAAAGCTCCTATGAAGTCGGCTTTGGCGGCGGCGTCGAGACCGCCTCCAACGGCACCAGCGGCGAGGAGATCCGCCATGTCTGGAAGCCGAGCGAGCGGGTGATTGCCACCGCCTATGACACGCCCATCGTCGGCTGGCGCGGCGAACGCATCAATACATTGCGTCTGTGGTCGGCCCAGCCGATTGACCCGATCCTGCTCGACGCCTTCAATGCTGGCGACCATATTGGTGCGTTGCGCGAAAGCAATCGGGCCGAAAGCCTGACCCGGGTGCTGTATCCCGCTGATGCCACTGCGGCTGGCCAGGAACTGCGGTTGCGGCAGGAATATTTCTTCTGCTCGGCCTCGCTTCAGGACATCGTTCGGCGTCATCTCCAGCACGGCAATGCGCTGATCGACCTGCCGAAAAAGGTGGCGATCCAGCTGAACGACACCCATCCTGCCGTCTCTGTCGCTGAACTGATGCGGCAATTGACCGATGTCCATGGCATGGATTTCGATACCGCCTGGGACGTGACCCGCGAAACCTTCTCCTATACCAACCACACGCTTTTGCCCGAAGCGCTGGAAAGCTGGCCGGTGCCGCTGTTCGAGCGGCTGTTGCCGCGCCACATGCAGCTGGTCTACGCGATCAATGCCAAATGCCTGGTGGAAGCGCGCAAGCAGAAGAATTTCACCGACGTGGAAATCACCAGCCTGTCGCTGATCGATGAAAGCGGCGACCGCCGGGTGCGGATGGGCAATCTGGCCTTCATGGGCTCCCATTCGATCAACGGCGTCTCGGCCCTGCATACCGAGCTGATGAAGGAAACGGTGTTCGCCACCCTGCACAAGCTCTACCCGGACCGGATCAACAACAAGACCAATGGCATCACACCGCGCCGCTGGCTGATGCAGTGCAATCCCGGCCTGACCTCGCTGATCCGCGAAGCGATCGGCGACGACTTCCTTGACGACGCCGAAAAGCTGACCGCGCTGGATGCCTTTGCCAAGGACAGCGCCTTCCAGCAGAAATTTGCCGCCGTCAAGCGGGCCAACAAGGAGCAGCTGGCCAATCTGGTCGCCAGCCGCATGGGCATCCGGCTCGATCCCTCGGCGATGTTCGACATCCAGATCAAGCGCATCCACGAATACAAGCGCCAGCTCTTGAACATCATCGAGACCGTGGCGCTCTACGACCAGATCCGCTCGCATCCGGAACGAGACTGGGCGCCCCGCGTCAAGCTGTTCGCTGGCAAGGCCGCACCGAGCTATCACAATGCCAAGCTGATCATCAAACTGGCCAATGACGTGGCACGGGTCATCAACAACGACCCCTCGGTGCGCGGCCTGCTTAAAGTGGTGTTCATTCCCAATTACAATGTGTCGCTGGCCGAGGTCATGGTGCCGGCTGCCGATCTCTCCGAACAAATTTCGACTGCGGGCATGGAAGCATCCGGAACCGGGAACATGAAGTTCGCGTTAAACGGTGCGCTGACCATCGGCACCCTTGATGGGGCCAATGTGGAAATGCGCGATCACGTCGGAGAAGACAATATCTTTATCTTTGGAATGACTGCGGAAGAGGTCGGCAAGGTGCGTGCCGAAGGGCACACCCCGCGCCCGATCATCGAACGGTCGCGCGAACTGTCACAGGCGCTGGCCGCCATTGCGTCCGGCGTGTTCTCGCCTGACGATCGGGACCGGTTCTCCAGCCTGGTGGATGGGCTCTATAACCATGATTGGTTCATGGTGGCTGCCGATTTCGATGCCTATGCCACAGCCCAACGTCAGGTGGACGCGGTCTGGACCGACCAGCCCCTCTGGCAATCCAAAGCCATTCTGAATACGGCCCGCATGGGTTGGTTCTCCTCCGACCGGACGATCAGACAGTATACGGCCGACATCTGGAGAGCCTGATGAAGAAAACAACCAGGCAGACGCAGGCATCAGCCGAGAGCGGAAATCCGCCCTCCGCTGACCGCCTTTCTTCTGCCGAGATCGAAGCCATCGTCGCGGGCCTGCACACCGATCCGTTTTCGGTGCTCGGCGTTCACGCCGGTGCGGATTGTTTTATTGCCCGCTGTTTCGTGCCGGGTGCCGACAGCATTACCGCGCTCACACTTGACGGCAGCCTTGCCGGAGAGCTTGCCTGTCTTGACCCAGCTGGCTTTTTCGCCGGTCCGGTGGCGATCAAGACCCAGCAGCCGCTGCGCTACCGCGCCTGCCGGGGCGATGTGGAATGGTCGCTGACCGATCCCTATAGTTTCGGGCCTGTTCTCGGGCCGATGGACGATTACTTTTTGCGCGAAGGGTCGCATCTGCGGCTGTTCGACAAGATGGGCGCTCATCCGATCAAGCATCAGGGCGTCGATGGCTTTCATTTTGCCGTTTGGGCGCCGAATGCAAGACGGGTCTCGGTGGTCGGCGATTTCAATGAATGGGATGGCCGCCGCCATGTGATGCGATTGCGCCGCGATACCGGCATCTGGGAGATTTTCGCCCCCGATGTCCGGCCCGGTTCGGCCTATAAATACGAGATCATTGGCGTCAATGGCGAGCTTTTGCCGCTGAAGGCAGATCCTTTCGCCCGCCGCAGCGAGTTCCGCCCACAAACCGCTTCCGTCACCGCAGCCGAGCTTTCCCAGGATTGGGAGGATGCGGCGCATCTGGCCCATTGGGGCAGCATCGACAAGCGCCGTCAGCCGATCTCGGTCTACGAGGTTCATGCCGGTTCCTGGCAGAAGCGGCCTGACGGCACCTTTCTCAGCTGGGACGAGCTGGCGGAACGGCTGATCCCCTATTGCACCGAAATGGGCTTTACCCATATCGAATTCCTGCCCATCACCGAACATCCCTATGACCCGTCCTGGGGCTACCAGACGACGGGGCTTTATGCGCCAAGTGCGCGCTTCGGCGAGCCGGAGGGCTTTGCCCGCTTCGTCAACGGCTGTCACAAGGTTGGCCTCAGCGTCATTCTCGACTGGGTTCCGGCCCATTTCCCGACCGATGCTCACGGGTTGCGTTTTTTCGACGGCACTGCTCTTTACGAGCATGAAGACCCGCGCAAGGGCTTCCACCCCGACTGGAACACCGCGATCTACAATTACGGGCGGATCGAGGTTCTGTCCTATCTGGTCAACAATGCGCTCTACTGGGCGGAAAAATTCCACCTGGATGGCGTGCGGGTCGATGCGGTCGCCTCGATGCTCTATCTCGACTATTCCCGCAAGGAAGGCGAGTGGATCCCCAATGAATATGGCGGGCGGGAAAACCTGGAGGCGGTGCGCTTTCTGCAAAAGATGAACGAGCATCTCTACGGCGCCCATCCACAGGTGATGACCATTGCCGAGGAAAGCACCTCCTGGCCGAAAGTGTCCCAGCCGGTCCACGAAGGCGGTCTCGGCTTCGGCTTCAAGTGGAACATGGGCTTCATGCATGACACTTTAAGCTATTTTGCCCGCGACCCCGTGCATCGCAAGCACCACCATCATGAAATCACCTTCGGGCTGATCTATGCCTATAGCGAAAATTTCATGCTGCCGATTTCCCACGATGAAGTGGTGCATGGCAAAGGCTCGATGATTGCCAAAATGCCCGGCGACGACTGGCAGAAATTTGCCAATCTTCGCGCCTATTACGGCTTCATGTGGGGCTATCCCGGCAAGAAACTGCTGTTCATGGGCCAGGAATTTGCCCAGTGGAGCGAATGGAGCGAGGAACGGTCGCTGGACTGGAACCTGCTGCAATATCCGCTGCATGAGGGCATGCGCCGCCTGGTGCGTGATCTGAACTTTACCTATCGCAACAAGCCAGCGCTGCATGCCCGCGACTGCGAGGGCGAAGGCTTCGAATGGCTGATCAGCGAGGATGCTGATCAATCGGTGTTTGCCTGGCTGCGCAAGGCCCCCGGTGAAAAGCCGGTGGCTATTATCGCCAATCTGACGCCGGTCTATTACCAGCGTTACGACGTGCCGCTGCCGGTAGGCGGGCGGTGGCGGGAAATTCTCAATACCGATGCCGAGATCTATGGCGGCAGCGGCAAGGGCAATGGCGGCCGATTGGAGGCCGTACTGGATGCAGCAACCACCTCCGACAAGGCGCCATGGGCGCACGCAACGCTGTCACTGCCGCCGCTGGCAGTGATTATGCTGGAGTTGGAACAGTAAGCATCGGACCGAAAAGTGGGAACCGGTTTTCGGATAAATCCGATGCGTAAACAAAAACTGAGAGCATCGTGCAGATTCCGGTTTTCTGTACGATGCTCTCGGACGAACACGTATTTGAGACATGCGGGAGGAGATTGCATGACGCCGACAAAGAGAATTCAGCCGCTGGCCCGTGATGCCATGGCCTATGTGCTGGCCGGCGGACGCGGCAGCCGCCTTAAGGAACTGACCGACCGGCGGGCAAAACCCGCCGTCTATTTCGGCGGCAAGGCTCGGATCATTGATTTCGCCCTGTCGAATGCGCTGAACTCAGGCATTCGCCGCATTGGCGTCGCCACCCAGTACAAGGCCCATTCGCTGATCCGCCACATGCAGCGTGGCTGGGATTTCCTGCGGCCCGAGCGCAATGAAAGTTTCGACATCCTGCCAGCCAGCCAGCGCGTTTCCGAAACGCAATGGTATGAGGGCACGGCGGATGCCGTTTTCCAGAATATCGACATTATCGAGCCTTATGGCCCGGAATATATGGTGATCCTGGCGGGCGACCACGTCTATAAGATGGACTATGAATTCATGCTCCAGCAACATGTCGACAGTGGTGCCGATGTCACCATTGGCTGCATGGAAGTGCCACGCATGGAAGCCTCGGCGTTCGGTGTCATGCATGTCGACGACAAGGACCAGATCATTGCCTTCGTCGAAAAGCCCGCCGATCCACCGGGCATTCCCGGCAACGAAACCATGGCGCTCGCCTCGATGGGCATCTACGTGTTCCACACCAAATTCCTGATGGATTGCCTGCGCCGCGACGCCGCCGACCCCAATTCCAGCCGGGATTTCGGCAAGGACATCATTCCCTATATCGTCGAACACGGCAAAGCCGTGGCGCATCGCTTTGCCTCCTCCTGCGTGCGCTCGGATTTCGAAAAGACCCCGTATTGGCGCGATGTCGGCACCATCGATGCCTATTGGCAGGCCAATGTCGACCTGACCGACATCCTGCCGGAACTGGATATCTACGATAAATCCTGGCCGATCTGGACCTATGCCGAAATCAATCCGCCGGCAAAATTCGTCCATGACGATGAAGGCCGTCGCGGTTCGGCGATTTCCTCTCTGGTCTCGGGCGATTGCATCATATCCGGCTCGACGCTCTATCGCAGCCTGCTGTTTACCGGTGTTCGCGCCAATTCCTATTCAAGGCTGGAAGGCGCCGTCATTCTGCCCAAGGTCACTATTGGCCGTCATGCCCGCTTGACCAATGTGGTGATCGATCATGGCGTCACCATTCCCGAAGGCCTGATTGTCGGTGAAGACCCGGAAATTGACGCCAAGCGCTTCCGCCGCAGTGAAAACGGCATTTGCCTGATCACCCAGGCTATGCTGGACAAGCTGGAGCAATCAGGCACATGAACATCCTGTCCGTTGCATCGGAAGTCTATCCGCTGATCAAGACCGGCGGTCTCGCCGATGTGGCGGGCGCCCTGCCCCTGGCGCTCGAACCCTTGGGCATAAAAACCAGAACCCTGCTGCCTGGCTATCCGGCAGTTCTCGCCAAGCTTGTTAACACGGATGTGCTCCTGCATATGCCTGACCTTCTGGGCGAGACGGCAACCGTACTTTCGGCCCGGCATGAGGGCCTGGACCTGCTGATCCTCGATGCGCCAGCGCTGTTTAACCGTCCAGGCGGCCCCTATGTGGATAGCAATGGCCGCGACTATGGCGACAACTGGAAACGGTTTGCGGCGCTGTCGCTGGCAGGCGCCCGTATTGCCCAAGGCGCACTCGATGATTGGCGACCGGATCTCGTGCATGTGCACGATTGGCAGGCCGCCCTGGTGCCGGTTTATATGCGCTACGATGAGAAGCCGGAAATTCCAAGCCTCATCACCATTCACAACATCGCCTTTCAGGGGCAATTTTCAGCTGACATCCTTCCGGCTCTCGGTCTGCCAGAGCATGCATTGTGGGAAGCGCTCGAATATTACGGCACGCTGGCTTTTCTGAAAGGCGGCATTGCCACGGCCCACGCCATCAGCACGGTCAGCCCGTCTTATGCCGAGGAAATTCTCGATCCGCATTTCGGCATGGGCATGGAAGGGCTGATCGCCAGCCGTGCCAATGACCTGTTCGGCATCGTCAACGGCATCGATACCGCCGTCTGGAACCCCGATGATGACGGACTGTTAGCCTCGTCTTACAGCACTGCTACCCTGCGCAAGCGGGTCGCCAATCGCGAAGCACTCACCCGGCATTTCGGCCTTGATGACGATGCGGCACCGATTTTCTGTGTAATTTCCCGTCTCACCTGGCAAAAAGGCATGGATGTGCTGGCCGAGGTCGCCGACGATCTGGTCGCAGCCGGCGGCAAGCTGGTCATTCTCGGCTCCGGTGATCCGGCCCTGGAAGAGGCTTTGCAGGCGGCCGCCCACCGTCATCCGGGTCGGATCGGCATGGTGATGGGTTATAACGAACCGCTGTCGCATCTGATGCAGGCGGGTGCCGATGCCATCCTCATTCCGTCAAGATTCGAACCTTGCGGCTTGACCCAGCTTTACGGCCTGCGCTACGGCTGTGTTCCGGTGGTGAGCCGCACCGGTGGTTTGAATGACACGGTCATCGACGCCAATGCGGCGGCACTTGCGGCAAAGGCTGCCACCGGCATACAGTTCGCCCCGGTCACGGTGGCAGGGTTGCGACAGGCGGTACGCCGGGCGATCCGCCTCTTCGACGACAAGAAACTATGGTATCAGATCCAGAAGCAGGGCATGAAAGCAGACGTATCCTGGACAGCAAGCGCCCAGCGCTACGTCGATGTTTATAACCGCCTCCTCGGAAAAGGCTGAAACACGCATGATTATTACGGTTCCAACCAAACCCTATTCGGACCAGAAACCCGGCACGTCGGGTCTGCGCAAGAAGGTGCCCCAATTCCAGCAGGAGCATTACGCCGAAAACTTCATCCAGTCGATTTTCGATTCGCTTGAAGATTTCAAAGGCAAGACGCTGGTGATCGGTGGCGATGGCCGGTTTTACAACCGTGAAGTCATCCAGAAAGCCATCAAGATGGCAGCGGCCAACGGCTTTGGCCGGGTGCTGGTCGGCCAGGGTGGTATCCTGTCGACACCGGCGGCCTCCCACATCATCCGCAAATACAAGGCCTTTGGCGGCATCGTGCTGTCAGCCAGCCACAATCCCGGCGGCCCGACCGAAGATTTCGGCATCAAATACAATATCGGCAATGGTGGGCCAGCGCCCGAAAAGATCACCGACGCGATCTACACCAATACCAAGACCATCACCGCCTATAAGACGGTTGAGGCAGCCGACATCAATCTCGACCGGATCGGCTCGTTCGATCTCGGCGAAATGACTGTCGAGGTCCTCGACCCGGTTGCCGATTATGCCGCGCTGATGGAGACATTGTTCGATTTTGCCGGTATACGCAATCTGTTCAGCCTCGGCTTCCGCATGGTGTTCGACGCGATGAGCGCGGTCACCGGTCCCTATGCCAAGGAAATTCTCGAAAATCGCCTCGGCGCTCCTGATGGCACCGTGCGCAATTTCGTTCCGCTGCCGGATTTTGGCGGCCATCATCCCGACCCGAACCTCGTTCATGCCAAGGAGCTTTATGACGAGATGATGGGGCCGGATGCGCCTGATTTCGGCGCAGCCTCCGACGGCGACGGCGACCGCAACCTGATCATCGGCAAGGGCATTTTCGTCACGCCCTCAGACAGTCTGGCGATTCTGGCCGCCAATGCCAATCTGGCGCCCGGCTATTCCGGCGGCATTGCCGGTATTGCCCGCTCCATGCCGACCAGTGCCGCAGCCGACCGCGTGGCCGAACGGCTGAAGATCGGCATGTACGAGACCCCGACCGGCTGGAAATTCTTCGGCAATCTGCTCGACGCCGGCAAGGTGACGATCTGCGGCGAGGAAAGTGCTGGAACCGGCTCCAGCCATGTGCGCGAAAAAGACGGGCTCTGGGCCGTGCTGCTCTGGCTGAACGTGCTGGCCAGCCGCGGCGAAAGCGTTCAGGACATCGTGCGCCAGCATTGGGCCTCCTATGGCCGCAATTTCTACTCCCGCCATGATTATGAGGAAGTGGATTCGGATGCGGCAAACGGGTTGATGGATGCATTGCGCGCCAAGCTCCCCACCCTGCCCGGCACCATGATCGGCGAACTGAAGGTCGAAAAGGCCGATGACTTCGCCTATCACGATCCGGTCGACCATTCCGAAAGCAAGAAACAGGGCATCAGGGTGATGTTCGAGGGTGGCTCACGGGTGGTCTTCCGCCTATCCGGCACCGGCACGTCGGGCGCAACTTTGCGCGTCTATATCGAGCGCTATGAGCCAAACTCCTCCAATCACGGCATCGAAACCCAGGAGGCACTCGCGGACCTGATTATTGCTGCCGAGGAACTGGCCGGTATCAAGGCCCGCACCGGCCGCGATGCCCCGACCGTGATCACCTGATCGCGGATGGCCCTATGACAGGTGCTGGCGCTCGTCTGACAGTAACAGGCGCGGAATTCGCGGTCTATTCCCGTGATGCCGAGCGTCTGGAACTGTGCCTGTTCGATGAGACCGGAAACATCGAGCTTCGCCGCCTGCCGATGCAGCGCGGCGAAGACGATCTGCACCGGCTGACCGTCGAGGGACTGGTCGCCGGAGCACGATACGGCTACCGCGCCCATGGGCCTTATGATCCCGACCAAGGCCTGTGGTTTGATCCAGCCAAGCTGTTGGTCGATCCCTACGCGCTGGAAATCGACCGTCCCTTTCGTCACGATCCGCGCCTCACCCTCTTTGGCGAGGATACCGCCGATCTGGCGCCCAGGGCCATACTGACCGCGCCCGGACATGCTGTGCTGGAGCCGCCTCGCCTGCCAGATGGCGGCTTTATCTATGAATTGCCAGTGCGTGGCTTCACCATGCTGCATCCTGACGTGCCGGAAAACCTGCGCGGCACGGTCGCGGCCCTTGCCCATCCGTCCGTCATTGCCCATCTACAAGCCATTGGCGTCGATGCGGTGGAGCTTCTGCCGATCACCGCCTGGATCGATGAACGGCACCTGCCGCCACTCGGCCTTTCCAACAGTTGGGGCTATAACCCGATTGCCCTGATGGCGCTCGACCCGCGGCTTTGCCCCGGTGGGGTGATGGAATTGCGCCGCACGGTAGAATGCCTGCATGAGAATGGCATCGGCGTCATCCTCGACCTGGTCTTCAACCATTCCGGCGAAAGCGACCGGTTCGGCGCGACGCTGTCGATGCGCGGCCTTGACAACAGGAGCTATTACCGGCACCTGCCAGACCAGCCGGGCGTGCTGGTCAACGATACCGGCTGCGGCAATACGATTGCCTGCGACAGACCGGTGGTGCGCCAGTTGATCCTCGACACTTTGCGCCATTTCGTCCTGGCGGCGGGCATCGACGGATTTCGTTTCGATCTCGCCCCGGTGCTAGGCCGGACCGCGACAGGCTTTGAGGCGCAAGGCGAAACGCTGACCGCCATGCTCCAGGACCCGATTTTGAAGGACCGGGTGATGATTGCCGAGCCTTGGGATATCGGTCCCGGCGGCTATCAGCTCGGCAATTTCCCATCACCGTTTCTGGAATGGAACGACCGCGCCCGCGACACCATGCGCCGCTTCTGGCGCGGCGATGACGGGCTAACCGGCGAGATGGCGACGGTGCTGGCGGGCTCATCGGATATGTTCTCGCGCAACGGCAACACCCACACCCGCAGCGTTAATTTAATCGCCGCCCATGATGGTTTCACGCTGCACGATCTGGTGTCCTATGCCCATAAGCACAATGAGGCGAATGGCGAGGATAACAGAGACGGCCATAGTGACAATCACAGCTGGAACAATGGCACGGAGGGAGAGACCAACGACACTGATATCCTTGCCGCGCGCAAGCGTGATTGTATCGCTCTGCTCTCCACGCTGTTTGCCTCGAAAGGCTGGGTGATGCTGACGGCTGGCGACGAAGGCGGTCGCAGTCAGCGCGGTAACAACAATGCCTATTGCCAGGACAATGCCATCACCTGGCTGGATTGGGCAGTGCTCGATGCCGATCTCGTCGCCCATACCGGACGGTTGGCCGCCCTGCGCAGGCGATTTCCGGCCCTCACTGATCCGACTTTTTTCACCGGCAATGGCGATGTCAGCTGGATCGATGCATCCGGCCTGCCGATGAGTGTCGAGACCTGGCAAAATCCACAGGCCCGCTTTCTGGGACTGCTGGTGGCCACACCGGACCGAAGCACAGGACACGACACGCGGCTGGCAATCCTGATCAACCGAGGTGAAGCCTGTGCCATCAATCTACCCGCCTCAACGGACGGGGGATGGCGGGAGGTTTTTTCGGATGCAGCTGTTTCAGAACTGGTAATGGAACCACACCATGTGACGTTTCTGGTCGAGGGTTGAAACCGCCAACAGCAGGTGTGCCTTGACCACCAATGCCGGGCCTCAGGGTTTCCACGGGAACCGGACGTAGAAACGACATGATAAGCGCCTACATTCATTGAATGATTTTTATAGAAACCGTCTTTAAACCTTTCCCCAGCATACCTGAATTAACGAATTTCTCATTCTTTTCGCTCGATTCTGAGCATTCAGGACATGGTTTCAAACAATTATCGAGTGCATGATTTTCAGCCGCTACAAATGGCGATAGGGTTCTTTTTGATCTGAACACCCACCAGAGCCCCAACCCAACGAGAGTAGAGTATGCAGCGTCAAATTTCTCTCGCAGACGTCCCCGCCATGGTCGGGGAGGAACTGGGCATATCCAAATGGATCACCGTCGATCAAACCATGATCAATGCCTTCGCCACCGCCACCGGCGATCACCAGTTCATCCATACCGATCCTGAACGCGCCAAGGCGGAAACCCCCTATGGCGGCACCATTGCTCATGGGTTTCTGACGATCTCACTGCTATCGGCGATGAATTACGATTGCCTGCCAGTGATCCGCGAGCAGACCATGGGGATCAATTACGGCTTTGAGAAAATCCGGCTGATGGCACCGGTCCGCTCGGGAAAGCGGGTGCGCGGCCGTTTCGTGTTGGCTGGCGCCCGGTTTCGCGGCGCCGGCATGCTGATGACCACCTATGATGTCAGTGTCGAGATCGAGGAGGAGCGCAAACCGGCACTCACCGCCATCTGGCAGACCATCATCCAGTTCGACCCCGAGGACAGGCCAGAAGGGGTTTGAAATGACGATCGATAGTCTGCGCCACGCCCTCACTGATCAGGCCCGATCCTGCGATATCCTCGGGTCTCCCTTCACCGCAAGGCTGTGCCGCCTCGCCGCCGAGCGGCTGACGCCCGCAAGCGCCATTGGTGCGCGGCTGATCGATTGGCCCGGCGACATCACGTCTGCGGGTGATTCCGTGCCGCTGCGGCTGGCGGGTACGCTGCATGCCCTGGTGTCGAGCAGGCAAAGTCCTGATCTGGCCGCTGTCTATCCGCCTCATGACCCCACCGACGATGCACTCTGGGCCGCAGTAGAGGCTGCCTTCCGCGAGCATCAAGCCTTCATGCAGGAGCGGCTGAATTCTGCGCCGCAGACCAACGAGGTTCGCCGTTCCGCAGCCCTTCTGCCGGGCTTCCTCACCATTGCCTCGCTTTTCGGCCTGCCGTTGCGGTTGTCGGAGGTCGGCGCCAGCGCCGGGCTGAACCTGCAATGGGACCGCTATGCCTATCGGCTGGGCGAAGCGAGCTGGGGCGATGGTTCGCCGGTGCTGCTCGCACCCGACTGGCAAGGCCCAAAGCCACCATCCGCCACGATCACCGTTGCGGAACGGGCCGGTTGCGATCTCAACCCTCTCGATCCCGCCAAGGCTGAGGATTGCAAACGGCTGTTTTCCTATATCTGGGCCGATCAGGCCGACCGGCTTGAGCGCACCCAAGCCGCCCTGACACTGGCACGAAGCAATAATCTTTCCGTGGACCGCATGGATGCGATCGACTGGCTGACGCAAAGGCTGGCTCCGTCCCATCCGGGTCAGATGCACGTCGTCTACCATTCCATCGCCTGGCAATATCTTCCCGACATGCTGAAAACCCAAGGCGAAGCGCTGATTGCGCAAGCCGGGCAACGGGCAACAGCGCAGGCCCCGCTTGCCCGCCTGCAAATGGAGGCCGATGGTCAGCGCGATGGCGCCAGCCTCACTCTGCAAATCTGGCCGGGCGGTGAGCGCCAGGAGATCGGCCGCGCCGATTTCCATGGCCGCTGGGTCAGATGGCAGGGCTGGAAGGCCTGAACCGTCACGCTGCTTTCTTTCGACACGCCACCCGCTGCCTTATTTGAACACCGGCGGCTGGCTGAGATCCATGGCAGGCTTTGCGGCAGGGGCGCTTGCTCCGCCCAGGCCAGGGGGCGTGCCAAAATTCAGGCTGGACCCATCGCCAAGCGAAGGCAGGCTCATGCCACCGCCACCTGCCCCAAAGCCCGGCACTTCGATCTTCACCTTGTCGAGATCGATATCCTTGGCCTTCTCCACCCACATGGTCACCGATTGCGGCCAGAAAATCACCACGCCGACAATAACCAGTTGCATGCAGATCCACGGGATAGAGCCAAGGTAGATCTCGCGGGTCTTGACGCTCTTCGGCGCCACGCTGCGCAGGTAGAACAGTGCAAAGCCAAAAGGCGGATGCATGAAACTGGTCTGCATATTCACGCAGATCAGCACCCCGAACCAGATCAGGTCGATACCCAGATGCTGCGCCACCGGTGCCAACATCGGGATGACGATGAAGGCGATTTCGAAAAAATCGAGGAAAAAGGCGAGGAAGAAAATGAAGAAATTGACGAAGATCAAGAAGCCTAGCTGCCCACCCGGCAGGCCGGACAGCAGATGCTCGATCCAACGGGAACCGTCCATGCCCTGAAACACCAGGCTGAAACAGGTGGAGCCGATCAGGATCATCACCACCATCGAAGTGATGGTCATGGTCGATTCCATCGCCTGACGCACCAGCACCCTGGTCAACCGCCGATGCACCGCCGCCAGCACCAGCGCACCGACGACACCCAGCGCCCCCGCTTCCGTCGGCGTAGCAAGGCCAAGGAAAATCGTACCCAGCACCAGGAAAATCAGCACGATGGACGGCAGCATGCCGGCCAGAACCTTGCCGATCAGCCGGCCATCCAGCTCGCCGCGCACTTCCTTCGGCAACGGTGGCACCAGCGAAGGCCGGAAAATCGAAATCGCCAGGATGAACAGCATGTAGATGGCGATCTGCATGCCAGCCGGGCCGATGGCGCCCATATACATGTCGCCCACCGACTTACCCAACTGGTCGGACAGAATGACCAGCACCAGCGAGGGCGGAATAAGCTGGGCCATCGTCCCCGAAGCTGCGATGACGCCTGTGGCAATCCGCTGATTATAGCCATAGCGTAACATGACCGGCAGTGAGATCATGCCCATGGTGATAACCGAGGCCGCCACCGTGCCGGTAATCGCGCCCAGAATGGCGCCAACGAAAATCACCGCATAGGCAATGCCCCCCGGCACCGCGCCAAACAGCTTGCCCGTTCCTTCCAGAAGATCTTCCGCCAGCCCGCACCGTTCCAGAATGGAGCCCATCATGGTGAAGAAGGGAATGGCCAGCAGCAGATCGTTGGAGACAATACCGAAGAACCGCAACGGCAGGGCCTGGAGAAACATTTCGCTGAAATGGCCGGTGGCGATACCGATCATGCCGAAGAACATGCCGACCGCGCCAAGCGAAAACGCCACCGGGAAACCGAACAGCATGAACAACACCATGCCCAGAAACATCGCGGGTGGAATAATTCCGAAATCAAACATAACACGTCCCCCTCAGGCATGTCCTTCCGCTCTGCTGTCGTCCCCGGACGCCGGAAGGCATCAACGGGACGGGCAGGCAGATATTATTGCAGCGGCTTTTCGTAGCTGACGTCGATATCGATGCGGCCGGTCAGCGCGGCAATGCGCTTGATCAGTTCCGACAGGCCCTGCAAGGTCAAAAGCCCGAAACCCGCCACCAGGATCAGCTTGACCGGCCAGCGGATCAGGCCACCGGCATTGGCCGACATTTCACCCTGCTGATAGGACAGCCAGAAAAATGGCCAGCACAGCCAGGTCAGGAAAATGCAAACCGGTAAAAGAAACAGCACGAGGCCGATCAGGTCGATCCACAGCCGCTTGCGCTCCGACACCGATCCATAAATCAGATCGACCCGGACATGGCCGTTCTTGCGCAAGGTATGTGATGCCCCCAGCACAACAACATAGGCAAACAGATACCACTGTATTTCCAGCCAGCCGTTTGAACTGATATTGAACAGATACCGAATAATCGCGTTACCGGCGCTGATCAGGCAGCACAGCATAACCAGATATTCCGCCACCCGGCCAACGCCTGCGCTTAGCGCATCGATAGCCCGCCCCCATGCCAGCAAAACAGTCATATAAGCCTCCCAACTCCCTTATTTGCTTAGAACAAGGGGCGGGCATGCGCAACAGCGCGGCGACATGCCATGCGGGGATTAGCAAGACTTTGGCCTGGAAAGCCTGTCAAGCTCGCCTAAAGTTCTACGGCATTATCCGTTTCATCACACGAATGATGCTGTAGCATTTTAAATTTGCGGGATAATTTTCTCTTTAAAGCCAGTTTCGGTTTTAAGAATTATGCGGTAGCCTGTGGGCAATACACGCTTTTGGGGAGTAAGAGCATGAGCGAAGACCATTCCGGCCCGGTCGAAACGGGCGCCTCGATGGATTATCCGGCCCACGAACGCACCTATGACGGTTTTATAGCTGCTTCGAAATATGGCACCGTCATTCTTGTGGCGCTGATGATCGCCATGGCCGCTGGATTTTTCACCACAGCCGGATTCCTGGGTGGCATTCTGGTGTTCCTGATCCTTAGCGTCATCGGCGTCTTCATGATGCGGTAAACCGCGATTGCCAATGTCAAGAACTGACCAATCTCCAGAACTGAAAAGGCCGGCAATGCCGGCCTTTTGTATGGAACGGAGTAGAAGCTGCTTCAGCTTGTCGAGCCGCGTGTCCGGGCAAGACCGTCGCGGGCGGGCGTATATTTTCCATCCAGGCTCAAGGCATGCGCATAGGACTTGGCCGCCTTGACCTTGTCACCGCGCCGCTCATAGACCAGCGCCTGATTGGCCCAGGATTCGGCCAGCTTCGGATTCATGTCGATAGCATGGTTGAAATCGGCAAAGGCGTTTTCGTCGTCGTTCAGCGCCAGATAGCTCACACCACGGCCATTATAAGGCTCAGGCGCATTCGGTGACAGCGAGAGCGCCTTGGAAAAATCGTCAATCGCCTTGTCGTGCTGGCCGCGCAGCTGGAAGATCAGGCCGCGATTGTGATAGGCGCGGCCATCGGTGGTATCCAGCTCGATTGCCTTGGAGAAATCCTGAAACGCCTCATCCACCCGGCCCGCCTGGCGGTAGATATTGCCACGGCCGATATAGGCGACATCATAGCTGCTATTGATCTTCAGGGCAGCAGTATAATCATTGGCGGCTTCCACCGGCTTGCCCATGTTGCGATAGACAAGGGCGCGGTTGGCATAGGCCTGGTAGAAATTCGGGTTGAGTTGCAGCGCGGTGTTGAAATCCGCCAGCGCCTTCTGGAATTCACCGGCCCGGCCATAGGCAGAGCCCCGCACATTATAACCGCCTGGATCGCGTGGATTGGCGGCAATGACCGACGACAGCGAGGAAATATTTTCCTTGGAACCCTGATCGCGCTCGATGCTGATCATGTCGCTTGACTGGTTGGTGGATTGGCATCCGGTAAGCGTCAGCATGGCGGTGAGGCCAAGAACCAGCATATGGCAACCTTTGCCGCGCATGTTAGCCCCCAGGCGACTGGCTGTTGGGCCGGTGTTGAAAACCTTATCAACCATTGGCGTCATGCTTTCCGTTCCACCTGTTCAAAACGTCGGACTATGCCGAAACTGGAGAGGAAACGCCGCAGCGTTCCTAAAGTTCTATCCAATCAACAAAACTTTATCCCGAAGATTGGCTTACATCCGAATGCAGCCCGTTTCCACCGCGCAAATGCAAAAACCACATCATTCCAAGAATTTGAAGCCTTTTGCACCCTCTGATCCAAAAAGGGGAAACCGGTTATCGAACTAGGTCGATGCGATAACAAACAAGGCGGAGCGCCGCTCCCAGTGTCCCGCAAGACGGATATAGACCAGCCAAAACGGCAATGTGCAGACAGTCAATCCGCCCGTTATAGAAAAACCAACACGAAAAAGCGGCCGCGAACTGATCGCCGCCGCTCAATCGGATCATGTCGCGCTTTGAAAAAGCGCGGGAAACGTCAATCAGCGGCTGCCAAATGCCGGACGCGCCGGAGCGGCAATCAGGCCTTCGCGCTGCATCTTCTTGCGGGCCAGCTTGCGAACACGGCGAACGGCTTCAGCCTTTTCGCGCGCGCGCTTTTGCGACGGCTTTTCATAATAGTCACGCATTTTCATTTCACGGAAGATGCCTTCGCGCTGCATCTTCTTCTTCAAGGCGCGAAGCGCCTGATCAACGTTGTTATCGCGGACAAGTACCTGCACGTCGAATCCCGTTCCTTTGGTTTGGTGGTCGTTTTCCGCCGGGACACGAATTCTGCCGAACCATGCCTTTCACGGACCAAAAAAGAGTGTTCCGCTGGCCCGCAGGACCAGCGATTAGGGAGCGCCAATAACAGATCGGACTTTCGAAGTCCAGACGGCAAGTGCCGCTGCCCAAAAAAATCCGCAGCCAAGCGGCACCGTCTTGCAAAACGTCACCCCTATGCACTTCTCCATACGCTGCTGCAAGATATTGGCCATGTGTCGAAAGACGGATAGAAGCGTGTCGCAAAGAAAGGGACATCGCGCATATCGATCTGTCACAGCTTTTTAGACCTGCGCTGACGCGCTGGATTGAAAGCAGGTCGGAATTTCTTCCCGTTTCTGACATAAGTCAGGATCTACACCCTGCGATCCGTCGTAGAGCAAGCAGCTAGACCTCGCCTACCAGACCTCGCCTGAAGGAGATGACGCGAATGCGCAAATATTCGGTTTTTGCCGTAGCCCGCGAGGCGCTTCGCGCCCACACTGGTTGGAGCGCGCAATGGACATCACCAGAGCCACACAAATCCTATGACGTGATTATTATTGGCGGCGGTGGCCATGGTCTGGGGGCTGCCTACTATCTGACCAAGGAACATGGCATCACCAATATTGCCGTCATCGAAAAAGGCTGGATTGGCGGCGGCAATACCGGGCGCAACACCACCATTATTCGCTCCAATTATCTCTATGAAGAGAGCATGGACATTTACGAGCATTCTCTCAAACTCTGGGAGGGCTTGAGCCAGGAGCTGAATTACAATGTGATGTATTCGGCCCGTGGCGTGATGATGCTATCGCACAATGTGCATGACAAGCAGAGTTTCAAGCGCCACGTTCATGCCAACACGCTGTATGGCATTGATAATGAGTGGCTGACGCCAGAACAGGCCAAGGCCTTCTGTCCACCGCTGGATATTGCCAAAACCGCCCGCTACCCCATCAATGGTGCCGCCCTGCAACGGCGCGGCGGCACGGCCCGCCATGATGCCGTGGCTTGGGGCTATGCTCGTGCTGCGTCTGATCGCGGTGTGCATATCATTCAAAATTGCGAGGTCACGGGCATTCGCCGTGGTGCGAACGGTGAAGTCACCGGGGTTGAGACTTCCAAAGGTTTTATTGGCGCGAAGAAAATCGGCGTTTCAGCCTCGGGCCATAATTCCATGGTGATGGGCATGGCCGATGTGCGCTTGCCCATTCATTCCACGCCGTTGCAGGCGCTTGTATCAGAACCGCTCAAGCCGATTTTCCCTTGCGTGGTGATGTCCAACACCGTGCATGCCTATATCTCGCAATCGGATAAGGGTGAGCTGGTGATTGGGGCTGGTACCGATCAGTATAATTCCTATTCCCAGACAGGCGGCCTGCAAATCATCACCCACACGCTGGATGCGATTTGCGAACTGTTCCCCATCTTCCGCCGCGTCAAGATGATGCGCCAATGGGGCGGTATTACCGATAACACAGCCGACCGCTCGCCGATCCAGAGTGTGACGCCGGTGCCTAACCTGTTTGTCAATTGCGGTTGGGGCACGGGCGGCTTCAAGGCCACGCCGGGGTCTGCCAATCTGTTTGCCCATCTGATTGCCAAGGGCGAGCCCCATGCACTGGCCAAGGGCCTGACGCTGGATCGGTTCCGCACCGGGCGGTTGATTGATGAAGCGGCTGCGGCTGCGGTTGCGCACTAAAGTGAGATCCGAAAAGTGGGAACCGGTTTTCGGACAAATCGAACGAACAAAAATTGAGCGGGATTGAGAAAAATGCTGTTGATCAAATGTCCCTATTGTCAGGAAGAGCGGTCCGAGCTGGAGTTTCACGGCGCAGGCGAGGCGCATATTGTGCGACCAACCAATATTGCCGAGATTTCCGATGAAGAGTTCGAGGCCTTCTTCTTTATGCGGGATAACCCCAAGGGAATCATCTTTGAGCGCTGGCGGCACCTGCATGGCTGCGGGCGCTTTTTTAATGCGGTGCGCGATACCGTCAGCGACAAATTTCTGCTGACCTATAAAGCAGGCGAAGCCAAGCCGGATGATGCAGCCGTGCAAGCCCTCATCGACAACAAGGGAGCTGCGCAATGAGCGGTGCCAATCGTATTCCCGGCAAGGGCCGTCTGACGCCCGCCAGAACCGCCCGTTTCACCGTCGATGGCCGTATTCTCACCGCCCTTGAGGGCGATAGCGTGGCCTCGGCCTTGCTGGCCAACGGCATTCATCTGGTCGGTCGCTCGTTCAAATATCACCGCCCACGCGGCATTCTTACCGCTGGACCAGAAGAGCCAAACGCGCTGCTCGACATTTCCCGCGACAGTGCGCGGCGTCAGCCTAACGTGCGCGCTCCCGTGCAGGAAGTGTTTGATGGCATGCGGGTGCAGACGCAAAACCGCTGGCCATCGCTGTCGATGGATATTGGCGCGGTCAACGACCTGCTCTCGCCGTTCTTTGCCGCCGGGTTTTACTACAAGACCTTCATGTGGCCGAAGAGCTTTTGGCACAAAATTTATGAGCCGATCATTCGCCGTGCCGCAGGCCTTGGCGTGGCCCCAACCGAAGACGACACCGACCATTACGCCAACCGCTACGCCCATTGCGATGTGATGGTGGTGGGCGGTGGCGTGGCGGGCCTGACAGCAGCGCTTGCGGCGGCAGAAACTGGCCCTTCCGTCATCATCTGCGATGAGCAGCCGGAAATGGGTGGTGCCTTCCATTATGATACGGGTGCCGTGATTGATGGCCAAAATGGCTACGACTGGGCGCAAGCCACCGTGGCAAAGCTAAAGGCGATGGACAATGTGACGGTGCTGACCCGCACCACGGCATTCGGTTATTACAACCACAATTTCCTCGGTCTTGCCGAGCGCATCACCGACCATATCGCCAAGCCCGCCAAAGGCTTGCCCCGCGAACGGCTGTGGCAGGTGCGGGCGAAAAAGGTGGTGTTGGCCACCGGCGCGATTGAGCGCCATATGGTATTTGCCAACAACGACCGCCCCGGCATTATGCTGGCCTCTGCTGCGCGCACCTATCTCAACCATTTTGGCGTGGCTGTGGGCGCGAAAGTGGCGGTCTACACCGCCCATGATTCGGCCTATGAAACCGCAATTGACCTGAAAAAAGCGGGTGTGCAGGTGGTGGCCATCATCGACTGCCGCCGCAATCCGGGGGCAAGCGTCTTGGCTGACGCCAAGGCGGCAGGCATTGAGGTTTTGACCGAACATTGCGTTCTCGATACCGCTGGACGTTTGCGGGTAAAATCCATCACTATCGCTGGCCGGGGCGGTTTTGACCGGCGAAAGCTGGCCGTCGATGCATTGCTAATGAGCGGTGGCTGGACGCCTTCGGTGCATCTGTTCTCACAATCGCGCGGCAAACTGCGATTCGAGGCCGCCACTCAGCGCTTCCTACCAGATATTTACGTGCAAGATAGTATCTGCGTCGGGGCCTGCAACGGCACGGATGATCTGAGCGAACTGCTGGCAGAAGCCTATGCCAGCGGTACAAGGCTGGCAAAAGAAGCCGGAGCGGAAGGCGAGAGCGGAAGCCAGCCAAGCGGTGCCAACGCGTTTGCTTGGACCGGCGGCATGATTGGCGCTGCCGAAGGCGCTGGCCCGGACGATGCCGTGAAAGCCTTTATCGACTTCCAGCACGATGTCTGCGCCAAGGATATTCGCTTGGCCGTGCGCGAGGGCATGCATTCCATCGAACATATCAAGCGCTTTACCACCAATGGCATGGCGTCTGATCAGGGCAAGCTGTCCAACATGCACGGGCTGGCGATTGCAGCCGAAATGTTGGGCAAAGAGATCCCGCAAGTGGGCCTTACCACCTTCCGCGCGCCCTATACGCCTGTGACATTCGGCACGCTGATCAACCATTCGCGCGGCGAATTGTTTGACCCAACGCGTAAGACGCCGATGCATGATCTGGAAACCGCCCTTGGTGCCGATTTTGAAGATGTCGGCAATTGGAAGCGCGCCTGGTACTACCCCAAACCCGGCGAGGATATGCACGCCGCTGTCAACCGCGAGTGCAAAACCGTGCGCGAGGTTGCGGGCGTGTTCAATGCCTCCACGCTTGGCAAGATCGAGGTGGTTGGCCCGGATGCGGCCAAATTCCTCAACCTGATCTATACCAACCCGTGGGATAGCCTCAAACCCGGCAAATGCCGCTACGGCATCATGACCCGCGACGACGGCTTTATCTATGACGACGGCGTGGTCGGACGGTTGGCCGAAGACCGCTTCCACGTTACCACCACCACTGGTGGTGCAGCCCGCGTGCTGAACCATATGGAAGACTATCTGCAAACGGAATTCCCGGAGCTAAAGGTTTGGCTCACGTCCGCGTCTGAGCAATGGGCGGTGATTGCCGTGCAGGGACCAAAGGCCCGCGATATCATCGCACCTTTTGTCGAGGGCATTGATATTTCCAACGAGGCCTTCCCGCATATGAGCGTGGCGGAAGGCAGATTCTGCGGCGTGCCAACCCGGCTGTTCCGCGTATCATTCACGGGCGAAGTGGGCTTTGAAATCAACGTGCCCGCCGATTACGGCGCGTCGGTATTTGAGGCTGTTTGGAAGCGGGCGGAAAGCTTAGGCGCATGCCTCTATGGCACAGAAACCATGCACGTCCTGCGCGCCGAAAAGGGCTATATCATCGTTGGCCAGGACACCGATGGCACGCTGACGCCCGATGATGCCAACTACGGCTGGGCCGTGTCGAAGAAAAAACCCGATTTCGTTGGTATTCGCGGCCTAAAACGCCCGGATCTGGTGAAGGAAGGCCGCAAGCAACTGGTCGGCCTCAAGACCAAAGACCCGAACGAAGTGCTGGAAGAAGGCGCACAGATTGTCGCCAACCCCAACCAGCCCAAGCCAATGACCATGCTGGGCCATGTCACCTCATCCTATTGGTCGGAAAATCTTGGCCAATCGATTGCCATTGCCATGGTGGCCGGTGGCCGGGCGCGGATGGGCGAAACGCTCTATGTGCCGATGCCTGACAAAACAATCGCCGTAGAAGTGACCGACATGGTCTTTTACGACAAGGAAGGAAGCCGCATCCATGGTTGAGCCAATCACCTCCAGCGCGATGTCTGCCACCCGCAAATCGGTTCTTGACGGTGCCTATGGCGGCTCCGCCCATGTGACGCTGACGCCAGCCGCCCCGGCCTCACGCCTCTCGCTGCGGGCCGGAGCGGATGCTGTCCCCGGTCTTTCCTCAGCCCTTGGCCTGACCCTGCCCACGGCGCCGAAAACCTCTGCCCATGCCGGTCCGCGCCTTGCCTTCTGGCTCGGCCCGGACGAATGGCTTGTCATCGACGAAGACGGCGCCGACCTCACCGCCGCCTGCGCCGCCTCCGGCACCATTCACTCCGCCACCGATGTCTCCCACCGCAACACCGCCATCCTGGTCTCCGGCCCCGGCTCCGTTCAAACCCTCAACACCGCCTGCCCGCTCGACCTGTCGCTGAAAACCTTCCCCCTTGGCGCGGTCACCCGCACCGTATTCGGCAAGATCGAAATCGTGCTCTACCGGATGAGCGAGGACGCCTTTCGGGTGGAATGCTGGCGGTCCTTTGCCGAATATGCCTTCGGCATGTTGCAGGAAGGGGCTGCGGACGCGGCGTGAACAGGCTCAGGGAATCAGCTTTTCCCCACGCAATTGCGCAAACAGGCTAAAAAACGCCTCGTCGGTGGGCTGGTAGCGGTCAAAGCCCATTGTCCGGCTCTTGCTCATATCGGTCACCACTTCAATCGGCCGCCCAAGATCGGCGTCGGTATGCCAAGGTGAGGCCAGGCGCGACAGGTCTTTTTCGATCAGGCCGTTGCGCTCGGCAAGCTCCCGCCAGATGGCGGCGTCCTCTGCCATCTGCTGCTCCAGCGGCAGGATTGTGCCGTCGAACGGCGCTGGCTCCAGTCCAAACCAATTGGCAATCCGGCCCCACATCCAACTCCAGCGGAAGATATCGCCATTGACCACATTGAAGGCCTGGTTGCGGCATTGTGGTGTCGTTGCGGCCCAGAGCAATTGCTCGGCCAGAACACCAGCATCGGTCATATCCGTCAGGCCGTTCCATTGAACGGAAGAGCCGGGAAAACGGAAGGGCCGCCCGGTTTCGCGGCAGAGCGTCGCATAGACGGCCAGCGTCGTTCCCATGTTCATGGCATTGCCAACTGCCTTGCCGATCACCGTATGCGGGCGATGCACACTCCAGGAAAATCCGTCGCGCCCGGCTGCGGTAAACACTTCATCTTCCTGCGCGTAGTAAAAATTCTCGACATCAAGCCTGCCCTGATCCTCCCGGAACGGTGTCTGCGGCAGAGTGCCTTTGCCATAGGCCTCGAAGGGGCCGAGATAATGTTTGAGCCCCGTGACCAAGGCGACATGGGTAACCGACCCGGCTGGACGCAGTGCATCCAGCACATTGCGCACCATCGCCGCATTGACCCGGATGTTTTCCGCCTCACTTGACTGGCGCGCCCATGTCGAGATGAACACCACGTCGGGCTTCACGTCGGAAAGAGCCCGCGCCGTCGCCTCACGATCCTGAAGATCGGCCGCCACGGGCTGCATGCCGTCTTTGGCAACCGGCGAGCGGGCCAGTCCATGCACGGCCCATCCCTTCGCCAACAGGAGATCCACCGTCGCGCTGCCAACGATGCCGCTTGCGCCGACAACCAATGCTGATCCAACCATCTTCATGCTCCTTCTATCTGAAGGCAGACATGTAGGCGCCTCTTGCCTTTAAAAAAGACGGCACCATTTACGGGCCTAGACACCAGAAGGTAACCACCATGCAACCAGGAACGCCAGAAACCGAGTGGCGGGAAGATTGCGCGCCGCGCCGCGTACTCGAACTGTTTTCCACCAAATGGACCAGCATGGTGCTGCATACCCTGCATGTGCGCCATGGGGGCGAGGCGCGCACCGGCGTACTGCTGCGCAGCCTGCCCGGTATTTCCAAGAAAATGCTGACCCAGACCCTGCGCGATATGGAAGCTAGCGGCCTGATCTCCCGCCACGTCCAGGCCACCATTCCACCCGCCGTCGAATACCGACTGACCCCGCTCGGCAACCGGTTCATCGAGCCGGTGGAACTGCTCTACGCCTGGGGCCGGGAGAATGCCGACGCGCTGGATGCGCTTGGGGCAAGACCGGGGTCAAGGCGGGAGGGGTAGTGCAGTGGCGTAGACGCCGTCCTCGGGGTTCCATAAGCGTTCAATCTAACCTTGCAGACCGTAACGAAGGCCTCGGGTCCCGCCTCGCCTTCTGGCTTGGCCCGGATGAATTGCTTGTCATCGACGAAGATGACACCGACCTGATGGCCGCCTGCTGCGCCGCATCAGCGATCACCCACCGCAACACTGCCAGTCTCGTCTCCGACCCGGGCGCCGCACGCGCCCTCAACCTCGCCTGCCCGCTCGATTCTTCGCTCAAAATCTTTTGCCATCGGCGCCGTTACCCACACCGTGTTCGGCAAGATTGAGATCTATCGAATGAGCGAAGAGGCTTTTCGCGTGGAATGCTGGCGGTCGTTTGCAGATTACGCGTTTGGGATGTTAGCGGACGGGGGGATATACGGTGAGGCGTAGTCTAATTCTTTTTAATCAGTAACACGTACGGACCTTAGGATCATACCGTCTTTAAAAAGATATGACCATTTGCAGTTTCGATCACCTTCTCCGCACTCGCAGCGACTTTTTTTTGATCTGGTGATCGAAAAGACTTTCGGAAATAGGCAGCACGATCCAGAACAAGTTCGTCTGTATCAAAATCTCGATGTAGAACAGCTCTTTCCGCTTCTATCGTATCCACTGCTGCATTTATCAGCGCCGCCACCAGAGGATCATTGCGACCTAATTCACCAAATTCAGGAAATCGCATTACCACTCTGTTTCCTGAATTTGGGCTAAAACTGCCATTCGTTACAGATAATGAAGCCGATTTATCTTCATCAACGATACCATTCCAAAAAACGCAACGAAATCCAAGCTCGACAATTGGCTGCTTATCATAGTCGCGCCGATTAACGCCATTAAGAACTAGTTCCTTGATAGAATCGATGTTATGTATGTCGATATATGGATTTAAATTTGCCTTTCTTCGAGAAGAAGCAACAAGCTTCCAACGAAATACGCAAGGATTTATATCATGAAGTTTATTCAAAAAATAAAACAAATCTGAACTGCAATCATTAATATCTCTATTTCTAATTGAATTATACGCTCCAAGAAAATATTTCATTATTTAAGAACCGTATTAGAGGTTGAATTCGGAACTTCAGAAGATTTATTCGATTCAACCTCGACAGAAATCCCTTTTATACCTTCTTCTTTGAATAATTTTTCCGTTGCTCGCGCACTTTCCTCATCGCTAAACGACCATTTTATTTTTTTACCTCCAGCAGCTTCAATCTGCCTTTCTGCCTGGTCTATAAGAGCTCTCTGACCACCAAACCATCCATTAAACCGTCCGTCTTTGCCAACAAACTGACTATATCTATCTTTTGCCTCTAGGAGAGTTTGATTAGCACGATCATATCCATCAAATTTAACGCCGTTCACAACAAAACTTTGATTGGCCGACCTTCCTGTTACAGCAGTTTGGTGAGCTGCTGCAGAAGGGCTCATCCACTCTTTTGTCGTGACCCATTTGCCGAGCTGGTTTTCTATTCGCTCTAATCGAGCCGCTCTTACTGTCGCACTAATTGATCGAGCTTCATAAGCTGTCGCATTCAATCCACGACCGACAGGTCCGAATTCCGGATTTCCTGCGCCGTTTAAACCTTCAGCAAGAAACTCTCCCGCTTGAAGGGTGGCCTCCAGCATATTAAGCAGCGCCTCAGGACCATCCGCCGCCTGTGAACCATTTCCTGCTGCCGCCCCCATATGCCCATTGGGGTCGCTTTTATTTATCGGATCATTTCCAGCATAGGCATACCGATTTGTCCCAACCCCAGCAACAGTAGGGTCCCAACCATCAGGGGAGATATAGCGCGCATTCGCAGGGATAGCGCTAGCAAGCCAAAGAAATGCGACAACTATAATTTTTATATTTACAACAGAAGTAAACATCTTGCTTTTTATCATAAAATGACCCTCCCGCAGATTGTTACGAGATACACAGCTCACAAAAAAGTCAATGGAATTTTATGGAAAAATGGCAACTTGAATAACAGAATGTCTTGAATTTCAGACCGAGCAATCATGACTTTCGTGGACACCTCGTATTACGTTTTCTACAGACGTCCAAAATCGAGTGACAGCATCCTTTTGCAAGCATGCTTGCGCTCAGGCTCCAAAGCATCGCAAGGTAATTAAAAATTGTGGCGTACTCATCTCATGAACGGCAACCTGCAGCGAAGTGGTTCCCGCTTATGAAAATGCCGTAATTCAGACGATCGCGGTTCACATTCTCGACAAAAATCCCCCTTCCCCTCCCCACCCGTTATACGCTAAACCATTACCGGGACCAGTTGTAACGGGCTGGTCCTGGAGTGTCGAAGCTCCGCAATAGACGGCCAGTGTCGGTCGTGAAAAGACACCCCTCAGCCATAGGTTTGTGGCTGAGGCGGTGGACCGTGCCTATATGGTCCCCCACACCTTCTTGGCGTCGGGGAGGCCTTGGCGTATGTCCAGAGCTTCGGCTTAAAGGCCAAGGCAGTCGTTCTATTGCGGCTTTCGACCTCCCCGATCACCAGAGGGCAAAAATCCTCCGGTGATCGCTTGTTTCACAAGCGCGGGAGGAATGGCATGGCCGATTACAATCTCTGGGCCGATCTTTTTCATACCTGGCAATCCATGACCGATTGGGTGAAGGTCGTGGCCATTCTCACCCCACCGGGCTTTGCCTTGGGCGCGCTGGCGCTGCTGCTGCGCTACCGGCTGGCGCGGCAGCGGGATTTCCGCCGCACGGTTCCCGCCGAGCTGCTGGAGCCACGACAGGCGGAACCGCCTGACGCGATCGACACCACGATCCTCGACGCCGCCACCGATCTGCAAACCCGGCTGGAGGAGGCCCGCCAAAGGCTGCTGCCGCCGGGCCGGTCTATGTTGGAGAGGGCGGAAATCCGCGACAAGATCGAACAGATCATTCGTGAGGAATACCAAGGCGGCACCGATCCGGTGGAGGCGCTTGCCCGGGTGCGGCGGTTTTTGAGTGAGCAGCGAAGGTCACGGGATCATCGTTCCGAAGCGGAGGATTGAGGACTTGGGAATTTGCCAGATTCAGATTGAATCAGAGTATCAACACAAACATTTTCATCTGCGGTCACCCCCCTCTGCCCTGCCGGGCATCTCCCCCTCAAGGAGGGAGATCGGATAGACGCAGCCGCTCGTTTCAACGGATAAATTTGCAATTTCAGGCGCTCGCAACCGATGATGTTCAGCAACATGGCGGCTCTTTGTCGATCTCCCCCCTTGAGGGGGAGATGCCTGGCAAGGCAGAGGGGGGTAAACCCCACGGAAAGGCGCTAACGTTCACACGATAAGCAAGCGCAACAACCCTACAGCTTGCCCCCGCGCTGCTGGATCATCATGAACGTATCATAGGTATATTCCGCCAGTTGCATCCACAGATAGGCTTCCTTCTTGAAGGCGACCTGGTCTTCGTAGACTTTCTTGAAATCTGGATTCTTGGCGGAGATTTCGGCATAAACTTCCAGAGAGGCCTTGAAGCAGGCGTCGAGGATGTCCTGGCTGAAAGGTTTCAGCGTCGTGCCTTCCGAAACGATCTGCTTGATCGCCACCGGGTTCTTCAGGTCATATTTCGCCATCATATTGGTGTTGGCGAAGGCGCAGGCGTCCTGAAGCACGGTCTGGTAGGATTTCGGTAGTTCGTTCCATTTGGCGAGGTTGACGAAGGCGTGGATGGCCGGGCCACCCTCCCAGAAGGCGGGGTAGTAGTAATATTTGGCCACCTTGTAGAAGCCGAGCTTGTGGTCGTCATAGGGGCCGATCCATTCGGCGGCGTCGATCGTGCCTTTTTCCAGCGCTGGGTAGATGTCGCCGCCAGCAATCTGCTGTGGCACACCGCCCAGCTTTTCGATGACCTTGCCCGCCAGACCGGCAATGCGCATTTTGACGCCCTTGAGGTCATCGACGGTGTTGATTTCGCGGCGGAACCAGCCGCCCATCTGCGCGCCGGTATTGCCAGCCACCATGCCGTAGAGATTGTGCTTGGCGTAGAATTCGTTGAGCAGCGTATTGCCATTGCCCTGATAGAACCAGGCATTGGTGAGCCGCGCATTCAGCCCGAAGGGAATGGCGGTGCCAATCGCAAAGGTCGGGTCCTTGCCGACATAGTAATAGGAGCAGGTGTGGCACATTTCCACCGTGCCAGCGCCAACCGCATCGGCGGCCTGCAAGCCCGGCACCACTTCGCCTGCCGCAAACACCTGGATGGTGAAATTGCCATCGGTTGCCGCCGCCACGCGGGCCGCGATATCCTCAGCGCCGCCATAAATCGTGTCCAGCGATTTGGGGAAGGACGAGGTCAGGCGCCAATTGATTTTCGGTGCCTGCTGGGCAATGGCGGGTGCCGCCAAGGCAATAGCGCCGAGCGAGCCCGCTCCTGCGACCCCGGCCTTCTTCAAAAATCCACGACGATCCATAGAGTCCTCCCGATTGAATGCTGATTCCCCTTACCATTCCCCTCCAGGAAGGCAATTCGAAGGTAATCATGTTGGCAAGGCGGTGGCAAGCGGGCAGCCTTATCAGTTTAGGCTAAAGTTGAAGACAGATGAGGCCAATCGTTGACTTGGGCAGCAAACGGCGCAAAACAGATGCTCAGAACCGCTATTCTGGAGCCATCGATGTCCAAGCCGCTTGTCGCCATACCCGCCGATTTCCGTGCCATTGAAGGGTCCAATTGGCATTGCGTGCTGGACCAATATGTCAAGGCGACGCTGACCGTGGCCGGGGCCATGCCGGTTATTATTCCCGCTCTGGAAACCGGCGCGGATATCGAGGCGGTACTTGACCGGGTAGATGGCGTGGTGATTTCCGGCTCGCCCAGCAATGTCCATCCCTCGCTCTATGGCCGCGACGCCAGGGATAGCGACGGCCCGTTCGATCACGCCCGTGACGCGACCTCGCTGCCGCTGATCCGCCGCGCCATCGAGCGTGGAATTCCGCTGCTGGCCATCTGCCGGGGTATCCAGGAGTTGAACGTGGCGCTGGGCGGCACGCTGGCCTCCGAAATTCAGGACCAGCCCGGCACCTGGGATCATCGCAAGCCGCCGACCGATGACCGCGACCTCGCCTATTCCATCCGCCAGCCGGTGGAGGTGCGCGAAGGCTCCTGCATCGCCCGCTATCTCGGCACAGCAGGGACGATCCAGATCAATTCCCTGCACCGCCAGGCGATTTCCGATCTCGCCCCTCGGCTCCAGGCCGAAGCGCTGGCCGATGACGGCACAATCGAGGCCGTCTCTGTTATCGATGCCAAGGGTTTTGCCGTCGGCGTGCAGTGGCACCCGGAATATTGGGCGGAAACGGATGCCCCGTCCCGCGCGCTGTTTGAAGCATTCGGGGCGGCGGCAAGGGAGTATGCGGCAGTGAAATCCCTCGCCGCCTGAGGTTACTTTTTGACGGGTGTTTCCGGCACCGGTGTCTTGACCGTACCGTTTTCAAACCAGCCGATCAGGTTATCCGCCACCAGATCGGCCATGGCATTGCGGGTCGGCACCGAGGCGGAGGCGACATGCGGCAGCAGCGACACATTGGGCAGATCGAGGAATTCCGCCGGTACTTTCGGCTCCTCGTAGAACACATCCATTCCGGCGGCGGCAATCGTGCCGTCCTTCAAGGCTGTGATCAGCGCCGGTTCATCGACGCTCCAGCCGCGCCCGACGCTGATGAACACGCCGTTCGGCCCCAGCGCCTTCAGCACGTCTGCATTAATCGCCTTATGGGTTTCCGGCGTTTTCGGCACGATGCAGATCAGCGTATCGACGGCCTGGGCCAGATCCGTCAGCGACGCATGGTAATCATAGGACACACCGGGCTTGGGGCTGCGGGTGTGATAGCTGATCTTGACCTTGAACGGCTGTAACCGGCTGGCGATTTCACCGCCGATCCGCCCCAATCCGTAAAGCCCGACATGGCGGCCCCGCAGCGACAGCGGCGACAGCGGGAACGGTCCCTCATTCTGCCAGCGCCCGGCCCGCAGATAGCTTTCCGCCTGATGAAATTGCCTGATTGTGTTGAGCAGCAGCGCAATCGTCGTATCGGCCACTTCATCATCCAGCACGTCAGGCGTGTTGGTAACGATAACATTTTTGGACGCAGCTTTTGCCACATCCACCCCGTCGTACCCGACGCCGAAATTGGCGATGATTTCCAGCTTCGGCAGGCTGTCGATCAAAGCGCCCGGCACGGCACCGGCAATGGCAATGCCGCGCACGCGAGCGGCATCTGCATCGCTTAACGCAACCGGCTGGCCGGGCGGGGTCTGCACCAGTTCAAAACCAGGCTGCAAACGCTCCAGCACGCGCGGATGAATTTTTCCGGGAATGAGAATAACGGGCTTATCGGTCATGGGATCAAAATCTCTATCAGTCTCGATGTTTAATAGGGCCGGTTGATTGGCGGATACGCATTTCAGGCTTAATCAGGTGGATACCATCCGGCTCATGGCTGCCCGCCAGCTTATCCAGAAGCGCGCGCGCTGCAAGCCTGCCGACTTCCGCCTGTCCGTTTGACACCGTGGTCAATGCCGGTGTCGCGATCGATGCTTCCTCCAGGTCGTCGTAACCGGTTACGGATATATCGCGGCCCGGTACCAACCCGGCACGCGAGACACCATTCATCAACCCGATAGCGACCAAATCGTTCCAGCACACCGCCGCCGTCGGCTTTTGCGGCAGCGACAGGAAGTTCACCGCCGCCTCGAAACCGCCCTGCTTGGTGCGCGGTCCGGGAATGCGCAGATTGGGATCAACCGCAATGCCCGCTTTGCGCAAGGCGTTGACATAGCCCTGGTAACGGTCACGCCCGGTCGAGGTCTGGTCGGTGCCGCCAACCATGGCGATAACGCGGTGGCCAAGGCCGATCAGGTGGTTGGTGGCCAGCGAAATGCCATAGGTGTCATCGCCGCGATAGGTCGGCAGCGCCAACCCGTCCATGGAGCGGGCAATCAGAATGGCGGGCATGCCGTTGTCTTCGGCCAGCATGATATCTTCCGGCGGCGAACCGATGGCAGGCGACATGATCACGCCATCGCCGCCCAGTTGCAGCAGCGTTTCGATGAAGGTCCGCTGTTTTTCTACCGAATCGTAGTGGTTGGACAGAATGAACGTCTGGCGGCTGCGGTCCAGCTCGCTTTCAATGGCTTTCAGAATTTCGCCGTAAAACGGGTTCATGATGTCATGAACGACAACACCGATAATGCCGGAGCGCGAGGTGCGCAGGCTGGCGGCGCGACGGTTATAGATATAGCCAAGCAGCCGGGCCTGGTCCTTGATTTTTTCGCGGGTATCTGCCGCCACCAGCGGACTGTCTCGCAAGGCGAGCGATACCGTGGCGGTGGACAGGCCGAGACTTTCGGCAATGGTCGATAGCTTGATCTTTTGCGCCACGGCTCCCCCCTTGGTCGTTCGTATATGCAATCGTCCGGGCTTGATCGTGACCCGGCTTCAAATGCATTTAAACAGTTTAATTAAAACGTTGAACTCCCCGTGGCAAGAGCCAACGCCGCGACGACAGCAGTCAGTCGGTGAAATGCTCTTCGATGAGGTCAGGCCGCGTCACATCCGCAGGTGCAAGCAGATTGGCATCGATGGCGGCAAGCAGTTTCATCAGCACTTTTACGTCCTTGCCGCTCAGGCCACGGGTCGCCTGGCGCTCCACCGTCGCATTGGCATCGGCGATTTTTTCCACCGTGGCACGACCGGTTGGCGTCAGGAAAACCTTTGTCTGGCGGCCATCGGCATCCGAGCCGCGCCGTTCGACAAAGCCCTGCACCTCCATGCGCCCGATGGTGCGGGTCATGGTCGGCGCCTTGACGCCCAGACGCTGCGCCAGAAGGCCGGGCGTCAACCCTTCCTCCTCAGCCAGCAGCAGCACCACGCCCTCCTGCCCGGAATAGAGCCCGCTGCCGGTCAAAAGCCGGGTCTGCACCGTGCGAAAACTGCGTGACGCTTGGGTGATGGCCATGCCAAGTTCACCACTCAAGCCAAGTTTCGCCTGTTTCCCCTCGTCTTTGGACTTGCCGGATTTCTTCTTTTTCTCGGACTTGTCTTTTTTAGCCATGCTACCCCCGCGGTCGAAAGAAAGTGCTGTTGTCACAGGCGCTCATGTCACGCATATGATGCATAGACAAAAACAGGCCAGTAAACCAGATGCCCCATCCAGAACCGCATTTCGAGCGCAACGATCCCACGCTTTCGCCCGCCGACAGGGCAGGTTGGATTGCCGTCCTGCCGCTCGGCGCCCATGAACAGCATGGCCCGCATCTGCCCTTCGAAACCGACACGATCATCGCGCAGGGGGTTGTGGAACGGCTGATCCTAGCATTGCCCGCGACCCTGCCCGTCACCTTCCTGCCCGTCGAGCCGGTCGGCTATTCCGTTGAACACATGGATGTGGCCGGTACGCGCACGCTTACCTTTAACGAGGCCGTGGAGCGTTGGCTCGGCATCGCCGAAAGGCTGAGCCGCCAGGGCATCCGCAAGCTGATGATGCTCAACGCCCATGGCGGCAATTCGCCCTTGATGACCGTGGTCGCCACTGAGGCGCGGGTCCGGTTCAATATGCTGGCTGTCGCCACCAGCTGGACGCGCTTCGGCCAGCCGGAAGGCCTGATCCGCCCGCAAGACAAGGCCATCGACATTCATGGCGGCGATATCGAAACCTCGGTCATGCTGGCATTGCGTCCAGACTTGGTGGCGATGGACAAGGCTCAGAATTTCACGTCCCGGCAAAGCGAGTTTGCTGCCCACTTCACCCATTTGCGCGCCTATGGCCCGCATGCTTTCGGCTGGAAAATGTCGGATCTCAATCCGCTGGGCGTGGCCGGAAATGCCAGTGTGGCCACCGCCGAGAAAGGCGAAAACCTGCTTTCCCATGCCGTTCACGGACTTGTGGAGCTGCTGTCGGATATCCATGACTTTGATATCGAGAAAGCCTTTGAACTGCCACCCCACTCGTCCTATATGGGGTAATATAGTTACAGGGCGGTGTCATGCCGTTGTCCAACCATCGAGGTTCCCATGAGTGAAACAGCCGTAAAACCCACACCCGTTACCGTGCTGACCGGCTATCTCGGCGCGGGCAAGACCACGCTTCTCAACCGGATTCTGTCGGAAAACCACGGCAAGAAATACGCTGTCATCGTCAATGAATTCGGCGAAATCGGCATCGACAATGATTTGATCGTCGAATCGGATGAAGAAATCTATGAGATGAACAATGGCTGCGTCTGCTGCACGGTGCGCGGCGATCTGATCCGGGTCGTTGAAGGCCTGATGCGCCGTCCCGACCGTTTCGACGGTATCATTGTCGAAACCACCGGCCTTGCCGATCCGGTGCCTGTCGCCCAGACCTTCTTCATGGATGACGATGTACGCGCCAAGACGGAACTGGATGCCGTCATTGCCCTGGTTGATGCCAAGCACCTGCCGCTGCGCCTCAAAGACAGCCGCGAAGCCGAAGACCAGATCGCCTTTGCCGATGTCGTTGTTATCAACAAGGCGGATCTCGTCACCCATGAGGAATTGCACCGGATCGAAGATATCGTTCGCGCCATCAATCCCTCGGCCCGGATCTACACCACCACCCGCTCTGGCGTGGACCTGTCGAAAGTGCTGAACCAGGGCGCCTTCAACCTGGAACGGGCGCTGGAAAATGATCCGCACTTCCTCAGCCATGAAGACGACGACCATGTCTGCGGCCCCGATTGCGACCATGACCATGGGCACGATCATCATCATCACGACCACGGGCATGACCACCATCACCACGATCATGGCCATGGTCATCACCACCATGACCATGGCCCCTCGCCTATTCATGATGTGACCGTCACCTCGATATCGCTACGCGGTGGCGAAATGAACCCGGATCGCTTCTTCCCCTGGATCCAGAAGGTCACCCAGACCGATGGTCCGAACATTCTGCGCCTGAAGGGTATCATCGCTTTCAAGGGCGATGCCGAGCGCTATGTGGTGCAGGGCGTTCACATGATTATCGAGGGCGACCACCAGCGGCCATGGAAAGACGGCGAAAAGCATGAAAGCCGCCTGGTATTCATTGGCCGGGAACTGGACCGCGAAAAGCTGGAAAACAGCTTCAAGGCCTGCGAGGCTGCGGCATGAAGCTTATCCCTTCCCTGCTGCCAAACCCTGACAACCATACCGGAAAGACTGCCTGATGCCGACTGTTGCCCCGCTCGATCTGGAAGGCCACGTACTGACCGCGGCCTTCCTTGGAGACATTCCGGTTTTCGTCACGGCGGCCGGCGCCGTTCACCGTCTGGATGGCGGCGAGCAGGTCACCGAAATCGGGTCGGGCCTGCTGACCGCCATCAAGGACGACCATAACCAGACGCTTTTGACCGGCGGCGAGGATGGCAAGGTGCTGCGCATCGCCCATGATGGCACGGTCACGGAACTGGCTAATGCGCCGCGCAAGTGGATTTCCGTTGTCGCAGCCGGACCGCAAGGCGCAGTCGCCTATGGTTATGGCAAATCCGCCTTCGTGCGCTTGGCAAGCGGCGCTGTGCACACCTATGAGGAGGAGCGCTCCGTCGAGGGTCTGGCCTTTGCCCCCAAGGGCTTGCGCATCGCCATTTCCCGCTACAATGGCGTGACGTTGCGCTTTGCGGCAGCCGAGGGCAAGCCGGTCGATCTGGAATGGAAAGGCGCCCATACTGGCGTCAGTTTTTCGCCCGACAACCGTTTCGTCGTCACCACCATGCAGGAAAACGCCTTGCATGGCTGGAAGCTGGATGGTGCCGGCAGCGATACGCGCCATATGCGCATGACCGGCTATCCTGCCAAGGTGAAGTCGATCTCCTGGTCGGCCAAGGGCAAATGGCTCGCCTCTTCCGGCGCGCCCGCTGCCATCGTCTGGCCCTTTGCCTCCAAGGACGGCCCGATGGGCAAGGCCCCGCAGGAGCTGGGCACACGCGCCAATATCATGGTCACCCAGGTCGCCTTCCACCCCGCAGAAGAGGTGCTGGCCATCGGCTATATCGACGGCATGGTGCTGGCGGTGCGCCTGGCCGATGGCAAGGAGGCGCTGCTGCGCCGTCCAGGCAAGGGCGCCATTACCAGCCTAGGCTGGAGCGCCAGCGGCAAGTTGCTGGCCTTCGGGTCTGACGCTGGAGATTGCGGCGTCATAGACATCAGCGGCTGACGCCAAATCAAAAATAAAACCACTCAAAAACCAGGGCTAAAGCTCTGGTTTTTTGCTGTTTAACTTAATTAAATTCGGATTTTAACGATAATATAACTAAGCATAAACTAAAAAAAATATCTCTAACAAAATGCCATTGAAAGTTAGAGGTTATGTTCAATTTCAGTCCATATCCTGAAAAATCAGGTCCAAGATTAAAAGTACCGGCGTATATCCTGCCATAACAAATCCTGCGGACGACGAAAATGAAACTCAGCATATCCTCCACCGTGATCATTTCCGGCGTCATCCTTGCCGTCGGCGTCGTCATCACACTCGCGACAGCCATGCAGACACTCCAGCGGCTGAAGGTCAACGGACCAATCTATCAGCAGATTGTCGACAGCAAGGACCTGATCGCCGATATCCTGCCGCCGCCGCTCTATCTGGTCGAGGCTTATTCCCTGATCAATGAGGCAGCGCTTCAGCCGGATATGGCCGCTACCAATATCGACCACCTGAAACGGCTGAAAAGCCAGTATCAGGAACGCCGGGGCTATTGGAAAGGCACAACCCTTCCCGATGCTCTGCGCAGCAAGTTGCAGCAGGATGTTCTGGTGAAGGGCGATGCCTTTTGGGCGCAAATGGATCAAGCCGTTATCCCGGCCCTGAGCGGTGCCGATCCGGCCGTTTTGAAAGCCGCGCTCAATGAGTTGAAGGAACGGTTTCACACCCATGAGGCCGCCGTCAATCAGTTGGTCGATATGGGCAATACCTATGGTAAGCTGCGGGAAACCGAAGCCGCCACGGAGACCGCATCGCGCGAAACCGTCAGCTATGCACTCGGAAGCGCACTGATCCTGCTTAGCCTCGCCTCGATTGTCATCGTTCAACGCCGCGCCCTATCGCCACTGCGCCATATGACCACGGCGATGACCGCCATGGCCCTTGGCGATCTCGATACCCCTCCTCCCTACGGCACCCGCACCGATGAAATCGGCGAAATCGCCCATGCCCTGTCAATTTTTCGCGATGCCGGTCTGGAAAAGCGCCGCCTGGAGCAGGAAGCCGATGCCAGCCGCGCCAGCACGGAAGAGCAGCGCAGGCAGCGTGAGACTGAGCGCGCCGCCGAGGCGCAAGCCCTGCGCCGCGTGGTCGAAGAGCTTGGCGATGGTCTGCATCGGTTGGCCGAATGCAACATGCGAACCACGCTCGACACGCCATTCGATGCCCATTTCGACGTTCTTCGCCGTGATTTCAACGACTCCATCCTCACGCTTCAGACCACTCTGAAGCAGGTTCTCGACGAGACCGGTTATCTGCAAACCAATAGCCGCGAGATGCGCGGCGCCGCCGACAGCCTGGCCAAGCGCACCGAACAACAGGCCGCCGCATTGGAAGAAACCGCAGCAGCGCTCGAAGAGGTCGCCTCGACAGTGAAGGCCTCGACCACACGGACCCGCGAAACCCGGATGCTTGTGAAAGATGCGCGTGACTGCACCAAGTCCTCCAATGACGTGGTCAACAATGCCATTACCGCCATGCAGCGAATTGAAAGTGTATCCGGTGAGATCGGCACAATCATCGGCGTAATCGACGAGATTGCCTTCCAGACCAATCTCCTGGCGCTGAACGCCGGTGTGGAAGCCGCGCGCGCCGGGGAAGCCGGCAAGGGTTTTGCCGTGGTTGCCCAGGAAGTGCGTGAACTTGCCCAGCGCTCGGCGGGCGCTGCCAAGCAGATCAAATCGCTGGTGGATCGTTCCAGCACGGAAGTGGCAAGCGGCGTGAAGCTGGTGGGAACCGCTGGCGATGCCCTGACCCAGATCGGCGGCTTTGTCACCAAAATCGACGATAACATCGATGCCATCGCCAAGGCGGCGGAAGAACAGGCTATCGGCCTTCAGCAGATCAGCAGTTCGGTCAACAGTCTCGACCAGATGACCCAGCAGAATGCCGCCATGGTCGAAGAAACCAATGCCATCAGTCAGACGCTGGCCGACGGCGCCATCTCTCTCGTAACCCTCGTCAACCGCTTCCAACTGCCGGCCATGCCCGTGGCCCGGGCGGCGTGAGGGCAAAAAACCGCCTTGTTGAGTGAGCGCAGCCAAATGAGAGATCGAAACGGAAAATGGCGGCCATGAGAGCCGCCATTTTCCAGTCTCTTCGCCTGCCGTTCAGAAGCGGTAGGTAACACCAGCGCCGATCAGCCATGGATCGAGCTTGGCAGTGCCCTTGACCTTGGAGCCACCAACGGTCGCTTCAAAATCCGGGCGCAGATAGTATTTCTTGACGTCGAAGTTAACGCCCCACTTGTCGTTGATCATGTAGTCGAAACCGACCTGCACGGCGGCACCGAACGTATTCTTGACATCGAGCTTGGATGCAGAGCCGGACGACGACTGATTGTAGAACATCGTATAGTTGACGCCCGCGCCAATATAGGGCTGGAACTTGCCGAAATCGGTAAAGTGATATTGCAGCGTCACCGTTGGCGGCAGGATCCAGACCTTGCCGAGCTTGCCCAGGCTACCGATCGAGCCCCCGGCATTGACGTTGGCCGACGTCGTGCCGAGAATGAGTTCGGCAGCGATATTGCGATTGAAGAAATAACTGAAGTCGACTTCCGGCGTGACGCTGTTGCTGTAGGACAGATCGGAGCCGCCAATGCCATCCACCGAGCCGCCATCATTCGGCACCACCGCCAGCGCACGGGCGCGGACCTGCCAGGGGCTGTAGGGCGTCAGCAGCGATTCGGCCTGCGGAGCGCTTGCCGCCGGTGTCAGATCCGCCGCAGAGGCCATCGGCGTCGCCAAGGACAGCGATGCGAAAGCAAGGGGCGCAAGCGCTATCAAGCCAAGGGTGCGGTTCGTTGACATGTCGTCTCTCCTTTATCGATTGATCAGCAGGTCCCCCTGCCGCATTGCAACCTGTTATCGGTGACCGGACACCCACGTCCTTGAGACAAATCAAGAAAAGACAACCTTACGAAAGACCGCCGGTATTCAAGGATTGAGTGTGGCTTCCATGCATCATGTTTTTGATTCCTATCAATTTTCCCTAGTGCAAGAGATGCTCCGACCAGACCCAAAAAGGTCGCTCACAGGCTCGCGCGCAACCGAAATTAGGAAGGGTTATTTCTCATCGACGCGTCCTATCACCCACTTGTGAGTGCCTGGACGGCAATTGGAGCGAGCCACGTCATTTTCCGTCACGGAACTGTTAAAAACGCTTCCTATCGTCTTGCCATTCCGCCGATGTCAGCTTCCCCACCGCGGATCCTCGTAAAGGATATGGTCATGCCACTTCACCCTCGGCAGCTAAACATGTGTGCCGGTTCAATTCTCGTGTCTGCCTCTCTCTGTCTCATCCCCACTGCCTCGGCGGCGGCTGAGGTCAATACGGCAACGCCGATCAAGCATCTGGTGGTGATCTTCCAGGAAAACGTCGCCTTCGACCATTATTTCGCGACCTATCCAAAAGCTGCCAATGTCGAGGGTGAGCCTGCCTTTACCGCCGCGCCGCAGACGCCTGCCGATATCGATACGCTGGCCCATGCCGGGTTGCTGGAGGACAATCCGAACAAGACCAATCCGGGCAATGGCCCTGACGCCACCGCCCCGTTCCGTCTCGATCGCACCCAGGCTGCCACCAATTCGCAGAATCATGGCTATACCGCCGAACAGGCCGCCTATGACAATTTCGCCATGGACCTGTTTCCCGCCAATACCGGGCGCGGCACCAAGGGCGCAGCCGGTGCCTTTGGCACCAAAGGCCAGGTCATGGGCTATTATGACGGTAATACCGTTACGGCGCTGTGGAACTACGCTCAGAATTTTGCCCTGAACGACCGGTCTTTCTCCACCAATTTCGGCCCCTCGACCCCAGGCGCCATCAACCTCGTCTCCGGCCAGACCAATGGCATGACCCTGCCACCGGGTTACACGCTGGAAAAGGACGGCACCTACGCCAAGGGCGAAGTCGTGCCTGATGGCAATGGCGGCTGGACGATGATTTCAGACCTCGACCCCACCGGCGACGTCTGCTCGAAAGGCCAGACGGCCCTGATGACCGGACGCAATATCGGCGACCTCCTGAACGACAAAGGTCTGACCTGGGGCTTTTTCGAGGGCGGCTTCGACCTGACGGTCAACAATCCGAATGGCACGACCGGTTGCAAGCGCACGACGACATCGGCAATCACCAAGGTCGATGAAGTCGATTACATTCCCCACCACCAACCCTTCCAATACTATCCTTCAACCGTCAATCCCCAGCATATCCGCCCGAGTTCGGTTGCCGCCATCGGCACCAGCCAGGACGGCGGCGCCAACCACCAGTATGACATCAATGATTTCTACGCCGTGCTGAGCAACGGTACTCTGCCCGCCGTCAGTTTCCTGAAGGCCCCGGCCTTTCAGGATGGCCATGCAGGCTATTCCGATCCGCTCGATGAGCAGGAATTCGTAACCAATGTCGTCAACAAGCTCCAGCAATCGCCGGAGTGGAAGGACACCGCCGTGGTGCTGCTTTATGACGATTCCGACGGCTGGTACGACCACGCCCATAACGTCGTCAATCCCTCCAGCATTCCCGTCAAAGGCTATGATGTGCTGAACGGCGCGGCCTGCGGCACCGGAACGCCCTTGCCCGGCGTCAACGGCCAGCCCGTCCAGGGCCGTTGCGGCTATGGCACCCGGCAGCCATTGCTGGTGATCTCGCCCTATGCCAAGCAAAACTATGTCGACCACACCCTGACCGACCAGACCTCCGTCATGCGGTTTATCGAGGATAACTGGATGGCTGGGCAAAGACTGGGCGGCGGCTCCTTCGATGCCATCGCTGGTTCCCTGAATGGCATGTTCGATTGGTCTCATGCCCGCAGCGATACGCTGATCCTTGATCCGAAGACTGGCCTGAGAGGCTAAGCGGAAAAGCTAGAGTCTGTCAGGTTCAGATTGAACCAGACAGACTCTAGCTACTCTTGTTTTCATTTGTCTTTTCGGGAAAACCGGGTTCCACTTTTCCCTGACAAACTCTAAGAGCGGCAGTTCATGGCAGTGTTTGACGAAAAATCCCGCCTGCCGCTGCTGGCGCTGGCCCTGTTGAGCCTGAGCTTTGCAGGCTTAGGCAGGGCGGCCCAGACATTGGCGGAAAACCCGAAACAGGCCCAAACCGGCGCACCCGACCAGCTCAGTGCCGTCGCACAATTGGGCAAGGCGCTGTTTTTCGACCAAAGCCTGTCGGGCAGCGGCAAGATGTCCTGTGCCACGTGCCATGACCCGGCCCATCATTACGCACCGGCCAATATGCAGGCGGTACAGATGGGCGGACCCGATCTCAACCTTCCGGGCATCCGCCCCGTGCCGAGCCTTGCCTACAAGATCGCCACGCCTGCCTTCTCGGTTGGAGCTGAAAATGCTGCCGAGGAGGCTCAGGAAGCCTCGCCGATGGCTGAAGCCTCCGGCACGGCGCTTGCCGCGCAAACCACGGTGATCGCCGGGCCGGTCGCTGGCCAACCTCTCGTCAAAGCCGTGGCTGCCGCCGACAATGCCGTTCCCCAGGGTGGCATGTTCTGGGATGGACGCGCCGACAGTTTGGAAGACCAGGCGCTGGGGCCGCTTTTATCGCCGTTTGAAATGGCCAATAGCGATGCGCAGGCACTCTATGACAAAATCAAAGCCGGGTATGGCGCCCAGCTCACGGCCCTGTTCGGAAAGCAGGTCGCCGAGGACCAATCCATGGCCTTGTCGGAGATTGGTTTTGCCCTCGCCCGCTATCAGGTGGAAGACCCGTCCTTCCATTCTTATTCCAGCAAATACGATGCCTATCTGCGCGGACAGGCGCAGCTTACTCCGGCTGAGCAGCGTGGGCTCGCCTTGTTCGACGATCCGAAAAAGGGCAATTGCGCCTCCTGCCACCTGGACAAGAGGGGCGGCGATGGACAGATGCCGGCATTTACCGATTACGAATTCGAGGCGCTCGGAGTGCCGCGCAATTCTGATATTCCCGTCAATGCCGACAGGCTCTATTTCGATCTCGGCATTTGCGGGCCGATGCGCCATGACGAATTTTCCGCCCAGCCGCAAAATTGCGGGTTGTTCAAGACCCCGACCCTGCGCAATGTCGCCGAGCGCGGCGTGTATTTCCACAATGGCGTTTATCGCACGCTGGAGGAGGCCACGCGCTTTTATGTGGCCCGGGACACCGATCCGGCCAGCATCTATCCGAAAAAATCGGATGGCAGCATCGACAAGTTCAACGACATGCCAGAAGCCTATCGCGGCAATATCGATGTGATCGATGCGCCCATGGACAGCAAGCCCGGCCAACCGCCCGCATTGAACGAGACGGAAATTAGCGATGTCGTGGCTTTTCTGAAAACACTGACGGATGGATGGGGTGCGCAGCAACACTAGGCCGCCGCTCTATATTGCTGCGCACCATCCTCGGTCTTACAGTCTATCCAATAATCGCCGCTGGCCGGCTGCAAATGGCAATTTCTGCGCTTCCGGTACTCACGTACTTTACGTACGCTCCGTTCCGGTTCTCGAAATCACCATTTTCGCCAGGCCAGCAGCAATTCTTGAACAGACTGGGACCGAGGACGTATTCAAAGACTGCTTATGCCGCCTTGCGACGGGCAGGTGCGGTCAGCTTGCGGCCAGAAGCTGAGATCATGCCGACAGCGCCGTCCAGCCAGCCGTGGATCAGTTCCAGCGCCAGGAAACGGTCGCGGGCAAAGGGGCCCGGCATGACAAGATGCATGGTTTTCGCGGCAAAAAAGCCGAAGCGCTCGTAGTAAGCGGCATCGCCGACCAGCAGCACAGCGCCATGACCACGGGTCTTGGCTTCCATCAGGGCAGCGCGCATCAGTTGCGAGCCAACGCCCTTGCCTTCATGCGCGGCATCGACGGCCAGCGGCCCGAGAAGCAGCGCATCGATAACCTGGCCTTCGGCATTGACGCCAGCCTCAATATTCCACAGGCGCACAGTGCCGATCACATGGCCCTTGCGGTCACGCGCCACCAGCGCCAGCCCTTCGGCAGGCAAACGGCCACGGCGGATCTTTTCAGACGACTTCGTGCGGCGGTCCGGCCCCATGGCACGGTCCAGCAATGCCTCGCGCGCCACGACATCGGCGGGGGTTTCCGCATCGATCTTGAAAGCGGGCTGCGCAAAAAAAGCGCGCACGGTGTTGATAACAGCGGTCATGGCGACCTCCTGTGCAAAGAGCGTAAATGGTGAGAGAGCAATCCTGCCGGGCTATTCTGCCCGGCGGGATAGAGCATTTCCAGCAAAAGCGTGGCGCGGTTTTGCGCCCGGAAATGCGAAAATACTCTTGTTCAGATCACATAGGCTTTCAGCGGTTCGAAACCGTTGAAGGCCACCGCCGAATAGGTGGTGGTATAGGCGCCGGTGCCTTCGATCAACACGTCGTCGCCGATGGTCAGCGACAGCGGCAGCGGATACATGTTCTTCTCGTACATGACATCAGCGCTGTCGCAGGTCGGGCCAGCCAACACGCAAGGCTCCATTTCGTCGCCGTCATGGGCCGTGCGGATCGGGTAACGGATCGCTTCGTCCATGGTTTCCGCCAGGCCGCCGAACTTGCCAATATCAAGGAACACCCAGCGATGGGCGTCATTGTCGGACTTCTTCGAGATCAGCACCACTTCTGCCTTGATCACACCGGCATTGCCCACCATGCCGCGACCCGGCTCAATGATGGTCTGCGGAATGTTGTTGCCGAAGTGCTTCTTCAGCGAGGCGTTGATGGCCTGGCCATAGGCTTCGGCAGACGGAATGTCGCGCAGGTACTTGGTCGGAAAACCACCGCCCATGTTGACCATTTGCAGGTAGATGCCCTGCTTGGCCAGCTGTGCGAAAACCCGCTTGGCATCGCCCAGCGCTGCATCCCAGGCATCGACCTTGGTCATCTGCGATCCGACATGGAAGGACACGCCGAAGCTTTCCAGACCATGCTGGTGGGCATAGACCAGAACGTCGACGGCCATCTGCGGCACGCAGCCGAACTTGCGCGACAAAGGCCATTCGGCACCGTCACCATCGGTCAGGACGCGGCAGAACACCCGGGCGCCGGGGGCGGCACGGGCGATCTTTTCGACTTCCTCATGGCTATCGACGGCAAACAGGTTGATGCCGAGCGCATGCGCCTTGGCAATATCCCGTTCCTTCTTGATGGTGTTGCCAAACGAAATCCGCTGGGCGGTCGCACCGGCAGCCAGCGCCATTTCGATTTCAGCCACGGAGGCGCAATCGAAGTTGGAGCCGAGCGATGCGAGCAGCGACAGGATTGCCGGCTCCGGGTTTGCCTTGACGGCATAATAGATGGCGCTGTCTGGCAGGGCGTGGCGGAATGCGCCATAATTATCGCGCACGACATCAAGGTCCACGACGAGGCAAGGGCCTTCAGGACGCTGGGTGTTGATGAAGTCGAGGATGCGGGCGGTGGTCATGGCGATCCCTTCCATAGTAAAAAGGTTACCGGAACCCAAAAAGTTCCGGATGGACAAAGTGCGCCGAGACCTCGCTCGAAACCAGTCGGTGGAGACACTGGTACCGTACGAACGCTCTAACGCGGGCGATGGATCAACGCCCTCTTGCCTGAGAGCATCAATCCGCTTTGTCTGCCATGGATTGGTTGGGGAACCCGACCGCACTTCCGGCAATGATGGTGTGCCTCTTCAGTGACCCCGGCTGATGGAAAGCCGGCAGAGACTAGAAAGGCCCGCACCGTCGTTGCTTCAAGGTGTCCTCGCATTTCCCGGTTGGCCGGGATAACGACTGGAGGGGTTAATTCCAGGTACCTTACCGATTTCCTCACCACATCGAGGATCGGCGGACACCCACAGGCACGTGCGACTTTGGGCAACACCGAAATAAGAAAACTTGCCGTCATAATCAAGCGGTTTTTGCAAGCCCGCTTCATTTTTTTATATGTTTTATTATTGAACGAAGTGAGACTATTGTTCACCACCTATCCAAACAACCCGAAGAGGCCCTCTTGGACACCCTGACCCGCATCCGCGCCTTCATCGATGTCGTTGAAGCGGAAGGCTTTTCTGCCGCCGCCCGCAAGACCGGGCGCTCCAAGGCGCTGCTGTCAAAATATGTCCGCGAGCTGGAGGACGAGTTGGGGGCGCTGCTTCTCAATCGCACCACACGGCAGTTCTCCATGACCGAGGCCGGTCACACCTATTATCGCAGCGCCGCCGACATCCTGAAAGAGATCGACAATCTGGCCGATCTGGTGCGCGAGAACAATGTCGGCATCAGCGGCAAGATTCGCATCACCGTGCCACGCAGCTTCACAGACGCCGAAGTTGGTCAGTCGCTGATCGATTTTGCCCTGCAACATCCCGATCTTTCCATCGAGATCGTTGCCGAGGACCGATTCGTTGACCTGATCGAGGAAGGCTTCGACTTGGCGATCCGTGTCACCAAGCTGGAGGATTCGGGGATGATTGCCCGCAAGCTGGCAGATTTCAGAAGCTACGCCTGCGCCAGCCCGGTTTTTCTGGAGAAACATGGCCCCCTCACCCATCCGCAGGATCTGTCCAGGGTGCCGGTACTGATCGATACCAATACGCGGGGGCACAACAGCCTGCGCCTGCGCCAGCCGGATGGCGAGGCCTTTACCGTCAACATTTCCGGGCCGCTGGAGGTCAACAGTCCCCAGACCACGCTGCGCGGCGCACTTTCCGGGCTCGGCATCGCCCTGCTGCCGGATTTTGTCGCCCGCAGGCATATCGAAAGCGGCGCATTGATTTCGATATTCGAGGATTACATGCCCTCCGGCAGCGGGATCTATGCGGTCTACCCGCATCGCCGCTACCTGCCCGCCAAGGTGCGCGCCCTGGTGGACTTCATGCACAATTGGTTCAAACGCAATGGCACATGCCAGCCCAAGCAAGCGCCGCCGCCTTCGGAGTGAAGACCGGCAGGTGCCAGTTTCATCAAGCACCGCCCTCTTCACTTTTCCGAGGCAAAAGTCGGCGGCCCTATTTCCGTCCTATTGCTTGGCCACCACAGACCATGAATATAGATGTCATGCGTCCATGCGGCGCTGGCAGCGCAGCGCCTCCTCTCTGTTTCATCATGGCTCGCTGTCGCACTCAATATAGGCAGCGGTTAGGGCGCAGATGAACATAGCAAGACCTCTTCTTCTCGCCGGTTTTCTTGTCGCAGGGTTTCTGGGCCTTTCAGCGCCCTCGGCCTTTGCCCATCCGCATGTGTTCGTCCAGGCCCGACTGGAAGTGGTGGCGGGCGCGGACAATACCATCAAGGAATTGCGCAATACCTGGCGCTTCGACGAGGTGTTTTCCTCCAGCGTCATGCTGGATTTCGACAAGAACGGCGACCTGAAGCTCGACCATAGCGAGTTGCAGGATATCGCCAACACGATCAGAAGCTCGCTTGGCGACTATGGCTATTTCACCTTTATCAGTGCCAGCGGCGCGACCGTCAACGTCGCCAAGCCGCAGGTGTTCAACGCCGATTATAAAGACAATCAATTGCTGGTGTTCTTTATCGTCAAGCCGGACAAGCCCATTCCGATCAAGGGCAATCTCAGCTTCGGCGTCCATGATCCGACCCTTTATACCGCCATCGACTTCAAGCAGGACGGCGACATCGTCGAGACCGGCGACGCGCTGAAGAAATGCAAGCGCACCGTGGTCCGGCCCAATCCCGATGACGTGATCAAGCAAAACCAGGCCAGCCTGACCGAAGCCTTCTTCAACGATCCGACCGGCACCGACATGGGCAAGCTGTTTGCAACGAGGCTGGATCTGGCATGCTGACGCATCGACGGGTTTCAAGGACCGCTCTGCTTGTTGCTGTCGCTCTTGCCGTGGCATTGCCTGCGACATTCTCCGCCACATTGGCCCATGCAGGCTCGCCGCTCGGCATCGGCACCGCCGAACCGTCCTTTCAGATGGACGGGCCGTTGGCCGGGGTGATGCTATGGATCAACACCCATCAACAGGCCTTCTACCGGGCGCTGACCGAGGCGCTGCGCGGCATGCGTGACGATCCCCACCAGCTCTGGGTCTTGATCGGCCTGTCCTTTGCTTACGGCGTGTTTCATGCCGCCGGCCCCGGCCACGGCAAGGCGGTGATCTCGTCCTATATGGTCGCCAATGAGCTGGAGCTGAAGCGCGGCATTGCCATTTCCATCGCCTCTTCGATTTTGCAGGCCATCGTCGCCATCGTCACGGTGGGCGTGATGTTTCTCGTCCTGCGCGGCAGCGGCATTACCCTCACACGGGCAACCGACGCCATGGAAGCCGCCAGTTTCGCGCTGGTCGTCGCCTTCGGGGTCTGGTTGCTGGTCCGCAAGCTGAGCGAGATTTTCCGGCATCGCCAGCCTATGCCGGTCCTTGCCTTTTCCGGCGGGAGTACGGGAGAGATGCCATCGGGCGGCGTAACCGCTGGCCTGTTCGATGCGCCGCAGCCAGTTGGTACAAAATCCGCATCGTCTTCAGCCACCGGCCTGCGCTTCCAGGCCGATGCAGCCGATAGCGACCGATATTTACCGCGTGAGGGCGAAATCTGCGTGGATTGCGGCCGCAGCCATCTGCCGTCGCCAGCCATGGTCGGCGCCGAGCATTTCAGCATCAAGGAAGCCTGGTCGGCCATTGTCGCCGTTGGCCTTCGCCCCTGTTCTGGCGCGCTGCTGGTCATGACCTTCGCCATGCTGAACCAACTTTATTTAGGCGGTATTCTATCGGTCTTCGCCATGGCGGCGGGAACCGCGATCACCGTCTCGGCGCTCGCCATCGCTGCCGTCGGTGCCAAGGGTCTGGCGGTGCGGCTGGCGGGCAATGGCTCCCATACCGCCTACCGCGTCGGCATGGCCATCGAGATCGGCGGCGCGTTGTTCATCATCCTGGTCGGCAGCCTGCTACTGGCCGCCTCCTTGCAAGGCTATCACCTGTCATCCGGGTGACGCCGCTGATAGCGCGCCCGGAGCCAGAAGATCAGGAAAAACGACAGCAGCACCAGAGAGCCGACCGCAGCGGCCAGAAGCGGCGAAAACTGCCCGATCCACAGGACCAGATTGGGCAGGAACACCATGGCCAATCCGAAGCCAAGAATGATCAGGCCAGCGGCAATCGCCGAATTCTTATCGCGCGGGCTCATGTCGCAGACCTCAGAGCGGCGCGAATATCCTCAAGCCGCTGTTTCTGATGGCCGTCAGCACCGAAATTGTCAGGATCAAGCCAAGCCTCGAACCCGGCTTTGACGAGAGGCCAATCGGCATCGATGATCGAGAACCAAGCGGTATCGCGGTTGTTTCCCTTGGAAATCATGTGCTGGCGAAACACGCCCTCGAAGGTGAAGCCATAGCGGCGCGCCGTGATCTTGCTCGGCTCGTTGTCATTATGGCATTTCCACTCGTAGCGCCGATAGCGCAGATCCTCGAACACATGTCTGGCCAGCAGATAATGCGCCTCGCTCGATAGGGCAGAACGTTTCATCGCCGGGCCATGCGCAACCGAGCCGACTTCAATCACGCCGTTTTTAGGATCGGGTCGCATCAGGCTGGCCATGCCGACAATGGACCCATCGGCTTTCGAGCGGAAGATATGGGTGATCAGGCTGCCACTGGCATTGGCGCCCTCCAGCCAGTCGCCGAAAACCTCGATACCGGAAAAATCGTCATTGGGAAAATAGCGCAGCGCCTGATTGACGGCATCGCCACCGCCAAGCCCGGCCCACAGATCCGACAGATGCTGTTCACGGACAAAGGGCTCGACCAGTACATAATGGCCTTCAAGCCGCACTGGCGCTGGTGCCGCAACGCGATAGGTCTTCAGATCCTGCATGATGCCCCCTGTTCGTATCACAGGTCAGGATTATGCCAGCCGTAACGGGAAGGCAACGGCGATTTCCGCCATTGCTTTTGTTGGGCGTCAGTCTCAGCCAGCCGGTGTCTCGACCTTGGCCGCCGCAACCGTCGCCTCGATATGGTCGATCAATCCATCGGCAAGACCGAGGCGTCCGGCCAGCAGGTCGAGATAGCCACGCTCGGCCCTCGTATCGGGATCGATGGTCAAGCGCGAGGCCGTATAGAGTTCGACCTTCTGTTCCTCGGTGCGGGCAGCAGCCACCAGCGCATCGAGATCGGTCGGATTGTCCAGTTCTGCACGAATAAAAGCCTCCGCCTCATCGCCGAGTTCCTCGACATGCAGTTTTTCCATGATATTGGCGCGCTCGCCTGCGTCGATATGGCCATCGGCCTTCGCCGCTGCAATCATCGCCTTGATCAGGGTGAGCGCGAAATCATTGCTGAGCGAGGTTGCCGGATCAAAGCCGGAATTTTCCGGTGGAGCCGGCAGTTCCGGCAGGGCACGCAGCTCTTCCGGGGCCTTGCCGGACTGGTAATTGCGATAGGCGCGGTAGCCGAGACCAGCCACCAGCGCCAGGCCGCCGACTTTCAGCGCGCCTCCGGCCAGCGACCGTCCGGTCTTGGTGCCGAGCAGCACGGACACCAGCGCGCCGGTCTTCCAGGGATTGGACTTGGCATAGCCTGCGGCGTCATCACCCCTCTTGCGAACAGAGCCGCCGATGCCCGGGATCTGCGATCCCAGAAACTGCGTGAGGAGCTTTTTGGCGTCGATCATTCTCTTCTCCCTAATATTTCAGCTAGAAGAGAGATAGGAACGCCCGCGCCCTTTCCCAAGACGCAGACGTCAAATTACGACATTTATGCCGCCGTTCCCAGCTTATAGACGGCTCGAAGATGCTGACGCATCCTCGCCTGATAAGAGTTTCGAATATCTCAAATGCATCAAGGGCATGAGATATTCAAAAGTGGTATACGAAGAGTCATTTTCAATGACTCTTCGTATTAGCCCTTCAGCGCGCAAGCCTCAACGGCCAGCTTGGTAATGCCTGCCCAATCGCCCGCAGCGACCAGCTCTTTCGGTGCCACCCAGGAGCCGCCAACGCAGACCACGTTGGGCAACGACAGATAATCACGGGCATTCTTCAGGGAAATGCCGCCTGTCGGGCAAAACAGCGTGCCCGCCAGCGGCGAAGACAGCGATTTGAGATAGGCCGCTCCACCTGCCTGTTCGGCCGGGAAGAATTTCAACACTTCATAGCCCTTTTCGCGCAGGGTCATCACTTCGCTGGCCGTAGCCGCCCCCGGCAGCAGCGGCACATCGGACCCGGCAGCAGCCGCCAGCAATTCCGGCGTCGTGCCGGGGCTGACGATGAACTGCGACCCGGCTTTCAGCGCGGCTTCGAAATGGGCGGGGTTGAGAATGGTCCCGGCACCGGCCACGGCGCCCTCGACCTCGGCGGCCACCCGGGAAATCGCTTCCAGCGCAGCTGGCGTGCGCATGGTGATTTCGATGGCTTTCAGCCCACCCGCCACCAGCGCCCGCGCCAGCGGCACGGCGGTTTCGACATCGTCGATGATCAGCACGGGAACAACTGGCTGAAGCTTGAGCACCGCCAACAATCTGTCCGTCTTCGCAGTCATGAACATACCTTTCAAACGATTAGATGTTCCTGATTAGCGCGTGAAAACCGCCCTGTCGAGGCAAATGCGCGCAGTAGGAACTGAAGGGTCGATGGAACTATTGTCAAACCGCTGTCATACTATAGAGTGAAATCGATTTTAACGTGACGGAAAGCAGACATGGCAAAGGAAATCGAAAGAAAATTCCTGGTCCGCTCAGACACCTGGCGTCAGCATGTCAGCAAATCCAGCAGTTTTCAGCAGGGTTATATTCTATCGGGAGCAGATCGTTCCGTGCGGATTCGTATACGCGACCGGGCCGATGCGCTTTTGACCATCAAGATCGGTCATGTTGGTCTCAGCCGCGATGAATTCGAATATGAAATCCCGCTCGCCGACGGGCTGGAAATGATCGACAAAGCACAGGGCAACGTCATCGAAAAAACCCGCTATAACGTTGAATATGGCGGCTATCTCTGGGAAGTCGATGTGTTCGCTGGCGCCCATGCCGGGCTCGTGGTGGCCGAGGTCGAACTGGAAAACGACTGTGAAGACCCACCGCTGCCGCCTTGGGTCGGGCGGGAAGTAACCGGCGACGGACGCTATTCCAACCAATGGCTGGCGACCTCCACGCCATCGACGGAAAGGCGCAATGGCCTATCGCTTAAGGCCTGACCTGAAGACAGGCATCGCCATTGCCGAGATGCTGGGGCAACTTTTGCAAGCTGCCGCAAACGACCTTGACGTCGGCTCCGAAACATCTGCCGAGAACCGGGATCGGGCCGTCCATCTTGCGCGCCGCAAATTGAAACGCGCCAGAGCTCTCTACCGACTGGTCGCACCGGCAATTCCCGACCTGCGTCGCCGGGAAAACCGTCGGTTGGGCGATATCGCCCGCAGCCTTTCCCCGCTTCGCGATGCGGCCGCGCTGCTTGAAAGCGTCGAAGCGCTTCAGGAGGCGGCCCTGAGCGATGAAGAAGCCCATGCCCTGCAACAGGCGTGGACAGTCCTGTCCGATCGCCATGAACGGCTGGCGGCCAATCTTGAGGCAGGCCAGAGCGCATTGATGCGCGATGCGGCAGACGGCTGCCGAGAGGCGGCGGATGTCGCCATGGAAATTGCGTTCAACGACCGTCCCGTCAAACTCGCCCGGATGTTTGCCAAGGCCTGGACCAAGACCTTAAAGCGTGCCGAAGCAGCCATCGCCGCCTGCCACGATGCCAGCGAGGCGGAAAGCTACCATGCGCTGCGCAAGGCCACCCAGACCTATTGGATGCATCTGTCCTTGCTGCGTGATCTCTGGCCGAGCGCCATCGAGATGAAACGCGGTGCCGCCAAACAATTGGCCGATCTGCTGGGCCATGAAAACGACCTTTCGGTGCTGACCTCGGTGCTGGATGAAGACTCAAGTCTGTTTGCTGGCGGCGAAACATTGTCCCATCTGCTCGCCATCATCATCCGCCAGCAGCAGGCCCTGCGCCGACAAGCGCTTGAGGCGGCGGATGCATTGTTTGCCGACGGTCCTGACCTGGAACCAGCCGTCATCGAGGCGCTGTGGCTACGAGCCGCAGCGCAATAGGCGACAGTTGATGACCCGGTCCGAGCGTCTTCTTTCCCTGCTGCAAATTCTGCGGCGCTATCGCCGCCCGGTGACCGGACAGGTATTGGCCGAAGAACTGGGCGTCTCCATCCGCACGCTCTACCGCGACATTGCCACGCTCCAGAGCCAGGGCGCCGGTATCGAGGGCGAGGCCGGACTTGGCTATGTGCTGCGTCCGGGCTACATGCTACCGCCGCTGATGTTCAGCCCACAGGAAATCGAAGCGCTGGTGCTTGGCTCCCGCTTTGTTGCACAACGAACCGACCAGCACTTGGGCCTCGCCGCCCGCGACGCGCTTGCAAAAATCATCGCCGTGCTGCCCGACGAACTGCGCCGCAGTCTTGAGGATAATAGTCTGCTGGTCGGGCCAAGCGATAGAGCAGCGGGGCAGCTTCCAGCCGATCTCAGCCCGTTTCGGCAGGCGATCCGCGCTGAACATGTGCTGCATATCGTCTACCGGGATGAAAAAGGGGCGACGAGCAGCCGCGATATCTGGCCCTTCGCCCTGACATTCTTTGAAGGCGCACGGATCTTGCTGGCCTGGTGTACGCTGCGGGAAGATTTCAGACATTTTCGCTGCGACCGCATTGGGGAGTGCAAGACACTCGCTCTGCGCTACCCGATGCGTCGGGCCAGCCTGCTGAAACGATGGCGCGAGCATAACAGCATTCCAGATCGGATTTTTTAGAGCGTCAGACAAAAGAGCAGAGCCGTCAACACTCCTGCCATTTTTTGGCAGCAGGCTGGGTTACAAACCGAGCGTCAACCTGAAGGAGACGCTCCCATGACAACCACCTCAATCCCGAAAATGACCATTCTTTACGTCGATACACCCGAGACAAGCGCCCATTTCTATCAGCAGGTCTTCGGTGTTGCGCCCGTCGAAATATCAGCGACATTTGCCATGTTCGCGCTGCCGGGCGGATTCATTCTCGGCCTCTGGTCCCGCCACACCGTTGAGCCTGCGGCAAGCATTACAGGCGGCGGCTGCGAACTGGCGATCCGGGCCGATACGGCTGCGGATGTCGATGATCTCCACACGCAATGGCAAGCGCTTGGCGTCCCCATGCTGCAAGCACCGACCGATATGGAGTTCGGGCGGACTTTCCTCGCCACCGATCCAGACGGCCATCGGATTCGCGTCTTCAACCCACCGGCATGACTTGACGAAACTCAAAGCGCGGCGCACCTGCTGAAATTCGTTGATTCCCGGCGGCATTGGCAGTATTTCGCAGGCCATGACAGACGATCTTCAAAATCCTCGCCATGAAGAGGGCGGCGCATTCTGTGTGGCCGCGCTCTATCATTTTGCGTCCTTCGCGCGGTTCGAAAGCTTTCGTGAACCGCTCGATACTCTTTGCAAGGCGCAGGGCGTCAAGGGTACTTTGCTTTTGGCCCATGAAGGCATCAATGGCACGATTGCCGGTACGGATGCGGGCATTGCCACGGTGCTGGCCTATTTGCGCGCCCAGCCGGAATTTGCCAGCCTTGAGCACAAGGAAAGCCGGGCGTCGAAAATGCCTTTCGTGCGCATGAAGGTGAAGCTGAAAAAAGAGATCGTCACCATGGGGGTAGAGGATATCGACCCCAACAAGATCGTCGGCACCTATGTCGATCCCAAGGACTGGAACGCGCTGATTTCCGATCCCGATACCATCCTGATTGACACCCGCAACGATTACGAAACCGCCATCGGCATTTTCCGGGGCGCGGTCGATCCCAATACCAAGACTTTCCGCGAATTTCCCGATTGGGTGAAGAACAATCCCGGCCTGCACAACAAGCCGAAAATCGCCATGTATTGCACCGGCGGCATTCGCTGCGAAAAGGCCACGGCCTTCATGAAGCAACAGGGTTTCGAAGAGGTCTACCACCTGAAGGGCGGCATCCTGAAATATCTGGAACACGTGCCGGAAGAAGAAAGCCTGTGGGACGGTGCCTGCTTCGTGTTCGACGAGCGCGTTTCCGTGACCCACGGATTGAAGGAGGGCGACCACCAGTTGTGCCACGCCTGCCGCAATCCGATCACGCCGGAAGAACTGTCTTCGCCCTATTACGAGGCCGGCGTGTCGTGCAGCCATTGCTATGAGACCCGCACAGAAGCCGACCGGGATCGCTACCGTCAGCGCCAGAAGCAGATTGCGCTGGCCAAGCAACGCGGCGAACGGCATATCGGCGGCTGATCCGGGATCTGTGAGGCGGCGTTTGCTGTCATACGTCCAGTCACAAGGACTGTCACGACAAGAGCGCAAGATCCGGTTGATCGAACCGTTCAAACGCTGGGCGGGCAAGAAGATAGCCTTGAACATAGGGTACGCCCATATCCTTCAGCACATCCAGCTCTTCTTGGGTTTCCACCCCTTCGCATAATGGAAGAATGCCGAACTCCGTCAACATCGCCAGCGTATGGCGCAACACGATCCGCTTGGCCCGATCCTGATCGATGCCGCGCACCAGTTCCATGTCCAGCTTGACGATATCGGGCTGAAATTTCGCCAGAAGCGTCAGCCCGGCATGGCCAGCCCCGAAGTCATCAATCGCCGTCTTGAAGCCAATGCTGCGATAGGTTTTCAGAATGTTGAGCAGATGATCGGTATCGATCCGCTCGTTTTCGGTAAATTCAAACAGAATCCGGTCCAGAGGAAAACCGACCCGTTCAGCCGTATTCAGCGTCAGACGAATACAGACGCGCGGCTCATAAACGGCATTGGGCATGAAATTGATGGATAGCTTTGCCGTCGAGGTCTCCGGTAGCAATGCCGCCGCCAGTTCAATGGCCTTAACCCGGCAGCTCTGATCAAAAGCATAGCGATTGTCCGTGTTGATACCAGCCATAACCGTGGCCGCACCGGCGCCGTCCGCGCCACGCACCAGCGCTTCATAACCAAACACAGCACCATCGCGCATATCCACGATAGGCTGAAATGCCATGGAGAAGGGAACACTGAAAGCTGCGCCGTCTCGGCAACCCGCGCATGACGTCATCCAAATCTCCCGTTTAAAATTCGACCCAGTTCTATCCTGAAATTTTAAAAAATTCACTTCAGCTAAAAAACTCGGAAAATACGGCAGGGATGAGGGCGCGGCTATACCAATCGCTATTTCTGATGCTGTTTCTTGATCGTATCGATTTCGTACATCAACGCCCGGAAGGCGATGATCGCCTCGTTATCAGCAAGTTTTTCATCCAGGACCAGCGGTTCCAGCTGTTTGATCACCACGCGAAGAGCGTCCTCAATGCGGCCAAGCTGCTTGCCGTAGCTGGCCACATTCATCAAAATATCCTTCTCCGCCTCGGGATTGGTCGAGGGGCCGACATCGATATTGAACGTGACCAAACTGGCCTGCCCGACCTGGGTCGGACTATAGACCCAGGTCCATGGATTGATCGCCTGCGTGACATTGCCTGAAAGCGGCAGTTGTACCCGTCCCATACATATTCCCCCGATCAAGATCACAACCTGAAAGGGAATAATGATTTATTGCAGCGCAATAAGCAAGACTATGATCACGCAATAACGCGGGAGCCAGCATAGCCTCATTTGGCGATGTGGTTCCCCTTCGGGAATTCCGCAGCCAGCGCGCTATACCATTTGCCGCTGTTTTTCAGCGTGCGAACCTGCGTGTCATAATTGACATGCACGAGGCCGAACCGCATGCGGTAGCCTTCCGCCCATTCATAATTGTCCATCAGGCTCCAGGCGAAATAACCCTTCATGGGGATGCCCTCGGCAATCAGGTCGGCCACCACGCCCAGATGTTCAGCGTAATAATCCAGCCGTGGCTGGTCATCCACCACGCCCTCGGCCACCTCCATATTATAGCAGGCACCGTTTTCGGTGATGTAGCAGACCGGCAGCGTGTAACGGTCGTAAAGCCCTTCCACCAGCGACTTCAGCGCCGGGGCATAGACTTCCCAGCCGATATCGGTCTTGACCGTCGAGACTGGCGGCGCATCCACCGTGGCGGGAAACTCGGCACCCTCAGCCGGATTGTCAGCAACCCGCATCGGCGTGTAGTAATTCAGGCCCCACCAGTCGAGTTTCTGGGAGATGACCTCCAAGTCGCCGTCCTCTATGACAGGCATGCGATTGCCAAGGGAGGCTATGAATTCTGCCGGATATTCGCCCTTGAAGACCGGATCGAAGAAAGCGCCATTGTGAAACTGATGAGCGCGTTCAGCGGCGGCCAGATCAGCCGCACTCTGCGAGCCGGGGATAACCGAATGGGCGTTCAGCACCAGACCCGCAGGCACCTGCGGCGCGACCTGCCGGATGGCATCAATGCCAAGCCCATGGGCGAGATTGGTATAGTGCAAGGCATGCAGCGCCGCATCCATACTCCGCTCGCCCGGCGCATGCACACCGTAGAGATGACTAAGCCAGACCGAACACCACGGCTCATTGAAGGTCGCCACGGCATCCAGCCGATCACCTAGCCGTGCCATCACCAGCTTGGCATAGCGCTGGAAGGCATAGGCCGTGGAGCGCGCCGTCCAGCCGCCATCGCCCATCAGCGCCAATGGCAGATCCCAATGATAAAGCGTCGCATAGGCCTTGATGCCGCGATCCTTCAACCCATCGACCAGCTTGTCGTAAAAATCCAGCCCCGTCTCATTCACGCGGCCCGTGCCATCAGGAATAATGCGCGGCCAGGCAATGGAAAAGCGATAGGCGGAAACGCCCATCTCCTGGATCAGGTCGAGATCCTGTTCCCAGCGATTGTAATGATCGCAGGCCATATCGCCATTATGCCGCTCGAACACCCGCCCCGGCATATTGGCAAACGCATCCCAGATGCAGGGCTTTCGCCCATCCGCCTTGGTGGCACCTTCAATCTGGTAGGCGGCGGTGGCCACGCCAAACAGGAAATCACCGGGGAAGCGGGCAGCAAGGGTTTTTGCGTCGGTCATCGGGAACCTTTCGACACTTAAACTTGAATAAACAGGACGTATTCAGGTCTTAACGCAGTTGCGGCAGGAACGCCACGGACGAAAAACAACACATCGCACCTACTCATTATGTTGTATTTCCAAAGAAGAAATGCTACCTGAAGATGCATTAATCTGGGGGATACATTTATGAAAACAGCTTTTATCCATTTTCTCTGCGCGGCGACAATCAGCATGGCGCTACCCGCCACAGCCAACAGCGCCACTCTCGTCTACACCGAGAATCAAACCACGATAAGCTATAGCGTTAACTGGACATCAGGCATGACCGTTGAACAAGCCATGCAAACGGCTGGTCCCGACTATGTCACTGGATGGTCGCATCAATATAGCGGCAACTCCCTGCTGATGGTTCTCGCCACAGGTACGTTTCCGGCCACGCCGTCAACCACCGATGGGAAGCTGGGCACACCCTACTGGTTGCTCTGCGTCGATAGTAAACCTGCCAGCACGGGCATGACCCAGCAAACGATCCCGAGTTCAACCTCCGAAGTGAAATGGATTTGGACGTCCCAATACAAATGCAAGTAAGCTGACCGGCTTTAGCCGTACTTCTACTGAAAAAATACCAAGGGCCGCTTCCACGGCCCTAGGCATTCGACTTCAAACTCGCACCCAAGCCCCATTCTGCTTCGACGATTCGATACACGCCGTCACAAAAGCCACGCCCTTCACCCCATCATCGACAGTCGGATAAACGACCGCCGGATCAACCGCCGCACCCGTTCGCGCGGCAAGAATAGCCTGGGCGGCTTCGGAATAGATGGTGGCGAAGGCTTCAAGATAGCCTTCCGGATGGCCGCCGGGAATGCGGGTGACGCGGGCGGCTGCCCCACCGGCCCCGGCACCGCCGCGGGTGATCAGTTGCTTTGGTTCGCCGAGCTTGGTGAACCACAGGTAGTTCGGATCGGCTTGCGTCCATTCGATCCCGGCCTTGGTGCCGTAGATGCGCACTTTCAACCCGTTTTCATTGCCGGTTGCCACCTGGCTGCACCATAACAACCCCTTGGCGCCGCCTTGGAAGCGCAGCATCACATGGGCGTTGTCATCCAGCCTGCGGCCTTCAACGAAGGTGTGCACGTCGGCGGCGAGTTCCTCCAGTTCCAATCCGGAAATGAAGCTGCCGAGGTTATAGGCATGGGTGCCGATATCGCCGGTGGAGCCGCCGACACCCGATTGGGCCGGGTCGGTGCGCCATACGGCCTGCTTGGCGCCTGTCTGCTCCACCGGTTCCGCCAGCCAATCCTGCGGATATTCCATCTGTACCAGCCGGATCTCGCCCAGCTCGCCGTTTTGCACCAGTTCCCGCGCATGGCGCACCATGGGATAGCCGGTATAATTGTGGGTGAGGATAAACAGGGCTTTAGCCTTGTCGGCAACCTCTTTCAGTTTTTTGGCATCCTCCAGATTGGAGGTTAGCGGCTTGTCGCAGATCACATGGATGCCGCGCTCCAGAAAGGCTTTTGCCGCCGGGTAATGCATGTGATTGGGCGTGACGATAGACACCGCCTCGATCCCATCCGGGCGCGCCGCTTCGCTCGAAGCCATTTCTTCAAAAGAGCCATAGCAGCGGGTGGGATCGAGCCCCAGATCGCGGCCAGAGGCCAGGGACTTTTCCGGCGTCGAGGACAAAGCCCCCGCCACCAGATCGTAATGGTCGTCGAGCCTTGCCGCCATACGGTGGACCGCGCCAATAAACGCGCCCTGCCCGCCGCCCACCATGCCGAGGCGGATTTTGGGGGCGCGTTGCTGCGATTTGCTTGCTTCGATGGTCATTGGAATTTCCTCCTCAAGATTCGTAGAACGCGGGGTACCCCCCTCTGTCACTCCCGTGACATCTCCCCCTCAAGGGGGGAGATTGGCCGCAAACCTTGCTATTTTAATCATCAAGTCGCCGACATCTCACCACTCGATCTCCCCCCTTGAGGGGGAGATGCCCGGCAGGGCAGAGGGGGGTATCGCCGCAAGCGGAAACGATATTTACAGCCCCAACATCCGCCGATTGGCCGCATCATCGGTGCCGCTGGCGGCGAAATCGTCAAAGGCATGTTCCGTGACCCGGATAATATGCGCCTTGACGAATTCCGCCCCTTCGCGGGCGCCGTCTTCGGGGTGTTTTAGGGCGCATTCCCACTCGACCACGGCCCAGCCTTCGAAATCATTGGCAGCCATTTTCGAGAAGATCGCCCCGAAATCCACCTGTCCGTCGCCCGGTGAGCGGAAGCGCCCGGCGCGGTTGACCCAGGATTGGTAGCCACCGTAAACGCCCTGACGGCCATTCGGATTGAACTCGGCATCCTTGACGTGGAACATCTTGATGCGGTCTTTGTAGATGTCGATATGGTCGAGATAATCGAGGCATTGCAGCACATAATGCGAGGGATCATAGAGCATGTTAGCGCGTGAATGGTTTTTCACCCGCTCCAGAAACATCTCGAATGTCACGCCGTCATGCAGGTCTTCGCCGGGATGGATTTCGTAGCACACATCGACACCCTGCTCGTCGGCATAGTCGAGAATGGGCAGCCAGCGCTTCGCCAGCTCGTCAAACGCGGTTTCCACCAGACCTGCGGGACGCTGCGGCCATGGGTAAATAAACGGCCAGGCCAGCGCGCCCGAAAACGTGGCATGCGCCTTGATGCCCAGATGGCTCGAGGCCTTCAGCGCGTATTTGACCTGTTGCACAGCCCATTCCTGCCGGGCTTTCGGGTTGCCACGCACTTCGGGGGCAGCGAAACCGTCAAACGCTTCGTCATAGGCCGGATGCACCGCCACCAGCTGTCCCTGCAAATGGGTGGAAAGCTCGGTGATCTCGACGCCATTGGCGCGGGCGATACCGGCCAATTCGTCACAATAATCCTTGGACTCGGCGGCCTTTTTCAGGTCGATCAACTGGCTGGCCCAGGTCGGAACCTGCACGCCAAGATAGCCTTTATCGGCAGCCCATTTGGTAATGCTATCCCAGGAATTAAAAGGCGCGGCATCACCGGCAAACTGGCCCAAAAACAAGGCAGGGCCTTTAATCGTCTTCATAAACATCTCCTCCAAAATGATACTGAAACGTTGCAGTTTATCTATCAAAAAAAACTGCCAGGGAAAACCTCCATTTCCCTGGCAGTGCATCAAAGCGATCAAACGTAGCGATTGACGACGTTTTCCAACAATTCCTGCTGACCGGACACCGGCTGCGGATTGATGTTTTCGCCTTCAACCCGGGCAGCAATGCTCTCCAGCGTGCCACTGGCCAGCATGGCCTTGGCGCCGTCGCTGTTCCAGCCTGCGTAGCGGTTGGCGAGGGGCGCCGACAGCGCTTTGTCTTCCACCATTTTCGCAGCAGCCTTCAGGCCGCGAGCGCAGCAATCCATACCGCCGATATGGCCGATCAGCAGATCCGCCGGATCGATGGACTGGCGGCGCAGCTTGCTATCGAAATTGGTGCCGCCAGAGGTAAAGCCGCCCGCCTGCAGAACCTGATAATAGGCCAGCGCCATTTCCGGCACATTGTTGGGGAATTGGTCGGTATCCCAACCGGATTGATAGTCGTTACGGTTCATGTCGATGGAGCCGAAAATGCCCAGCGCGTTGGCCAGTGCCAATTCATGCTCGAAGGTGTGACCAGCCAGGATGGCATGGCCCTGCTCGATATTGACCTTCACTTCCTTCTCCAGACCGTAAGTCTTGAGGAAGCCGTAGACGGTGGCCACATCATAGTCATACTGATGCTTGGAAGGCTCCTGCGGTTTCGGCTCGATCAAGATGGCGCCCTTGAAGCCGATCTTGTGCTTGTATTCCACCACCATGTTGAGGAAACGGCCCATATGGTCGAGTTCCTGCTTCAGGTCGGTGTTGAGCAGGGTTTCATAGCCTTCGCGGCCACCCCACAGCACGTAGTTTTCGCCACCCAGTTTCTGCGTGGCATCCAGGCAGGTTTTCACCGTGGCTGCGGCAAAGGCAAAGACGTCAGGGTCCGGGTTGGTAGCTGCACCCGACATGTAGCGGCGATGCGAGAACATGTTGGCCGTACCCCACAGCAGCTTGACGCCGGTATCGGCCTGCTTCTGGGCAAAATAATCGACAATCTCATTGAGATTTTTGGTGTTTTCGGCAAAGGACGCGCCTTCGGGACGCGCATCCGCATCGTGGAAGCAGTAGTAAGGCGTGCCGAGCAACTGGAAGAATTCAAAGGCCACATCGGCCTTCAGCTTGGCAGCATCCATCGAATCCTTGAACCATGGACGTTCAAACGTATTGCCGCCGAACGGGTCGGTGCCCGGCCAGACAAATGTGTGCCAATAGGCCACGGCAAAGCGCAGATGGTCTTCCATCCGCTTGCCCATTACCACTTCATCGGGGTTATAATGGCGGAAGGCCAGCGGGTTAGTGCTGTCAGGGCCTTCATATTTGATCTTAGTGATGTCGCCAAAAAAGCCTGTGCTCATGGGTTTTCCTCCTGATGTTAAACGTTTTCTGTGGTTTTCATTGAGCCAGCGTGGTGGGACCCAATTGCTTGATGGCCGGATAGAGCGCGCGGTAGCGCTGATAGGCGTCCTCGTAACCGTCGCGCAAAGCCGTCACCGGCTCGATGGTTGCTTCCGTCGGTGGTGCAGAGCAAACGGCAAGCGGATCGGCCCCGGTTGCGGCAATCAACCCCAGACGGGCCGCACCAAAGGCAGCCCCAAAATCACCATCGGCTGGAATATCGACGGGAATGCCAAGCGTTGTGGCAATCGATGCCAGCCAGTAGCGCGAGCGCGAACCACCACCGATCGCCGTGACCCGCGACAGTGACGTTCCCGCCGATTTCAGCGCTTCAAGACTGTCCCTGATGGCGAAGGACACGCCTTCCAGCACGGCCTGGGTCAGAACAGCGCGGCTGGATTCGTGGCCGAGACCAATGAACGCGCCCCGGATTTCAGCATCGTTATGGGGCGTGCGCTCGCCCGAGAGATAAGGCAGGAAGGTCACGCCGGTTGGGGCCTTCAGCTCCTCGCCAAGCTCATGCGTCAGGTCTCCGGCAGGCTTGCCGCTGACACCGGAATACCAATTCAGGGCGTCCGTGGCCGACAGGATCACGCCCATCTGGTGCCAGGTATTGGGAAGCGCGTGGCAAAAGGCATGCACGGCGCTTTCCGGCTTTGGCAGATAGGAGGCATTGGCAGCAAACAACACACCGGACGTGCCAAGCGACACGAAGGCATGCCCTTCCGCCACCGTGCCCATGCCGCAAGCAGACGCCGCATTGTCCCCCGCCCCGCCTGCAATGATGACACCGGCAGCCATGCCCCAATCCGCCGCCAACTCGGCGCGCAACCGGCCCGCCTCGGCAGTGCCTTCGACCAGGCCGGGCATGTGTTGTTCGCCGAGATCGGTGGCGGCGAGAAGCTCGCCCGACCAGGCGCGCTTGCCGGTATCGAGCCAGGAGGTGCCAGCCGAATCCGACATTTCCGATAGATATTCGCCCGTCAGCCAGAGCCGCAGATAATCCTTGGGCAGCAAAACCTTGGCAACCTTGGCGAAAATATCCGGCTCATTCTCCTTCACCCAGGCCAGTTTCGGCGCCGTGAAGCCAGGAAAGACAATATTGCCGGTCAGCGCGCGAAAACGCGGATCGGCATCCAGCGCTGCGGCTTGTTTGAAGGAGCGGGTGTCGTTCCACAGAATGCAGGGCCGCAAGACATCACCTTGGGCATCGATCAGCGTTGCGCCATGCATATGGCCGGAAAGGCCGATGCCTTTGACGGCGGCAAGCTCGCGAGAAAACTGTGCTCTCAGCCCGGCAATGGCCTCCTGCGTCGCCCTGATCCAATCCGCCGGCACCTGTTCCGACCAGCCGGAATGCGGGCGAGAGACGGTCAGCGCGCCATTGGCCGAGCCAATCACCGTCTGGTCCGCGTCGATCAACATCGCCTTGACGCCGGACGTGCCGAGATCCAATCCAAGATACATGAGAAGCCTCCCTATTCTGCCTGTTATCGCTGTTCTTGCTCTGGCAGATTGTCTTTGAGAAATATGTCGAGACGAATGCGTTCCTGCGCCGCCAACACAGCCGCACCATCGGCCTTGGCCTTCAACACCCGGATGGCGCTGCGCACTTCATGTCCGGCGTCCTGGTTCAGCACCGCATCGATCAGTCCAGACATCAGCGCCGCTCTCGTCACCGGCGTCAATTCATGGGCGACCACCAGGGGGCGACGGTCGGCATCCAGCCGCTCCAGTGCCGCGATCAGGCCGCGATTGCCTGCACCCAGGCTGTAGAGGCCTGTTATATAAGGCGATTGCGAAAACAGATCCTGCAGCAGGGTTTCGACACGATGCGGATCGTCACGGCCTTCCAGCACCGGTAGCAAGGTCAATTGCGGAAATTCAGCCGCCATCACAGCGCGAAATCCCTCGAACCGGTCGCGGTGGTCGCGCACCAGCATCGACCCGGCGACAATTGCAATCGTCCCTTGCCGTCCGCCGGTAAACCGGCCAAGCAGGCTGGCTGCCGTGCGCCCGGCGGCACGGTTGTCTATGCCGACAAAATGGTCGCGCTCGGCACCGCTGAGATCGGAGACCAGTGTCACCACCGGTATGCCAGCACCACGCAACCGCGCTACAGCCGCAGCCACGTCCGGCGCATCCACCGCCACCACGGCCACGCCAGCGGGTTGGCGTGCCGCAGCATCGTCCAGGGCCGCGATCAAAGATGCCGCATCGAAAGCCGCAACATCGATAATATCGATGCGGGTTCGCTCCATGCCAGCCCGGCTGGCGGCATCGAGCACTTGCAGGCGCAGACCGTGCATAAAGGAATTGTCATTGGCAGGCAGGATGAAAATGAAAGGATAAATCCGGCCTTTGGCCAGATTGGCCGCTGCCAGATCCCGAACATAGCCAAGCACGCCGACGGCGCTTTCCACGCGGGCGCGGGTCGCAGCACTGACGCCAGTGCGATTGTTCAAAACCCGGTCCACCGTCGCCAAGCTGACGCCCGCCTGTGCCGCAATGTCATGAACCGTCGGTTTCATCACCACATCTCTCTGTCAGGATCTGACCTTTATCCCATGACCCAGCATCCGTAAATGATTTTTTGATGTACGTACATCAGACTTGAACAAAAAAAGGCCGCCAGGTGAGTGGCGGCCAAGTTTCTGCGGTGGATCGCGGGAATTAATGGCTAGGTAAAAACCTCTACCTAACCAGAATGACGGGGGGTCTTTTACCCGACGAAGCCTTGACCTGCCTTCTCTAGCGGAAAGTCAAATCAATTAGTGCGCCGCATCGGCGGGCACGGCACCTTCAGGTTTTTTTATCATCGTTGAAAGTGCCGTTAGCGCAATAAACAAGATTGTGATCCCTAAAAATACATCCATAAATGCCATGATCCAGGCTTGCTGGTTGACCATGCCGGACAGTTTTTTCAAGGCTGCATTATCACCATCAAGACCATGAAACGCGTAATTGGACGAAAGCGTTTCGAGCCAGTTCATCGCCGCTGGCTTGCTCCAGGTCACATGTTCGACCATGCGTGCATAATGCTCGTCCGTGCGCCGGGTCAACAGTGTGTTGATGATCGCCAGCCCGACGGCACCACCGAGATTTCGTGTCAGATTGTAGAGGCCGGACGCATTTTTGATCCGCTCGGGAGGAAGAGTGCCAAGGGCAATATTGTTGATCGGAACCATGCACGTCATCAATGCGCAGCCACGCAAGATTTGCGGCACCAGCAAATCGTAAAAATCCCAATCGGCGGTCATGCCCGTAACCATGTAGGTGCCAAGCGCAAAGCTGGTAAAGCCGCAGGCCATCATCAGCCGCGGGTCCATTTTCGTGGACAATATGCCAGCAAGCGGCGCGGTCAGAAACATCGCAAGACCCGAAACAAACATTGTTTCGCCGATCATCAGACTGTCATAGCCGCGTATCCGTGAAAGATAGAGCGGATAGAGATAGGTCAAGCCATAGAGGCCCATGCCCATGACGAAGGAGAACAGTGATCCGAAGGCAAAATTTCGATTGGAAAAAGCCCTGAGATCGACCACGGGCTGCTCGCAGGTGAAGGCACGGTAGAAGAACACCACCCCACCCAAGGTCATCAGCAGAGCGCCCCAAACGATGCGCTCGTCGTTAAACCAGTCCTTGTTATTGCCCTCTTCCAGAACATATTCCATCGCCCCCAGAAAAAGCGCCATGGAAAACAGGCCCCACCAGTCGAACTTCGCCAGCAAGGATCTGTCGGGCTTGTCGAAGTCCACGAATGTCCAGACCACGAGGGTGACGATAATACCGGGGAACACATTGATCAGAAACAGCCAGTGCCAGGACATGGCATGGCTGATATAGCCGCCAACCGTCGGGCCGATGGTTGGCGCAAGCGTTGCGACCAGGCCGATGATCGGCGAGACGATGCTGCGTTTGGAGGGCGGAAAAATTGTAAACGCCGCAGCAAAAACCGAGGGAATCATGCCGCCGCCGATAAAGCCCTGGATGGCGCGGTAGATGATCATCTGCTCGATATTGGTGGCGGTCGCCGCCATGGCGCTGGCAATGGTGAAACCAGCCGCCGCACAGGAAAACAGCACCCGTGTCGACACGATCCGTGCCAGCATGCCAGACAAGGGGATCATGATCACTTCCGCGATCAGATAGGACGTCTGCACCCACGACACTTCTTCAGAACCGGCCCCAAGACCAGCCTGGATTTCGGAAAGCGATGCCGAGACGATCTGGATGTCGAGGATGGCCATGAACATGCCGAACACCATCGCCAGAAAGCCGATGACATCGCGCCGGCTCAGCGTGTGCGGAACCTCGCCCGGTCCGGCCGTGCTTGCATTTTCCGTCATGATCCTGCCTCGAAATCCGTGCCTTGCGGTGCTTTTTACTTAGCGGCTTGTTACTTCGCGTCAGGTGCCTTGGGCGCGGTGCGGGTGTCGACATCAACCACAACACTTAAGCCTGCCCGCAGATAACCCTTGTCGAGCACGTCCTGCGGAATGGAGATCCGTACCGGAACCCGCTGGATGACCTTGGTGAAATTGCCCGTGGCATTTTCTGCCGGCAGCATCGAGAAGATCGAACCGGAACCTGCGGCAATCGACACCACTGTCCCTTCAACGGCATGCTCGTCATAGGCATCCACATGCACCCGCACCTTGGAACCCGGCACGATACCGGACAGCTGCGTTTCCTTGAAATTGGCATCGATATAGAGCCTGCCAACCGGCACCAGTGAGGCAAGCCGCTTGCTGCTCGACACGAGATCGCCGACCTGAACGGCCAGATTACCGATCACACCGTCATAAGGTGCACGCAGCACGGTGAAATCCAGATCGCGCTGGGCCTTTGCAACGACCGTTTCTTCCGTCAGCACGCCAGCCTGCGCCTCGGCCTTCTGGGCCTTGAGGACGGCAATGCTTGACACCGAGGAGGCAACGGCTGCAACCGCAGCATCCACATTGGCCTGGGCGACAGCGAGCGTCGATGTTGCGGTGTCCAGCTCGGACTGAGACATCACCGACTGGGCCCGCAAATCCGTGACACGCTTGAAGGACAATTGCGCCGTACGCAACGTCGCCTCGGCGGATGCCTGCTGGGCCTTGGATTGCTGAAGAGCCGCTTCGCCGCCCTGCACCTGCGCCTCGATGCGCTCCACCGTCAGCTTCTGCGTGGCGAGCTGGCTCTTGGCCTGATCGAGCGCAATGTGATAATCGCCGCCATCGAGAGTGGCGATCACGTCGCCCTTCTTGACATGATCGTTGTCGGTCACCGAGACCGACTGGACATAGCCGGTCACCTTCGGGGTGATCACCGCGATATCACCGCCAATATAGGCGTCGTCGGTGGAGATCATGAACCGGCCCTCGGTCCAGTAATTGTAGCCGTAATAGCCCGCACCCGCCAGAACGGCCAGCGCGATGATCGGCAGCACGGGGCTGCGGCGCTTCTTCGGAGGGGCCTGTCCTGCGGCAGGCGCTACCGTCGCGGCGGGCGACGCGGCTTCAGCCCGCGCCTTGGCATCACGTGCCGTCGCGTCGCCTGTCACCGGATCGGAACCGACCTCGCCGGTCACGGCTTCATCCAAGGCGGAACGCTCCTGATCGACCGATTGATCCTGTGTATCGACGGCGCGGATCGCGCCCTTTCTGGGAGAAACAGACATAACGTCACCATACAACAAAGGCGGAAACAATCGAACGGAACCGTTCGGTTCGATTTGACATAGGCCAATTCATACCGCATATCAAGAGAACAAATGAGTGCCCGCCATCTAAAGTTAATTTTTGTGTTGCAAATGCCCCATACGAGCGAAGACACCCGAGCATGACAGTCGTCGACGATGAAAAACCCGCCCAGGCCGCGTCAGGACGTTTCGCCGCAGGTGAAGATCCGGCAAAGCGCGACCAGATCCTGGATGGTGCCAAACGCGCCTTCATGAAGCATGGCTTCGATGCGGCCAGCATGAACGATGTCACCCGGGAAGCCGGCGTGTCCAAGGGGACGATCTATGTCTATTTCCAGAGCAAGGAAGATCTGTTTGCCGCGCTGATCAACACTCAGAAGCAGAAATTTGCCGCCGCTCTGCGCGATATTCTGGCGGACGAGATCGACCTGCACGCTGCTCTGCGCCGTTACGCCAGGGCTTTTACCGATTACATCCTCACCAGCGAGATGATTCCGGCCATGCGCATGTTGCTGGCCGTGCAAGACCGCATGCCTCACCTGTGTAAGAGCTTCATGCAATCTGGACCGGAAAACGTCCGCACGGTTCTGGAGGATTATCTGGAGGTCCAGGTCAAGGCCGGGCGTCTCGACATAGCCGATACCGAGCTTGCCGCCCGCCAGTTCATCGAACTGGCCACCGGCTCCTATTTCAAGAAGCGGCTGTTCGGTGAAATCGAAGTGCCGCCGCCGCAGGCGGAAATCGACTACATCATCGACAACGCCCTGCATATTTTCATGCTCGCCTATGATCGCAAGGCCAAAAGCGGCCTTGAGGCGCAAGCGGCCAACTGAGTAATCACCACCACAAGGTTGATGGTCATCTCACTTGACTTGCCGCCCTTGCTGATGCCGCATCGGCTCCCTATTTGTGTCGCAATGCGCTTTTTGCACGGGGGATATCGATTTTATGCAGGACTTTACCTATTTGCTCAGCGATCCGGCGGCCTGGATCGCTCTTGTGACGCTGATCGTCATGGAAGTGGTGCTGGGAATAGACAATCTGGTCTTCATTTCCATTCTCACCAACAAGCTGCCGGAGGGGCAAAGAGATAAGGCCCGCAAGATCGGTATTGGTCTAGCGCTCGTCATGCGCCTCGGCCTGCTCGGCACCGTCGCCTGGATCGTTCAGCTGACCACGCCGGTCTTCACCCTGTTCGGCCACGGCTTCTCCTGGAAGGACATGATCCTGATTGCTGGTGGCCTGTTCCTGGTCTGGAAAGCCACCAAGGAAATCCATCACAGCGTCGATCCGGTCGACAAGGAAGGCGATTTCATCGGCACCGCCACGACGACCATGGGGGCTGCAATCGGCCAGATCCTGCTGCTTGACCTGGTGTTTTCGGTTGACAGCATCATCACCGCCGTTGGCATGACCGAGCATGTGGTTATTATGGTGATTGCCGTGATCTTCGCCGTCACCGTCATGCTGCTGGCGGCCAACCCGCTGGGCCGCTTCATCGAGAAAAACCCGACCGTGGTCATGCTGGCCCTGGGCTTCCTGATGATGATTGGTATGACGCTGATTGCCGATGGCATGGGCTTCCATGTGCCGAAGGGCTATCTCTACGCCGCCATGGCCTTCTCCGCCCTTGTCGAAGGCCTCAATATGATGGCACGGCGCAAGAAGCAGGCGACGAAAGCCGAGGATGCGGCGCGCAAGAAGCTGCATTGACATTGATTGAGAGAGCAAGGGGCTTCCCTTGCTCTCTTAACTCTTGCTCTCTTAACTCTTGCACGGCGGCATTCCGCCTCCCACATCCTCACCGTTCTGATCTGTCATTCTGGTCCTGCCCTGGGAGCTGCCTGTGATCCTTGATGCCGCCATGCTGTCGCTGCGCAATCTGTTTGCGCCGGAAACCCGTTCGGTGTTCTGGAAAGTGCTGGGCTTGACGCTGGCCGCCCTGGCCGGGCTGTGGCTGGCGCTGCGTGAGCTGTTTATCTTCTATCTCTGGCCCTGGTTTGCCGGGTTTTTCCCAGCAACGCCGGATTGGGCCGGCTGGCTGGTGCTGATCCTCGGCATTGTCGCCAGTATTGGCCTGGCATTGGTGCTGGCGCTGCTGTTGGCGCCGGTTACAGCCATCATTGCTGGCCTGTTTCTCGATGATGTCGCCGAAGTCGTGGAAAAGCGGGATTATCCAACCGATACGCCCGGCACAGCCATGCCGCTTGGCGATGCCATCGTCCAATCGCTGCAATTTTTCGGCATCGTCATCCTCGGCAATCTCATCGCCTTCATGCTGCTCTTCGTGCCGGGCATCAACCTGATCGCGTTTTTCCTGGTCAACGGCTACTTGCTGGGCCGGGAGTTTTTCGAATTCGCCGCCATGCGGCTGCGCCCGACCATTGAGGCGCGGCAATTTCGCGCCAAGCATTCCGGCACGATCTTCCTGGCCGGACTGGTGATTGCTGCATTTCTGGCAATCCCGATCCTCAACCTGCTGACGCCGCTGTTTGCCGCAGGGCTGATGGTGCATCTGCACAAGATGCTGTCGGTCAAAGACCCGCAGTTTTCAAAGGATCTGCGGCGGTAGCTCCACCAGCGGTGCTGGCACGTCGCAGGTCTTTTCCGGCGATTTGCACAGATCGGCAATCACGCAGCGTTCGCATTCAGGCTTGCGGGCCTTGCAACAGTAGCGCCCATGCAGGATCAGCCAGTGATGGGCATGGAAAAGATAGTGCGTGGGGATGATCCGCATCAGGATCTCCTCGATCTCATCGGGCGTCTTGCCGGGCGCCAGCCGGATGCGGTTGCCGATCCGCAGGATATGCGTGTCGACAGCCATGGTCGGAATGCCGAAGGCCATGGACATTACCACATTGGCGGTCTTGCGGCCAACGCCGGGCAGCGTCACCAGTTCCTCGCGGGTTTTCGGCACCTCGCTGCCGAAATCGTCGATCAGCTTTTGGCTGAGCGCGATGACATTCTTCGCCTTGTTGCGAAAAAGCCCGATGGTCTTGATATAGTCGCGCACCTTCTCTTCGCCCAGCGCCACCATTTTTTCCGGCGTATCGGCCACGGCAAACAGGGCGCGGGTCGCCTTGTTGACGCCCGCATCGGTCGCCTGCGCCGAAAGGGCTACGGCGACGACAAGGGTAAACGGGTTGACATGCTCCAGCTCGCCCTTCGGCTCCGGGCGCTGCACGGAAAACCGCCGGAAGATTTCCTCCAGCTCGGCCTTGGAATAGGCGCTGCGGACCGCGACTTTTCGTCCCGCTGGCTTGGGCTGCGCTGCGGAAGAAATTGACTTTTTCAAAGTTTGCGTGCTGGATTTCATGGTTCTGTCATAGTCAGGTTGGGCATGATCAGGTTTGGAAAGAAGGATGGCGTCCATGGGCGAGGTTGCCGATCAACCGATTTTCGCTGCCGAACTGGTACCCTATCGGTCGCTGGGCCGAAAGGGGTTTCGCATCATGCTGATGCTGTCCGGCCTCGTCTGTGTCGGCTATGGCGGGTTTTTCCTGACGACGGGCGCCTGGCCAATCGGGTTTTTCTTCGGCCTGGATTTTCTGCTGCTCTACGGTGCCTTCCGGCTGAATTACCGGGCGGCCAAAGCCCGCGAGGAAGTGACCGTATCGCGCACCACTGTGTCGATCCGCAAATTTACCCCCTCGGGGCGGATGACTGAATTTCGCTGGAACCCGTTCTGGGCGCGGTTTTTCGTCCGCCGCCACGAGGAGTTCGGGATCATCTCGATGTCGGTACAGGGGCAAGGCCGGGCCACCGATGTCGGCTCCTTCCTCAATCCCGATGATCGCGAAAGCTTTGCCAAGGCTTTTCGCGGCGCCTTGGCAACGGTGACGCAGCGGATCTGATTTCCGTCACCACATGGCAAGAAACGGGTGGCACGGCACGGCCTGTCATGGTCAAACCCTTTGAGCCAAAGGAAAAGTGCCATGACCACATTTGCCCGCAGTTTTGAAACAGGCGCCAGCGACATCACCCCCGAAGGGAGCGATTACCAGACCGTGCGCCGGGTGATCGAAATGCTGACGCTGGACTATCGGGAGCAACCGGCGCTGGAAACCATCGCCGAGCGGCTTGGCCAATCCCCCACCCAATTGCAGAAAACCTTCACCCGCTGGGCTGGCCTGTCGCCCAAAGCGTTCTTGCAAGCGGTGACGCTGGATCATGCCAAACGGCTGCTGGGCCATGAAGGCCTGCCTTTGCTGGAAACCGCGCTGGAGCTTGGCCTGTCCGGGCCGGGCCGGTTGCATGACCTGTTCGTCAGCCATGAAGCGATGTCGCCGGGCGAATGGAAAGCCAAAGGAGCGGGCCTGACCATCCGCCACAGCTTCCACTCTTCACCGTTCGGCCAGGCGCTGGTGATGGTGACGGATCGCGGCTTGGCAGGCCTCGGCTTTTGCGATCCGGGCGAAGAAGCCGCCTGCTACGCAGACATGGCCGGGCGCTGGCCGCTGGCAAATTTTGTCGAGGACCCAGTGGCCATCGAACCCTATGTGACCAGGATCTTCGACCCCGCCTGCTGGCAGGCGGAACAGCCGCTCCGCGTCGTGCTGATCGGCTCGGATTTCCAGGTCCGGGTCTGGCAAAGCCTACTGCAAATCCCGCTTGGCCGCGCCGTCACCTATTCCGACATCGCCCAGAAAATCGGCCAACCCACCGCCAGCCGCGCCGTGGGGGCAGCAGTGGGACGGAACCCGATTTCCTTCGTGGTGCCGTGTCATAGGGCGCTGGGGAAGAGCGGCGCGTTGACGGGGTATCACTGGGGCTTGACGCGGAAACGGGCGATGCTGGGGTGGGAGGCTGGGCAGGTGGAGTCTTGATGTTCGCGGTTGTCCTATCGCGAACTGTGGTTGCTTCAATACACCGTCCAATATACAACTTGTCCAGCGTCAATAATTCAAAGGTAGCCACGTTGGGCGAACAGTATGATCTGGCAATAATGGAAGCCATTCTAAGCGCGTTAAAAGAGATGGAACGGAATGACGAAATTATATTATTCGGACCAACGCAAAGAAACGCTGCGGTGAAAATTGCCATTTCATTGAAATCGGTAATTCCCCAACCCAGTCTCACGCCCGAAGAGTTTTATGGCGTCAGAGCATTAATTCTTCATGCACTCGAAAGTAAGTCCTTTTTTGACTGGGAGATGCCTACCCTTACAGGGCTTACAGAAGAGAAATTCCGGGAGGTTGCACGAAAACTTCCTCACTAATGATCGCTGCCGACTCTAACGCACCATCGCTTTGTTACTGGTGGCAATTGGCTGGGTACGACTTCTCGCAACGAGTCTGAGATATTTGCATGCTTGCCAATGACAATTAAGGTGATGAGCATATCCCGATCCGCGCTCAAATTTATTCTAAATTAGTAAATATTAATATTACTGGAATTGGCTCATAAGGGATATGTCAAGCGGAAGCCGTTGGGTTCAGTGGCTACCGACGTTATCATCGTTTATAAATCCCCAGCCATCAGCGTGACCATGAAAGCTTCGTGCGAGCTTGCCTAAGTCACTTTCATGCACGGTGATCTCGTTGAGATTGGGCTTTAACCGTAGACTGACAATCACGTCATACTCGCCGCTGTCTATGAGATCAAACTCGGCTACCAGCCCTCGCGCCACAACGGCATCAACAAAGGATTGTGCGGCGGCTTTGTTGTTGAAGACATGAGCAAAGTCTATGATCCTCTCTTTAGAGAGATCGACCCCATTTGCTTTCATATCGGCCAACACCCAAGCATTTTCTTCCAAACGAGCGTGATAGTCTTCGGCCATTGCAGTCCTCTCCTCTATAGTTTTGTTTCCAACAGCGGAAAATAAGCTGGGCATTCGGCAGTATCCGCCATCTTCGTGCTTAAATCTGCGTGGCAGCAGTGGTAATCCACTAACGCCACGGTTCCCTCTACATAATATTCTTCCGTCAAGCAGCTGAAATCACAGAGATCAGATTTGAACTCAGACCCAACGGACACCATAGGCCCGTTGCAGTCATAGTGTACAGAAGCTAACGACATAAAACCATACGCGAAGATGCTTTCGAAAGGTCGGCGAATCAGTGATTAGGTACGAACCCATGGAATTCGATCTCGGGGCGGGAGCGACAGCGGCGGACCTTGCTCGTCTTGAGATGACTTACCACCCTGACTCAGGTGCGAAGGAACTGAGCGCATATTTTCTGTGAGCGGGCAGGACAAGCATCTGAGAGTGTTCTTTCCGCACGTAGACATGTTCCGGGTCATCGATGAGATGCACCGGGCGCTGGAAGAGCAAGGGATGGAAATAGTGGGGCATCTCTCCAACCACTTTGCTTACAAAGTCCAGGGAAGTCACTTCTGGGCAGCGCAACGCGAGGTCTTCGAAGTATTGCTCCCGGAATCTACCCACTACCTTTTTGTCACGGGAGGTGACTGCGTTGACGTGATTACAAGAGAAGAACCTCGCTTCTGCTGGGTCAATTCCAACACCGAATAGGTTGGCTTGACTTGACCTAGTTAGCCGCTTCCGGCCCAAAACGGACAAGGAGCTAAGCTCTTACGAACGACGAAATGATGCTCTCACTATTTCGACAATATCGGTGTGAGAGTTCAACAAAACTTGCTCAAACCACATGCTTCTACCTGGCCATAACTCCAGCCGCTGAGTTCCCTTCTTCGCTGAAGCGACCGTCGACGAGTAGAATTTCTTTAGTCCGGTTGAAGGAGAAATGTGCGCGTCACCACACACAAAGAAGCTTTGATAGGAAACCGTGACACGAAACACCGTGTCGCACAAAACAGACAGCGGGCGCGTCAATATCTTGAGGTGACCAGAACCGGCAAACTGATCGACTATGAAAATCCGTGAACCGTCGGAGTATTCGTGCGGTTTAAAGCTGAAGTTATCGGTCGCAAAAGAAGAATGTTTGATGAAAATCTGCCGAAATTGAAGGTTCAATTGTTTGAGAAAGTCACTGTCTGGCTTTAGTGAGACAGCCAGATCGCCATTTTGAGCAATGATGCACTCTGATAGTTTTGTTTCAATGAAGCGGCCCATTCGGTCGCTAGAAAGAACAAACTCAGTATCAGCCATGATGCGCTGTCCTTGATGGGCTTGGTGCGGGTTTGTAGACTAATGTAGCTCTGACATGTCCGCAAGTGGCGCAAAGCAACCATCCTCCCCTCACCCCTCCAACCCCAACAACTCCCTAGCCGCCGCCTCGTCCGTGATCAGCGTGTTGCACCCAATGCGGCGTATGGTGGCGCGGATGGCGATGGCGCGGTGGGCGCCGCCCGACGCGATGACGATGTGTTTGGCTTTTTTCAGCGTGTCGAGATCAACCGACATCACCCGCTCGTTGATCGGGTGGGAGACCGAGCGGCCCTCGGCATCGAGAAAGTTGAACATGGTGTCGCAGACGCAGCCAGCCTCGATCAGTTCGTTCAGCGTGGCGCGGCTGATGAAGCCTTCCGACAGCGAGGTGGATTGCGGGCGGATGTCGCCGCAGGAGACCACGGCGAGGTCGAGGTTTTCGGCGAGATCATAGAGGGTTTTCAACCCGCAATCCTCGATCAGCGCCCGTTTGGTGGCGACGCTATCGACCAGCAGCGGAGCGAGGAACATATAGCATTCCGCCCCGAGCTGGCTGGCCAGCCGCCATGTATAGTCGATGGGATTGGTCTGGTGAACGGCGACAATGCCGCCCAGCAGCGAGACGACCTTGCAGTTTTCCCGGCGCGGCGGGCGAAAACCGGCAAGCGACGCCGTCATGGTGCGGCCCCAGCCGACGCCGATGGTTGCATTGTCTGTGACCACTTCGGTCAGGAACTGGCCAAGCGCCAGGCCGACGGCGCGGGCGATGCCTTCGGCGTCCTGCCCGGCAGAGGATGGCACGACCACCGCCTCATCCAGGCCGAAGCTTTTCTCCAGCTTCACAGCCAGTTCGACGCAATCATCGATGCCTTCGGCAATCCAGATCTGCACTTCGGAGCGTTTCAACGCCTCATCCAGCAGCCGGATCACCGTTGACCGGCTGATGCCGAGCCGTTCGGCCACATCCTTCTGGGTCAGGCCCTGGTTATAATAGAGCCAGGCAGCGCGAAGCCGCAGAGATGCCGCTTCCGAATAGCTGCTCTGGGTCTCCCGGCGAAGCTTGACCACGATGCAAATTGCCCCCTGTTTTCCGTCTCCTGACTATCGCAAGCCATGCAACATTTGTCAAATCCAACGGACAAATGTCTTGACTTAATGCCCCTCCATAACGATATTCAGATCAAAGGACAGAGGATATGGTCCCAGGTCGCAAAGACGTGTTGGAACGCAAATGCCCGTCCAGTGTTCATTTAATATGTGACATGAAGGAATTGCCTGATGACTTCGAAACTCGAACAGCTTCGCGCCATGACCACGGTTGTCGCCGATACCGGTGACATTGAGGCCGTAACCCGCCTGAAGCCAGTGGATTGCACCACCAACCCGACCATCGTGCTGAAGGCCTTGGGCACCGACATGTTTGCCGATGCCTTTGAAGAGGCGATCAAATGGGGCAAGGCCAAGGGCGGCGCTTCTGATGCCGTGACCGAGGCTATCGCCGATCGGCTGGCAATTTCGGTTGGTGCAGCGCTCGCCAAGATCGTGCCGGGCCGGGTCTCGACCGAAGTGGATGCTGATCTGTCCTTCGATACGCAGGCCTCGCTCAACAAGGCCCGCGCCATCATTGCCCAGTACAAGGAGCGCGGCATCGAGAAGGATCGCATCCTGATCAAGCTCGCCTCCACCTGGGAAGGCATTCGCGCCGCCGAAGTGCTGCAAAAGGAAGGCATCGACTGCAACCTGACCCTGCTATTTTCCCGCGCCCAGGCGATTGCCTGCGCTGAAGCCAAGGTCTTCCTGATTTCGCCTTTCGTCGGTCGCATTCTCGACTGGTACAAGAAATCGACCGGCGAGAACTACACCTCTGAAACCGATCCGGGTGTGGTGTCGGTGCGCCAGATCTATAATTTCTACAAGGTCAATGGCATCGAAACCATCGTGATGGGCGCGTCGTTCCGCAATGCGGGCGAGATTGAAGCGCTGGCCGGTTGCGACCGCTTGACAATCAGCCCGGCGCTGCTGGATGAGCTGGATGCAGCAACCGGCGACCTGCCCCGCGTGCTGTCGCCTGAAAAGACCACGCCCGATCCTCTGGTATCGATGGATGAAAAGGCGTTCCGCTGGGCCTTGAACGAAGATCCGATGGCGACCGAAAAGCTGTCCGAAGGCATCCGTTCGTTCGCCAAGGATCTCGCCACCCTGCGCGGCATGATTGCAAAGAAACTCGAAGCCTGATTTCGATGATCTGTTGAGTTAAAAAGGGCGCGGCAAAGGCTGCGCCCTTTTCTCATTACCGCGAAATCTCACTCGCCGCGGTTGCCGCCTGCCTCGTTGCTATTGCCGCCTGCCCCGCTGCTATTGCCGAACGGGTTGGCATAGCCGCTGCCATTGTTCTGCCAGCCGGAGCCGCCCTGCCCGCCCTGGCCTTTGCCTCCTTGGCCTTTACCCACAGGCAGTTCAATCACCGGATCGACCGGCACACCGCCAATCATCCCCGGCGGTTCACCGCCGGTTTTGACGACATAGCGTCCATCCACCCAGCGGCTGATGCGCGGACGGTCTACCGTGGCAATCCGGCACCAATAACCGCCCCGGCTTTCCATACAATTCTGCATATCAACAGGCGTGCCTTCGGTCAGCGCATGAATGATGCGGAAATTCGGCCCTGCGCCCGACAGAACCGGCAATTGCTGACCGGGCTTGAGGCCGGTGACATGCCAGAGATAGGGATCGGGAAAATCCATTCCGCCTGGTGCGCCATTCCCCTGGCCATTGACAGAAGGTGCCGGGATCACCGTCTGGCTGAGCGCAGGCATGGCGGCAAATACCAGGAAAAACGCCAGCACGCTGCGCCCCGTCATCTGGCGAAAAGGCCTGCGGCTGAGACTGGCTGCTGTAGGCATGGCATTCTCCTGTTGCTGGAAAAGGCCTGCGGGCCTTTCTGTGGGCGGCGGTGCGCTACATTTTTATGGTCACATTGTCTTACCCGACGATCCGTTAAATTCAGGTGGACATTCGGCCCATATGGAGTGACGACCCTGCCCGTCACGATGTTTATGATTGATTCCGACCATAAATAAGCTTGAGGCGTTGTTTTCGTTGCCCGATGATGACAAAGTACGGTCTTCGCGGAACTCGCGTTCTTCCCTTGCTTTCATGGCCTCGGCTCTCTTCGATGGCCCTTTTCTCCGTTTGTTGACATGATGAAATCGACTTCGCTTGGCTATGTCTTTGCCTTTGCCGCCTATACGGTGTTTTCCATGCAGGATGGCATTTCCAAGCATCTGGGCGATAGCTATTCGCCGGTCGTGGTCGCCACCGTGCGCTATTGGGCCTTTGCGATCTTCGCGCTCATTCTGGCCGCCCGCAGCCGCAATGGTCTGGTCGCTGCCGTAAAAACCAAACGGCCTGTCCTGCAAATCCTGCGGGGCTTGTTGCTGGGCGCGCAGATCCTGGTGTCGATTGCTGCCTTTCACTATGTCGGGCTTGCCCAATCGCAGGCGATCTTTGCCGCCGGGCCGATTTTCGTGGCGCTGCTGTCGGTGCCGCTGCTGGGCGAACAGGTGGGCTGGCGGCGCTGGACGGCGATCCTGGTCGGCATGCTCGGCGTGGTGCTGATCCTTTCGCCGGGCTCGGGCAGTTTCAGCCTGATGGTGGCGCTACCACTGTTCTGTGCGCTATCAGGGGCTTTTTACGGCATTCTGACGCGGCTGGTCAGCCGCGACGATCCGCCCGTCACCAGCTTTTTCTATATGTGCATGGTCGGCTTTGTCGGGGCCAATTGCATGGCACCATTTTTCCTGGCCCCAATTGCCAGACAGGATTGGTTCTGGATGCTGGCGCTGTGCTGCACTGGCATTGCCGGGCATCTGTCGCTGATCAAGGCCTATGAGCATTTGAATGCCGTGGTGTTGCAACCGATTGCCTATTACCAGCTGGTCTTGGGCTCGATCATCGCGGTGACGGTGTTTGGCGAAAGCCTGACCCGTAATATGGTGCTGGGCTCGGTTATCGTGGTGGGGGCAGGCCTGTTCACCGTCTGGCGCGAACAGGTGGTGGCACGGCGAAAAGCCCTTGAGGTTCAATCTATTGCAGAACCTGCTTCTTAACTAAACTTCTTACGAGAACTGTTTACGCTCTTATTAACCGTGGTTGAGAATATCCATCGACACAGAAGAAACGAATATGCTCAATTAAGCCTTCAGCAACAAGAAACTCCTAAAACTACTGCATAAATCCTTAAGTCGGCATCGGCTTGAGGTGAAAATTATGCAGCACATTTAAAGAGCTACAGCGAAGCTGAGTGCATCATATCTGGTGCACGGCGCTGTAGCGGGAGTTTTGCGTTTTTGGAGTGGGCCATGGGATATCGTGTGTCGTGAAGCTATTGCCAGGCAAAATCCATTTGTCGCGCAAGCTCCTGCTGATCGTCGGCGGCGTTGCTGTCCTGTGCGGTGCAACGGGTTCGGCTGCCGTCTATATCGGCCGTGATGCGCTGCTCGGGCCATCCTATAGCGAGGTCAACGGCCTGACCTGCATGGAACTGCAATCGGCCACCATCAAGCGCAAGGACCGGCTGTGGGTGCGTAAATATGTCACCACGGACGCAACCGATGGCGTAACCCGCATCAAGACCGCGCTCCGCATCGCCAAATCCGTTGCTGAGACAGAAAAACCAGATCTCGTCCAGGTCGTCGTGCTCGATCAGAAGGGGCCGAAGGACCGGTCCGACATTCGCGGTCGCGCCATTGGCGCCGATGTGATCTATATCGCCAATCCTGCCCACATGGCCGAAACCGCGCAGATGCAGAGCCTGACGGCACGTTATGTCGACAAACCGGCCAATGGCAATGGCGATTTCTACGGCGAGCGGGTGGAAATGCCTCAGGCCGATGCCAGCGCTATGATGGCCAAGCTGACGGACGCGGCTCCTTGCGAAAAGCCCGTACTCGCCACGCCCGAAGGCGAAGGTAAGAAAGAAGGCGGCCACGCCAAAGAAGATGGGCACGCCAAGGAAAAACCCAAGGAAGGGCAGAGCTCGCATGGCGAGGCAGCGCATGGTGAAGCGGCACATGGCGAAGCGGCTCCAGCCGAGGCGCATGGCAGCGAAGCGCCAGCAGAGGAAAAGCCCGGCTTGATCGCCTCGCTTAAAGGCATGATTTTCGGCGCTGAAGAGAAACCGGCAGCACCGGCACATGACGCCGCCCCATCTGCCGATGCAGCCTCTCTTGCCCATGCCCCAGAGGGCAACCATGCAACCTCCGACAATGCGGCCCCTCATCAAGCGTCCACCGACGCGGTGGCCGCTCATCAGGCTGCCCCTGACAAGGCAGCCACTCAACGGCAAGGGGTTGATCAGGTAATTGGCGAAAAGACAGAAGAACCTGCTCCCGCCACAGCATCCCCCGCAGCTGCATCTGCTCCGGCGGCGGCGTCGCCAGTGGCCGCAGCAGATCCGACGCCACAGGCCGTGGAGAGCCAGGTCGAAAATAAGGGGTGGCTGAGTTCGATCAAAGCCATGGTCACAGGCACAGACCAGCCGCCAGCGGCAACCGCATCACAAGCCGAAGTGCAGAATGATGCAAAACCGCTGGTGACCGAGTCAAGCACTACACCCTCGGTTCTGCCGCGCGGTATTTCACTGCGATAGAGGCGCCAGAATTGCCCAGAAATAGCATCGTGCAGAAAACACAATCGGCACGATGCTATAGAACTTTTCAGCCCCGCTGGTTGACTGGCGCTATCAATCGACCTTGGCGCGCCGCGCCGGGAAGAGAATGATGTCACGGATCGACGGCGCATTGGTCAGCAGCATGATCAACCGATCGACGCCGATGCCAAGCCCGCCTGCCGGGGGCATGCCCTGGTCGATGGCGTCGAGGAATTCATCGTCGAGCTGCTTGTCCTTTTCGCCACGGGCATGGGCCTGTTCGAGCTGTTCAACCATGCGTTTGCGCTGTTCTTCCGGGTCGTTCAGCTCGGAAAAGGCATTGCCGATTTCCCAGGCGTTGCAATAGGTCTCAAACCGTTCCACCAGACGCGGCTCGCCCGGCACTTCCTTGGCAAAAGGCGAGATGTCCTTGGGGAAATGCGTCACATGGCTTGGCTGGATCAGCGTGCCCTCGACCTTTTCTTCAAAGATGAAGGACAGACATTCGCCCCAGGTCCAATCCTTTTCGACCGCAAACCCGGCAGCCTTGGCCGCCGCGCGGGCTTCCTCATCGGTCTTGATGGCCAGGAAATCGATGCCCGTGACGTCCTTGACGGCATCCGGCATCGGCACCCGCTTGAACGGACCCTTGAAGGAAATTTCCTTATCGCCAAAGGCAAATTCGGTTGAGCCGTGAATGCGCATGGCAAGGTCGGCAAACAGGCGCTCGACCAGATCCATCACGTCTTCGTAGTCGGCATAGGCCCAGTAGCATTCCATCATGGTGAATTCAGGATTATGCCGGGTGGACACGCCTTCATTGCGGAAGTTGCGGTTGATTTCGAAAATCTTGTCGGCAAGGCCAGACACCAGCGTGCGCTTCAGAAACAGTTCCGGCGCAATGCGCAGATACATATCCTGCTTCAGCGTGTTGTGATGGGTCTTGAACGGATCAGCGGACGCACCGCCATAGACGGATTGCAGCATGGGGGTTTCCACCTCCATGAAGCCATCGTTTTCCATGAAACGACGAATGCCGGAAACGATCTTGGAGCGCTGCTGGAAGCGAAGCTTGGATTCGTCATTGGTCAAAATGTCGAGATGGCGCTTGCGATAGCGGACTTCGATGTCCGTCACGCCGTGATATTTCTCCGGCATCGGCAGCAGCGTCTTGGTCAGCATGGTGATGGTTTCAGCGTTAATGGTCAGCTCACCACGCTTGGTGCGGCGAACCTGGCCGGTAACGCCAACAATATCGCCCAGATCGATCATCGGCAGCATGGCGCGGGCCGCTTCCGGTGTCATGTCCTTATGGCTGAAAATCTGGATTTTGCCCGATGCATCGCGCAGGTCCATGAACATGCCAGAATTGCGCGAGGAATAAATGCGCCCGGCAACCGTGACCGTATCGCCCGATTCCGTGTCTGGCTCCAGCTCCGCATATTTTTCGGCCAGTTCAGCCGTGGTGGCGGTGCGGTGGAAATGGGCCGGATAGACATCGCCGATCTGCTGGCGCAGCAGCGCCAATTTCTGGCGGCGCACCTCGGTGGCGTCTGAGGAAAGGGCGGTTTCGGTGTTTTGTTCGGTCATCGTATGTTCGCCTTACGTGGCTGTTTTCAATTGTCGCCGTTCGTTAAACGCAGGATCTCATCTTCAGCATCGTTCAGTGCGTCCCTCCAAAACCGGAGGTCCTCTTCAGTCGCCAGCTCCGGCAAAGCGTTCGCTGCATAAGCATTCAGTGTTGCTTCTGCAGCTCGTTTGCGCGCGACGGCGACGTCCATCAAGAGCTTCAAAACAAGTGCGTTTTCATCATCGGGCATTTAACTCAACTTCTGCTCTAGTTTCCGCTGCCAGCCATGGAGGTCAACACCTGAATGGCCACCTTGAGGCGCTGGCGCACCACGGAACGGCCCAGCAGTGCCATGCTGTCAAACAGCGGCAGCGACCGCTGGCTGCCGGAAACGGCAACGAACAGCGGTGGGGTCACGACCCGCAGCTTCTTGCCCAACCGGTCGGCAATGGCCCGCAGCTCTTCCTCGATAGTCGCCACGTTCCACTCCAGGATCTTTTCAAGATCGGCCTGAACGGTGGTGACGATCTCAAGCGTTTCCGCCGGGCTGGTCTTCAATCCGCCGAAGGAAGCAGGCGTCAACCCGACATCATTGGCCAGCAGGAAGCCTGCCAGCGGCGGCAATTCGCCAAGCTTGGTGATCCGGCTCTGGGCGAGCTTCAGGCCTTCCGTCAGCCGGTCATTTTCGCTGGCCCAGGTCAGAACGCGGCCCAGGAATTCGTCCGGCGTCAGCTTTTCGCGCAGCCAGCGACCGTTCAGCCAATCGAGCTTCTGGATATCGAAGATCGCGCCCGCCTTGGAGAGATTGTCGGGGTCGAACTTGGCAATCAGCTCTTCCATAGTCAACAGCTCTTCGCCTTCGGCGATCTGCATGAAGAACAGGCCGAGGAAATTCATCAGTGCTTCCGGCAGATAGCCAAGCGCCGAATAATAGGAAATCGAGGTCGGGTTCTTGCGCTTCGACAACTTGGATTTGTCGGCATTGCGCATCAGGCTGAGATGCATGAACACCGGCGGCTCAAGACCGAGATATTTGTAGATCAGGATATGCTTCGGCACCGAGGCCAGCCATTCCTCGCCGCGCGCCACATGGGTGATCTTCATCAGGTGGTCATCAACCACATTGGCCATGTGATAGGTCGGCATGCCATCGGCCTTCAACAGAACCTGCATGTCAACGCTTTCCCACGGGATCGACACGTCGCCATAAACGCCGTCATGGAAATCGCAGGAGCCTTCGGTCGGGATTTTCAGGCGCACGACATGGGGCTCGCCTGCGGCAACACGGGCATCGACTTCTTCCGCCTTCAAATGCAGGCAGAGACCATCATAGCCGGGCGGCTTGCCCGCAGCGCGCTGCGCTTCGCGCATCTGGTCCAGCCGGGCAGGCGTGCAGAAACAGCGGAAGGCATTGCCCTCAGTCACCATCTTGTCCACGAAAGGACGGTAGGTGTCCTTGCGCTCGGACTGGCGGTAGGGACCGTAGGGACCGCCGACGTCAGGGCCTTCGGCCCAGGTCAGGCCGGTCCATTTCAGCGCGTCCAGCACCTTCTGCTCGAATTCAGCCGTCGAGCGGGTCGCATCGGTATCTTCGATGCGCAGAATGAATTCGCCGCCGTGTTTCTTGGCGAACAGATAGTTGAACAGCGCGATATAGGCTGTGCCGACATGCGGTTCACCGGTGGGAGAAGGAGCGATACGGACGCGGACGCCGGAAGTGGTCATGATTTTGCTCGTGGTCATGGAGGCGAGGATCGGACAGAGCCAAGCCATCGCATTTTGATGATCTGGACGCGGTGAAAGCCACGCTCAAGGCAGGCTTCCAGCGATAATCCTTTGGCTGGCCTTAGGCCATATCTAAGGCCAAGCGTCAAGGAAAACCCAAGCATCGGCGGGAACACATGGGTCGGTGACAGGGGATCTTGAAAAAGGATCATGAAAAAATCAAAAAATATCAGATGAGGACGGAACCATTTCTGCCACCGCCCGTTAGGAGTGCAGGAAAGCGGTTGTGAATCCCGCGAACCTAAAACCCCCGTCCCCCGCTTGAAAGCCTGCGTTCCGCCAACGCAGGCTTTCGGCATTTCAGGCCCACTCAACGTTGATCATTTCAACGGCCAGACGACGATCAGCGCGGGGATGGCGACCAGAATGATCAACAGCGACAGCGGCAGGCCAAGGCGTGGATAATCGCTGAACTTATAGCCGCCCGGCCCCATCACCAACGTGTTGCATTGATGACCAATCGGGGTGAGGAAATCACAACCGGCGCCGATTGCTACCGCCATCAGGAAGGCGTCAGGCCGGAAGCCGAGATTATGGGCGAAGCTGGCGGCAATCGGCGCCATGACCAGCACGGTGGCGGCATTGTTGAGAAATGGCGTTACCGCCATGGCGGTCACCAGGATCAGCGCCAGCGCACCGTAAGGCGGCAGCCCATGGGCAACATGGCCAAGCCATCCCGCAATCACATCCGTTCCGCCGGTGCTGCGCAATGTATCGCTAACCGGGATCAACGCCGCCAGCATGACGAGGATCGGACCATCGACGGCTTGATAAAAATCGTTGAGCGGAATGACCCGAAACACCACCATCGCCACAGCCGCGGCAAAGAAGGCAACCGGCACCGGCGCAAGGCCAAGCGCCGTCGATCCCATCGCAGCAATCAGGATCAGCACCGGGATAAGCGCGCTGCGGCTGGTGCCGAGCAGGATTTCGCGCTCAGCCAGCGGCAGGCAATCCAGCGTCTGCAACACGGCCGGCAGGGCGGTGCGTCGGCCCTGAAGCACGACGACATCGCCAGCGCGCAAGGCCACATGCGCCAGCCGCTCCTTCAGCCGCTTGCCGCGACGGCTGACGGCCAGCAGATTGATGCCATAGGTATTGAACAACGACACATCGCGGGCCGTCAGGCCTTCCAGCGGCGAACCCGGCCCGACCACCGCCTCGATGGCGGTGATTTCACCGCCTGAACCGATTTCCCGGCCCGACAGTTTTAGCCCGGATTGGCTGACCAGCCGGTCAAGCGCATCGGACGGTCCCTCGAGCAGCAATGTGTCCTGCTCTTTCAACACCATGTCTGGGAAAGGCGAAATACGGCTGTGGCCGCGCAGGATGGCAGTGGCGATCACCTCGCCGGCGGTGGGTTTCAACAGATCGCGCAGCGGCTTGCCTGACAGCGCCGAGCCTCCGGGCAGGGTCGCCTCGGTGGAGAAATTGGAATTGCCGAGTGCTTCCTGCAAGGTCGGGTTCTGGTTCTGGCGCTTGGGCACCAGCCAATAGAACAACATCAGGAAAATCACCCCGGCAACGGCCAGGATCGCGCCGACAGGGGTGAAATCGAACATGGTGAACGGCGTGCCGGTCAGTTCACCCCGCAGCCTGGATACGACAATATTGGGCGAGGTGCCGATCTGGGTCATCAGCCCGCCCAACAACGCACCAAACGCCATCGGCATCAGGAAGGCGGAGACCGGCGTCCCTGACTTCTTCGAGAACTGGAACGCGACCGGCATCATGATAGCCAATGCGCCGATATTCTTGATGAAGGCCGACAGCACCGTCACCGTCAGCACCAGAAGCAACATCTGGGCGCGGGTCGATGTCAAGTTGGGGAAGAAGCGTTTGATGGCGGCATCGACCAGACCGGACCGCGCCACCCCGGCGCTGACCACCAGGGCACTGCCGACGATGATGACGATATCGTCACTGAACCCGGAAAACGCCTTGTCGGCTGGCACAAGACCAAGAGCGATCGCGGCCAGAAGGGTTAGCCCCGCCACCACATCATAGCGGATACGGTCCCACATGAAAGCCACCATCATCAGGCCGATGACGGCGAAAGCCAAAATCTGTTGAGTCGTCATGAATGTCCGGATCGGTCAGAGTTGGGCTCAAAAGGCTTGAAGTGCCGGTTTGTTCCTTACGGTTACGCCATCGCTCCGGCACCATGCACTCTTTAAGAGTAGCATGCACACGAAACGACGGCATCAACGCGACTGTGACAGTTCATAATTCGGGCATGATGATCAAGTCTACAGCCTTTAGCTTACCTTGACCTTCAGGCCACCTTGGCCAACAGCTTTTCTTCGAGCCGTGCCAAAATATCCTTGCAGACAGCATCTTCCTTTTCGACGCCGTGCATGAGGATTTCACGGGCCGCCTCGACATCCGATGGATCGGCGTAATAGGCGTGGAACTCTCCCAGCACTGCATAGGCCGCCATTTCGCCAGCCTCGACAGCCAGTTCCAGCATGTCTCGCGCGCCGTCGAGATCGACGATGCCACCAATGCCCTTCATGCGGAACCGCCCCAGATTGACCATGGCAAGGGCATGACCGTTTTCAGCTGCCATTTCGAACCAGATCCGCGCCTGGTTGAGATCGCCCTCACCTTCGCCTGCACCGGTCGCGGCAACCACCGCCATCTGGAACTGGGCCGCGACATCGCCTTTCAACGCCGCCTTTTCCAGCCACATCAGCGCTTCCACCGAACTGGCCTTGACGTCGATGCCATGGCGATAGCGTCGCTCCAGGTCACGGCAGGCGCGCCTGTCGCCCATGCGGCCAAGCGCCGTCAGCCAGCGCACACCCCGGGCGCGGTCCCGCTCGGGATAGGCTTCGTGGAGATAATATTTCGCCAGCTCCTCGACAGAGGAGCGGTAGCCCTTGGCGGCAGCGGCGCTGAGCAGGCGCAGTGCCTTCTCCTCATCAGGTGCGGTGCCAAGACCGTTCAGATATTGCATGGCAAGGTAATGGCGCGCCGTACTATTGCCGGCCGCCGCCGCGTATTTGAAATATGGCAGGGCGCGGGCATAATCCACCTCGCCCAAATGCCCACCGGCCAGCAGCGTTCCCATGCCCAGATGCGCCCGCACACTGCCAGCCGTCACCGCTGGCTCGTAGCAGATCAGCGCCGTATGCGGATCGGCCTCGCCGCCAATGCCGGACGCCAGAAGATAACCGGCCAGCGCCGAACCATCGACATTGCCGTGCTCATGGGCGCGAAGCGCATAGTCACGGGCCAGTTCCGGCTCGCAAACCAGTTGCATGACATCGCCATAGAGCCGCACAGCCGCCGGAGACGTCGGCATGTCCTGGCGCGGTGAAATCAGATAGAGCCGGGCCGTCAGGGCCATGGCACCGACATGCCCCGCATCGGCGGCATAGCGCGCCAACCGGCGGGCCTCTGCCAGATCGGAAATCACCCCGCGTCCTGATTCATAAAGCCGCGCCAGTTCATAGGATGCCCCGACATGGCCACCCTTGGCCGCCTTGCGCAGGGCACTCGCGGCCAGCGGCATCCGGCCCGCGCCGAGCTTCTTCATGCCATGGCGATAAGCCTGCCGGATTGCCGCGCCTCGGACAAAAAAGGGCACAAAAGACAGCAATTGCTTCATGGTTCGCGCATTCCCTCGCTCACGACCGGCACAACCCGGTCAAACAGATAGGCCGCCACAGTCTGGTCGCCAACAACCACGTCCGTCACCAGTGTCATCCCGGCAATCAGATTGAAATCGGCCGGATTGCTTTTCAGATGCGGGTCGTCGATGGTGATCTTGGCGATATAGAATGTCCGCTCGGATGCGCCTTGCGTCGCCGCACCGTCGCCGCGTGAGACTTTCAGACTATCGGGGCTGACAGCCCGGACCGTGCCGCGCAAGCCGCCAAAGCGGGCGAAAGGCCAGGCATCGAGCTTGATATCGACCGGCTGGCCAACCTTGATAAAGCCCTGGTCCTGGGTGGAAATTTCCGTTTCTACTTCAAGCCGGGCTGCCTTGGGCACCAGCACGAACATTTTCTGTGCCGTCTGCGCCACCGAACCGATGGAAATTTCGCCGATCTGAAGCACGGTTGCGTCTTCCGGCGCCTTCAGTTCGATCAGGTCGGAACGCTTGTCGGCCTTGTTCAGCTCCTCGATGGCTGCATTCAACGCCACCTGCTGCTTGACCAGTTGGCCCATGGCGTCGGAGCGCCATTGCTGGGCCTGATCTTCCATCTGCGACTGCACCGACTGAATGTCATGGGCGCCGCTTTCCAGCTTGCCCTCGACTTCGCGGATTGTGCCGGTGACTTCCAGCACCCAGTCCTTGGCCTTCAGGCCATCGGCCCGGGAGGCATATTTCTTATCGACCAGCGCGCTTTTCATCGCCTCGCTTTCCTCGCTCAGCGACAGGCGCTGGCGATTGACAGCAAGTTCCTGCTGCAACTGCGCCTGCGTGGTCTCCAGCGAAGAGATCTTGGCCTTGAAGGTCGACATCGAGGCTTCATATTGCGACCGGCGGGCTTCAAAGAACCGGCGCTGCAATTTCCCAAAACTATCGCCGTCGCGCGGCTGGTAATCACGCCCATCGATTTCCGCCTTCAACCGCTCGACTTCGGCTGAAAGGCTGGCCATCTGCCGGCTGGCCGTGGTCTGGTCGGCACGCGAAAAGGTCGGGTCGAGCGTGGCCAGCAATTGCCCCGCCTTCACCTCCTGGCCTTCGCGCACCAGGATTTCCCGAACGATCGAGGTTTCCAGCGGCTGCACCACGGTATTGGGCGCCTCGGACGCCACGCGACCGCGCGCAGTCACCACCCGTTCGACCGGCATGAACACTGACAGCAGGACCGCGCTGGTGATCAGGGCCGCCACCGTGGCAATCGTCATCCGCGCCGATTTGGGAGGGGTCCGATGCAGGATGCTGGCGCTTTCGGACAGGAATTCCGCTGTCGTACGGACCGCGTAACGATGCTCGTCAGGCGACAGCGTCAAGGTTTTCGTCATGATCTTTTCCCGTCGTCAGGTGGCGGTTCTGCTGGTTCCAAAGGTGGCGGTAGTCGCCGGAGCGGCGCAGCAGGTCGTGATGGGTGCCGCTGTCCTTCAGCTGGCCGCGATCCAGAACCAGGATCTGGTCGCAATCGACAAGCGAGGACAGGCGGTGCGAAATCATCAGCACGGTGCGGCCTTCGGCAATGCGCTTCAGGTTGCGCAGGATGATCGCTTCGCTTTCCGGATCGAGCGCGCTGGTGGCCTCATCGAAGATCAGGATCGGCGGGTTGACGATCAGCGCCCGGGCAATTGCCAGCCGCTGCTTCTGACCGCCGGAGAGATTGCTGGCATGTTCTTCCAGCATCGTGTCATAGCCGCGCGGCAGACGTTCGATGAATTCATCGGCCCCGGCCAGTTGCGCCGCCTCGATCATTTCCTCAGGCGAGGCATCCGGCTTGGCGATCAGGATATTGTCACGGATCGTGCCGCGAAACAGGAAGCTTTCCTGAAGCACGACGCCGACATTGGTGCGCAAGTGATAGAGATCGACTTCCTTCAACTCGACGCCATCGAGACGGATCAGCCCGGAATAGCTCTGATGCAGGCCCTGCAACAGCCGCGTCACCGTGGTCTTGCCCGAGCCGCTACGGCCCATCAGCCCGACGATATTGCCCGGTTTGACATGAAAATTGATGGCGTTGAGCGCCGGCAACGAGGTGCCCGCATAGGCAAAGCGCACATCCTCGAAGCTGATCCGGCCGGAAAATTCCGGGCGCACCCCGTGTTCACGGCGCGGTTCGGGTTCGGCATTGATAACAGATGCGACCTGGCGCAGCGCACCGCGGGCCTCTTCCATCTGCTGCATCATGCCGGCCATCTGCACCAGCGGCTGGGTGGCGCGCATCGCAATCATGGTGAAGGCCACCAACGTGCCGGTCATGACCGTATGCTCGTTGACGATGACAAGATAGGCGCCGATCAACAGTGAGCCAGCGTAGATCAGCTTTTCCAGAGGCGCCAGCAAGGTTTGCGGCTGGTTGGCCAGAAACAGCAGATTGGTCTGGTTATTGACCGCTTCGGCGACCCTCTGGTCCCATTCGCGCCGCTTGCGGCCTTCGAGCGCCAGCGATTTCACAGTGCGGATGCCGTTGATCATCTCGATCAGCATGGCGGTGCGGCGATGTTCACTGCCCATCACCTGCGCATAGGCACGGCGGATCGGCTTCATATAGATGAACAGCACCAGGCTCATCACCGCGCCAAGCCCCAGAACCCAGAAGGTCAGGCCGGGGCTGAGCAGGAACATGACAGGAATGAGCACGAACAGTGACAGCATATCCAGCACCGAGCCGAACAATTGACCGGTGACGAAAGCCCTCAGCCGACGAGCTTCTCCCAACCGGTGGACGATACCGCCGGTGGCATTCTGCTCGAAGAATTCGATTGGAAGGCGCGACAGCCGGTCGAAGATCATCAGGTTCAGCCGCACATCGATTTTGGCGGTGACGATGGCGGTCACAGTCCGGCGCATATAGCCGAGCAGCATATCGAACAGCAGCACGACCAGAATGGCGGCGGCCATCAGCGTCAGCGTCGACAAGCGGTGATGCACCATGACCTTGTCGATCACCACCATATAAAATAACGAGGGCACCAGCGCCAGAACGCCAAGCGAAATGGCCGAAATGAACACGTCGCGCACCATGCGGCGGTCCTGCATCACCTGGGCCAGCAGCCAGTGAAAGCCAAACTCCTCGCGCGCGCTTGCCTCGGAAATTTCCCGCTTCATCAGCAGGACGTGGCCGCTCCAGTTTTCCGTCAGCCGCAATTCATCGACCACAAACCGCGTGGCTTTCGAATCGGCAGGATCGCGAAATACCATACGCGGCGTCTGCGGATCATCGACGAAGTTTTCAAAGACAAGAAGCGATCCGTCATTGAGCTGAATGACGGCGGCGACAGCGCCTTCCATCTGGCTCAACAGCTTCCAGTTCATGCGGATCGGCTTGGCCTTTACCCCATGATCGCGGATGATTTCGGCCAGTTGCGGTAGAGAAAAGCATTCCTCATCACCGTAATCGCGGCATAATTGCTCGACCGAGAGGGATAAGCCCAATTTTTGCGTGGCAAGAGCCAATGCAGCAAGAGCGGATCTGGACTGCCCCTCATCCGCCAGATCTCTGTCTTCAGCATTCATCGACACACCTCATCATCCATCGCCGAAAGCACACATGGCGAGTTTTTCGTGAGGATCCGCCCAGCCCCACAAGCCGGGAACGGACCCATTCAACCCGACCGTAGAAGCCGAAGCTTTCGCCATGCTGGATTTTCGTGAATTCGTGTCGCAAACAGAAACAGTTCCTTTACCGTCGTTGATAACGCGACCCACACCGTTCCAGCGGCTTAAAAAGCAGGTTAAGCTTTTGCAACCGGGGCGAATCGCCCTGAAAACCACCAGGCTTGGAGATATGCTGCCGTGACCCAGACGCCCAGACGGCCCGTGATCATCCATTGGGGCATATCCAGCTTTTTCGGCTGGGGCATTTATGGCCTTAACCTGGCGCTCAACTGGTCCAACGATCCGGTTCTGGAGCCGGTGACCTCCTTTCCGCTGCAATCGGACCAGATCGTCGTCGATCCGTTGCGGCAACGCGCACTTGGCGGGTTTTTCCGGGCTAGCGCTGACCTTTCGACCCGCATCGCCGCCCAAAGCGAAAAGTCCCTGACGGTCAATACTCCGCTTCTCGCCGGGCTCGGCAATGATTTCACCATGTCGCCCGGCCCCAAAGGCGTGGCGCTTTCCGGCAGTCCGACGCTGGGCGTGGTGTTCTTCGAACTACCGCAACTGTCGGAGGCCACGAAAGCCAGAGCAAAAGCATTGCCGCTGGTGATTGCCGGATCGAACTGGAACGAAGAGATCATGCGCGCCCATGGCCTCACCAATGTCACCACCGTCATCCAGGGCATCGACCAGACGCTGTTTCACCCCGGCCCGCGCCAAGGCGTTCTGGCCGACCGTTTCCTGGTGTTTTCAGGCGGCAAGCTGGAATTGCGCAAGGGGCAGGATCTGGTCGTTGCCGCGTTTGCCCGGTTTGCCAAACGCCATCCCGAAGCCCTGCTGGTTTCCGCCTGGCATAGTCCCTGGCCGCAATTTGCCCTGACGCTCAACCGGTCCGGCAAGGCAACCGCCATTACCACCAATGACAAGGGCGCCATTGACCAATCCGCCTGGATTGCCGCCAACGATATCGCTGCCCATCAGTTCCTCGATCTCGGCTCTGTGCCCAATGCGCTGATGGCGCCAATCCTGCGCGAGATGGACGTGGCAGTGTTTCCCAACCGTTCCGAAGGCGGCACCAATCTGGTGGCGATGGAATGCATGGCCTGCGGCGTGCCCACCATTCTGTCGGCCAATACCGGTCATCTCGACCTGATCGACGGCGGCAATTGCTATGCGCTGGAACATCAGACCCCTGTTGCTGGCGAAGGCGCTGGCGTCGGCTCCGTGGCCGGGTGGGGAGAAAGCAGCGTCGATGAAATCGAAGACACCCTGGAGCGGGTCTGGCGCGACCGCAACGAGGCCCGCCGCCGTGGCGAGCGCGGCGCGGCCAAGCTTGCTGGCTATACCTGGTCGCGCACAGCGGACGCGATGAAAAAGATCATCAGGACTTATTTGTAATCGCTTCGGCAAGCGACACCGCCTGGGCAATCGGGGCGGTGAAATCCCCCGCCTCGCTTTGGCGGCAAAGCTGGATGGACGGATACCAGGGCGACGTTCTGCCCTCAGTACCCCAGCGCCAATCCGGCACTTTCTTCAAAAGGCCGATGGTCGGCACGCCAAGGCTACCGGCCAGATGCAGCGGCGCGGTGCAGACCGAAACGAAGGCTGAAAGCTGGGTGAGGATGGCGGCTGTGTCGAGAAAGGCATCCGCTCCGGCATCGAAATCCGGGCCTGGATGTTCCAGCGTGAAGGACAGGCCCGCCACTTTATAGCCCGACGGCGTATCGGCAGGTTCCAACGCTGCCTCATCAAGCTTTTGCAGGGCGATCAGCCGTGTACCACCAAGGTTCGCAAAGGGCGATAGCTGTTCGGGACCGGCAAGGCTGCGGCCTTTTTCCGCTGGAGACAGGGGATTGCCGCGCCAGACAAAGCCCAGGGTTTTTTCGCCTTGTTTCAAATCCAGCCGTTCGCGCCATAGCGAAACCCGCTCCGCCCGTGGCTGCAAATGGGCGCGAGCCTTCGGCACGCTGCCCGGCGTCAGTTTCAGCCGATGCGGCAGGCCAAGCAGCGGCACCTGAAAATCGACGCTTCCTGCTGGCGGGTTCTCTGCCTGTACCCGGTCAGCGCCCGGCACATCCGCCAGAAGCCCGACCAGCTTGTTTGGCACTTGCAGGATCACCTCGCCGCCAAGCGATTTGACCAGGGGTAACAGTTTGACGAACTGGATCGTATCGCCAAGGCCCTGTTCCGCATGGACCAGCAGCCGTTTGCCTTGAAAAGGCCGCCCGTTCCAATCGGCAATTTCAGTGTGACGTGCTTCTCCCGGAAAGCCCTCGGCCTGCCAGCGCCATTCATACTCGGCAAAACCAGTGGTATAATCGGAGAGCCGCAGCAGGTTGATGCCGAGATTGTAATGGGCCTCGGCGGATGTCGGATAGATTTCCAGGGCCTTGGATAGCAGCGCCATCGCCGCCTCCGCCTCGCCCAGTTCGGCAAGCGCATTGCCGAGATTGTGGAGCGCTATGCGGTTTTGCGGATCGAGCACCAGAGTTTGACGATAAGCGATAATCGCCGCCGGATAATCGTCGAGATCGGCATGGGTTACGCCGATATTGGCGTAACAGGCGGCATTGTCAGGCGCCAATTGCGCGGCGCGTTGATAGGCTTCCAGCGCATCCGGCTTGCGCCCGGCCTCACCCAGCGCATTGCCGAGATTGTACCAGATATCGCTTTCCTCAGGCGCAAGTCTGAGCGCCCTGGCATAAAGCGACAGCGATTGCGCCAGATCGCCACGCGAGCGTTCCGCCGAGGCCAGCAATCTGAGCGCATCAACCTGGTCGGGCTCTTCCTCCAGAATGGCACGGTAATGGGCAATGGCCTCGTCCAGCATCCCGGCCTTGTGCAGCTGAAAGGCCTGGATCAGCCTTTCGCCCGACGCAGTTTGGTTCGTCATGGCTTACGCTCCACCAGCCGCTTGAGATCTTCTGCCACCGCCTCGGCCACACTTGTCCAATCGCCCGGCTGCGGTTGGCGAAACAGTTTCAGACCCGGATACCAGGGGCTATCGTCACGGCCGGTCATCCAGCGCCAGTCCGCGCTGTATTTCAGCAGCGCAAAGCTTGGCACGCCCAGCGACGCCGCCAGATGCAGCGTGGAGGTGCAGGAGGAAATCACCAGATCAAGCGCAGCAATCGCTGTTGCCGTCTCGCCGAAATCGCCAAGCTCCGCCCCCGGCACCTGCATGACCTTGGCAAAGTCCAGACCTGCCATCTGTTCCAGCCCGTCCTTGAATTGCAGGCTGATGAAATGCGCGCCCTCGACAGCAAACAGCGGCTCCAGCATTTTCAAGGGCGGCGAACGCCCCTTGTCGGCGCGGGCAACCGGATTGCCCTGCCAGATCAACCCAACCCGCAAAGCCTCACGATGCGCAAACCGCGCTTCCCAATCCGCCACCCGGCGGGGATCGGGCCGGAAATTGGCTGGGCCGGCTAGCGTTTCCAGCGTGGTTGCAAAAATCAGCGGTAGGCTCATGATCGGTGCCTCGACATCGGCATCGTCAATGGCATCAACGCCCTGGCGGCGCAGGGTGATGTTGCGTCTCTCCACCACCAGCGTTGAAAACAGGCTGATCAGCGGCTCACGCAATTCCAGAATGACATGACCGACCTTGAGAGCGGCCTGCCGCACGAAACGGGCAAACTGGATCTGGTCACCTAACCCCTGTTCACCGTGAATCAGCAGCACTTTGTCGGGCAGCGCCTCGCCGGTCCAGCGCGGCATAGGCAGCGTGCGTGCCACCATTTCGGCGCCTTGCCAGCGGGCCTCGTAATCGCGAAAGCCTTGCGGCAGATTGCCCGCCATCAGATGCGCATGCGCCCGGTCGATCAGGGTTTCGACATCGCCGGGCAACAGATCCAGCGCCCGGTCCAGACTGGCGATCGCCTCCTCAACCCGGCCCATTTCGCGCAATGCATTGCCAAGCCCGCGATGGGCCTTGGACAGATCCGGGCGCAGTTGGATCGAGGCTCGGTAAGCCTCCAACGCTTGCCCATAGCGGTCCGTATCGCGCAAAAGATTGCCCAGCGTCATATAGGCTTCGGCGCTGGGGCTGGTCTCCAGGCTTTGGCGCAGGCATGCTTCGGCCTCATCCTGCTTGCCGACATGGCGAAGGGCGATGGCATAATTGGTGTGGAAGATCGGTGTTGAAAGCCCCAGTGCCGCCGCTGCCCGCAGCAGGACATAGCCGCGATGGTAATGCAGGCGCTCAACCGCCAACCCGCCCAGCATATGCAGCGCATCGGCCCGTGTTTCGTCCTCATGCAGCAGCGCCGCATAGGTCACCTCGGCGGCAGGGACATTTCCGGCCATATGGGTGCGGATGGCGGCGGCCAGCCGTTGTTGCGGACCCGGCTGGGCCGGAACGGCAACCACCGGCTCGGCGGCCTCATACAGTTGCGCCCTGTCCCCCTCGACCAGCCTGCCAAGTGCCTCGGCCACGCGGGAGACGACACCGGCAAAGGGTTCCGCCTCGACTTCATCGGCCACGCGGCGAAACACCCGGCTTGCCGGATACCAGGGGCTATCGCTGCGACCGCGCAGCCAGCGCCATTCGGCATGAGATTTGAGGATCACCCAGGTCGGGCGGCCAAGCGCGCCAGCCAGATGCGCCACCGCCGTATCGGAGGTGATGACGAGATCGAGATTCATGATCATCGCTGCCGTATCGACAAAGGCATCGGCACCGCTGTCGAAATCCTCCGGCGGGCGCTCGACGGCAAAATCCACTGTATCCAACTGTTCTTCGCCTGCCCCTTTTTGCAAGGCGATCAAGCGCACACCGTCAATGGAAGCAAACGGCGCCAACACCTGCAAGGGAAAGCTGCGGCCCTTATCGACCTGCGGATCGGGATTGCCCTGCCAAACGAGGCCGACACGGAAGCCAGGCTTTGCCGCAAGAAAGCTTGCCCAGCGCCGCACCCGAAGCGGATCGGCAAACAGATAGGCGGGAAAGGCCGGGATCGTCTCGACGACCGTGTTGCAGAGCAGCGGCAGGCTCATCATGAACACGTGGTAATCGAGCGGTGGGACGGGATCGCTTTCGCAGACGACGCCATCAACATCAGGCACGGTTTGCAGCAGCGCGGCAATCTTGCGGCGGCAGCCAATCATCACCTTGGCCGCTCCTCTCGCCTTCAGGAGCGCGACGTAGCGGACGAACTGGAACGCATCGCCAAAGCCCTGTTCCGCCAGGACCAGAATGGACTTGCCCGCCAGATCCTCCCCCTGCCAAACCGGCAGCCGGACACGGGTGCGGTCTATGCCGAGGATTTCCACCAGGAAGCGGCGCTCGTAAAGCGGCAGGCCACGGGCATAATCGCCCTCGTTCAGCAAACACATGCCCAGCGCCATTTCCGCATCGGCATAGCCGGGACGGGCCTCGATCGCCTTGCCAAAGGCCAGTATCGCCTCGTCCTCGCGGCCGGTATCCATCAGGCTGATGCCAAGATTGCTCCAGGATTCGGCATGGCCGGGCTTGGCAAGTGCGCCCTGTCTCTGGATCCAGCAGGCTAGATCGGGATAGCCGTGATTGCGCTCCGCCACCCCCAGATTGCTCCAGGCGTCGGCATTGCCGGGGTCAAGCGTCAAAGCCTTTTCCCAGGCGCGGGCGGCTGCCTGCGGCTGCTTGGCTTTTAGCAGAACAGCACCCAGCTGCACGTGATGCGAGGCCAGTTCCGGCTCGATCCGGCAGGCGCGTCGCAGAGCTTCCTCCGCCACGTTGAACCGGCCAAGCGCCAGCGCCGCCGCCGCATAAACCGACAGGGCGTGGCCTGAGCGCGGCTGGGCTTTCAGCACCTCGCCCGCGCGGCGCAAGGCGGTTTCGGCATCACCCACCGACGTTTCGCGCCGGGCCAGCGCCAAAAGGCACGCTGCGTGACCGGTATCGTAGAGCAGCCCGTGGCGCAGCGCCCGCATCCCATCGGTCACAAGCCCCGCAGCATCGAGCGCAATGGCGAAATTGCTCCAGTGATCGCCAAGCGAGGGGCGGATCGCCACCGCGCGGGCGCAAAAGGGAATGGCCTGCCGCCCTGCCACCGATGAGCGTTCACCGGCCTCCAGGCACGCCATGCCAAGCAGGTTGAGCACCCGCTCTCTTTGAAAATCCTGTGTCAGCACATGACGGTAAAGCTGCACGGCCCGGCCATAATCGCGGCCCTGATGCCGCTTGATCGCCTCGTTCAATCCGTCAGCGGCCTCATCCGGCGCATCATCCGTGGCGCGTCCGGCAAACAGCAGCACTTTCAGCTCATGCGCCACGTCCTGAAGCACTGGCTGCCATTGCCCCGCCTCCATCTGGCGAAACAGCCGCATGGTCGGATACCAATCGGTCAGAATACCGTCCATGCCCCAGCGCCAGTCCGGGGCTTTCTTCAGCAGCAGCCAGACCGGCCTGCCTAATGCGCCCGCAAGATGGGCAAGGGCCGTATCTGAGGTGATGACCAGATCCAGCGACGCCATCAAGGCTGCGGTATCGACAAAGGCATCGGGACCGTCATCCAGCCCCGGAACGGGGTGCAGCAGCAATCCCTCCGGTGCTTGCTGATCGGCTCCCACCCCCTTTTGCAGGGAGATGATGTCAATTTCATCTGAGAATTCAGCAAGCGGCTGGAAGAGTTCCAGGGGCAGTGAGCGGCCCGGCTCACCATAGGCCTTTGGATTGCCCTGCCAGGACAGACCGATGCGAAAACGTGTCTTCTCCTGCTCTTGCTCCTGCCTTGGAGAAAACTCGCCAAGCCAGTCGCGCCAGCGCTCGAAAAGCTGTTTTTCCAGTGTGAGGTAGGGAACGCGCTGGCCTGTCGCCTCTGGCACAAGGTTGATAAGGCCCGGCAGCGACAATAGCGGCACCCAGGCGGCGTAAGCGGGCAGATCCGCACCATCAGGCAAGAGCGTGATGGACGGGGTAGCGAAAAATTCGGAAAGGCTTAGCAGACGGTAGAGTTGCGGTTGGCAGACGAAAACCACATGCCCAACCCGCTCAGCAATGCGCGGTAAAAACCGGATAAACTGGATTGTATCGCCCAATCCCTGCTCATAAAACACCAGCAGCGTCTGGTCTTGCAGCGCTTCGCCCTGCCAGCGCGGCCCCTGCATCAGCAAGGGCGAGGCGGAACTTCCGGTGGCCTGATCGCGCAACTCGTAATCGGTCCAGGCCTCGCTCCACTGGCCTTCCAGCAATTGCAGGCAGGCGCGGTTAAAGCGGTGAACGGGGGCATCGCCGCTGCCGATCAATTGCTTCAGGATCCGGTCCGCACCCTTCAAATTTCCCAGAATGCGCAGGCTTGCCGCCAGGTTATTGGCGGCGCGCCGATGCGAGGGATCAAGCGTCAGCGCCTTTGTATAGCTGTCACAGGCCTCGGGTTCGCGTTGCAATCCATGCAACAGCACGCCGAGATTATAGAAAGCCTCGGCATCCGGCTTCAGCTCCAGCGCCCGGAGCAGATGGGTTTCGGCTCCCGCACTGTCGCCAAGCTCCAGCAGGATGACGCCCATTTGAGCCAGCAGCGACGGTTCATCACCGTCAATCGCCAGACCCTGTTGAGCCGCATTAAGGGCTTCATCCCATCGTTTTGCCGATGTCAGGGCCAGAACCAGATTGGACCAGGCGCCAACGGCTTTACCGTCAAGCGTCACGGCGCGCGCACCCATATCGATGGCGCGCTGATGCTCACCCACTGCAATCAGCGGAAGAATCATGTTTTGCAGCAGGCCGGGTTGGTCTGGCGCAAGTTGCAAAGCATGTTCGAAAGCGGGAACGGCCTCAGGCGAGCGGCCGGAAAGATGAAGGGCGAGCGCATAGTAATGAGCGGTCTCGGCATGTTCAGGATGGGCCTCGAAAAGAGCCGTCAAGCCCTGCAAGGCCTCAGCCACGCGCCCCTGCGCCAACAGCGAACGGCACTGCGAAACCTCATGCGTCGTCATAACGCGCTCTTCTTTCATCCATTGGCCTGATCCAAGACCAGGAACACCGAACCTTCATGGTCCTGTTTACCCAAAATCGGCGCGTCGGCCATTTCATATCAAGGCGAAAACATGCTCATGCATCCTCGCCTAAAGGTCAAAGAGTCCCAAACATGAATCAAAGACCAATGCCAACATCAATCAGGCCGCAGCATAAGGCTTGTAGGACTTTTCCTCGATGATGTCAGAGCCCAGCTCGACATTGATCTGCCGCTTCAACTCGGCACGCCGGTCATTGGTGACATAGACCGAACGGGCGAGAGACACGAAACGCGGACCGAAATCGCCGTCGCGCTCGCAATCGCGGATATCGTCCTCGATCTCCCAGAGCGCCGTATTGACGGACAGAAGATCACGGCTGATGGCGACGACACCCTGATGATCGGCCACCGGCTTCAGCCGTTCATTGAGCAGGGACAACTCGCGCTCGACATTGGTGCGCTTGGCCTCATCCGTGATCCGCTCTGACTTGATCTGGAGAATGGTGATCTTGTCGATCAACTCACCCCAGGACACCGGAACTTCAATCATTGCAGGTCTCCGATTCGTGGAAATGCCACGATACAACACCGAAGCGAACACTGGGAACCGGTTTTCGATGCCGTGCAATGCTCGTACACAGACAGTTGCCCGGCCCAGGTCAAGAAACCCAGGGCCGGGAGCACTGCTTTATCAGCTCCAGCGGAAGTCGCTGCCCGACATGTTGTCGGCGGTCTTGCCGGACAAGGTCATCTGCATATCTACCGTCCCGTCACCATTGGTATCGACAAACAGAGTTGCCGTATCATTGACGAAATAGGCTTCCGAATTGCCGCTGGCCGAAAGGCTAGTTGATGTCCCAAGGTAGGAGAAGGTGCCGGTCAGCCCGCTGATCACCAGCTTGTCCTCACCATTGACGAAGTCGGTGATCTTGTCCGGGTTCGACGTGGTCGACTTGTCCGCGGAGGTGAAGGTGAAGAGGTCGGATCCGGCCCCGCCCGTCACTGTATCGGAGCCGCTGCTCATATAGATCGTGTCATTGCCAGACCCCAAGTCCACCGTCGTATTGGTGCTGCCCGACAGCACGATCAAATCGGCCCCCGTACTACCGGTGATATACTCGATATTGGCCGTGGTCAGCGTCGAGGCGGAACCGAGCGTCAACGTGTCAGATCCCGTGCTCAGATCAATCGTCACGCCGGTATACTGGCCGGAAATGGTGATCGTATCGTCATAGGCAGAACCGACCAGGGTTTCGACACTGGAAACAGTCGCGGTCGCGGCTTTCTCAAAGTTCAGGTAATCCGCGCCTGTACCCAAGAAATACTGGCCGTTGGAGATTTCCGTGTCCCTGATATAGACCACATCGGTATTGCTGCCGCCGGTGACGGATTCGACATTATAGAGGCTGATCATATTGGAATAATTGCCGAGCGTGACCACGTCGTTACCGTCGGCCAGGTTGAGTTCGATGCCCGACACCTGAGCACCCAATGTCACCTTATCGTCGCCGGAACCACCCGTGACCGTTTCAACGCCGACGATTGTCACCGTGCTCGAAGAAGAAGCCAGCTTGACTTCGTCCTTGTCCCCACCCAGTGAAATATAGCCGCTATAGGTCGTGCTGTTGATGGCGATATAGTCAGCCATGGACTGACCGATGATGGTTTCTGCATTCGCCACCGTCACCGTATTGGTTGTGTCGGCCAGCGTGAGCTTGTCGGAACCATCGCCCAGATCGATAAATCCACCGGTCCATTGCGTGGCCAGCGTGATGATGTCGGCATTGGAGCCACCATTGACCGTCTCAACGTTGGAAACCGTTGCCGTCAGGCCCGCGCTCCAGCTCAGGGTATCCTGGCCATCGCCCAGATTTAGAGTTGCCCCGCCGATCGAACCGCTGACAGTCAGCACATCGTCGCCGGTTGACCCGACCACCGTTTCGACATTGGCGATCGTGACGGTTCCGGATTCGCCGAACGTCAGCAGGTCATTGCCGCTGCCCAGATCCAGCGTGCCGCCGGTATAGACGCCAGACAAGGTGATGTCGTCGATCATCGAGCCGCCAGTCACCGTTTCGATATTTTCCACCGTCACCGTATTGTTGGCGGAAGACAGGATCAGGCGGTCACTGCCAGCATTGAGATTGATGAAGCCACCCGTAATCTGTTCGCCAAGGGTGATGACGTCGCTGCCGACATCGCCGAGGATGGATTCTGCGCCGGTGACGGTGACAGTGCCGCCCAGTTCCGACATTTGCAGAACATCGTTGCCGGCCCCAAGCTTGATCGTGGTTGCCGTTATCGCGTCGGAAAACTCGACCGTATCGTCTCCCTCACCACCGGTCACCGTTTCGACACCCGACAGGGTCACCGTGTTGCCGGATGCCGAGAAGATCACGCCATCCTGACCTGCGCCCAGGTTGATATAGCCCGATGCACCTTCGGCAAGCGTGATAAGATCGGCGGCAGCACCACCCGTCACTGTTTCAACGCCTGAAACGGTCGCCGTGCCGCCGACATCACCGATGATGAACTGGTCATTGCCGGCACCAAGCGAAATCGTGCCACCGGTCATATAGGCTGAAAGTGTAATGATGTCGTCGACAGCCGACCCGACAATCGTTTCGATGCTGGAGACCGTCAGCGTACCGCCTTCACCCGCCAGCGTCAGACTGTCAAGACCATTGCCGAGATTGAGGGTCATGCCGGTCGTACTGGAGGCCAGCGTGAACACGTCGCTGTTAGTGCCGCCAGAGATGCTTTCCACATTGGCAAGTATGGCCGTATTGGCATAATTGCCAAAGATGACGGTGTCATTGCCATCGCCGAGGTCGATATTGACGCCAGTGACCGTCGCATTGAACCGGATGACTTCATCGCCGGTCCCGCCGATGATCGTCTCCACATTGGCAGCCGTCAACGATCCGCCATTATCCTGGAATTTCAAGGTATCGATGCCATCGCCCAGATCGATCATGGTCGCGCCGCCGACCGTGCCGATGACGACCGTATCCGAACCGGAACCGCCGGTGATGGTTTCGACATTGGAAATCGTGATGAGGTTCTTCATGGCGGTCGCGTCGGCGTCATCGACATCGGCCATGATGATGGTATCGATGCCGTCGGCAAGATCGATACTGCCCTTGAACCCACTGGCAAGGATGATTTTCTGGGTTCCGGCTCCGCCTACCAGCGTTTCGACATTCTGCACGGTCACAGTCGCACTGCCACCGACCGTCAACGTATCGTCACCAGCACCAAGATCGATCGTGCCAATGGTCACGGTTCCTGAAACCGTCACGACGTCGTCCGCCGCACCGCCGATAATCGTTTCGATATTGACCGCGGTCAGGGTGCCGCCCTCGTCACTCAGCGTCAGCTTGTCGAGGCCCTTACCGAGGTCGATCGTACCGGCAGAAATGTCGGTACCGAGCGTGATGACGTCGCTGGACGTGCCAGCATTGATGGTCTCGACGTTCAAAATCATCGCGGTATTGTTGAAATTGCCGAAGGTGACGCTGTCATTGCCCGCACCCAGGTCGAGATAGACGTCCTGCGCGGCGCGATCAAACTTAACGACGTCGATGCCGTCATCGCCGATGATGCTCTCGATATTGCGAGCGGTGATCGTGCCACCTTTCATGATGGTCACCGTATCGTTGCCGGTACCCAGATCGATCAGCGAGCCGGTAATGGCGCTGGTGATATACACTTGATCGGTCTCGGTGCCGCCGACGATGGTTTCAATCCCGGCAATGGAAACGGTATTATCAAAATCACCCATCGTGAGCTTGTCAGAGCCGGAGCCGAGCGAGATCAGATTGCCGGTCAACAGGGTCTTGTAAAGGATCTGCTCGCTGGCGGAACTGCCCAGAATTGTCTCGACGTTTGAAATGGTCAAGGTTCGTCCAGAACCGGTAAGCGTCAATGTATCATCGCCGCCCTTAAGGTCGATTTCACCACCCGTCGAGGCGACCGAGAAACTGATCGTGTCTTCACCATCGCCGCCGATCAGGGTTTCGACACCGGAAATATTGATCGTGTTGGAACCATCGGCCAGGGTCAGCTTGTCCATGCCGGTGCTGAGATTGATCGTGCCCTTGGTCAGCTCGGTGGTCAGCGTGATGATGTCGCTGGAACTGTCGCCGGTAATGGTTTCGACATTAGCGAAAGTGACAGTGTTATTGTACTTGGCCAGTGTTACTCGGTCGCCATCGTCGTCCAGATCGATCAGGCCGCCGGTTACCTGCGTTTTGAAAATAATATAGTCTTTGGTTTCACTGCCGATGATATTCTCGACATTTTTCAAGGTGGCCGTGCCGCCGTCTTCATTGAAGACCAGGGTATCTTCACCATCTCCGAGATTGATCAGACCACCGGACTTGGCCTCCTGCATATAGATAAAATCGCTGCTAGCGCCACCATAAATCGTCTCGACACCATAGACACTGACGGAATTAACGTAATCTCCCAGAACAAGCGTATCATTGCCGCCATTCAAGGAAACATATCCGCCGGTAAACGCACTCCCGATCGTGACGTGATCGCTTCCGCTCGATCCGACGATGCTTTCGGCACCTGAGATTGTCAGCTTATTGGTATAATTGCTGAGAACGACAGTATCATCGCCTTCACCGGCATCAATATTGAAATTGGAAGCCTTGCTGTTCAGCTGAATGCGGTCGTCGCCGCTGCCAGCCACGATTGTTTCGGTATTGGAGACATAGACCGTGCCGCCGCCATCGCCCAGGCTGACAGAGTCGTTGCCGGAACCGAGATCCACGCGGCGCGTCTGATCGCCACTTTTATTCTCCATAATCACGATATCGGACTTGGTACTGCCGGTAACCGTCTCAACATCGATCAGGGTGAGCGAATTATCGAATTTGCCGAGGATCACCCGGTCCGAACCGGTTCCGAGATCGATATAGGTTCCGAGCGCCTGGGCGCTCATCGTCAAATAGTCATTGCCCTGGCCAGCGACGATCGTTTCCACATTGAGGATGGTTGCGGTGACGCCAAGGTCTGAAAAGGTCAGGCTGTCGATGCCCGCGCCCAGATCGATGTAACCTGAGGTAGCCTTGGTATCGTAGAAAATCGAATCCGCACCGGTACCGCCCAAAACGGATTCGACATTGGACAATGTCACATCATTGTCGAAATTGCCAAGGATCAGCTTGTCGCTGCCACCGCCAAGATCAAGGTAAGCGCCCGAAACCTGATCAGTCAGGAGAATAATGTCCGTTGCACTCGTTCCAGTCAAACCATCAAGACTGCTTACAGTCGTTGTCTTATTAGACGTTGCCACGGCAAATCCCCATTGTGGTAATTGCCGACGCAGGTCAGCAACAAAGCGTTTAGTCGACATACGCTCGACCGGCGATCATGGGGAAAGATAGGAAGCGAAGCTGTCGCGAAACTTGCCATATGGTCGATTAGCAACCCAAAAGCCGTAAAGGAATGGCGAGACACGCCCTGGTAAACGTCACCGCCATTCCGGCAGCGCAGGGCTCAGTCCCAGGCAATTCGGTTTAGCCAAAGGATATGCTGAACAGCAACAAGGCCGCCTTGCCGAGCGCCACAATCACGCCCGCGACAACCACAATCGACAGAAGAAACACTACACTGCCCGCCAGAGCGTAAAGCCCGTCCTTCTCCAGAAGTGCGAAGGCAAACAGCGACAGGGCAATGGCTGGCAGGATATTGCCGAGCGGAATGGGCAATGCGAGAATGATGGCCAGAATGAAGGCCATGATCCCGAGAAGGTTTTCCGCCGGTCCCTTTACCAGCAGGCCAAAGCGCGGCTTCAGCAGCCTCTCGCCCCGGGCAAGCCAGGGCACGATCCTGGCGACGATGGCGGAAAAATCGGCCCGCGCCAGCGAGCGTTTGGTGATCCAGCCCGGCAGCCAGGGCCGCCAGCCCAGCATCAACTGTGCCGCCAGAAAGACCAGAGGCGCGCCTGTTATGGCGGATGTGCCAGGCGGGGTCGGCACGATATTGGGAAGCGCGAAGATCAGGATCAATGCGCCGAAAGCCCGATCGCCGAGCGCTGCAAACAGATCGCCGATTGAGACCCGCGCCCGCGTTTCATCCTCGGCAATCCGAAAAAGGATCTGCGAAAGCGGCAGGGCCTCCGTCTGCTCCGCTTCACCGCCTACTCTCTGATCCATTACCGCTCCTCAAAGGTCGATACGGAACCCGAAAAGCGCTCCGCAGCGAACGGCATATGGAAACTCCCGGACGCCAGCGCAAGGGCAAGACGATGGCGTAAGGACGAGCGGTGCTTACGCCGTTTCCTGTACCAGATGCCCCGCCGAGACTTCCCGGTAATGGCGCGCTGGCGGTTCATAGCCCAGGGGCCGGACAGGGCTCTTGATTTCATCGGTCGACATTTGCCGGGTGATATTGCGACGCGCCGGATCGGGCACCGGCACCGCGGCGATCAGCTTTTTGGTATACGGATGCTGCGGATTATCGAACACCGCCTGGCGCGGTCCGATCTCGACGATTTCACCCAGATACATTACCGCCACCCGGTGGCTGACGCGCTCCACCACCGCCATGTCGTGGGAAATGAACAGATAGGCGAGATTGAAGCTTTCCTGCAAATCGAGCAGGAGATTGCAGACCTGGGCCTTGATCGAGACATCAAGCGCCGACACCGCCTCGTCGGCAACGATGACTTTCGGGTCGAGCATCAGCGAGCGGGCAATGGCGACGCGCTGGCGCTGGCCGCCGGAAAACTCATGCGGATAGCGGCGCATCATATCGGCGCTGAGGCCCACACGCTGCAACAGATCGGCAGCCTTTTCGCGCGCCTGTGCCTTGGTGCCGAGATTATGCTCCAGAAACGGTTCCATCACAGCGGTGCCCACCGACATGCGCGGATCAAGGCTCGCAAAGGGGTCCTGAAACACCATCTGGATGCTGCGGCGCATCTTGCGCAGGGTGCTGCTGTCGAGCGACATGACATTATAACCGTCAAGCGCGATCGTGCCGCTGCTCGGCTCGATCAGCCGGGTGATCGAGCGGCCCGTCGTCGATTTGCCGCAACCGGATTCACCGACCAGCGACAGGGTCTCGCCGGGCCTGAGATCGAAGCTGACATTTTCCACCGCATGCACAGCGCCGGACTTGCGCCCCAGCAGGCCGGAGCGGATAGCAAAGCGGGTCGTCAGGTTTTTCACTTCGAGGATCGGGCGCGGCACCATGTCGAGCGCGCCGACTTCCGCCTCCTCGACCAGGGTGTCACCGGTTTTGATGTCGATCACGGGAAACCGCATCGGCAAGGCATGACCGTGCATCGAACCAAGCTTGGGAACTGCCGACAGCAGGGCCCGCGTATAGGGATGCTGGCCACGGTTGAAAATATCGTCCGTCGTGCCGCCTTCGACCATCTCCCCCCGGAACATCACGATGGTGCGGTCGGACACCTCTGCCACAACTCCCATGTCATGGGTGATGAACAGCACCGACATGCCCTCTTCTTCCTGCAGGACCTTGATCAGATCGAGGATCTGGCCCTGGATGGTGACATCCAGCGCCGTGGTCGGTTCGTCGGCAATCAGCAATTTCGGCTTGGTGGCCAGTGCCATGGCAATCATCACGCGCTGGCGCATGCCGCCGGAAAACTGGTGAGGGAATTCATCAAACCGGCTTTTGGCATTGGGAATGCGGACCTTTTCCAACAGCCGGATCACTTCGGATTTCGCCTCTGCCCTAGAAATATCGCGGTGACACAGGATGGCCTCGGCGATCTGCTTGCCGATCGGGAAGATCGGGTTGAGGCTGGTCATCGGCTCCTGGAAGATCATCGCAATATCATTGCCGCGCACCCGGCGCATCTCTTCCGGCGCCAGCGTCAGCAATTCACGACCGTTCAGCTTGATGCTGCCCTCGATCCGGCTGAAATTCTTCGGCAGCAATTGCATGATCGACAAGGATGTCACACTCTTGCCCGAGCCGGATTCGCCGACAATGGCGACGGTCTCGCGCGGCGCGACATCGAAGCTCATATTGCGCACCACGGAAGACCACTGGTCGCCGATCCGAAACGAAGTGGTCAGATTGCGCACGGACAGAACCGGCTGGACAAGCTCGTTCTGCGTGGTGAGATCTTCAGCCATAGATGTGCTTTCCCCTGTTTTGGCCCCGATTTCACGACCGAGGCACTTTATAATTGATCCACCGCGACAAACACGGGAGACAGCCTGTCAGGCTGCCAAACCGGTTTCGGCCAATTCCACCCAATAGCTGATGCCATAGGGAATGGCCTCGTCATTGAAGTCATAGGCCGGATGGTGAAGATTGGCGGTGTCGCCGACCCCTAGGAAAATGAAGGCGCCCGGACGGCTTTCCAGCATGTAGGAAAAATCCTCGGCGCCCATTTTCGGCGCCATGTCGGTCTTCACCCGGTTTTCGCCGGAGATCCTGGCGGCAACCGAGGCGGCAAACTCCGTCTCTTGCGCGTGGTTGAAAGTGACCGGATAGCCCCGGTGATAATGCACTTCGGCGATAGCGCCATGCGCCATGGCCGTAGCACTTGCCACTTCCTGCACGCGCTTTTCGGCAAAATCACGGATCTGCGGCAGCAGGGTGCGCACAGTTCCGGTCAGGGTCACATCCATCGGAATGACATTATAGGCATCACCGCCATGGGTGGTGGTGACGCTGATAACCAGCGATTCCAGCGGATCGACGCCGCGCGACACGATCGATTGCAAGGCAATGATCACATGCGCCGAAACCAGGACCGGATCGACCGACATATGCGGCTGGGCGGCGTGGCTTCCCTTGCCCTTGATGACGATCTCGAACGTATCGGACGCCGCCATCAGCGACCCCTTGCGAATGGCGAAATCGCCAAGCGGCACGCCCGGCGCATTGTGCATGCCGAACACCTGGGAAATGCCGAACCTGTCCATCATCCCGTCCTGCACCATGGCAAGACCGCCGCCGCCGCCTTCTTCCGCCGGCTGGAAGATCACCGCAACCGAGCCTGCGAAATTACGGGTTTCGGCCAGATGCTTCGCCGCGCCCAGCAACATGGCGGTGTGGCCGTCATGGCCGCAGGCATGCATCTTGCCCGGCACCGTCGAGGCCCATGGCGCACCGGTGATTTCGGTGATCGGCAAGGCATCCATGTCGGCACGCATGCCAATGGTGGTGCCCTCGCCGCGATTGCCCTTGATGATGCCGACGACACCCGTTCTGCCAATGCCTGTTTCCACCACGTCGCAACCGAATTCCTTCAGCTTCTGCGTGACGAAAGCGGCTGTCTGATGCACATCGAACAACAGTTCCGGTGTCTGATGCAAATGGCGCCGCCAGCCTGCGACCTCTTCCTGCAAGGCGCTGGCACGGTTCAAAATGGGCATGAATGACCTCTTTTTGCTGTTCCCATCCGGTTTTCGATGGCATACTGTTCATCAACTTTAGCGTTTTGCAAGTCGCAAATGCAATGAATGAACAAAAAATAGCCTGAAATGGCCACGGCCCAAAACTTAATCAGATCGCCGCTCTCAAGCCACGTTCGGATGCCAAACCGCCCCGTCATCTTGTCTGTTATTTTAGTAGATTAAACCTCTGCGTTCTTGACTCTGGGCGCCGTGCTGCGAAGCAATGCGATCATCTCAACCAAAGCAGGACACGGCAACCATGACATACAACAGGCCCTTAAGGGCACTATCGGCAGCCGCCATTTTCATAGCGACGGGAGCCGCAGCCACGGGAGCCCTTGTCAGCACCCCTGCTCTAGCCGCACGCGGCACGGACGGCGATGTGAAGATCCTGTTCTGGCAGGCCGTTTCCAATCTCAATCCCTATCTGTCGGGCGGCAGCAAGGAAGTCTACGCTGCCTCGATGGTGATCGAGCCGCTGGCGGGCTTTGACGAGCAGGGCAATCTGTTCACCCGACTTGCCGCCGAGATCCCCACCGTCGACAATGGCGGCATCGCCAAGGACATGACCTCCATCACCTGGAAATTGAAACCGGGCCTGACCTGGTCGGACGGCGGCACCGTCAGCGCCGATGACGTGGTGTTCACCTGGAAATACTGCATGGCGCCCGGCGGCGGCTGCGCCCAGGCCGCGAAATTCGACGGGGTGAAATCGGTGGAGGCCATCGACCCTTTGACCGTGAAGGTGACCTTCGATGCCCCCAAACCCTTTCCCTATAGCGCCTTCGTCGGCCAGCTCTCGCCGATCATTCAGCAGTCCCAGTTCAAGGATTGCCTGGGCGAAAAAGCACCGCAATGTACAGAGGCCAATTTCAAGCCGCATGGCACTGGACCCTTCGTCGTCCGGGATTTCAAAGCCAATGACGTCGTGCTGTTTGACGCCAATCCGCGCTACCGCGATCCGGCCAAGCCGGCTTTTGCGAGCATCACCCTGAAAGGTGGCGGCGATGCGATGTCTGCGGCCCGTGCCGTGCTGGAAACCGGCGAATATGATTTTGCCTGGAATACGGTGGTGGAGCCGGAAGTAACGGAATCCATGCTGAAAGCCGGCAAGGGCACCATGACCTCAGCCTTTAGCTCCACGGTCGAGCGCATCCAACTCAACCCCTACGCCGTCGATGCGGCCCTCGGCGCCAAGCGCTCCACCAAGGAGGCCGGCCCCCATCCAGCCCTGTCAGACCCTAGGGTGCGCCGCGCGCTGGCGCTCGCCATCGACCGCGACGTGATCGTTGAAGCAGGCTATGGCGCTGCCGGCCAGCCGACCTGCAACATCATTCCCGCCCCGGATATTTTCGCCTCCAAGGCCAAGACCTGGTGCGGACGCCAAGATCTTGAAGGGGCCAACAGGCTATTGGACGAAGCTGGCTGGAAAAAAGGCCCCGACGGCATCCGTGCAAAAGACGGTCGCAAGCTGTCCTTCCTGTTCCTGACCACCACCAATTCGGTGCGCCAGGGCACACAGGTTCTGGTTAAGGACATGTGGTCGCAGATCGGCGTCGAAACCGAATTGCGCAATGTCTCCGCTTCGGTGTTCTTCGGCGGCGACCCGGCCAGCCCGGATACCTACCAGAAGCTATATGCCGACGTGCAAATGTATGCCAGCGGCTTTGAAAGCACCGATCCTGAGAAGTTCATGGGCGGTTTCACCTGCGAAAAGATCCCCACTCCCGCCAACAACTGGCAGGGGGAAAACATCGCCCGCTACTGCGATCCGGCCTATGACAAGCTGGTAGGAGAGCTGCGCAGGACCTCCGGCACCGAAAAGCGCGCAGAACTGGTCCGCACATTGAATGACATGATCGTCAATGACGGCCTGGTCATTCCGCTGGTCAATCGCGGCGAACCCTCAGCCATCTCGAACACGCTGAAGGGTGCAAAGCTCAATCCGTGGGATTCACAGTTGTGGAATGTTGCGGATTGGACCCGTAGCAAGTAAGATCCATTATAAGAACCGCATATTGATACGCGACATGCTGGCGCCAGTGACGCCAGCATGTCTGAAGCGCCTTGCCGCTGACTAGTACTTTGACCCGCACCCTATCCACAGTTGATGCATGGTCTCGCATTTTCCATCTTGAATGAAAAATGAGCTTGTGATTTTATAGCCCAAAATTTGGGCAAACCAATAATCAGGACAGGCAATCCGACCAGGCCCAGAGGGGATCACAGGGCCATATTCTTTTTAAATTCAGTGCCATCAAGGCAATGGGGAAAATTGGCAGCGTCCTTGCTTGCGCTGCCAGAAGAAAACTCTCGACAACGAGATTAACAAGGGAACAGCAAACCATGCGTAATATCCGGTTGATTCTGGCGGCATCCGTCGCGTCATTGATGATGACGGGCGCGCCAGCCATGGCCCAGCGCGGCAGTGACGGCGACCTGAAACTGCTTTTCTGGCAGGCCGTGTCCACCATGAATGTCTATCTGTCCGGTGGCACCAAGGAGCAATACGCATCCTCGATCGTCATCGAGCCGCTGGCCGGCTTCGATGAAAAGGGGGAACTGGTTCCCAAGCTGGTCGACACCATCCCGACCGTGGAAAACGGCGGCGTCTCCAAGGATCTGACCAGCATCACCTGGAAATTGTCGAACGGCATCAAATGGTCGGATGGCACGCCGGTTACCGCCGATGACGTGATTTTCACCTGGCAATATTGCACGGCAGACGGCGGCGGTTGCGCCCAGAAGCAGAAATATGATGGTGTGAAAAGCGTCGAAGCGCTCGATCCGCAGACCATCAAGGTGACGTTCGCCTCACCAAAGCCCTATCCCTATTCGGCTTTTGTCGGCTCGCAGGCACCGATCATCCAGAAGGCTCAGTTCAAGGATTGCCTTGGCGCCAAGGCGCCGGAATGCACGGCGGCCAACTTTGCCCCTATTGGCACCGGCCCCTTCAAGGTCAAGGAATTCAAGCCGAACGACGTGATCACCTTCACGGCCAATGAAAACTACCGCGATCCGGCCAAGCCCGCCTTTGCAACCGCCACGCTGAAGGGCGGCGGCGATGCGCTGTCAGCGGCCCGCGCCGTGATGGAAACCGGCGAATACGACTATGCCTGGAACATGCAGGTCGAGCCTGAAGTGCTGGCAACCATGGAAGCCGCTGGCAAGGGCAAGATCATCACCGCCTTCGGCAGCCAGGTCGAGCGTATCAACCTCAATTTCACCAATCCCGATCCGGCGCTGGGCGACAAGCGCTCCACCAAAGAAGGTGGACCACATCCCGCCTTGTCCGACCCGGCCGTGCGCAAGGCGTTGTCGATGGCCATCGACCGCGACGTGATCGTTGAGGCTGGCTATGGCCTGGCTGGCAAGCCGACCTGCAACATCGTTCCCGGCCCTGATATCTATGTCTCCACCACCAATGACTGGTGCCTGAAGCAGGATATCGACGGCGCCAACAAGCTGCTGGACGATGCCGGCTGGAAAAAGGGTTCCGACGGCATCCGCGCCAAGAATGGCGTGAAGCTGAACTTCCTCTACCTGACCTCGACCAACTCCGTCCGCCAAGGCACCCAGGCGCTGGTCAAGGATATGTGGTCGCAGATCGGCGTTGGCGCTGAACTGCGCAACGTCTCGGCCTCGGTGTTCTTCGGCGGCGATCCATCCAGCCCGGACACCTACCAGAAATTCTACGCCGACGTTGAAATGTACACCAACAATTTCGACGGCACCGACCCGGAATCCTATATGGCCGAATGGATGTGCGACAAGATCCCAAGCCCGGCAAACGGCTGGCAGGGACAGAACATGCCGCGCTATTGCGATCCTGCCTATGACGCACTCGTCACCAAGCTTTCCCAGACCGCCAAGATCGAAGAGCGCGTCGAGATCGTCAAGAAGCTCAACGACATGCTGACGCAAGCAGGCGCGCATCTGCCGCTCGTCTATCGCGGTCAACCTTCGGCTTTTGCTGCAAGTCTGAAGGGCATGAAGATGACCGGCTGGGACAGCGAGTTGTGGAACATCGCCGACTGGTCGCGCACCAAGTAACAGCGCCTTGCCGGGCCCGCATAACGCGGGTCCGGTGAGCTGGCGGTTGTCGGCTCCCCTTGGGGGCCGAGGCCCGGTTCCAGCTTCATCTCTCCTCCCTGGCGCGCCCGGAGATATAAAATAATGTTTACCTATACGATCCGGCGATTGCTGTTTGCCATCCCGACCCTGCTGATCATCAGCTTCATCATTTTCGCGCTGCTGGCGATGGCCCCCAACAATCCGCTCGGTGATTTGCCGCTGACGATCCCGCCGGAAGTGCGCGAACAAATGCGCGCCGCCCTTGGCCTCGACCAGCCGATGATCGTCCGCTTCTTCCTGTGGCTGAAGCAGTTCTTCATCAATGAGCCGCTGAATATTTTCGAGCAGATCACCGGCCTGACCGTCGGCTCCGGCCAGCGCCTGCGGGTCCTGTCCTGGACCACCCGCAGCCCCGTCGTCGACCTGATCGTCCAGCGCATGCCGCAGACGCTCTGGGTTGTCGGTCTGTCCTATGTGTTCGGCGTGCTGCTGGCCATTCCGCTTGGCGTCATCTCCGCCTACAAGCAATATTCGATCTTCGATCAGATCGGCACCTTCGTTTCCATGGTCGGCTATTCCGTGCCGACCTTCTTTACCGGCGTGCTGCTGATCGTGATCTTCTCCTCGACCCTGCACTGGTTTCCCTCAGTCTACGATACCAATCTGCAAGTGGTTGATTGGACAAGCTTCGTCGCCCAGGTCAAGCAGATGGTGCTGCCGGTCATGGTGCTGACGCTCTACAATACCTCGCAGATCAGCCGGTTCGTGCGCGCTTCCATGCTGGATAATCTGCATCAGGACTATGTCCGCACCGCGCGTGCCAAGGGCGTCAAGGAAAAGACCGTGTTGCTGGTGCATGTGCTGCGCAACAGCCTGATCCCGGTTGTTACCGTGATTGCGCTCGGCGTGCCGACGATCTTTTCCGGTGCGATCATCACCGAGCAGATTTTCCGGGTCAACGGTCTTGGTCAATTGCTGATCACCGCCATCCAGAGCGGCGACCTGCCGCTGGTGCAGACGCTGACCTTCATCTTCGCCGTGCTGATCGTACTCTTCAATCTTATTGCCGACGTGTTGTACGGCATTCTCGATCCGAGGATCCGCTATGACTGATGCGCCCCTCACCACCCAGGCCAAAGGCGACCGCTCCCAATCCTTCAGCGCCCAGCTCTGGGGCCAGTTCCGCCGCCATACAGGCGGGGTCATCGGCCTTGCCGTCTTCGTGCTGATCGTTCTGGCCGTCTATGTCGGACCTTTGATCCACCGTGTCGATCCCAACAAGCTGAATATCCGCGACAAGAACCAGGGACCGTCCTGGATGCATCCGTTCGGCACCGACAATCTTGGTCATGATCTGTTCGCCCAGGTTTTGGCTGGCGGGCAGATCTCACTGGCGGTCGGCATGGTGGCCATGTTGATTTCGCTGTTCGTCGGCACTTTGGTCGGGGTCCTCTCAGGCTATTTCAAGCGGATCGACGGGCCATTGATGCGCATCACCGATCTGTTCCTGGCACTGCCGATCCTGCCGCTGCTCTTGGTCATCACCATGCTGTTTCGTGATGTGCTGCGCGCCGCCTTCGGCCCGGAGGCCGGGATTTTCATCCTGATCGTCTTCGTCATCGGCATTACCAGCTGGATGCACACCGCCCGCATCGTGCGCGGCGATGTGCTGACGGTCAAAAACCAGGAATTCGTGCTGGCAGCCAAGGCGAGCGGCATGCGGGAATACCGGGTGATCCTCAAGCATATTGTTCCCAATGTGCTCAGCTCGGTCATGGTCTCGGCAACGCTCGGCATCGCATCGGCGATCATCACGGAATCGGCCCTGAGCTTCCTTGGCCTCGGCTTCCCCTCCGACTTTCCGACCTGGGGCCGCCTGCTCTATGACGGTGTGAACTTCCTGCAAATCACCCCTGCCCGCGCCATCTGGCCGGGTCTGGCGATTTCACTGACCGTGCTCAGCGTCAACTATATCGGCGATGGTATCCGCGATGCACTCGATCCGCGTTCTATGAAGCGCTGATCTTTTATCCGCTCAAGGACGTTCATTCACTGCTGCGCGGCGATGAACGTCCGGAACCGGCTGAGACTGAACAGGAAAAACACCAGCCCGATGCCAAGCGTCGCCGCAAACTGCGGCCAGACCACCTCGAAGCCCGCGCCGCGATAGAGAATGGCCTGCGAAAAGGCGACGAAATGGGTCGAGGGTGAGACCTGCATGGCGTTTTGCAGCCATTGCGGCTGGCTTTCCAGCGGGGTGAACCCGCCTGACAGGATATTCATCGGCAAAGCGGTGAGAATGAACAGCAGCGCCAATTGCGGCATGCTGCGCGCCAGCGTGCCTAAAAACAGCCCGAACGAGGTGACGAAGAACAGGTAGAGCGCCACGCCAGCCATATACAGCGTCAGCGAACCGGTGATGTGCATGCCGAGCACCTTGACCAACACGGTGATGATGGCAAACAGCGTCATGACCAGAATGACCAGACCATTGGCCGCAAGCTTGCTGACCATGATTTCGACAGGCCTGACCGGCATGACCAGCAAGTGTTCCAGCGTCCCGTGTTCCCGTTCGCGCACCAAAGCGGCGCCTGCCAGCAGGATGGCCAGCATGGTAATATTGTTGATCAGCGCCATCGTGCCGGAAAACCAATCCGAATTCAGCGATTGATTGAAGGCAAGCCGCGTTTCCACCGTCACCGCCTGAGTGCTTGAGACGCCAACGCGCTGGGCATAAAGCCCGACCTGTTGGCTGACGATCTGCTGGATCGTGCTGGAGCCTATTCCTGCCTGCATCAACGCGGTCGCGTCGATCAGCAACTGCACAGAGGGGCTACGCCCCGAGAGAACATCGGCCTCGAACCGTTCGGGAATATCCAGCACAAAGGTGTAGCGCGCCTGATCCATGGCGCGGTCGATATCCTGGGGTGCGATTGCCACCGGTTTTTGAAAGCGCGGCGGCATCAATCCATCGAGAATGGAAGACGACAATTGCGACATGTCCCGGTCCACCACGGCCAGCGTCGCATTGCGCAGATCGTGGGAAAGTCCAGTCGCCTGGGTATAGATCGCCAGGCTGAAGGCATAGATGACCATGGCCATCAGCACCTTGTCGCGCAAAAGCCCGATCAACTCCTTGCGAAACAGGGCAAATACCGTGCGAAGATCCATATCCCTTACCTTTCCTGCTTACGCAGCAGCGACCAGCCAAGCCCGATGGCACCAATCCAGAACAGCGCCAGCGGCCAGACAAAGCCCATCAACTCGGCAAAGCCCAACCCCTTGGTGAAGGCCCCGACGCTGGCGCGCATGAAATAAGTGGTGGGAAACACCAGGCCGATGGCGTGGCCCATGCCGTGCAGCGACGACACTGGCTGCAACAGGCCGGAAAACTGTGTGCCGGGCATCATCGTGCCGATGGCAGTGACGAACAGGGCTGCCACCTGGGTCGAGGTGAAGGTGGAACTTAAGATGCCGATGGAGGTTGTCGCCAGCACATAGACGAAAGCGGCGACCGATAGACCGGCAAGAGAGCCTTTCAACGGCACGCCGAACAGCCAGACGGCCAGCAGGAACATGACCAGGAAGTTGATGAAGCCAATGGCCACATAGGGCAATTGCTTGCCCAGTAGAAATTCCAGCTTGGTGACCGGCGTCACGTAGAGATTGCTGATCGATCCCATTTCCTTTTCCGAGACAACGCCGAGCGCCGTCAGGATCGAGGGAATGAACACCAGCAGCAAGGCGATCACCGCTGGCACCATGGCATTCAGGCTTAGAAAAGCCTGGTTGTAGCGGTAACGCATTTCCACGCCAGCCACCGACTGGATCGTTCCGCCCGATTGACGGACAATCTCCTGCAAGAACCGCTGGTGAGCGCCCGAGACATAGCCGAGCGCCGTCTCAGCCCGGAAGGGCATGGCACCATCCAGCATGGCCAGCACATTTGGCCGCTTGCCAGCCCGCAGGTCGGCGCCGAATTTCTCGGGTATATCAAGTGCCAACATGATGTCATTGGCCTTCAACCGCGACAACATCCCGGCTTCATCGGAGATGGACGGTTGCAAGGTGAAGGCGGAGGACGCCGCATAGGCATCAATATAGGCCCGGCTTTCGGCACTCTGGTCGCGGTCGAGGACAGCAAACCGCAGGTGATCGACATCCAGCGTCAGGCCGTAGCCGAAAATCAGCATCAGCAGCGCCGTACCAGCCAGGGCGAAACCCAGCCGGATCTTGTCGCGCATCAGTTCCATCGCCTCGCGCCGGGCATAGGCCATCAGCCGGGCAGGCGAAAACCCCTTGCGCACCAAGGCTCCGGCAGTGTTCTCCGCCACCGTCGCGGCACCGGCCTGCGGCTGGGTTGCTGCGTCAGTCAGGCTTTCCTGCCGCCCTCCCGCCTTCATGAAGGCGATGAAGGCATCGTCCAGGCTGGCGCTGCCGGTCTGCTCTTTCAGCTCTTGCGGGGTGCCGCAGGCAATCACCTTACCAGCATGCATGAAGGCGATGCGGTCGCAGCGCTCGGCTTCCGCCATGAAATGGGTGGACACGAAAATCGTCACGCCGTTTTGCCGTGATTGTTCCACCAGATCGTTCCAGAATCCGTCACGCGCCAGCGGATCGACGCCGGATGTCGGCTCGTCGAGGATCAGGATATCCGGTTGATGGATCAGCGCCACGGCCAGTTGCAGGCGCTGGCGCACCCCAAGCAGCAGATCGCTCGACAGGAACTGCAAATAGGGCTGAAGGCCGAACTCTTGCGCCAAGGCCTCGATCCGCGTCTTGGCTGCCTCCCCGGTCAGGTCGAAAATCGCCGCATGCAGGTTGAGATTCTGCTGCACCGTCAATTCGCCATAGAGGGAAAAGCCCTGCGACATATAACCAACACGGCGGCGGGCATCGCCAGCACCCTTTTTGGCATCGACCGGCTGGCCGAACAGCTGCGCCTCGCCGCTACTGGCTGGCAAAAGCCCGGTCAGCATTTTCATGGTGGTGGACTTTCCGCAGCCATTCGAACCGAGGAAGCCGAAAATTTCGCCCTTGGGAATGCGGAAGCTGACATGATCGACAGCGGTAAAAGCCCCGAATGACCGGGTCAACTCCTTGGCCTCAAGGGCAACCTCGCCCCGGTCCACGAAGGCAAGCCTGGGCGGCGGATCGCCATAGCCTTGTTTTGCCGCATCCGGCAAAAGCGCAATGAAGGCCTGTTCCAGGGTCTTCTGCCCGGTTTGTTGCAGCAGCGCCTCGCAGGTGCCATCCGCCAGAATACGGCCCTCATGGAGCAGAACCACGCGCTGGAACCGGCTCGCCTCCTCCATATCGGACGTGGCGGTGATAATCGACAGGCCGGGCCGCGAGGCCTGGATACTTTCCACCAGATCCCAGAATTGCCGTCGTGACAAGGGATCGACACCGGTTGTCGGCTCATCGAGCAGCAGGAGATCGGGATCGTGCACCAGGGCGCAGCACAGACCGAGCTTCTGCTTCATGCCACCCGACAGCTTGCCCATCAACCGGTCACCGAACGGATCGAGCCCGGTCGCCTTGAGCAGCCGGTCGATACGCCCGGCTCGTTCCGTCGCGTCCTGCCCGAACAGCCGACCAAAGAAATCGATGTTCTCGCAGACGGTCAGGTTGGGATAAAGATTGCGGCCCAGGCCCTGTGGCATATAGGCAATGCGCGGCTGCACGTCGGTACGCGCACCGGCGCTTGCCATATCCGCTCCAAGTGCCGTGATCCGGCCTTGTTGGATTTTTTTTGCGCCCGCCAGCAGCGCCAGAAGCGTGGATTTTCCCACCCCGTCCGGCCCGACCAGGGCCACCCGCGATCCGGCCGCGATGGCAAGGTCGATGGCGCTCAAGGCCTGGCGCTTGCCGTAGAAATGGGACAAGCCTGCCAGTTCGACAGCGTTTTCCATGGCTGCCCCGCTTACGGCTTATTGGCTGAAGGTTGGGTATTCGAAGCCGAGGGGTCGAGAGGCGCTGTCGTCAGATCGGATTGCAGACGGTCCGGCCAGACCGCGGCCGCATCGGTCTTCACATAGCCGAGACCGGTGATCCCGGTTTTGACCAGCGGCAGATATTGCTTCACCAATTCCTTGGGCGCACTGATCTTGACGCGGAACATCAACCTGTCGCGCTCGCTGCGGATTTCAACCTGTTTCGGCGTATATTGCGCCTGCGGCGAGACGAAGGACACCGTTCCGGGAATGGCCCGGTCCGGCAGAATATCAAGCAGGATACGGCCCTCGGCCCCGATTGCGGTTTTCGCAGCGTCGGCAGACGGAAGATAGATCGTCATATAGACATCCGACAGATCGAGCACCGTCAGCACCTTACCGCCCGCCGCCAGCACCTCGCCCGGCTCCGCCAGCCGGTAAAGCACCCGCCCGTCCTTCGGTGCCGTCAGCGTCGCATCGGCGATGGTCTGGGCAATGCGATCAGCCTCCGCCTTGGCATTGTCGATGGTCGCCTGCACGCTGTTCAACGTGCTCTCCGCCGCCGAGACAGCCGCCTTGGAACTGTCGCGGCTCAACCTCTGGCTATCGACCGCCTGATCGGAGACAAACCCCTTGCCAAGCAGGACCAGCTTGCGCTCCAGATCCTTGTCGGCGAGATCAAACTGGCTCTGCGCCTGGGACAGTTTGAAGGCCGAAGCATCGCGGCTCTGTTCGGCTTCGGCGATCTTGGCCTTTGCGGCACGCAGCTGGCTTTGCAATTCCACCGTATCCATGCGCGCCAGCACCTGACCTTTGGTGACCAGATCGCCCTCGCCGACTTCGACGGACACCAGCCGCCCGGCACTTTTGCTGGCAATATCGACCTCGGTCGCCTCGATCCGGCCATTGCCCGTGACGATGCCTGACGGCAGCGTATCGGCTCGTCCGAATTTCAAATAGGCATAGGTGCCGCCGGATGCGGCAAGCAGAACGATAACGAAGGCTAGGGCGAATTTCTGGGGCTTCTGCATGGACAGCTCAAATCTCGAAAAAGGGGCCGACAGCGCGGGAATCCAACGGTCGATCAAACCGTAAGACACTAAATTCACTGTATAAACTTGTTACGAGCGCTTTCAGGGTATAACGCTTTATGCGTCAAACTTACTGGCCTTTGCCGGTGCGTCCTTGATTGAAATCAAGTCGTCCGCAACACAGTCCAAAGGAGCATCCCGCATGAAGCCCGGCCCTCTCAATCTACTGACGGATGTTGCCGGTCTTTCGGTCGGTCATGCCACCGATCTGGCGCTCGGCTCCGGGGTGACTGTCATCGTCTTCGATCAACCGGCCACCGCATCCGGATCGGTGCTGGGCGGTGCGCCCGGTGGGCGTGAAACGGGTTTGCTCGATCCGTCGCTGTCGCTGGTCACCCAGGTCAATGCGCTGGTCCTATCGGGCGGTTCCGCCTTTGGGCTGGATGCTGCAGGCGGCGTGCAGGCGGGCCTGCGCCAGATTGGCCAAGGGTTTCCGGTCGGTGATATGAACGTCCCCATCGTGCCGCAGGCGATCCTGATGGATCTGCTGAATGGCGGCAACAAGAACTGGGGCCTCCACTCCCCCTATCGCGATATGGGCTATGAGGCTTTCGTGGCCCGCAAACCGGGCAGTTTCCCGTTAGGAACAATCGGGGCTGGAACAGGTGCCACCACTGCCACCGTCAAGGGCGGGCTCGGTTCGGCCAGCGCCGTCTCCGCCAGCGGTCATACCGTGGCGGCCATCGTCGCCGTCAATGCGCTCGGCACGGCGACTATTGGCCGCTCGCGGCATTTCTGGGCCGCTCCTTTCGAGCAAGACGGTGAATTCGGCGGCCTCGGCATGCCCTCCTCCTTCGGCCCTGATGATAGCGCCCTTCGTCTCAAGGGCCGCGACCCGATCGCCACCACCATTGGCGCCATTGTCACCGATGCTGATCTGACCAAGGCGGAATGCCACCGCCTGTCGATCATGGCTCATGACGGGCTGGCGCGGGCGCTGCTGCCTGCTCATCTGCCTGCCGATGGCGATACGGTGTTTGCCGCCGCCACCGGCGCAAAACCGCTGCCGGATCTTGCGACCTTCATGGACCTCTGCCATCTCGCCACCCTCACCATGGCCCGCGCCATCGCCCGTGGCGTTTATGAAGCGCAAGCCCTGCCTTACGACGGTTCACAACCGGCTTGGCGTGATCTTCATGTCTGATTTCCCATCGCTGACATAGAACGGTCATCACAGAGATTTACACCGCGCCTGTTGCGGCACGGCTCGAATCGTCTGAACCATGCTATGTGAGAGAAAAAGCGGAGAGATCGGGATGGACATGAGCGGCAAGACACCTTTGAAACGTCTGGTCCTGACCAATGCCGCCATCGTCCTTGCCGGCCGCATACAGACCGGCACGGTCGAAATTGAAAATGGCCAGATCATCGCCATCGGCCCGATAACCCATGCCAGTGATGCCATCGACCTTGGTGGCGATATGCTGATCCCGGGCCTTGTCGATATCCATACCGACCATTTCGAAAAGCATGTCTTTCCCCGCCACCACGTTCGCTGGAACTATACGACGGCGGCCCTTGCCCATGACGCGCAAATCATCGGCGCCGGCATTACCACCGTGTTCGACAGCCTCTGCGTCGGTGCGGCGGAAGACGGCAGCGAGCGGGCGGAAATTCTCGGACCAATGATCGAGGCGCTGGAAAAGGCGCAAAGCGCTGGCATGCTCAGGGCTGAGCATTTCGTGCATCTGCGCTGCGAAGTGATCGATGAACAAACGCCTGCGCTGATGGAGGCCAATATTGGCCATGCTCTGGTGCGCGTCGTCTCTGTCATGGAGCACCTGCCCGGCATCCGCCAGACGCGGGATCTCGACACCTATCTGGCCAAGGTCGCGAAATTGCGCGGCGAAGCGCTTGCCGTGACCACGGCTCGGGTTGCGGATCTGATCGCCACCAAACAGGCCATCGGCAACCGGATCCGCCCGCAGGTGGTGGATATTGCCAAGCGCCATAACAAGCCGCTGCTCAGCCATGACGATACCGATATCGAGCATGTCGATCTGGCGGCGGACGAGGGCGTATCAATCTCGGAATTTCCCTGCACGATGGAGGCTGCCCGCGAAGCCCGCAAGCGGGGCATGCAGATCGTCGGCGGCGCACCGAATATCGTGCGCGGCGGCTCACAATCCGGCAATATCGCGGTGCGCGATCTGCTGCTCGAAGGCCTTTGCGATATTCTGGCCTCCGATTATGTACCCCGCGCCTTGCTGGACGCGCCCTTCGCCATCGCCGCCGATCCTGATCTCGCCTACGACCTGCCCGCCGCCATCCGCATGGTCACCAAGACCCCGGCAGAAGCCGCTGGCCTCAACGACCGCGGCGAGATCGCACCGGGCAAACGCGCCGACCTCTTGCAGATTGGCCAGCACGGCGGCCATCCGTTCATCAAGCAGATCTGGCGTGGCGGGGTGCGGGTTGGGTGATGGAAAATCACATTCGTCTTGCGGAACAACAAGATGCAGATGCCATTGCTTCGGTCTTTACCCGCTCTCGATCGCTGTTGGGTTTTTTGCCGAAATTGCACACTGCCGAGGAAGATCGGCATTTCATTGAAACCGTCGTTCTTGCTGAAAATTCTGTGCGGGTTGCGATTGAAAACCACAGGATATGCGGCTTTATCGCAGTCAAGGACGGTTGGATCGACCATCTCTACATTGACCCGGACCATCTCGGTAAAGGCATGGGATCACGCTTACTCACCAATACAATGGCGGATGCAACCCATCTGAAGCTCTGGACATTTCAGCAAAACCAGCATGCACGACGCTTTTATGAGTATCACGGCTTCACCCCTGACCTGATGACGGACGGTGATGAGAATGAAGAAAAACAGCCGGACGTGCTCTATGTCTGGTCCCGGACAACATCTTAACGGTCAGCTTTTGCGCCGAAACCCCTCACTCGCCACCATCAATTGCCGTGTATAATCCACCTGCACATCGCGTCTACGTAGCGCCTCGACATCCATGACTTCCACAACCTGCCCGGTGCGCATCACCGCCAGCCGGTCGCACATATGGCTGATAATAGCCAGATCGTGGCTGACCATCAGAAAGGTCAGGCCGCGATCCTTGCGGGCCTGTTCGAGGAGATTGAGGATTTCCGCCTGGATTGAGGCGTCGAGCGCCGAGGTTGGCTCATCCAGCAGCAGGATTTTCGGCTCAACGATCAAGGCGCGGGCAATAGCGATGCGCTGGCGCTGGCCACCGGACAGCTGGTGCGAAAACCGGAAGCGGAAGCCGGAGCCAAGACCAACCTCATCCAGAGCGCGGGCAATGCGGCTATCGACATCGGAAAATCCATGCACGGCCAAAGGCTCCAGTAGCAGCCGGTCCACCGTCTGGCGCGGATGCAGCGAGCCGTAAGGGTCCTGGAACACCATTTGTACGGTGCGATAAAAGGTCTTGTCGCGCTGCCTGCTATCATAGCTCTTGCCATCAACAGTCAGCTTGCCACTCTCAAAGGTATTCAGCCCGGCGATTGCCCGCAGCAGGGTCGATTTTCCCGAGCCGGATTCCCCGACCAGGCCAAAGCTCTCGCCTTGTTCAACGGCAATGCTGACCCCGTCCAACGCCAGAAACTCATCAAAGCGCACCGACATGTCCTGAACGATCAGTGAATCAGTCATTGCGCCCACTCCACCTGACGCTGCAACACCGGCAGCGGATGCTGGTTGCCTTCCAGGCGCGGCAGGCAATTCAGCAGGCCCTGGGTATAGGGATGTTTCGCCTCGGACAGGTTGGCCGCATTCAGTTCCTCGACAACACGGCCCGCATACATCACCAGCACCCGGTCGCAGAAGGACGAGACCAGCCGCAAATCATGGCTGACGAAAATCAGCCCCATGCCGCGCTCACGCACCAGCATGTCGAGAATATCGAGCACTTCCAGCTGCACCGTCACATCCAGCGCCGAGGTCGGTTCATCGGCAATCAGCAGTTCCGGCCCGCAGACCAGCATCATGGCGATCATTACCCGCTGGCCCATGCCGCCGGAAACCTCATGCGGGTAAAGCTTGAACACCCGTTCGGGATCGCGGATCTGCACCGCTTCCAGCATGGCCAGCGCCCTGTGCCTGGCTTGCTTTCCGGTCATCCGTTCATGGGTCAACAAGGTCTCGACGATCTGTTTGCCAATCCGCATAACCGGGTTCAGCGAATACTTGGGGTCCTGAAGGATCATCGCCATCCGCTTGCCGCGCAGCGCCCGGCGCTTCGCAGCCGAAATCGCCAGCAGATCCGTATCGCCGAAATGGAGCCTGTCGGCGGTGATCCGCGCATGGGCGGGGGTCAGACCCATGATCGCCCGTCCGGTTTGGGATTTGCCGGAGCCGGATTCGCCAACGATCCCCAACCGCTCTTTGCCAAGCGTGAAAGACACGCCGCGCACCGCTTCCACCAGACCCGTGCGGGTCGGAAAACTGACCTTGAGATTGTCCACCGTCAGCAGCGCGCTCATTGTCCGGCCTCCTTCGGGTCGAGCGCATCGCGCAGGCCGTCACCCAGCAGGTTGAAGCCGAGACTGACGATCAGGATGGCAAAGCCCGGCATGGCGGCAACCCACCATTGATCGAGAATGAAGCGGCGGCCATCGGCAATCATCGCCCCCCATTCCGGCAGGGGCGGCTGGGCGCCAAGGCCCAGGAAACCGAGACCGGCTGCCGTCAGGATAATACCCGCCATATCCAAGGTGACGCGGACGATCAGCGAAGACAGACAGAGTGGCATGATATGGCGCAGCACGATGCGAAAGGGCGAAGCGCCCATCAGCTTGACGGCAGAGATATAATCGGAGTTGCGAACCGTCAGCGTTTCGGCCCGGGCAATCCGCGCATAAGGCGGCCAGGAGGTGACGGCGATGGCCAGAATGGCGTTTTCGATGCCGGGACCAAGCGCTGCGACCAGCGCCAGAGCCAGAACGAGCTTCGGAAAGGCCAGGAAAATATCGGTCAGCCGCATCAGCACCGCATCGACCCAGCCGCCCGCATAACCGGCCACCGTGCCGACTAGCAGACCGATGGGCGCGGCAATGATGGCCACCAGCACCACCACCATCAATGTCAGCCGCGACCCGTAGATCAGCCGCGAATAGATATCGCGGCCCTGGTCGTCGCTGCCGAGCCAGAAACCGCCGGTGCCGGGTGCCATCAACCTTGCATTGGCAAGATCGCCCTGCACCGGATTATGAGTGGCCAGCAGATCGGCAAAAGCTGCAATCAAAATCAACGCGATAATGATGCCAAGCCCCAGCAGCGCCAGCCGATTGGCCGAAAACTGCCGCCAGATCACATAGGCGCGGCCAAGCCTTGCCTGCCGGCGCGATTGGGGACGGTCCGACAGCAGCCAGTCCTTCAAGGGCGTTTTAGGGACGGACATATTTTGGGAGGGCGTCGTCATCATCGGCTGCGCGTCCTCGGGTCAAGGGTTTTATAGAGGAGATCCGACAGGATGTTGATTGCGATGAACACCGAACCGATAATGATGGTTCCGCCCAGCACCGCATTCATATCGGCATTTTGCAGCGAATTGGTAATGTAGAGGCCGATGCCCGGCCAGGAGAAGATCGTCTCAGTCAGCACCGAGCCTTCCAGCAAGCCTGCATAAGACAGGGCAATCACCGTCAGCAGCGGCACAGCGGCATTGCGCAAGGCGTGGAACCAGATAATCCGGCTTTCGGACAGGCCCTTGGCACGAGCCGCGACGATATATTCCTGCGACAACTCGTTGAGCATGAAAGAACGGGTCATGCGGCTGATATAGGCGAGTGAGAAATAGCCGAGCAGTGCGCCGGGAAGGATAATATGGCGAAACAGATCCCAAAGGATGTCCCATTGGCCCGCCATGGCGGCATCCAACAGGTAAAAGCCGGTGACGGGTATCAGGTCATATTCAAAGACCACGTCCAGCCGTCCCGGATAGGCCACCCATTGCAGCTTGGCATAGAAAAACAGCAGCGCCAAAAGGCCGAGCCAAAAGATTGGCACGGAATAGCCGATCAAACCGATGACCCGGACAATCTGGTCGGCAAGGCTGCCGCGCTTGACAGCGGCCAGAACGCCTAAGGGAAGGCCAATCACGGCGCCGATGATGGTGCCGACCGTGGCAAGTTCAACAGTTGCCGGAAAAAACCGGGCGATATCGGTCATGACAGGATTGGTCGTCAGAACCGACGTGCCGAAATCGCCCGAGAGCACTTGTTTTATATAGACGAAGAACTGGTAATAAAGCGGTTGATCCAACCCCATTGCCCGGCGCGTCTGTTCGACGACCGCCTGCGGCGCACGGTCCCCCAGAACAGCAAGAACTGGATCGATCGGGATCACCCGACCGATGAAGAACGTCACCGCCAGAAGGCCGAGATAGGTCGTGGCAACAGTCACGAAAAATCCCGCAACTGCCTTCAAACGCTTAAACTGCCGGTCGCGCCTGCGACCGGCTGATGCTTGTGTTGTGGTGAGAGCCAAGAGCCCTGCTCCTGATCAATCCTTGGAAATCATGTTCTTGAGGTTGCTGTCGAAGGTCGGGCCAAGCTTATAATTCTGAACATTGGCTCTATAGCCAGCAATTTCCGTTTTTTGATAGATGATCACAAACGGACCGTCGGCCAGAACCTTGCGCTGCAAGTCTTCATACATCGCCTTGCGCTTAGGCGTGTCACGCTCCAGCAGGGCTTCGCTGGTTTCCTTGGTCAATTCAGGCACATCCCAGGCATTGCGCCAGGCGAGTGTCTTGGATTTCGGCGTCTCGGAATTATCAGGATTGCTGGTAAAGGTTTCGGCATTGGAATGCGGGTCCCAATAATCGGCACCCCAATCCCCGATATAGATGTCATGGTTGCGAGCGCGGTACTTGGTCAGCGTCTGCTTACCGTCTCCCTGGATGAGCTCCAGCGTGATGCCCGCCTGGGCGAAGGTTTGCTGCATGGATTGGGCGATGCTGGTCATCGGCTCGATGGAGCGCACATCCATGGTGACTTTGAAGCCATCCTTAAGACCTGCCTTTTCCAACAGTTCCTTGGCCTTCGCAACATTCAGCTTATAGGGTTGGTCATCAATCGAGCCAAGAATGCCCTTGGGCAGGAAGGATTCATGCACAGTGCCGACGCCCTTGATGAGGGTTGCACCGATGGCATCGTAATCGACAAGATATTTGATGGCCTGGCGGACTTCCGGCTTGGAGAGATACTGGTTTTTCTGGTTGAGACCGAGATAGTAGACGGTACCCTTCTGGGCAGAGTCAGTCTTGATATTTTTCGAATTGGCAATCGCGGTAAAGTCCGTGGGCGAAAGGTTACGCGCCACATCGACGTCACCGGATTCCAGCGCCAGACGTTGACCGGAGCTTTCCTTAAGGAAGCGATAGATGACCCGCTTCAGCTTGGCCTTTTCGCCGTAATAATTGTCATTACGCTCCAGCACGACCAATTCATTGGCACGCCATTCGCGCAGTTTGAAAGGACCGGAGCCGGCGTAATTGGTCTTCAACCAGCCATTGCCGAAATCGGAGTCATAGGGATAATCCTTGGAAACGGTCACGGCTGCCGCGTGGCTCTGCACCAGTTTCTTGTCGACGATGGCGCCGACGGTCGCGGTCAGGCAGTTCAGCACGAAGCTGGTCGCATAAGGCTTATCCACCTTGAACTGGAAGGTCGAGGCATCGACTGCCTTGGCATTTTCCGCGACATTGTCCCCACTCAGGCCGAATTGCTGGAGGATGAAGGCCGGGTTCTTGTTGAGCTTGACAGCCCGTTCAAAAGAATAGGCCACGTCTTCCGCAGTGATCGGGTTGCCGGAGGCGAACTTGATGCCGGACTTGATCTTGAATGTATAGGTCAGGCCGTCTTCAGACGCGCTCCAGCTTTCCGCAATGCCGGGCGCTACGGTTGAAGTATCGGCAATATTCAGCTTGACCAGCGTGTCATAGGTATTGCCGGTGACTTCTGCGGCGGAGATTTCGAAAGCCTCGCCCGGGTCCATCGTGATGATGTCGTCAAACGCCCAGGCCTCGACCAGCGTATCTTTCGGCGTGGCAGCAAAAGCGCGCGGCACGCCTGCAACGCCCAATGCCAGAACAGCACTGGCCGTCGTCATCAGCCTGCGGCGCGTCAATGTCATGGTCATGGTCATGGTCATGGTCCCGTCCCCTTTTTTAAAGTCAATGATCGCCGACTAACGCCGGATTTATTCGCCCCAGGCCGTCCCCAGCACCCGCAGCCAGTTTTCACGGGCAATCTTAGCGATATCTGCATCACCGTATCCAGCCGATTGCAACGCTTCAAGCAACCTCTGGTTCCCACTGGCATCGCCGATTGCACCGGGCACCGTACAACCATCGAAATCGGAGCCAAGGCCGACGCAATCAATGCCCATGCGTTCCACCATGTAATCGATATGGCGCACCATATCTGACAGCGGGGTCTCGGCAAAATCGCGGGCGTCGGCGCGCAGCATGGTCACCGCGTAGTTGAGACCGGCAATGCCCTTGCGCTCGCGGATCGCGTCCATCTGCCGGTCGGTCAGGTTGCGGGCCACCGGTGTCAACGCGTGCGCATTGGAATGGCTGGCGATCAATGGCTTGTCCGAGGTTTTCGCCACGTCCCAGAAGCCCTTTTCGGTGATATGGGCAAGGTCAAGGGCAATGCCCAGCCGGTCGCAGGCTTTCACAAGCTCAAAACCGAGTGTCGTCAGGCCCGGCCCGGTATCCGGCGACATTGGAAAGGCGAAGGGAACACCATGGCCAAAAATATTCGGGCGGCTCCAGACCGGGCCGAGCGTGCGCAGGCCCGCCCGGTGAAACACTTCAAGGGCTGCCAGATCGGCATCGATGGCCTCGCAGCCTTCCATATGCAGTACGGCGGCAAACACACCGTCGGCCATGGCAGCGCGAATATCCGCCGTTGAGCGGCATAGCCGCCAGCCGCCAGCCCGCTCGAGCCGCAGCGCAATGGCAGCCATCTGCAAGGCGATGTCGAGTGAGGATGCACGCGCCAGGGGCTTATCAACAGGCGTATTGTAATGGCCCTTGTCATCCGGCTCGGTCAGCACGAACTCACCGTCGGAGGGAATATAAATCGCGCAGAGACCGCCACCAAGCCCGCCACGGCGCGCGCGTGGCGCATCGATATGACCTTCCCGTGTGCCATCGATGAATTGCCGCACCGGATCGACGCCCGCTGCATGAGCCCTCCATAAACGCAGGAGGACATCATTATGCCCGTCGAAAACCAATTGCATGGACACTCACCTTTTGACGCATTGCGACTGGCCAGTCCTTTTTGACAGAAGCCGCAAGCCCATGACAAAAAAGGGAAATATCGCCAATCTCCTATTTTAGGCGCAGAGTAGAATCAAAAGCTGCAAGGGTTCAAGCGAAAATAATTTGCTTCGCAACACAAAGAAGCGAGCATTTTTGCGACATCGGTGTTCGCAAGCGCCTTTTCATAATCTCCACCTATCGACGGATATTTTCAATCTCCACCAGGGCGCCCCGCTTACAAATCACCTGAGCGGAAACGGCAGCCCCCTGCGCCAAGGCCTCAGCCATCGCCACACCCGAAAGGCGGGCCGATAGGAAACCGGCATTGAAACTGTCGCCAGCCGCTGTCGTATCCACGAGATCGGCGACCGGCACGGGATCGAATGTCACCGGCCCTTGCGTGGCGTCAAAGGCATGAACACGGCCAGCGCCATTCTTGACCACCACGGTTGACGCACCGGCATTTCGGTATCGGATAATCGTCGCCTCTGGTGTGCCATCGTTGAAATTCGGCCCATCCTCGTCAAAGGACGGCAGGACGATATCGGCAACCTTGGCCGCCTGCGAAACCGCATCGCACATGCTGTCACGGTCCGGCCAAAGCCGGGCGCGCATATTGGGATCGAAAGCAATCAGGCTGCCGGCATCACGGGCCTGCGCCAAAACCTCCAGCAATTGCTGGCGGCCCGCCGGGGACAGGATGGCGAGGGTAATGCCGGAAAACAGGATGAGATCGCGACCCCGTACGGCCTCTAAAAGAAACTGCCGATCGTCTGCCAGACGCTTGGCGGCGGATTGGCCGCGCCAATAGCTGAAACTGCGCTCGCCATTGGCAAGCTCGATCATATAAAGCCCGACCGTCGCATCCTCCAGATGGCGCAAATGCCCCGTGCCAATTCCCGCCGCCTGCATGAAGGCAAGCATGGCCTGTGAAATACCATCGACGCCGATGGCCGAGCAATAATCCACCACGTCGTCTGCGCCCAGAAGGCGACGCAGATACCAGGCGGTGTTGAATGTATCGCCAGCGAAATTGCGATGATAGGCACCGTCTTCGCGGGGCGCCATTTCCACCATGCATTCGCCGATGGTCAAAATCCGTCTGTTGCTCATCTTATCCTGCCATCCTCATTCGGTCGCGAAATACTGGCCATGGCTTTCCCGGATACGGCTGATGATCGACAGGATGCGCGACAGATGAACACGCATGTTGGCCGCAGCCCGGTCGCCATCACGTGCCTTCAACGCGGCCATGATCTCGATATGGTCGTCAATGGCGCTTTGCGCGCCGAAAGCCAGGCTGAGATAGCGGATTCGGTCCATATGCGCCTTGCTGTCACGGATCAGGGCCCAGGCGAATTCGTGGCCTGACATCTTGCAGATCTGCCGGTGAAATTCGTCGTCCAGCTCGTGAAACAGCATCTTGTCACCAGCGTCCATGGCCTTGATCTGCCGCTGTACCAGTTCGTCGAGCGCCTCGATCTGCTCCTCGCTCAACCGATCGGCGGCGGCCCGCACGGTTTCCATTTCCAGTGCCGTGCGGATGAAGCGGGCCTGCAAAACCCCGCGTTCGGAAATATGCGTCACCACCGTTGCCCGTTGCGGGCGGATCATCAGGAAACCCTGCTGGGACAGGCGATAGAAGGCATCGCGTACCGGTTGGCGAGACACGCCCATCTGCTTGGCAACATCCACTTCCGACAATTTTGCCCCCGGCGGCAGCTCCAGTTCAACCACCTGCCGGTATAAAAGCTCGAAGACCTGCTCGGTGACCGAAGGTTGCCGCTGAACGTCCAGCGTGCGCACATTGACCGTATCAATCATCCCACCCTCCGATTACCACCGCCATTGCCACTCCATTACGTCTTCGCCCAACGACGAACCCGGACCAACCACGTCCCGGGGATCATCCCAGGACCGCATTGACACAATTTGCATACTAACATATTAGATTGGCAGCGGAATGCAATTGCGTTTCGCCACCACCGTCACCACCCAGGCCATCGATCAAAAGACGAAGGCCAATGCAAGGGGCGGCAGTTGTTTTAGGCCATAATACGCCGGACCGAAATCGGCTTGCGATATTATGCAGTGTTAGAATTACGAGGCGCACGCGGAGACCACGGCATTGCTTCATCCAGACAGGCTTTTTCCCCTTGATCCCACAGCACGCACGCTGACGCGCACGCTTTATGACACGGTCCGCGACCTGCCCATCGTCAGTCCGCATGGTCATACCGACCCCCGCTGGTTTGCGGAAAATGAAGCTTTTCCCGATCCGGCCCAGCTTTTCGTGGTGCCGGACCATTATGTGTTTCGCATGCTTTATTCCCAAGGTATCGACCTCACGACGCTTGGCGTGCCCCGTGTCGATGGTGGCATGACGGAAACCGATGGCCGCAAGATCTGGCGGCTGTTTGCCGAAAACTTCCACCTGTTTCGCGCCACGCCCAGCCGCATGTGGCTGGACCATGCCTTCGAAGACGTATTCGGACTGACCACAAGGCTTTCAGCCAAAACGGCGGACGAGACCTATGACCATATCGCCGATTGCCTGACCAAACCGGAATTTCGCCCCCGCGCCCTGTTCGAGCGCTTCAATATCGAAGTGATCGCCACCACGGAAAGCCCGCTGGACGAGTTGAAATGGCATGAGGCGATCCGCGCCTCCGGCTGGAATGGCCGTGTCGTCACCGCCTATCGGCCAGACCCGGTAATCGATCCGCAGTTTGAGGGCTTTGCCACCAATATCGAGCGGTTCGGGCAATTGGCTGATGTCGATGCCACCAACTGGAGCGGTTATCTGGAGGCGCATCGCAACCGCCGCGCCTTCTTCAAATCCTATGGCGCCACCAGTTCCGACCACGGGCACCCCTCGGCCCGCACCGAGGACCTGCCCCAGGATCAGGCCAAGGCGCTATTCGATAAGGCGCTGACCGGGCGGATCACCCCCGATGAGGCCGATGCCTTCCGTGGCCATATGCTGACGGAAATGGCCAGGATGAGTCTGGAAGACGGGCTGGTGCTGCAAATCCATCCCGGTTCCTACCGCAACCATTCCGCCGGCATCATGGCAAAACATGGCCGCGACAAGGGCTTCGATATCCCGACCCGCACCGATTACGTCCGAGCGCTGAAGCCATTGCTCGATTCGGTCGGCATGGAAAAGGATCTGACGGTCATTCTCTTCACGCTGGACGAAACCAGCTATTCGCGCGAACTGGCGCCGTTGGCAGGTGCCTATCCGGCCCTGAAGCTCGGCCCCGCCTGGTGGTTCTTCGATAGCCCTGATGGCATGCGCCGCTTCCGCGAGGCCACCACAGAGACCGCCGGTTTCTACAATACCGTCGGCTTCAACGACGATACCCGCGCCTTCTGCTCCATCCCGGCCCGCCATGATGTGGCCCGGCGGGTGGATTGCGCCTATCTGGCCGAACTGGTGCTGACGGGCCGTCTGGAGGAGGACGAAGCCCACGAGCTGGCTGGCGATCTCGCCTACGGACTGGCGAAGAAAGCCTACCGGCTCTGATGGGGTTATAGTAGCGAGGGGAGGATCAGTGAGCGATGGAAACGCAGTTCGTTAGACCGTTCCCGCCCGTGGATGCGGGCCATGGTGTTACCCGCCAGGTCCTGGCCGACAGCCCTGAGCTTATGGTGGTCAAGTTCAGTTTCAGCGATGGCGCGCAGGGTGCGCGCCATAACCATCCCCATCTGCAATCCACCTTTGTCCAATCCGGCCGGTTCGAATTTTTCATCGGCGACGAGACGTTCACGGTCGGTCCGGGGGACAGTTTCGTTATTCCCTCCCTTGCCTTTCACGGCTGCCGAGCCATCGTATCAGGCGTGCTGATCGACACATTCACGCCCCGGCGTGACGATTTTCTTTGATATTTAAGGAGTTAAACCCATGCTGACCGTTGAAACCCGCCACGCCATCGACCCGCAGACCGCCAAAGGCTTCGACACCACAGCCCTGCGCCAGAATTTCCATGTCGGCGGCATTTTTGCAGATGGCGAAATCAGGCTGATCTATACTCATTACGACCGGATGATCGTCGGTGGCGCCGTACCCGGCGGCGCTTCGCTGGTGCTGGACCATGTGAAGGAATGCGGCACTGCCTCCATTCTCGACCGGCGCGAACTTGTCGTCGTCAACATCGGCGGCACCGGCACGGTCGAGGCGGATGCCACCTATGAAATGGGCAAGGGCGACATGCTCTATCTCGGCATGGGCGCGGGCAAGATCAGTTTTTCAGGCGCTGGCCGGTTCTACATTCTCTCGGCTCCGGCCCATCACACCTATCCGTCACGCCTCATCAAGATTGAGGAAGCCGCCAATGTGACGCTCGGCTCCCAGGCAACCTCCAATGAGCGCACCATCTACCAGTTCGTGCATCCTGATGTGATGAAGGCCTGCCAGCTGGTGGTCGGCATGACCAAGCTTGCCCCCGGCTCCGTCTGGAACACCATGCCTGCCCATGTCCATGACCGGCGCATGGAAGCCTATCTCTATTTCGACCTCCCGGAAGGCCAGCGCGCCTTCCATATGATGGGCGAGCCGGACGAGACCCGGCATCTGGTGTTGAAAAACGAGGAAGGTGCGATCTCGCCGCCCTGGTCGATCCATTCGGGCGCAGGCACCGCCAACTATACCTTCATCTGGGCAATGGCCGGTGACAATGTCGATTACAAGGATGTCGAAGTGGTGTCGATGGAGACGCTGAAGTGAGCGATGTGTTCTCTCTTTCGGGCAAGACGGCGCTGGTGACAGGCGCCAATACCGGCATCGGCCAGGCCATTGCCCTGTCGCTGGCCGGGGCTGGCGCCAGCGTGATTTGCGCGGGCCGTTCGCCGGTGACGGAAACTGTCGAGCAGATTACCAATGCCGGTGGCAAGGCGTCCGGCCTCACCCTCGACCTGTCAGACCCGATGGCCGGGCGCGGCATTTTCGAAGATCTCGGCCCGGTCGATATTCTCGTCAACAATGCCGGTATCATCCGCCGCGCCGATGCGGTGGATTTCACCGAGGCCGATTGGGACGCGGTGATGGATGTCAACCTGAAGGCGGTATTCTTCCTTTGCCAGGCTTTCGCCAAGGCCTTGTTTGCCCGCGAAGCGGGCGGCAAGATCGTCAATATTGCCTCGATGCTGTCCTTCCAGGGCGGTATCCGGGTGCCATCCTATACGGCGTCGAAAAGCGGTGTCGCGGGGCTGACCAAGCTGCTCGCCAATGAATGGGCGGCCAAGGGCATCAATGTCAACGCCATTGCCCCCGGCTATATCGAAACCAACAATACCGAGGCGCTGCGCAATGACGCAGCCCGCAACAAGGCCATTCTGGAGCGCATTCCGGCGGGTCGCTGGGGCGAGGCCGAAGACATTGGCGGCGCTGCGGTTTTTCTTTCCTCAAGGGCTGCCAAATATATCCATGGCGCCATTCTCAATGTCGATGGAGGCTGGCTTGCCCGCTGATATGTCCGCCAATCCGCAACGGCTGCGCCGCCCCGATAGCACCAGACCGCAGACGGGCATCGTCCATCTCGGGCTCGGCGCCTTCTACCGCGCCCATGGGGCGATCTATATCGAACAGGCCATGGAGAAATCCGGTGGGGACTGGGGCATTATCGGCGTCAGCCTGATGCGGCCAGACCAGCGCGATGCGCTCGCCCCCCAGGATTTCGCCTATACCGCCGTCGAGCTTGGGCCGGATGGCGAAACGCCGCATGTGATCGGCGTGATCAACGATGTGCTGGTGGCACGGGAAAACCCGAGCGCCGTGATCGACGCGATGAGCGATCCGGCTGTCAAAATCGTCAGCCTGACGGTAACGGAAAAAGGCTATTGCCACGAACCCTCCACCGGCAGGCTGAACCGTAACCATCCCGACATCCAGCATGATCTGGCCCATCCCGAAGCCCCCCTCTCCGCCCTCGGCTTTCTGGTGCGGGCGCTGGAAAAACGTCATGCGGCGGGCCTGCGTCCCTTCACGGTGCTGTGCTGCGACAACCTGCCGGAAAACGGCAAGGTGGTGCGCGGCGTCGTCCTGGAACTGGCCGGGCTGATCTCATCAGACCTGCAAAGCTGGATTGCCAGTGAAGGCGCTTTTCCCTCGACCATGGTGGACCGGATCGTGCCTGCCACCAAGCCGGAGGATATCGACCGGCTGGCGCAAATCACCGGCGTGCTGGATCTCTCCCCCGTCATGCATGAGCCTTTCCGGCAATGGGTGGTGGAAGACCGTTTCGTCGATGGCGCACGGCCAAATCTCGGAGCCGTCGGGGTCGAGCTGGTCGAGGATGTGACGCCGTTTGAGCATATGAAGCTGCGCTGCCTGAACGGCACCCATTCGTCGCTTGCCTATCTCGGCTATCTCGCCGGTCATGAAACCATTGCCCAGACGGTGGCCGATCCGGTTTTTGCCCGGTTCTGCAAAATGCTGTGGGACACGGAAATCACCCCCGGCCTGAAAGCTCCACCGGGCGTGAGCCTTGGCGATTATACAGCTGCGCTGTTTGACCGTTACGCCAATCCCGCCATCCGCCACCGCACCTGGCAGATTGCCATGGACGGATCGCAGAAGCTGCCGCAGCGGATTCTCGGCACCGTGACTGAGAACCTCGCCGCCAATCGGCCGATCAAGGGACTGGCTTTGGCCGTTGCCGCCTGGATGCGCTATGTTGGTAGCGTGGATGAAAAGGGCGACGCCATCGACGTGCGCGACCCGCTGGCCGGACGATTGAAAAGCTTGAGCGATGGTGCTGCCGAGCCTGCCGACAAAGTGGCGGCGCTGTTGGCCGTGCGCGAGATTTTCCCTGCACCGCTCGCCGATAACCCGACCTTCCGCAATGCGCTGACCACGGCCTATCAAAGCCTTGTTACCAAGGGCGCGCGACAGACGATAGAGGATTTAAACCGATGAAAGAGAGCTGGCGCTGGTACGGCCCGTTCGACCGCATTACCCTGGCCGAGGTCGCCCAGACCGGCGCCTCCGGCATCGTCAACGCGCTGCACGAAATACCCTATGGCGAAGTCTGGGGCAGCGATGCCATTGCGGCCCGCCGCGACGAGATCGCCCATAGCGGGCTTGGCCTGACCTGGAATGTGGTGGAAAGCCTGCCGATCCATGAGGATATCAAGCGCGGCGAAGGCGATCTTGAACGGCTGTTTTCCAATTACCGCCAGTCGATGAAGAACCTCGCCGATGCCGGTATCTATACGATCTGCTATAATTTCATGCCATTGCTCGACTGGACCCGCACCCAGCTGGATGCGCCGGTGGCGCGCGGCGGTACCGCCCTGCGGTTTTCCGAGCCGCATATGGCCGCCTTCGAAATCCATATGCTGGAGCGCGAGGGTGCTGAAAACGACTATTCGCCAGAGGTGCGCGAGGCCGCCAAGGCATGGTTCGACGCCTCCAGCGAAGGCTTGCGGCAGAACCTGTTAAACAGCATTATGTCCGGCCTGCCCGGTGCCTTCGACCGCTATGATATCCGTGGGTTGCGCGAGGCGCTAAAGCGCTATCACGGCATCAGCCGCAATGAGATCCGCGCCAACTATGCCCGCTTCCTGGCCGAAGTCATCCCGACGGCAGAAGAGCTTGGCATGCGGTTTTGCGTACATCCCGACGATCCGCCGCGTGATATTCTCGGCCTGCCGCGCATCGTCTCCTGCGAAGACGACATTGCCTGGATCATGGAACAGCAACCGGCTCTTGCCAACGGCTTGACGCTGTGCGCTGGCTCGCTGGGGGCCAATCCGAAAAACGATGTTCCGGCCATTGCCGCACGCTTTGCCGAGCGCATCCATTTTGCCCATCTTCGCAATGTGGCCAAGGAGAAGGACGGTTCCTTCCAGGAGGCCGCGCATCTGGATGGCGATACCGACATGGTGACGCTGATTGCCGTGCTGATTGCTGAAGAACGCCGCCGCAAGGCAGACGGTCGCGCCGATTTCGACATTCCCTTCCGGCCTGACCACGGCCACGAATTGCTTGACGATGTCAGTCGTGGCACCCATCCCGGCTATCCGCTGGTCGGGCGGCTGCGTGGGCTGGCAGAACTGCGCGGGGTCATTCGCGCCCTCTCTCACGGACATGTGCATTATGGCTGAAGCCCCAGGGACAGTGCTGCTGCACCCGGATGACACCGTCGCCATCCTGACCAATCCCGCCCCGGCAGGCGCGCAGCCGCTTGGGTTTGGCCTGGCCCTTGATCATCCGGTAGCACGTGGCCACAAGATTGCCCGGCAGGATATGGATGCGGGTGGCAATATCATCAAGTTCGGACAGGTGATTGGCTATGCCAGCCGCCCGATCCGGGCCGGTGAGCATGTGCATACCGACAACTGTTCCTTCGGCGCTCACGACCAGCAGTATGATGTGGGGGCCGATTACCAGAAGGCGCTGGCCGCCATTCCCGTTGTGAAACCTGAGACATTCATGGGCTATCGCCGGGCGAATGGACAGGCGGGAACGCGCAATTTCATCGCTATCTGTGCCACGGTCAACTGTTCCGCCACAGTCATCCGGCGGGCTGCCGATGACATCAACCGCTCCGGTATTTTGGCCGACTACCCCAATATCGACGGGGTCGCCGCCTTTGCCCATGGCACCGGCTGCGGCATGGATGCGGGCGGCGAAGGGGCGGATATTCTGCAACGGGTGCTCTGGGGTTACGCCACCCATCCCAATGTCGGCGCTGCGGTTTTTGTCGGTCTGGGTTGCGAAGTCATGCAGCTCGCCCGGATGAAAATGCTCTATGGTGGCAATGACGAAAACCGGTTCTTTGGCCTGACCATTCAGGACAGTGGCGGCACTGCCGCGACCATCGCGCATCTAGTCGAACACATCAAATCCATCCTGCCCGTGGTCAATGCCATCAAGCGCCAGCCGATCCCGGCCTCGGAACTGAAACTGGCACTGCAATGCGGCGGCTCGGACGGGTTTTCCGGCATCACCGCCAATCCGGCACTTGGCATCGCCTCCGATCTGCTGGTCGGCATGGGTGGCACGGTTGTTCTGTCCGAAACGCCCGAGATCTATGGCGCAGAACAATTGCTGCTGCGCCGTGCAGCCTCCCGCGAGATCGGCGAGAAGCTGATCGCCCGCATTCGCTGGTGGGAAGACTATACAAAAATGAACCGTGGCTCGATGGACAACAACCCCAGTCCCGGCAACAAACTGGGCGGGCTGACCACCATTCTCGAAAAATCGCTGGGGGCCTCAGCCAAGGCAGGCAGCACGCCGCTGACCGACGTGCTGAACTACGCAGAACGGATCGAAACCCCCGGCTTCGTCTTCATGGACACCCCCGGCTACGACCCGGTCTCTGCCACCGGCCAAATTGCTGGTGGTGCGCAAATCCTGGTCTTCACCACCGGCCGAGGCTCCGCATTTGGCTCCAAACCCACCCCTACCATCAAACTTGCCACCAACAGCAAACTGTTTGAGGACATGCCCGACGACATGGACCTCAACTGCGGCGACATCATCAGCGCCGGGATTTCGGTGGAGCAGAAAGGGCGGGAGATTCTGGATCTCGTGCTCGCTTCAGCTTCGGGGCAGAAAACGAAATCGGAGATTTTGGGCCTGGGGGATAATGAGTTTGTGCCTTGGCAGGTTGGGGCGGTGATGTGAGATTAAACCTCTGATAAATATAATTGAACCATGCGAACAAGTTCATTCCTGACCTCTATCGTTTGCAAGGTTCCGCGACGTGCTGCGTTATGGATGACGCCGTCAATCGCATCTGACAGGATGATACCCATGGTCTCATTGCGCTTCGTGTTCTGAGGTGAGCAATATTTGGCAACAGCAGCACAATAATATCCAAGATATTCCTTCTCGAAATTGCTGTTCGGGTCTCTGAATATTTCTGAACTTGGAGCTTCATCGAGTAAAACCCTGTGCAGACGCGGATGAACGCTATGGATGCCAATGACGCCATCCACCAGATCCTTCACAAAATCCGACTGAGGCTGGTTGCTCTCCACCACATTTTTCAACACCGTACGGCAATCTTCGAGGTGTCGATTGCGTATGGCGTCGATCAAAGAATGTTTATCAGGGAAATACTGATAATAAGACCCAACGCTTACGCCTGCGACTTCGGCAACCTTGTTGGTGGTAAAACCTGCCCAACCCTCCTCACTCAAAATGCGAGCAGCAGCTTCAATGATCGCGTCCACTGTCGCCTTGGACCGCAGCTGTCTCGGCAATTTGCGCATCGTTGACGTCGATTTTTCGATGCGAGTAGCCAAATGCATCTCTCCAGACAAGAATGCGAATAAATTACTCGTATTTGCAAGAAAGGCAACGGAGGCATTCGATGCACGCTCTATTCAACAGTTTTTTCAACTATCAAGCATGGGCCAATAGCGCATTTTTCGACGCACTTGAAACTCTGGACCGTACACAACATGAAACTGAACATCATCAGGCAATACGCCTGATGAATCATACTCATGTCGTCGCAGAGATATTCGCAGCGCATCTCCTCGGGCGGTCCCATAGTTACACCTCAGACAATACAGCTGACACACCGGAACTGACGGAGTTACGCAGCGCTGTCGCGACATCTGATCAATGGTATCTCGACTATGTACGGAGCATCACACCAGAGCATCGTTGCGAGAAAATCGCGTTTTCCTTCACCGATGGCGACATGGGTTATATGACACGTGAGGAAATGCTTGCACATGTTGTGATGCATGGCGGCTACCATCGAGGTGAGATCGGTCGCATTCTAGCACAGACTTCCGCCCAACTGCCGTGGGATACGTTTGCTGTCTTTCTGCATCAAACTCAACCGAACCGTCGGCGACAGGACAAACTGGAGTTTGCACCTAGCCCATTTTAAGGTGCTAAGAACTAAAGGTGCTAAGAACTAAAGGAAATACCTTAGTTCTCATTAGTCTTTCTTAGTTTTCTACGCGCCTTCCAGACAAGACAACCGAAGAATTCACAACAAAAAGCCGGGCGTCGCCACCCGGCTTTCCATCTCGCAAACCTACCCGATCTTACTTAATCATCGGCAGCAATTCAGTGATCGACTTCTTCGCATCGCCATAGAACATCCGCGTATTTTCCTTATAAAACAGCGGGTTCTCGATGCCGGAATAGCCGGTGCCTTGACCGCGTTTGGAGACGAACACCTGCTTGGCCTTCCACACCTGCAACACAGGCATGCCAGCAATCGGGCTGTTGGGGTCTTCTTCGGCTGCCGGGTTGACGATGTCGTTGGAGCCGATGACGATGACGACGTCGGTGCTCGGAAAATCGTCGTTGATTTCGTCCATTTCCATGACGATGTCATAGGGCACCTTGGCTTCGGCCAGGAGCACGTTCATATGGCCAGGCAAACGGCCAGCAACGGGATGGATGGCAAAGCGAACGTTTTTGCCAGCATCGCGCAGTTTGCGGGTGAGTTCGGACACCGCCTGCTGGGCCTGCGCCACCGCCATGCCGTAGCCGGGGACGATGATCACGCTTTCGGCCTCGTTCAGCGCATTGGCCACACCTTCCGCATCAATAGCGATCTGTTCGCCCTCGATTTCCATGGCCGGACCGGTGGTGGTGCCGAAACCACCGAGAATGACCGAGATGAAGGACCGGTTCATCGCTTTGCACATGATATAAGACAGGATAGCACCGGAAGAGCCGACCAAGGCGCCGGTAACGATCAGCAGGTCATTGCCGAGCGTGAAGCCGATGGCCGCTGCCGCCCAGCCGGAATAGCTGTTGAGCATCGAGACCACCACCGGCATATCGGCACCGCCAATACCCATGATCATGTGATAGCCGATGAAGAAAGCCAGAAGCGTCATCAGCACCAGCGCCCAGGCGCCAGCGCCGTAGAAATAGGCAATCAACAGCAGGAAGGACAAGGCGGCAGCACCGGCATTCAGCATATGCCCGCCGGGCAATTGCTTGGCCTTGCCATCGATCTTGCCTGCCAGCTTGCCGAAGGCAATGACCGAGCCTGTGAAGGTGACCGCACCGATAAAGACGCCGAGAAACACCTCGACCTTCATGATCGACAGTTCCACCGGCAATTTATGGGCGAGAATAGCGGCAAAGCCGGTGAGTGCGGCCCGCGCCGTCTCGTCCAGCCGGGCAACATGGGCTTCTTCCAGATGGGTGTTATAGCCGATAAACACCGCGGCCAGGCCGACAAAGCTATGCAATGCCGCCACAAGCTGTGGCATTTCCGTCATCTGCACGCGGTTTGCCACGTAATAGCCAAGCACAGACCCACCAGCGATCATCAGCACAATGATGAACCAATGGCCGATGCCGGGGCCGAAAATGGTGGCGATGACCGCGAGGCCCATGCCGACAATACCGTACCACACGGCCCGTTTGGCGCTTTCCTGACCCGAAAGGCCACCCAGCGAGAGGATAAACAATACAGCGGCTGCAATATAGGCCGCAGAAACAATACCAATAGCCATAATAACGTCTTCCCCCTCAGGACTTCTGGAACATGGCGAGCATACGCCGTGTCACAAGGAAGCCGCCGACGATATTGATCGTCGCAATCAGCACGGATAGTGCAGCCAGCGTCACCACCAGCCAATTGCCGGAGCCGATCTGCAGCAATGCGCCCAGAATGACGATGCCGGAAATCGCATTGGTCAGGGCCATCAGCGGCGTATGCAGCGAATGGCTGACACCCCAGATCACCTGGAAACCAATGAAGCAGGCCAGAACGAACACAATGAAATGGCTCATGAAGCTGACAGGGGCAAACGCACCCACCAACAGCATCACCGCCGTGCCAATGGCCAGCAGCTTGACCTGATTGGCGGTCTGCGCCTTGAACTCGGCAGCTTCCTTGGCCCGCTTTTCATCGTGGGTCAGTTCCTTGACCTTTTCCTTCGGCTTGGCGGCGGCAATCGCCTGCACCTTGGGCGGCGGTGGCGGATAGGTGATCGCCCCTTCAAACGTCACGGTCGCGCCCCTGATAACGTCGTCTTCCATATTGTGGACGAGCTTGCCATCCTTGGCCGGCGTCAGATCCGTCATCATATGGCGGATATTGGTGGAATAAAGCGTCGAGGATTGCGCCGCCATCCGGCTCGGAAAATCCGTATAACCAATGACAATAACGCCATTGTCGGACACCACCCGCTGGTCGGCCACCGTCAGATCGCAATTACCGCCCCGCTCGGCGGCGAGGTCGATAATGACAGAGCCGGGCTTCATGGAAGCCACCATATCGGCCAGCCACAGCTTTGGCGCATCCCGGCCCGGGATCAGGGCCGTAGTGATGACGATGTCGATATCGGGGGCCAGTTCGCGGAATTTCGCCAATTGCTTTTCGCGGAATTCCGGCGAAGACGGCGCGGCATACCCACCGGTGGCGGCCCCATCCTGGCTGGCTTCGAATTCGAGATAGACGAACTGCGCGCCCATGCTCTCGATCTGCTCGGCCACTTCAGGGCGAACGTCGAACGCATAGACAATCGCGCCCAGTGACGTCGCCGTACCGATGGCGGCAAGACCGGCGACACCGGCACCGATGATCAGCACCTTGGCTGGCGGAACCTTGCCCGCTGCCGTCACCTGCCCGGTGAAGAACCGGCCAAAATTATTGCCCGCCTCGATCACGGCGCGATAACCGGCAATATTGGCCATGGAGGACAAGGCATCCATTTTCTGGGCGCGCGAGATGCGCGGCACCATGTCCATGGCGATCACATTCGCGCCCTTGGCCTTGGCCTCTTCCAGAAGCGCGGCATTCTGCGCGGGATAAAAGAAGGAGATCAGGGTTTTTCCGGGCTGCAACTGGGCAATTTCAGTCGATTCCGGTGGACGAACCTTGGCAATCACATCCGCTTGCGCATAGAGCGCTTGCGCAGTGTCGGCGACCGTAACGCCCGCTTTGCGGTAGGCATCGTCGGAAAAACCAGCAGCCTTGCCGGCGCCTGTTTCGATCAGGCATGCATAGCCAAGTTTCTGCAATTGTTGTGCGCTGTCGGGTGTCATCGCAACGCGCGCTTCGCCAGCATATAATTCTTTTGGTGAGCCTATTGTCAAACTCATAGAAACCTCCTGACCCTCGATACGGGGGAACCGCACCAGCTTATCGCCTCCGCGCGCCCCCGTCCCCGTGACATGATGACCTCATGCCTGCGGCATTTAAGGGAGGTCGCGATTGCAAAACAAGCCTTTGTTAACGCTTTCGGTACGTTCGACTATCGATAAACACGGCTTTGCCGACAAACCGGCAAAACCACCAGTGCCTGACCGCCCTGTGTACAAACGCCACCTCTTGAAATGGTAACAGCTGTTCCAAAACGATCCTGCCACAGACCAACAGAGACCAGAAAAGAACAGATCTCAGCGCGTTGTGAATTCCTGAAGGACCAGATCCTGAAGACGGGCGGCCAGCGTCGACATATGCCGGTTTTTCATGCTGATCATGTGGTACGGCAGGACGATAATCGGCCGCCGGATCTTCAGGCAGCACAGCCCGGCCCCCGTCGTCTGCCGACAGAGCAGGTCGGACACTTCCCGGGACAGCGGCGTGATCGCATTGGATGCGGCAATCATCGCAATCATCACCAGCAGCGAGGTGGTGTTGACAACATCGACCGGCAGCGTTGTTCCCGCGTCGATGAAGGCGTTTTCAACGGCCTGGCGCACCGGCGCGCCCGGCCCCTGCATCACCCAGGGAAAATGCAGCAGGTCAGTCATCCCGAGATCCGTCGAATTGGCCAGGGGATGGCTCTGGTGGACGATCAGATCCACTTCTTCGGTGCGGGCGTGACGAATATGAAATTGGCGTGCATCGACACCAACCGGGATCCGCCCCAGCACAAAATCGAACTGTCCCGAAACGAGATTAGAGATCAGCGTACCGCTCGGGGCCACATCCACATAAATATCGGCAGTGCGGGCTTCTGCCTTCAGCGTGCTGATGGCAGGCACGATATAGCCGAGCGCCCCACCCGTTACCGCACCGACACTGACCGTGCCGGATGCGCCGCGCTTGATTGCGTCCACCTCGCGCATCGCCTCGCGCATTTCCTGAAGCAGGATTTCAGAGCGCCGCACCAGGGCCGCCCCCACTTCTGTCGCCTCCATACCCTTGGGCGTGCGCAGGAATACCGCCGCGCCGACGATCCGCTCGATCTCGGCCAGCATACGCGACGCCGCAGGCTGGGTCATCGAGACCTGGCCTGCCGCCAGGCTCAATTGTCCAAGCTCGCCAATCGCCTTGATGAGCGTGAAATGCTTCGGCTGGAGCCGGTTTGCCAGTGTATTATTCATAAAGCGTATATCAGGATTGATATGGGGAATGTCAAATAAATCATTTGAATGACATACCCGGACAGATAAGAGTCCCGCATGGATCGTGTAGTGCTTATAAAGCCTATCGGATTCTTTGCGGCGAACAGAAGGAGCTGGGGCCGCTTCTGCATGACGCACCAGGCCGGGAACGGTTTGTGGGCCAGATCATGCAGCGGATTTATATGGAAACCAAGGGAGGTTCCTCGTGAAGACACTCGTAAAACTTTTTGCGTCCATCGCTTTGGGCGCAGCTGTCATGTCGTCGTCTGTTTTTGCAGCCGACAAGGGCACTGTTGGCATTGCAATGCCGACCAAGTCTTCGGCCCGCTGGATCGATGACGGCAACAACATCGTCAAGCAGCTCAAGGAAGCCGGCTACACCACCGACCTTCAGTATGCCGACGACGATATCCCGAACCAGCTCTCCCAGATCGAGAACATGGTCACCAAGGGCGCCAAGGTTCTGGTCGTCGCCGCCATCGACGGCACGACACTGTCCGACGTGCTGAAGCAGGCCCATGACGCCGGCATCAAGGTCATTGCCTATGACCGCCTGATCCGCGACAGCGCCAATGTCGATTACTACGCAACCTTCGACAACTTCCAGGTCGGCGTTTTGCAGGCTGGCACGCTGGTTGACGGCCTCGGCCTCAAGGACGGCAAAGGCCCGTTCAACATCGAACTGTTCGGCGGTTCGCCTGACGACAACAACGCCTTCTTTTTCTACAATGGCGCAATGTCGGTTCTCCAGCCTTACATCGACAGCGGCAAGCTGGTCGTGAAGTCCGGCCAGACCGGCATGGACAAGGTCGGTACGCTGCGTTGGGATGGTGCTGTTGCCCAGGCCCGTATGGATAACCTGCTGTCGGCCTATTACACCGACGCCAAGGTCAATGCCGTCCTGTCTCCTTATGACGGCATCTCCATCGGCATCATTTCCTCGCTGAAGGGCGTTGGCTACGGTTCCAAGGACCAGCCGCTGCCGTTCATCTCCGGTCAGGATGCTGAAGTCCCTTCGGTCAAGTCGATCATTGCCGGTGAGCAGTATTCGACGATCTTCAAGGACACCCGCGATCTCGCCAAGGTGACCGTTTCCATGGTCAACGCACTGATGGAAGGCAAGACGCCTGAAGTCAACGACACCAAGACCTACGACAACGGCGTCAAGGTGGTTCCGGCTTACCTGCTGAAGCCCGTTGCCGTTACCAAGGCCAACTACGAAAAGGTCCTGGTTGAAGGCGGCTACTACAAGGCCGACCAACTGAAGTAACAAAAAGCGGCCGGAACTTTTCAAGCAAAAGTTCCGGCTTCCTTTTTATTGTCGCCTGCCTGCGCATTTCCACTATGGAATTGGCCTATTGTGGATTTGGGCGGCCGTGGCTCTGGAACGATATTATGGACAATACCATCCTCGAAATGCGGAACATCACCAAGACGTTCCCGGGCGTGAAAGCGCTTGAGAATGTGAACCTCAAGGTTCGCCGTGGTGAAATCCATGCATTGGTGGGAGAGAACGGGGCCGGAAAATCCACCCTGATGAAAGTTCTCTCCGGCGTTTACCCCGCTGGGACCTATGACGGCGACATCGTCTATGATGGCGAAGTGCGCAATTTCAAGGTGATCAAGAACAGCGAAGAAATCGGCATCATCATCATCCACCAGGAACTGGCTTTGGTTCCGCAGCTGTCGATTGCCGAAAACATCTTCCTTGGCAATGAAATTGCCAGCAATGGCGTCATCAGCTGGGAGGAAACCTTCAGCCGCACCAAGAAGCTCCTCGCCAAGGTTGGCTTGAAGGAGCAACCATCGACGCTGGTGACGGATATCGGCGTCGGCAAGCAGCAGCTGGCGGAAATTGCCAAGGCTTTGTCAAAAAGCGTCAAGCTTTTGATCCTCGATGAGCCGACCGCCTCGCTCAACGAAACCGACAGCGATGCGCTTCTCAATCTGCTGATCGAGTTCCGCGAACAGGGCATCACCTCGATTATCATCACCCATAAGCTGAACGAAGTGCGCAAGGTGGCCGACCAGATCACCGTGCTGCGCGACGGCATGACGGTCAAGACTTTGAACTGTCATGAGGAAGAAGTCAGCGAAGACGTCATCATCCGCAACATGGTCGGCCGCGATCTCGAAGACCGCTACCCGCCCCGTGACGTGCCGATCGGCGAAACCGTTCTTGAGGTCAAGAACTGGAACGCTTTCCACCATCAGCACCGGGAACGTCAGGTTCTTCACGACATCAATGTGTCGGTGAAACGCGGCGAAGTCGTCGGTATTGCCGGGCTGATGGGTGCCGGTCGCACCGAATTCGCCATGAGCGTGTTTGGCAAGTCCTATGGCCACAAGATCAGCGGCGATGTTCTGATCGACGGCAAGCCGGTCGATGTTTCGACCGTGCGCAAGGCCATCGACGCTGGCCTCGCCTATGTCACCGAGGACCGCAAGCATCTGGGCCTGGTTCTGGCCGAAACCATCCTGCACAACACCACGCTTGCCAATCTGCCCGGCGTGTCCAAGGCCACCGTCATCAACGATATCAGGGAAATCAAGGTTGCCACTGATTATCGTTCGAAGCTGCGCATCCGTTCGCACGGGATCTACCAGGAAACCGTCAATTTGTCGGGCGGCAACCAGCAGAAGGTGGTTTTGTCGAAATGGCTGTTTTCCAACCCGGAAGTGCTCATTCTCGATGAGCCGACGCGTGGTATCGACGTTGGCGCGAAATACGAAATCTACAGCATCATCAACCAGCTTGCAGCCGACGGAAAAGGCGTTCTGATGATTTCATCGGAAATGCCCGAACTGCTTGGCACCTGCGATCGCATCTACGTCATGAATGAAGGACGCATGGTGGCCGAGCTCTCGAAAGAAGAGGCAAGCCAGGAAAGCATCATGCGCGCTATCATGCGCTCAGGGGAGAAGAAATAATGAGTTCCGTCAACCCTTCCACGGAAGAACAGAACGTGGTGTCGGTCGCCTCCTATATTCGCGCCAATATCCGCGAATACGGCATGTTGATCGCGCTCGTCGCCATCATGGTGTTTTTCCAGTTCTACACGGGCGGCATTCTCTTCAAGCCGGTCAACCTGACCAATCTGGTTTTGCAGAACTCCTTCATCATCATCATGGCGCTTGGCATGTTGCTGGTGATCGTCGCCGGGCATATCGATCTGTCGGTCGGCTCCATCGTCGGCTTTATCGGCGCCATCGCCGCCATCCTGACCGTGCAATGGGGCCTTGGCTTCCTGCCAACGGTTTTGATCTGTTTGGTGATTGGCGGCGTGATCGGTGCGGCGCAAGGCTATTGGGTCGCCTATCACCGCATTCCGTCCTTCATCGTCACGCTGGCTGGCATGCTGGTGTTTCGTGGCCTGACGCTATTTGTGCTCGGTGGCCGTAACATCGGTCCTTTCCCCAAGGAATTCCAGCTGATCAGCACCGGCTTCCTGCCGGATCTGTTCGACATGGGTGACCTGCATTCGACCTCGATCATCATCACCGTCATTGGTGCCGTCGCGCTGTTCGTGCTTGCCTGGCGTCGCCGGCAAGTCAATGTCGCCCATGGCATCGATGTCGAACCGTTCGGCTTCTTCGTCGCACAGAACCTGATCGTTTCGGGCGCTGTGCTGTTGCTCGGCTACCTGCTTTCAACCTATCGCGGCATGCCGAACGTGCTGGTCGTCATGCTCGTGCTGATCATGCTCTATTCCTTCGTCACCCGCCGCACCACCATCGGTCGCCGGATCTATGCCATGGGCGGCAATGAAAAGGCCACCAAGCTGTCGGGTATCAATACCGAGCGGCTGAGCTTCCTGACTTTCGTCAACATGGGCGTTCTCGCGGGCCTCGCCGGCATGATCGTCGCGGCGCGCCTCAATTCCGCAACGCCGAAAGCGGGTAGCGGCTTCGAGCTTGACGTCATCGCGGCCTGCTTTATCGGCGGCGCATCGGCCTCGGGCGGCGTCGGCAAGATTACCGGCGCGGTCATCGGCGCCTTCATCATGGGCGTGATGAACAACGGCATGTCGATCATCGGTCTCGGCATCGACTTCCAGCAGATGGTCAAGGGCCTGGTGCTGCTCGCCGCCGTGTTCTTCGACGTCTATAACAAGAATAAAGCAGCCTGACACTTTTGGGCCGGAAGCACTCAACCGTTTCCGGCCCAAACCCCATGACGTGCAGCAATCCCGGGAATAATGTGAAGCGGCGTTCCTGCCGATTGCATGAGAGTAAAACCAGAGACCGTTTCAACGCCTCCGTTGCCATATGAAACGCTCCATGAAATGTTCCAAGGACACTGAACAATGTATCTTTCACAGTTGAAGGCTGGCGGAGTGATCTGCCGGCAGGGTGAAACCGCGCGCCTCGTGCCAGGATTTTCCTCCACCTATGATCTCGCCAAGGCGGCAATTGCAGCCAAGGTGTCCATCGCCGACCTCATTGCCAAACAAGGCGCTGGCGACACCGTCGATCTCACCGCCCTTGCCGCCAGTGGCAAGCTGGATTGCCCGGTGCGTCATCCCGATGCCGCCCATATGTTCCTGACCGGCACCGGCCTGACCCATACCGGTTCGGCATCGGCCCGTGACAGCATGCATGCCGACACCGCAGGCATGAGCGATTCGATGAAAATGTTCCGCATGGGCCTTGAAGGCGGCAAGCCCAAGGCTGGTGAGTGGGGCGTTCAGCCGGAATGGTTCTACAAAGGCACCGGCGTCAATGCCATCGCTCCCGGCGACGGCCTGGAATCGCCCTCCTTTGCGCTTGATGGCGGCGAAGAACCCGAAATCGCGGGCTTTTATGTTATCGATAACGATGGCACACCGGTTCGTCTCGGCTTTTCGCTGGCCAACGAATTTTCCGACCATGTGACCGAAAAGATCAACTATCTCTATCTTGCCCATTCCAAACTGCGCCCGGCCTCTTTCGGCCCGGAACTGCTGGTCGGCGACCTTCCGGCCAACGTTACCGGCGCATCGAAGATCTTGCGGGATGGTAAGACGGTCTGGGAAAAGCCGTTCCTGTCGGGTGAGGACAACATGTCCCACACCATCGCCAATCTGGAATATCACCATTTCAAATACGGGTTGTTCTGCCAGCCGGGCGACCTGCATGTGCATATGTTCGGCACAGCGACGCTGTCCTTTGCCGATGGCTTCAAGACTGTTCCCGGCGACGTGTTCGAAGTCAGCGCCAGCCAGTTCGGCCTGCCGCTGCAAAACCCGCTGGTGGTGGCGGCGGAAACGCCCTTTGCCGTCAAGACGCTTTGATGCCGCAATCGGCGGCATCACTACGGCCTGAATAGAAGAGAATGGCGGCGTTCAGCCGCTCAAAGTGAACGAAACACGGGATAGAAACGCCATGAGTGGTTTTACACCAAAAGCTTGGCCTCGCAAACTGAGGTCGCAGGAATGGTACGGCGGCAACTCACGCGATACGATCTACCATCGCGGCTGGATGAAGAACCAGGGGTATCCGCATGACCTGTTCGATGGCCGCCCGGTCATCGGCATTCTCAACACCTGGTCGGACCTCACCCCTTGCAACGGCCATCTGCGCGAGCTGGCTGAAAAGGTGAAGGCCGGCATCTGGGAAGCCGGTGGTTTTCCGGTCGAGGTTCCGGTGTTCTCGGCGTCTGAAAACACCTTTCGCCCGACCGCGATGATGTATCGCAATCTCGCGGCACTCGCCGTCGAGGAAGCCATGCGCGGCCAGCCGATCGATGGCGCCGTGCTGCTGGTCGGCTGTGACAAGACCACGCCGTCGCTGGTGATGGCCGCCGCCTCCACCGACATTCCCTCCATCGTCGTCACGGGCGGGCCGATGCTGAACGGTTATTTCCGGGGTGAGCGCGTCGGCTCCGGCACGCATCTGTGGAAATTCTCGGAAGCCGTCAAGGCAGGCGAGATGACCCAGGAAGAATTCATGGAGGCCGAAGCCTCGATGTCACGCTCCAGCGGCACCTGCAACACCATGGGCACAGCCTCGACCATGGCCTCGATGGTGGAATCGCTCGGCATGGCCTTGTCCGGCAATGCCGCCATTCCAGCTGTCGATAGCCGCCGCCGGGTGATGGCGCAGCTTTCGGGCCGCCGGATCGTGCAAATGGTCAAGGACGACCTGAAACCATCCGACATCATGACCAAGGAAGCCTTTGAAAACGCCATCCGCATCAATGGCGCCATCGGCGGCTCGACCAATGCGGTCGTGCATCTTCTGGCCATGGCTGGCCGCTGTGGGATCGATCTGACACTGGATGACTGGGACCGCTGTGGCCGCGATATCCCGACCATCGTCAACCTGATGCCATCGGGCGAGTATCTGATGGAAGAGTTCTTCTATGCCGGTGGTCTGCCGGTGGTGATCAAGATGTTGGCCGAAGCCGGCAAGCTGCACAAGGACGCGCTGACCGTTTCCGGCGAGACGCTGTGGGACGAAGTCAAGGATGTCCGCAACTGGAACGAAGACGTCATCCGTCCGTTCGACAAGGCGCTGACCCAGCAGGGCGGCATCGCCGTGCTGCGTGGCAATCTCGCCCCGAAGGGCTGCGTGCTGAAGCCATCGGCTGCTTCCGCGCATCTGATGAAGCATCGCGGTCGCGCCGTGGTGTTCGAAGACATCGACGATTACAAGGCCAAGATCAATGACGAGGCCCTCGACATTGACGAAACCTGCGTGATGGTGATGAAGAACTGTGGCCCGCGCGGCTATCCGGGCATGGCCGAGGTTGGCAATATGGGCCTGCCGCCCAAGGTGCTGCGCAAGGGCATTACCGACATGGTGCGCATTTCCGATGCCCGCATGTCCGGCACCGCCTACGGCACCGTGCTGCTGCACACCTCGCCGGAAGCCGCCCGTGGTGGCCCGCTCGCCATCGTCAAGAACGGCGATTTCATCGAAATCGATGTCGAGGCACGCCGGGTGCATCTGGATATTTCCGACGAGGAAATGCAGCGCCGCCTGGCCGATTGGCGCCCGAATGTCGAGCCGCCAGCCAGCGGCTATGCGCGGCTGTTCCACGATCACGTGGAAGGAGCCGATACCGGCGCCGACTTCGACTTCCTCAAGGGCTGCCGCGGCGCTGCCGTCGGCAAGGACGCGCATTGATCCATCCAATCTCCCATCAAGCGCGCCCACCGGCGCGCTTGACACCATTCAATGACGAGACAGGGAACAGGTCATGACCTCTTCTGAAAACACCGGAACCAGGGTTGCCCTGGCACTGGCCGGCGTCGGCAAGATTGCCCGCGACCAGCATATTCCGTCCTGCGAAAACGGCAGTGACTTCGTGATCGCCGCCGCCATCAGCCGCAATGGCAAGATCGACAGCGCCGAGAATTTCGAAAATTTCGACGTGTTTCTGGAGACCCGCCAGGATATCCGCGCCATCGCGCTCTGCACCCCGCCTGACGTACGCTTCGCCATGGCCAAGAAGGCGATTGCCAGCGGCCTCGACGTGCTGATGGAAAAGCCGCCTGCCGCAACAATCGGCGAAGCCCAGGCGCTGGCCGAATTGGCGCGTGACGCGGGCGTCACCCTGTTTGCCACCTGGCATTCCCGCTTTGCCAATGGCGTTGAGCCCGCCCGCCAATGGCTCTTGGACAAAACCATCACCCGCATTGAGATCACCTGGAAGGAAGATGTCCGCCGCTGGCATCCCGGCCAGGCCTGGATCTGGGAGGCCGGTGGTTTCGGCGTGTTCGATCCGGGTATCAATGCCCTGTCGATCCTGACCGCAATCATTCCCGGCCAGACCATCGTTGAAAAGGCAGCCTTGTCCTTCCCCGCCAATCGCCAGCAGCCGATTGCCGCCAGCCTGACGATGCGCAGCGCAGAGGGTGCGCCGATCAAGGCCGAATTCGACTGGCGCCAGGAAGGCCCGCAGACCTGGGATATCGTCGTCGAGACGGATCAAGGCATGCTGAGGCTCGCAAAAGGCGGCGCGGAACTCTATATAAATGAGACACTGACCGTTGAAGGCCCCGACCGGGAATATTCCCGGATCTACACACGCTTTGCCGAACTGGTGCGCAGCCGCGAAAGCGACGTCGATTTACAGCCCTTGCGGCTGGTTGCCGATGCGTTCCTGACGGCGGAGCGTCATCAAGTGGAAGCCTTCATCGAGTAAGACGCATTTTATGGGACGGAACCGGCATTTGTCGATCCCGCCCCGCAAGCCGAATGCACAAGCCAAATGCACAAGCCAAACGGATGCGCCAAACGACTGACGCAATTGCATCCAGGGCAAATAGCAGTGCGCCCGGTTAATCGCCGATCCGCCTGCCGAACGAGATTTTTGAAAGGACTGCTCCATGACGCTGAACCTCACCGGAAAACACCTGATTGCCGGAGAATGGGTTGAAGGCACCGCAACCTTCACCTCCAGCCCCGCTTCGGGCGAGAGCCACACATTCTTCCTCGGCTCCGCTGCCCTGGTCGACCGCGCCATGAAAGCCGCCGAACAGGCCTTCGCCAGCTATGGCTATTCTTCTCGTGAAGAACGCGCCAAGTTTCTGGAAGCCATCGCCGAGGAAATCGATGCACGCGGCGATGAAATTACCAAGATCGGCTCCCAGGAAACCGGCCTGCCGGAAGCACGCCTGGTCGGCGAGCGTGGCCGCACCACCGGCCAGCTGCGGCTGTTTGCCGAGCATATCCGCAAGGGTGATTATCTCGACCGTCGTTATGATGCCGCCCTGCCGGAGCGTCAGCCCCTGCCCCGCCCCGACATTCGCCTGATGCAGCGGCCCATCGGCCCGGTCGGCGTGTTCGGCGCGTCGAATTTCCCGCTGGCCTTCTCCACTGCTGGCGGCGATACCGCCTCGGCGCTGGCCGCCGGTTGCCCTGTTGTCGTCAAGGGTCATGAAGCCCATCCCGGCACGGCGGAAATCGTCGCCCAGGCGATCCACGCCGCCATCAAGAGCACGGGTGTTCATCCCGGCACCTTCTCGCTGGTCCAGGGCGGCAACCGCGAAACCGGCGAAGCCATCTGCCTGCATCCATTGACCCGCGCTGTCGGCTTTACCGGCTCGCTGCGCGGTGGCCGTGCGCTGTTTGATCTCTGCGTGCGCCGTGACGAGCCCATTCCGTTCTTCGGCGAACTGGGATCGGTCAATCCGATGTTCCTGCTGCCTGCCGCCGTCTCCGCCCGTGGCGAGGCGATTGCCAAGGGTTGGGCGGGTTCGCTCACCATGGGCGCTGGCCAGTTCTGCACCAATCCCGGCATTGCCATCATCAAGGCAGGCCCTGAAGCCGACGCCTTCCTGGAAACCGCCAAGACGGCGCTGGCCGCCGCCAATGCCCAGACCATGCTGACCGATGGCATTGCCAATGCCTACCGCGAAGGTGCCAAGCGCATCGAGGAAACCTCGGGCGTCCAGTCCGTGCTGACCTCCACCTGCGACCTGCGCAATGCCAAGCCCTATCTGTTTGCCACAACAGGCGAAAACTGGCTGGCAAACCATGTGCTGAGCGAAGAAGTCTTCGGTCCGCTCGGCGTGTTCGTCACCGTCAAGGACGAAGATGAAATGGTCGGCATTGCCGAAAGCCTGGTTGGACAGCTGACCACCACGCTGCAAATGGACGATGCCGACGCGCAGATCGCCCGCAAGCTGCTGCCAATCCTGGAGCGTAAGTCCGGTCGTGTGCTGGCCAACGGCTTCCCGACCGGCGTCGAGGTTTGCGATGCCATGGTGCATGGCGGGCCTTATCCGGCCACCACCAATTTCGGCGCAACCTCTGTCGGCACGATGGCAATCCGCCGCTTCCTGCGTCCGGTCAGCTATCAGAACATTCCGGTCGCCCTGCTGCCGGAAGATCTGCAATAAGCGCGGTTGAGCGGCATGGCTGACAAAACCGAAACGGGTGCAGAGACCGGCAAGCCCTTCGTTGGGCTTGCCGATTGGGGCACCAGCAATTTCCGCCTCTGGCTGGTGGATGGCGCGGGCAATGTGCTCGGCGAACGCCAGTCTGCCGATGGCATGTCGGCCTGCGCGGCGGACAACCGGTTTGCCGCCGTGTTGGAAGAACATCTGGAGGCGCTGTCAGCGCCTCTGGACCTGCCGGTGGTGATCGCTGGCATGGCAGGCGCGCGCGCCGGTTGGCTGGAAGCGCCCTATGTCGAAACACCTGCCTCGCTGTCCGGTCTTCATCACCATACCGTCAGCCCGAAAGCATCGCGCCCGGTCTATATTCTGCCGGGCCTTTGCCAGAAAGAGACCGGTCCTTTCGATGTGATGCGCGGCGAGGAAACCCAGCTTGCCGGTGTCGTGACGGGCGGCATTGCTTCGGGCGTGATCTGCATGCCCGGCACCCATTGCAAATGGGTGGATCTGGAAAACGGCGAGGTGCAGAGATTTCGCACGGTCATGACCGGCGAACTCTTCGATCTGCTCGCCAAACAGTCGATCCTGCGTCTGTCGATCCAGCAAGCCCCGGCGGAAACCGATCAGACGGTGTTTGCCGATGCGGTTACCGAAGCCCTCAGCGACAATTTCACCCTGACCACCAGCCTGTTTTCAATCCGTGCTGCCGGTCTGCTCTCCTCGCCTGGAGCCAACGAGGCCGCCAGCCGGCTCTCCGGCCTGCTAATCGGCGCCGAAATCAACGGCATGCGCGAGTGGGTCCGTTCCGGCAAGACCGTACATATCGTCGGTTCAAAAGCGCTCTCGGCGCTCTATGCCAAGGCGATCACCCTGGCGGACGGCAAGGCCAGCATTCTTGACGGCAGCGCCCTGGTGCGCGACGGTCTGTTTGCCGCCGCCAAGGCCATTCTTAAAAATTGACGTTAGGACAGATCATGACCACCACCCATACCCCATGGCCGCAGTTGAAGCGCGAACTGGTCGCCATCCTGCGCGGCATCGGCCCTGATGACATCGAAAGTGTTGTCGATGTGCTTTTGGAAGAAGGCTTCGAGGCCATCGAAGTGCCGCTGAATTCACCTGATCCGTTCATCTCGATTGAAAAGGCCCGCAAGCGTGCACCTGATGGCGTGCTGATCGGCGCAGGCACCGTGCTGGATGCCGGTGCGGTCGAGCAATTGCACAGTGTTGGCGGCAACCTTCTGGTAACGCCCAATACCGATCCAGCGGTGATCGGACAGGCCGCCCGGCTGGGCATGGTGTCGATGCCCGGCGCCTTTACCCCGACGGAAGCGCTGGCCGCCATCAAGGCCGGAGCCTCGGCGATCAAGTTCTTCCCTGCCAGCGTGCTGGGACCAAGCGGCATCAACGCCGTCAAGGCCATTCTGCCCGCCAATTTCCCAATTGGCGCCGTGGGCGGCGTCGGCGAAAACAATTTCGGCGACTACCTGAATGCGGGCGTCCGCGCCTTCGGCATCGGCACCAGCCTCTACAAGCCCGGTGACAAGGCCGATGTGGTCAAGCAACGCGCCGCAACGCTGGTCGCGGCCTATGATGCCGCCGTTTCTGCCCATAAGTCATAGTGCTACATCCACTGCCTGCCAGCCGTCATGTAACATGCGCCGGCAGGCAGGAAGACTGAACTGCCCAAACCAACATTTTTCGATATAAAATCCAAGCCAGAGCAGAGCTGAAGACTCCAAACCCCACCGAATCCTGTATCATGAACAGGATCTGGCTTGAGGGGATGGACATGCGGCTGATATTGCTGGGCTTGGGCTGGTTTTTCGTCGGGCTCGGTATTGTCGGTATTTTCGTGCCGGTGCTGCCGACCACGCCGTTCATTATCCTTGCCGCCGCCCTGTTTGCCCGCTCCTCGCCGCGCTTTGAGCAATGGTTGCTTGACCATCCCCGTTTTGGCCAGCCGCTAATGGACTGGCGACGCCAGGGCGCAATCTCACGGCGCGCCAAAGTGGCCGCTGTTCTGGCGATGGGTCTGAGTTTTGTCGTGATGTGGTTCTTCTCGTCGGCACCGCTTTACGTGCGCGTTGGTACCGGGATTATTCTTCTCTGCTCGGCGGCTTTCGTCGTCAGCCGGCCAGAGCCGAAACAATAACTTCTATTCCGGCACCGCCGGCAGCACGCAGTCGGTCTTGTTCAAGTGTCGCTCGCGGAAGAAGATGAACAGGCCGGAGCCAATAATCAGGGCTGCGCCGATTACCATGCCGGTGCGCGGCACGTCGCCAAAGAACAGCCAGCCGAACAGCACAGCCCACAGCAACAGCGTATATTGCAAGGGTGCCACCGCTGCGGCATCGGATATTTTCAGCGCCCGGTTGACCAGCATATGCGCCGCCATGGCGACGATGCCGAGCAGGCCCAGCATGACGATATCGGTGGCGGAGCCGATCTCGACCCAGTCGAAGGGCGCAAAAAACAGTCCGCCGACCAACGCCGCCGTCACCTGGAAAAGCACCAGAAGCTTATCCGGCGTAGCGCGCAGCGAACGACCTGACAGCATCATGAAAGCAAAGGCCGCGCTGCCGATAATGGAAATCAGCGCCGGTGCGGAAAACATCGCCCGCGACGGTTCCAGCGTGATGATCACGCCGATAAAACCGACCACGATGGCGGTGATGCGCCGCCAGCCAAGCTTTTCACCCAGCAGAAAGGGCGCGCAGGCCGCCACATAGATCGGCGCGGCCAGCCAATAGGTCATCACATCGGCCAGCGGCAGATAGCTGACCGCATAATAGAAGCCGATGATTTCCACCGTTGAGCACGTCACCCGCGCCAGCTGCATCCAGGGCCGTTCAACACTGAGGATCGGCGCAAACCCACCGCGCACCAGAAACGGCAAAAGCAGGAGCAAAGCCGCCAGACTGCGCAGCACCACGACCTGACCCAGCCCGTAATGGGCGACAAGCGCCTTGGCCATGGCATCGTTCAGCGCAAACATCAGCATCCCCGCCAGCATGATGGCCGGACCGGTGGCACGAGATGTCTGAAAATTGGCGAGGAGGGAACGGATCACGACTGTAGGCCTTGATTAGGGAAGGAGCGAATTGGCGCGTCCCTATCATGCGCGAAGCGAACCGCCCATATAGATCCGCTGAAATAACTACATTTGACAATTGATAAAGTCATCCGATGACTTTATCAATTGTCAAATGAGACCGTTGCTGAAAACCAATCTGGCCGATGGGGCCGCCGAACGTATTCGAACCGCCCTTGGCCGTGGGACGTGGCGGATCGGCGAAAAATTGCCGAATGAGCAAAGCCTGTCTGAGACGCTGCATGTCAGCCGCGGCACGATCCGCGAAGCCGTGCGGGTGCTGGTGGCGCAGGGCCTGCTGGAAACCCGCCAGGGCTCCGGCACCTATGTCGTGAAGGATCGCATCACCCCGGAACCACTGGATCTCGCCCATCGCACCAGCCTGCGCGACCGGCTGGAGGCCCGGCTGGCACTGGATGTCGAGGGCGCCCGGCTGGCCGCCATTAGGGCGAGACCCGCCACCATCAGGCAATTACACGCCCTGCTGGACCAGCGCGGCCATTCCGGTGCCGATCCTGACCGTAACGCTTTTATCGCTCGCGATCTGGCCTTTCACCGGGCGGTGATCGCCGCATCGGAAAATGCCGCCATGCTGGAGCTTTACGAGTTTTTCACCCGCTCGATTACCCAGACCATCGAGGCAACCACCGGCGGCCTTTTGCCGGAACCGGACCTTGACACCCACCGCGCCATTGTCGATGCCATTGCCAGCGGCGATCCCGGCCAAGCAGACAGTGCGGTGCGCGCCTTCATGCAGCCGATGCTTGTTTTTCTTGATGATATTGCCGCCGATGAAAGCCTTCGCCGATGACGAATGCCCATTCCAAGCTTGATCTTGGCGACGAATTGCTGATTGATGCGCAGGCCGAAGACGCCCCTCTCCCGCCTCAAGCCTCGGGCCGGTCGCCTCTGTCGCGCATCGTGCTGGGCGTCAGTCTGGTGTTGATTGCCTTCAACCTGCGCCCGCTGTTTTCCAGCGCCTCGACACTGCTGCCGGAAATACGCGACCAACTGGGCCTCTCCGTACTGGGTGCCAGCCTGCTGACCACCCTGCCGGTGGTTTGTCTTGGGGTCTTCTCGCCCCTGGCACCCAAACTTGGTGACCGCTACGGCGCGGAAAAAACCCTGTTGGCCGTCATGGCCTTTCTGGCCATCGGCACCGCCCTGCGCGGCTTTTCCAGCCTTCCCGCCCTGTTTTTCGGCACAGCGCTTGCCGGTGCCTGCATCGCGGTTGGAAATGTGCTGCTGCCGGGTCTGGTGAAACGCGATTTTCCTGATCGGGCCGCGTTGATGACCGGGTTTTACACCATGGCGCTCTGTGGTGGCGCGGCGGCTGCCGCCGGGCTGACCCTGCCGATCGAGGCAGCCAGTGGCGGCTCGCTGGCCATCGGCCTTGCCGCCTGGGCGCTTCCGGCTGCCGTGGTGTTCCTGCTGTTTCTGCCACAGGCCTTTTCCAGCCATGCAGCAAGGCCTGGGTTCAAGGCTGAGGTGAAGGGCCTGTGGCGTGACCGGCTGGCCTGGAACGTGACGCTTTACACCGGATTGCAATCGGCACTGGCCTATTGTGTCTTCGGTTGGCTGGTGCCGATCCTGCGCGAACGCGGGCTGGATGGGGTGACGGCAGGGGCGGTCGTCTCGGTCTCGGTCATGGTGCAGGCGGCGGCCTGCATTGTTGCGCCGCAGCTTGCCGTTCGGGGCAAGAACCAAAGCCTTGTCAACGCCACTGTAGCCATTCTCGCTGTCATCGCGCTGATCGGCCTGTTGTTTGCACCGCTTTCCACCCTGTGGATCTGGGCCGTGCTGCAAGGCATCGGCCAAGGCGGCCTGATCGCACTTGCGATGACCGCCATCGTACTGCGCTCTGGCAGCCCGCAGATTGCCGCCCATCTCTCCGGCATGGCGCAATGCGTTGGCTATTGCCTGGCCGCCATTGGCCCGCTGCTGGTCGGGCTTATCCGTGGCGCCACGGGCAGTTTCGCCTGGGCCGCCCTGCTGTTTGTCGCGCTCGGGCTTGGCGCAGCCTGGAATGGCTGGCGGGCAGGCCGCGATCTGCGGGTCGATGTGGTGATCGACGAAAAACCTCATTGACACCAAATGGTTAAATCGGAAGAGTAAAAGAACCCGCCATGGAAAATGGCGGGTCGCATTCCATGCGCGACACCCTCAAGCCTTGGACAGATGTAGGGCCGTCGCAATGATGTCAAAGCGAGAATGTTTGAGCATTTCCGAGCCTTGGGATAAGGGAATGCATGAGAAGTGGGCGGCTCGTCGCGACGCGCCGGTTGATTGACGTAAAGAGGGGCAATTGTCATGGGTCTGCAACGGATTTTAGCCGGGACGGCGCTCGCCCTCCTGAGCTTCATGCTGCCAGCCTCCCTACAAACAGCGATGGCTGCCGAAGCCAACCGCAGCATCGCCCTGACCCAGGATGGCGATTACAGCGGCTTTGATCTGCGCACAGCGCAAAACGTCACTCTTGACCAATGCCAGGCAAGCTGTATCGACGACAAATCCTGCCGCGCTTTCACCTATAATATCAAGGCCCGCTGGTGCTTTCTGAAATCGGATTTCAACCAGGTCAGCCCTTTCGCAGGCGCCGTTGCCGGTAAGATTGTCACCAGTGCCACCGAGCCGGATATCGGCGCGCCTGCAAAGCTCGGCTTCATCTCCGATGGTCTGCGCACACAAGCCAACGCGTTCAAGGCGCGGCTGGCACAGACGGCGGAACAGCCCGAACTCGGTCTCAATGGGCTGATTGGCCGCGCCCATGCCAGCCTGTCGGCGGGCAAGGGCACGGACGCCCTGGCCGGGTTTCTGGCCGCCGCCCAGCTTTCCCCAGAGGATGCCAGCCTGTGGATCAGCGCCGCCCGTGCCGCCAACACCATCAAGGATGATCGCGCTTCTGCCAATCAGGGGCTTTATGCTGCCATTCTCGGCTATGACCTGACCCGCAGCACCAAGGAGCGAGCCGATGCGCTGGCTGTGCTGGCCAAGGCCCTGGAGAAAAACGAGAATTTCCGCGCGGCACTGAACGCCTACAAGGCCAGCCTCGAGCTTGTCGCCGATAAGTCTGTTCGCGCCGCCTATCTGGCGTTGAAAGCCACCAAGGGTTTTCGCATCACCGGCAATAGCGTCGATGCCGAAGGCGCCAGCCCTCGCGCCTGCGTGCAGTTTTCCGATCCGTTGATCAATCGCGGCACCGATTACACCTCCTTCGTCACCGTCAATGGCAAGCCGCCAAAGGTGCTGGAAGCCAAGGACAGCCAGCTTTGCATCGAAGGGCTGGATTATGGCCAGCGCTATACGATTGGACTGCGGGAAGGCCTGCCCTCCTCCGTCGATGAACCGCTGGCGGCAAAGACCGATATCGACGTCTATATCCGCGACCGCAGCTCGACCGTGCGCTTTACCGGCGACCATTTCGTACTGCCATCTGCGGCAAGGCGCGGCATTCCGCTGGTCTCTGTCAACACCGACAAGGCAAATCTGAAGCTCTATCGGATTGGCGAACGGGCGATTGCGCCGCTGATGAGCAATTCGCAATTTCTCTCGCAGCTCAGCGGTTACGGTGCCGACCGGATCGAAAAGGACAATGGCGAACTGGTCTGGCAAGGCTCGATCGACATTGAAAGCAGCCTGAACCGTGAAGTCACCACCAGTTTTCCGGTGGACGAGGCTCTGCCGGAACGCAAGCCCGGCATCTATGTGCTGACGGCGTCCCCCAATGCTGGCAAGAGTGATGAATGGGAAGACCGCGCCACGCAATGGTTCCTGGTGTCCGATATCGGCCTTTCCACCTTTGCCGGTACTGACGGGTTAAATGTGTTTGCCCGCTCGCTGAATTCCGCCAAGCCAATCGCCGGTGTCGAGCTGAAACTGCTGGCCCGCAACAATGAAATCCTCGGCACTGCCACCACCGATGATCAGGGCCGGGCCACCTTTTCGGCTGGCCTGATGCGCTCCGGTGCGGCGCTAGCACCTGCCGTTCTGACCGGCGAGCAGCCAGGCAAGGATTTCGTGTTCCTCGACATGACCAAGGCTGGTTTCGACCTGTCGGACCGGGGCGTCACCGGGCGCACCGCGCCGGGCGCCATCGATATTTTCGCCTGGACGGAACGCGGAATCTACCGCCCCGGCGACATGGTGCATGTTGCAGCCCTTGCCCGCGACATCGGCGCGGAAGCCATCGACGGCCTGCCGCTGACCTTCATTTTCACTCGGCCCGACGGCGTGGAATATCGCCGCATGGTCAGCACTGGTGCCGGTCTTGGCGGCCATGTTGTGGATCTGGCGCTGGATACCTCGGTGATGCGCGGCACCTGGACGCTGGGCATCCATGTCGATCCGAAAAAACCGGCCATTGCCGAAAAAACCTTTCTGGTCGATGATTTCCTGCCCGACCGGATCGAGTTCGACCTAAAACCGGCAGAAAATGTGCTGAAACCGGGTATGCCGCTCGCGGTTGGTGTCGATGGCCGCTATCTCTACGGCGCACCGGCTGCTGGCCTTTCGCTGGAAGGCGACATGGTCATCAAGCCGACCCGCAGCCGCGATGACTTGCCCGGCTTCGTCTTCGGCCTTGCCGATGAAGAGGCCGGAGACAATAGCAGCCTGACGCTGGATGCCCTCCAGCCATTGGATGACAAGGGCCATGGCAGCGTCGATCTTCAGGTCGATGACCTGCCCGCCACCACGCAACTGTTGCAGGCGCAACTATCCGTGCGCCTGAAGGAAGGCGGCGGCCGGGCGGTGGAGCGGCAATTGACCCTGCCAGTCGAGACCGGCCAACCGGCTATCGGCATCAAGCCAGAGTTCTCCGGTGAGCTTTCCGAAAACAGCACCGGACATTTCCAGCTCATCGCGCTCGACGCCGAGGGAAAGCCGCAGGCGCTTCCTGGTGCAAAGTGGAAATTGCTGAAATTGGAGCGCGATTACCAATGGTATCGCGATGGCAGCGCCTGGCGCTTTGAGCCGATCACCAGCACCAAGCTGGCAGCCAGCGGCACGGTCGATATCGGCGCGGAGAAAACCGATCTGCCGATGCCGGTCGGCTGGGGCCGCTACCGGTTGGAAGTCGATGCGCCCACACCGAATGGCGCTGCCTCCAGCATCGAATTCAATGCCGGCTGGTTCGTTGAGGCGGGATCGACCGAAACCCCGGATGCCCTGGAAATCGGCCTCGACAAGCCGGTCTACAAGATCGGTGAAACGGCAAAGCTGAAAATCTCGTCGCGCTATGCCGGTGAGGTTCTGGTGACCATCGGCTCGGAAACCCTTGTCGCGACGGAAACCGCCAGCATCGCTGCCACCGGCGGCGAAATCGATATTCCCGTCACCGACAATTTTGGCGCGGGTACCTATATCACCGCAACCCTCTATCGTCCGGGCGAAAGCCAGGAGACCCGCATGCCGATGCGCGCCATAGGCGTCACCTGGCTCAGCGTCGATCCGGCCAACCGCAAGCTGGCCATCAAGCTCACCCCGCCACAGCAGATCGAGCCGCGCCGCAAGCTGACCGTGCCGATCAGCGTCACCGGTGGCGGCAATGATGCCTATGTCACGGTGGCGGCGGTGGATGTCGGCATTCTCAACCTCACCCGCTTTGAGACGCCGGACCCGGATGGCTGGTATTTTGGCCAGCGCCGTTTGGGCATTGAAATGCGTGATCTCTACGGTCAGCTGATCGACGGATCGCTTGGCGCCATGGGCAAGCTGCGCACCGGCGGCGATGGCGGCATGATGGCCTTGCAGGCCAGTCCGCCCAAGGAAAAACTGGTGGCGCTGTTTTCCGGCCCCGTTCACCTCGACCATACCGGCAAGGCGCAGGTCGAGTTTGACATTCCGCAATTCAACGGCACCGTGCGCCTGATGGCCGTCGCCTGGAACCGCACCGGTATCGGCCATGCGCAAACCGATGTGATCGTTCGCGATCCCGTGGTCATCACCGCCTCGCTGCCGCGCTTCCTCGCCCCCGGCGATCAGGCCCGCCTCCAGCTCGATCTGGCCGCCACCGATGCGCCGGATGGAGATTACCTGTTGTCGCTGAAGGGCAATCCCTCCGTGGAAATCGACCCTGCCAAAGCGCAGATTCCAGTCACGCTAAAGGCAGGGGCGCGGACCAGCCTGTCGATCGGGTTGAAGGGACTTGTGCCCGGCGATGGCACTGTTTCCGTGGCGCTAACCTCTGTTGGAACGGCTTCTGCTGGTGGCGACAATGGTTCAGCAACGCCTGCCACAGGCGCAAATACCGGGGAGGCAAAGAACACTGGGCTGTCACTCACCCGGTCGCTGGATCTGCCGGTGCGCCCAGCCGCACTGCCGGTGACGACGCGGCGCGAATTGCCGCTGGCAGCGGGCAAGAGCCTGACGGTGGACGGCGATCTTCTGGCCGATAGCGTGTTGCAAGGCGCGTCGCTGAGCATCTCGGTGTCACGCGGCGCCAATTTCGACATTGCCGCCCTGCTGACCAGCCTTGACCGCTACCCCTATGGCTGCGCCGAACAGACCACCAGCCGGGCGCTGCCGCTGCTCTATCTCAACGATCTCGCCAATGTGGCCGGTCTGCCCAATGATGCCGATATCAACCGGCGCATTCAGGACGCTATCTACCGGGTGCTGTCCTATCAGGCAGCACAGGGCAGTTTCGGCCTTTGGGCGCCCGGTTCGGAAGACCTGTGGCTGGACGCCTATGTCACTGACTTCCTGACCCGCGCCCGCGAAAAGGGCTTTGATGTGCCCGATGCCGCCCTGGTGCAGGCTTTGGACAATCTGGCCAACAAACTGTCCTATGACACCGATGTCGAAGCGCAGGGCAATGAAATAGCCTATGCACTCTATGTGCTGGCCCGCAATCGCCGCGCCGCGATCAGCGATCTGCGCTATTATGCCGATACGATGCTGGACCGGTTCCCGACGCCACTGTCCAAAGCGCATCTGGCTGCGGCCCTGTCGCTCTATGGCGACCCGGTTAAGGCCGAGGCAATATTCCGCACCGCAAGCGCCCAGTCACAGCAAGGCTCGATCACGCCGGTCAGTCTCGCCCGGTCGGATTACGGCTCGCAACTGCGCGATGGCGCCGCCATCCTGGCGCTGGCCGCCGAGGCCCGACCCGTACCGCCGATCATCCCGGCCCTCAGCAGGTCGGTGATCGAGGACTGGAAGAGCAAGTCCTATACCAGCACCCAGGAGGAAAGCTGGATGCTGCTGGCCGCCCGGGCGCTGGACAAAAGCGACGATGGCCTTGCCGTGACCGTCAATGGCAGCCTGAAAACCGGCGGCTACCGGGCGAGACTCGAGGGCGAGGACCTGATGCATCAGCCGGTGACGCTGGACAATACCAACGCTGATCCGCTGACGGCAACAGTCACCACCGTGGCCGTGCCGAAATATCCGCTGCCGGCGGCCAGCGAAGGCTTCACCATCGAGCGCAGCTATTACACGCTGTCGGGTGAGAAGGTGAATATCAGCGAGGCGGCGCAGAACCAGCGTTATGTCGTGGTATTAAAGGTTGCCCAGACTGCTATGGGAGAACCGAGCCTGCCAACGCAATTGCTGGTGACAGACCTCCTGCCAGCTGGCCTGGAAATCGACAATCCGGCCCTGGTCGGCAGTGCTGATCTCGCCAATTTCGACTGGCTGGGCGAGACCAAAGCCGCCCATCTGGAATTCCGCGACGACCGCTTTGTCGCTGCCCTCGACAGCGCCAGCCAGGACAGTGGCGACATGGTTCTCGCCTATGTGGTGCGCGCCGTGACACCGGGCGTGTTCGACCAACCCGCCGCCAGCGTCGAGGACATGTATCGCCCGCAGCGCTATGCCCGCTCGGCAACGGGACGCATGGAGGTCAAAGCAGAACAGTGATCCGGCGCGGCAAGACATTCGGTTTGGTGCTGCTGACCGGCCTGCTTGTGGGCGGGGCGGTCTGGCATGGGCTGAACCGGCTGGATGCGGCCTTCCCGCCGCCACTTGATGCGATCAGCCCCAATTCAGCAGAACTTCTGGATGCCGATGGGCAATTGCTGCGGGCCTTTACCACGCAAGAGGGTCGCTGGCGGCTGAAAACCGTAGCCGCCGATGTCGATCCTTTGCTGATACGCATGCTGGTCGCCTATGAGGACCGACGTTTCTATCATCATTCCGGCGTCGATGGGTTGGCGCTTGGCCGGGCGGCCCTTCAGCTCATCCGCCATGGCCGGATCGTGTCAGGTGCCTCAACGCTCTCCATGCAGGTGGCACGGCTGATCGAACCTCGAAAATCACGTTCCTTTCTGGCCAAGACCCAGCAAGCGCTGCGCGCCATCCAGATCGAGCATCGGCTGGACAAGGCCGCCATTCTCGATCTTTACCTGACCCATGCCCCCTATGGCGGCAATCTCGAAGGGGTTCGGGCCGCCTCACTTGCTTATTTTGGCAAGGAGCCGAAACATCTGACGCCTGCGCAAGCAGCACTGCTTGTCGCCCTGCCACAATTGCCGGAACGGCGGCGACCCGACCGCTTTGCCGATAACGCCCTTGCCGCCCGCGACCGAGTGCTGGCGCGCATGGAAAAAGCCGGCATTGTTTCTGCGCAGGACCGGCAATTGGCAAGCGCCGTGCCGATCCCAAAGACAAGGCTGGAATTGCCGATGCTCGCCGCCCATGTCGGTGATGCCGAGCGGCGCAAGCGGCCAGAAAGCCTGACCTATCCGACCACACTCAAAAAAGACGTGCAGGCAACGCTGGAAACCGTGGCGAGACAAGCGGCCCAAAGACTTCCGCCAAAAGTATCGGTGGCAATTCTGGCTGCCGACATCCGCACCGGCGAGATTCTCGCCCGGGTCGGTTCCGCCGCCTACCTCGATGCCAGCCGCTCCGGCTGGATCGACATGACGCGCATCAAGCGGTCGCCGGGCTCGACGCTGAAACCGTTGATCTACGGCCTGGCTTTCGAACAGGGATTGATTGCCCAGGATACGGTGATCGAGGATCGCCCCGCCGATTTCGCGGGCTATAGGCCGAAAAATTTCGACATGCATTATCAGGGCGACGTCACCATCCGCGATGCCCTGCAACTGTCGCTCAACGTGCCTGCGGTCCGCTTGCTGGAAGCGGTCGGCCCCTCGCAATTGCTATCCCGGCTGAAAAGATCAGACATCAGGATCGACCTGCCCAAGGCGGAAACCCCGGGACTTGCCATTGCGCTGGGCGGTGCCGGTACGACGTTGAAGGATCTCGTCACGCTTTATGCCGCCCTTGCCCGGCAAGGCAGCGCCATCCGGCTGCGCGACTGCGCCATGCTCGGTAGCGCCCATGCCGAGCCCGGACGCCTGCTGGAACCGGCTGCGGCCTGGAACGTCACCGATATCCTGTCCGGTGTCGCCCCGCCGCTTGGCGCACTGACCGGACGGATCGCTTATAAGACCGGCACCAGCTACGGCTACCGCGATGGTTGGTCGATCGGTTATGATGGCCGCACGGTCATCGGGGTGTGGATCGGCAGGGCGGATAACAGTGCCATTCCCGGTCTGACCGGCTATGGCACCGCGGCCCCTGTTTTGTTTGAGGCTTTTGCCCGGTCCAAATTGCCGCGAGCCCCCCTGCCCCCGCCGCCGGATGGCGCCTTGCGGATCGCCAAGAGCGATCTGACACCCGGCCTCAGGCGTTTTTCGCGCGATGCCAGCGGCCTGATCGCCCTCAATGCCCGCGAAAAACCGCCGATGATCGTCTATCCACCGGAAGGCGCCCATGTGGAACTTGGCCGGACCGCCGACGGCGCGCAGCTGCCGCTGGTGTTGAAACTTCAAGCAGGCCGCGCGCCGTTCCGCTGGCTGGCCAATGGACAGGCCCTGCCGGATCTTGCCCGTACCCGCACCACCCGCTGGACGCCCGATGGCAATGGGTACTCGACACTCACGGTGATCGATGCGAGCGGCCGCAGTGCCAGCGTCGGCATTTTCCTTCAATAACATTGACTTAAACTTATATACAATAAACTTATATACCCTCTATAAAAAGGGGGAAATGCCAAATTTAAGTCGATCTTAACAAACGCCCCCTAATGTCGTTGATTGACGATGATGTCGCTTGACCGCCAGCGCCTGCACAATGACTGTGAGAGGTCTGACACGCTTCTGGACAGCGATGGCAGAGACTTGCCGCTCAAGACATGCCGTCCTTATCCGGAAATCGCTTTGCATTTGCTGCCTCAATCGCTCAGCCAAACGCGCCTAAGACGCGTATCCGGCCAGGCGACATGGCTTTGGAGAAGCTGGTACCCATGTTCATAGATCGCTTGTTGTCGCGTTTCCGCATTCAGACCAAGGTGTTGATTTTCATCCTTCCCTTCGTCGTCACCATCGGCGCGGTCGGCTTTACCGGTCTCTATGCCTCCGGCCTGCTTCAAGGCCGGATGGAGATTTCAAACAGCGTGTTGCAATCTTTGAGCGGGTTTCGCGATGTGTCTATCGCGATGACGGACTTTCTCGACAAGACCACAGAGCAAAGCCGCAATGCGGTTACCGAGAAACTGAAAGAACAGCAGCGGGTGCTCAAGCGCACGCTGGATCAACTCGATACCAATGCCGATGGCCGAAGCGAGCTTGAAAAAGCTTCGACTGCCGTCGATGGCGTCGTCAGCCACATGGGCACGCTCTGGTCGCTGCATGAAACGGAAGCCAACCTGATCAAGGATATGAACCAGGGCACGGCCAATATTGTCGCCGCCCAGAATGACCTCTCCGAGGCCATGAAGAAAGTGACCTTGTCGATCCAGGCTGACGAGACCGCCGCCAAGCAGATGTTGCGCGACGCCGACAAGATAGCGCTGACCAGCGGTTTTCTGACAGATATCAATCGCAAATTCGGCAGCCTGCCGACACCGGAAGAGAAATTCGACTACGTCGCGGCCAATCTCGCCGAAATGAAGACCCGCCAGCCACCCCTGGCCGCTGCCCTGCCGGAAAAGAACAAATCTGCCGCCCGCACCATCGAGACCATCATCAAGGATCTCGGCGACATGGTAACAGCAGGCGACAAATCGCCGGAAGTGGCGGAAGCCATGGCGACCAAACTGCGGAATTTTACCCAGCTTTCCGCCTATCTCGGCCTTGCCGCGCAGCAGAAGATGAAGGATGCCACAGCCCGCTTCGGCGAAATGGACGTGCCTCTGGAAAAGGCGCAGCTGCTTTTGACCGATGGGCGCAGCCTGATCGATGCCGCCTACAGGTTCCAGATCACCACCGCCAGCTTCATGCTGGCGCCGACCGAGCAGAATCTCACCAGCCTGCGCAAGGAATTTGCCGGGTTAAAAACAGCGCTCGCGGCACTCAAGGGCACATCCGGCTCCTTTGGGCTCTATGCGCCGCTTGAAGCCAAGCTGACACCCGCCATCGCCCTGATGGAAAAGGCCAGCACCGAACTGGTCAAGATCAGCCAGGACCGTCAGACCAATTTCCAGACCGCCAGCACCGATCTCGACCGAATCTGGCAACAGCTGACATCTTTTGCCGAAATGCAAAAGGTCAGCGCCGGAGAGGAACGCCGTGACGCCAATTCGATTTCCATTGGTGCCATGACCCTCGGCCTGCTGATTTCGCTTTTTGCCGGTATCGGCCTCGTTCTCACCTTCAAAGGCCCGATTGGCCAGATCACCGCCGCCATGCGCCGCCTGGCCGAGGGCAAGCTGGACACCGGCATCAGCGGGGAAGCCCGGGTCGATGAAATCGGCGAAATGGCCCGCGCGCTCGGCGTGTTCAAGCAGAATGCACTGTCGAAGATCGAGATCGAGCAGCGCAGCGAGGCTGAGCGTAATGAAGCCGAGGAAGAGCGCCGCCGCAACGATGCGGAAAAACAGGCCATCGACCGGCAGATCGAATTTGCCGTCAATGCACTGGCTGGTGGATTGGGGCGGCTGGCCAGCGGTGATATCTCCGTCACCATCGATACGCCTTTTACCGGCCGCCTCGAACAATTGCGCGTCGATTTCAACACCTCGCTGCAAAACCTTCAGGACACGATGCGCCAGATCCGCGCCAATACCTATATGATCCAGCGCAATGCGGGTGAAATGACCGCTGCCGCCGACGACCTGGCCAAACGCACCGAACAACAGGCCGCATCGCTGGAACAGACCGCCGCCGCCGTCGACGAAATCACCGTGACGGTGAAATCCTCGACCGAACAGGCCCAGGCCGCCAACACCATCGTTGCCGAGACCAAAACCGCAGCCGATACCTCCTCCAAGGTCGTCGCCAGCGCCATCGATGCCATGGGCCGGATCGAGAATGCCTCCGGCCAGATTGTCCAGATCATCGATGTTATCGACGAGATCGCCTTCCAGACCAACCTTCTGGCCTTGAACGCCGGTGTCGAAGCCGCCCGTGCCGGAGAAGCGGGTAAGGGCTTTGCCGTGGTTGCCCAGGAAGTGCGCGAACTGGCGCAACGCTCGGCCAATGCCGCCAAGGATATCAAGGCGCTGATCAACACGTCGAGCACGGAAGTCGCCGCCGGTGCAAAGCTGGTACAGCGCACCGGTGAGGTTCTTTCGGAAATTTCGACGAAAATCGTCAGCGTTTCACAGCGCGTCGAAGCGATTGCGCTGGCCAGCCGCGATCAGTCGACAGCCTTGGGCGAAGTCAATTCCGCCGTCAACGGCATGGACCAGATGACCCAGCGCAATGCCGCCATGGTCGAGGAAACCAATGCCGCCACCCGCCAATTGGCTGACGAAGCCGATACGCTGATGGGTCTGGTCGATCAGTTCAAGCTCGGTGCCGACCCAAGAGACCGGGCGCAGACCAGAGCCGCCTGAACAAAATCAAGGCTTTCAACAGATCGAGCCGGTGGGGAAGTCCGCCGGTTCACGCATTTTAAACCCCTGTTTCGGGCTTTTACGACAGCGCCGTGCGCCCTGTTTGGCGCACAAAGGTTCGCTGTAGCTCTTTATATCTACTGCATAATTCCTCTAATCGATTCCGATTTGAGGAATTATGCAGTAGAACTCGCTTGACTTGAACGGGTAGCTGCACCTTAAACACAGCGGCTTCGTCCATCTGGAAAGTGAGTTCTCCCGTGCGCTACTTCATCACCGGCACCGCTGGCTTTATCGGTTTTCATCTGGCCCGTCGTCTGCTTCAGGATGGCCATACCGTCACCGGCTATGACGGCATGACCGCCTATTATAATCTGAAACTGAAAGAAGCCCGCAACGCTGCTCTTGCTCAGTTTCCAAGCTTTACCGGCGTCATTGGCATGCTGGAGGATCGCGCAGCGCTTGAGCGGGCCGTGGATCAGGCCAAGCCCGACGTCATCATCCACCTCGCCGCCCAGGCAGGCGTGCGCTACAGTCTTGAGAACCCGAAAGCCTATCTGGATTCCAACCTGATCGGCTCCTGGAACATTGTCGAAATCGCCAGGCAATTGCAGATCGGGCATTTGATGTTGGCCTCGACCTCATCGATTTACGGTGCCAATCCGCAGGTTCCTTTCCGTGAGACCGACCGCGCCGACGAACCGATGACCTTCTATGCTGCCAGCAAGAAGGGCATGGAATTGATGGCCCACAGCTATGCCCATCTCTACAAAGTGCCGACCACGGCCTTCCGTTTCTTCACCGTCTATGGCCCCTGGGGTCGCCCGGATATGGCACTTTTCAAGTTTATGAAGGCCATGCTGGCTGATGAAGCCATCGAGATCTATGGCGAAGGCAAGATGAGCCGCGATTTCACCTATATCGACGACCTGATCGACAGTGTCATCGCCCTTTCAACCATTGCCCCTGGCGAAGAAAACCGGGTACGTACCCCGGAAAATCTGGATACGCTCTCCCATAACGCGCCGTTCCGCGTCATCAATATCGGCGGTGGCCAGCCAATCGCACTGATGGATTTCATCGAGACCATCGAGACCATCATGGGCCGCCCGACCAAGCGTAAAATGCTGCCGATGCAACAGGGCGACGTGCCACGCACCTTCGCCAGCCCTGATCTGCTGGTGGCGCTCACCGGCCAGAAACCGACAACCACGCTGGACGTCGGCGTCAAGGCGACCATGGACTGGTATTTGGAACATTATCGCCAGCTTGGGCTGTGATGGGCGGAGCAATCATGCTCCGCTTGAAGAGCCAGTAAATACCTCACATCCATCAGAGATGTGAGGCATAGCACCCCTCACCCCGCCTGCCTCTGCTCCACCAAATCCGTAACCAGCCGCGCCGTTTCCGCAGCACCGTTCAGCGAAACAGACAGTTTTTTAGGAAACTTCAATTTCAGCGCCTTGGTGATGGCCTTTGCCATGGCATCGCCATTCAATCCGTCCTCGCCGATAACCACGGCCAGGCCCAGCGCTTGAAGTTTTTCGGCCCGCACCGTCTGCTCGGTTTCGCCGCCTGTCGCAAATGGCACCAGCAGCGCCGGACATCTGGCCCGCAACACATCGCAGACCGTATTATATCCCGCTTGCGAAACGGAGAGCTTGGCCTTGGGCAAAAGGGCCGGAAAATCGGGACGAAAGCGATAGAGTGCGACAGTGCCGGGTGCGCGCAGGGTAAAGCGCTCGTAATCGGCCTCAGGCAAGTTGGGTCCGGTAATCAAGCACCAGCTCAGCTGTTCACCGAGATCACCGCCGAGAATGTCGCGGGCATCCAGCGCCGCTTCGATCAAGGCGGCACCGACCGCCCCTCCCCCCGCCGAGATGACGATATCGAAGACCTCTTCTGCCGGTTCCGGCTCAGGGGCTGCAACCAGGCCGGTATAATGCAGCTTGTCATGAATGGTTTTTGCCAGCGGAAACGTCTCTTGCAGCTCGACGAATTGCGGATCGCCATGCACGAGAACGCCATCGAAATGGTCCTGCACCAGCTTGACGGTTTCCTTGTCGCGGCCGGGCTTGCGATTTTCCTGCAAAATATCGCGCACTGAACTCAGCAGCAATGGCTTGGGATGCGTGGCCTTGATCGCGTCCAGCAGCGGCAAAAGCTCGAAGCGCACCTGCCGGCGACCAAACGGAAAAGCCTCGATGATCACAACATCCGGGCGAACCGCCTCGAAGGCCGCCAACAGCAATGCGGCACGGCTTGTCTCGAAACTGGCATCAACCGGCTTGCCTTCACTATCGACCAGACCGGAAAAGCCTGTGGCTGAGAGAACGGCAGGCAATTGCACATGCTCGATACCCGGTCCCGGAAAGCCCTTGACCGACGTTCCGCCCGTCACCAGCGTTACCGACAATCCGGCCTCCACCATAGCCTCGGCCAATCGGCTGGCTCGGGCCAGATGGCCGATACCGAGCAAATGCTGCACATAAAAGAAAACCCGTTTCGGGCGAAGAGTCATGTACGTTTGCTCCTGGGGACATTTCTGCTTTTCACAGAATGGCGAGACGCAAGGGATGCATCACGCGACGTCAAAGGCATATTTCCTGAAACCAGACCCTATGCAAGTGCTTATTGACGGCCAGAAAACAAGTCCGTCAGGTCGCGGATGCTGTTGCGGTAATCGAAATCCCGCCGCACTTTGCCCTCGGCGGCGGCCCCGAGACGGGCGCGCAAGGCCGGATCGCGCATGGCCTTCTCCAGCGCCAAAGCCAGCGCCTGCGCATCATCAGGCTCCACCAGCAGTCCGTTTTCGCCTGTTATAAACAGTTCGGATATGCCCGAGACCGTGGTGCTGACCGGCATCAACCCCTGACTTGCGGCCTCCACCAGCACATTCGGCAGGCCGTCGCGGTCGCCATCGGCAGTGATCCGGCAGGCGAGCGTAAAAAGATCGCTGTCGCGGTAATGGGTCAGCACATCGCGCTGGTCCATCGCGCCTTTCCAGGTGATGCGACCGGCAATGCCAAGCTGATCCGCCAAGGCCTGCAACCGGACCAGTTCGTCACCGCCGCCGATATGGGTAAAGTGCCAGTTGAGATCGGCTGGAAGTGCGGCGAGCGCCCGCAACAGCACATCATAGCCCTTCTTTTTCACCGCGCGGCCAACCGATAGCAACCGCAGCGGATCACCGGAACCGTCGCGCGCCGGACGCACACCCTCGAAATGCGGAAACCGATCAAGGTCGAGCCCGTGATAGCTCAAATGGACGCTGCCGTGTCCATCGGCCAAAGCGCTCAACCGGTCGAAACCGACTTTCGTGCAGGTCACCACCCAGGCGGCATGGGCCAGCTTGTCGGCCAGATCCCAGCTTGCCGATGTCCAGATATCCTTGGCATGGGCCGAAACGCTGAACCCCCTGCTGCCAAGCAGGCTGGCATAAAAGGCGACCGAGGCGGGCGTGTGGATGAAATGCGCATGCAGCCAATCCGCCTTGCCCGGCCATTCGGCCACCAGCACCATGGCCTGACCCAGACGGCGAAACCGGTTGCGGGAGAAATCGCGCCGCAGATCCTTGAAAAACTGCGTGAGAACCGGACGAAAGCCGGGCAGAAGCCGCACGGCCCATAGGGCTTTGAGCACGCGTCCCGGCTCTTCATGCAGATATTCCGGCAGATAATGCACCGGTGCCTGGATCTCATCATGGACCGGATGCCTCTTCTTGTCGGTCGGGCGGCGCATGGCCACCAGTTCCAGCGCAAAGCCGGCCTGCTCCAGGCCCAGCAATTCCTGGGCGATAAAGGTTTCCGACAGGCGCGGATAGCCTTTCAGTAAAACGACGATCTTTCTTGGTTGCGGCACGATCTTACCCTTGCACCACCGAGAGACGTCCGGCACCGCGCTCCTCCAGACAGTCGGCAACGATGCGGGAAATGGTCGGCAAGCCTTCCAGATGCATGCCCGGCGCACTGACCGAGGGCGGATCGCGTTTCAACACGGCCTTGATCGCCTGGGCAAACGCCATGCTATCGCTGGATTGGTCAGGCAGGACCATGCTGACCAGGCCCAGTTCGCAAGCGCGGGTGGCGCGGATCAACTGTTCCTCGCGCGGCTCGGTGCGCGGCACGATCAGGGCGGGCTTATCGAAGGACAGGATTTCACAATAGGTATTATAGCCGCCCATGGCCACCACCGCCTTGGCACCAGCGATCAGGTCTTCCATGCGGTTGTCGAATTCGATCATCGTCAGCTTTGGATGGCGCGATCCCGCCTCCATGAATTTCTGCCGCAAGTCGGCAGGCATATAAGGTCCCAGCACCACCAGGGCCTGCTGGTCCAGCGTCGGATCGGCCTGATAGGCGGCAATGACATCGCGCACCAGATCGCCACCATCGCCACCACCACCGGTCGTCACCAGCAGATAATCTTCCTGGGGCGAGTGATCGGACCGGGTTCCCGTCAGGGCATTGCGTTGCAGGAAACCGACGAAACGCATTTTCGAACGCAGGGCCGGAGGCGCGTCGATGCCGGTCAGCGGATCGTAGAAATCCGGCGGCCCATAGACCCAGACATCGTCATAGAGCCGGGCGATCTTCGTCAGCACGTCATTGCGCTTCCATTCCGCTTCCAGAAGATGCGGCGCATCCATCACATCGCGCAGACCAAGCACCAGTTTCGTGCCACGGGTCTTCAGATAGGTCAGCGTGTCCTCCACCTCGCCGCGCAGGCCAAGCGGTTCCTTGTCGATGATGAACATGTCCGGCTCGAAACTTTCCGCCGTGTGGCGGATGATCGACTGGCGCATTTTCAACGTTTCATGCAGGTCGATATGGCGGTCCATCGAGGTATATTCGCCATTGCGCAGCTTGATGACGCTGGGAATTTTGACGAAATCCACCCGGGCACGATAATCGAAGGCACCGGCAATCGTCGCGCCTGAAATAATCAGCACTTGCAGACCGCGATAATCCTCCACCAGCGAATGGGCAATGGTGCGGCAGCGGCGCAAATGGCCAAGACCGAACGTGTCATGGCTGTACATGAGGATGCGGGCTTGCCCCAGACGTCTCGACATGTGGTCAGTCTCTCCAAGAAATGTCACTGCATGGATCAGTCAATCCGGACGGACTGAGCAACAGCCATGGGCATGGGTAAAGGTCGCCGTTCCCGTATACAGCGATCACTTATATGGATCTGCCGCATCCCTAAGACCATCCCCTAGAAAATTGAAGGCAAGAATGATCACGATGACGGGAACAACCGGGAACAGCAGCCAAGGATAAAGTGCGATCACATTGACCGAGCGGGCCTCTGTCAGCAACACACCCCAGCTGGTAATTGGTGGACGAAGGCCAAGCCCTAGAAAACTCAGGGTTGTTTCGCCGAGGATCATGCCGGGAATTGTCAGCGTCGCGCTGGCAATCAGATGTGACATGAAGCCGGGAATAAGATGACGACCGATGATGCGGGCGCTGCCCGATCCCATCATCTGGGCGGCCAGCACGTAATCTTCTTCGCGCAGCGCCAGCAGCTTGGAGCGCACCGCCCGCGCCAGCCCCGTCCAGTCCAACAGGCCGAGAATGAAGGTGATGCCGAGATAGACCAGCAGAGGGCTCCAGTCCGGCGGCATGATCGCCGCCAGCGCCAGCCACAGCGGAATGCTGGGAATGGAATGCAGCACTTCGGTAATGCGCTGCACGACCATGTCGAACCAGCCGCCCCAATAGCCAGCCAGCCCGCCGATGACGATGCCAAGCACGAAACTGGTCATCACGCCCAGAAGACCGATGGTCAGCGAAATCCGGGCGCCGTAGAGAATACGCGACAGCACGTCACGCCCCAACCGGTCGGTGCCGAGCAGGAAGAAATTTCCACCTTCCGCCGGGCAGACCAGATGCAGATCGCTGTCCACCAGACCCCAGAAACGATAGCTGTCGCCCCGGCAGAAAAACCGCAGCTTCTGCACTTGTTGCGGATCTTCGGTATAAACCCGTTTCAATGTGTCCATATCCAGCGACATCGTCCGGCCATAGACGAAAGGCCCGACAAAACCGTTTTCATCGAACAGATGCACGGCTTGCGGTGGCGCATAGATCCGGTCGACATTGCGGCTATGGACGTTGTAGGGCGCTAAAAACTCGATGACGACAATCATCAGATAGGCCGTCAACAACAGAATGCCGGAATAATAGGCCAGTTTGTGCCGCTTGAACCGCCACCAGGTCAGGCGGAATTGCGAGGCCTGATCAACCGGAGAACGCCGGGATGTTGCCTCATCCTCAATCGCATAAGGGTCAAACGGAGCTGGCGACACGTAATGCGCCAAGGCGCCAGAGGCAGAGCCGGAGGATGGCATTCGCGGATCGCTCATTTGCTGCGCCCTCCCTGCAAACGGATACGCGGATCAAGCAGCGCCAGCGCAATATCCGAAATCAGCACGCCGATCACCGTCAGCACCGCCAGGAACATCAGGAACGACCCGGCCAGATACATGTCCTGATCCTGAAGCGCCCGGATCAGCATCGGGCCGGTGGTTTCCAGAGACAGCACGACGGCGGTAATTTCAGCCCCGGAAATAATCGTCGGCAGGATCGAGCCGATATCGGAAATGAAGAAATTCAACGACATGCGCAGCGGATATTTGATCAACACTCGAAACGGATGCAGCCCCTTGGCGCGCGCCGTCATCACATATTGCTTGTGCAGCTCATCCAGCAGATTGGCCCTGACACGGCGCACCATGCCAGCGGTGCCCGCCGTGCCAATGATGATCACCGGTATCCATAGATGTTCGAGGATAGACTTGAACTTGTCCCAGCTCATCGCCTGGCCCAGAAAGCGCTGGTCCATCAGATGGCCGATGGAGATGCCGAACCAGATATTGGCGAAATACATCATGACAAGTGCCAGGATGAAGTTTGGCACGGCGATGCCGATCAGGCCCAGCAGGGTCAACCCGTAATCGCCCCAGCTATATTGATGAGTGGCCGAATAAATGCCGATTGGAAAGGCCAGCAGCCAGGTGACCGCGATGGTGACGGTCGAGACCAGGATGGTCAGCCAGACCCGGTCTCCCACCACATCGGCTACCGGCATGCGATATTCGAAGGAATAGCCGAAATCGCCCTGCACGAAGCCAGTGACCCAGTTGAAATAGCGGATCGGCGCGGGCTGGTCGAAACCGTAGCGGGCCTTCAAATCCTCGATTTCCTGCAAATCGGCCTTTTCGCCGATAGCCCGCATTTCCTCGACATAGCTTTCGAAGTAATCGCCGGGCGGCAATTCGATAATGGTGAACACCAGCATGGAAATCATGATCAGCGTCGGGATCATCACGGCAATGCGCCAGAGAATATAGCGGATCATGTCGCATCCTCATCATACCAGAATGTATCCGGCATATAGACGCCGAGTTGGGAGGTCGGGACGAAGCCGAACAGGCCTTTTTCCGGCAGGTTCCTGAGCTTTCGCGATTTCACCACCGGCTGCAAGGCAGAATTGACGATGCCGATGGTAAAGACCTGATCGGTGTAGAGCCGCAGCATGTCATGCCAGATCGCCGTGCGCTCCTCCAGCAGATCGGACTGCCGCCAGGCCCGAAACAGGTCGAGCAACGCCCGCGCCTCGGGAATTTCCGGCGCCCGGCCATCGCCACCGCCCGACAGCGTATGCAGGCCCCAGAGCGGCCATTGCAGCTGGTCGTCGCTGGTCGGCGCCAATTCACGCGGGGACATGTCGGCGGTCGGAACGCCATTGTCCAATCCCTGCCAGACGGCCATCACCGTTTCGCCATTGGTGATGCGGCGGCGAAACAGTTCGCGATGCGAGATATGCACGAACAGGCGGAAGCCGATCTTGCGGAAGTGATCGGTAATCAACTCCAGCACGTCGGAATCAAAGGAGCTTTCCCCGGTGCTCTCGACAATCAGCACCGCCTCACGCCCGTCCGGCAACAGACGAAGGCCATGCCGGTCAGGGCGCTCAAGGCCAGCCTCGTCCAACAGCGCATTGGCCTGATCGGGATCGAAGCCTGCCCAGGCATCGCGGTATTCGGGCTTGAACAGCGGACTTTCGGGCAGGATCGCATTCGCCGAAGCCTGGGCCAGACCGAAAAACACCGCCTTGTTGATTTCTTCGCGGTTGATGGCCAGGGACAGCGCCCGGCGCACCCGGACATCGAGCAGCACCTGACGCCAGACCAGATCCTTGCAATTCAGGTTGGGCATCAGCGCGATGCGCGCCCCTTGGGTGCGCTTCCACAGATCGACCTTGATCGGATAGCGTTTCTCGGCGTTTTTCAGGAAGGTATAATCGGCAAAATCCAGATTGGTGAATTGCAGATCGCTTTCGCCCGTGCCGGTCTTGGCTGATATCAGGTCGCCAGAACCAACGCCCATCACCACTTTGTCGATATAGGGTAGCTGCAAGCCGTTCTCGTCCACCCGGTGGTAGAAGGGATTACGCTCGAAGATGAACTGGCCCGATGGCGGCGCAGTCCGGGGAAGCCAGGCATCCAGCGTCGGCAGGTCAGGATTTTCCGGGCGCACGATGCGCGACATTTTCTGATGCAGCGCCACCCAATCCTGCACGCCGTTTCTTTTCGCCAGTTCCTCCAGCTTTTCCTTGGTCTGGTATTTATGGTGGAACTGCTTGAGATAGGCGCCGGGCATCATCAGACGCGTTGCGGTCGGGGCGGCAAGCTCGGCCAGGAAATCCGGATTAGGATCCTCCCAGGTATAACGAACGGTCAGCGCGTCCAGCACCTCAAAGACCGGTTCCTTGTCATTGACCCGGAAGACCGTGGGAATTCCGCCCTTGTGAAGCTTCTTGTCATGGAACATGTCTTCCCAGACATAGCGGAAATCCTCTGCCGTAAACGGCGACCCGTCCGACCAGCGATGGCCGTCGCGCAGGTGGAAGGTAAAGATCCGCTCCTCGACCACCTCGAACCGTTCCAGCAGATCCGGCTGGAAATTGAAGGCGAGGTCATAGCCGATCAGCCGACAGTAACAATTGATCGGCATATATCTGATATCGCGCTGGCCGCCGATCAACATGCGGATCGTGCCGCCATAGTGCCCCGGAGCCCGCTCAGGCCCTTCAAGGGACACGACGCGCGGTACTTTCGGCAAGCGCTCAGCCATTGGCGGCAGTTGGCCAGCCTCGACCTTGGCTTTCAAAAGTTCCGGTTCACCTAGATGAGACGCCGCCAGAAGCGGACGCGGCAGAAAAGCGGCGGACATCAGCGCAAGCGCCCGACGGCGGGTAAGGTGATGGCTGCTCACGAGCGCAACTCCCTTGCATCCACCTCACGGCGGGCCAAAACCAGATGGCCACCACCCAGATCGGCATGGGCAAGCGTTGCCGGATCACCTTCATCGTGAAAATGCCTGGCCCACCTCTTCTTTGCGGCCAGCGACGGCTCACCGATCAGGTTGAAATCCATCGGATGATCCAGGTTGGGCAGCGGCACCGCCGCCAGCAATTTCTTGGTATAGGGATGGACCGGATCGCGCATGATCACCTCGCAAGGGGCAATCTCGACAATACGGCCCGCATACATCACCGCCACCCGGTCGGCCATGTAATTCACCACGGCCAGATTGTGGGAGATGAACAGATAGGTGAGGCCAAGCTCACTCTTCAAATCCTTCATCAGGTTGAGGATTTGTGCCTGCACCGAGACATCCAGTGCCGAAACCGGCTCATCGCAGATGACAAGATCCGGCCCGAGCGCCAGTGACCGGGCAATGCCGATCCGCTGCCGCTGACCGCCGGAAAAACTATGCGGATAGCGGCCCAGCGCCGTCTCAGGCAGGCCAATCGCATGGATCAGCCGGTTGACCAGATCCAGCCGAGCGGCCCGGTTGCCACGATCATGAATTTCCAAGGGTTCGCTGATGATGCCGCGCACGGTCATGCGCGGAGACAGGGAAGAGACAGGGTCCTGGAACACCATCTGAATGCGAGTGCGCAGGTCTTGCAGCTTTGATCCTTCAGCCTTCAGCATATCCAGCGGACCATCGGTGCCATGATAGACAGCCGTGCCGTGATCAGCCGTGACGCCGCGCATCAAAATCTTGCTGAGCGTGGTCTTGCCGCACCCGCTTTCGCCCACCAGCCCCAAGGTTTCACCGCGAAAAATATCGAAGGAGACATCGTTGACGGCCAAAGTTGGCGAAGACGGGCGCGAGAAAAATCCGTTTGACCCCTTGGACTGGAAGGATTTGAAAATATTGCGCACCGAAAGCAACACGCCGTCGCCGCCGGACGGCACGCGACATTTGTCCATCAACCGGCCGGTATCGACGTGGATTTCGCGAAGTGGTTTCAGGCGCTCATTGCGGTCCATGTCGAAATGCGGCACCGCCTGCATCAGGCCCTTGGTATAGGCATGTTGCGGCGCGCTGAAAATTGCTTCGACCGGACCGGATTCCATTACCTCGCCGCGGTAGATCACCACGACTTCATCGGCAAGACTGGCGACGACACCGAGATCATGGGTGATCAACAGGATCGCCATGCCAAGCTTTTCCTGCAATTCTTTCAGGAGCTTGAGGATCTGTGCCTGGATGGTCACGTCAAGCGCCGTGGTCGGTTCATCGGCAATCAACAGCGCCGGATTGCAGATCAGCGCCATGGCGATCATCGCCCGCTGGCGCATGCCGCCGGACAGTTCGAACGGGTACATGGTCGCCACACGGGCCGGGTCGTTGAACCCGACCAGCCCCAGCATTTCCTCCAGCCGTTCCTGGCGTTCGCGCGGCGAGAACGTGGTGTGGACCCGCAACACTTCCTCGATCTGGTTGCCGACGGTATGGACCGGCGAAAACGAGGTCATCGGCTCCTGGAAGATCATGCCAATCCGGTTGCCGCGAATCTGGCGGATCTGGCGACCATCATAGGGCAAAGACAGCAGATCGACCTGGGCTGCCTTTTGCGGATCATTAAAAACAACCCGGCCATTGATCTGCGCCAAGTTGGATTCGATCCCCATGATCGAGCGTCCAAGCACGGATTTACCCGACCCGGATTCACCGACCAGCGCCGTAACCTTGCCGGGCTGCAGCGTCATGCTGAAAGACTTGACCGCCTGGATGCTTGCGCCCAACAGGGGAAAAGACACACTGATATTATCCACATAAAGCAGATCTGCGCATTCTGCCATGCGTCACTTTTCCCAACCCGTCTTATGACTTTGTAGCCACCGTATCTTAGCAAATCATTGATGTCTATCGCTGACACACATGCTTCAATCGCGACCCGGACATGGCTTTACGGCTTGCACATGTCAGTTTTTTATCGGTAGGTCAGAAGACTGATAAAATGGACCTGTCATCGTGAGCCAAGACTTACCCCCGAGACTGAAAAGTCGCGCCATAATTGCCCAAAGCCTGGAGCTTGCCAAAAAGCGCGAGCTAGAGGCGGCAAAGACTATGCTGGATGCCCTGGCTGGCGACCGTGATTTGCTGGCGCAGGCCGGGCTTGGGCCGGACACCGCGCTTGGTATGCCGCGCAAGCTGCATTCGGCCTATCTGAAGCTTGCCAAGATTGCCGGAGACCGGCTGCGGGTCACCGGGCTGCAATATACACTAGCGCCACCACCGGACCTGCTTTTACCTTTTTCGCGTTTCAGCCGCGATGAGCGGCGGGATATGGCAGCGCTGAACCGCGAGGCAGTACCAAGAGTGCTGCACCAGATCTGGCTCGGAACACTGGCTCTGCCGCCTGCCTGCCAGGCCTGGGCCGCCCACTGCGCCCGCCATGGCTTTGCCTATCGGCTGTGGCGCGAGGCCGACCTTGAAGCACAGGGGTTTGACCAGCATCCAAGCTTTAAGGCCATGCTGGCACGCGGCGACTATCCCGGCGCTGTCGATGTGGCGCGCTATCTGATCCTTCAGCACTTCGGCGGGATTTACCTTGATTGCGACTGGTATCCGGCCCGTGACCATATCAGCTTTGCCGATTGTCTGTCTCTGGTCGGGCTTGCCGCCCTTGCCGAAGACACGCCGCGCCAGACCGGCCTCGGCAGCCTGCTGATGACCAATTCCTTCATCGCCAGCCCGCCCGGCCATCCGGTCTTTGCGCGGATTATCGAGGCCATGCCGCAGGCCATGGCGCTGCTGCCGGATGCCCCCGCCTGGTGGTCGACCGGGCCGCTGCTGATGACCGTGGTGTTTCGAGGCACCAGCTTTACCGTTCCCGATGCGAGCCTCATTGCCGCCAATCTGCAACGCGGCGCGCCGTTTGCCGAGGTGGAGGCGGCACGGGATACAGCCCTGACCACCGATGGCGGCCTGCTGATCGGCTGGAAATCCTGGTAGGTGCTTATGCCTGCCGCTGAAGCAATGTCCGCGCACTTTCCCAGCGGCAGGCTGGATGGGTGGCAGTCAGAGCGAACAGCCGCGTCAGGAAATCCCAGACCGCTTGGTCATGAACCAGATGATGGGTGAGGATGCCGATGGCCTGTAAAGGTTCAGCTTCGGGCTCCAGATAGGCAGCCAGTTCCGCAAACAGGATATCGGCATCCCGCCCACCGCGCGTCCCGTGCCAATCCATCACATCCACATGGGTGTTGAGAAGGGTTAGAGTATCTATGCGCTTCTCCCGGCCAAACACCGACAGCGCCGTAAAACCGAGGCCGGGCAGCGCTGGCAGCAAAGCCTTGTCGATCCGGTTCCAGGGCGGCACCAGCATCGGCAGCAGCTGTTCGCCGTAAAGTCCGCGCAGCTTGGCCAATCCCTGGCGCAGCTCGTCCAGGACGATTGCCGCCGGACGATGCGCCCCTAGTTCCTGGTTTTTTTCACCTGGACCAGCATGGCTCTGGTGGTTCCAACCATGCACGGCGATGGTGGCAAGGGTTTCTGCCTGCAGCAATCCGGCCAGCGCTGCACTGGTCGGCTCGGGAATGACCGCCAGCGTCAGCGGTATCTGGAAGCGGCGGGCAAGTGCCAGCAAAGTCTCCAGCGGCTCGCTGGGCTCGACCGCATCGTCATCGCGCAGCCAGAGTTTGACCGTCTTTCCCTGGGCGGCGAGATCATCGAGGCGCTGCCTCAAGAGAATTTCAGACATTATGACTTTCGCCTTCCGATTCCAGTTTAGCACTATCGCCCAGACACTGTTCCAGCAGGGCGGAAAGCCGGGCGCTGGCCGCCTCAATCGAGCGATCCTGCTCGACCATCTGGCGGGCCGCTTGCGCCATTGTCTGGCGCTTTGACGCATCGGTCAGCAGGGTCGCTATAGCTTTAGCATAGGCAGGCGCATCGCCGGGCGGCGTTAAAAATCCGGTGATATCAGGCGAAACCACTTCCGGCACGCCTGCCACGGCCTCGGCCACAACCGGCAGTCCTGCCGCCTGCGCCTCCAGATAGGCAAGGCCATAGGCCTCGCCATGGCCCGGCCAGACATAGACCGATGCGGTCGATAAGATCTCGGCGACGACTTGCGGCGGTTGCTCGCCCAAGAATTCGACCCTATCAGGCGGAAAGCCGGAAAACAGCGCCCGAACCTCGGCCCCGCAGGGTCCATCCCCAACCACTTTTAGCCGCCAGGCAAGATCGGGCAGCAGCTCCAGCGCTTTGGCCAGCGCGCCATAGCTGCTCATCTTATCGCCGGGGCGCATCATCGCCACGGTTGCCAACACATGCTGCTCTGACTGCTGCGGGCGGGCAAGAAAGGCCTGCGCATCGATAAATGGCGTCAGCCGAGCCAGCCGGGCTTGTGGCACAGCTGCCTGCAAGCCCTGCATATCCCGCGCTGTCAGGCAGAGATTGACAGCGGCACTCCTGATCGTCTCCAGCAACCTGTCCTGAAAACCAGCCCAGACGCCCAGATTGCGCCGCTGCGAATAGGAGGCCTCCGCCGTGACATAGGGGATGGCGAACCGTCGGCAAAGCGGCGGCCCGATCAGGTCCGGCGCCTTGTAATACGGGTGATAGCAAAACCACAGATCCGGCTTGCCCTGGCGCTGATAAAGCCCGGCCAGCCGCTCGATCTCTTCCTCCGCCGCCTGGGCCAGATCCGGCAGAACCGTCTCCGGCGTCGCATGGAAACTGCGCAGATCAGACGCCACGGTGACATCATGGCCCGCCAGCCGCAAGGCCCGCAGCAGGAGGCGCGCCATCAGCCGGTCGCCGGATGGGACCGGGTGGTCGGGGGATTTCAGCGGCGCGTAAAAGCCGATTTTCATGGGCAGCCTCATCGTCATGCAGGGACATGTGCGCAGTCCGCAGGCTGTTGCAAGAGGCAGAGGCAGATTTCTCGTCACCAATCACAGCCGATCAACATTGCCCGACAAGATCATCGCGCACCCTTGACATCCCATCATGCGGACCGCAACTGAAGCCGGTATTGAAATCGCCTGCGGAGCTTTATCCCACCATGTCCCATCATCCCGTTGCCGCCGAATTGCTGTCCGCCATCCAGTCCCGCCGCGCCAAGGCAGCGGTGATCGGCCTCGGCTATGTCGGCCTGCCGTTGGGTATCAGCATTGCCAAGGCCGGATTCACGGTGATGGGCTTTGATATCGACGCCGCCAAGATCGACGCCATCGAAGCCGGGACAAGCTATATCGAGGCCGTGCCAGAACATATTCTGCGCGAAGAATGCGCGGCGGGCCGCTTTTCTGCCACCTCGGACTTTCTGGCGCTTGCCGATTATGACGTGATCGCCATCTGCGTGCCGACGCCACTGACCAAGAACCGTGACCCTGACCTGTCCTATGTGGAAAACACCTGCCGCCAGATTGCCAAGTCGCTCAGGCCCGGACAACTGATCGTGCTGGAATCCACCACCTATCCCGGCACCACGCAGGAAGTAGTGAAGCCGATCCTCGAACATTCGGAACTGCGGGCCGGAGAGCATTTCTTCCTCGGTTTTTCCCCGGAACGGGAAGATCCCGGCAATCGCGAATTTGAAACCTCGACCATTCCGAAGATCATCGCCGGTGATGGTCCCGACGCATCGGCCTTGATGGCGGCCTTTTATGGTGCGGTGGTCAAAACCGTGGTGCCCGTCTCCTCGACGGCGACAGCGGAAGCCGTCAAGCTGACCGAAAACATCTTCCGCGCCGTCAATATCGCCTTGGTCAATGAATTGAAGCTGGTCTATGACGCCATGGGCATCGATGTCTGGGAGGTGATCGACGCCGCCAAGACCAAGCCCTTCGGCTATATGCCGTTTTATCCCGGCCCAGGCCTTGGCGGCCACTGCATTCCCATCGATCCGTTTTACCTGACCTGGAAATCGCGCCAATACGACCAGCCGACCCGGTTCATCGAGCTGGCGGGCGAGATCAACACGTCCATGCCGCATCACGTCGTCTCCAGGCTGGCCGAAGCGCTGGACCGCAAGGCGGGCAAAGCGCTGAGCCGGTCGCGCGTGCTGATCCTGGGTCTGGCCTACAAGAAAAACGTTCCAGATATCAGGGAAAGCCCGTCACTACGGCTGATGGAGCTTATTCTGGAACGCGGCGCCGAGGTCGCCTATTTCGACCCATTCCTGCCCGAAATTCCGAAAACCCGCGAATATAGCCATTTGAAAGGCCGTCGCAGCATCACCTGGAACGAGGAAAGCCTCGCCGCCTTCGATGCGGTGCTGATCGCCACAGACCATGACACTGTCGATTACCAGCAATTGGCCGACTGGTGTCCGCTGATCATCGATACCCGCAACGCCCTTGCCCGCCGCAGCATTGCCGATCAGGCCGCAGGCCACACGATTGTGAAAGCGTGATCCCATGAGCCGTCTCGATAGTTTCATCAACCGTATGAGCGCTCAGCGCGATCTCTTGAACCATATCCGCGACGCCTATCCCCTGCCCGACGGGCCGGTGCTGGAAATCGGCCTTGGCAATGGCCGGACCTTCAGTCATTTGCGGGAGAATTTCACCGGTCGCCGCATCGTCGCCTTCGACCGGCAATTGGGCGCGCATAGCAGCTCGATTCCGCAGGAGGGCGACCTGATCCTGGGGGAAATCGACCAGACCGGTCAGGCCTTCATTGGCTGCGGTGCGGCCTTCGTCCATGCCGATATCGGCACCGGCTATCCCGAGCGGGATGCGGTCACACTCACCTGGCTGCCGGATATGGTGGCGGGGATGTTGCGGCCTGAGGGCTATGCGCTCAGTGGCTTGCCGCTCGAACACGAAGCACTCGAGCCGTTACCGGTCCTCGACCATATCGAGAAAGACCGCTACTTCTTCTATCGCCGACTGCCGTGATTTTTTGCAGAAGCACCGGACTTTCGAGTGCATTTGCCTAAAATCCGCCCGAAATTCCGGCGTTAATAGGAGTAATGAGGGATGGTTTACATCCTAATCGACAAGAGAGAGTTGCCGCAAACGAACAGTGTCGAGTTCGGTTGTCATTGCCCGAAGACGCTCTGCTAGCGCACGGCTGAACTCCATGCTCATGCGTGGGCTGTCAGCCATGACCTTGCCGAGACAATCTTTGGCGATGCGAAGAGTTTCGACTTCTGTCGCAGCGCGTGCGGTCATTCGTCTTGGACCATGGCACAGAAGTGACATTTCGCCGATGATGGATTTGCTGTCTGCTTCACCGATCCTGACTTGGCCTGTGGGCATGTCTGAAAGCAAATCAACCTTGCCAGACAGGATAACATACGCAGCATCACCGCCATCGCCCTGGCGAAACAAAATGTCTCCGGGCTTATAAGTAGCCCTTTGCGAGGCGAAGGCCAGGAGCTTCAGTTTGCACGGATCGACGTGCTTGAAGTATGGAATATTCCGCAATAGCTGCACTTCGTCTCGCAGTAACATGCTTGCCACCAACTTCCCGGTTTTCGGTGGCCTGACCCCTCATGCCACCAATGCCTTGAAAATATCATTTTCATTGCCCAGAGCCTCGAACGTGCCGTCCGCGACCAATGAACCGCTGTCGAGTATCAGAACACGATCAAAGTTTTTTGACAATGATGTGTTCGACAAAACCCAAAGGATAGAGGGATCATTGTCCTGCTCGCGCAGAAATGCAAGCACATCCTTAACAATATCCTCCTGAACACGCGCGTCGAGGCCCGGCAGGGCTTTGTTGAAGATATAATAGTCGCAACGCCGCACCAGCGCGCGGGCAAGGTTGAGCTTGTGGCGCTGAACGATGGTCAGCCTGCGGCCGCCGCTGCCAATGTCGAATTCCAGTCCAAGCGCCAGAAACCGTTCCGTCAGGCCTTTCTTAGTACTCAGTTTCGCCGCCAGCTCGCGGAATTTCGGCTGGGCTTCGGGATTGCGGTTGACGAGCTTGCCGAAAATCACGTTCTCGCGCAACGTCGCCGCCGCCATGTAGCGATGCGGATCGTAGCGCTCGATACTGTGGCGCAGGTCCGGAGACAGGTTATCGTGGAACAGGTCACGGGCGCCGACGATCTTGTCCATCACCTCTTGCGTCAAAACACCCATACGATAGCGCGGCTCGACATAATTGAAGCTGAGCCGGATCATTGCCCGCTGCTCTTCCTCGTTTGGCACCGGCTTGGTCCGGCCTTGAAGGCGTTGCAGGATCTGTTGGTAAAACACCACGTCGTCAGCGGTCAGGACATCGAGCTGCTGGAAGAACGGGTGATCGGCCGGCAGGCCACCGAAGATTTCCACCAGGTTTTCCGCAATCAGGAAACCCATCTCATAAAACAGGCTGAGCAGACCGGCGCGCTCCAGCACATCATAGAAATAATCGCTCTGATGGGCATAGACAGGTCCATTGACAATCGGACGCAGCGTTCCAAACAGCAGGTTTTCTCCCAGTGTCGCCTCGGCATTATAGGCAGTGGGGTCGAAGTGAACCACGAGATTGGCAAGACCCTGCCTCTGCAATTCATCACGCAGCGCCAGACGCAACTCCACCACTTTTTCCGTCAGGTCCGGATAATCAAGCGGATCGACGATGGAATGCAGTGCAAGCTCCATCACGTCGCTGGTCAGTTTCACGGTATCCAGCGCCGTCAAAATTGATTTTTTCAGGTCGCTGGCTTCACCGTGCAGCACGGACGTCGCCCGCCGGTCGATCCAGTCGGCATTGGGATCGAGATCGGAGTTTTCAGACAATTGCGCCTCCTTGATCTCCCAACGACGTTTCATCGCCTCGCGCCCGGTATAGTTCACCGAATTGGTCGGCGCATGTTTCAGGCCGTAAATCAGGTTGTCCTTGAGGCTGCCATGAAAGAAATAACCATCGGCAGATACATAGGAAATTGCCCGACCCGTCACCGATTCCGGCAATTCCAGCAGGTCGGCATCGCCAAGCACGATCTTGCCCGCCACCGGCCAGTTCAACCGGCCAATGGCTTCGGCCATCACTTCCGCCCCCACACCGCGATTGTCGATTGCGGCAATCGTCTCACCCGGGCCGATTTTCAAGGTGAGATTTTCCACCACCTTCGCGCCGCCGCTATCCTGCAAGGTCACATTCTGCAAAGCGAGCGGGCCAGAGCGGGCAGCCATCCCCACAGGCGCCAGCGCCTGTAGCACGGGATCGATCATCTGCGGCGGTTCGAATTGCTCCAGAACCTGTTCATATTTCACCTGCACGTCCTGGCGGGACTGATCCCAGTCGATCAGCTCCTTCAACGGACCGGGAAGATCCTTGTAGGCATTGATGACAGCCACCAGCTGGCCCACGTCCAGGCTGCCCTTCAGCGCGAAATAGCCACCGATGGAGTAGAACAGAAACGGCGTCAGCTGAGACAGGAAATTATTGAAAAATTTGACGAAAAACTTCCAGCGATAGAGATCGTAACGGATCTTGAAGATATCGCCGAGCCGCTTCGAAATATCGGCGCGTTCATAATTCGACGTATCATAGGCGTGGATCGTGCCAACGCCATCAACGATTTCCCCGACCTTGCCCGCCAATTGCCGGGCCTGAAGCTGCCGCTGACGGCCAAGGATGAGCAAGCGGCGGCGCATTTTGGGAATAATGCCGACCTGAAGCGCCACCATTGCGCCTGCAATCGTGCCAAGCCAGAAACTTTGCAGGAAAATGAAGAACAGCGCGGCCAGTGCCTGGCCGCCCAGCATGGTTGGCTGCACAAAGGCATCCCCCGTAAAGCCGCCAAACGGCTCCACCTCATCGCGCACCATGGTCGAGACTTCGGAGGAATGGATCTGCTTGACATAGCTTGGCGGGAACCGCAGCACCCGGTCCACCAGCTCATAGCGGATCCGCCGCAGCAACCGCTCTCCAAGCCTGCCCTTATAGGTATTGATATAGAATTTAAACAACCCGTTGATGATCACCAACAGCAGGAAGACGCCGCTCAGCGCCATGAGGCTCGACATGCGGTCAAGGGAAATGCCGCGAGAATGCAATGACCAATCGGTCAAAGGCACGGTCCAGTCGAAGGCAAACAGCGGCTGTCGCGAATCCGGCGCTTCGAACCCGCTTCCCTGGATCGGCCCATTGATGATGCGCTTGGGCAGGTCGAAGGCCAGAAAATACGGCACCATCGACAGGATAACAATCGTCAGAACCCAGATCTGCTGCTTGCGCGTATGCCGCCATATATAAAGGAGTAGGCTTTTTTCCATCAGCTGGTTATCACGCGGACCACTGTTCGTGCCGAACAACGCCCTTGCGTCGTCCATTCAAGAAGATTGTTTATAAGGACAAGCCAGGCTGCCGGAAAGCCATCCTGCCCAGCAGGATAGCAAAAAAACCAAACCGCTGCACCAAAGTGATCGCAGGTGAATAGCAAAAAGGCAATCCTTATCCGGCTTACCACCATACCAAGGCCTGAAGAGCTGAACACATCCTCGCCTTGCACGCAAAGAGCGCGGGAAAAGCCGTCCTGGCCGGTGTTTCATCTGGAGCCTGCGACGTTATGCCGATAGATAATCCTGACGGACATCGCTTACCGGATCGGACGCCATGAAAATCCTCCACACCGCCGACCTGCATCTGGGCCGCCAGCTGAACGGATTATCGCTGGACGAGGATCAAGCCGTCATTCTCGACCAGATCGTCGATGCCCTCACCACGACCCGTGCCGATATCCTGATCATTGCCGGCGACATTTTCGACCGGGCAGCACCTCCGGCAACAGCGGTGCGCCAGTTCAACGCCTTTCTGTCGCGGGTAGCAATGGAAACCACCGCCGCCGTGGCGATCATTGCCGGCAATCATGATTCCGGCGACCGGATCGGCGCCATGGCAATCATGACCGACAGGCAGCGCGCGCTCATTCAGGGCCCGGTTGCAAGAGAAATGGCCCCCCTTGTCCTGCATGACGCCCACGGACCGGTGGCCTTTTCCGCCCTACCCTTCGCCTATGAATTTGCCGCCCGCGAATGTTTTGCCGACCCGGCCATCGCCACACCGCAGGACGTGTTGGCCGCCCAGATGGCCGACGCGCGCCGCAGCCTGCCGGAGGGTGCGCGCTGGGTGGTGATCGCCCATGCCTTCGTCGCTGGAGGAACAAGCGGCGACACAGAACGTCCACTGGCCCGCGTCGGCGGTATTGAGACCGTGTCACCGGAAATTTTCGAAGGCGCTCATTATGTGGCGCTCGGTCATCTGCACAAGCCACAAAGTGTCTCGGCCCCTCACATTCGCTATTCCGGCTCCCCGCTGGCATTCAGCTTCGGCGAGGCCAGCGAACAGAAATCCATGACCCTGATCGATCTCGACGCCGATGGTAAGGCACGAATCGAAACCATTGATTTCAGACCTCCACGGGCCGTGCGCCTGTTGCGCGGGCTATTGGCTGAACTGCTTCTGGCCCAGCCGTCGCAGGACTTCATCAAGGCGGTGCTCACCGATCCTACCCCACTGATCGATCCGATGAAGCGGTTGCGGGCGGTCTTCCCCAATGCCTGCCAGCTAACCTATGCCCGTGACGAGAGGGCACCGGAGCTGAAATTTGCCGTCAGCATGGCTGCACCGGCTGATCCGCTGGAGGTGATCGCCGATTTCATCGCCCAGGTGCGCGATGAACCGATCTCCGAGCCAGAACGCGCACTGGTCACGGCCATGCTGGACGATCTGGACGCCGAGGAGAATGCCGCATGAGACCTGTCCGCCTGGTAATGCAGGCCTTTGGCCCCTATGCCGGACGCCAATCCATCGATTTTCGCGAAGCGGTCGCCGCAGGCCTGTTCGGTATCTACGGCCAGACGGGATCAGGGAAATCGACGATTTTCAGCGCCATGACCTTTGCCCTGTTCGGTGAAGCGGCGAGAGCCGAGCAGGATACCATCTCGCTACGCTCCGACCATGCTTCGCCTGATCTCGCCACCGAGGTGGAGTTCGTATTCGATCTCGGCGCGCGCCGTTACGTGATCCGCCGTCGCCCTGAACAGATGCGGCCAAAACAACGCGGCGGCGGCGAAACCCGTGATACCCACGAGGCCTGGCTGTTCGACGCCACCGGTCTTGGCGAAAGCGAAATTACCGCCGCCCAGCCCGGCAAGGTGCTGGCCGAGAAAAAGATCGGTCTGGTCCGTGAAAAAATCACCGATCTGCTGGGTTACGGTCCCGAACAGTTCAAGCAGATCGTGCTTCTGCCGCAGGGCCGGTTTGAGGCCTTTCTTTCCGCCAAAACTCAGGAGCGGCAGGATATTCTGAGCGCCCTTTTCGATGTGTCGCTCTATCGCCGGCTGGCGGCAAAACTGAAGAGCGACGCCGAAAGCGCCGAACGGCTGGTGCGCGAGGAGCGCGCCGTCTGCCTTCGCCGCCTCGGTGCCGACGGGTTCGACAGCATGCAGGCATTGGTGGACGGGATTGCCGAGGCGGCATCGTCGCTCAGCGACCATCAGCAGGCAGAGCAGCACAGCCGGATAGAGGCAGACACCGCCCGCGCTGCGCTGCAAGCAGCGAGAGAAACCGATCGCCTGTTCAAGGATGCGGACGCCGCTCGCCAAGCACGGCAGAAAACCATCAATCAGGCCGCAGACATGGCCGCGCTGCAAGCGCAGGTCACAGCCGCCGAACGCGCCCGAACACTGGCCGATGCCGAGAACCGAGTGATCGAGGCACAACGCGATTGCAAGGATGCACAGGCAGCGCTGTCTCTGGCAATGCAGATCCAGGCCTCGACGCAGGCAACCGCGCAACAGGCGCAAGCGGCCTACCAGCAGCAATTACAGAGCAAAAGCGAACTCGAGGCGCTGCGCCGGACAATCGATCAGCTGGAACGCGACCGGAATGTGCTGGAAAAAGCCACCGGCCTCACCGCATCGGTCGAAGCAGCCAAACAGCGTGTGCAGGAGGAACAAGCGGCGTTTCAAACCGCAAAGGCCGGTCTCGATGCGTTGACCAACGAACAGCAGGTCCGGGAACTGGCCTTGAAACAGGCGCGCCTTGCTCATGACCGCAGGCAGTCATTGACCGCAAACCTTACGGCGTTGCAGGCGCAGGTGAAGCAAGCCGAGATCGTGGAACGGGCCGAAAAAGATCTGCAACAGGCGCGCCAACGGTTAAACCATAGCGCAAGCATCCATGCCGAACGGCAGGCTCAAGCTATCAGCGCCGCGGCACTGTTCGATCAGGCCGAACGCCGGCTGGCCTCAGCACAAGCGCTCCATCTGGCAGCAAAACTGGCGCCTGGCCTCGCCTGCCCTGTTTGTGGCGCGACCGACCATCCGGCCCCTGCGATGGGAGACAGCGCCGAGGCCGGGCTGGACAAGGCCTTTCGTGAAGCCAAACAAGCCCTGGAAAAGGCTCGACTGGAAGAGCAGCACAGCGCCAGCGCTCACGCCTCTGCGCAAGCCACGGTCGATGAGCGCCAAGGCAGGCTGGCGGATCTGGAGCGGCCGGAACGTCCTATCCAGGACCTGCGCCAGGACATGGAAGGTATGGAGCACGCCCTTCGCGGACTTGGCCCGGCCATCGATATCGTCGCTGCCGAGACCGCGCTCGAAAACCTTGGAAAAACCATCACCGATGCGCTAGCCCGCCTGGAGCAGCACCGGGACCGGCTGGCCGCACTGACGACAGAGACCAGCAATGGTGAAGCCCGACTTGCCGAAATGCTCTCCGGCATCGCGATGCATCTGCGAGATAAAGCAGCCCTGGAACGCCAGATTCAGCAATCGCAGGCCTTGATGACAAGCCGGGAAACGGCGCTGAAGCGCAGCGAAGAGGCCGCCACGGCGACGCGCGAGGCCGCGTTAAGCGCACAAAAAGACAGCGAGGCCGCCCAAAATATCCTGGACGAACGGCAGGCCCGCCACGAAAAGGAAAATCTTGGCTTCGAGGCCCAACTGCGCGACGCTGGCCTGACGCGGGAGGATCTGCAACGCCTGAAAGCCGCCATCACGACACTTCAGCGTGACAAAACGGCGATAGAAGACCACAAACGCCAATTGCAGCGCGACAATGAAAAGCTCTTGGAATTGGAGACCGCTCTCGCGGGTAAACATCCGCCGGACCTTCTCGCCCATCAAGAGGCGCTTTCGCTGGCTGAAGCCGCTTTCGATACAGCCGTTACACTACGTGCGGCAACGGCAGCCCGGCTCGATCACTTGCAGAAATTGCGCCAAGAGCTTGCCGGCATTGCCCAAAGGCTTGACGAAGCCGAGGCAACATCCGGCCCCCTGCGGGAGTTGGCTGGCCTGTTCGACGCCCAGAACCGGCAAAAGCTGAAACTGGAAACCTTCGCCATCGGCGCAATGTTCGAACAGGTCTTGCAGGCCGCCAACCTGCGGCTGGGGCCGATGACCAATGGTCGCTACAGGCTGGAACGCGACATTGAATCCGGCGGACGAGGCAAGCGCGGTTTGGGCATTCTCGCCTTCGATGTCCATACCGGCAAGGCGAGACCCACAGCAACCCTTTCCGGTGGCGAAACCTTCATCGCCGCCCTGGCGCTTGCCCTGGGCTTGGCCGACGTGGTCGAAAGCGCCAGCGGCAAGGTGCGTTTGGACACGATTTTCCTCGATGAAGGCTTTGGCAGCCTTGATACGGAAAACGGCTCAGGCACACTTGATCTGGTCTTGCAGGCTTTGAATAGTCTGGCCAGCCAGAACCGCACTGTTGGGCTGATATCTCATGTTCCGCTTGTTCAGGAAGCAATCCCGAATGGGTTTTACGTCAGGAAGGATAGCGATGGCAGCCATGTGGAAGCTCGAGGAATGATGTAAAAGCTAATCACGTCTCATTTGCTTTATACGATGAGTCATTGAAAATGACTCATCGTATTCTTTTTGCACATGTCTCAAACACCTGACGCATTTGAGACATTGACAGGCTACTTAACGAGAGGACGCAGGAGCATTTGCGATCTTGGTATTAAGTGGGTTGATGAAAGCGACCATCTTCTGCGTCCGGGCCACCCATGGAAAGATCGAGAGCAAAGCCCTTCGCGCGGGCTTGCTGCGCTGCAACGGATCGGTTTGCCATCGGCTTGCGGACCGGCTGGGCCGATGGCGCTGCCTTGCGAACTGGTGCAACAGACCCCCGCGATTTGCGTGCCTGGGAATCGCCTTGATCTCCGGTCTGGAAGAACGTGAGCGAAGACTGCAATTCCTCTGCCTGAGACGCAAGCTCTTCAGAGGTAGCCGACATTTCCTCCGATGCGCTGGCGTTGTGCTGCGTGACCTTGTCCAATTGCTGAATGGCCTCGTTTATCTGAGACGCTCCCAGATCTTGCTCACGGCAGGAAGCCGAAATTTCCGAGACGAGTTCGGCGGTTTTGCGAATATCGGGAACGAGCCGGTGTAGCATTTCACCAGCTGCGGTCGCTGCCTTGACAGTCTCACCGGACAGACCGCTAATCTCTCCTGCCGCCGCCTGCGAACGTTCGGCAAGTTTGCGCACTTCTGATGCAACAACAGCAAAACCTTTGCCATGCTCGCCTGCGCGCGCCGCTTCAACCGCAGCATTCAACGCCAGAAGATCCGTCTGACGAGCAATTTCCTGAACGATGGAAATCTTTTCGGCAATCGTTCGCATGGCATTGACGGCTTTATCAACCGCCTCGCCGGATAACTCGGCATCTTTCGCAGACTGGCGGGCAATCTTCTCTGTCTGGGAGGCGTTATCGGCGTTTTGTTTGATATTAGCGGCCATTTGCTCCATGGACGCCGAGGCCTCTTCAGCCGCAGAGGCTTGCTCTGTCGCACCCTGCGAAAGCTGCTCGGAGGTGGACGAGAGCGCCTGGCTGCCGCTGGTCACCTGATCAGCCGCAGTGGCGACGCCGGTTGCAAAGCTGGTCAGGTTATCGACCAATGAATTGATCGCGTCTTTCATTTTCTGATGGTCGCCTTCACAAGCGATTTCGACATGTTCTGTCAGATCGCCAATGCTGACGAGATTAAGCACTCTATTGCCCTCACCAATCGGCAACAGAATGGCATCCAGCATGCCATTTATGCCGGAAACCATCTTGGCAAAATCTCCAACAAAGCGAGTAGGGACGCCTCGTTCGCTCAAATTCCCTGCGGTGGACGCGATGGTCAAACGCTGGATTTCGGTAACGATGTCTCGGAAATTGCTCCTCAGCGTTTCTATCGTTTCGTTGATGAACGCCTTCTTTCCTGGAAATTGTTCGAGCGCCGCATCAAAATTGCCTTCGCCGAATTCTTTGATGCAAGCCATTGCCTTTTTCTTCACAACGATATGGCCATTGACCATGTCGTTGACGCCCTTTGCCATCACCGCAAAGTCGCCTTGAAACCGCTCGACAGGCACGAAGACGTCGATATCACCCTTATCGTGCTCAGCGGACATCCGGTTCATCTCGGCGATAAAGCCCTTGAGATTGCCACGCAAAGTTTCCACCGTGTCATTGATGAATGCTTTCTTGCCCGGGAACCGCTCAAGCGTAGCTTCAAAATTCCCTACGCTGAATTCCTGAACGCAGGCAATTGCTTTCTTTTTAACCGATATATGCCCAGCGACCATGTCGTTGATGCCTTTTGCCATGACGGAAAGGTCACCCTTAAAGGCATCGACCGGAAGGACCGCATCAATATCGCCCTTGTCATGGTCCATTGCCATACGAGTGGTGGCATCGCGAAGGTCGGAGACTGGACGCATAGCCGCGTCGAGCAATCTGTTGACCGCGTCCAGCAGCATCTTTGCTTCGCCGGTCGCAATGTCCACCTGCGCGCGACGCGATGTATCGCCATCAGCCATACTGCGCGTCAGATTTTCGATCTCTGTAATTGCTAGCTGTGCTCGGGACGTTTTTTTGAACTGTGTGTATAAGGACATGGTGAGCCATCCAACGCGTTACAATAAGTCTATCAATCTGGATCGAAGGTGAGTGTCATTCGCCAGGCATGACCCGGGCGAATTCGTCAGGCTCCTCAAAAGTCGACAATTCGATTATTGTGAAGAACAATAAAGGATTCGTGAATAGAAGCGGTCGCTTATGAAACGACATCTAATACCTTGGGCTGAATCATGCCTTCAGACGTTGTAAATTGAGCAAATTTGACAGATTTTGGGCGGTAGAGGTGCTCGGATTTCTCAAAAAACTGGCACATTCAAAGTTTGAATTTTCGGCATTAATTTTTGTATTTTATTCTTGTTTCAGCGTAGGTTGGCGGATTCGGCCTCTTTTGGATTGTTTGGGAATTTGAGAAGTTTGTGAGTGTGATTATTAAATTTGCGTGGGGGCTTTGTTAGGTCAAGATACCCTTGGCTTTGTGCAATTGGCCAATATGAAGCCAATAAACGCAAAAAGCCCCGTGATGGGGTTTTGTTGGGATCTCGGGGATTTTTGGTTGCGGGGGCAGGATTTGAACCTGCGGCCTTCAGGTTATGAGCCTGACGAGCTACCGGGCTGCTCCACCCCGCGTTATATATAAGTGTAATTATCAACGTAAGAAGGGTCGCTTTATGCGACCCTTTTTTGTTGTCGGCAGGGCCGAAGATAGTGAGAGAAGAGTGTTTTGATTTTGGATTTTTTAACAACATTGCCATTAGCAGACCTGGCAGCGACCTACTCTCCCGCGTCTTAAGACGAAGTACCATTGGCGCAGGGGCGTTTCACGGCCGTGTTCGGAATGGGAACGGGTGCGGCCGCCCCGCCATGACCACCAGGTCAGCTAAGGGCAATGTTGATGCTTCGCATCAACATTGTTCCCTTTTCTTTGGCAAACCCATCTTCTTCGCTTGCGCTCAGAAGGGTGCCAAAGCGTTAATACGGAACCGTATTGATGCTTTGCATATGTGAGAAGCTGGCGGGCGTTGCCCGTTTTTTTTGTGAACACGTCATTCGTCGACGTTTTGCTTGGCACCTTCGGACGAAGTCCGCAAGCGCAAAGCGCGTCGCCGATCGTTCGGCGCCCTCGCGGAGCATAGGCTCGTATACGAGCCGCTCATGCGTGAGCGCTAAACATATGGCTCATCGACGAAGTCGATGAGCATGGTCAATGAGAACGATTAAGCCAATCGAGCTATTAGTAACGGTAAGCTTCGCAGGTTACCCTGCTTCCACACCCGTCCTATCAACGTGGTCGTCTTCCACGGCTCTGATAGGGAATACTCGTTTTCAGGTTGGTTTCCCGCTTAGATGCCTTCAGCGGTTATCCATTCCATATATAGCTACCCTGCTATGCCGTTGGCACGACAACAGGTCCACCAGAGATATGTCCATCCCGGTCCTCTCGTACTAGGGACAGATCCTGTCAATATTCCTACACCCACGGCAGATAGGGACCGAACTGTCTCACGACGTTCTGAACCCAGCTCACGTACCGCTTTAATTGGCGAACAGCCAAACCCTTGGGACCTGCTCCAGCCCCAGGATGCGATGAGCCGACATCGAGGTGCCAAACAACCCCGTCGATATGGACTCTTGGGGGTCATCAGCCTGTTATCCCCGGCGTACCTTTTATCCGTTGAGCGATGGCCCTTCCACGCGGGACCACCGGATCACTATGACCGACTTTCGTCTCTGCTCGACTTGTCAGTCTCGCAGTCAGGCGGGCTTATGCCATTGCACTCGACGACCGATTTCCGACCGGTCTGAGCCCACCATCGCGCGCCTCCGTTACTCTTTCGGAGGCGACCGCCCCAGTCAAACTACCCACCATACACTGTCCCGGATCCGGATAACGGACCGCGGTTAGACATCCATGACGATAAGGGTGGTATTTCAAGGATGGCTCCACTCGAACTGGCGTCCAAGCTTCAAAGCCTACCACCTATCCTACACATGCCGACACGAATGCCAGTGTAAAGCTATAGTAAAGGTGCACGGGGTCTTTCCGTCTGACCGCAGGAACCCCGCATCTTCACGGGGAATTCAATTTCACTGAGTCTATGTTGGAGACAGCGGGGAAGTCGTTACGCCATTCGTGCAGGTCGGAACTTACCCGACAAGGAATTTCGCTACCTTAGGACCGTTATAGTTACGGCCGCCGTTTACTGGGGCTTCGATTCAAAGCTTGCACCTCTCCTCTTAACCTTCCAGCACCGGGCAGGCGTCAGACCCTATACGTCGTCTTGCGACTTCGCAGAGCCCTGTGTTTTTGATAAACAGTCGCTACCCCCTGGTCTGTGCCACCCCTCTCCACTTGCGTAAAAAGGGGTCACGCTTCTTCCGAAGTTACGCGTGCAATTTGCCGAGTTCCTTCAACATAGTTCTCTCAAGCGCCTTGGTATACTCTACCTGACCACCTGTGTCGGTTTCGGGTACGGTCTATACGGTGGAGCTATTTCCTGGAACCACTCCACTGCACAATCAATCCAATAAGACTGTACAATTTGTGTGATCCGTCACTACCACCAGGCCCACGAATATTAACGTGGTTCCCATCGACTACGCATTTCTGCCTCGCCTTAGGGGCCGGCTAACCCTGCTCAGATTAACTTTAAGCAGGAACCCTTGGTCTTTCGGCGAGGGGGTCTCTCACCCCCTTTATCGTTACTCATGTCAACATTCGCACTTCCGATACCTCCAGGATGTCTCACGACTGTCCCTTCACAGGCTTACGGAACGCTCCGCTACCACGTGCATTACTGCACATCCTCAGCTTCGGTGCATGGCTTTAGCCCCGTTACATTTTCGGCGCAAAGACCCTTATTTAGACCAGTGAGCTGTTACGCTTTCTTTAAATGATGGCTGCTTCTAAGCCAACATCCTGGTTGTTTTGGGATCCTCACATCCTTTCCCACTTAGCCATGACTTGGGGACCTTAGCTGGAGGTCAGGGTTGTTGCCCTCTTCACGACGGACGTTAGCACCCGCCGTGTGTCTGCCGATTAGTACTCTCAGGTATTCGGAGTTTGGTTAGGATCAGTAAGACGGTGAGTCCCCATAGCCCATCCAGTGCTCTACCCCCTGAGGTATTCGATCGACGCACTACCTAAATAGTTTTCGCGGAGAACCAGCTATTTCCGAGTTTGATTGGCCTTTCACCCCTAACCACAAGTCATCCCAATCTATTGCAACAGATGCGGGTTCGGTCCTCCAGTTGGTGTTACCCAACCTTCAACCTGCTCATGGCTAGATCACTCGGTTTCGGGTCTAATGCAACTAACTCAATCGCGCTATTAACACTCGCTTTCGCTGCGCCTACACCTACCGGCTTAAGCTTGCTAGTTACACTAAGTCGTTGACCCATTATACAAAAGGTACGCAGTCAGGCTTTCGCCCTCCTACTGTTTGTAGGCATCCGGTTTCAGGTTCTATTTCACTCCCCTTGTCGGGGTGCTTTTCACCTTTCCCTCACGGTACTTGTTCGCTATCGGTCATGCACGAGTACTTAGGCTTGGAGAGTGGTCTCCCCATGTTCGAACAGGATTTCACGTGTCCCGCCCTACTCTAGGACAATGAGTGTTCTACGCGTACGGGGCTGTCACCCACTATGGCCAAGCTTTCCAACTTGTTCCGCTTTATTCCTCATTGCCACTGGCCTGGTCCGCGTTCGCTCGCCACTACTTGCGGAGTCTCGGTTGATGTCCTTTCCTTCGGGTACTTAGATGTTTCAGTTCCCCGAGTTCGCTTCTTACCCCTATGTATTCAGGATAAGATACCTTATTAACAATGCTTAGAAACCCAAGCCGTCATCACTGACAGTTTGGATTTTCTAAGCATTTAAGGTGGGTTTCCCCATTCGGAAATCCATGGATCAAAGCTTATTCGCAGCTCCCCACGGCTTATCGCAGCGTATCACGTCCTTCATCGCCTGTGCATGCCAAGGCATCCACCAAATGCCCTTACGACACTTAATCGTTCTCATTGCCAATGCTCATCATCTCGCTGTCGCCTCCAAAGGAAACGAGCAACAGGCCGGGTTACCTTTTACAACCCAACCAAACCAATGATGCCATCGACGTGTTCGATAGATCTGCTTTATTGGAGCTACGCCGAGCAGCTCACTTGCAGTCTATCTTAAGACCAGCTTCTCGAGATCAAATCCGGTACCGCGCGGTCAGGCAACGGTAATCCGATCATTCATCAGACATCGTCAAAGACGATGAACAACGAACGACCCAGAGTGACAAGCTTCCTTCCTACCTCCAATCCTTCACCAAATTCCGGTCGGCTAGACCATTATAAGGATCACTAGGAAAGGTTTCGGACATCGCAAGGTTTCCCTCACAACACCTGGAAGCCTCCAGATCAATCTTCTCTTCACAATGTACCAGAACAGACAACACTCATTCGAGCGCTGTAAACTTTATTTTTTCTTCAAAAGATATCGTGATCACAAACACTCAAGTCACTCACCAAACAGGTCCAAAGGAC